>JBAYTR010000004.1:0-253377 GCA_041675505.1 Bacteroidia bacterium | reverse complement strand
AGGCAATGGTAATACTTCCTGCTCTGAGGTTGGTATTAATTTTGGCAGTATCGGTAGCGCTGTTCATGGCAAACTCCAAACTCCATCCAAAGTTGTTGGTAGGCGAAGCCCACTCACCGGCAACAAACACATCTCTGGTAGTACCCACAAACTGAATTTTACCACCTGAACCTGTGGTGATAAATGCAGAAGCATTATGTGCGTTGGAAGTTGCAGTGCCCGGAATAGTATTTTTAGCTGCCGTATATGCTCTTATTTTTCCGTTAACAGCCAGGGTGAATGTTTGTGTATTGATACGTCCTACATCACCCTGAGTGATATCGCTGTTCAGGTGCAGGTCTTTGCAGGCTGCGTTGCCCGTAAGCACAACGGAATCTTCATCCTGAATGTAAACAGATGTGGAACTGTTGGGTAAAGATGCGGCATTGTTCCAAATGGCACCATCAAAAATTTCCCAGGTAGCAGTTGAACTCCAGTCTCCGTCAGTTTTAGAGCGAAAGTCACCTGTACTTTGCGCAAAACATATATTACTGAAGAATAAGGAAAATATGAATAAAAGGGGGTAGTTGAATAATTTAGTCATAGCGGGCGGCTTGATTTGGGCATTTTGTTAAACACACAAATCTAACAATAAAAATGTCTAAACGGCCTATTTTTTTCGTTCAAATCTTGCCGATTTTCCACATTTTATAGATGTCTTTGTGAGTAATGGTGCTCAAGTATCCGAGATCTGTTTCCAATGCTCTTAACAAATGTTCCTTAATCTGATCAGACATCTCAGGGAACTTAATCATTTTACGTTCAAACGGGCGTCTGAATTTCCATTTAAAACCGCGAGGCAAAAATTTAATTATTGGTAATGAAGCGATTGTCTGCCCGAAAGGGGTAAGTATCCTTAGCTTTTCTGAAGGGTTGTGGTGGAAGTTAAAGTCACCCCGGTGAAAGAACCCTTTTTCAGCACCAAGAAATTCCAGGATATCATCTAACACACCTGCCGGATTTTCTTTATAGTCCTCAAAAAAACAAAGGTGCACACTCTGCTTCCCGAATAGTTTTATGTAGGGAGAAATTTGCATGTAGTATTTGCTTCTGTTCACATAAAGCGGATCGTTCAGCAGCTCAGTTTCCATCTCACTCACTTTTAGACGTAGTTTTGACATGGCATACAGATGCTTGTAATGCGAATAAATTCTGTCGACAGGATTTCGCATAATGAAGATTATTTTCATGTTGGGGTTGTAAGCAAAAATTCGCTGCTCAGTGTCCAGATATCTAGGGAAGTCTGAATAAAGAGTGGATGCTTCTCCCACAATTTTATTGGTGGTGTTATGGAAATGACTGTGGTAATTTCTTAGTTTTTCAGGATTATCCCAGTCAATGGTTTTATTGAAATAATAAATCTCTTTCGGGTCACTGATACATATTGACGGGTGTAGTGCAAGCAAGCGGGCCAGACTGGTTGTGCCGCTTTTAGCAGCTCCCACAATCATAAAATTAACCAGAGGAGGGTAAGCGGGATTCATGTTTTGTGAAGTTTTAATTTATCTGAAATAAGATAAGGCAAAATAAGTAAAGTGTACCAAATGCAATTCAATACAATCAGTGTAATTCGAAAGTGCAATGCACGCGGGAGATTCATAATTCTGTTAAAAGTAAAAAGTAAATGTTCGTTCTTAAACAGAGTTAAAGATACATTCGGGTGGTACGTACTGTGCAATTGAATAAACTTTTTGTCGGTTGTTAAAAGCTGAAAGGTGGCGAGTGTTTCATATTCCCTCATTCCACCTTGTGATGCCTGTAAATGACGGGCTGCAGCTTTCCTGTTCAGTATCATTTTGCGATTGGCTGCAATGGCCCTAAAAAAAAGTTCGTTGTCTTCAAACGGAAATCCGTCATATGTTGTTTTGAACTTGCCTGTAAAGGTGAAAAAATCGCTCCTTACCATGAAGTTATTTCCCGGAATCTGGCTGGCGATCCGATAACCGGATGAGTGAGCATCGCTGTTTGTTTCCTCTTCATAATAATGGCCGCAGGAAACATGAGTGTCGGTATCCTGAAAAGCTTTGAGGTGCCCCTCTACCCAGTTTTCATTGACCAGCATATCATCATCCACAAAAAGGAGGTATTCTCCTTTTGCCAGTTCTATTCCTTTGTTTCGGGCACTCGATTGTCCGCGATTATCGTCTTTTATGTGTTGTAGCGGAAAAAAATAAACGGATGAATCAACAAGTGAAAAGATGTCAGATTGATCAATTATTAAGACTTCTATAAGGCGATAAGTTTGTGCATTAATATTCTGCAGAACTTGCAACAGGTAGTTGCTTCTATTTCGTGTAGGAATGATGACAGATACCTTATGAGGAACCTGTGAAACTGATTCAGAAGTTGTGTTTTCAGAGTTAGGGTAAGGTGGTAGCGGATTTTTTTTTGCGACCTTGAATGCTTTGAATTCTTTGATAAAATTTTTGAGGGAAGCTATTCGCATGAATAGAATCCAGTACATGAGTTTGGAAGGATAGAATTGAAATAAAAGCCGGTATGATTCAACTAATGAGGGAGCGTTCCCTTCACTTAATTGATAATAAGCATGGAGCTCATGCTTTAAGGCAGGGGTGTAGGCTACGTGTAATCCATAAAGATACGCGTACAGGTAACACGCTTCGTACGACATACCCGAATGTATTCTGAAACTAAACTTTTCTTCTGTTAAAGGTTCTTCAATATCAGAGGTAAACTCAGGGAGTTGGTGAGGTACACTAAATACCTGTGAAGGATCAAGAAAAAGAAGCAAAGGGAAGTTTACTATGTTGTCAGTAATGCCTCCCATACAAACCCGTTACAGTGACCAGTAGTTGATATCAGCCAGCTTATTGCGGTATATTCCTTTAATGTCAACCAACAAACCGTTAGGTTGCAACAGGTTGTTGAAATAATTTTTGTCTAAACCTATATATGGTGTATGGCTTACCGCAACTATTACTGCATCGTACTTTTTGTTGGTGTCTTTTGCCAGTTCAAAACCGTATTCATGCATTAACTCTTCAGAGTCAGCATAAGGGTCTACCACGTCAATGTTGATGGAAAAAGATTTGAGTTCATTGTAAATATCAACCACCTTGGAGTTGCGTATGTCGGTTACGTTTTCTTTAAACGTAGCTCCCATAATCAACACATTCGATTGCTTCAATGACTTATCTGTACTGATAATGTGTTTGATGGTTTCTTTGGCTACATAAGCACCCATGCTGTCGTTAATCTGACGACCGGATAAGATAACTTTTGAATGGTAGCCTATTTCCTGTGCCTTGTAAGTAAGGTAGTAGGGGTCAACACCAATACAGTGTCCGCCTACCAGGCCCGGGAAAAATTTGAGGAAGTTCCATTTGGTGCCTGCCGCTTCCAGTACATCAAATGTATTGATGCCCATTTTATTAAAGATAAGGGACAATTCGTTCATCAAAGCAATGTTGATATCGCGCTGTGTATTTTCAATAATTTTTGCCGCTTCAGCCACTTTTAGTGTAGGTGCTTTGTGTATGCCGGCAGTAATTATACTTCCGTAAACATCAGCAATAACCTCAAGAGCTGCGGGTGTAGAACCGGAGACTACTTTTTTAATTCGGGTAAGCGTGTGCTCTTTGTCACCCGGGTTTATCCGCTCAGGAGAGTAACCTAAAAAGAAGTCTTGGTTGAATTGGAGACCGGAGAGTTTTTCCAATATAGGTAAACAATCTTCCTCAGTGCAGCCGGGGTAAACAGTTGATTCAAAAACTACATAATCTCCTTTTTTGAGTACCTTACCTACTGAACCTGATGCACCCAGTAAAGGTTTCAAATCAGGTGTATTGTGTTCGTCAATAGGCGTGGGAACTGCCACTATATAAAATTGTGCTTTAGCAAGTTCGTCAAGTGAATCAGTAAAAAAGATATCTGCACCATCAAACTCTTCCGGTGCTAATTCAGAACTCGGGTCTATTCGGTTGCGTAGCATTTCTACGCGTTTAGCGTTTATATCGAAACCTATAACAGAAAATTTTCTGGCAAACTCCAGTGCAATGGGAAGCCCTACATAGCCTAACCCTATAACGGCAATTTTCTTTTCCTTTTTGAGTAAATCGTTTATCATTTCTTCTTAAATATTCTGTCTAATAATGATGTTTTCTTGTTGCTGCTGGCATCGTCTGAATAATACCCGTACCCATAGCCATACCCGTAGCCATAACCATACCCGTACCCATACCCGTATCCGTATCCATACCCGTATTTTTTACTGTAAATGCGGGTGTCGTTTAATAGCAGGTACAGGTTTTTGATTCCCTTGGTTTCATAAAGGTCGTTAATGGTTTCTGTAAATGTGGTAACAGAGTAGCCTTCCCTTACCACGTAAATGGTTATGTCAGCATACTTCATCAATATCTGTGCATCGGTTACCAATCCTACAGGAGGGGTATCAATAATGATGTAATCGTAACGGGTTTTTAGTTCCTGAATTATCTGATCCATCCGGTCGTCAAGAATCAGCTCAGCAGGGTTTGGCGGAATAGGACCTGCCGGAATAATATCCAATGTCGAAATCTGTGTGTGGTGAATTATCTGATCTACGGTTGCCTTTCCTATGAGGTAATTGGTCATACCCATGTCATTCTTCAGGTTAAAGTCACCGTAAATTTTTGGCTTACGTAAGTCCATACCAATCAGTACCACTTTCTTGTCAGACAAGGCCATAACGGATGCCAGGTTGATACCGATGAATGTTTTACCTTCAAAACTTACGGTTGAGGTAACCATAAAAACTCTTTTATCATCCTTTGATGACGTGTACTCCAGGTTAGTTCTTATGTTACGGAAAGCTTCTGCAATAAGGGAATTGGGCTTTTCATACACAGCCAGATTTGTTTGGTATTTATTGTGTCCTACAAATCCTATTATCGGGGCAGCGGTAAGTTCTTCCAGTTGTGCGCGGCTTCTGATTTTGTTGTCAAAACTTTTCTTAAAATAAACAATTGCAGAAGGGAAAAGAAGACTCAGTAACAAGGAAATGCTCAGATTCCTTCTTCTGTTAGGATAGGTAACACCATTGTAGAATGGTGTCTCCACTACTTTATGGTCGGGGAGGTTGGCTGCTTTAGATATGCCCAACTCAGCTCTTCGCTCCAACAAATAATTGAAGAGGCTTTCCTTAACAGAGTACCTGCGTTTTAAAGAAATGAACTCCCTTTCTTTGGAAGGAATGCTCAGTAATTTTGTTTCCAGTTCGGCAACCCTGCGTATATTCTGACTAACCCTTGACTGAATAGACGACTCATTATTATTCAAGCTGCTGAGAATAGCCTTGCGGGTTAGTTCTATATTTTTATTGATGAGTTGAAAGGTGGGGAAGTTTTCTTTGGTATTGTAGGCCAGTTGTTTTCTGTTTTGTTCTAATATTCTCAGTTCATTAATCAACTGCAAAAGCAATTGATCGTTTAACCTGCCAATACTGGGTGCAATTTCTGTAATATCCTTGTTCGACATCATTTCTTTTCGGATTAAGATGATGTCTTTCAAATCCAGTTTATAAAGCTCTGTTTGTGTCTCCAGTTCTTTAATGGTTTCATAATATGACTTGGCCTCATCTTTTAACTCCACACTGGCCTTGTTATCTTTTTTGTAATTTTCTAACTCGTTTTCGTCTTCAGAGAGTGTGGTAGTCAACTCTCTCAATTGTTCATTAATAAAGAATATGGTCTTTTCGGTAATCAGATTTTTTTGCCTTACCTGATTGCGTTCGTAAACGTGACATAATGCATTTAGAAAATCCTGATTTTTCTCCGGTAGGGTTCCTGAAACGCTTACTTCTAAAACAGTTGATTTTTCAACGTTAAAAATAGAAATTACATTTCTGAATTGATTAATTAGTTTTTCACTTTCATTAAAGTATACTTTGTATGAACCGGATACTTCAGAATAATTGTCGTTAAGGCGTATTTTAATAAAAATGCTGTCACTTATACTGCACATTTGACCCAATACACACTGGTAGGTTTTTTCAGAAAAGTTCTCGTCAAAAGCTATTTTTATTTGTTTGTTCTTTTCAAATTTCAGGTAGAGCCATCTTCCTCTTAGTTCCTTCTTGGAGTTGCTGTCGGCCTCAATAATAAAAGGTAATGCTGAACCATAGGATTCTGTTTCTAATACTTTGCCTATTCCATAATAGGAGATATCAAAATTCACTTCTTCAATACATTCAGCTATAAAGCCTCTTGATTTTAACAGGTAAGTTTCGTTTTGAATACTGGAGTTTATTTTGGGTACTTTGAGTTGGTCAGAAACAAGTAACTCTCCTCCACTCAGCCTCATTTTTTCATCCTTAATCATGAGCGCGCATTTGGTCTCATGAATATCTTGTGAATACCGGTTAATGATCCAGTATATGGAAAAACCAATGACTAATGAAATCAGGTAAAGGTACCAGTGCTGAATAACCAGAAAGAAAATCTCTTTACGCATTCTGGCATTGTTTTGTTCAACAATGGCCTGCGTATTTAATGGTTTGGTGGTTCTTTCAGGTTGGGTCATTTGGATGTGAACTGTAAAATAACAAGTACCGTATTAAGAGCAATTAATCCAACAGAAATAAAAGGCATAATTGCTGATGTACTCTTAATGCGAAGTGGTTTAACATAAATAGTATCATTCGATTTCAGGTAAAAACCTTCTGAATTGATGATATTGATATCGGTAAGATCGAACTCGTATATCCTCATTTTGCCGTCAACCTTGCGCAAAAGTACAACCTGCTTTTTGTTGCCATAATCGGTTAAATCACCTGCCTCACTTAAGGCACTCAATAACGTTGCCTGGTCATTGTTGATGGCCAGCAAGCCGGGACGTTTCACTTCACCTATAACGTTGATATGAAAAGAGTTCAGGCGAACATACACATACGTAATGTTGAAGAATAACTTAAGTCTGGCTGAAACCGTGTCCTTTACCTGATCAATAGTAAGGCCCTTAACCTGGCAGGCTCCTACCAGAGGGAAGTCAATGTTTCCCTGACTGTTGACTTGGAAAAGGTTGATTTTACTTTTCTTTTCACCCTCATCAGAAGAACTGATGATGGATTGGTTGATTTCTTCTGGGGTATAGTAATTTACCTCCAGTACATCGCCATTGTCAACAAGGTGCAAAGGAGCGCCATTTACGGTCATGGCTACATCGTTAATGCGCTGGGTTGTTACCTTACCCTGTTGAAAGTAATCGTATTTTTTACTGGAAGTACAGGCAGTAAAAACTATCAGTAAGAGGCACAAGTATAAGCAGGTTTTATTGCCGGTCATTTATTTTGGTTGATTCTGTAAGGGCGCAAATATACAATGCATTGGGCTAATTTTAATAAATTATTGGCGGTAGCTTTACTTAACCGTTCCCATCAGGCGTCTTACCAAAGGTGAAATCAAAATCAAGACTAAGCCACATATTAAGGCGTAGATTGACAGCTGTTTATATCCATCGGTGTAGGTAATCAATTTTTCAGCAGCAGTAACACTACCCACTGTCTTGGCCATTCCGGCTCCCAAAATTCCGGCAACATACTGCCCGTATGCACTGGCTAAAAACCACATACCCATCATCACACCTTGTAATGGTTTTGGAGATAGTTTGGTCATGATGGATAAGCCGATAGGGGAAAGACATAGTTCCCCGAACGTAATAACGAGGTAGGCAAATGTGAACAGGTCAAGTGAGGTGATTCCTTGTTCATTAGCGAAAAAACGAGTGCTGTAAAAAGTGTAAAATGCAGCAGCCAGGAACAAAAAACCAAGTCCGAATTTCACCACCGTGTTGGGTTCTGATTTTTTGTTGCTCATGGCAATCCAAAGTAGTCCTAGAAGTGGGCTGAATATTATAACAAACAATGAGTTAGCTGCATTATTTACCCCATTAGGGTCTAGTTTTATTCCCAATAATTGGTTGTCGAGGTTATTGGCTGCAAACAAACTTAACGAGCCACCGCTTTGTTCGAAAAAGGCCCAGAAAAGAATGGAGAACAGAATAAATACCATAGCTGCTAGTAGCTTTTTTCGTTCTTCTGCTGAAAATTTGAACATCTCATAGAACAAATAAATCAAAGTGCAGGGGCCAATGGTGTACATAAAATAATCTGTGTATTCAGTTTTAGCTACCATTTTCATGATAACAGGAATAACCAGAAGAGATCCCACGTATACGGCATATTCATACCATTTGCGTGACTTGCCGTCATTTAATCCGGCAAAAGGAGAAAGTCCTATAGGGCCTAAATTTTTTTGTGTGAAGACGAACGTAAGTAAGCTGATGGTCATAACAATGGCGGCCAGTCCGAAAGCCAGATTCCAGGAGTAGTCTTTGCCTATGGTGATGCAGGCGTAGCCACCTAACAATGCCCCTATATTAATTCCTGAATAGAATAAAGAGAATCCGGCATCTCTGCGGGTGTCATTTGTTTTGTATAATGTGCCCACCATAGTAGAGATGTTCGGTTTAAAAAAACCGGTACCTATGATGGTGAAACTTAAGCCGGGGAAAAAGAATTCTTTAGGGTCAATAGCCAATATACAACTTCCTGTTATCATCAATATCCCTCCCCAAAAGAGCGACTTTCTGAAACCAAGAATTTTATCGGCAAATAATCCGCCTATAAAAGTAAAAGCATATACAAATGCCTGTGTTGCTCCATACTGCAGGTTGGCTGTGCTTTCATCCATCATCAGTTGGTGCACCATGAAAAAGGTAAGCATGCCGCGCATCCCGTAAAAGCAAAAGCGTTCCCACATCTCACTGAAAAATAAAGACCACAACTGTTTGGGGTATTTACCTTCGAATGATTGGATTTTATCCAATGCAATTTCATTTTCTGTCATAACAACAATGATAAGAAAAATACTTTAATCAACTAAACTGTACATACTATTATCTTCTTTAGCCATAGCATGTGTGCTGAATTTATTCGAAAAATCAGCCTGACTTAAAACTAAAAAGCCCACCGCACAGAACTAAGTGAGGTGGGCTTTTTAAATTATTGGTGATTTAATTTACACCATGCATCATTTTCATTAAGCGTTTATAAATGGCAACCAGTACCAAAGCACCGGCTCCGCTTAACACAATAAATACACAGAAGAAAATAAACAAGTTCGATATCTCAACACCAAGAAAACTTGGAATTTGCGCACCGGCTTCTGCTGGTGATTCGCCTGCTCCGGGAGGAATTAATGCGCTTAAGGTGCCGGCAAATTTATTTGCAGCAGCGTTGGCTAAGAACCACGTACCCATAAGTAATGAAGATAGTCTTAACGGAGCGAGTTTACTTACCATACTCAAACCTATAGGAGATAAACAAAGCTCACCCATGGTATGAACAATATATAAGGCAAACAACCAGAACATAGTAATTTTGGTTTGAGGGTCAATTCCGTGAACAGCATAAGCAATGATGATATAGCCCAGTGCGACCAACCCCAGTCCCATAGCCATTTTGAGTGGTGATGAAGGTTCCATATTGATGTTAGCTAATTTACCCCACAACATGGTGAACACCGGTGCAAGAATAATAATAGCTAAAGGATTAACCGATTGAAACCATGAGGCAGGGAATTCCTCTTTGTGGAAGTCATTGATATATCCGGTAAAAGTTAAAATAACCAATACCGTGATGGTGATACCTTGAATCGACAAAATAACTGACTTTGACCATTCAAAGAACCACCCCAATGCTTTAGCTAAGAAAAAGACTAATGTTCCTGAAACTGCCAGTATAATATATTTGCTCACACTTATGCTTACCTGACGGTCAACCTGCTGATCAGCAAACAGGGTTAAAGATGCTCCGGCTTGTTCAAAGCAGGCCCAGAAGAAAATAACAAAAAAGGCCAGGATGAAGATAACAATAATACGTTCACGTTCGTCTTTTGATAAAGACTTGTCGGTTAAAATTACAATAGGCATTATTATCATGGATCCGTATATCAGGTATCCTATTAAGCCTAGCTCAGCAAGTGTGTGGGCAAATGATTCAGGATTGGCTACTGCTTCAGCACCGAACATAAAAGTAACTATCTGTTGAAAGTTAAGCAGAACAAATATTAATGCAATGGAACCGAGAATGACCAGGTAGGTTTGGGTATCCATTTTTGCTTTAGGCATTCCCAATGGTTGCCCGTCAGGATCTTTGAGGTGTTTGTTTTTTAATACCTCAAATGAGATTGTACTCAGCACCATTCCGATTGCTGCAGCTAAGAAGCCGTATTTGAAATCGCCAACATTACCGGTGTCTCCTAATGTTCCGCAAATTAATGGGGAGAAGAATGCCCCCATGTTTATGCCCATATAGAAAATAGTAAATGCACCGTCAATACGCGAATCATTTTTGGGATAGAGTTGCCCAACCATTGTAGAGATATTGGGTTTAAAAAAACCATTACCTATAATGAGGAAGGTAAGACCACTCCACATAAACGACATGGCAGATGCACTTTGTTCACCTGCTACTACGGCACTTCCGCTTAAGAACAATAAAAACTGCCCAATGGCCATCAGAATACCACCTACAAGAATGCTTCTGCGATTCCCCCAGAATTTATCAGAAATATAACCACCCAACAGCGGGGTGAGGTACACAAGACCGGTGAAACTACCGTACACATTGGATGCGTTGGCCGAAGTCATAACCAATGCTTTGGTCATGAATAAAATAAAGATTGCCCGCATACCATAATAACTGAAACGTTCCCACATTTCAGTAAAAAACAAAAGATAGAGTCCTCTCGGATGCCCTTGTTGTGCTGTTGATTCCATGCTGTTTAAGTTTTTATTGCTTGTGCAAGTAAGTGAAGTTTGGCTGAATTACAAATTCTGGATAATAAAGTCGGTGATACGGTTAAACAAATGCAAACGAGTTCCGCCACCGCCTATGCCGTGGTTTTTGTTGGGGTACAGCTCACTATCAAATTTTACTCCTTTGTTAATCATGGTATTCACCATTTCTACAGTGTTCTGAAAATGTACGTTGTCATCAGCGGTACCGTGAATGATTAAGTACTTCCCTTTAATTTTAGCCACGTGGTTAATAGGAGAGTTGTCGTCATAATTTTTTCCGTTTTCCTGCGGGGTACGCATAAAACGTTCGGTGTAAATATTATCGTAATATCTCCAGTTGGTAACCGGAGCAACAGCAACAGCAGTTTTAAACACATCAGCCCCTTTGCTTATAGCCAAGCTCGACATGTATCCGCCAAAACTCCAGCCGAACATACCAATGCGTGAAGCATCTACATAGGGTAATTTGCCTAACTCTTTCGCAACAAAGATCTGATCTTCTATTTCGTATTTACCCAGTTGCAGGTAAGTTGATTTTTTGAACGCTTCTCCTTTAAATCCCGTACCACGTCCGTCCACACACACAACCATATATCCTTTTGCCGCTAACAACTGGTACCAGAAGTAGTAGGCTCCCATCCAGCGGTTCACAGCCAGTTGATGCCCCGGGCCTCCGTAAACATACATCAATACAGGATATTTTTTTGAAGCATCAAATTGAAGCGGTTTAAAAACAAAAGCATTGAGGTCTTCTCCATACGCATTTTTGTATGAAGTCATTTCAACTGTAGTCATATTGTATTTCCCCATTTTTTCTACAAGTTTGCTGTTATCTTCCAGTATGCGTACCTCTTTGCCTGATTGAGTACAAAGTGCATAATATGCAGGTTGGTTAAGGGTCGATTGGGTGAGCAGAAAGAAAGAAAAATCTGCGTTAAAGGCAGCCGAGTTCCATCCTTTTCGCTGTGTAAGTTGCTTCTTTGTTCTACCATCCAGTGAAAAGGCGTACACATAACGTTCAGCTGAGTTGACCTCTGAAGTTGAAACGTACATTAGCTTATTTTTTTCATCTACTCCGTAAAACTGATCTATATCCCAGTCACCTTTTGTAATCTGGCGGATTTCTTTGCCAGACAAATCATAGTGATACAAATGGTTCCGTCCGCTTTTCTCGCTGTTGATGATAAATGTTTTACCGTCTTTCAGGAAAGCGATTTCGGGTACATCAATGTAGGCTTTGTTTTCTTCCGTATAAATAATTTTTGATGCCCCATTGTCGGCATCGTTTAACAAGAGCTCCAGCTTGTTTTGCAAGCGATTCATTCGTTGTATGCAAAGTGTATTGTTGTTTTTGGTCCAGTGTATTCTTGGTATGTAAATGTCAGTGAGTGACCCTATATCCATCAATTGTTTTTTACCTGAACTCAGGTGGTAAGTATAAATCTGGATAACAGAATTAGCTTCTCCTGCTTTCGGGTATTTGAATTTATATTCTTCCGGGTACAGCTTGCCATACATGGGCATACCGAATTCTTTAACACCACTTTCGTCAAAACGATAGTAAGCTAAAGCAGAACTATTGTCGTTCCAGTAAAATCCTTTGGAGAGAGCAAACTCTTCTTCGTATACCCAATCAGTGGCCCCGTTAATAATGTTATTGGTTTTACCGTCAGTAGTAATCTGAGTTTCTTTACCGGTTTTTAAATCAAAGCAGAATAAATTGTTGTCACGTACATAAGCCAGCTTGTTTCCGTCAGGCGAAAATTCAGCCAACATGACGGCCTCTTTTAAGGGTTGTGTAATCGTTTTACTGTTCATGTTGTACACATAAATATTGGCCGAAAAGGAGTGCCGGTAAATTTGCTTGAAATTGTTTTGTAGCAGCAGTTGGCTTTCATCTTCACTCCAGGTGTAGCTGAAACCTTTTATTCCCAAATCGGCAGATTTTACCAGCGTATCAACAGCCTCTCCCGTGGCAAAACTGTACCTGATAATGTTTTCCTTATCGTCCTGTGCGCAATAATATTTCCCGTTCTTCATGGAGTTGAAACCGGGAACTCCTTTGGCTGAAAAGGTATTTTTACCCCATACATCTTCCAGTGTAATATCCTGTTGTGCAAAGGAGATGTAAAACATCAGAGCCCCTAAGGCTGATAAAATAATTCGTTTACTCATACGTGTTTGCTTTCTTGTAACAAATAACAAACCTAACGGATTATCGGCAAATTTCAGCGGTAGGCTGTGCAGTTTTCAATAACCGAAAGTCTACCGAGGTAATACATCTTTATAAGTAGATAAAATTCTTTGCGCCTTTCCTATATAGCGGTTAAACTTGTGCATGCAATACAATCAGGTAACAGCAGAGCTTCTGCAACAGTTTTGTCAGATTACGGGCGAGCAGTTTGTGTTAACCGGCAAAGAGTCGACTGTTACATATGCCCGCGATTATACCGAAGATCTGGTGTATTACCCTGATGTAGTAATAAAGCCGGGCACAACAGCAGAAGTAGCTGCGGTAGTGAAACTGTGCGCTGCTGCCAATATTCCCGTTACGCCCCGCGGTGCCGGAACTGGTTTAAGCGGAGGTGCACTACCGGTTAAAGGTGGCGTGGTACTTTCGCTGGAAAGATTGAACCGGATTATTGAAATTGATGAACGTAATTTTCAGGTAACAACAGAGCCCGGAGTGGTTAATGAAGCCTTGCAAAATGCTGTGAAAGAAAAAGGACTGTTTTATCCTCCTGATCCGGCAAGTAAAGGAAGTTGTTTTTTGGGCGGTAATATTGCGCATGCCAGTGGTGGCCCCAGAGCTTTAAAGTACGGCACCACCCGCGATTATGTATTAAATCTTGAAGTGGTTTTACCTTCAGGTGATGTGATATGGACCGGAGCGAATACCTTAAAATATTCAACAGGATATAACCTTACCCATTTAATGATTGGCAGTGAAGGGACACTGGGTATTGTTACTAAGATAGTTTTAAAATTGATTCCGCATCCGCAACACACTTTGTTGATGCTGGCTCCTTTTGCTTCTCCGGAGAAAGCATGTGAGGCGGTTAACGGAATTTTTTTAGCTGGTTGTCATCCCAGTGCTTGTGAGTTTGTGGAGCCGGAAGGGTTCCGACTTTCAGCAGCTATGTTGGATATGAATTTTGTTGTAGAAGATGGGGTAGAAGCCTACCTGCTTTTAGAAGTGGATGGAAATGATATGGAGGCCATGATGCGGGAGTGCGAGGCTATCAGTGAGGTGTTGTATGCACATGAAAGCGGAGAGGTGCTTTTTGCTCAAACAGCTGATGAAAAAGAATATTTCTGGAAACTGCGCAGAAGCATAGGAGAGGCTACCAAGCACAACAATACTTATAAAGAGGAAGATACCGTTGTGCCACGTGCAGAGCTGCCTGAATTGTTCAGGGGAGTAAAAGCCATTGGTCAACGTTACGGTTTCAGAACGGTATGTTACGGACATGCCGGTGACGGAAATTTACACGTAAATATTTTAAAAGATGATTTAACGGAAGAATTCTGGAATAAAGAAATACACCTGGCCATTATTGAAATATTTCAATTGTGCAAACAAATGAAAGGAACCATTAGCGGAGAACATGGAATAGGCTTGGTGCAAAAGCCATACATGAGTGTGGTAATGCCCGAGATACAACTGGAATTGATGCGCAGAATCAAGGCAGCATTTGACCCGAAAGGAATTCTGAATCCGGGTAAAATATTTTAAAAACATAAGCATAAAAAAACGCCCGTTGAAATTCAACGGGCGTTTTTTTATGTATCAATTATACAGATTACTGTACAATCATTTTACGGGTTTCTTTGAATGAACCGGCTTCAACAGTGTAGAAATATACACCTGAAGACAATCCGTTGGCGTTAATGGTAAAGTCGAAAATGCCTTTTTCCATTTGAGCTTCTTCGCTGTAAACAACCTGTCCTAATAAGTTAGCAACAGATACTTTTACGTTAGCATCTTTTGCCAGATTAATAGCAATAGATGTTTCTCCGGTAAAAGGATTAGGGAAGTTTTGTGATACAGAGAAAAGATTGTTTTGTATTTCTTTTACACCTACGCCTGAACCTGAACCAATAGTGTTGGCTAAGATTTGAGAAACAGGAATGGCTGCGTAGTAGATGGTATTATCAGCAGCAGGATCTTCATTCTGTAATTCAGTTCCGGGGCTGTCATCAATCTGCCACATCATGTGAACATGGGTGTCAACACGTTTAGCTACACAACCGAATACGTCTTCTTTGTTGATGTTATTGGTAACGTTTTGCGGAGCAGCCCAAGTAGCACCACCGTCAGTTGAATAAACGATGTAGATATCGCGGAAGTTTTCGTTATCCAGACTTAATTGCTCTTCTACAGGAGCTGAGTAAATAACATACAGGTTATTGTTAGCATCAACACCGGCACTTGGCATGGTAACCAAAGAGGTATTTCCGTAGCGGGCAGCACTGGTAAAAGTTCCGCTCACTCTGGCTTGCCAGGTAGCAGGTTCAATATCCAAAGTGTTGTTGGCATTCATATCCAATATAAATCCGATAGTATCAGACATCATGGTAGCTTCATTCCAGTGCATCAGAAAAATAGAAGCAGGAGTGAAGAAGGCAGAATCTGTAGAGGCATTTCTTTGTGTAACAGCAGAAAGTCCCCAGAAAGCATGCACTTTACCATTGTTATCAATCACCACTTCCATTGAACCGTCATTTGTTCTGCGGTTTTCTCCGATTACTTTGTTGTTAGCATAAGGAGCAAAATCAAGTGAATCAATGAACATGCGGGTGAAATTGCTTCCGTTGTCGGTAGATTTCCAAAGCATAACATGCTCGCCCAAACCACCGGTAACAATGGCTACAATAGAGTCTTTTACGTCAATGGCGTAACTATCTCCTCCGCCTTCAAACATAATGCTGTTGTCGTAACCGGGTAACACCTGGTTTTTGATTGGCCAGGTAAGACCACCGTCTAATGAGCGGCTGTACACCATAGGGTCACGTACTCCGTTTTTAACCACAGTGAACGGGTTATCAGAACTGGAGTCTGAATAGTTGGCGATGATGTGAATAGTGTTTCCGTTATTGGCTACACGGCCCCAGATAGGACGGCTTGTGGCATTGTCTGTAATAACCGGTCCGGTTGTAGTCCATGTATTACCACCTATTGAACCGTTTTTAGAGAAGAAAAGACCACCTGTTGCAGCGCTGTGTGCAAAAACGTATTCTTCATTGCCAATAACTCCGATAGAAGGCCAGCCTGAACGTTTAGATGTTCCTGCACCACCTTCAATTCTGGTGGTAACAGCAGCAGGAGAAGTAGTCCAGTTGGTTCCGTTAAAATGGTTGTAACCGGTACCACGATCGTCCCAGGCACTTCCTAAGCGGGATAAGGTCCATGTAGCAGATACTTTACCTCCTGTGTTCAGGATGATTCTTCTGCCTATTGATGCATTTGTTCCCAAGTCATACGTGGTTGAACCAATCCATACAAAGGGGTAATTGGCCACATTGGGTGAGTTAACCATATTACCGCTTGCAGGTAATACGTTTTTTTGTTTGCTAGCCGGGGCTTTGCTGTCAGTAACAGTCTGTGCCGATTTTACCAATGGAGCCTGAGTTGCAGGGCCTGTTGGCGGGCTTTTTACAATCTTTACATTTTGTGCACCTACAATAAAAGGCACACTTACTAATCCTAGTAGTAATAATTTTTTCATCAGCGTTATTGTTAATTTATTATATATATTAAATTCAGGTAAATGCAATTTTACAAATAAAACCTGTATTAAGGAATAATTATTTTTCCTGAACTATCAGATAAATAATCTCCTGAAGTAGTTGCTTGTCATCAGCACTATTATTGTTAATTCCTTTACTTTTAAGGTCGTATGTCTTTAAAACATGAAATACCTGATTTAGTTTAGCCGGGCTGAAGTTTTTTAGTGCATTCAGGTAGTCATCAACAAAGAAGTAGTTGACGCCTAGCGCTTTCATTAAGTTGTTTTTTGATTTATCAGCTAAATGGTGGGCTACATACAGTTTGGAGAAAAAACTGTACAGGTTCGATAGAAAAGGAATTAACGAGAAATCTTTAGAACGTGTAATGTACTCGGCAATCTGATAAGCCTTAAAGCTGTTTCGTTGACCAATAGCACTTTGTAACTCGAAAATATTGAATTCTTTACTAATGCCCACATTTTGCTCAATTTCCTGTAAAGAAATTTCCTTTTGTGTATCTGTTTTGTTGATGAGAATTTTGTCGAGCTCGCTGGTTATACGGGCTAAGTCGTTACCAATGTATTCACTGAGCATCACACACGCTTTCTCATTTATTTTGAGATTCTTCTTTTTGAGGTATCCCACAATCCAGATGGGTACCTGATTGGAATAGAGCTTGGTGGATTCAAATACGGTGCATTTTTTTAATGCGGTATACGCTTTAGTTCTTTTATCAAATTTTTTGTTTTTGTAGCAAATAACCAGAATGGTAGAGGACAAGGGTTGTTGAAAGTAAGGAACCAGCGCATCGTAATTTTTTATTTCCTGAGCTTCTTTAACAATAATAACCTGATAAGGGGCCATCATGGGAAAACGCCTTGCGGCATTTGCAATCTGACCGGCATCAGTGTCTTTGCCGTAACATACCGTTTGGTTAAACCCGCGCTCGGCTTCTGAGAGCACCTCATTTTCGAAAATATGCGTGAGTTGGTCAATGAAATAAGGCTCATCTCCGTGCAGAAAGTAAACGGGTGAGTATTTGCCCTGCGCAACTGCTTTGCTTATTTCTTCAAAATCTTTTAGGGTATCCGCTGCCATTCGTATTAATTTGCCTGTGTATAATGATGCCTCAGTTACAATTTCCGGAAGCACACTTTTCCTTTCAACAGGAAGGGCAAAGAAAATTAATTTATGATATAATCAGAAAAAAATATGTTGTACTTACACCTGAGGAGTGGGTGAGGCAGCATGTTATCCACTACCTGAGCAGTATACAATACCCGTTAGGCCTTATTGCTGTTGAGCGGGCACTGAAAGTGAATAAGCTCACCAAACGTACAGATATTGTTGTTTACAATAAAAAAGGTGCTCCGGCTTTAATAGTGGAATGCAAGTCGGCTGATGTGGAAGTGAATCAGGCGGTATTTGATCAGATTGCCCGTTACAATATGCCGCTGAAAGTTAAATGGCTGATGGTGACCAACGGTTTGATGCACTACATCTGTGAGATGGATTATGAAAAAAGGAGTTATGCTTTTGTGAACAGTTTGCCTGATGCGCAACTGTTACTTACATCATAATGCCGGCAATAGTTGCTGAGAGATAAGAGGCCAGCGTGCCGCAGATGAGCGCTCTGAAGCCTAAACGAGCCAAATCGCTTCTTCGTTCCGGAGCTAATTCACCAATACCCCCTACCTGTATGGCAATGGAACTGAAATTGGCAAAACCGCAAAGTGCGAAACTGATAATCACAATAGTTTTTGGGTGCAGAGTTTGGCCGGCTATCATGGGTGAAAGTTGCGAGTAAGCAACAAATTCATTGATTACCATTTTGGTTCCCATCAAACCACCTGCTGTTAAAATATCCTGAGAGGGAATACCCATGGCCCAGGCAAAAATTGAAAACACACCGCCAAAGATTGTATTCAGGCTGATGTTACGTAAGTCAAATCCAAATACATCGGTAAGGCCAATGGCGTACAATCCACTGCCCATTTTACCCAATAACAGGTTGGCTAATGCAATAAGGGCAATAAACCCGATGAGCATAGCAATTACATTAAGCGATACCTTTAATCCGTCACCTGCACCATGTGAAATAGCATCAAGCAAATTGGCATGCGATTTTTTGACTTCTAATTTTACAGAACCTTTAGTTGCAGATTCCTCCGTTTCGGGCCACACTATTTTAGCTATAACCAATGCCCCGGGAGCAGCCATAATGCTGGCCGCAAGCAGGTAAGGCGCTGGTATACCCATAGAAATATAAACAGCCATTACACCACCTGCAATACAAGCCATACTACCACTCATACTAGCCAGTAGTTCGCTCATGGTCATGCTGGATAGGTAAGGTTTAATCATAATCTGCGCTTCTACCTGACCCACAAATGCACTGGCCACATTAGATAAAGATTCACTGCCGCTTACGCGCATTAACGCATGAACTATCCGGGCAAAAAAGGAAACAATAATCTGCATAAGCCCGATGTGATAAGCAATGTTAACCAACACCGCTACAAAAATGATGGCCGGCATTATTTTGAACATAAACAGAAAACTGTACTGGTCACCGAAAATAGGTTTTAGTAATTCAGGTTTCATTAATCCGCCAAATACAAACTCGCCTCCCTGGTCAGCCAAATGGAGTAAGCGTTCAATGTTGTGGCCCACCCAGGCAAATACGGAGGCACCTAATTCTGTTTTGAGAATAAAAAGGGCAAGTACTATTTGAGTTAATAAACCGCTGATTACGGTGCGGTAGTTAATGGCTTTTCTGTTGTTGGATAATAGAAAGGCTAATCCAAGGATAAGCACTATACCAATAACCCCGGTAAACCTTTCCATATGTCAGATTTTTATTTGCGTTTATTAATTTCGTCTCTTATCAGCGCGGCTTTATGGTAATCCTCAATGCGAATGGCTTCATCCAGCAGACTGTAGAGTTGTTCTATCGTCATGGAGGTTAAGTTGGCATTGGGGTTAAAGGGCTGAGGCTCGTCTTCAGGCATAAATACATTTTCTTCCTCTTCACTGCTTTCTTCCTCTTCTTTGTCTTCTGACTCTTGCTCTTCGTTGATAATTATACCCGCTGAACGCATAATGTTCTCATACGTGTAAATAGGGCACTTGAAACGAACAGCTAAAGCAATAGCATCTGAAGTGCGGGCATCAATTTCTTTTAATTCACCATTATAATCACACAAAAGTTTGGCGTAAAAAACACCGTCAGTAAGTGTGTGAATTAATACCTCATGAATTTGTACCTGAAATGTTTTGCAAAATGACACAAATAAATCATGTGTCATAGGTCGGAAAGGAACTATTTTTTCTATCTCAATAGCAATAGCCTGTGCTTCAAAACTCCCGATGATAATGGGGAGTTTGCGGTTGCCGTTTTCTTCACCCAGAATAAGGGTGTAAGAGCCGTGCGACTGTCCGGAAGTAAGGCCAACAATTTCTAACCTGATTTTTTGCATCGGGAAATAAGGTAGTGCTCAGTAGCCAAAGTTAGGAAAAACAAACGACACTGAGTATACGAATAATTAATTCTGTGAGGCTTTAAGTTTTCTGGCTGCAGCAGTAATTTTTGGCAGTACATCAAATACATCTCCTACTATACCATAATCAGCAGCTTTGAAAAACGGGGCCTCAGGGTCTTTGTTAATGGCAACAATTACTTTGCTGGAACTAACTCCGGCAAGGTGTTGTATAGCTCCGGATATTCCGCAGGCAAAATACAAATCAGGTTTAATGGTAATACCTGTTTGTCCCACGTGTTCAGAGTGTGGTCTCCAGTGCATGTCGGAAACGGGTTTGGAGCAAGCTGTTGCAGCACCTAATACTTCAGCCAGTTCTTCAATAATATTCCAGTTTTCAGGTCCTTTTAAACCTCTTCCGCCTGATACAACTACCTCTGCTTCTGTCAACGGAATTTTTCCTGATACGCGTTTAACTTCAATAGATTTTGTTCCGAAATCACTATCAGAAAGTGTTGCTGAGAATTCAGTAATTTCAGCAGCTTTTTCAGTTGTTGCAACAGAGAAAGAGTTCGGAGTGATGGCCAATACTTTATTGGCTGTGGCGATGGTAACATCAGCAAATGCTTTTCCGGAGAAAACTGTTTTTCTTACTTTAAATCCGGTTGAATGGTCGGGGTAAGAAATTACGCCCGATACAATACCGGCATTCAGTTTTACAGCCACTCGCGGAGCTATTGATTTCCCTCCGTAAGTGTTGGAAATGATAATGGTGTTGCTGCCCTCAGCAGCAGCTACCTGAGCAATAACAGTGGAATAAGCCTTGGCATCAAAGTTATTGAGGCGGTTGTCAGCTACGGCAATTACTTTATCAGCACCATAGCGGGCCAGCTCTTCCAGTTGTTTTCCGTCCATCAATCCGAGTGAAACGGCTATTACTTTTTGTTGTGAGCCTTCTGCAATTTTTGCGGCATAGGCTACAGCTTCAAAAGATGATTTTTTGTATGTTCCTTCTATATTTTCTGCAAATACCAATATTGACATAAACTTAATGTTTTTCAGTGATGATTAAATAATTTTGGCTTCGTTGTGCAATAAATCAATCAGTTGCTCTGCTTTATCAGCATCAATCATTTTGCAACCTGCTTTTGGTTGAGGAAGTTCAAAAGACGGAGTTTGCGTATAAGCGTTTAATGCAACCGGGTCTACTACTTTTAACGGTTTGGTGCGGGCGGCCATAATTCCACGCATGTTAGGTATACGGGGCTCGGCCAGTTCTTTTTGAGCACTGGCTACAAAAGGAAGCAAACAGGTAACTACCTCACGACCTCCGTCAATATCACGCTCCATGGTGGCAACTCCGTTTTCAATATCAAGTGTATTGATTACGTTTACTGAAGGCCAACCCAGCATTTCAGCCAGCAGACCGTAAACCTGGCCGCTGTTGTAATCAATGGATTCACGACCGGTTAAAATAAGGTCGAAATTTTCTGCTTTAGCCACAGCAGCAATTTGTGCGGCTACAAAAGTGGCATCTTCAGGGTGCGCATTAACACGAATAGCGTCTTGTGCGCCAATGGCCAATGCCTTGCGGATATTGGGTTCGGTATCTGCTAAACCTACATTGATAACCGTAACTGAGCCTTGAAGTTTTTCTGTTATTTCAAGTGCTTTGGTTAAGGCCAGCTCATCGTATGGGTTAATAATGTACTGAACTCCTGTGGTGTTAAACTTCGTGTTGTTGTCCGTAAACGCTATTTTTGTGGTGGTATCCGGAACATTGCTTATACAAACTAAAATCTTCATGAAATTGTATTTATGCTTGGGCTACAAAAGTATTTAAAAATTGCACATTATACATATGAGTACAGACAGATTGCAACAATTAATTGAGTTATTGAAAAATAGCCCTGATGACGCCTTTCTCCTGTATGCTGTGGCGTTGGAATTTCAGGTAAAAGGAAATACAGAGGAAGCTATAAAACGCTACGAAGACTTGCTGTTGAAGCAGTGGGATTACTTGGCGGTGTATTACCAATTGGGTGGATTGTACGCACTATTGGGAAATATTTCCAAAGCGGAAGAAACCTACACTAAAGGAATTGAAATTGCCACGCAGCAAAAGAATACGAAAACACTGGCTGAGTTACGTTCAGCATTGGATATGTTGTAGTTTAAAACGGAGGTGCATCGTCCTCATCACGAATGGTGTTCATGCGTGATTGAAAGGTAACGGTATTGCTCTCCTCAATAATATCAGCGTCAAAATTATATTCTTCCAGATTTTCGAATTTGGCAAATTTACCAACGAATTTCAATCGCACACTGTCAGTGGCACCATTACGGTGTTTGGCTACAATAATTTCAGCGGTACCTAAAGTGCTGTTACCTTCCGAGTCTTCTGTTATCTGGTAGTATTCGGGGCGATAAATAAAGGCCACCATATCCGCATCCTGCTCAATTGAACCTGATTCACGTAAATCGGAGAGCATGGGTCGTTTATCGCCACCACGTGTTTCAACTGCACGACTTAACTGCGAGAGGGCAATTACCGGAATATTCAATTCTTTAGCCAGTGCTTTGAGTGAGCGGGAAATGTAACTTATTTCCTGTTCACGGTTACCGTTAGATCGGTTATCATCACCCCGCATCAGTTGCAGGTAATCAATAATTACCAGTTCAATATTGTGCTGTGTCTTCAGCTTACGGCATTTGGCTCTTAATTCAAAAATAGACAGGGCAGGAGTATCGTCAATAAAGATGGGAGCTTCTGAAAGTTTACCCACCATTTTGTTAAGTTGAATCCACTCATCTTCCCGCAGGTTACCTTTTTTGAGTTTTTCAGATTCCAGATTAGTTTCGCCTGAAATCAAACGATTGACCAGCTGAATGGAAGACATTTCCAATGAGAAGATAGCTACAGCGTGGTTGCCCATAACAGCAGCATTACGAGCCATAGACAATACAAAAGCTGTTTTACCCATACCGGGGCGAGCTGCCAGAATAACCAAATCAGAACGTTGCCAGCCGGAGGTTAAACGGTCAAGTGCTGAAAAGCCGGATGGAATACCGGTAAGTCCGTCCTCATGCCCCTTGAGGTCTTCAATCATTTTGATGGCCTCTTTTAGCAGCTTATCTACCTTTTCGGAGTTACTGCTAACGTTTCCTTCACTTATCTGGAACAGTTTATTTTCCGCCTGGTCCAGCAATTCAAAAACGTCTGTAGTGTCTTCAAAAGCATCGCGTTGAATTTCTCCTGATATGCGAATGAGTTCACGTTGAATATGCTTTTGAGCAATAATGCGCGCATGAAACTCAATATTGGCAGCAGAGGCTACACGGTTGGTAAGTTGAGTAATGTAATAGGCACCTCCGCAAATTTCAAGATTACCGTCTGAGCGCAGTTGATTGGTTACTGTAAGGATATCAATGGGCTCTGATTTTTCGAACAGGTTAAGCATGGAAGTGTACACATGCTGATGCGCATCTTTGTAAAAATAAGTAGGTTTAATAATGTCAATAACCACAGCTAATGCGTTTTTTTCCAGCATTATGGCTCCTAAAACAGCCTCTTCAAGTTCGATGGCTTGTGGTGGTAATTTTCCCTGAAGTACTTCAGGTGATAACAGTTGATTAGTAGTTTTACGTGTGAATTTAGTTTTCTTCTCGGTCATTTTAGTGGCACCTGTTCGTGTAAACTCGGATACGAATATTCAATGTTTTGTATCCATTTCAATCAAAGCAAATTAGTTGGTGATAGTTATTCACAAGCTTTTTTAAAAATGTATATAATGTGTGAATATCGATATTTTGAATGACGTAACGTTCTGACAGGCTGATAATAGTTATTCACACTTTCACAAAGTTGTTTTTCTAACTTGCTGTAAACACTTTTTTTTCACTGTTACGTAATTGTCTGATAATGCAGCTGCAATTATTTTTTTAACATTAATTTCAGTTTTACATCATTTGGAAATTACCGATTTGTTTGTTTTGAGTTGTCTTAATCGTTTACGTCTAATTTAAGAAAAAGTTAACCTTAATAATCCTTAAATTGCCCGACATTTGTCCCTTTAACATGAATAAAGTTTTAAGTGTAAGCATAGTTTTTTTGTTCATATTCTGCTCATCTGCAACGGCACAGGTATTATTTGATCAGAAATATACCAATGTAGGCAGGCTGGGTTTAGCCATCAGCAATGTGGGAACATTGGGTCGGCCCACCGTTCGCAGTAACACACAAGGCATTCCGTCAATGGAATATCCGCTCAACTCAGGTATAGAACATTTATTTGAAGGCGGTTTGTGGATAGGAGCTTTGGTAAACGGCCAGCAACTGGTTTCCACCTCAGCGTTGGATGCTGCCAACGGGTATTCAACCGGTGCCAATGGTTTTGAGTTTACCGCAGTGGGGCCAATTACAGAACGTTCATCATTAAGAAACAAAGATAACTTCAGCACCAATGCCATTTCCCATCAGGATTTCATCGTCAATTTTACGGATAAGAATGTGGTGGTACCGGGAGTTAATATTCCTATTGCTAACCATACCAACCCTTTGGTAGCAGATGTTCGTTTGGAATCATACTCATGGAATTATTCTTATGCTGATTTCTTTGTGATTCTGAATTATGAAGTAACCAACAACTCGTCTAACCAGTGGGATTCCGTTTATCTGGGTATGTGGAGCGACATGGTAGTGCGTAACGTAAACGTAACACAAGATAATGGTACGGCATTTTTCAATAAAGGCAGAGGCGGTTTTGATAGAGACCTCAGCGCATTATATGTATACCAGCAAATGGGTGATGATGTGGACTACACTCAATCCTATGCAGCAGCTCAGATTTTGGGTGTTACCTGGCGTGATATGTATATTCATCCGGCCAATGCAAAGTCCCTTCTTGATTCAGGCTATGCGCAACCTTTTATTAATCCCAATTTTTGGTATTATAATTCCACAGCTACTCCGTTCACCACTCCACAAAATGATCAGGAAAGGTATTTTAAGTTAAAGAACGGACTCGACTCCATGAACCTGATTAATGGTCCCAATAAAATTACAGGCAACTGGATTCAGTTAATTTCGATAGGTCCTGTTTCCAATGTAAAGCCGGGAGAGAAGTTCAGGTTTGCCGTTGCTATGGTATGCGCCAAGCAAAAAGATTCAGGTGATCCCAACAACAAGGATACAAAAGAAGCACGCAAAGAGTTGACTGAGCATTTGAGCTGGGCCAAGCGCACTTTTCTTGGCGAAGATTTAAACGAAAACGGTCAACTGGATGCAGGAGAGGATTTGAATACAAACAATCAGCTTGATCGTTTTATTCTACCTGAACCACCCGCTACACCTAAAGTTAAGATGGTGCCTTCCAACAATCAACTGGATGTTTACTGGGATAAATCTTCGATGGAATCGATAGACCCCATTTCCAAGAAGAAAGATTTTGAAGGTTTTCGTTTGTATCGCACCAACTTGGGAGATGACCAGGGGACTGACCTTTTAAGCAAAGCCAACCTTATTGCACAATGGGATTCAGCCGGCAATACCATTGGTTTTAATAATGGATTTACTGCCATTAAACTGGATGAACCTGTAGTGATAGAAGACGACACCTTTTACTTTCATTACAAGCTTACCGGTTTACTCAACGGCTGGCAATATTTAGTTATTTTAACTGCTTTTGATGAAGGCGATGCAGAATTGGGTTTAGATGCATTGGAATCGTCCCTAACAGAAAACTCTTATGGCGTATTTGCCGGAACTGAGCCCAATCCTTTTTCATCAAAAGGAGACGGTAAAAAAGTAGGTGTTTATCCTAATCCTTACAAGGGTTCAGCACTTTGGGATGGTACAACATCACGCACTAAGAAGATCTATTTTTACAATCTGCCTTCGCGATGTGAAATTACCATTTACACCGCTTCGGGTGATGTGGTGTCAAGAATTAACCACAATGCAGGAACTTATAAAGGAGAGGATTCGCGTTGGTTCGAAAATTTTGCCGGAGCGGGAACTATTACTTTTTCAGGCGGAGAGCATGCCTGGGATATGCTTACCGAAACTAAAAATCAGGTGAGTTCAGGGATTTATTTATTTGCAGTCAAGGACTTGGATTCCCAAGGAATTAAAATGGGAAAATTTGTCATACTTAAGTAACTTCGTAAATTATCAACTATAAAATTATAGGTTATGAAACAACTATTTACTTTTATTATCGCATTATTCTCCATAACCACCATGGCTCAGGTCACCGGTGATTTCAGGAGCAAACAATCAGGGAGCTGGAACACTGTTTCTACCTGGGAGGTTTTTGATGCAGGCAACTTGCAGTGGAACAATGCCACAAGTGTACCGGCTTCATCCAACTCTGTTTGGATACAGGATGGGGATTCTGTTGTTCTTGCGGCAAACGGATCATGTAAAGATTTGCACCTGAACAGTGACATAGCTCAGGGTGATGTGGGCCGCATCAATACGCAATCATTTACATTGTCAATCAGTGGCAAAATAAGAGCCTATACCGCAGCTAAAAACACTATTCCCGGTACAGCAGTTTCTAATGCTCATAATTCATCTGCTTTTATTACCACAGGAACTGGTGGTAAAATTCAGTTTGTGGGCACTACACGCGAGGTAATGGTTTCAGGCGAGTGGGCATCACCTGCTAATAACTACGGTTGGAGTTTGGAGTTTGCCATGAACAGCGCTACCGATACGGCAAAAATTGATGCCAACCTCAGAGCAGGAAGTATTACCATTGCCTCAGGCGTGGTGCAGCAGGTAAGCGGTGGGCCTAAGCCCGATACGGTTCGGCAGGTACAGGTACTTTTACCATCAACTCAGGGGCTACCTACATTTCTTCAGCTACCGGTTTATTCAGAACAGCTACCGACAAGTTTGGCACTTTTACTTTAAATACAGGTGGCTTTTATGTAGTTCCTTCCTCCTATAGTGCATCACCCATACTTGCCGCAGGTGCACTGATTTTGAATGGAACAGTTGTAACAATGAACGGCTTTTTGCCTTCCACAGGAGGCCTTGCAGGTGCTGATTCAGCTGAAACATTCACCAACCTTACACTTAGAAGTAATTTCTCTTTAACGTATAATATTTCAATAAACGGTGTTTTGGGACTTACTGCCAACAATCAGCTTAATCTGAATGGCAATACCATAACATACGGCCCTAATTCATTGGTAGAATATGCGGGTTCAACCTCGCAAACCACATCTGATACAGAGTTACCGCTTACCGGTGGTCCTTCAGGAATTTCTATCAATAA
Organism: Bacteroidia bacterium; assembly: GCA_041675505.1. Classification (GTDB taxonomy): domain Bacteria; phylum Bacteroidota; class Bacteroidia; order UKL13-3; family UKL13-3; genus JAGPCK01. The sequence goes on along the minus strand of JBAYTR010000004.1, from coordinate 226,046 downwards.
CCCTTCCGGTGTTAACCTTCATGCTTCCAGAACATATAAAACACTTCGTATGGTTCAGGGAACATTGAACCTTGGAGCAAATACATTTACCTATGCAGCCAACGGAACTTTAGAATACATGGGAACTTCTGCTCAAACTACAGCTAACCTGGAGTTTCCGGCTTCTAATGGCCCGGTAAATCTCACTATTGGTAATCCGGCTCATGTAACTTTACACGCTGCCCGTAGCATCAGCGGTCAGTTGAAATTTATATCAGGTAAATTAATTACCACATCAACTAATTTGCTTACGCTGGGAGCCAATGCCACCACTTCAGGTGCAGATACAACCCGTTATGTAGATGGTCCTTTAGCTAATGTGGTTGCCTCTTCTTCTTTAACATCATTGCAATTCCCTGTAGGCAAAGGTGCCAATTACAGACCAGTGTCGATGAATATAACTCAGGATGCTGCTACCCCAACAACTTACACTGTTGAACTTTTTAATGCTACTCCGCCTTCAAAAACACTTCCATCAACGCTTCAGTCGGTGAGTTCATCCCGTTACTGGTCAGTTTCCAAAGGTACAGGAGCCAATGTTACCGCTGCCTCCATTACCGGTCAGTATTACAATAACTTTAATGCCAATGATAATGTTGATGATACCAGCTTAGCCAGAATTGCCCGTGAAAATGGCAGCAATTGGGATGACTTGGGTGGTACAGGTTCAAAAAGTTTTTATGGTGCTGTCAGATCAACAGTCAACTTTACCTCTTTCGGTAATTTTGTATTAGCTAAAGCTACACCTGCAGGAAGTCTGTATCCTTATCCTATCGTATCCATTGACAGCCTGCAGTATGTTATTGCTCAGAAATTAGGAACTGCCAATACTCTTCCTGATTATGTCAATCCAACGTTTAAAAATTCTGTTTACCGTGATACAGTTCAGGTAGAAGGAATAGTATCATTTGACCCACGTTATTATGGTTTGTCTTTTAACCGTAGAGCAACGTTTATTCAAAACGCAGCAGGCGGTGCCTGGAGCGGAATTGAAATAATGTGCGACCCGACTACAGTTTCAGGATGGAGCGGAGGACTTACTACGTACAAGAATGCTACACAGTTTAACCAGAACTCTGTTCCGGGTTTACGAGTGCGTTATGTGGGTATACTTAAAAATTTCAACGGAAGCGGAGCAACCACTTCAGGCGAAACTCAATTGAATATTTTACCTTATCCTGCAGAGATTGTTGACCTGAACCCTGTAAGCATTACTCCAACAGTAGTAACCATTGATAAGTTTATGAAGAGTGATGGTGCAGGCGGACAAACCATCCAGCATAGCACAGGAGAACCGTATGAAGGCGTTTATGTTCAGTTTAATAATGTTACAGTTGTAGATAGAACAGGACCAAATAGTAACCGTTGGAACTGGTCAATACAAGATCAAAGCGGAAATAAAATTGCTACGTATGATTTTTCAGCATATTTCAGAAATGATCACAGAGAAGATACTGTAGGAACAGGAGCAACCACAACGCCTACATTTACTCCGCCCAACATTGGTGTTACACTTTCTTACATCAGAGGTGTAATTACGGAGACTTTTAATACGGGAAGCGGCACCTGGCAATATGTTTTCTCACCACTTACACCAACGGATTTAGGCCCGGCACTGGCGCAGGCTCCGGTAGTTTCAAACAGAAAAAGAACTCCTGTGGTTGCTAACTCAACCACTCCGGTTGTAGTTACAGCCCGTATTACAGACGACAGCACAGTGGTATCTGCTACATTGAATTATGCAGTAGGTATTAACACAACATCTTTCACTTCAGTTCCCATGACTATGGCATCGGGTACTGCTTCAGACGGAGTATGGACGGGCACAATACCAGCCCAGGCTAACGGTTCAATTGTGAAATACTTTATTCGCGGTACAGATAATGGCGGAAGAAGCGGATTTTCACCTGACAGCTTAGCTACCAACTCAGCATACATGGTGGTTGACGGAGGTGTTACTTCCATTCAGCAAATTCAAATGTCTCCTTATTCCAACGGTAATTCCATTTGGATGAATGATACATTAACCAATGTTAGTATTAAAGGTATAGTAACGGCCACTTCTAAAACCAGTGATTTAGGTCTGGTAACCATTCAGGACGGCAACAATCCAAACTCAGGTATATTTGTTACAGCCGGTGTAGGTGATGGTATTGATCAATGGAACAGAGGAGATTCAGTAGTGATTAATTCTTGTGTGGTAAGAGAAAACTTTAACGTTACAACCCTTTACAGCGCAGGCGGATCGAACCACATTGTTGCAGGTACCGGAAAAACACTTCCTGCATTTGTGAGTTCATTAAACTCTGATTCAGTTCATGCCAAAGTAGCTGCTCAAACTGAGCCATACGAAGGAATGCTGGTGCAGTTTGATTCAGTTTATGTAATTAATCAAAATGCTGATGCACCAAGTAATTTTGGTGAATTTGCCATAGGAAAAGACAGTTCAAAAACGGTAGGATTAAGAGTAGATGACCAGTCGAATGACATTGGTACCAACTTCAATCTGGATTCATTGACATCAAAACAGAAATTAGCCTTCCTAAAAGGGGTGTTGTATTTCAGTTTTGGAAACTGGAAAATGTTACCACGTAACCGTGATGATATTGCCGGTTTCAAATCAGATTACAGTACTTCAGTAAGCAATGTGGTGGCTGATAACATTCAGTTTACGGTATATCCTAACCCGGCCAGCAATCAGCTTAATCTTCGTGTGGTGAATCCGGGTTATTCGCTGTTTTCTCAGGACATGGATTTTATCATTACTGATTTAACAGGCAAACGTGTAATGGAACTGCCACTTATGGGAAATGTAAATGTACTGAACAAGAATATTGACATCAGCACACTTGCTCCGGGAGTGTATTTCTGTACTTTCCACGCAGGAAACTCAGCCAAAACAGTGAAACTGATTAAAACGAACTAATCATTCGTTTATAGTGACAAAAAGGCATCTGAATATTCAGGTGCCTTTTTTTTGTGTACATTTTTTCAGATAACTAACAGAAACAACCCCATTTTACCGTTGATTATGCCAACTCTTTTCTGTTAACTTTGACTTGGATGATTTGGTCGCACTTTTGCAGAGTAGAGCCAGACACAACCAAACCCAACTAAAGACCATCTTACATTTAAATGACGCATTATGGAAGCTAAGTTTTCGCCCAGAGTTAAAGACGTAATTTCTTACAGCAGAGAAGAAGCTATTCGTTTAGGGCACGATTATATTGGTGTTGAGCATCTGCTGTTAGGGCTCATTCGTGAAGGAGATGGTAAAGCCATCAAAACATTAAAGGCACTGGATGTTGATACCGTTCGCCTGAAAAAGGTGATTGAGGATACCATTAAAAACACAGGAACAGGCAACACCAGTAATCTGGTTAATATCCCCCTGACCAAGCAGGCCGAGAAAGTTTTGAAAATCACTTATCTGGAGGCAAAAATATTCAAAACAGACATTATCGGAACTGAACATTTATTGCTCTCTGTATTAAGAGATGAAGATAATATAGCTTCTCAGATTTTAACCCAGTTTGCCGTAACCTACGATGTGTTTAAAGCAGCTCTGGAAAATAATCTTCCTGATGTGAAGTCTGAACTTCCACCGGAAACACCGGGAGAGTTTTATACACCTGAAGAGCGCAAACCGGAGTCAAGAAAACCCGGAGATTCCAAATCTAAAACTCCCGTACTCGATAATTTTGGTCGTGATTTGACTAAAGCTGCCGAAGAAGGACGTTTGGATCCAATTGTTGGTCGGGAAAAAGAAATTGAACGCGTGTCACAAATTCTTTCGCGCAGAAAGAAAAATAACCCCATTTTGATTGGTGAACCCGGTGTGGGTAAAACAGCCATTGCAGAGGGATTGGCCTTACGCATTGTACAACGAAAAGTGTCGCGTGTGTTGTTTAACAAACGCGTAGTAATGTTGGATCTGGCTTCTTTAGTGGCAGGCACCAAATACCGCGGCCAGTTTGAAGAGCGCATGAAAGCTGTAATGAATGAGTTGGAAAAATCACCCGATGTGATTTTGTTCATTGATGAGTTACATACCATTGTAGGTGCAGGTGGAGCTTCCGGTTCTCTGGATGCTTCCAACATGTTTAAACCTGCTTTGGCTCGCGGTGAAATTCAATGTATAGGTGCCACCACATTAGATGAGTACCGTCAGTACATTGAAAAAGACGGAGCATTGGAAAGGCGTTTCCAGCCGGTAATGGTAGATCCTACCTCGCCTGAAGAAACAGTAGAGATTCTTAAAAATATCAAAGAAAAATACGAAGATCACCACTCGGTAACTTACACAGATGAAGCTATTGAGGCATGTGTGAAGTTGAGTAATCGCTACATGACTGATCGTTACCTGCCGGATAAAGCCATTGATGTTTTAGATGAAGCAGGTGCGCGTGTTCACATCAGCAATATTCATGTTCCGCAAAATATTCTCGAATTAGAGAAAATGATTGAGGACATTAAGATTGAGAAAAATCGCGTTGTGAAAAGCCAGAAGTATGAAGAGGCGGCTAAACTTCGTGATAAAGAAAAACACCTGCTCGAACAACTGGAGACAGAAAAATCGAAGTGGGAAGAAGATACCAAGTCGCAACGTTTTGTCGTATCAGTAGATGATGTGGCCGATGTAGTGGCCATGATTACCGGGGTTCCTACCAAACGTATTGCACAAAGTGAGGGTACCCGTTTACTCAACATGTTCAATGATTTGAAAGGTAGTGTAATCGGTCAGGATAAAGCACTGGAGAAACTGGCTAAAGCCATCCAACGTACACGCGCAGGATTAAAAAACCCTAACCGCCCGATTGGGTCTTTCATATTCCTCGGGCCAACAGGTGTTGGTAAAACAGAACTGGCCAAAGTACTTGCCCGTTATTTGTTTGATAGTGACGATGCCTTGGTACGCATTGACATGAGCGAATACATGGAGAAATTTGCAGTATCCAGATTGGTTGGAGCGCCTCCGGGCTATGTGGGTTATGAAGAGGGCGGACAGCTTACCGAAAAAATACGCAGAAAACCCTATTCCGTTATTCTGTTGGATGAAGTAGAGAAAGCTCACCCGGATGTATTTAACCTCATGCTTCAGGCATTGGACGAAGGCTTTATGACCGATAGCCTCGGACGCAAAGTTGATTTCAGAAACACAGTCATCATTATGACATCGAATATTGGCTCACGCCAGTTAAAAGAATTTGGTGGTGGTGTTGGTTTCGGTACACAGAGTAAAAAAGACGGTGAGGATGGTCATTCGAAAAGCGTGATAGAAACAGCCTTAAAACGTTTCTTCTCACCTGAGTTTTTGAACCGCATTGACGATGTGATTATATTCAATTCTCTGAACAAAGAAGACATTCTCGCCATAGCTGATATTTCTTTGCAAACGTTGATTGTACGCATAGAGCAAATGGGATACAAATTCAAAATGACTACTGAGGCTAAAGTGTTTCTGGCTGATAAAGGATTTGATCCTGATTTTGGTGCTCGCCCGCTTAACAGAGCCATTCAGAAGTACCTCGAGGACCCTATTGCAGAGGAGATGTTGAAGGCAGAGATTGCTGAAGGTGATACCATCGATGTAGATTACAAAGAAGGAGAAGAGCAACTCAAAATTGTTATCGGCAAAAAGAAAGAGCCGAGGAAAAAGAAAGATACTCCGGCTGAATAAGCGTTGTTGTGAAGGTAACTTTACTGGTTACAGGTAAAACCACTTTTCCTTTTATTGAGAAAGGTATAACGGAGTATGCCGAAAGGTTGATTCATTATACGTCATTTACCTTGCACACGGTGGAAGCTGTTAAAAAGACATCCTCCGTTACTGCAGAACAGGTAAAACAAAAAGAAGGAGAGCACATACTTCGTAAATTATCAGCCGCTGATTTTCTGATTTTACTAGACGATAAAGGCAAAGAATTCAACTCTGTTCAGTTTGCTGCTCAACTGGAAAAGTGGCAACTGCAAACAAAATCCATTGTATTTGTAATAGGTGGAGCGTATGGTTTCTCTGATGCTGTTTACCAGCGCGCACAAGCAAAATTGTCGCTTTCCAAAATGACCTTTTCGCACCAGATTATCAGGGTGATTTTTCTAGAACAGTTATACAGAGCGTACACTATTATCAAAGGTGAGCCTTATCATCATTCTTGATAGTTAGATAGATGGGCTACGGCTCACATTCTAAATACCATTTTTTGTTTTGGGGGTTTGTGGTTGTAAGCATATATTTGTTAAGCACTTAGTTTTGACATTTTAAATTTTATCACATGAAAAAGTATTCTTATCTACTGTTTTTTAACTTCTTCTTTGCTTTTATAGCAATAGCCCAACCCACTTTAACCAGCCCTTCTGATGGCGCTAGTGGTTTAATTGCTCCTGTTACTTTTAAGTGGATTGCAGATCCAAACGCAAATAACTATGATTTTCAAATTGCAACTAATCCTTCGTTTACAAGTAACCTTTCTACAGTTACAGTATGGGATCCACAATATATAAGATCCTCAGGGCTGTCTGCCGGAGTAACGTATTATTGGAGAATGCGGTCAAATTATGGTTCAAGTTATAGCGCATATACCTTCTCAAGGTCATTTACAATGCAGTCTGTACCAGTTGCTTCTTTTTCCGGCAGCCCTACATCTATATGTGCAGGATCGGATGTAAGTTTTTATTCCTCCAGTTCCGGAGTTACAAGTTATTCTTGGAGCTTTCCAGGAGGCACTCCCTCCTCATCAACATCGTCAAGCCCAACGGTAACCTATAACTCAGCCGGGGTATACAGTGTTACCCTTACAGTTTCGAATTCTTTGGGCAACAATACATTGACAAAAACGAATTATATCAATGTTGGGACAAATTTCAGTGCATCTGTTTCTGTTACGCAGGGAAGTTTATTAAAATGCCCCGTTGATACAGTTGAATTGACGGCTTCACATTCCGGTACCGGATACACTTATTTATGGAGTAATAGTGCAACCTCTCAGTCTATTAAGACTACGCAATTTGGGACTTTCTCGGTAGCCATATCAAAAGGGGGGTGTACAAAAAACATAAGCAGAGTAATTGTAAGAGATACTCTACCTATTTTTATCAGCACACCGAATGGTACAAGTATTTGCCTTGGCGATTCAGTACAGCTAATTGCTTTTGATAGTGGCTATACGGGTTTCGTTTGGTCTACAAACGCAACGGGTACTCAAATTGTTGCCAAACAGCCCAGTTTATATACTGTGACCGCTACAGATAACAAAAGTTGTCCAAGAAAGGGAAGTGTTACCGTAACCAACCCTTATGGCACAAAAAAAATAACAGTAAGTGGGTATGCAAACCCACTTTGTTCATCAGACAGCATAACATTAACCGGCCCTTCAGGATTTAATAGCTATAGCTGGTCTAATGGTAAAACAACTTTACAGATTATAATTGGTAATCCCGGTGCGTATGTACTCACGTTTGCAGACTCCATTGGCTGTAAAGGGAAGGATTCGGTTAATTTACAGTTTGTGAAAGAGAATTGTTATAAAGGTATATATACCATAGGTGGGGTTAATCCTGATTTTATTAGTCCTAGAGCAGCTATAGATTCACTTAATAAATACAAGGTGGTCGGTAAAGTGGTTCTGAAAATAAGAGAAGGAACATACAACTCAAGATTGCGTCTTAGATTTATAAAGGGTAGTTCTTTAATTAACAATATTGTTTTTGAATCTGAAAACGGTATTGCATCAAATGTTATCATTACTGCAGACGATAGTTTGATGTATTTAGATAGTGTTTGGTATATTACCTTTAAAAACCTAACTTTTAAGGAAGCTAACCACGAACGACTCGTTTATTCAAACACAACTTCTGATCGGTATAAATTAGTTTCGATTCACTTTATAGGTAACATATTTATTGGAATAGGAAACGAGAATTATTATTATCAGAATAGAACTAATTATACTGATGGCTTTAGTCGTGCCCCAATGTCTTTTAATTACTTAACGAATTCGTCATTAGTAGGAAACAGATTTGAAAGAATGTATTGTGGATTTTACGCACTTGGGGGTCAAGATATTCTTATATCGGGTAATACGTTTCTATTAACAGCAGATGGGATTACCTTTCGAACCAATAGCAAAGTAAAGAATATAACAATAGAAAAAAATATCATCTTACTTAATGATAATCTTGGATTAAGTAACTTATTTTCAACTGCTTTGGGATTTGCACCACCTGGTGCTTACGCTACGCCTACTGGTTTGAATATAATATCCAATTCGATAGTGATATCGGGATCAACGGCTTCGAAATTTGGGAGAGTTAGGGGGATTGAAGTATACCATTTCCAGAAGTGTAATATTTTTAACAACAATATAACAAATAATTATATTAGGCCTTCAACAGCAACACCAGACACAAAGTATGATGCAGCAGTAGATATAAGTGGTTATACAGATGGTAATTTGATCCATAATAATATTATAGGCAATCCGGCCTTGTATTATAATTGCGATTCTTTTAGTATCATTAATAATAATTTGAGCGCGGCACAAGGTAAAAATCTTGTACTTCATGTTGTTAATAGTACAATTAAATTGTATCGCAATAATAACTATTCAGTTATTGACTCCACATTATCAACTTTTCGAGGTGGCGTGGGTGGTAATTCATATAAAACATATTCAGCCTGGAAAAATGTTCAGAATTATGATAAGGATTCACGTTTTATTAACCCTAAATACGTTTCTTTTTTTGATTTAACTCCTACGAATCCTTTGCTCAATAATACAGCAGACACTGTGACAGCAGTTCCATTGGATATAAATGGTTCTCCAAGAACTAATCCTAAAACGGACATAGGGTCTTATGAAATTAATTCGTTTAAAGATGTCAAAATAGATTCAGTATTGCTTTCCGGGTATGGTTGCAATACCACTGTTACTCCTAAAGTAAGGTTAAGGAACAACAGCCTGTTCTATAAGGTTTACAAAAATGATTCTGTAAATATCTATTACAGCATTAACGGAGGTTCACCACAAACTCTCGTTCACGGATTTAAAAAAGATTCTTTAAATTTTAACGATACAGCTTTGGTTAACTTGCCGGGCCTCACTTTAAATCAAGGCAGTTTAAATACCATTCGTTTTTGGATAAATTATACAAGCGATAGTGCCCAATGGAATGATTCAATCAGTCATGTGTATTATGTCTATAAGATTCCATCAGTTGATTTTACAAGCACAGGATTCTGTGCGGGAACGGCTATCTCTTTTACCAGCCAAACCTCTCCTGTAGTATTTTATAAATGGTCGTTTCCTGACGGAAGTTTCGTTAATGCAGCAAACGCCTCTAAAGTATTTACCGAAGGCAATCATAACATTACATTACAGGTGACAAGTGCCCAAGGGTGCTCCAATACCATCACTAAGCCAATAACCGTTTTAAGTCAGCCATCTATTGCAGTAACAAGAACGGGAGACTCTCTTTCTGCTGTGGCCGGGATGTCATATAAATGGTACTTGAATAATACTCTACTTCCAAACGATACATTGCAAAAAGTTAAGATTAAGCAATCAGGAAATTACAAGGTAACTGTTACCAGCCCACAGGGTTGTTCGAATTCATCGACCAACATGTTTTATGCAGTTACAGGTATAAAAGGCTTTGATAATACAGATCAGGTAATGGTATATCCTGTGCCTGCAACTAATCTATTATTTATTGAATTATTGCGTGCTAACACAGGAAGTTATATTTTAACTGATGTCACAGGAAAAGAGATAGTACAGGGTACATTAAAACAAGGATTGAACAGTGTGGGATTAGAGACAGTAAAAACCGGTATTTATTTTATCACTGTGCAAACAGCAGCAGGAGATCAGCTAATCAGAAAAATCATAAAAGAATAATTTTTTCTCATATTGTAAAGCCCCGATAAGCAATTGTCGGGGCTTTATTTTTATAAATACATTCAGGTTACATAGCAATAAAATGAGTAAGCCTTTTCACTTTAAACAATTCAGTATAAAACAGGATAGGTGTGCTATGAAAGTGGGCACTGACGGAGTATTGTTAGGTTGTTTTGTGGATGATAAGCTGAGTGTAAGTAATGTGCTGGATATAGGCACGGGTACAGGCTTGCTTAGCTTAATGGTTGCTCAGAAATTTCCGGAGACCATGATTGAAGCCTTAGAGGTGGATAGTGATGCAGCAAACCAGGCCGCAGATAATTTTGCCCGTTCATTGTGGCATAACCGACTTACCTCTGTTTGTCAATCCTTTCAGGAATTTCATTCGCTATCGGATAGTAAATACCAATTGATAGTTTGCAATCCTCCGTTTTATAAATCAGCCAACAAAACAAAAGGGAATAACCGGCAGCATCCCGCTGCACAAAGAGCCCAGGCTCGTTTCGCTGATTTTTTACCCTTTAACGAACTGGTGAAAGGTGTGCAACAATTGCTCTCTACCGATGGAAAGTTTTATGTAGTTTTATCGGTGATTGAAGCGCAAGAACTCATGGAACTTTGTGAGCAGGCGGGATTATATCTCCATGAAATAATGGAAGTAACCGGCAGGGAAGGGGCGCCTCCCAACAGGTTATTGATGTGTTGGGCACAGCAGGTTCAGCCATTGGTCAGAAAAAGTTTACTCATGTACAAAAGCGACACAACACCTACAGAGGAATACATAAATTTTACCCGTGAATTCTACTTGTGGAAGAAATACGACAACCATGAGCACCTTAAAATATAATTACTCCCATGTTGAAGATATACTATAATCCTGATTGCAGTAAGTGCAAAAGTGCCATGGAGTTGTTAGATGAAAAAGGAGAACGTTATGAAGCAGTCAACTACCTCTTAAATCCGCCATCTCCTGCGGAGTTGAAAGGATTAATTGACTATTTGGGAATAGAGGCAGAACAACTGGTGAGGAAGAAGGAATCTTTGTATGTAGAAAAGTTTGAAGGCAAGTTTTACACTCAGGAAGAATGGTTGGAAATACTCTCAACTCATCCGGTTTTGATAGAACGCCCAATTGTGGTAAAAGATGGCAAGGCCATCATCGGCAGGCCGGTAGAAAGGATTATAGAACTGTTTTAATTTACAATCTTAAATTCTGTTCTTCTGTTCAACGCTCTTCCGGCTTCATCGTTATTGGAGGCTATGGGTTGTTCGTCAGCATATCCTTTGGCTGTTAGCCTTTCTTTGGCTATGCCTTTACTAATCAGAAAATCCATTACGGCTTTTGCTCTGTTTTGCGACAGGGCAATGTTTTTCGCCTTGTTTCCCTGATTATCGGTATGACCACTGATTTCAATCTTAGTAAGCGGATTACTTTGAAGCAAACTAACCAGTTTATTGAGTTCGGCTTTGGATTCTTCTTTCAAATCAAATTTGTCGGTATCAAAAAACACATTTTTTAACACCACAGTTTGCCCTGCTTTAATGGGCTTTAACGGTACATCTAACAGAAACGGTTGTGAGGCAGGTGAATTAATCAGGGAGAAGTTTTCTGAATGAAAAAGGTATCCTTCATGAGCTACGTTCAATGCATAATTTTTATTAGCCGGAAGGCACACCAGAAACTCACCGGTTTTGCGGTTGGCATATGTTTCTACTAAGGGTTTGCCTGTGGCCAAATCAATCAGTTCAACTTTTGCGCGTAGTTTCCTTTTGTTATCGGCATCGTAGATATTGCCTTTCACATAACTTATTCCCTGCGGCCTGGCTGAGATTGGTAATTCAAATTTGTAAATGTCAAGTCCCCCTTTACCGCCTTTCATCTCTGAGGCATAGTAGGCATCAATTCCATTACCTGAAAGTGTTAAAGCCAGTTCATCATCATTGGAGTTAATGGGGTAGCCTAAGTTTTTTGGATAGGACCATGTTCCGTCAGCTTGTTTGCTGGCCATAAACAAATCCAAATCTCCCATGCCTATGTGTCCGTTGGAAGAGAAGTAGAGTGTTTGATCATCTTTATGAATGTAAGGAGACTGTTCAGATTGTGCGGTGTTTATTTTATCTCCCAGGTTAACAGGTGTACCCCACTTACCGTTTTCAAGTTTACTCATCCATAAGTCCATATCACCATGACCACCAGGACGGTTGCTGGCAAAATAAAGCGTTTTGCCGTCATACGATAAGGACGGTTGAGATTCCCAGTTGTTTGTGTTGATGGGTGCACCTATGTTACGCGGTTGTGTCCAGGTGTCACCGTCAAGATAAGAGAAATAAATATCACAGCTTCCATAGCCGCCTTCACGGTTACAGCCCGTAAAAAACAAGTATTGCCCGTCAGCCGAGATGGTTACGGCACCTTCGTTTTCGGTTGTATTTACCGGCTCTCCGATGTTAAATGCGGGAAACCAGTTTTGTGCTTTGTTCTTTTTGCTCATGTAAAAATCTTCGTTGAGCATGTAAGGATTGGAGGTATTTTTTTTGTTGGAGTTGGCATCTCCGCCTTTTACCAGTAAGCGGGTGAAAATAATGGTTTGTTCATCGGCAGTAATTCCGGGAAAATATTCGTCTCTTGCCGTGTTGATGTTGGAGTCAAGATTAATAGGGTTAAAAGGAACAGGATTTTTCATGGCACGAATAGCAAACTGGCAATTGTCCATAATGAATCTTGACTGGTTCACTTGCGAAGGTTTCAACCCGCGAAACTCCATAAACCCTTTTAATGCCTGAAGTGCTTTTTCATATTGGGCAGCACGGTAAGCTTCCAACCCCAAAGAATAGTACGCAACATAAAACCGGGGTTCCAGTTGAATGATTCTTTCATACAGGCTGATGGATCTTTCCGCATCACCGGCTGCGCTCCTCAAATCTGCTTGAAGTAACAAGGCATCTATAAAGTCGGGATCAGCTTTAAGTGCTTTGGTAATGATTTGTTCTGCCTGAGCATAATCGCGCATGGCATAATGATTCAGAGCCTCATCAAAATATTTTTGAGCCTTTTTTGATTTGCTGGTTCCGTCAGGTAGCGGTTGGGCTTGGCTAAGGAGTGCTAATGAGAAAAGTAAGATAAAGAGGCTGAGGATTTGTTTCATGGTATGCTGTTTTGCAATTGTTAAGCCATAAATAGCTAAGGAATGTTAATGTACTTATGGGTTTGAATGGAGATGGTCCACTGCGGATGTTGTTTCACGTAGTCAATAATCAAAGGTAGCACAGTCTCTTTTTTATCCCATTCCGGTTGAAGATATAAACGACAGTTTTTATTTACATGTTGTGCATGCTGCTCGGCCCACTCCAAATCTGATTTGTTAAATACCACTACCTTCAACTCATGAGCAGTAAAGGTAACTTCATTCAAGGGATGCTTAAATTTTTTGGGAGATACGCATATCCAGTCCCACTTACCACTTAGTGGTGACGAGGCAGATGTTTCTATATGCGTACGTATACCTTTTGCTTGTAATGCTGTTGTGAGTTCATCCAGCTGATGCAGCAAAGGCTCGCCTCCAGTTATCACAGCAATGGTAGCTTTTGAATCGGTCACCCATTTCACCATTTCATCAACCGAATATTTTGGATGTATGGAAGCATCCCAGCTTTCTTTTACATCACACCATACGCAACCCACATCACATCCGGCCAAACGAATGAAATACGCAGCTTGTCCGCTGTAATACCCTTCTCCCTGTATGGTGTAGAAATGTTCCATTACAGGCAATGAGAAGTGAATGTTTTCGGTTTGTGACTTGGTGGTTGACACCGGTTAGTTATGATTAAATAAGTAAGAAAATGCTTACCTGAGCTTAACCGCATTTAGGGTGTTGAGCAATAACCCGACACGTGTCATTGGACCAACACCACCGGGAACAGGAGTAATCCATGAAGCCTTAGCGGCACATTCTTCATATGCCACATCTCCTTTCAAAACGTATCCTTTAGGTGAAGCCGGGTCATCAACACGGGTTATTCCTACATCAACTACCACAGCTCCTTCTTTCATCATGTTTGCTTTCAGGTACTCGGGAATACCTACAGCAGCAATAATAATATCAGCTTGCTGAATGTGCTTTTCTATGTCTACCGTGCGGCTGTGGCAAACGGTAACTGTGCAGTTCTTTTGCAGCATCAGGGCGCTCATTGGTTTTCCTACAATATCACTTCTTCCTATAACTACGCAGTGTTTTCCGTTCGTTTCAATTTTATAATGCTCCAATAATTTAACAATACCAAATGGAGTAGCAGGTAAAAAGCAGGGTAGTCCTTTAAACATAAGTCCCACATTCATGGGATGAAAACCGTCTACATCCTTTTTGTAATCAATAGACTCGGTTATTCTTTTTTCGTTGATATGCTTTGGTAAAGGAAGTTGAACAATGAATCCGTCAATATCAGGATTGGTATTCAGGTCATGAATAACTTTGAGCAAATCATCTTCCGTAGTTTCAGGAGAAAATCTCAACACAGTGGAATCAAAGCCCACTTCTTTACAATCCTTTTCCTTCGCACCTACATAGGTCATACTGGCCCCATCATTGCCCACTAATACAGCTGCCAGATGCGGCACTTTCTTTCCGCTATTTTTAAGCGCACTTACTTCTTTCGCTATTTCTTGTTTAAGTGTTTTGGCTACTTCGTTTCCGTTGAGTATTTGCATAGTGGTATGAATTTTAAGTCCGTAAATCGGACCGTGTTGTTGGGTTTAATCTAACTTTAATACAGCCATAAATGCCGATTGCGGTATTTCTACGCTTCCTACAAGTCTCATCCGTTTTTTACCTTCTTTCTGACGCTCGAGCAGTTTTCTTTTACGTGAAATATCTCCTCCGTAACATTTTGCGGTAACGTCTTTTCGGATAGCTTTGATGGTTTCACGCGCAATAATTTTTGCTCCTATGGAAGCCTGTATGGGTATTTCAAACTGGTGTCTTGGTATTAATTCCTTCAGTTTTTCACAAATACGTTTTCCCCAATCGTACGCACGTTCACGGTGAATGATAGCAGATAAAGCATCTACCACATCTTTATTTAGCATAATGTCGAGTTTTACTAAATCTGATCCGCGGTAACCGATAGGATGGTAATCAAATGAGGCATAACCGCGAGATACTGATTTTAGTTTATCGAAGAAATCGAACACTACTTCAGCCAACGGCATTTCGAAGTTCATTTCAACGCGGTCGGCTGTTATGTATGTTTGATTTTTAAGTATGCCGCGTTTATTCAAACAAAGCGACATAATAGGCCCGATGTAATCTGTACGGGTTATAATTTGAGCTGAAATGTAAGGTTCTTCAGTGCGTTCGATGTGGCTGGGGTCGGGTAGTTCTGACGGGTTGTTTACCACAGTCATTTCTCCTTTTCTGTTGTAGCAATGGTAAGATACGTTGGGAACAGTAGTAATTACGGTCATTCCAAACTCACGCTCCAATCGTTCCTGAATAATTTCCATATGTAACATACCAAGGAAACCACAACGAAAACCAAAACCTAATGCAGCTGATGTTTCAGGTTCGAAAGTAAGCGAGGCATCATTTAGCTGAAGTTTCAGCATGGACTCTCGCAGTTCTTCAAAATCGTCTGTTTCTACCGGATAAATACCGGCAAATACCATCGGCTTCACATCTTCAAATCCTTTAATGGCTTCTGCGCAAGGATTAGCCGGATGGGTAAGTGTATCACCTACTTTTACTTCTTTGGCTTCTTTTATTCCGGTAATGATGTAACCTACGTCACCGGCTTCAATGGTTTTACGTACTTCTTTGGCTATACGTAAAATTCCAACTTCATCGGCAAAGTATGTTTTCTCTGTGGCCATAAATTTGACCGAGTCATTTTTGTTAACTCTTCCGTCAAATATGCGGAAGTAAGCTATAATTCCTCTGAAGGAATCATACATGGAATCAAATATAAGGGCCTTTAAAGGTCCGTCAGGATTGCCTTTAGGGGCAGGAACGCGCTCTACAATGGCACGTAAAATTTCATGCACACCTTCTCCTGTTTTTCCGCTGGCCCGTAAAATATCTTCTCTTTTGCATCCGATAAGGTCAACAATCTGGTCGCTTACCTCTTCGGGCATTGAGCTGGGCAAATCAATTTTATTAAGTACAGGAATTATTTCCAGGCCCTGATCAATGGCCAGGTAAAGGTTGGAGATGGTTTGTGCTTCAATTCCCTGTGATGAGTCTACAATAAGTAAAGCGCCTTCGCAGGCAGCAATAGAGCGGGAAACTTCATAAGAAAAGTCAACGTGTCCGGGGGTGTCAATCAGGTTTAAAGTGTATGCCTGCCCGTCCAAAACATAATCCATTTGGATGGCATGGCTTTTTATGGTGATACCACGTTCGCGTTCCAAATCCATATCATCCAATATTTGAGCTTGCAAATCACGTTTGCTTACGGTATTGGTGTATTCAAGTAAACGGTCGGCTAAGGTGCTTTTACCGTGGTCAATGTGGGCTATAATGCAAAAGTTGCGGATGTACTTCATGTAGCTGCAAAAGTAGCGCTTTCGCAACTCATTTTATAGCAAATTTATCGGAAGAGGCGGGGCCTAGAGTTTGGTTACTTTACGGGTGAATTTCTGTACGCTTCCGTTGGCACTTTTAGCAGTTACTTCCATAAAGTAAACTCCGGCAGGCAAGGGTTTTACATCTAACTCAAAGTGTTCAGACATGCTGTTAACAGGCAGGTTGAACTTACTATCCATTTCTTTGCCTATAAGATTTACAAAGCGGATTTCTACACTGTGAACAGAACCGTTATTGTTCAGGTCAATTTCAAGCGTATTTTTAAAGGGATTGGGATAAAGTTTTAGTTGAATGTCAAAATCTCCGGCAACGGTGTAAGTTGATTCTTCTACAGTATTATCCGCCATGACCTGAGAACACCCTGCACTAAGCAAGAGTGAAAAAGAAAATAAACAGGCAGTTATTTTATTCATTTTACAAAAATAGAAATATTATTTTGATTTAGAAGGGGTTTGTGGAGAATTTGTAAGTTGTGCAGTAAACTAAACAGCAGCTCTGCGCAAACGGTCATTAATGGCTCTTCCTAATCCTTCATCGGGCATTAATTCAGCGATTATCAAGTCAACAGGTAGGACATCTAACTTGCGTAATGCGGCAAAGATGTGCTGTGCAGCTTCTTCAAGTGAACCTGATTCTGACAAAAGTATTTGATGCTCTTCGGGGATTTCAGGGAGTAAAGTATTCAACGAAATACTACCGATGTTCTGACCGGAAAACTTGTTGGCCAACTCGTGTACATTACCCAAATATACTTTTTTGCCGGGTGCATAATGAGATGCCAGTTGTCCGGGGGATATAGGCGCATCTTCCTGCTCTTGTTGTGAAATTTGTAGCTCAGGGATAACAGTTTTAATTTTTTCCAGCGGAATGCCCCCATGTCGGAGTAATGTGGGTGGATTTGTCGAAAATGAAATGATGGTGGATTCCACACCTACTTTACATGGCCCGCCATTCAGTATGTAATCTATTTTTCCGTTTAATCCTTCTGCTACATGTTCAGCTGTTGTTGGACTCACGTATCCCGATGGGTTGGCACTCGGAGCAGCCAAAGGAAAATTAATTGTACTCAGTAGTTCAAGCGTAATCGGATGCTGTGGTACGCGCAAACCAACCCATTCATGTCCGGCAGTAACAATGTCAGGGATAATATCTTTTTTTCGAAGAATAAGTGTAAGTGGGCCAGGCCAGTATTTTTCGGCAATCTCTCTGGCTTCTTCCGGAATGTTTTGCGCAAACGAAAAAGCTTGCTCAGCCGTGGCACAATGCACAATCAAAGGATTGAATTGAGGCCTGTTTTTGGCTATGAAAATTTTAGTCACAGCACCCGCATCGAGGGCATTTGCTGCAAGTCCGTATACCGTTTCAGTAGGAATAGCAACCAGTTTACCCTGTCTCAGTAAATCAGCAGCAACAGTTATATCTGTTCCGGTAGTGGTCACACCTAATTTAACTCAGAGCGTTTGAGGCTGTACTTATCTATTTTGTTGTATAAGTGACTGCGCTGAATGTCGATTTCGATAGCTGTTTTAGCAACGTTCCAACCGTTCTTCTTGAGTTTTTCTTCAATGAAAATACGTTCCACATGATCTTTAAACTCCTGCAAGCGATCAAAACGTTCATACACACTTTGCGAACTGGCATTTTTTGATTTAGGGTTGGAATAGCTCAATACATCTTCTTCGGTAATCTTGTTAGCTGCCAGTATTATCAGTCGTTCTACAACATTTCGAAGTTCGCGTATGTTGCCCGACCAGTTGATTTTTTTCAACTCTTGCAACGCTCCGGGAGTAAATGTTTTTTTAGGAATACCTCCATCTTCACAAATTTCTTTCAGGAACTTTTCTGCCAGCAACGGAATATCATCATCGCGCTCATTGAGGGAGGGCAGGTGAATGAGAATCACACTCAAGCGGTGGTAAAGGTCCATACGGAAGTTACCCCGTTCAATTTCCTGTAACAAGTCTTTATTAGTCGCAGCAATCACACGTACATTTACTTCTATGTCTTTGTCACCACCCACACGGGTAATTTTATTTTCCTGCAATGCACGAAGTACTTTAGCCTGTGCGGAAAGGCTCATATCGCCAATTTCATCCAGAAACAAAGTTCCTCCGTGTGCCTGTTCAAATTTTCCTATACGTTGTTTAATGGCTGAAGTAAAAGAACCTTTCTCATGACCAAATAATTCACTTTCGATGAGTTCTGATGGAATGGCAGCGCAATTCACTTCAATTAAAGGACTTTTGTTGCGATTGCTTTTTTCGTGAATCCAACGGGCTACCAGTTCTTTTCCGGTTCCGTTTTCACCGGTAATCATCACACGCGCATCTGTAGGGGCTACTTTCTCAATGGTTTCAATAATTTTTTGTATGGCCGGAGAATCACCTATAATCTCTCTGGTTTTGGTAACTTTACGTTTCAGTACCTTGGTTTCAATAACCAGTGAACTTTTGTCAATGGCATTTCGCAGGGTAATCAGCAAGCGATTCAGGTCCGGTGGTTTAGAGATAAAATCATATGCTCCTTTTTTGGTGGCCTCAACTGCAGTTTCGAGGGTGCCGTGGCCGCTAATCATCACAAACGGAGTATCAGGACAAACTTCCTGTGCTTTACTTAACACTTCCAATCCGTCCATTTTGGGCATTTTGATATCACACAACACCACATCGTACGATTCGTCATTCAGTTTTTCCAATCCGGCATGGCCATCAGCAGCCTCATCAACGGAGTAGCCTTCGTATTCCAGAATTTCCTTGAGCGTATTCCGGATACTTTTTTCATCATCTATAATCAGTACACGTGGCATAATGTTGTAATATTTAGATAGCAAAGATTTAAAATACTAGCGCTTCTCCAAAATAATAGACAGGTAATTATCCAACATATTATACACATCTGCGCTCAGCCCTCTCGATTCAGGGTGTTCGTTGAAAAGTCAGGTTCATCAAAAGTATATAAAAAGCCAAAAGCCCCCGCATAACTGCAAGGGGCCTTCGGAAACCAAACTAAAACCTAACCTGTAACGTTAAACGCAAAAACCGTGAAAATAGTTGCTTGCCCTGCGAAAAAAGTTAAAATATTTTTGCTCTGTTTGATGTGTTGCAACTTATGTAGTTGAGGCTGAAAGCAATTGTGCAATCGAATCAAATGTCATGGAAATGTCAAAGCATTTTTATGACAAAAAGGAGCTTATGAACTGTCATAAAAAGTGTGCGGCAATTCTTGAAATTAAGACAGCACCATTTTTTCTTCAGGGCATTTCATTGCGATTTCACGATAAGGAAATGGAAAAGGGGGCACGAGGCCCCCTTTATCTTGTTGCAAAACGATAAGCCGGGTTCTGTTTCATCCGCTTGTAAGCGGGTATAGCTACCATTTATCTGGACCCTGCATCACTACAGGGTTCTATCAGTCTACCCTTTCTGAGGAGCTGCCGAAACAGCCACAGGAGCGAGCAACTCCATACTCAGAATTTATTTGACCTTTCAACCCATAAGGTTTACCCTGCCTCCGTTGTCGCCAACGAAGCGGTGGGCTCTTACCCCACCTTTTCACCCTTACCACGCATTGCTGCATGGCGGTTTGTTTTCTGTGGCACTTGCTGGCTTTTGCATCGCTGCAAAATCCTTCCCGTTAGGAAGTATGGTGCTCTGTGTTGCCCGGACTTTCCTCACGTATTTTCATACCTGCGGTAGCCTGTTTTGCAGTGCAAAGGTAAGTTATTCAGGCTTGGGAGACAAAAGATTATTGAGGCGTTCTTTGTTGTAGAATAAAATGGCTATCAGTACAATGGCGTAGGCTGCCAGATGAACAGGTGTGCTTTTTTCCCGGAAGAATACAAAGGCTACAATAAAGTTCATCAGCGGGTTGATGTACATTAAAAAGCCGACAGTACCGGATGATAAGCCCTGGAGGGAAAAGAGGTTGAGCAGTAACGGTAGCATGGTAAACACTAAGGCCATGATGGCGGTCATACTTAATACAAAAGGGTGCGGAGGTGTTTCAATGTGCGCCAGCCAGAAGGTGATTGCAATGACCAGAATAGATAAACTCATTTGTCCGGTAAGTAAAATAACACGGTTTACTCCCGCAGCATACTTTTGTATGATGAGGTAAAAAGCATAAGAGCAAGCAATGGTTAAACTGAATAATGTGTTGCTTGGTTCAATAATGCTGAGTAGTACACAGCTCAATAATCCCAGCACTATGGCTAACCAATGGTGCTTGAGCAGTTTTTCTTTGAGAATAAGTGCTCCCAATAAGGCGGTGATAATAGGGCACAACATGTAGGCGAAAGAGGCCGATTGGATGTTAATGTTGTTAACCACATAAATGTACAAGAGCCAATTGACGGAGAGTAAAAGTCCGCCACCCAGCATAACCCTTGCTACCGACCACTGTGTTTTTTTCTCCATCTGTTTCCATTGCCGCCATTCAGCGCGCAACTTGTCACGCATAAAAAATGCTATTATCATTATTCCGAATAAACTCGCAAAAAGTATACGGTAAAATAAAATAGTGTAAGCGGGAAATCCCGTTAGCTGTTTAAGAAATAATGGGAAAGTACCCCAGATGGTATAGGCAGAAACAGCGGCCCACAGATGTTTGTTGTTGCTCATGTTTTATACCGACAGGCTTTTGATGTAGCTGTATATGGCATACTGAGCTCTGATCGGGTTTTGGTTGTCTTGTGCTTTGTAGTGATTGCTTTGTGATTTGTCAATGATACGGGCTTTGCAGTTATCTTTCAGTTGAATGTTGATGATGTCTTTTATCTGTTTCTGAATGCTGCGATCGTGTATGGGGAAAGCTACTTCAATGCGGTTGTTCAAATTACGTTGCATCCAATCGGCTGAGGAGAGAAACATTTTTTCTTTGCCTTCATTTCCGAAAATATAAACTCTTGCGTGTTCCAGATAACGGTCAATGATACTGATAACTTCAACGTTTTCACTCAGTTTTTTTACTCCCGGAACTAAACAACATACACCACGAATAATCAGTTGGATTTTCACTCCGGCACGGCTGGCATCGTAAAGTTTTTTAATCATTACTTCATCAACCAGTGAGTTCATTTTTAAAATGATGGAAGCGGGTTTTCCGTGTTTAGCCAGTTTAATTTCGTTCTCTACCAATTTAAGGAATTCATTTTTCATGCTGATGGGCGCTACCAGCAAGTATTTGAATTTGTAATGGTGTTCAGGGTTGGAGAGGAGGTGGAACATGTGAGCCACTTCCTCGGTGAGTCGTTTGCTTTTGGTAAGCAGTCCATGGTCGCAATACAAACGAGAGGTTACACCGTTGTAATTGCCGGTACCCAAATGTGCATATTTCACTATGCGGTTGTTTTCTTTGCGGTATATTAAGCATATTTTACAGTGTACTTTTTGTGAGGGTTTACCAAACAGAACAATTGCACCGGCTTCCTGAAGTTTGTTTGCCCAATAAATGTTGTGCTCTTCATCAAAACGGGCCTGTAGTTCCATTAGCACCGTAACTTTTTTGCCATTTTTCACTGCATTAATCAAGGCATTGCACACGTTGGATTGTTTGGCTACACGGTATAATGTAATCTTGATTTCTGATACAAAAGGATCAATAGCTGATTCACGCAACATACGAATAACATAATCGAATGTTTGGTAAGGGTGATGCAGAATGTGATCGCGTTTACTGATGGCATCAAACATTACCCGTGTATTGTCAAGCGATAGTACATTTATTTGAGGCAGGGGCTCATAACTCATATAAGATTTACCCACTTTGGGGAAATCCATAAAATCTTTGAAATTGTGGTAACGCCCTCCGGGAATAAGGCTTTGTTTGGTAAGCTTAAGTTTGTTAATCATAAAGCCCAATAAGTCGGTTGGCATTTCTTCATCAAACACAAACCGAACCGGTGCTCCTTTTTTCCTTTCTTTCAAACTCTTCTCAACTTTTTCAATATAACTTACTGCAAAATCATTGTCAATGGTAAGTTCAGCATCGCGTGTGAGTTTGATGGTGTAAGCCTCGTAAGTATCGTAATCAAAAATGGAAAATATTTTATCCAGTGAAATGCGGATAACATCATCCAATAAAATGATATAGGTTTTGTTGTTATCAGAAGGCAGAATATAAAAACGGTTGATAACATTAGTAGGCACTTCAATGATGGCATATTTGGGTTTAAGCGAACCATTTTGCTTACTCATTTTTATAGCGAGGTAAATGGACTTGTCCCGCAAAAAAGGAAATTCAGCCTTAGGGTCAAGTATAACGGGGAAGAGATAAGGTGCAACGCCCGTTTTGTAATATTGTTGCGCAGCAGCAAGTTGGTCGGGGGTGAGTTCTTTTTCGTTTACAATCAACACATTTTCTTTGGCCAGATCTTCACGAATGTTTTCATAAATGAGGTTGAATTTGTCTTGCAGATTCACCGCTCTTTCCTGGATAAGTTCTAAAATTACTTCGGGGTGCAAACGAAAAGGACTGATAACTTTTCGCTTGGCCTTCTGCGACCTTCTTAGGGAAGCTACGCGCACACGAAAGAACTCGTCCATGTTAGAGGAGAATATGGCCAAAAATTTCAGTCGTTCCAATAACGGCACACTTTCATCATCAGCCTCCTGCAAAACCCGTTCATTAAACGAGAGCCAGCTGATTTCACGGTCTTTTATCTGTATGCCTTTATATTCTTTTATCATGGTTGTATTGCAGTGTAAATCGCAACAATACTAATTTAGTGTTAGTAAAATGTTAAGCTATCGTCACAGGTTATTTCAGTGTAAGTTTAATATACACAGGTAAATGGTCACTAAAACCACCCAGATATTTGCTGCCAACATAAGTTCTGAATGGCTGTCCCTTGTATTTTTCGCTTTGTTCCAGCATCCACTCTTCCTTGAAAATACCCGCTGATTCTGCAACATACTGCATTTTATTTTTATCAGTTAACAGCGCACTCGAAATGATTATCTGATCGAGCATGCCCCATTCTTTGCGGTACAAGTGGGAACCCAGGCCTGCTCCCTTTAACGGACACATTACATTATACAAACCTGTCTTCTCCGCATCTTTTAATGTACAGGCAGTTTTTAACACCACACTCATACTGCTGTCACCAGGCTCATCATTAAAATCGCCCATAATAACTATTTGTGCATTTTTATCCTTCTTCAGTAACGAGTCCACGCGCTGCCTTAATTCAGCAGCCACAAATTGCCTTTTGTAACTCGATTCAGCAGTACCCTCTCTACGTGACGGAAAATGATTTACAAAAAGGTGTACCACACTTTTGTTGGATAGCTCGCCTTTAACATACAGAATATCGCGTGTGCGGTTGTAATCTGCGTGTGGCAAAGTAAAACGGATAGGGTAGGCGTAAAGTACCGTTAAGGCCGATTTGCGGTACATCAACGCCACATCAATGCCACGGGGATCGGGTGAGTCAAAGTGTACTACACCGTAAGCTTCCTGTTTTGCTCCTGTGCCACAATAGTGAGCTAAATCATCCACTGTTTTTTTGTTCTCTACTTCACACAAACCAACAATATCGGCTCCGTTGTTAAGCGAGCGAATCACACGGCTCATGTTATTAAGTTTGGCCACGTAACGTTCATTGGTCCATTGGGCTTTGGAGCCGGGCAGAAATTCACTGTCTTCGGTCAGCGGGTCGTCAATGGTATCAAATAAATTCTCCTGATTGTAAAAAGCTATGGTGAGTTGTTTCGTTTGTGCGTGTACAGTTGGGGTAAATAAACTGCAAATGAGCATACAAGCGATAAACGTTGCTGATATTTTGTTCATGGCGCAAAAATATTCTAAATTAATTAACCCTTTACCATTTCGTTTGTTATAACTTCGTTACGTATGCACAACTTCAGGTTTTTTAAATACCATCCGGCTAAAACCACCGATAAGTTTCAGGAACTGCTCAACTTGTTTCTGCAGCTGATGCAATACACCAATGGTGATGTGAATGAGGCACTTTCATGGATGAATGAACTTGACCACCAGCACCACCTTACCGATAATATTTACGGTATGGGCAACTTTTATGATGATCTCAAGGATAGAGGGTATGTGAAAGAAACCGATAGTGGCAGCATTCAACCCACAGCCAAAACAGATCAAACCATTCGCAGGCAATCATTGGAAGAGATTTTTGGAAAACTGCGTAAAGCAGGGAAGGGGCAGCATAAAACTACACACATCGGTTCAGGAGACGAGTTGTCCAGCGATTTGCGTAAGTTTGAGTTTGGCGACCATCCTGATAGTATTAACTTCCCTAATTCAATTCGCAATGCACAAATAAACCACGGCATTGATGATTTTACCTTAACAGAAGAGGACCTCGAAATACAGGAACGGGAGCTGAGAACGCAGAACTCTACGGTGTTGATGATTGATATTTCCCACTCCATGATTTTGTACGGGGAAGACCGCATTACACCGGCCAAAAAAGTAGCCATGGCGCTGGCTGAACTTATTAAAACCAAGTACCCCAAAGATACACTCGACATTATTGTTTTTGGTAACGATGCCTGGCCTGTGGAGCTCAAAGATTTGCCTTATTTGCAAGTTGGACCTTTTCATACCAACACGTATGCAGGTTTAGAGTTGGCTATGGATATTTTGCGCAGAAGAAAAAGCCCCAACAAACAGATTTTTATGATTACCGATGGCAAGCCCACCTGCCTGAAAGAAGGGAACGGCTACTATAAAAATAGTTTCGGACTCGACCGTAAAATTATCAATAAAACGTTGAATATGGCTGCGCAATGCAGACGCATTGGAGTAAGCATTACTACATTTATGATTGCTACCGACCCCTACTTGCAGGAGTTTGTACGCGATTTTACCAGAACCAACCACGGCAAAGCGTTTTACAGCTCACTCAACGGATTGGGTGAATATATTTTTGAAGATTACATACGCAACAGAAAAAAAACAGTCAGATAAATGAACACAGCACCACAGATACACACTTTTGGCCAACTGAAAAAATCAGGATACACATCGCGCAGCATCAAACAGGAAATGCGCGATAACCTCATACAACTGCTCAAGAATAAAACACCTTTGTTTGCAGGCATACAAGGCTATGAAGAAACCGTTATTCCTCAACTGCAATCTGCCATACTATCACAGCACAACATTATTTTACTTGGCTTGCGCGGGCAGGCTAAAACCCGCTTGGCCCGCCAAATGGTAGAGTTGCTGGACGAGTGGATGCCTGTGGTAGAGGGTTCAGAAATTAACGATGACCCGTTTGCACCCATCTCAAAATATTCACGTGATGTATTGGCTGAAAAAGGAGATGATACACCCATAACCTGGGTACATAGAAACGAACGTTTTACGGAAAAACTGGCTACACCCGATGTGTCTGTAGCTGACTTAATAGGAGATGTAGATCCCATTAAAGCCGCTACACTCAAATTGCCCTACAATGATGAGCGGGTGATACATTATGGATTAATACCGCACTCGCACCGCTGCATTTTTGTGATTAACGAGTTGCCCGATTTGCAAGCCCGCATACAAGTGGCCTTGTTCAATATTTTGCAGGAAGGCGATATTCAGGTGCGTGGCTTTAAACTGCGTATGCCACTGGATATTCAGTTTGTGTTTACAGCCAACCCTGAGGATTACACTAACCGTGGCTCTATTGTTACCCCGCTTAAGGACCGCATAGACAGCCAGATTTTAACACATTATCCCAAAACACTCGAAGTATCTAAAGCCATTACGGAACAGGAAGCTAATGTGACCGAACAACAAAAGGCGGTTACCGTTTCTCCTTTGCTACATGAGTTAATTGAATTAGTGGCTTTCGAAGCCCGCGACAGTGAATACATTGACAAAAAAAGCGGTGTTTCTGCCCGCCTTACCATTTCTGCGCTGGAAAATTTATACAGCACTGCCGAGCGCAGAATGTTGTTGAATGGAGAAACCACCACAACGGCACGTTTGGCCGATTTCTATGGCATTTTGCCCTCGCTTACCGGGAAAATGGAACTGGTGTATGAAGGCGAGTTGGAAGGTGTAAACAATGTGGCTATGGCTTTAATTGGTAAGGCCATACGCAAGAAATTTGCACAACTACTGCCCAACCCTGAGCAGTTAAAGAAATCGAAAAAAGCGAATACGTATGAAGAAATTATTCGCTGGTTCAATGAGGGAAACCTCTTGCAACTGCAGGCTGATATGAGCGATAAGGCTTATGAAAAAGCCATGCACCAGGTAAACGGTTTAAGCGACTTGGTAAAAACGCAATTGGCAGGTATTCCCAAAAGCGAACTTTTGATGATGATGGAGTTTGTGTTGCACGGTTTGGCTGAATACTCTCAAATTAGCCGCGATACCGAAGACGGTAAGTTAGTGTTCAATGATTTGGTGAGCAGTATGTTTTCCGGCATGGAAGAAGAAGAGGATTGATGGAGAGTTACCCCGTCTAAATGTTTTCACAACGATTATCTACAATACTGGTTAGGGAGGCGCAAATTAGATATTGTAATAAATAGGAAAGCGATAGCGCAAATGCACTATCGCTTAACATACCAGCCAATCGTAATCAGCTGCAACAAGTATAAGTATTTTAAATAAAAAAGGCGAGTTGCCCCGCCTTAAATGTTTTCACAACGGAATAATCCTTATTGTGATTTGCTTTCTTATTGAGTTCTCAAAACTAAATATTTTTTTCTATTTTGCAAATAATATTTCTGACCGCATATAGGTTGCGGTCAAGAATATAAACTTTGACTATTAAATCTGTAAATCATGAAAAAAATCTTAGGACTTGATTTGGGAACGAACTCCATTGGTTGGGCGTTAATTCAACAAGATTACGAAAACAAGCGAGGTGAAATTCTTGGAATGGGAAGCCGTATAATTCCTATGGGTACTGATAAACAAGACTATGAAAAGGGAGTAGGAATAACCAAAAATGCAGACCGGAGAACAAAGCGCACTATTCGTAAAATGAACAAGAGGTATAAACTACGCAGGAATAAGCTACTTTATATTCTTCATGAATTAGGGATGTTACCCGAGCAATTTCAGTTTAAAAATGGCATTCCCCCAAAGGATAAGATTCAAGAACTAGAATTACTTCCCATAAAAAAAGGTACCATGCAGTTGGATTCTTTTGCACACTACCAGTTAAGAGCTAGAGCCATTGACAATATTATAGAGCTCAAAGATTTTGGAAAAATTCTATATCAATTCAATCAACTGAGAGGCTACGCAGGAGGAAATAACGATGAAGACTCCAAGAAGAAGAAAAATGAAGATGATACGGATGAAGAAGTAACAGCGAAGAAATATGAAGTGTTTACTCAAAAAGTAATCATTTCGAAAGTAGAAAAATCAGAAACTATCTTTAAAGTCCGAGGTGGAGTAAACAAAGGACAGGAACTATACAAATACAATGTAACAATTACGTTTGATGAAGAAGAATTAGTAGGCGAAACAGAATTGCAGAATTTGGAAGAAAAAATAGGAAAGGAAGAAGAATTTGAAATTAGGATTAAGCGAAATAAAAAAGGCGAAACAACATCTGTAATATTTGCTTTGCCTCAAAAAACGAACTGGCGCAAGCAAATGGAAGCTACGGAAGAAACGCTCAAGAATGAAAAATTATTTGTAAGCCAGCTATTTATAAAAGACTTGGAGAAAAATAAATGGACCAAAATCAGGAATCGTGTGATTCTTCGCAATCGTTACCAAGAAGAATTTGATAAAATATGGGAAACCCAAGGTAAGCAATATCCATTTCTAAACAATTGCCCGAAAGAAACCCTGAAAAATATTTCGGATTATCTTTTTCCCGGAAAAAGTGAATCACAAGAAAAGTTAAGAAAAGAAGCTTTTAATGGAGGTTTGAAATACATTGTTAAAAATCAGGTAATATATTATCAACGCCCCTTAAAACCACAAACAGAACTCATCAGTAAATGCCAGTTCGAAAAAGAAGAACAGGTTTTAGCAAATTCTCATCCGCTATTCCAAGAATTCAGGTGTTGGGACCAAATCAACAAAATGTACATCACTTCCAAAGAGGAAGTTTGGAACGAGAAAAAGAAAAAAAATGTTTATCAATACACTGACAGGTTTTTGACAACTGATGAGAAACAGGAGATTTACAATAAATTACAAAACCAAAAACAATTAGGGTTCTCGGAAGTCGCAAAGATTGTCCGACTAAAAAATGACAAAACGGAATATTTGAATGGATTAAATTTAAAAGCAAAACTAAAAGGCTGTGACACGAATATAACTATTAAAAAAATATTAGGTACCCATTTTGAATTACTTTATTCGCAGGACAAAGACATTGTGAAAAAAATATGGAAAGCTATTTTTGACAATGCAAACAGCGGCAGTGAGTATGACCCTTCAAGCCCTAAAGTATCTTCTATATCCAATGTGCTAAAGGCATTGAACGATGATGAAGCCGCTTCAGCATTAGCCTTGAAATTTGCTCAAAATGTTAAGTTCCCTAGGAAATATGCAAGTTTGTCCGAGAAAGCAATCAGAAACATTCTTCCTCTAATGCAATTAAATCCCGCAAGTGTTCCAGAAAAAATAAAACAAACATTCCATTTAATCCAAACAGGTGAAGTAATAGATGATTTTCCAGTAGAACAATTAGAAGACTATGTAATTAGCTTCGTTGAACAAAATCCCAATGCTATAGAAACAGGTGGGTTAATGTATGCCTTTGCCAGTTCTTTGATTTACGGGAAACATACTAGCGAAACCATAAAGCCACAGATTAAAGATTATCATGAAATACAGTATGTGGAACGTAATCTTAGGAATCCGATTGTTTCCCAACTGACCAACGAAACAATGCAAATTGTAAAAACGCTATGGAAACAATATAAATTCAATTCCGAAGAGCTGGAAATACGGGTGGAATTGGCAAGAGATTTAAAAAACAGTGCGGCAGAAAGGGACAAAATTTACAAAGGGCAAATTAAAAGTCAAAAAATAAATGAAACAATCAAGAAAAGGCTTATAGAGTTAAAGCATGAGCCCTCTCAGGGGAATATCGAATTATACAAGCTTTGGAGCAAACAGAATACAGAAGACTATCCTTTTCCCAAAAAAGCAACTGAGCCAACGCAAGAAGAAATTCAAAAATTGCGCTTATGGGAAGAACAAAAATGCATTTCTCCATATACGCTAAAACCTATCCCATTATCAAAACTGTTTTCTTCTGAGCGATTGTATGATATTGACCATATTGTTCCAAAATCAAGATACTTTGACGATTCATTATCCAATAAAGTTGTTTGTGAAACAAATATTAATGAAGAAAAAGGAAACCGAACCGCATGGGAGTATATTTCACAACAGGATTCGAGGTTAGGGATTTGTCAGGAAGCAGACTATATAAAGCACATTAATCACATCTTTTATGGCAAAAAGAAAAGAAATCTATTACTAGAGAAAATACCAGTCAATCCAGTAGAACGACAAATAAAAGACACGCAATACATATCCGTAGCTGTGAAAAACGAATTGGCAAAAATTGTAGGAAGTGATAATGTGAAAACCAGTACTGGAGAGGTAACCAGCTTTTTGAGAAGCCGTTGGGGTTTGAAAAAACTGTTCATGGAACTTACCGAGGAAAGATTCAGGGAAATGGAACTTTGGGACATCAATCCCGAAACTGGTAAACCTAATGCGGAATGGACACGGAAATATTTTGATAAAGAAAAGCAAAAACATATTTATGAAATTAGGAACTGGAGTAAGCGATACGATAACAGACATCATGCGGTTGATGCTTTAGTAGTTGCACTAACCGAACACAAGCATATTAAAAGATTAAACGACCTTAACAAATACCTCCAAGATGAACTTACAAAACGAAAAGATGAATTCAAATTAGAAATAAAAGAAGGTGAAAATACCATTGAAGCCTTCTTTAATCTTGAATCAACCAGAAGAGAAGAAATTCAAAAACAAATAGAAAGCTCAAGGCATTTCGAAAAACCATTTGAAGATTTGGTAAAACAGGCTAAAAATCATTTGGAAGCAATGACTACTTCTATCAAACCAAAAGATAAATTATGTGTTAGCATTGATAAATTCGACAGTAACACACCTCATAAAAAATTAAAAGCACAAGTTAAAATAAGAGGCGCTTTACACCAAGAAACAAACTACGGAAAGACAAGAGATCCAAAGACTGGATTGTTGCGCGATACCAAAACAATTGATTTACCCAATCTGAAAGCAAAAGACATACCTCAAATTATTGATGAAATTATCAAAAAAGAAATTAATACTCATAAGAAGCAATACGACTCAATGAAAGAAGCCTTTACTGGCGAAGGACTTAAGGCATTTAACGAATGCAGGTTTCAAAGAAAAAAACCGGATGAACTAAAACCACCCGTTTACAAAGTGAAAATATGGTATAGTGCCAAGGAAGATGACGAAAGTACGCTGCAAAGACTTTATAGTAACAATGAAAAACTTAGTGTTGTAACAGGTGATAATTACCTTTTTTTAGTAATGGAAACATACGGTAAAAAAGGCAAGGAAAGAGTTTTTGACATTGCTTCTTTATATGATTCTGCTGATATAGCAAAACGTTCATTAAAAGAGAAATATGATAATTTTAAATATAGAATTTGTGAAGACTACAGGGTTAAGCATGAAGATAAGCCAGAGAGGGTAATATTTACATTGCAACAAGGCGATTTAGTTTATTTCCCTGAAAATGAAAATGACGAGTTTTTGAGTTTTAGTAATGCTGAACTTGATGAATGGCTGCAAAATATTGACAATAAAAAGAAAATTAGTCATCGCATTTATAAGGTTGTGAAATTTGACAAATCAAAAACGGCTCATTTTATTCCACATAATTATGCAAATGTGATAAGTGTTCCAAAAGATTTGACTGAGGAACAAAGAGAGGTTCTGAAAAATCAGTATTTGGATAAGAAAATACCTAAAAAGGAGCTAAATTTTGTTGAATATGGTTCTTATAGAGATTGCTCACCTTATGAACCTGGAGGAACTTTTGTAAAAAGTGTCACTGAAACAGATAAGAGGAAAAAGCAGAAGTTGAAAAAAATACAAGACACATGTGTGAAAGTTACCGTTGACTGGACTGGCAATATAAAAAAAGCATTATTTTAAAATAACTTTTAGTCAAGTACTACTGGGGTTGTAAGTTGTGATTTGCTTTCAAATTGAGTTCTTAGTAGTATTGTAAACAGTATGCCACCGCACTTTAAGCGGCATTTATGTGTTGTGATTTGCTTTAAAATTGAGTTCTTACTAAGATTGCAGAAATCTCTTGTGCCAATTTTAATGATTGGAAACACGTTTTTTACTGCTTACATGTATATTAGTTGTCAGTTAAGTTCTGTAATTGTTGGAATTTAGTGAAAGTCAACCTCCACTGTAGTATTATTGAATTGGACTGGTAATTGCGATGTGTATGTAAAAATTTCGTGCCAATTTAATTTGGAATTATAATCAATAACGTAAGTTTGTGTTATGAAAAACACACTACTCTTGTTCATTCTGGTGGTAATATTAGGGTGCTCTCAAAAAGAAGAAGACTCCCAAACGTATTACAGCAAATACCGAGTTAGACTAAATGCTACTACCAATGTGGATGGTGTATCATTCAGGTTTACTGATATTTCCGGCAACATCATTAGCTCCACATTGAACGCTCCAGGTATTGAAATAATGTACAATGAGAAAAGAGGTGGTGACATCATTTATGTTAATGCGTCAATTTCTGACACAAATCAAATAGCTGTTATTACCTGTAGTGTACTGGATAAGGAAACACCTATGTTCATTCAGTCGTCATCTTACGACACAGCCACCAAAGTAACCTCCAACATATTCAGGTTTGAACTGCCTTAGTTAATCAAACCAATAGCTCCTCAATCCTTATTGTTCTTGAAAGCCATAGTATTGTAATTGTTTTAACTACCAAAGCGCTCATGTGTAGGTTTTAACACGAAATATGTATTTTTGTATTGAAAGGCGATTGAGAATTCTGTACCGGGCACACCGGCAACGAGGGTCTTGGTCGCTTTTTTATTTGGGGCTTTCCAAAATAGTTATTGCTTTTAACCCTTAAAGTGCTCGTGTACGTTTTAATACTAATGTGTATCTTTGTCTTGGAAAGCGATTGAGAATTCTGTACCGGTTGAACCGGCAAACGAGGGTCTTGGTCGCTTTTTATATTTTATGGCTTCACACAAAGCTTTTATTTGCTTCAATCCCGCAGGGCTCATGCGTGCCTATAGAAAGTATACTTTATAATAAATTAAGCTCTTAGTAGTATTGTAAACAGTTTAATTTGAGATTCATAATCTTCGTATTTGGGTTTTAAAATTTAACCACAATTTGAAGGGGAATAAAAACAGTGGTGTGCGTGTTGCTGCAAGCGGGTGTAAGCAAGATTTGAAAGGGAAATAGAGGCTTTGAATAAGCAAAAATCCTGCTCAGCTAACCGGGCGGGATGGTGATGGGAGTTTAAATATTTTTAAACTTTGATTTCAATTTGGAAGGATTTAGAAAAAAAGGTTCCTTACCTATGTCATCATCAGCAAATGCACCGATGTATTTTTCAGCCTTCTTTTTTTTTGGCACCTTGTTTTTAGGTTGGCTATGTAAAACCATTTAGGTGAATTTTATTTTAAACGCGGATAATGATAGTATTTGAATTTTTCCAATGTGCTTAATACTGGCCAAGTGCCTATCACTACTTACAATGTAGTGCGCTTTTGCGGTATATGCTAAATCAACAAGGTAGTTATCGTTGGGGTCGGCCAGGCGGTCAAATCTTTCATCAATGGTGGTAAGCTGTGCTACCTGTAAAACAAAATTAGTATAAAAATCAGCAGTTAGTAAAATCTTCTTTTTTATTTTAGGGCGATGCAGTACACTGGTAAGTTCTTCTATTTGGCGCGGTGTAGTGTAAATAATAATGCGTCCGGTATAAACCAAGTTGGCAATAATTTGAATGCTTCCATTATAGAAATAGGAAATCCAGGTATTGGTATCAAATATTATATGCTTTGTAGCCACGTTCCTTGCGGTATTGGTTTACTTCATCTACAATTTCCTGTTCAGTAAGGCCTTTGTTTTTTGCTTTTTTGCCCCGGGCGACAGCTGCATCAATTTTTTGCGCCATGATTAACATACGTAATTTTTTGATGGTGTTTAAAATGGTTTCCTGATCCTGGGCAGGAAGCTCTTCAAAAATTTCTACCATTTCAGAAATTCTGTTGTTACCGGTTATTACAAGTGCCATAATGTTGTTTTGTAATACAAATATACAAAAACTATTCCTCATCATCCAAAATGGTGTTTGGCCAACCACGTTGTGATTTGCTTTCAAATTGAGTTCTTAGTAGTATTGTAAACAGTGAATACCAGCGGGATCACAATAAGGCCGGTGTTGTGATTTGCTTTCAAATTGAGTTCTTAGTAGTATTGTAAACAGTTGTATTGCCATTCGTGCTATGAGATTGGAAGGTTGTGATTTGCTTTCAAATTGAGTTCTTAGTAGTATTGTAAACAGTGTTTTTACAATAAGGCGCCAGTCATCTTCGTTGTGATTTGCTTTCAAATTGAGTTCTTAGTAGTATTGTAAACAGTTCACCACCTAAGGCAACTATCAATTTTGAGTTGTGATTTGCTTTCAAATTGAGTTCTTAGTAGTATTGTAAACAGTGTGCACCTATTGCAACTGCACGAATGCGAAGTTGTGATTTGCTTTCAAATTGAGTTCTTAGTAGTATTGTAAACAGTCGGGAACAAATGCACCAATCGGACTTTCAGTTGTGATTTGCTTTCAAATTGAGTTCTTAGTAGTATTGTAAACAGTAATGGAAGAATGTACAGAAGTGAACACAAAGTTGTGATTTGCTTTCAAATTGAGTTCTTAGTAGTATTGTAAACAGTTGTGGCATGGGAATTGATAATGTATAGACAGTTGTGATTTGCTTTCAAATTGAGTTCTTAGTAGTATTGTAAACAGTCCATGAAAATAGATACACTTGAGATAAACGTTGTGATTTGCTTTCAAATTGAGTTCTTAGTAGTATTGTAAACAGTGGTGGTAAGCGGTATAAGTTTAGTACGTTGTTGTGATTTGCTTTCAAATTGAGTTCTTAGTAGTATTGTAAACAGTCAAATGGCAACTTTCCAAATTTCAAGATTAGTTGTGATTTGCTTTCAAATTGAGTTCTTAGTAGTATTGTAAACAGTCTGTTCAGCCGGAGCCACAACGCACTCGAAGTTGTGATTTGCTTTCAAATTGAGTTCTTAGTAGTATTGTAAACAGTGGAGTTCAAACCAAAAGAAATACCTTTGTAGTTGTGATTTGCTTTCAAATTGAGTTCTTAGTAGTATTGTAAACAGTGAAACCGCTGCAAGCTTCGGAGGCGTTATAGTTGTGATTTGCTTTCAAATTGAGTTCTTAGTAGTATTGTAAACAGTGATATAGATGAAACACCTACTTGGTTACGGTTGTGATTTGCTTTCAAATTGAGTTCTTAGTAGTATTGTAAACAGTTCACCCAGCGCAAAAGCCTTGATGCTACTGCTTTTACATCAAAAACTAGGATTAAAAAAATGAATTGAAATCCTGAGCCGTACTTTACCGGCTCAGGATTTTTTTATTTTATTGCCAAGGGTAAGCTCAGAATAATTCCAGTTGCTGCACGGGTATAGGAAGTTCAGACTGTTTTTTGCCGTAGTAAATTTCCATCATGCCAAACTGCTTATCGGTAATGCATAAAATACCCACGTGCCCC
Source organism: Bacteroidia bacterium (assembly GCA_041675505.1). Taxonomy (GTDB): domain Bacteria; phylum Bacteroidota; class Bacteroidia; order UKL13-3; family UKL13-3; genus JAGPCK01. The sequence goes on along the minus strand of JBAYTR010000004.1, from coordinate 190,733 downwards.
TTTTCGGGTAACTTAGATTTAGTGCGCTTAATGTGTACATCGGCATTTTCGCGGCTGGCGCAATGCCTTACGTAAATAGAAAATTGAAACATTTGAAATCCGTCACCCATCAGCTCTTTTCTGAAACGGGCATAAATCTTACGTTCGGTGCTTGTTTCCGTTGGTAAGTCAAAAAATACCAATACCCACATAATGCGATATTCATTAAGGTGCATAAACTAAAGTTCAGGGTAGGTCAATTTGCGAAGTTCACCGCTGTAACATTTGGCCAATGAGCTGGTAGTACGTTGCAGGGCCACCATAAGCGGGCTGCGTTGTCCGTCCATTACAATATCCAAAGCAGGTATTTGCAGCAGGTGTTGCTTAGTGGCTTTATCCAGTTCCACTTCTTTGTGTGGATGTAGCTTTACCAATTGCCACACCAGTTCATCAACAAAAGGACGAAAAGGCTCCATAATATCATCGGCCAAACAATAGGCATTGTATTTATTGCCGTGGTGTATGCCAAGTGTAGGCAACAGGCCACTACCAACCAACCCGCGTGCAACAGTTGCTCTTAAAATGGCATAACCATAATTGAGTAAACTGTTGGGGTAAGCTTCAAACCGTCCTCTGATAAAGTCTTTTACATAGGGTTCAAAAAGATTTTTCCAATAGAAAGCAGCCGCACGTGCCTCGTGGTTTTGTGCATCGCCAGAGGTTACCTCGTTGCTCCAAATGCGCATGGTTTGGGCATTTATACCACACTTCTCGAGTAATGCAGCTTGGTTACGTATTTTGGCTTTTATGGTTTGTTGCCAAAGTTGTTTTTTGAGAGGTTCACTGGCATTAATCTGGTCGGTAAAACGTTGCTGCTGTAATGTATTTACATCTAAGGGCAACAATAAGCCGGCAGGGTGGTGGGTAGCATTACAGGTAATTACAGCTACATTGTTTTCAAGTAATTTACCCAATAAGGCATGTGTAACGGTTAGTTGGCTGTGGTCAAGAATAACCAGTCCTATATCCTCAATAGGTATAGTATTGCCAACCAGTTTATCCATTCCGTCAGCACCGGGCAGGTTAATTTCTAATTGTTCGTTGCGAAGTTTAAGGTAGGCAGGATTGCCAAAGTACAGGGTGCGTTTGATCATAGTGGTAGGGTTTAGTAGGAGAGGTGTTTCCTAAAACTATGCCAAACAGAGGAGTTGTACTAAATAGGAAAGCGATAGCGCAAATGCACTATCGCTTAACATGGTAGCCGATCGTAATCAACTACAACAAACATAACTTTTTTTAATAGATGAACAACAAATTAAAGGTAAGCAATGTGTGTGGGTTGAAATGCTCGGATGGGTGCGGGCGGTTTGTTTACTGCTTTTGAAATTTACTTATGCTTACCTGATGGTTAGAAGTAACTTTTACCAGATACATGCCGCTTTTTAAAGCACTGACATCAATAGTTTTTTGGCTCCATGTTTTTTGCACTTGTTTGCCTTGCATATCGGTAATTTCTATTTCATCAACAGGGGTAGTGCAAATGATGTGCAGCAGGTTATTTGCCGGATTAGGGTACAACGTTACCTGATTGCTTGTATTTACCTGTTCAGTACTTGTTGGGGTGGAAGGCTTCTTTTTCCAATATAGCAGCATATAACCGTCATACAACATTATAGGAGTTCTGCCATTGTTGGTCCACCAGATTACATTGGTATTGCTTTGCGTATCGTACCTATACGTACGGCCCAAATTGCTGTAACTGGAATCAGCGGTGGTTAATGTTCCCCAGGCATCGTATTTTACGTAAGCTACAGATGCGGGTCCGCCTTGTTTTTGATAGCTATCAGCAATACTGTCGTTAAAATTAAATGTTGCCGGTAACAGGGTACGGTAAGATAGAAAAATATCGGGCGAACTGCCTGTGCCTAAATCGGTGGCTACCTCTTCCAGTCCGGCTGCGGAGTTTTTAAACAGATGAAATACGGTATCAGTACCCAATATAACACGAAAGGCAAAATTGGCATCGGTATATAAAGCACCAAACGGGGTTGCTGAGGGATCCATAAAACGTATGCTTCCTGCCAGAGCAGAGGTACCGGCAACTATGCTCCAGCTTTTATTTGCTCCGGCTGTTGCCAAACTGGATGGGCTGATGTTGGTAATGGAGTAGAGGCTGAATTCATCTCCGATGGTAAGGTTGTTACTTTTTAGCTGAGGTTGGGCAAAAGCAACCAAGCCTGAGCAAGCGGATACTAAGAGGGTAAGTATTTTTTTCATATGGTGTAAGTTTTTGTTGTACGAATCTAACTTCACACACTGTATGATGCAGTACCACTAATTACGTATTTTGATAAGTTCTATGGTTAAGGGCGGGTGCTGATAATTTACTAAAGCTCTATAAAAAGAAAAACCCTCCGTATAGGAGGGTTTTCTTTCATCAAACCCAAACACTCAAGTTTGGCTATAAACTTATTGGTGTTTGGCTAAATAAGAGGCAACGCCAGCGGCATCAGCTTTCATTCCTTCCTGACCTTTTTCCCAGTCAGCAGGACAAACTTCACCGTTTTCTTCATTAAACTGAAGGGCGTCAACTATGCGCAGGGCTTCATCTACGCTACGTCCCAGCGGTAAATCATTTACCACCTGGTGGCGAACCATGCCATTTTTGTCAATCAGGAACAAACCGCGATACGCTACGGCATCATCACCTTTGTCGCTGTTGAATACCAACTGCATGTTTTCATCGTAATCGTAATAACCGGCTAATACTCCGAAGTTAGCTGCGATGGTTTTGTTCACATCAGCTACCAGCGGGAACTTAACACCCTGAATACCGCCTTTATCAACGGGGGTGTTTAACCAAGCCCAGTGAGAGAATTTAGAATCAATGGAGCACCCTACAACGGCTACGTTACGGGCCTCAAAATCAGCTATTCGCTTTTGGAAAGCGATAATTTCGGTTGGACACACAAAAGTGAAATCCAAAGGATAGAAAAAGAACACCACGTGTTTTTTGCCTACGTATTGCTCTAATGAAAAACTGTCAACAAAGTCACCTCCGTTTACTACCGCTGCGGCTGTAAATGAGGGGGCTTTTTTTCCTACTAACATGGTCATATATAAATCAAATTAAATTTTAAAGAATAGACAATTGGTTGGGTGGCGGAACATCATGTGCCGGTTTTTTAGCTTTTGATTTCTCTACCGGTGCTTTTTTGGGTTTAGGTTCACTTGGTGTTTCGGTTACTTCCGGGTTTTCCTCTTCTTCAATTTCTGTGCCCGAACGCAGCACATAAAATTCCTCTACCTCATCATTAATCACTTCCCCCATTATTTGTAACTGAACTTCATTGACCTTAAAATTGTTCAGCTGGTTTTTGGCAAAAAACTTTTCTATTACTTTTTTCAGTTCCTCATCGTATAGGTCAATAATCCTGTCAGTTCGGGTGCAATAGAGGTGGTTGTGGTTGTCAGTACGAATGTCATAACGTACCTTATCTTCAGCAGATTTTACTTTATTGATGAGCCCGATGTTACAAAAGGTCTCTAGCGTTTTATACACCGTACCTAAGGAAATGCTGGGGTTTTGCTTGTGGATGTTCTTATAAATATTCTCTGCTGTAGGATGATCTCTCAAATTAAGCAGCGCGTTATAAATCACAATCCGTGGATGTGTAATTTTCAAACCCAGTTCGTTGAGTTTCTCTTGAGCCTGAGCCGGAGTAGGACGCTTACCTGCCATATTGATAATTATTCTTATGTGGGAATATTTATGTAGCGAAAATAGTTATTTTTTATTTATTTTACAAAACTATTTACAAAATTATTTTTCAAAGAATCAGGTCTGTGGAGCTGATTGCAGGCACAGGATTATCAGTTATGAGGAGACAGATTTAACCTACAGTGCTGGTTTGGTTAATGTATATTAACTTATTGATATTAAAATAATTGATAATTATATTTTTGAGATGTTTTTCTCAAGGATTAATCAGGATATGATTATTCCCGCCACAGCAAGGAACTGTCACCATAACTCAAAAAACGGTATTCCTTAGTCAACGCTTCTGAATAAACTTTCTCCCAATTTTTGCCAATAAAGGCTGCAATTAGTAACAACAAGGTACTGCCGGGTTGGTGGAAATTAGTGACTATTCCATCAACAACCCTGAATTGGTAGCCTGGTGCTATAAGCAGTTGTGTTTCCCCGCTGATTGAATCAGTTTGCTCACTTTCCATTTGCCTGATAATTGCCTCAATACTCTCTGGTAAAGTATAATGTCCCACGCTTTCGTATGGTTCCCATTGGCCTATGCGTATTTCCTGTAAGTTGGTCTTTTTACCCAAAAGCAAGTTTACTCCGAACCAATACAGGCTTTCCAGAGTACGAAGCGAGGTAGTACCTACAGCAACCGTTTTTTGGAAATGGGAGTTGATAAGATTTTCCAACACACTTTTGTTTACCTGAAACCTTTCATTGTGCATGTGGTGGCCTTCCATAGTAGCAGATTTAACAGGCTTAAATGTACCTGCACCCACATGCAGGGTAACATAGTTTACTGTGTGGTGTGCTGAAGAAAGTTGTTCCAGTACCTGAGGGGTAAAGTGCAGGCCGGCTGTGGGGGCAGCTACTGAACCATCTTCACGTGCGTAAACGGTTTGGTAACGTTGTACATCTGTTTCGGTGGCTTCGCGGTTAAGGTAAGGTGGAAGCGGAAGAACACCTGCCAGTGATAATAATTCTCCAAACAAAATATGGGAAGGAGTCCAGCTGAATTTGACGAGAAAATGGTCGTCCTGTCGCTCTAGTAAGGTAGCCGTAAGTTCAATGGTCTGTTGGTCGTGTTGTATGGTTTTAGTTAGCGTTTCATTCTTCCACCGTTTGGCATTGCCCACCATACATTTCCAGGTACATTCCTGTTTTACGTGAAAGGCAAGTTCAAAAATATGGTGGGGGGCAACCGGCTCCAAACACATAATTTCTATTTGGGTGCCGCTGGTTTTTTGAAAGTGTAAACGGGCCTGTACTACTTTGGTGTTGTTGAATACCAGTAAGGTAGAATCGGGAAGCAACTGAGGCAATTCAGAAAAGAGGTGGTGTGAAATAGTCCCGTTTTGGTAGTGCAACAAACGCGACTGATCTCGTTGTGCTAAAGGGAATAGTGCTATGCGCGAGTCAGGGAGTTCATACGTGAAGTCGGTAATGGAAACGCTTTTGGGGTGCATGTAATCAACGCTTTAATACTCCTGAATTCACCATCGACATGCCGATGAGTTCATCAAAATTAAATTGCTGGTTGCGGTGGTACACCATAATGAGGTAATCGTTTTCGGTTTCGAAATGTGCACCTTCCAAAGGTGTTTCATTGGGTTTATTGTTCTCATCGGGCACTACGTAAATGTATTCGTACCGCCCTTGCTTAAGCAATAAATCGGTTTCATAACGCATTTTGCTTTTGTTGTAGCGCATTTTGTATTGCTCCTGAATCTGCCAATCCGTAAACTCGCCAAACAGGTATACATCTCCTTCAGCCATTTTGCTCATGCTGCTCAGGTAAAAGTTTACCCAGGCATAATCTCCGGTTACGTCTGAGTTGCCCAAATCTTTGTTGTCAATTACTCTGCGTCCGTTAAAGTCAATCCAGTTCATGTATACTTTTGAAGCGCGGCTCTCATCAATACTAAGCAGGCAATGGTAAACGGTATCACGGGTTTTACTCCGCACGTTAGGACTCACTCCGCGAAGACTTCTGATGTCAAACCACCGGAATTCATTGCCACCTTCAAACAGGTTGCCTTGTTCATAGTTGTATTGCAACACCTCATTGGTCATGAACTGCGGTTTTAAATCAGTAATGGCATTATCGAGGCGGTTGTTTTGCAACAGGGTCACTTTTAAATCCTGATAAGGTTGTGGAATAAAGTATCCCTTGTAGTTAATTTCAAAATCAATTTCTTGTTTCGTGTAACGGTGCTGGGCCAGCGTGGCCGGGCGAACAGTAGCGCTTACCGTTACTTTAGGATTAAGTACATAACACCTGCGGGTGATTACTACATCGTTTTCATCATAGTTGCGAAATACTTTGATGATGTAGTTGCCGGCTAAACGCGGGCGCATGTTTTCATTGGGCAGAAAAACATTGTAATGCACATAACGGGTGAGGGCGTTGGTAGAAAAACGGATATCGTTAATGTTATCCATGTTCATGCCGGTGAGGTATTCGTTTTGAGAAAGGTTGGTGGGTTCCCATTTAGAGTTGCAGTGAATCCAGGTGTATTGGTAGTAATCGTTGTTGGTTTTCAGTTCATCAAAACTGAGTTGCAGGGTTTCAGCACTACCTAAAGTAATAACAGGGTAGGGGTCATTTCCACCACCTTTGTAAAGTACAACAGTTTTTATGGCATCTTCATAAATAAAGTTATCATACCTCATTTGTTTGGGAGCCTGAGCAGATGAGGTAAGAGCTAAAAGCGAAAATGCTATAAGAAGAATGTTTACTTTCATGATGAAACCTGTTGAAGTTCGTTTTCTAATTCTACAATGCGGTTAAAAAGTTGCTCATAGTTAACGTTCATTTCAGCTAAACGGGTATTGAGCGCATCATATTCCATTTGCAGGGTACGTAGTTTATTCCCGTCATTACTTACTTCGGGTTGTGTAAATACCATTTCCATTTCTTTTTTACGGTCCGTTACCTGCTGAATACTTTCTTCCAGAGCAGCAAACTCATTGTTCAGTTTTTTAAGGGCCTTTTGTTTTTCTTTGGTATCATTTACTTCAGCAACGGGTTTTTGTTCCACCACCGCAGGTTTTTTTACTCCTGTTTTGCTTTCTTCCTCGCGCTCGTTCCATTTGCGGTTAAGCATCCATTCTTCATATTCCAGGTAAGTGCCCGGATATTCTTTCAGCTCCTTGTTTTCAATGTACCATATTTTGTTGGCCACTTTGGAAATGAAATAACGATCGTGAGAAATGAATAACAAAGATCCTCTATAATCCTGCAGCGCACTGATAAGAATGTTAACAGCTTGCATGTCCAAGTGGTTACTTGGTTCGTCCAACAACAGGAAATTAGCATCTGATAACAGCACCTTGGCCAAAGCTACCCGGCTTTTTTCTCCTCCTGAAAGCACCTTTATTTTTTTGAACACGTCTTCACCTGTAAACAAAAAGCAGCCCAAAACAGTGCGCAGTTCATTTTCGGTTTTCATGGGGGCATGGTCCAGCAACTCATCCAGCAGGTTATTGTTGAGCTTTAAAGATTCCAGCTGGTGCTGGGCAAAAAAGGCCTGCTTAACGTTATAGCCGTGAATTATTTCTCCGCTAAAGGGTTCTGAATCGTCAATCATACGCAGGATGGTAGATTTACCCAAACCGTTGGCTCCGATAAGGGCAATCTTGTCTCCGCGTTCAATGTTGATGGTGGCATTGCGCACAATATCCAAATCACCGTAGGATTTACTTACGTTTTTGAACTCTTCTACAATTTTACCTGAAGCCTGACTGAAGTTAAAGTTGAAGTGCACATTGGCATTGTTCTTTTGCACGGCCTCTACGCGTTCAATCTTTTGCAACATTTTCACACGGCTTTGTACCGCAGTAGCTTTGGAGGCTTTGGAACGGAAACGTTCAATAAAACGTTCCTGTTGTTTAAGAATCTTCTGTTGGTTTTCGAAACGCGCCTGTTGCAATTCTTCCCGCTCTGATTTTTCAATAAGGTAATCAGAGTAGTTGCCGGTGTAAAGATTGATGCGCTGGTATTCTACTTCCGCAATTTTAGTTACCATGCGGTCAAGGAAATACCTGTCGTGCGACACAATAATTACCGTTCCTTCATAATCTTCCAAATATTCTTCCAGCCACTCAATGGAGGGAAGGTCCAGGTGGTTAGTAGGCTCGTCAAGCAGCAACAGGTCAGGGTTTTGCAAAATAAGTTTGGCCAGCATGGCTCGCATACGCCAACCTCCTGAGAATTGTTTGTAAGGTTTGTGCAGTTCTGCGGTTTTAAATCCTAAGCCTTCCAGCACTTCCTCTGCTTTAGCCTGAATGCTGTACCCATCCAAATGGTCCAGTTCCTGCTGCTTATCAGTCATTTGCTGAATGGTGCGGTCGCTGTGGTCGTATTCCAGTTTGGCAATTATCTCATCAATCTCTTTAATGAGTTGCATTTGCCGGCTGAAGGCTGACATGGCCAGGTTTAAAACACTGTCGTTAATTTCAAGAGACAATAAATCCTGATTGAAAAAGCCTATGGTCAGGTCTTTATGTTTGGAGATGCTACCGCCTGTAGGGGCATAATCTCCGGTAATGATGCGCAGCAGGGTCGATTTTCCGGTTCCGTTACGGCCCACCAAACCAATGCGTTCGCCCGGCTTAATGTGCCAGTTGGCATTCTGGTATAAAACGCGGCTTCCGAAGTCGAATGTGATGTTATTTAATGTCAGCAAAGTGTAAAAAATTTGGCAAAAATAGGCTAAAACGGTCTAACCTTATAATTAAACATACTATTCCTGTCGCACTCCCGTTCAGTACATGGTTTCAGACGAAAGGTATAATTAACAATTTATTTATTTAGAAATAAAATCAATGATTGTTATACTTGCAGTCCTTAAACAGCTATAAAAACGACAAATAAAACAATATGAGCAATTCAAAACAATCTAACGTTGGCAATTTTGCCGCAATCGTTATTCCTGCCACCATTCTGGTAGCTTTCATTATTTTCTTTTTTGTATTAGGAAGTCCTGACAACTTTAATGACCCTGAAACCAAACACTCACCTAAATCAGGTAATATGATGGGTATGGTGTACACCGGTGGTCTGGTTGTGCCTATTTTGATTTCCTGCTTCCTGATGGTGTGGGTATTCTTTGTAGAGAGATTACTTACTTTAGGAAAAGCAAAAGGCAATGGTAACGTAAGTCAGTTTGTACGTAAAATTAAATCTCTTCTTTCCAGCCGCGACATCAATACCGCTATGGCTGAGTGCGACAAGCAAAAAGGTTCAGTAGCCAACGTAATCAAAGCCGGTTTGGTGAAATACCAGGAAATGGAAAAAGACAATGAACTCGATAAAGAGAAAAAAATACTAGCCATTCAAAAAGACATTGAAGAAGCTACTCAACTGGAAATGCCTATGATGGAGCGTAACCTCGTTGTAATTTCAACGTTGGCTTCCGTAGCTACCCTGTTAGGACTGTTAGGTACAGTGTTGGGTATGATTCGTTCATTCGCAGCCCTGGCTGAATCAGGTGGCGGTAATGCTGAAGCGTTGGCGTTAGGTATCTCTGAGGCGTTGATCAATACCGCTCTGGGTATCGGTACTTCAGCTTTGGCGATAATTTTCTACAACTTCTTTACCAATAAAATTGATACACTTACTCACGGTATTGACGAAGCAGGTTTCAGCATTGTACAAACCTTTGCTTCTTCTAAAAACTAATCCGTAGTAAACAAAGTATTATGGCTAAAGTTAAACCACATCGTAAAAAGCCCACGCTGGACATGACTCCCGTGGTTGACTTGGCATTTCTGCTGGTAACATTTTTTATGCTCTCAGCTAAGTTCAAAGCTCCTGAACCGGTAATTGTAGATACACCCAGTTCAACCTCTGATTTGGTGGTAAAGGAAGAGAACTTGGTAACGCTTTTAGTTAGCAATGATGGTAAGGTATTTTTTAACGTGGACAATCAAGATACCCGTTACAACCTTATCAGCAAACTATCTGAAGCCAAAGGGCTCAACCTTACTCCGGAAGAAATGACCACGTTCTCTATATCCTCCTCTTTTGGAATGCCTTTCAGTAAAATGAAATCATTCCTTGCCTTGCCTTCTGATGAACGTCAAAAAATCACTCAGGAAGGCATTCCCTGCGACTCCCTCAACAATGAATTAAAAGACTGGCTCGTGGTAACCCGTACCGGATTAGGTATTGGTTTCCGTTATGCTATAAAAGGTGATGCTAAATCTGACTATAAAATAGTCGATCAGGTAATAACCACTTTACAGACTGAAGGAGTTAAAGTAAATAAATTTAACCTCATTACAACCTTAGAAAAGGAATAATACACAATGGCAGAAGTACAAGACTCCGGTGGTGGTAATAAAAAAGGTAAGAAAATAAGAAGTAAGAAACACTCTACCCATGTGGATATGACCCCCATGGTGGATTTGGCGTTTCTCTTGCTCACCTTCTTCCTCTTTACCACAACCCTTAACAAGCCCAAGGCCATGGAAGTAATGATGCCGGATGACCAGATTGAGAATCCCAATCCTCCGGAAATTAAAGCATCCAACGCCATGACCATTTTGCTCAGTGAAAAACGGGCATATTATTACTTCGGTTTTGAAGATCCAAAAGTAGAATCAGCGAATTACGGACCTAACGGAATACGTAAAGTGATAATCACTAAAAAGAAAGAATGTGAAAGCCGTGTAAACTCCAAGGGAGAGCCTGAGCGTGTAACCATTCTGATTAAACCTTTTAAGGATGCCAAATACCGTAACATCGTAGACATTTTGGATGAGATGAACATCAATGATATAAAAGCGTATGCCATTGTTGACATCACACCCAAAGAAATAGAAATGATTGAAGGCTTAGCTACTAAATAAGAAAACGTATGAGTATTTTAAAAGCCTCCTGGGATAATGCCACTTCACCTGAAAGGGTGGAACTGGTATTTGAAAACAGAAATAAAAACTACGGTGCGTTTGTTATACGTACCACGTACAATAAAACTATGCTTACTGCATTTCTAATTGCAGTATCGGCTATAGTACTTGCTTTCTACCTTCCCGCCATTATTAAGGCGCTTACTCCCAAAGAAGATGAGGATGTGGTGGTGAAAAAAATCACAGAAGCCAAATTGATGGAACCACCACCAATGGATGAGAAAAAACCACCACCGCCACCACCTGAAATTAAATTACCTGAATTAAAACAGGTCAACTTCACCCCTCCGGTAATTAAACCCGATGAAGAAGTAGATCAGGAAGTAGCCGAAATTGAAGAAATTAAAACGGCAGTTATCGGAACACAGGATGTGGAAGGTGATACAGTTTCTTATGACGCACCGGTAGAAAACGTGGTGATTGAAGAAGAACAGGCTCCTTTGCTTATTGTAGAACAGATGCCTGAGTTTCCGGGCGGAGTGGAGAAAATGATGGAGTTCATACAAAAGAATCTGGTGTACCCGCCTTTGGCTAAAGAAAACGGCATTGAAGGACGTGTGGTACTTTCTTTCGTAGTTAACTCTGACGGTAGTATTGTTGACATTAAACCACTCAAGAAAATTGGCTGGGGATGTGAAGAAGCTGCCATTGATGTAGTAAAGAAAATGCCGGGTTGGAAAGCCGGAAAACAAAACGGGAAAGCAGTAAGGGTTCAGTTTAACCTGCCCTTCTTGTTCCAGTTGCGTTAAACAAGTTTAAACAACATATTTTATGTCCGCCAAAACTCCGGATATGCTCAGGTACTTTAGCTACGCCATGGTACTTGTGTACGCGGGTCTTGGCGGATATATTATTTTTAGCCCCAAAGACTTTGAGTTTCTTGAACTGTGGCAACGCATTGGCTTGGGCACCGTGGTGTTTGCTTATGGCACCTACAGGTTATTGCGAATTGTAAAACAACATGAGGATGAATAAACTGTTTTTGGGTACAATGGCGGTTGTGGTATGCAGCTCAGCCATTTTTTGTAATCGCACACCTGTAAACCAGGGACCTGGTTTTGACGAGGTGATGGTGGACTATACACTTGGTCCGCTCATTGATTCAGAGCAAATAGCTTATGAAGGTTTAAAGGCCACGAACAAAATTTATGATACACACGGTGCTGAACCCGATTTGTTCGATGCACTGATGAAAGACAGTATTCGGTTTATTATTTCGGCCCGAGCACTCAATGAACAGGAAAAGCAATATTTCAAAAGCCAAAATCTGGTAACGAATGAAGTTAAGATAGCTATTGATGGTATTGCTGTGCTGGTAAACAAAGAATTTAAAGCAGAGAACATAGGCTGGCAAAAATTGCTTGATATATGCAGCGGTAAGGTAATGCAGTGGAAAGACCTTTACCCTGATACCGATTGGGGTGATTTAAAAGTAGTATTTGATCACCCGCGTTCCAGCATTATCCGTCACATCAGCGATTCATTGATGGGAGGTAAAACCGAGTTGCCCTCGACTTTTTCTGCCCTGCAATCATGCGAGGAAGTGATTGATTACGTTGAAAAGAATAAGAATGCCATCGGGTTTATTGGTGTGGGTTGGATAAGCGAGCACGATGATTCAACCGTTGGTGGCTTTTTAAACCGCATTAAAGTATTGGCTGTGGAGAATCCTAAAACACAACAGTTCCACAAGCCGTTGCAGGCCTATCTGGCCACACAGGATTATCCGCTTACCCGAAACATATACGCCATTTCCAGAAGCAGTATGGCCTTTTTTCCTTTCAGTAGTTTTTTGACCAATGAAAAAGGGCAGCGCGTAGTTTTAAAAATGGGCTTAGTGCCTGCTACTATGCCGGTAAGACTTATTAAAGTGAAAACCGGAGAGGAGAATTCAGGGAATTAGGCCATTTGGCTTTATTTTTGGGACCTCATTACAACATACAAAAAAACAAAACATGAAGATGTACAGATTTAGTTTAGTTATTGCCCTGTTTTTTGCCGTATTCCAATTGCAGGCTCAGGACATAACCACCGGCCTTCGTTCATTAGATGTAGAAAAATTTGAAGAAGCCAAAGCGTTCTTTCAAAACCGAATCAACTCAGAGCCGCTCAATTCAATTAATTACTATCTGGCCGGAGAAGCAGCACTTCGTTCAGGAAAAACGGAAGAGGCCAAGCAGATATTCAGCAAAGGTATAGGCGCTGTAAACAACAGTTTAACCAATGCCGCTACCGGAGCTTATATTGGAGAAAACGGTGATGCAGATGGCGCACGTAAGTTTTATGCAGCTGCCATGACCATGGCAGAAAAAGAAAAAGATAATGTGGTGTTGCAATACACTGCACGTGCCATGTCATCTTTCGAAGTAAAAAATCTTGAAGGCGCCTTAATTCTGATTAACCGCGTAATTGCTGCAGATAAGAAAAATGTAAATGCCGAAGCACATTTTCTGCTGGCTTGTATCTACCTTGAAATGGGAGAAGGTGGCAAAGCAGTAAGTGAATTCGAAAAAACAGCCGAACTGGATAAAACCACCGCAAAACCTTTCTGGAAATTAGGTTACCTGTATACGCGTTCACGCAACACCCGTGAGGCTTTGCCTAATTTTGAAAAGGCCATCACCATAGATGCAGGTTTAGCTCCCATTTACCGCGACATGGGGGATTTGTATTTTCAAATGAACCAGACTTCCAAAGCGATTGAGTCGTATAAAAAATACTTATCAATGATTGACAAAAGTATTGATGCTCAAATCAGATATGCGTCATTCCTTGTTACCAATAAAGACTATAAAAACGCGTACATAGAGTCGAAAGAAATTGAAAAAGCCGGAACCGATAATATTTACCTGTACCGTATGCTGGGTTATTCCGCCTGCGAGATTGACAGTGTAAAAGAAGGAGTAACTGCGATGGAGAAATTTATGTCGAAAGTGGCACCTGCTAAAATACGCACAGGTGACTACGAATACATGGGTAAGTTGTTGCTTAAATCAGGTAAAGATGCTGAAGCCGATGCCGCTTTCAAAAAGGCCATTGAGATGGACTCTACTTTAGCCATTGAACTATACAGCTACGTTGCTGAATATCATTTCAAAGGCAGAGCATATGCTAAAGCTGCAGCGGCTTATGAGCAATTACTCGTAATTAAAACATCTAACAACCTCACTGATTATTTTAATCAGGGTCGTTCCTATTACAACATTCAGCAGTACGGCAAAGCAGATACCTGTTTTGCAAAACTTATAGAAGGTTCTCCTAACTATGTGCCTGCCTACATTTACCGTGGCCGTTGCAACCAAAGTTTCGAGAAAAGACCTGATGAAGGAAAAGCCAAGCCGTATTTTGATAAGGTGATTGAACTGGCTACCGACCCGGTTAAATACAAACGCGATTTAATTGAAGCTAACCGCTACATCGGTTTCCATTATTATTACAAAAATGATAAAGCACAGGCAAAGGCCTTTTTTACCAAAGTGCTGGAGCTTGATCCCAACGATAAAGACACCAAAGCGGCCATGGCCAACCTCAAATAATTCACAGTTGCATTCCAACAAAAAAGCCCCGCAAAATTTGCGGGGCTTTTTTGTTTAGAGATATTTTCAGCTTAGAAATAGAAAATGACTTGCACTATTGTAGCAAGTGAAAGAAGACAAACTATCTAATTTACACTCTTACATTTCTCCCAAAAAATGCTTTTACTTTGTATATGCAAAAATTCAAACTGTCATGAAAATACAATTTACAACTAACCTTATACTACTTCTTATTTTATTTACAGGAAGCATTTCATTTAATATGAAGTGCGAAACAGATAATGATAAATTCAATGATGAGCATAAAACACTACCCCCCGCCACACAAATAGGTGCTAATACCTTTGGTTGCAAAGTAAACGGCAAGGTGTGGTTGCCAGAGGCAACACCTTGGGTTTGGTTTCATTATGGTGAACTAGATATCAGAGCAGAAGATTTTTGGGTTCCCAAAGACTACGTATCAATTATACTGGGGAAATTTACGGTTTCAGATACAGGGAGTTATGCTTTAGGGGGGCATACTCCATATTACTCTAGAGGATATTATAGTCGCGAAAAAAAAAGGGGGTATGAGGTGTATGAAACTGATAATACAAATACTGGTACAATCACCATTACTCGTTTAGATACATCCATGCGTAGATATATTGTATCGGGAACATTTTCTTTTAAAGCTAAGGATAAAGTTACTGGTGAAATTGTGGAGGTAACCGATGGACGATTCGATTTGAAAAATTATTAAACGCAAAAAACAATATGAAAAGGTTATATTGTCCATGGTTGGCGTCCTCGCCAACCATCCGAAAGAAATGAATATCCCGAAATGTGAAAGAGCGTGGTTAGTGAAGCGGCCATGGCCAACCTTAAATAATTCACAGTTGCATTGCAACAAAAAAGCCCCGCAAATATTTGCGGGGCTTTTTTGTTAGAGATATTTTCAGCTTAGAAAGTAGCTTCTACTTTTACATCAATTTCTTCTGCAATTTTAGATGTAACAAGTTTGGGTATTTCAATTTTATGGTCGGCTACCTTTACTTTAAATGCACTTTTTAATACAATTTTGCCTTCTTTAACTACTATTGATCCGGGGATTGTTCGTTCTTGTTCCACACCATGTATTTTTAACTTTCCCGTAACGGATACTTTGTATTCCCCATCTTTAGCAATATCATAATCACCACTTATAATTCCTACAAATGAACTTTGAGGGTATTTGTCACTTTCCATGTACTTTTCATTGAAATGTTCTTGCATGAGTTTATTCTTGAACTGGAAACTGTTATTTTGAATAACAAATGCCATCGTCTTTTTAGTGAAGTCTACTTTTGATAAGACATTATTAGTATAAGCGTCAATATCTTCAACCGGGGTTGAGGAGAAGAAGCTGATTGTTCCAGATGTTGCTGTTTTAGCATTTTGTGCAAAAACTCCGAAGGTACTTAACAAAAGCACCAGCATTAAAGACCATGATTTTTTGATTGTGTTCATACGGTATACTTATTTTGCCCAAAGGTAAGAAAAAACCGTTCCAATTTGCGTTGGGCTGCAGGCAGCGTATGGAACTATAATTTCACTCAAAATCTTATCTTTGCGGCTCATGGCGGTACAAACAGTATCTTTTTATACCTTAGGTTGTAAGCTCAACTTTTCTGAGACCTCTACCATTGCACGTCAGTTAGATGAGCATGGCTTTCAGAAAATTAATTTTGAGCAAGGGGCAGATGTGTATGTGATCAATACCTGCTCGGTAACCGATAATGCAGATAAAAAATGCCGTAAAGTGGTAAAAGAAGCCCTCAAATTTAATCCGAGTGCTTTTGTGGCCATTGTGGGGTGTTATGCGCAACTCAAACCTCAGGAAATTGCAGGTATTCCGGGCGTGGATGTGGTTTTAGGTGCTGCTGAGAAGTTCAACCTTATTGCCCATTTGAGCGATTTAACCAAACGCAGCAGGGGTGAGGTACACAATACCCGCATCAAAGAAGTGAGCACATACCAATCGGCTTACTCGGTGGGCGACCGCACCCGTTCTTTCCTCAAGGTGCAGGACGGATGTGATTATTTTTGTTCTTTTTGTACCATACCGCTGGCCCGGGGCAAAAGCCGCAGTGATACAGTAGCCAACGTAATAAAACAAGCAGAAGAAATTGTAGCCAAGGGTGTAAAAGAGATTGTGCTTACAGGCGTAAATATTGGCGACTTTGGAGTAAATACCGGAGAAACGTTTTATGATTTATTAAAAGGACTGGAACAGATAGAGGGTATTACCCGTTTGCGTATTTCCTCCATTGAGCCCAATTTACTCACCAACGAAATTATGGAGTTAGCCTCCGTGTCAAAACAAATAGTTCCCCATTTTCATATTCCTCTGCAATCAGGTAGCGATAAACTGCTGAAGCTGATGCGTAGAAAGTACTTGCGGGAGTTATATGCCAACCGCGTGGCCACCATCAAAAAACTGATGCCACACGCTTGTATAGGTGTGGATGTGATTATAGGCTTTCCGGGAGAAACACATGAGGACTTTTTAGATACGTATACTTTTTTGAATGAGCTGGACGTTTCGTACCTGCATGTATTTACTTACTCAGAGCGTGTGAATACCACCGCTTATAAAATGGAAGGTGTAGTACCCATGAACGAACGGAATGAGCGCAGTAAAATGCTGCACATACTTTCAGATAAAAAACGCAGATTTTTTTACGAGCAACACTTAGGCAAAACTTTTAACGTGTTATTTGAAGCTGAACAAGACGGTAGTTTCATGCACGGGTTTACGGATAATTACATTAAGGTAAAAACCACTTACGATCCTTTACTGGTTAACGAAGTAACGGAAGTGGAACTTGTACAGATAACAGATGACGGAACGGCACTGTGTAACGTTCCCGTTGTTCACTAATTTAAAACATATTCATGTATCCTACGCTACAACATCTTTTCAATGACCTGTTCGGATTACCATTTCCGGCTTTGCCCAGTTTTGGATTTATACTCGCATTATCTTTTGTGGGAGCCTACATGGTTTCTAAAAGGGAATTGTTACGCAAAGAAAACGAGGGACTGATAGCTTCCATGCGTATTAAAGTATTGCGCGGACAACCTGCCACAAAAGGTGACTATGCTATGGCAGCAGTTACAGGTTTTCTCATAGGGTTTAAACTGCTTTATTTTATTCTGAATGCAAAAGCCTTTGGTGAAGATCCGCAATCACTTATTCTCACTTTAGACGGAAGTTGGGTAGGAGGCTTATTAGGACTTGGACTTTCTGTATACCTCAGAAAGAAGGAAGATGACAAGGAAAAATTACCAAAACCTGAATGGGTAGAAGTAGAGCGTCATCCCTATCAGTTAATGGATACAGTGGTTACCATTGCCGCAGTTGCAGGTATTTTAGGAGCTAAAGTATTTCATCAACTGGAGAACCTCGATGAGTTTTGGCAAGACCCTATGGGTTCACTTTTCTCAGCCAGCGGACTTACCTTTTACGGTGGCTTGATTTGCGGTGCTGTTTCCGTTCTTTATTTTGCCAATAAAAACGGAGTGAAGCCCATACACATGGCTGATGCTACTGCGCCCGGTTTAATGCTTTCCTATGGCATGGGTCGTGTTGGTTGCCAGGTATCAGGTGATGGCGACTGGGGTATTGTGAATACCTTGCCTAAACCATCATCCCTGTCTTTTTTGCCTGATTGGTTTTGGAGTTATACCTATCCCAACAATGTGGTGCATGACGGTGTGCCCATACCCGGCTGCGAAGGTCGTTATTGTAATGCCTTGCCTGAAGGCGTTTTTCCTACTCCTTTATATGAAGCCATTTTGTGTATAGGCCTGTTCATTTTTCTGTGGTCCATTCGCAAAAAGTTAAAAACGCCCGGTTTAATGTTTTGCCTGTATCTAATGCTCAATGGAGTTGAACGGTTTATGATTGAGAAAATACGAGTAAACAGTGTGTATAATATTTTTGGTGCGCAGGTAACTCAGGCCGAAATAATATCCGTTTTATTATTTGCTACCGGAGCCTTTGGTTGGTGGTGGTTAAAGCGTAAGCCTGCCACAGCTTAATCTTTGGCTTGTGATTTGATATTCCTTCAACAGGCAATGAAAAAAATCACCGCACTTCTTGTATTCACTTTCACCTTTACATTAGTAAGGGCACAACAAGGCGATTTCAAAATTTTGCCTTTTGAAGTAGTGGATGGAGATACCATTGTAATTTATAACCTGCCCACGTTCACCAAAATTGATGCAAAAGATACTGTGGCCATGCGCAAGTTCCGCAAGCTGGTGCGCGATGTACGCAGAGCCTTGCCTTATGCTAAGATGGCCGCTTTCCGATTGCAGTTAATGGAACAGAATCTGGCCCTGATGGAAGATAAAAAGCAGCGCAAAGCTTACATCAAAGAAACCGAAAAGGCCATCAAAGATCAGTTTATGGACGACCTCACCAAACTTACCATCACACAAGGTAAAATTCTGGTGAAACTCATACATCGGGAAACGGGACAAACCACCTATGAACTGCTTAAAGATTACAAAGGCAGTGCAGGTACTTTCTTTTGGCAAACACTGGCCAAAACTTTTGGTAGTAATCTGAAACAGGAGTACGATCCTGTGGAGGACTACCAGATTGAAATGATTATAAAATCACTCGGGTTCAACTAAAACTTGTTTTTACAGGGTCTTACATTCTGCCTTAAATTGGTATTTTTGCGTCATGAAGTTAGATATTCTGGCTATAGGCGTACACCCTGATGATGTGGAATTGGCTTGTTCGGGTACAGTAGCCAAACACGTAGCAATGGGTAAACAGGTTGGTATACTCGATTTAACGCGAGGTGAATTAGGTACCCGTGGTACCGCTGAATTGCGGTCCAAAGAAGCAGCAGAAGGAGCTAAAATAATGGGCGTGAGTATACGCGAGAATGCCGGGTTACGTGACGGATTTTTTACTATTGATGAAGCTAATTTTTTACCCATCATTCATTACCTGCGTTTATACCGGCCTGAAATAGTTTTATGTAATGCCATCAAAGACCGTCACCCTGATCACGGAAGAGCGGCACAGCTGGTAAGTGAAGCCTGTTTTCTGAGCGGTTTACGCAAGGTAAAAACACAACACAACGGAAGTACACAAGAAGCCTGGCGCCCCAAAGCGATTTACCATTACATACAAGATAACTGGGTAGAGCCCCATTTTGTAGTGGATATCACCGAGGTAATGGAGGTTAAAATGAGGGCCATTCAGGCATTTAGCAGCCAGTTTTTTAATGCAGGTACTGCTACAGATGAACCGGTAACACCCATTTCCACGCCTGAATTTTTGGCTTTTATTGATGCCCGTGCACGTCAGTTTGGGCGCATCATCAGCACTACTTACGGAGAAGGTTTTACAGTGGAGCGTGCAGCCGGAGTAAGTGACATCACCTTGCTGAGGTAATACTTCTACATTAGTTTTCCGTGGTGAAGTGTTTCTTTAACCCAGCAAAGTAATTATCCTGTCTTGCCAGATAAGCACCATTACACCAGCAATGGCAATCAAAACACTCAGCAGCATTTTTAGTGTAAACGGTGTTTTGTACAAAAACGCTGAGAGAGGAAATACAATCATGGGCACCAGTGAAAGTATGGTTTGCGCAACAGATACATCAATGGAGGAGGCCGCCAAAAGAGAGAGAGCCACACCAATCACAGGTCCGAATAAGGTGCCCATCAGAATGTATTTGATGGCTTCTTTGTGTTGCACAATCGGTTGAATGAACCACACGTCTTTTCTGCGTATGAGGTCAATGAGGTAAATGCTGCCGAAGGCCATCAGCATTCTTATCCAGGTGGCATCAATGGGAGATATAATGCGTTCTCCGTGATCCATCATTCCTTTTTTTGCCATTACCAATCCTATGCCTTGGCAACAAGCCGAAGCAATGCCCATTACAATGCCCTTGGTATAGTTTCCATGATTTTCTGCCGCAGCTTGTTCTTTTTGTTCACGACTGCTCAGCAACCACATGATGCCGAACATGGTTACACTCATGCCCATAAAACCAATGAAACTGATGCGCTCATCCAGCATGAGGTAACCGGTGATTAGAGCCGCAGCAGGACTGATGGTGGAGAACATACTTCCGCGTGCAGCACCTAAAATTTTGAATGCCGTAAACACGAAATAATCACCGATGGTAAGGCCAATAATTCCTGAGAGCCCCAGCCATATCCAGCTTTGGGCGCGAGGTGAGGTGAAAAGGTAGAGCGGGCTTTGTTGTGTAACAACGGAGGCAATGATGGTGAGTGCCACTACGGCCAGCATCAATCGAAACTTATTGAGTACCGAGGGTTCTACTAATCGGGAGGCTTTGGTAAATGAGAGTGTGCCGAATGACCAGGAAAATACGGTGGCAAATGCAGCGAGTACGCCCAGTGTATATTGATCCATCAGCGTGTACCGAATATAGAACTGCCTACACGAATCATGGTACTGCCTTCCTGAATGGCAAGCGGGTAATCGCCCGACATGCCCATGGAAAGAATGTTGAAGGATGTTGAGTTGCTAAAAACAGTTGATTTTAAATGATCAAAAACAGATTTCAGTTGTCGGAATTCATTTCGTACTTTGTCTGTATTGTCAGTGAAACTGGCCATTCCCATCAGTCCGCAAATGTGTATGAAAGGTAATTCAGCCAACACTTGTGGTTGTATAATCTCCTTCAGTTCATTTTCATCCAGCCCGAACTTGGTTTCTTCTGAAGCAATAAACACCTGCAGCAGGCAATTGATTACACGGTTATTTTTTTCACCCTGTTTGTTTATTTCAGTAAGTAATTTCAGGCTGTCAACACTGTGAATGAGGTGTACAAAGGGAGCAATGTATTTTACTTTGTTGCTTTGTAAATGCCCTATTAAATGCCAGCGGATATCGGCAGGAAGTTGAGCCTGTTTATCCACCATTTCCTGCACTTTGTTTTCGCCAAAGTCGCGCTGACCGGCAGTATATGCTTCCAGTATCAGGCTTGAGGGCTTGGTTTTGGAAACTGCAATCAGTTGAACATGTTCAGGCAGAGATGATTTGATGTGGTGAAGTGCAAGGGCAACAGTACTGCTCATATGTGGTTCAATAATAATCAAAACTGCTAAAAAGACGGGAACAAATAGTGCACAGAATGCGTATTTTTGACTCGTGAAATACATGACAATTCTTTTTTCTGTGCTTTTGCTGGCCGGCTGTGTCCAACCCAACAGCGTTCCTGATGATGTTATTCCTGAAGAAAAAATGATTCTGGTGTTAACTGATATTCATTTGCTGGAAGGTGCGTTTATGTCGACACAATTCATGAACCAGGACAGTGTGAAAAAGGTCACCATATCAGGTTACAACACCATTTTTAAAAAATACAGCATTACAGAACAGGAGTACAAAAAGAGCTGGGATTTTTACATGAAAAACCCCGACATAGCCGACCCTATGTACGAACAGGTTATTGAGAACATCAACATTTTGCAAAACGAAGCCTTGCAAAAATCAGCCAAAAAACAAAAGTGATTTTTCCGTCCAACATTGAAGAAAAAATAGGGTTTGACCAGATAAGGCATTTGCTGTCGCAAATAGTATTGAGCGAACTGGGGCAAAAGTATGTTGACCGCATACGCTACAGCAGCGACCGTGATTTGGTAGAGCGGATGTTATTGCAATCAAAAGACTTTAAAGAATTGCTTCAGGCTGATCAACCCTTTCCGGCAGATGCGTACCTCGACTTGTCGCACCTGATGCCCAAGTTTAAACTTACAGGAGCCTGGCTTACCGAAGAAGAATTTTTTAACCTGATGCGTATGTTGCGCACAGTAGAAGCTGTTTTCCGTTACTTCGAACAACGAAGAGACAAGTACGCTGAATTACAAAAATTATTCAGCGGTGTGGCATATAATCCTAAACTCATGCATTTGGTAAGTGCCAAAATTGATGAGGAAGGTAGAATGCGCCCGAACGCTTCTCCGCAACTGGCCTCCATTTCAAAAGAGATGGGAGAGAAGGAACGGGAGGTACGTAAGCGGTTAAACCACATTTATAAAAAAGCTCAGGATGCAGGATGGACAGCTGATTCAGGTATTACCATACGCAACGACCGTTTGGTGATTCCGGTTCTTGCAGAGCATAAGCGACACCTGAAAGGATTTGTTCACGATGAATCAGCAACGGGGCAAACCTACTTTATTGAGCCTGCCGAGGTGTTTGATTTGCACAACGAGATTCGTGAACTTCAACTGGCCCGCAAAAGAGAAATAGAACGAATTCTTTTGGAGCTTACCGATGAGTTGCGCCCGCACATGCCGGAGGTGGAGTTGTATCAGCAAAAATTAGGACTGGTTGATTTCATTCGGGCCAAAGCTAAGTTGGCCATAGAATTAAACGCCAGCATGCCTTTACTGCAAAAGGAGATGGTGATTAAATTGTATAATGCCAGTCATCCCTTGTTGCTGCTGCACCACAAAAAAATTAACAAACCGGTAGTGCCGCTTAACGTAGAGTTAGATATAGAGCAGCGTGTGTTGGTTATTTCAGGTCCCAATGCGGGTGGTAAATCAGTGTGCATGAAAACCATTGCTTTGTTGCAATACATGTTGCAATGCGGTTTATTGATACCTGCCGAGTCGCATTCCGTATGTGCCTTGTTTCAGGATATGCTGGTAGATATTGGTGATGACCAAAGCATCGAAAATGATTTGAGTACTTACAGTTCGCATTTGCAACACATGAAATACTTTATGGAGCATGCAAGTCGTAACTCCTTGTTTTTTATAGATGAATTTGGTACCGGAACCGACCCTCAGTTTGGCGGCCCCATTGCTGAATCTGTTTTGCTGCAGCTCAATCAGAAAAAGGCATTTGGTGTGGTAACCACACACTACAGCAACATTAAAACATTTGCCAACAATACACCGGGCTTGCTCAATGCCTCCATGCTGTTCGACAATGAACAGATGCAGCCGCTGTACCTGCTCGAAACAGGTAAGCCGGGCAGTTCGCATGCTTTTGAAATTGCTCAACGTACAGGTTTCCCTAAACACGTGCTGGATTATGCCAAATCAAGAAGCGGTCACAAACAATTGAACGTAGATGATTTATTGCTCGACCTGCAACAAGATAAAATTGAAATTAACCGATTAAAAACGGAGTTAATTCAAAAAGAGCAGGATATAAAAAAGCTGATGAGTGAGTACGAGCAGAAGAATGAAGTGCTTGACACACAACGCAGGCAACTTATTCAGAAAGCCAAAGAAGATGCGTTACAGATTGTGCAAAATGCGAATGCCCGCATAGAACAAACCATTCGTGAAATAAAATCAAGCAAGGCTGAACCCGCGGCTACCAAAGAATTACGCGAGCAGTTAAAACAGGAAACCGAACAGCTCAAAAAAGAAGTTGTTGCCGAGGCACCTGTGATCAAGAAGTCGCTGCCTCACCCAAAGCAGGAGCAAAAAAGTATAGAGGTAGGCTGCACGGTTCGTATTATTGACAGCAACAATGTGGGTGTGGTGTTGGAGGTGAAGAAAGATAAGGCAACAGTAGGCATAGGTGATTTGCGCAGCCAGATTGCATTGAATAGATTGGAACGGATTTCAAAAGCAGAGGCCAATGCTGTAGCCAAAGTGAATTCATCGCTGGTAAAGGGAATAGACCTTACAGAGAAGTACCAGGGCTTTACACAAGAAATAAACATTATAGGAGAGCGGGCAGAAGATGCTTTACGGTTGTTGCGTAACTTTATTGATGAAGCCTATTTGTTGGGGTTTAAAAGCATTCGCATTGTTCACGGCAAAGGCGATGGCATTTTGCGCAAATTGGTGAAAGACGAATTAAAGCGAAATGAACTGGTAGCAACAGCTGCTGAAGCTCACATAGAGCTAGGAGGAGCAGGTGTAACCATCGCTGAAATTAAATAGCATGAAATTCAATCCCGATTACATACTTAATATTTCTGTAGTGTTGGGAGCTTTATTGCTTACCCGCATTCCGTACATCGGGAAATTTTTCAGGTTGATAGATACGCTGATTCATGAATCGGCTCATGCTTTAATGGCTTTGTTTTTTAGTGGCTCGGTAGAACGTATTGATTTGTTTTCCTCTACTGAAGGTGCTGCGGTTACCAAGAGTAAAGGAAAGTTTGCCGCTATCATGATTTCATTGGCGGGTTACATCGGCTCATCAGCTGTGGCCTTTGTGTTATTTTACCTTTTGTATCACAGTTGGTATAATGCTGTGATGTATTTTTTTACCACAGTCTGTGTGATTAATCTTTTGCTGTGGGTACGTAACGGATATGGTATTTTTTTTCTGCTGCTTTTTGGCACTATGTGCGGGGCGGTGGTGTATTTTAACATTCCTTTGCTCACACGCATAAGCAGTTTGTTGTTTACTTCACTGCTATGGACAGATGCCTTGGTCTCTTCAGGTATCATCTTTTACCTCTCTATGGTACAAAGTAAGAACGCAGGTGATGCGCACAGTTTGAAACAAAGCACGGGCATTCCGGCATTTTTTTGGGGTCTGCTTTTTCTTTCACAAGCACTCGGATTCAGTTACCTTACACTGGCCATGTTTTTTGAATTGCCCTTGCCGCATTTTATAAATGTAATCAGGGATATTGTTTAATTTAAACCAATGAAAACAGCTGTAGTTATAGGAGCCACGGGCCTCACCGGTCATCTTTTAGTAGAAGCATTACTTAACGACCAGCGTTATGTGCAAGTGAAGGTTTTGGTTCGTCACACTTTTCCTGTTCAGCACAAAAAGTTACAGGTTCTGGTTACCGATTTTCAATCCTCAGCATCATTGGCCGCGGGACTTAAAGGCGATGATGTATTTTGTTGTATTGGTACTACCATTCGCAAAGCCGGTTCTCAGGAGGCCTTTCGGGCGGTAGATTATGATATTCCGGTGAAGGCAGCAGAAATAGCGCTGCAAAACGGAGTAAAACAATTTATCGTGATGTCGTCATTAGGGGCCAATGCCCAAAGCAGTAATTTTTACCTGCGTACCAAAGGTGAAATGGAGCAAGCGGTGTTGACTATAGGTTTACCAAGAGTGGTTGTGGTGCGTCCTTCCATGTTGCTGGGCAACAGAAAAGAAGTGCGTGTAGGAGAAAAGATAGGACAGTGGCTTATTATTGCGCTTGGTCCGTTGTTAATTGGAGGGCTGAAAAAATACCGTGGTATTACCTCGCAGCAAGTAGCACAAGCCATGATTCACTTGGCTAATTCAGATACTTCACAACAGATTTTTGAGTCGGATGAGTTGTGGGCGTATTAGCCATTCTAATATTTATTTTGGTACATAGATATATACTTAAAGTGCTGGTAATGTTTTAAGTAATGTGCATAATGGGTTATTTAGAATTAGTCTAAGTGAAATTTTGTATCTTTGCAGCCTAGATGTCAAATCTGCTAACCAAGTCATCTGAAAATTATAAAGTAGCTCATGCGCTTATTTCGAGCGGACAGAACCTGGCTCCATCGGTTCATTGCTCTTATTACGCATGTTTACAAACCGTGATTCATATATTATCAACAAGTCAATCATCACTTACGCTAATTAATAATGGGGCAGCATCACATGAATCTTTAATTAACGAATTAACAAAAAAACTAGGTACTGATTTTTTAGCTGTTAAAGAATTCAATAAAATTAGAGATTTGAAGAAATATAGAAAAGAATCAGACTACACAAATCAAATAATAAGTTTACCGACCGCGACAAAGGCGCAAGAAATTTCGCTTGAACTTAAAATGTTTTTTAAAAACAAATTTGGAGTAAAACTACCATGAACTCAAAGGCATATTTATTAGATAAGTTAGGGGAAATTAGAATTGAGTTTCCTGAATTCAGCCCATATTTTGAGTATGACCATGAATCGACTACATATTTTGTTCATGTGATACCCGAAAAAATAGATAAAGAAACAAGGTTCAATGAGTTGTGTGGAATGCTGATTGTTGATATGATGAATAAGTACCCCAATGAATATTTATGTTTTATCACATCAAACTCTTTAACTAAATTAAAAAGACCTGAATTAGTGTTTAGAGAACAAATATCATTCTACCCAATTAAAGAGGGACAAAGAACAAGTATAACAACTCAAAACGACTTAACCCCGGAATTTTCGGGGTTTTCTTTTTATTAATAAGATATGAAAGAACAAAAACAACCCAAACCAAGTTCATTTAGCTTGGTTGATTTTAAAATGCCGAGATTTGAATTTAATGAACCCGAAAAGCCAGAAGGTTCTTTAGAATTAGGTTTTTTTCCTACAGGTGAATATAACCCAGAGTTATCTGAATTTCTTTTGCGTTTGGAGTTTAAAGCTTTTGAATTTGATTCTAAAATAAAGGACGAAGTTGCAAGGGTTACGGTATTAATGGAGTCAAAATTTAGGTTCTCAGAAAAAACATCATTTGAAGAAATACCAGCCTATTTTTATCAAAATAGTATAGCAATAATTTTCCCTTACATAAGGGCATTTGTAAGCAACATTACACTGCAATCAAATATTGTTACTCCAATTATTATACCTACCTATAATTTGACATCATTAGGGGATGTTTTAAAGCAATCTACTACAGTTGTTGAAGAATAAAGTATTGGTAAATCAACCCATTTCACAATTTCATCAACTAATCCGTAAATGGTATTTATGTTTTTTATCTGCCTATATACCTTTTTTGGGATAATAGTATGAAAAAGATTATACTAATAATTTGTTTTTCTTTAGGCATATTAGTGTTCACTAATCCAAGTTCGGATTCTTTTGAAAAATATGTTTCAATGGAAGATTTAGGTCTCTTTGGATGTAAAGAATGCCCAATTAAATGTAGACGTTCACAGAATTGGTTTATACTATCAGTGTATGAAGCAGAGCAATCATCAGAAGAATTCAATTTAACATACCGGGTTAAATACATAGCTGCTCTTGGGAATTTTTTCAAAGTGTCTACAACATTAAAATAGCAGAGAACTAGGTTGGGGAGAGCACTTTAGTATATGATAGCCTAAGTTTTCGTAGTCTTTCTGCAATTTCTGAGGCAAGCTTCCTTACCTTTGCAGCTCAATTTCAACCTTATGGAATTACAAATGACTACACCGGCATTACTCTTTTCCACCAATGCCTTGTTGTTAATGGCCTTCACCAACCGTTTTTTATCCACCGCTCAGGTTATTCGTAACCTGCACGACCGTTATCAGAAAAGTCAGGAGGAGATGTATTTGAAGCAAATCAATAATCTTCGTAACCGGTTACGTTTAACCCGCAACATGCAGTTTTTTCTGGTGGTGAGTCTGTTGCTGAGCGTGGTGTGTATGTTCCTTATTTTTGCAGAAAACGATTACACAGCCAAGTGGGTTTTCGGGGCCAGTATGTTGTCATTGGTATATTCCCTTGTGCTATCCAGTTGGGAAATATACATCTCCACTCAGGCATTGGAAATGCAACTTACTAATATTGAACAATCGGATGTGGGTACGTTGAGTGATACCTTTAAATCGGTATTTAATAAGGACGTTAAACAACCGGAGTAATCCAGTATTTTCCTTCCCCTTCGCGCATTACACGCACTTTTGATCCTCGTGAAATAAAGGTGGACATGCTGTGTACCACTACAATTCTGCCATCAATTTCTGCTTTGCCCATAGGTCGGATATCCGTTACGGCAATTCCTTCCATTGTTAACAAGGATACCAACTGATCAGGTTCTACCGGAGCTTTTGAATCAGCCAATGTAGAAGTGAGAATTAACCGTTGAAATGCTTTGCTTTTCATCATGGAACGACCAAAGAATATCAGAAAGGTAATAAATCCGGTAATGGCAAAAAATACGGTGAGTAACGCTTTTAATACCTCATCATCGCTGCTCATACTGAAATCAAAATCAATGTTGCGAATCATGCTCAGAATAAGTGAACCGGTAACCAGTGTAATACCGCTTATACCGGCTACACCAAAGCCGGGGAAGAGAAAAATTTCCAGCGCAATCAAGATTAGCCCCACCACAAATACCAGAATTTCCCAGTTCAGAGCCAGTTCTTCCAGATACAATGGTGCAAAATATAACACCGCTGCACACACCGCTACCACAGAAGGAAAGCCCATACCCGGAGCCTGCATTTCATAATAAATTCCACCTAAAATAAGCAAAATCAACACACCTGAAATAGCCGGGTTAATGAGGAAACTGATTAAGCGGTCAAGCGTAGATACTTTTTGTTCAATGGTCTCGTATTTTGTTATTCCTGCTGCTTTCAATACTTCTGCGGTGTTCTCGGCAATACCTTCGCAGTAGCCGTTTTTAACTGCTTCGTCAGCAGTTAGCGTAATCACCTGGCCTTCTTTGTTAATGCCCGGCACAACAGTTTTTCCGTCCACCATGCCTTCTGCAATCAACGGATTTCTCCCTCTGGCTTCAGCAGTGGCGCGCATCATGGAGCGCATGTAGGATTGGTATTTGTCGGGTGCCAGCTCACCTTCCTGATTTACGACAGAGGCTGCTCCGATGTTTCCTCCTTTGCGCATGTAAATTTTATTGCAGGAAATAGCAATTAACGCCCCGGCCGAGGCAGCATTGTTGTCAATAAAAACAATTACGGGAATTGAAGAGTGCAAAATGCGCGTACGGATGGAATCGGCCTTGTCTAATAAGCCTCCGTAGGTGTTCATGCGTATCAGAATCACGTCAGCTTTTTTGTCCTTTGCCTCGTCAAATGCCTTTTGTACCATACGTAAGGCTGAGGGGCCTATTTCATCTTTCAGGTCGAAGGTATATACCTTTTGTGGTTCGCTGCCTGTTGATAGCAAGGCCTGAAGGCTGAAAACCAGCAGAAGAATAAGTTGACGCATACTGACTATTAATTTGAACAAATATAGTTAACCTGTTGATGAAATACGGCTTTGGGCGGAATATGAAGAGGTAAATTTGTAAACGGTAAAAAGTAGTTAAGAAATAAATAGCCGGGTTCATTGATGCATCAAAACAACGTTAGTATGAAAAAAGTAATTACACTCGCTCTGTTTGCCTTTCCGGCATTTTCAATGGCTTTCGTTTCCATGCCCGATGATTCTATAGGCAAAACGAAAATAAACGGCAAGTTGCATGTACAACACAGGGTTGAAAAAGGAGAAGGTTTACTCGCTATTTGCCGTAAGTACAACGTTAAAAAAGAAGATGTGCTCAAGGCCAATGAGGGCATGACAGAGTCACTAAATCTTGGTCAGGTTATTCTTATACCTTACTCCACCTCGCGCCCTGAGGAGGTTAAACCACAAAAGACCACAGTAAACGAAACACATGCAGAGGCTGATGCGAAGGAAACCACACCCACAGATAACCGCAACGGGAAAAATACGCATACGGTTATGGCTGGTGAAACCATGTACCGAATTGCCAAAATGTATAACATCAGTGAAACCGATTTAAGAACGTGGAATAATTTAAGCGATAACAGCTTAAAAGAAGGTTTAATACTTTTTATTAAACAACCCGCCAATACAAGCGCACCGGTTCCGGTGGTGAAAAAAGATTCGGTAAAAACTCCTTCACCAAAAGCAAATGAACCGCACCCTATGGCCTCATCAACGGGAGTGAAGGAGCGGGAGGAAAGTGGCGTGGCACGCTGGTTTGCTGATGATGCACTTTCAGGCGGTAAGCTGCTTGCCCTGCACAAAACTGCACCCATAGGCACCATCATTAAACTGACCAATCACCTCAATAATAAATCTGTTTTTGTACGTGTGGTAGGTGTGCTGCCTGATACAGACGAGAACAAAAATATTATTATCAAAATAAGTCGTAGCACAGCCGAGCGTATAGGTATGCGCGATGAACAAACACATGTTAAGCTGAATTACTCGGTAGAGTAGGAGATCAGTTGCTCTTGTAAGTGCATTAAACCAAATCCAACATTGCTGCTCCAATAGGGGTATTTAATTTAATCAACAGGCGTTTTTTTATCCAACTCTTTGATTATTTTTACCTTATTAAACCCCTCCCTATGGAACGCAGAAAATTTCTGGCAGATGTTTTAACTGAAAAAGATCCGCCAAAAGCTGAACCCGCTGAAAAATTCCAGAACACTAAATTGCCGGATGTGCCCTTAGGTGTGGCTTCTGTAGCGCAATATGGCGGGCCTTGGGGAGAGGCTCAGGTCAAACATTTATTGCGCAGGGCACTTTTTGGCTTCGCTAAAGAAGACATTGCTTTTTTCAAAGGCATGACCATGAGTGATGCCGTAGATTACCTGATGAATGTTCCGGCTATGCCAGCACCACCGGTGAACGGCTACAACAAAACAGGAAAGATTGACCCGAATATTGCTTCAGGAAGTACCTGGGTTAACGGTCCTGAAGACGGCAATTTTGCTTTGGAACGCAGATCATCTTTGTACGCGTGGACCATGGAGCAGATTATGCAACCACAGCGGCACATTCGGGAGAAGATGACCGTGTTTATGCACAACCATTTTGCAACAGAAGCAGAGATGATACCGTCACCCATCATGTCTTACCGTCACCATAATTTACTTCGTCAAAATTGTCTGGGTAATTTTAAAAGTCTGGTTCGTCAGGTAACGTCAGATTCTTCCATGCTATTCTACCTGAACGGATATGTAAATACTAAAACAGCACCTGATGAAAATTATGCAAGGGAGTTGATGGAACTTTTTACATTGGGTAAGGGCGCAGATAGCCAATACACCGAAGCAGATGTGAAAGCTGCAGCACGTGTGCTTACCGGTTGGCGCATCAACTATTCCAGCTTGAACGGTTTTTTTGATGGCAATCAGCACGACACCGGCAATAAAACATTCTCGGCATTTTACAACAGTACCACCATCACCGGAAAAACAGGAGCCAGCGGGGCATTGGAAACCGATGAACTCATCAACCTGATTTTTGCCAAGGATGATGTGGTTGCCCGGTACATTGTGCGTAAACTGTACCGCTACTTTGTGTACTACGTAATTGATTCCAGCATTGAAACCAATGTAATTATTCCATTGGCCAATATTTTTAAACAAAACTGGGAGATTAAACCGGTGGTAACGGCCTTGTTAAAGAGCGAGCATTTTTATGATGCTAACAACATGGGTTGTTACATCAAAAATCCGGTTGATGTACTTTCTACTTTCATAAAGAATTTTAAAGTGCCGTTACCCACAACTCCGGTGGAGAAAGTATATGATGCCCATTACTACCTCTGGCTTTTGGCCAACGTAAGTGGTATGGCTTTAGGGAATCCACCCAATGTGTCGGGTTGGCCGGCTTATTACCAAACTCCGCAATATTACCAGTTGTGGCTCAACTCTGATTCGCTGCCTAAACGCATTCAGTTTAATGTGGCCATGATGGTATTCGGGCTCACCTACAGCCGTATGGATAAGCTACAGGCTGATGTGATAGCATTTGCCAAGCAAACTTCCGACCCTTCCGACCCCAATATACTTATTCAGGAATGTATTGATTTGTTGTTTGCCATGGATATTTCGCAAACACAAAAGACCAGCCTTAAACAAAGTACCCTGCTATTCGGGCAAACTCAGGATTATTACTGGACTACAGTATGGTCAGATTATATCGCCAATCCTACTGACCCCGATAAAAAGACCACTGTTGAGAACCTGCTTAAACTGATGCTCAAGTACCTGCTTGATTTGGCAGAACATCAACTCGCTTAATTCATTCATCACCCTTAATCAATCAACAATGAAAAGGAAAGAATTTTTAAAGAAAGCATTATCGGCAGGTTTGCTTCCTTTTGTGGTAGATGGAATGAAGATGCAGGTGTACGGAGCTACGCCCATGCTTAAATCCATTGCTGCTGCGGCTGCAAAAAACGGAAGAGTGTTTGTGTTTATTCAACTCAATGGTGGTAATGACGGATTAAATACCATTATTCCCACAGGCGAATACAGTAAACTTTCAGCAGCACGAAACAATATTCTCATAGCTGAAAATAAAGTTTTAACACTTAACGGAATTACTGGAACAGGCATGCACCCGTCCATGACCGGATTGAAGAATATGTTCAATGAAGGAAAGGTCAATATCATTCAGGCCGTTGGTTATCCTAATCCCAATTTTTCACATTTCCGTTCAACAGATATCTGGCATACAGCCAGCGAGAGTTCTCAATTTCTCAATTCAGGTTGGGCAGGGCGTTACCTGGAAGACGTGTACACCGGCTTTCCTACCGGCTATCCCAATACGAACGACCCCGATCCGTTGGCCATTTCTATTGGCTTCAGCGTATCTACCAGTTTAATGGGACCTACTGCGAATACAGGTGTTGCCATCAATGATCCTAAATCATTTTATGATTTGGTTTCAGGAACG
Source organism: Bacteroidia bacterium (assembly GCA_041675505.1). Lineage (GTDB taxonomy): Bacteria > Bacteroidota > Bacteroidia > UKL13-3 > UKL13-3 > JAGPCK01. The sequence continues at coordinate 158,172 of JBAYTR010000004.1, read as the reverse complement.
GTAGATCAGGCTCCTAACACACCGGCCGGACATGAACTTACTTATGTGCGGCTGTTGTTGCAACAAACACAGCAGTACAACATAGTGGTAAAAACGGCTGCTCAAAGCGTAACGAACAAGGCTACCTACCCAACTAACAATACACTGGCCGATCAGTTAAAAATTGTAGCTAATCTTATTGCCGGAGGTTTGCGTACACCCATCTACACTGTACAATTAACAGGCTTTGACACACACGCTGCTCAGGTGGCAACTACTGGCGGAACGGATACAGGTAATCATGCTACGTTATGGAAAAAAGTGTCAGATGCCATTGCTGCTTTTCAGTCAGATTGTGAACAGTTGGGAATTGCTGATCGTGTGGCGGGCATGACCTACAGTGAATTCGGAAGACGGATAAAAAGTAACGACAGCCTGGGTACCGACCATGGTGCTGCCGGCCCTATGATAGTTTTTGGCACACAAGTTAATCCCATTATGATTGGCTCTAACCCGGTAATACCGACCAATGTTACCGTTCAAGATAACGTGCCCATGCAGTATGATTTCAGGCAGGTGTATGCCACCATTCTGAACGATTGGTTTGAAGCACCGGTGGCAAAAATTGACAGTGACTTATTGCTGAAACATTTCAATACACTGCCCATATTTAAACAAGCTGTTTCAGCTCGTCCCGTTGATTTATCCATGAGTCATGTGGCTTCTTTAAGGCAGAATTACCCTAATCCTTTTACCGACCTCACCACCATTGAGTTTACCACACCAACCGGGAATGTAGAGTTGCGTTTGTATGACTACAAAGGGCGAATGGTAAAAACACTGGTAAATGGCGATCGTGCAAAAGGAACCTACACCGTAACACTGGAGGGACATGATTTGCCTACCGGTAATTATTACTGCCAGTTGATTACTCCGGTAGGTCAGATTACCCGAACCATGATTAAGTTGTAAGGTAGTGTGTTTAAGTGTTTAGGTTTTTATGTGTTGGAGTGCTTGGGTATTGAAGTGAGCAATTTTCAGGTTTAACTTAATAATGCTATCTTTCGCCATTATTTCATGGTATGAAGAAAGCACTTATTTGTGGTATATCAGGGCAAGACGGAAGTTACCTGGCAGAGCTGTTGCTCAAAGAAGGTTATCATGTTTTTGGTACATCGAGAGATGCGCAGATTAATCCGTTTTCAGGTTTAAAACGTTTGGGCATCAAAGAAAAGGTAACACTGCTTTCCATGACCCAAACTGATTTTCGCAGTGTACTCCAAACCATCAAAAATACCGCACCTGATGAGGTGTATAACCTGGCCGGACAAACTTCTGTGGGTTTATCGTTTGAACAGCCGGTAGAAACTTTTGAAACAGTAACCGTTGGCACTATTAATTTACTGGAGGCAATTCGTTTTTTAAACCCTGCGATTAAATTTTACAATGCCAGTTCATCTGAGTGTTTCGGTAATACAGATACACCCGCTACTGAAGATACTCCTTTTCATCCGCGTAGTCCGTATGCTGCGGCTAAGGCTGCTGCACACTGGATAGTTGCCAATTACAGGGAAGCGTATAACATGTATGCCTGTTCGGGTATTTTGTTCAATCATGAATCTCCCATAAGACCTGAGCGTTTTGTGTCGCAGAAAATAATTTCGGCAGCGGTACGAATTGGTCATGGCAGTAAAGAAAAACTCAAGCTGGGTAACCTTAATGTTATTCGTGATTGGGGGTATGCCAAAGAATATGTAGAAGCTATTTACCGCATGTTGCACCAACCACAACCCGATGACTTTGTTATTGCGACCGGTACCAGCAACAGTTTGCGTGACATGGTGCATGCTGCTTTCAATTATTACAGTTTAAACTGGGAAGAACACTGTGAAATTGACGAAACACTTAAACGTCCTTCTGATATCAGCCAGAGTTTGGGCAACGCAGCCAAGGCTAAACAACTTCTTCACTGGGAAGCAAAAACTCTGATGCCTGAGGTCGTAAAACTGATGATAAAGGACTGTGAGCAACGAATAGGGAAATAAGTATTTTTTGAATCAGAATTTGTAATATACGGCAGTTTCGGCTGTAAGGTTTAGTCCCGTTTCTGAGTAATTGGCAAACCCTGTCATTGCATTAAGACCGATGTCTTCCGATAATTTGAATTCAATACCAAACCCTAAAGAGTTTATCCATTTTTTTGTTTCTATTTTTTGAGATGGTGAATTCCAAAAAGCCATTGTTTCTTCCTTGCTATGAAGAAGATGATTGCCCTGATAGAAATAGAGTGATGTGTTTTGTTTTTGCTTTAACAGGTACAAAAATGAAAGACCGTAGCTATAGACGCTACTTTGATTATCTGCATACGGAGCGAAATTAACCTGTACGCCCCACTTAGCAGGGAAGTAACGGTATGAAATGCCATAACCTGTTGAGTAACCTGCTCCCAGACCTAAAGAATGCTTTGTAGATTGATTTAAGGAAGAGCCCTTTTTTTCTTGCGCAGATGATTTTACTGAAAATGTTACAAAACTTAAGAGTAATAGAAGTTGGGTAATAATGTGCTTTTTCATGAGTCTTAATCTTTAGGTGTAAAAATAATCTTTTTTTTAACTGGAATAAACTTTTACTATCGCAAAGTATACGAGTAATTAACCTGTGGTAATTCATTGTATTTTTCCCGAATATAGCGGCAAGTTAAATACCCACCGTATGCATAAAATTTTGGTTGCCAATCGTGGTGAAATTGCCTTAAGGGTAATGCGCACCGCTAAAGAGTTAGGATATAAAACCGTAGCCGTTTTCAGTGAGGCTGATCGTACTGCCCTGCATGTTCAGTACGCTGATGAGGCAGTGTGCATAGGGCCGCCACCATCCAATCAATCTTACCTGCTTATGGATAAGATTATTGAAGTGGCTAAAAACCTTGGCGTAACAGCCATTCACCCGGGTTACGGATTTCTGTCAGAGAATGCTTCTTTCTCCCGCAAGGTGCAAGAAGAAGGTATCACCTTTGTTGGTCCGGCTCCGGAGGCCATTGAAATAATGGGGAGCAAACTGGGAGCAAAGGCAGCCGTAAAAAAGTTTAATGTACCTATGGTGCCCGGTACCGAAGGAGCTATAGCAGACATTAATGAAGCAAAATTAATAGCAGAGAAAATTGGTTTCCCGGTGTTAATCAAAGCTTCTGCCGGTGGTGGTGGAAAAGGTATGCGTGTGGTGAACAACTCCGCTGAGTTTGAACAACAGGTAAAAATGGCCATGAGTGAGGCGCAATCTGCCTTTGGTGACGGAGCTGTATTCATTGAGAAGTATGTAGTTGGTCCGCGCCACATTGAGTTTCAAATATTGGGAGATAAGCACGGCAATGCCATTCACCTTTTTGAGCGTGAATGCTCCATACAACGCAGGCACCAGAAGTTGGTAGAAGAGGCTCCGTCAAGTGTGTTAACCCCTGAACTGCGCAAACAAATGGGAGAGGCAGCGGTAAACGTGGCTAAAGCCTGTAACTATACCGGAGCGGGTACCGTAGAATTTTTGGTAGATGCCAACCTTGATTTTTACTTTCTGGAAATGAACACCCGTTTGCAGGTGGAGCACCCCGTTACAGAACAAATTACCGGTTTAGATTTGGTACGCGAACAGTTTCGCATTGCCTTTGGCGAACCTTTAGGATACACACAGGAAGATTTGAGCATAAACGGACACAGCATTGAGTTACGTGTGTGTGCCGAAGATCCGGCCAATAATTTTCTGCCTGATATCGGGAAGTTGCTTACTTACAAAGTTCCGCAGGGATATGGAGTACGTGTAGATGATTCTTTTGCAGCCGGTATGGAAATTCCTATTCAGTATGACCCCATGATTGCCAAGTTGATTGTATGGGGAAAAGACAGGGCAGAGGCTATCCGCAGGATGAAACGTGCCATTGCTGATTACCGGATAAGCGGTATAGAGACTACTTTACCCTTCGGTACTTTTGTGATGAATCATGAAGCATTCATCAGTGGCAACTTTGATACAGCTTTCATCGACCGTTATTTTACACCTGATAAATTACAAGGCGCGGGAGAGGAGTTACAACCTTTGGCAGCTATTTCAGCCGTAATCAGCCAACAGAAAGGGACATCATTTTCAGAAAATTTACCAGTGGCAACTAATGGAAATACATCCAATAAAAAATCTAATTGGCAGATAAACAGAACTTAGTTATTTTTATTTAGACTAAATCTAAATAATATTTATTTTTGTGACAGAAATAAAACAAACACGTCATGAAAAATTTTGTTGCCATTAATTACATTCGTTGCGAAGAACATTACCAACCTCGATTTGAAGAATTATTTGCCAGTCGGGCTAAGGCGATTGACCGTATGCCGGGCTTTGTAGATATGCAGGTGTTAAAACCGCTTCATCCGGAAGGGCAGTATTTAATTGTGAGTCACTGGGAAAGTGAAGCTAATTTTAAGGCCTGGACCAGTTCTCCTGAATTTTTAGAAGGACATAAGCGGGGATTTGAAGATATTCGCAGGGCGAAAGAGGAAGGAAAAACCCCTCCGATGTCGTCAGATTTTAAAACATATGAAGTGATAGCCCGATGAAGCAGGCCGAAACATTAGATAAAGAACAAACCACAGAATTAAGTTGTCCCGTGAGTAAACAGGGTAGACGTACCTTTAAAACCTGGGTAAAACGTTTGGGCTGGGCAGGCTTTTTCTTCTTCCTTATTAAAGGTTTGCTGTGGCTCATTATACCTTACCTTATAGCCAAAGGGCTTTTCTGATTCTTCCTTTTCACACATCCGGCTTAGTACCTTCTTTCATTGTGGTATAATTTTGTATTTTCGCCAGTATGGATTTACAAGCACATATCCGAAAGGCAGCCGCAGATTTGTTGCCGCACATCACTTCCGTTCGCAGACATTTACATGCTCATCCTGAACTTTCATTTGAGGAATTCAAAACTGCCGCTTTTGTAGATGAACAACTTAAAAGCATGGGTATTACCGATGTGCAAACTTTGGCCAATACAGGGCGGGTAGCTACTATCAAAGGCAGAAATCCGGAGAAAAAGGTAGTGGCTTTGCGGGCAGATATGGATGCTTTACCCATTCAGGAGCTAAACAATGTGCCCTACAAATCGGGCAATGACGGAGTAATGCACGCCTGCGGACATGATGTACACACCTCTTCTTTATTGGGTGCTGCCAATATTCTCAATGGTTTAAAAGAACATTTTGAAGGCACGATAAAGCTGGTATTTCAGCCCGGTGAAGAAAAATTGCCCGGAGGAGCAAGCCTGATGATTAAAGAAGGTGTGTTGAAAAATCCTGCAGTAAACAGTATGTTCGGGCAGCATGTGATGCCCTTTTTACCTGCCGGAAAAGTGGGCTTTCGCTCCGGTTTGTACATGGCCTCAACCGATGAAATTTATGTGACCGTAAAAGGTAAAGGTGGGCACGGTGCCATGCCGCACCTTAACATTGATACTGTGATGATAACCGCACAAATGCTTACGGCTTTGCAGCAGGTTGTCAGCAGAGGAGCCAACCCTACTATACCTTCGGTTTTATCGTTTGGAAAAGTGATAGCCAACGGGGCCACCAATGTAATTCCTAATGAGGTATACCTGGAAGGAACTTTCCGTACGCTGGATGAAAAATGGCGCAAAGAGGCGCACCAACTCATGCTTAAAATAGCCAACGGAGTAGCAGAAAGCCTTGGTGGAAGTGTAGAGTTCAATATTATGCAGGGCTATCCCTTTCTTAAAAATGATGAGCAGCTCACAGCTAAAGCAAAGCAGGTGGCTATTGATTATTTAGGAGCAGACAATGTAGTGGATCTGGATATATGGATGGCCGCTGAAGATTTTAGTTTTTATTCACAGGAAGTGCCGGCTTGTTTTTACCGCTTGGGTACACGCAATGAAGTTCGTGGAATAACATCATCTGTTCATACACCCACATTCGACATTGATGAATCAGCATTGGAGGTTGGTATGGGGTTAATGGCCTGGCAGGCAATCAAAGAATTGACTGTATAATCAAAACACTTATATTTGCCCTTACCACCTTGAAAAAATTAAGATACTTGAAACGAATACTGCCGAATGCCGTTTGGGCTATAGTCTTGATAATCACTTTTTCCTGTAATACTTCAAAGAACATTATGTTCAAAACAACAGAAGTAACTACGGTAGCTAAAACTGACTCAATAGTCTACAAACACCGCATAAAACCTGATGACAGGATTATTATTAATTTTCTGAATAATTATGATTTGGAAAAAAATAACCTGATGAGCACAACAGCAGCAGACCTTGAACAGAAGAGTTTTTTGGTTAATTATGATGGTACAGTTACACTACCTATTATCGGGCGCACTATGCTGGTAGGATTAACACGATTAGAAGCTGCACAAAGATTGGAGACACTTTACTCCAAATACATTATCAACCCCATAATAGATGTTTCTATTGTGAACCTTTCAGTGAGTGTGTTGGGTGAGGTTAAAATGCCGGGCACCTACAAATTAGACAAAGAAAATACCAACTTAGTAGAAGTGCTGGCAATGGCGGGTGGTGCAACTGAGTTTGGAAAAGTATATAAAGTTAAAATTATTAGAGGAAATTTAAAATCGCCACAAATTATAGAGGTGGATTTGGGCGAGGCTTCATCACTAAAACGTACGGACATTATTATTCAGGATAAGGATATTATTTATGTGGAGCCGATGAAGAATAAGCTGAGAGGAAGCGCTGTTGCAGTTTTAAATCCTTATTTCATAATAATAACCTCTATTTCAACATTAATTATTGCCTTTAGCGCAATCAAGTAAATCATATGCAAGCGTATAAAAAAAGGCTTAAAGCTGAATCTGATGATATAATTCTAATTGATTATATCAAACTATTAGCGCGCAACATGCATTGGATTATACTTTTTGTTGTTGTTGCTCTTGGGTTGGCGTTTTTAAGATTGAGGTATGAAGATGAAATATATGAGGCGAAAGGCTCAATAAAAGTTGATACAGAAAATAATAATCTGCTAAAAGAGATTAGTATTTTCAAAGACTTTGCAAGCCCCAGGGACAAAATAATTACTGAGACGTATATTATAAAGTCAAAGTTGCTCATATCAAAAGCCTTAGAGCGTTTGCCGGTTCAGGTTAGCTATTTTTCCAGTGGCAGGGTTGTGCAAAAAGAGATTTATACCTCCTCTCCGTTTTCGGTAAAACCATTAAAGCCTGACTCTGTCACATTTGATAAGCCATACTCTTTAAGTATTGAAAATGAAAAGGAATATGTTCTTTCCTGGGAAGATGAGTCAGCCACAACCAGAAGTATAAAGGCTAATTTTGGTGATAAGATTAGTTTTGATGGTAATACTGCTTGGATAGAGTATAACAAAGACAACTTCCGTCTATTTAAGAACAATACAAATAAGTTTAATTTCGTATTCAATAGTAAAAATAATTTGTATGGACGCGTGTCGTCAAACCTCTTTGTGGATCAAATTGATAAAGGGGTTTCTATAATTACTATTTCCTATAAGGATGTTGTTCCTGAGTTTGCCCGAGACGTTGTAAATGAAATGTCAAAGGTGTATACAGAATATGATATTACGTATAAATCTCAAACTGCAACTCAAACTATTGAGTTTATGGACAGGCTCATAGAAGATTTGAACAAGACTGTTCAATCTTCAGAGCATAGTATGGCTGATTTTAAGAGAGGAAATAATATTCTTGATATAGGGCTTTCAAATGAAATAAATCTTCAGGGATTGACAGACCTACAGGTAAATATGCGAGTGTTGCAGATACAACTTTTAGCTATTGAAAACATTGAGAATCAAATTTTAGAAAGCAAAAATGCCACCACTCTACCTATAAGCTTAGACGGAAAGGTTGATCCTGTATTGTTGGATCTTCTTACGTCTCTGAATAAACTACACTATGAAAAGATGTCCCGTTCAGAAAGGGTTACTCCTAATAGTGCGGGTATTATTGAAATAAATAAGCAGATTGATGAAGTGGTGCGTTCTATTAAACAGAATATTAAGTTTTCTAAGCAAAAGATAAACTCACAAATTAACTTTTATGAGAAGCAGATAAATGATATTCTATCCGGAATGCGGAAACTGCCTGACGCAGAGAAACAATATATTACACTCAAGCGAGATTTGGAAGTTAATCAGAAGGTGTACGGATTCTTGTTGCAAACAAAACTTGAAGCATCTATCTCCCGTGCATCAATTGTTTCATCTGCAAGAATCATTGATCAGGCTGAAACCCCACGTGAGCCAATTGAACCTAATCGAAAGCTCACTTTTTTATTGTATCTTATTCTTGGACTTGTTGCCGGAATTTTCGCAATTTTGATAATCAAGTTGCTGAACAATAAAATTAACTCAGATGAAGAGATTGAGGCTATATGTGACTTGCCAGTTTTGGGAACCATTCTATCATATACAAAAATTCTTAATGAGAACGACTCACGATTGCTTGTTGTAAAAGAGCATCGCACAGTATTTGGAGAGTCAGTAAGAGCAGTAAGAACAAATCTCCAATTTTTATTGCCTGAGAAAAAAAGCAAAGTCATAACTATATCTTCAACAATAGGAGGCGAGGGTAAAACTTTTACGTCAATCAACCTTGCAGCATCGCTTACCATGTTGGATAAAAAAGTAATTCTTTTAGGTTGTGACCTTAGAAAACCTCAATTAGAAAACTCTTTTAAAGTAATTAAGTCTGAGCATGGTTTGAGTAGTTATCTAATTGGAAAGTCAACTCTTGAGCAGAGCATACTTGAAACAGATATAGATAACTTGTCTGTAATTCTTGCAGGTGCTATTCCACCAAATCCTTCAGAATTACTAAATTCTGAGAAGATGCAAGACTTACTTAAAACATTACAGAATACTTATGACTATATACTTCTTGACACTCCACCCATAGGTTTAGTTTCAGATGCAATTCTGCTAATGAAGCAAAGTGATGTTGTGTTATATATTTTAAGAGCAGGTTATAGTCAACGGAATTTTCTTGAGTTACCAGAGAAGATAATAAAAGAACACAACATTAAGAATCTTTATTTAGTATTGAACTCTCTTACAATTGGTAAGAAGGCAATTAACAGAGGATATGGTTATTACTCTTATGGAGGCAAGAGCCAGGGCTATTATGATGAATACGTTGGAGAAAGCAGCCTGTTTGACAAGTTAAAGAAGAAACTGTTTAAATGATGGCAATTGTTCATTTTGTAACAATAAATAATTTCACTCTTATTCCGGTTACCCGATTTATCATTGACACATTTTCCTTAAAGAATAGTGTTACTGTAACAGAAGTTTTTACTCAAGGACAATATACTTTTCACCATGTTGTTCAGCATACTAATTTATCAAATAACAAAGGATCTGTTTCAATAAGTCAACAATCTTTTCATTCAAAACTTTTTAAGTATGTTCGTCTTCTACGTTTTTTCTTAAAACAAAAAAACGAAAAATCAGTCATTTATACTCCCGATTATCAGGTCGTTTTTATTTTGATGGTGCTGAAGAAATTGGGTTTCAGTGGAGGGTCTAAAATCGTTTACCATCAGTTTGAAATGGTAGATGAGTTGGAATTATCCGGTTTCAGCAGACGTATGTGGCATTATGTAGTTAAGCAGGCTAAGCAAAATTTGGAGTTTGCAGTTTTCCCGGAGCAAAACAGACTGGAGTACTTTACCAGACTGGCTCAATATCCTAATCAGAATACTTGCTTAGTGATTAATTCAACCAAAATTCCAACTGAATCTGATGATAAATTGCAGCTACAATTTCCAACCGGTTCAGTAATTATTGGGCACATCGGAAGCATTGGTATGGATCACTATTTGGACTCATTTGTTGAAATACTCAAGTATTTCAAATCAAAAAAATCGCATTATTTTGTGGTTGTAGGTAACTATTCTGATGAGATTAAGACTAAGCTTATACAAGCAGGTAACCCAAACCTAAGGATATTCGGTCTTGTTCCTCATAAAGAATTATGCAAATATTACGAAATGATAGATTATGGTCTTATTTTGTACAAAGGTGTAAGTATGAATTTTGAATTTTGCGCACCAAATAAACTATATGAATATATAAGTTATGGAATTAAAGTAATTGCTCATCCGCTAAAAGGCATGATGGGTATAGAAGGTCAAGGGAATGCTTTGGAATTGCTTGATTTTAATTCGTATGACTTCTTATCTCAATTTGAAAAAGTAGTTAACCAGCCAAATGACAAAAAAAATGAAATACAAATGTATTTCTCAAAGAATTTGTCAATTGATAATTATCTTCCTGTTTTAATGGATGGCGTAGAGAATATTTTGAATGAAAAATAAAGTAGTTTTTATTATTGGTACACGGCCTGAATTAATTAAAATTTATCCTATTATTCATAGGATGAAACAGGTAGGTTTTAATGACTATCTGGTAGTAAATACAGGGCAACATAAGGATATGTTGGAACCTTTTTGGGAGGCATTTTCCATACGTCCTAACTATTCTTTGGATGTTATGTCTGCCGGCCAAAGCCTGTCAGAATTATTGGCGCGTTCAGTTGTTCAGCTTGAGCAACTAATTTATAAGATGAAAAGTGACATGATTGCACCGGCTATTTTTGTAGCGCAGGGTGATACCACCACAGTTATGGCTGCTTCATTGGTCGCATTTTACAATAAAATACGTTTTTTCCATTTAGAAGCTGGCTTACGTTCATTTAACATGCACCACCCTTTCCCTGAAGAACTTAATCGTAAAATTGCAGGAATGGTAGCTGATTTCCATTATGCCCCAACCCAATTTGCGGTTGATAATTTGTTGAATGAACAGATTCCAATGGTGAAGATTCTAAAAACAGGCAATACGGTAGTTGATGCAATTAACCTTATAAAAGCATCCTCTGATTTTTTGAATGTAATTTTCGAAGACGAAAGGATAAATGCAACTATCACAAGTAAACAAAAGGTTGTTCTGATTACTTGTCACCGTAGAGAGAACCATGAGCATTTAAATGATATTATTGAAGCAGTAGGCGAGTTGGCCACAAAATACCCTGATATTTGTTTTATATGGCCCATACATTCAAATCCGGTTGTTAAGAATGCAGTTGGGTCTTCTCCATTAAGTCAACTTTCTAACATAGTGTTGTGCAAGCCTTTTAATTACATAGAGCTGTTGAAACTGTTAAGCTGTAGTTATAAAATAATTACTGATTCAGGAGGTATACAAGAAGAAGCGCCATCTTTTAAAGTGCCTGTGTTGGTTATGCGGGAAACTACTGAAAGGCCGGAGTCTCTGCAAAGCGGTTACTCTATTTTAGTGAGTAATAGCCGCGATAAAATTGTTGATGCCTTTGTCAATTTTAATCCCGTTTATCCATCAAACGCAGCTAATCCTTTTGGAGACGGCAATGCTTCTGACCGAATAATTGAACATATAAAAACACAGCTGTAATCAGGCTATTTTTCTGCAATAACCAGCATGTTTTGTGACAAAATAAATCTCTTTTCACCCGTTTCAGCCATCAGCATAAGTCGGTATCTAAGCGTGGTAAATTCCCATACCATTCTTCTGAATAAAGATGATATACTATAGATTAATGGTTTGTCTTCAACAATGAAGATTTTTTTAAAGCCCATTGTATTAAATAGTTGATTTATAGACGAAGGAGTAAAGGAAACCTCATGTGTTAGATCTCCATACCTAATTCTCATACCAAATATGCCTTCAGCATTCGGTATATGCAATATTATTTTACCAGTACCAGATAGCTTCTTTTTAACTTCGTCAATAAGGTCAAATATTTCCTGATACGTTAGATGTTCGATAATATCCATGAGCAATACAACATCAATATCATCCGGCTGCATTTTGATAAACGTTAATAATTCGCCCTGCTCAATTTCATAAACACCGGCTTTATGAGCAGCTTCTACCTGTTCAGCAGAAATATCAACTCCTTTACAATTGGTATACCCCTTTTCTTTTAATCGGTATATGTATTTACCATAACCGCATCCCAAATCAACTATTAATGCATCTGTTCTGTCAGTTATGTGGCTAGAAATTACATATTCAACATAAGGGTCTTTTTTTTGCCACTGTATGTCGGATAATCTGGATTGTCCACTTTTAACATATGCTGAATAGAGTTTTTCTTTGTAGTTCATTTTTGGTTATCCAGCATTTTTTTGATACCCTGCTCAATAGTAATTAACTCACGATTTAATATTGATTTCATTTTTGAAATATCAGGAAGTCTTCGGGTCATATCCCCTTCTTTCAGGGAAGGCAAGTGTATAATTTCTGATTTTGAATTACAAACATCAATAACTTTCTTAGCCAACTCAAGTATACTTATTTCTTCGTCACTACCAATGTTAAAAGTATCATTGATTCCGATATCTGCATTTAGCATTTCTTCTGTTATATCAAGATTATCGGTTATAAAGCAAAATGTTCTGGTTTGAGAGCCATCTCCGTAAAGGGTGATAGGTTGGTTATTTAGCGCTGCTGTTAGAAAGCGTGGCAGAACAAAATCTTCGCTTTGTTTCGGACCGTATGTATTAAAGAATCTCAGAATTGTATAATTGAGTCCATATTCTTTCTGATAAGACTTTAAAAATGCTTCTGCAACGTTCTTAACAATGGCATACGGCAGTCTTGAGTTTAAAGGGGTGGTTTCCTCATGTTGCGGTAGTGAAACCGGTTCTCCGTATACTTCAGAAGAAGAAGAAAAAAATACCCTTTTTACTCCCGTGTTTTTAGAAAGTTCAAGTATGTTTTTTATACCATCAATATCATTAAGAACCAGTATAGGATTGTCAAGTGTTCTTTTTACGCCTACAGTAGCGGCATAATGAAAGACATAGTCAAAACGATGGGAGAGCATAATGGAGGAAATATCTTTCCAGTTGTTCACATCTGTTTTAAAGAAAGAGAAATTATTTAAAGCATTATCAGGAAGCTTTTCTAAAGAGCCGGTGAAGAGGTTGTCAACTACAACTACATTATTAGCAGGGTTGAGGCATAATCTTGTTGCTAAACTTCCACCTACATTGCCTGCACCACCGGTTATTAATATATTTCTTTTTACCATAAGTCTGATACAATTTCTTTTACTCTGTGCTGATAAGTGTGCTTTGATAGTGTTAACTCGTGTGCATTTTTTATAATATCAATACAGATTTTTTTGTTTGAAAGAGCAAAGTCAATAGCCTGTTTTAACTCTTCTTCATTAGAGTAATAAAGCATATGTTCTTTGTTTTTATATGTTGATTCCATTTCAGGACACGATGAGCATATTTCAAGTCCAGCAGCTACAGGCACTTCAAAAAAGCGCATATTTGCTGCAGGATAGTTGGTGTCATCGATAATATTCATACTGATGGTACTTTGTTGAATAACTGAAGTAAAGTCCTTGCCATAAAGCGCATTGCTATTACTGTACTTTAGTAAATTTTTATCGCTACTTCTATCCCAGTACGGTCCCCAAATTCCTATCTTAATTCCTTCGAAATTCTCAACAATATAAGACATAATTTTTTCTCGCTCAGGCCGCCAACCGCCCACAAATGTAAGGTCGTATTTCTTTGTTGAATCATCAGGTTTGCTGTAATGTAAGTTAGGGTCAGCTGCTAATGGTATCCATTTCACTTTTTTGAAACCATAATCATTGAATACTTTTACACAAGTAGAACTATAAGACGCAACATAATCGTACAATGGTGCAGATTCAAGTATATGTGACTTTAAGTTGAACACTGTATCCGGCCAAATAAGAACAAATTTAGCTGGAAGAATGGATTTCAAGAACATAATGCTGGAAGGAAGTAACTCTGCATTAGCAAATGTTACTACAATATCTGGTTGATATTCTTTTGCTGTAATTACAAAATCTCTATTTACTTTTCTTATCCATGCTTCAACAGGAAGGAAACTGTTTATTAGTTGACCAATCTTACCAAATTTGATGTATTTTGAAGTTGCTGATGGCAAATCAAATACTTTTACTTCATGCCCTTCATTTGTAAAGGCATTTTTGTAAGACGTTTCAAGTGTATAGGTATTAAAACTACCTGCGAGCAGTACTTTCATAAAACTATGTAATGGGTGCAAATTACATAGTTTAAAGCGATATGGCTAACCTTTTTACGCACAGGTTGCAGCTTGCAGAATATTATCGGTTACAACACTTATAGAGTAGTTTTTAATTATTGCAGCAGATTGTTGTCCCATAGATTTTGTAATTTCTTTGTTTTCAGTAGCTTTTAGAATGCATATAGATAATTCCGAAGTGTCTCCTTCGTCAAATATAAATCCATTTTTACCCGGAACAATTAGATCAAAACTACTTCCACATGTTGACGAAACTATAACAGGCAGGCTGAAGTTCATGGCCTCATTTACTGATAATCCCCAAGTTTCACCTATGCCAGAGCACATTACAAAAACATCTGATACAGCATAGTACTCCCAAATTTCACTTTGGTTGATAAAGCCAGTGAGATAAACATTGGATAAATTGTTGTTAAGAATAAATATTTCCATATCTTTTCTTAGTTCTCCTTCACCCACCATAATAAGATTATAGTTGTTTTGAGGCAGGTTTTTAAATGCTTTAAGTAAATCAAGCGGGCGTTTTTTGGAAATATATTTTCCTGTAAATAATATGTTTTTTTTATTCGATTGAATGCCAAGTTTATTTTCAATAATTTCTCTTTTAGGCTGAAGTTCGATATATTTTTTCTTTAGGCTATCGTTGTCAACAGAATAAGGTGTAAAAATTAAACGGCTCTTCTCTTTTACACCATAATACTCAAAGAATTTTTTATTTTCTGATCCAATGTAAAGAAATTTATCTATCAATAATTTAAATAGAAAGTGCTTAAGAATAAGTTGCTTAATCAATTTCACTTTACCAGATTTGAGCAATTCCTGATTCAACGGATTTTCACACCTAAGCCATATCTTTTTTCCAAAAAATGGTGAAAGCAACAAAATAATCCAATCTGTGAAATAAGACCATCCATTTATAACAACAATTTTGTCATTACTTTTAAGCAACACTTTAATTACACCGGGGTTAAATGCATTAAACATCCGATTATTCATGGCTTGTTTTTTTCGCCAGTTATTAAGAAAAAATGAGTTATAACCTTCCAGAAGTGGCACATCCCACTTTACATTTTGACCAAAACCTGCATCTTTCCCACCTTTTATACTGATATCTGAATAGTAATAAACATTCAACTTAACTTTTTTCGATAGTTCTTTCAGCATTGGTGAGAAGTACTGTATAGGATGAGATAAGAAGAATAGCATGAGTAATAACGGGATTATGCTTGTTTAAGAAAGTGGTGAGATGCTGGTAAAAAAATATACTCACACATTTCCCAATTATCTCTGTTTATGAATGACGATACTTTTGTATACGTTTCATCTAAATTTATTCTCAGTATAGAGTAACCCAAATCAACCAATAGTGAGTAAAGTTTTGCATTTTCATTAATGTAATCAATATTATCTAAATCAGGGAGTACTTCACAAACCATTACGGGTTGAAATGTTGAAATTACTTGCTTACCTCCTTTAATTACATTGTATTCAAATCGTTCAACATCAATTTTTATAATAATTTGTTTATCTTTAAAATTGCAAACATCACTTAATTGATTCAGTGTGATTGTTGGAATAAATGTTTTAATAACTTTGCCTGTACCTGAAATTGTCCCGCTTTTCATTGTACTTCTTGTATCTTCTTGAGAGAAACCTTCAAGTACATCAATACCAATTTTGTCAGATAAGCCTGCACATATAAAATTTGTTTTGTGAATATTGTTAGCTTTCACTAACGCATTTACATAATTTACACAGGTTGGGCTAGGCTCAATACCAATATACTCAATATTTGGTTTTATTGATTTTACTTTAAGCAGTGTTTGTCCCAGGTTAACTCCAACGTCAATGAATAAAGGGTCAGCAGTAGCCAGCAGCTTTGCGAAGACTTTATTTAACCAGGGTTCTGTATCACCTCTGTTACCAAAGCCAATGGAATGTAGTACAGGGATTTTAAAAGAGACATTATTAATTGTAACGTTGGAGTATATATTGAAAAATTCAAGAACAGATAGTCTGTTAAGAATACGTGAGATGAGGAATTTCATTTTTGTTCAGATCTTTTTTTAATTAGTCTTGCTGGGCTGCCGGCATAAATACCATAACTTTCTATGTTCCCGGAGACTACACTATTTGCCCCTATTATTGCACCTTTTTGTATTGTAGTACCCGGAAGTATGATGCAACCTCTGCCAATCCATACATCAGAATGAATAGATATTTTTTTAGATGAATCGCCTGAAAACATCATGGGTACAGATAGGTCACTATAGTTGTGTGTTGTATCCCGAATTGACGTGTATTCTCCAATTAATACGTTATCGCCAATGCTTACTTCTTCATGACAGGCTACTAATACACCGTATGACAAAACGCAATGAACTCCTATTGATAATTTGGCATTATGACTTGAGATGACAAAAATACAGTTGTCGTAAATATTCGTTTTATTTCCTACTTGAATGTGAGGAGTAAACCCTTCAGTTCTTACATTTCTACCTAAAATAATTTGACTGTTTTTAAAGTAATATATTTTTTTGAAAAAGCGCGTTGTATACGCAGATTTTAATTGCAGTAGTTTATATATACATTTTCGTATAAAGTCATTTATATTATATGAGCTGTAGTAGTGTATGGCTTTGTTAATTATCATTTTGATAAGTATAACTTTGATTTTATAAGTTCAACTTCATGTTTAGATACCACAAATCTAAGGAAGAACATTGAATATAAAGAGATAACAACAAGATAGCCCGGTGTTTTTATCGTACTGTCAGTAGGCAAAAATGTTAACAGAATAGTGAATACAAGAGCAGGAATAAATGTTAAATAAAAGACTTTTATTTCTTTATGATTTTTATAAAAATCATTGATACTAAGTGATTTTAAGGAGGTTATTATATGTGAAACTGATTGTGGAATAAGCCATGCCACTACATAACCCAAGTTTCCGTATAACGGAACCAAAGTGAATGATAGTACAATATGAAGTATAATGCTAATAGTAGATATTGTGCCTAAAAACGTCATTTTACCTTCAGCTATTAGAAAATTACTGAATATGCCCTGCATTAGAATAATTACGTTTATGAGTATTAACGGACATATTAATTCAAGTCCTTTGTTGTATTCACTACTAAAGAGAAATTCAATAAGTGGAGTAATAAACATCAATAGTACTATTGTAAAGATAAAAATAGAACTAAATACATACCTAATTTGAAAAGATTTTATGAGAAAAACATCTTTATTTGATTTTCTGGAAATTATGGTCAATGTAACCGGTAATAAAGCCGTTGGAATAATTGCTGTGATTGCATTAATACTTGCCGCAATTCTTAAAAACCCAAAATCTTCAACACTAATGTATTGTGAAAAAAGTGTTATAGTAAACAAACCTGAAATAGCCCCAAGCAGTGTATTTCCGAAATAGAACCAGAATCCATCTTTCAATAAAGATTTAATGTGCCCGAAAGAGGTATAAATAGAGAAATTAATTCCTTCTTTTTTCAATATTATAAACGTAATTCTCCAGGTGTATATGGTGTTAATAATTGTTGCAGCCACGTAACCCATTATAGCTCCATTTAATCCATAACTCATAGCCAGCACGGTAGTCCCTATAAATGATACAGAAGAAGTTAACAGATTGCGTATCGAATAATATTTAAAGTAACCAATACCCATCAATACATAGGATGGCATTTGAAAAAAGAATTGAATGATAGTTATTAAGACTAACAAATAAGTTAAATCTGTAACATTTTGGTTAAATAAAATATGAGAGAATTTATCAATGTTGAATAATATTGATGTAAGCAAAACAATATTGGCAATCAGGCCTAACAAAAATGCAGCAGATAATTTTTGTTCAAGTTTTACTTTAGATGTTGCATCATGCTTAAAGTTGGCGCTGCTTTTTTGTAGAATAGTGCTTGCACCCAAATCAGCAATTTGGTTGATATAAGCGGAGGTGTTTAAGTAAGAATTGTAGAGCCCAAGTTCAACAGATGAAATTATTTTTGATAAAAATGAGATCGATAACAACCCTATTGATTTTGTAAAAACATTGGCAATCAGCACCCAACCTGTATTTTTGATAAAATATTTAAACACTTTTTTTTATATCTGCTGAATTGTTTTTTCCCTTTTTAGTTTCCCAAAATTCGAATACGAAAGTACTTAATAAAGTAAAGAGTTTCATTTTTTGTATCATTTTGAACCAATAATTGCCTGTCGGTACGTATTATTATAGTTTCACCTATATAGTTTTTATATTGCACAAGCTTAAATTCATATTTTGGATATATTTGTTAAATACGTATTATATTCTTTATCAATACTTTGTATAAGTATATTTGGTGTATTCATATCTACTAAAAGAAGTTCGTTTCTTTCCGGAGTGAACGGTTTGAATATGATGTCCCTTTTGTTTCTTGGGATAGGACCGTTTTGCTATTTGTTTTATCAGATTGACGAACGTCCAGATAAAATTGTTTCAGGTATTATGATTATTAGGCTATTTGTAGAAATAGCGCCATACTTTATTATTGGATATGTGTTCAGTCTGGTTCTACAAGTCCTATTAAAGCGTGTATATGAGAAAAACACAGGAGAAATTGATCTTATACATGCTGACGAAAAACTTCTGAATAAAGTAAAACTTCTTTTTTTTATACTCTCCATTACAGGTTACCAACTTGCTCAGTTAGAGATTAGCAGTTCAGGATTAGGAACAGTATTTCCTGTTTTAAAGTCATTTCTTTATCCCAATATGGTGTTAAGCATATACACGCTTAATTTCAAAAAGAAAGAGTCTGTTTTTCTGGCTCTACTCATTTGTTTGGTTGGTTTGTATTTTGCAGTTACTTCCTGGTGGAGAAGTGAGTTGATTATGGCATTTGGCGCTATAGTTTCAGGTTTGTTGCTGCAATCAAAAAAGGCAATTATTCCTGTAGTTATTCTTGGTGTAGTTGGAATTATGTATGTACTTCCATTTCAGCAGGTTAAGAAGCTTGACTATGAAAAAACCAAGGAAAACCTTGGTGGAGTTTTTGTTAAAACCTTAAATCTTACATATGAAGAGCGTTTAGCTTTTGCCAGTATGTTCTTTGCCGAACGCATTAACTATGGAAGGGAATTGGCATATGCACAAAACGGCATAAACAAAAGGTATTTGGAGTATCGTTATGGTATGTCTTACGTGGAAATATTTCTTCAGCTAATACCCAGAGTTGTGTGGGCCGAAAAGCCATCATTTAATACATACAACAATAGAGAAAGAGCCAGAAGATTGGGTTTAATAGGTGAGGAAGATGAAAGTACGGCATGGGGAGTTAACATATATGCCGATTTTATTCTTAATTTTTCATACAAATGGTTGATTTTGTTTGTGCCCCTAATAATGCTGCTCTTTAGGGAACTGGATAAGTTAGCCTACAATTTTTCAGAAAATGTTGTTATTAGATTTATTATTACAAGTACACTTTTTTTTATAAGCTTTGAAATGGTGAGTTTGCTTTATACATCCACATTTATTCTGTGGTGCTTTATAATGGCGAAGCTTATGGAGCACTCACTCAGGGTAAAATGGCAAAGAGCATTCAGAGTTAGGTAATGTAAGTTGAAGTAGAAATGGAAGTTATACATTTTACCAGAAAACCCAGAGCCTTGGGAAACTTTAGCGTTGAGATCTACTTTTCAATAATACGATTAGAGTTAAAGAATCTTGTAGAGATAAAGGTTTTGCAGTGCAAATATTTAAGTACCGGATTTCTGCATAGGTTTTATAATACTGTAGAAGCAGCGTTAAATCAGAAAGACGTAAATCACATTCTGGGAGATGTTACTTTTCTGGCAGCATTTTTAAACAAGAAGAAAACGATTATCACCTTTTTGGATTGTAATGTTTTAACTGCTGCAACAGGCTGGAAGTATTACCTGTTAAAGTTCTTTTGGTTTGACATGCCAGTATATAAATCGGTTTTAATCACAACTATTTCAGAAGCTACTAAACAAGAGTTGATGAAATATACGAGTTGCCCCGAAGAAAAGATAAAAGTAATTTACGTCTCTATATCAGATAATTTTAAAAGAGTTGATCATGTTTTTAATGCCAGTTTACCTAAAATTTTACATATAGGTACTGCACCGAATAAAAATATTGATCGCTTGCTGGAAGCAATTCGAGACATCCCTTGTGAACTAACTATAATTGGTAAAGTAGGGGATGAGATAAGAGTTAAACTAAAAAATTACAAGATTCAACATATTTTGGTTGAACAGCATTTAAACGAAGAAGAAGTTATACAGCATTACTGCGATTGTGATATTGTTTCATTTGTTTCTACTTATGAAGGTTTTGGAATGCCAATTATAGAAGCGAACGCCACGGGTCGTTGTGTAATTACAGGTAACACTACGTCTATGCCTGAAGTAGCCGCAAACGCTGCTTGTTTGGTGAATCCCTTTGATGTGAATGAAATTAAAAACGGATTTTTAAAAATAATAAATAATCCGGATTATAGGGAAGAACTGATAGCTAATGGGTTTGAAAATGTGAAAAGGTTTGACAAGAAAGTGATAGCTCAACAGTATATGGAAACATATATAGAGGTTTTTGAAAGTAGTAAAAGATAGGATTTATGTGTGGTATAAACGGTATTTTGAGTTTTAAAGATAGTCAATTTGACAAGACTTCACTTGTTAAACGCATGAATACAGCCATAGCACATCGAGGGCCTGATGATGAGGGTGTGTTTACAGAAGCAGCTATTTCTCTGGGCCATAGAAGGCTTTCCATTATTGATACTTCTACTGCCGGTCATCAACCTATGTCTACTATTGATAGCAGATACACAATAGTTTTTAATGGTGAGATATATAATTACATTCAACTTAGAAAATATTTCAGCTCTTTTTACGATTTTAAAACTCTAAGCGACACTGAAGTAATTTTAGCCGGTTTCATTAAATATGGACCAAATGTAGTTGAGCACTTACAGGGCATTTTTGCATTTGCCATTTGGGATACCGTGGAGCAGAAACTGTTTTTAACACGTGACCATTTGGGTGTAAAACCCGTTTATTATTCTACTACAAATGAAGCTTTTATTTTTTCCTCTGAAATTAAGGGTATTTTAGCTACACAATTATTTAAGCCTAAAGTTGATCAAGTTAGCTTGGTTGATTTTTTCAGGTATCAACGTGTACATGCGCCTCGTACAATTCTGCAAAATGTTCATGTGTTAGAACCAGGAACCTACGTTGAAATTGATGGGAAACAGATAAAAGAAAACAGATATTTTACTTTGCAACACACAAAGGCGAATTCGGATATTACAAGGCATTCTGCTGCAAAAGAGGTTAGGAGTTTGCTTGAAAAAAGTATGGAGCAACAAATGGTTGCAGATGTTGAGGTGGGAGCATTTCTTTCAGGTGGAATTGATTCCAGTGTTGTTGTAGGACTTATGAGTAAAATTTCATCACAACGTATTAATACATTTTCAATTACGTTTAGTCAAAAAGATTTCGATGAAAGTACTTACTCATCTTTAGTTGCCCGAAAGTTTAATACAAACCACAGAGCTATTCAACTTCATCCGCATGATTTATTGGAAGCCTTGCCAGATGCTCTTAAAGCCTTAGATCATCCAACTGCAGACGGGATAAACACTTATCTTATCTCTAAAAAAACACGGGAACAAGGTATTAAAGTTGCACTTTCCGGTTTGGGTGGTGATGAAATATTTTGCGGCTACCCTGTTTATAGTGCAGTGGACAAGTTGAAGCAAATGGAACCATTTTTTTCACTATTCCCTTCATCGTTTTATAAAGGTCTATTTCAGGGGGCCTATCAACTTACATCAAAGAATTTTTTTCTGAAATTAGCTGAGTCTTTTAAAGGAGGAGAAAGTTATATTGACAATTTTCTGTTGTTAAGCAGACAAACGTATTTAGATAATCAAATAGAATATTTGCTCAAAGGTGTTAATCTTAATTTCAATTTACTACAAGGTGTTTCAAGTAGTTTTCGTAACGGCAATCAGGATAACATTCTTTCTTTGACCAGTTATTTTGAGATGAATACATACATGACAGATACGTTGCTACGTGATGCTGATCAGATGAGTATGGTTCACGGGCTGGAAGTCAGAGTACCTTTTCTAGACTTAAATTTGGTAAGTTATGTAATGGGATTACCGGATCATGTGAAGAAAGGTAAGTATGCGAAAAATCTTTTAATAGAAAGCACAAAGGATATTTTGCCGGAGGAAGTATACAACAGAAGCAAAAAAGGATTTGTATTCCCCTGGAAATACTGGATGAAGAATGAACTTCATGGTTTCTGCGAAGAGCGTATCAATAGCTTTGCTTTAAGAGCTTTTGTCAAAGAGAGTGCAATTAAAGAATTATGGAAAAAATTCATTGCAGAAGACAGGAGTATTAATTGGTCTCGTATTTGGCAAATAGTAGTGCTGGAAGAGTGGTTGAGAAAGAATAACATAAGTGAATAAAGTAAAAGTACTTGTTTTTGTAGACTGGTTTCTACCTGCATATAAAGCAGGTGGGCCCATTACGTCAGTGTTAGCACTTATTCAAAATTTAGGAAATGAATTGGACATAGTAATTGTTACAGGCGACAGGGATATAGCCGATACAAGTTCATTCAAGGGTGTTTTGTTGGATAAAGGTGTAATAAATAGCAACCTGAATGTGAAAATTTACTATTTAAGTAAAACTTTGCGGAGGTTTTTTACTGTGTGCCAAATTATTAAACAAGAACAGCCCGATGTAATTTATGTGAATGGGGTATTCTCTTTCTGGTTCAGCTTTTTCCCGGTTTTAATTAAAAGGGTAGGCTTGATATCGGCTAAAGTTATTGTGTGCCCTAGAGGAATGCTTGGAAATACTACAGTTAATGTCAAGAAGTTTAAAAAAGAGTTATTTTTCTCGTTTCTACGAGTGTTAAATTTATATAAATACGTCATCTGGCATGCTACCAATAGTGCTGAAAGGGAGGCAATAGGTTTACGTTTTTTAAGTGCAGATGATGTTTATACCATTCCCAATATACCTATTGTAGGTCAAACATCTTCAATAGTAATTGACAAAGAAATAGGCAATCTGAGCTTACTATTTTACTCCAGAATATTACCGATTAAAAACTTAGAACTGGTTTTAAAAGCAATGGCTGATGTGAATTCAGCATATAGAGTTGCATTGGATATATATGGCCCCATAGAAGATCAAAACTATTGGCAAAAGTGTAGTAGTCTCATTATGGATTCACCACCACATATTCAGGTAAATTACAAAGGTGCAGTGAATGCCCATGTTGAACAGGTTGATTTTGCATCTTATCATTTCATGGTCTTGCCAACTTTACATGAGAATTACGGACATGCTATTGCCGAAGCATTGAGTTGCGGGTGCCCGGTTATTATTTCCGAAAATACTCCATGGACAAACCTTGAATCATATACTGCAGGTTTCTGTATTGATATTGCAGATAGTAGGCTATGGACAGAAAAAATAGAGAAGTGTGCTCAAATGAATTCACAGGAATATGCTTCATTCAATGAAGGAGCTAGAAAATATTTCGACTTTAAAACGGATCTCAAATCACTACGAAAGAACTATCTGGCTATGTTTGAGGGTAAAAATGTTTTACTTTAAAGTTTATTAGTGGATTGATTATCAGACTTAACGTCTTTGGTCAGTTGAGCGTTAGCAGAATTGTTCAGTTTCGATTCTGTTACTTATGTATATCACACTATTTTCGCATCAATTAGTTTAATTAAAGATGTACATACTGGGACTTAACGCCTATCACGGAGATTCTTCTGCTGCTTTACTCAAAGATGGGCGTCTTATTTGTGCTTTTGAAGAAGAACGTTTTACCCGGTTTAAACACTGGGCCGGTTTCCCCCAATTGTCTGTTAAAGCTTGTCTGGCAGATGCGGGTATAACAATAAATGACCTTGATGGAATTGCCATAGGCAGAGATCCAAAGGCCCACCAAATGAAGAAACTGAAAAGGGTTCTGAGTGGTAAAGCCAACATTCCTTGGTTGTTAGAGCGTTTCAAGAATAGCATGAAGGTAGGATCAATAGAAGATGATTTTCGTAAGTTTTTTCCTGAAGCCAAAAGTTCTTTCGGAGATATTATATTTAATATAGAGCATCATCGGGCACATTTGGCCAGTGCTTTTTTCGCATCACCTTTTGAACAATCTGCACTCCTTTCTATAGACGGATTCGGAGATTATTCTTCCTGCATGACCGGTACAGGTAACGGTGATTCCATTGACGTAATGGAACAGGTACTATTTCCTCATTCTATCGGGATATTTTATACCGCATTTACACAATACTTAGGATTTGCTCATTATGGAGATGAGTACAAGGTAATGGGTTTGGCGCCTTACGGGAAACCAACTATGGTAGACCAATTGAGGAAGATTCTCCAAACTACACCCGATGGTTTGTTTCAGTTAAACCTTGATTACTTTACTCACCATACACTTGGTGTAAAAACACATATACTAGAAAACAACGACCCTTCTCATAACCGTATTTTTTCAGATAGGATGATAGACACTTTCGGTCCGTTGAGAGCAAAAGGAGAAGAGCTGAGCCAGCATCACCGTGATTTAGCAGCATCAGTTCAACGGGTAACGGAAGAAACCATATTCCATCTGCTTACTCATCTGCACCAGAAAACAGGACTGGATCAAGTATGTATTGCCGGAGGAGTAGCACAGAATTCAGTGGCCAACGGGAAAATAACGCGCAACACTCCGTTCAAAAAAATTTATATACCCAGTGCAGGTCATGATGCGGGCATTGCTGCTGGTTCAGCGATGTATTATTACCATCAGGTACTTAACAAACCACGGGTGGAGCCGATTTATTCTGCTTACACAGGCAGTCACTTTACCAATGAAAATATTGAAGAGGTGCTGAAAGCAAATAAAGTAGAATACACACGCTATTCAGATGAAGACCTTTACCAACTGGTAGCTGAAAGATTAGTTAATGCAGGAGTCGTAGGCTGGTTTCAGGGCAGGGCTGAATTTGGCCCCAGAGCATTGGGCGGAAGATCGATTATTGCTGACCCAAGGCGTACTGATGCGAAAGATTTACTCAACGCTAAAATTAAACGCAGAGAAAGTTTCAGACCCTTTGCCCCATCTATTTTAAAAGAATACGTGGGCGAATATTTTGAGGTAACCGATGAGGTGCCTTTTATGGAAAAGGTATTTCCTATTAAGCCCGAAAAACACCGGGAAATTCCCGCAGTAACACATGTGGATGGTACGGGTCGCTTACAAACGGTTGACCGTAATGTATCGCCAAGATACTATGCTTTGATTGAAACGTTCCGGCAGAAAACAGGAGTTCCAATTCTTCTGAATACGTCATTTAATGAGAACGAACCTATTGTGAATACTCCGCAGGAGGCATTGAATTGTTTTTTGCGAACTCAAATGGATATGCTGGTACTGGAGAATTGTGTTGTAAGTAGATAACCGTGAAAGTTTCTGTTATTACCGTTTGTTATAACTCAGCATCTACTATTGAGGATACAGTAAAATCTGTACTTCAACAAAATTACCCTAATATAGAATACATTGTTATCGATGGAGCTTCAACTGATGGTACGCTTGATATTTTGCAGCAATACCAATCAGGGATAACAAAATTAATTTCAGAGCCAGATGAAGGAATGTATCATGCCTTAAATAAGGGTATTGAAATAGCAACGGGTGATATTATAGCTTTTCTTCATGCTGATGATGTATATGCTTTTCCGGCTGTCATCAGTGGTGTGGCGGAGCAAATGAAAAACGCAGATGCTTTGTACGGAGATTTGATTTATGTTAAGCAAAATGCAATTAATAAAATCAGCCGGTACTGGAAATCGGGGCGTTATTTCCCGGGTAGTTTTAAATGGGGATGGATGCCTCCTCATCCTTCTTTTTTTGTTAAAAAAGAGGTGTATAATAAATTCGGTACCTTTAACACACACTTACGCTCGGCTGCTGATTATGAACTGATGTTGAGATTCATTCACAAGTTCGGGGTAGAGCCTGTTTACTGGCCTGAAATATTAGTAAAAATGCGTTCAGGTGGTAAAAGTAACGTTACGTTGGCCAACCGACTTTATGCTAACAAAGAAGATAACACCGCCTGGGAATTAAATGGCCTTTCCCCGTTTTTTTTCACGCTATGGATTAAACCACTTCGTAAAATTCCACAATATTTTACACATTTCTTATTAAAAACCAAGTAGTGATTTTTTGGCATTTTCGTTATATTCGAGTCGAATTTAACCCAATGAACCTTAAACCATTCCTATTTATTTTATTTGCCTTTTTGTTCAGCAAAGCCAGTGCTCAGAAAGTATTCGGAAATGAGTGGATAAAACAAGGGCAATCCTACTACAAGGTGGTTATCTGGCAAAACGGAGTTTACCGTATAAATCAGAGTACGTTCACCAATTCAGGAATAGCTGTTGGTTCAGTTGATCCTAGAAATATTCAGGTTATTCAGTTTGGGAAAGAGTTACCCGTATTTGTGAGCGGAGAATCAGACGGTACATTTGATACAGGAGATTATATTGAGTTTTACGCCAAGAGAACAGATGGCACTTTTGATAAGTACCTTTACAAAGATACTTCATCCTTTCTCAATCCATATGTAAGCTCAATATCCGACACCGCTTTGGTTTACATAACCTGGGGCAATAATCCATCTGCTTTTCATTTTACTTCATATGTTAATACTAATTTCGGTGGATTTACTCCTGAATCATATTATCTACAAAAAGAAATACAGCGGTTTAATCATACGTATTATTTTGGTCAACCCATCATCAGTGAATACAATTACCACTCTTCGGAATATTTAGAAGGAGAAGGTTGGAGTAGTGTTCGATTTGGCAAAAACTTCAATGATTTAAATTTTTCATTGTCTACAAAAGGCTATTTTTCTGCAGGGCCTGAACCGGTTTTTAAATTTCGTTTATCAGGAGCATCTGATTACAGCAATGCCAATCCAGATCACCATCATCTCATTAGATTAAGCACAGACAACTCCTCCTATTCTACTGTATTTGACACCATTTATGAAGGGTACACATCTTTTCAAAAGTCAATACCAATTTCTGCTTCTATGATGGGGGGGAGTAATATCTATTTTCGATTTACACACATAGATGACCTTACATCCACTGCAGACGGTGGTACTGTTTCCTATGCCGAGTTGACATATCCCAAGAATTTTGATCTTTTCTCTACTGCATACGCTGAGTTGAATATTCGTTCGACATCTACCGCAAGTGATGTTTTCCTTCAGTTTTTGAATTATTCAGGTTCTTCACCAGTATTGTACGATTTAACGTCACTCAATCGCATTCCGGGAAATTTTAACGGAAATCAGCTCAGGTTCCTATTGAAAAGAAATGTTTCAGGGAACAATCTGGTGCTCTTTGACAGTACAAACGTTCAACCTCTAACTCTGTTAGAGCCTGTTTCGTTCGCAGGTATTGATACCACACAGCATTTTGATTTTATTATAGTTACCCATAAAACACTTCTCCCAAAGGCAACAGAGTACGCTCAGTATAGAGCTCAGCGCTACAATGTTTTGTTGCTTACCACAGAGCAAATTGAGAATACATTCACTTTCGGATTACACCATCCTCTAGCGATAAGACATCTTGCAGATTATTTAATTACCAAACAAGATTCAGCTCCTGGCTATTTGTTATTGTTGGGGCGTGGTTTGCAACATGATTACGTTCGTTTACCTCAGCATAACTGGCTCAATCTGGTTCCTCAAATAGGTGTGCCTTCCTCAGATGTAATGTTTACTAACGGGTTGGGTGGGGCTTCACCTTATGAACCGGCTATTCCCACAGGACGTATTCCGGCATTGACTAATCAGGAATTAGATAATTACCTGCAAAAGCTAATTTTTATGGAAAACCGTTCCGACTCTATTCAGTTGTGGAGAAAAAATATTTTACATCTTGGTGGTGGGGAAGGATTGTCTCAACAAAATCTGATTTCTTCTAATCTGGAGTCAATAAGAACAATTGCTGAGGGGCGCTATATGGGTGCTAAAGTAAACAGCTTTTTCAAATCAACAACCTCACCGGTAGAGACCAACCTGAAGCAAAAGATTCTACAAAGTATAAACAGTGGATTAGGTTTTCTTACTTTTTACGGGCATGGATCATTGAATATTTTAGATATAGATATCGGTAACCACAATGATTTATCAAACAAAGATAAATATCCTGTTATGTATTTTAATGGGTGTAACGTTGGTAACATCAGTGCTGATTTAAGCGGGGGAGTTACTACAATTGGTATAAACGGAGCGGCCTATATATTGGCTAAAGATAAAGGTGCTATAGGCTGGATGGCTCATTCCAACACATCAATTATAACTAATCTGAGTGCTCAGACAAAAGCTTTTTACAGTAACTTTTTTAAAGACAGTTACGGAAGTTCCATAGCTGAAGCAGTTAAAACTACTATGGCTAAAACTATAGTTCCGGGCGATGAGGTAAGCAATTGTCACAACCAACAGCTCATTTTTCTGGGAGACCCTGCCTACAAACATTATACTCCTGCTTTACCGGATTATGCTATTTCTAATGCAGATATTTTCATTACTCCTTCTACTGCATCTTCAACGAGTGATTCGTTTGCTCTAGCCATTATTTTAAAGAATCAGGGTAAGGCTGTTGAAGACTCTGTAAGGGTTCTTGTTCAACGTACGCTTCCTAATGGTGGAACTGTATTGATGTACAAAATGTATGCGCCAGTTTTTAATACAGACACACTGTTTTTTTATATCAAATCAAAAGATGCAACTACAGCGGGGCAAAATCAGTTTACAGTTACAATTGATCCGGATCAACAAATCACTGAGGGTATAGAAAGCAACAATACCGCAAGCATAAACTTTTTTATGCCGGGTAATTCATTATATATTATTTCACCATACAACTATGCTGTAATTACAGACAGGAATGTTCATTTTAAGGTGCAGTCACAAAATATTTTTGCAAGTTCTGAATCATTTATTTTTGAAGTAGATACTTCTCCTGCATTTAATCCCTCATCTGCATATTTCAGGTCATCTGGGGTTATTACATCTGTTGGATCCCTTGCCAGATGGACGTTACAATTACCGGATGAGGATAACCTTGTATATCATTGGAGAGTAAGACTTAATCTGCCGGTAAACGAAGGTGGAAGTTGGCAAATGGCATCTTTTACTTTTATTAAAAGCGGACAGGAGGGATGGCGACAATCAGATTACTATCAACAACTATCCATTGAAGGTAATGAAGTTTACATGGATACATTGGCAAGAAAATGGGAATTTGTTCCAATTGATGAAACTATTGAAGCGTATACTGCCAGATGGAGGCATGGAAATTTGGGAATTAAAACAGCCACTTCTCAATTTCTCAATCCACTTGTAAGTAATTGTATGGTAGATGGTTTGTTAGCTATAGTATTTGACAGACGTTCTTTGTCAAATGAGTTGGCAAACAAGTATCCGCTCAATTGTACATGGCTCATTAATTTTAATATATCAGTTGCTCCCGCAGGACTTTACTATTATACGTTTAATACAGCTACAGTTCAGGGGCAAGATGATTTTGCCCGGTTTATTGACACTATTCAGGAAGGAGATTACGTGGCACTTATCTCCAGGTATGAAGCCAAGCCATCTGTTTGGGATGAGAAAGTTTACAAGGCCATAGAAAAACTTGGTTCAGCTCAGATACGCAGTTTTACTAATGATAGCATGGCATTTTCTTTAGTGGGCAAAAAAGGTGGAGTTACGGGTGATGCGCAGGAGCAAATAATATATAATCCAACCCCGGCACCTGTTGATACATTTCTTGCCATTGCCAAGTATGTAGCAAAAGGAAGTTGGTATCAGGGTAGTCTTACTTCCAAATATATTGGTCCGGCCAAATCATGGGGAAACGTTTACTGCAATTTTGCTCCGGTAGGCCATCAGGAAAAGGACAGTATTTTTGTAGACTTTTTTGTTAAAACTAAAGCCGGAACTGATTCACTGGTATTTACTGTCAATGCACTTGATTCGGCTGATATAAGTTTTATTAATGCCATTGAATATCCTTACGTAAGACTTAAAGCGCATGTGTATGATAAGTTGGTAAGAACACCCCCTGAGTTAAAATATTGGATGGTAACATACGAACCCCTGCCTGAAGGATATGTTAATACAAGCTGGCAATTACAGACCCCGAAAATAAATATTCAGGAGGGGGAAGACATAGCGCTGAAGTATTCCTTTGAGAATATAAGTACGCAGCCTTTTGACAGTATTGATATCAGATACGCTGTTGTAAACCAAAACAGGCAAACGATTAAGTCGGAAATTAAACGTATTGCCGGAATCCCTAAAGGCGATACAGCTGTAGTCAACTATTCAGTCAATAGCATAGGTCTTTCAGGCCTTAATTCAGTTGTAGTTTCGGTAAATCATGATCTTGCTCAACCTGAATTTACACTCAATAACAACTCCATCTCTTTTCCCATACAGGTGAAAAATGACAGAACTAATCCTTTGGTAGATGTGCTGTTTGATGGAATAAGAATTACGAACGGAGATATAGTGTCACCTACTCCGCAAATTACAGTTGTAGCTAAAGATGATAACCAGTATCTCAAAATAAAAGATACCACCTCTATTATTATACTTTACACTTCACCCAAGTCCTTGATACCTGAAGTACTTAGCTTCAGTTCACCTAATGTAATTTTTATACCCGCTTCAGCAAATTCTGCAGAGGCAAAAGTGATATTTCGCCCGGATAGACTAGCGGATGGCTTACACGAGTTGCAGGTATATGTAAGAGATGCTTCAGGTAATCCATCAGGCAGCAAACCGTATTCCATTAAGTTCAATGTTATTAATGAATCGAGTATTACTCATTTTGTGCCTTATCCTAATCCCTTTACTACCAGCATGAAGTTTGTATTCACGTTAACAGGCAGTGATGTGCCGGATAACATTCGCATTAAAATCATGACCTTAACAGGTAAAATTGTAAGGGAAATATCATCCGTTGAGTTAGGACCATTGAGGATAGGAAATAACATATCACAATTTGCCTGGGATGGCACAGATCAGTTTGGCGACCGTTTAGCTAACGGAGTATATCTGTATCAGGTGCAGGTTCGCTATAAAGGGCAGGAGGTAAAGCATCGGGCTTCTACTTTAGACAGCTACTTTATTAAGGATACGGGTAAAATTTATTTGATGAGGTAATGGATAAGGTTTCTTTTGCCTACCTGTCCAGCGGAATTATTCCAACAGGCGGTTACAGGCATGAACATTTCCTGTTTCATTCGCTCACCGGTTATTTTTCTGAAAAAGGCACCAACGTAAAATCAGAAGTTAGCAGGAAAGAAAAGTATTTTCACGGACTTGATAACTTTCGATTACTATATTGGGCGTGGAAAAAATCTGAAGCGGATGTGTTGGTTGTGCCCTCTCGTTTAGCACTCTCAGCAATACTACGGAGCATTTTCAGTAGGAAGGCTATACTGATAGTTATGCACTATTTCGATGAGCGTGACGGGAAACGCAGAATGCTCAGGTGGTATTACACACTGCTTTTCGCAATCTTGCGAAACGTCACTATAAAGGGAGTGGCCGTGGTGACTGTTGCACCATACTGGCAGCAATATTTTTCGACAAAATTCAAAGGCAAAGTTCCTGTGTTTTATTACCCCAATTTTTTTAAGGTTAAGGAGTATCAGAAATATAAAACAAATGCAAAGTTAAAGCAGGTGCATTTGGGTCAGTATTCAACTAAAAACGATGCAGCTATATTTGATTTAGCTAAAAAACTTTATGAGGCAGGCTATTTCTGTTACTTCACTACTATGCAGGAACAGGAGGCTTGTAGGTTGGAATACTATAGTGTTTTGTATGAACCTACGGAGGCTTATCTTACACGTATGGCTTCTTCTTTATATACTGTTGCTTTTATCAGGATAAATGAAGGTTGGAACAGGGTAGCGCATGAAAGCATACTTGTGGGCACACCTGTAATTGGAAATGATGCCGGGGGATTAGGTGACTTGTTGCGCGAATCGGGCAGCAGATTGATTGCAGATAAAAATGAGTTGTTGGATACCATTCTTAAACAGGATCTTCCGGCTACACATACCGATTTTGAACAAAAATATGATACTTCGAATGTTTCGCTGTACCTTTCTCCTGTAGTTAATTTTATTTCGAAGCGTCTGGAAATTTAACTATTCCAATTGCTGCTTTACATTTTAGCTTCAGCATTTTCCAATAGACAGCCAAGCCGGCTCCGTACTGCAACTGAATGCGAAGCTTATCCCGATAAATAGTAAGAGATTCCAATTGAGTTCTTGATTGTGTATGTATTCTGTAGCGGGCAAAAGGGGTGGGAAGATAAGCGAAAGAATACCGCTTGCTTAACCAAAGAAGTAACTCGTAATCAATCATATTTTTTTCCCTGAACATGGGTTGGCGCAAGTCAATAGTGGTATTGAAAAAACAGGCGGGTTGGTAAATAAGCGGGAGCATACTTTTGTTTACTAAATGAGCATGGCTTACTTCACCGCCATGCGCTGTTTTAATAATCGTACCTTTTTCGTCAATGATGCTGCACTGTCCATAGTAAACTGCATGAGTTGAATTTTGCAGATAGGCATTAACGGCATTTTCAACTGCATCGGGTTCTAAAATGTCATCACTGTTCAGAAAAGAAAATAACTCACCTTTGCAGTGTTTTAGGCCTTTGTTTACAGCATTTGTTTGCCCTTCATCCGGTTCGCTAACCCAAAACTTCAATTGATCTTTATACCGTTGAATAATGTCAAGAGAACCATCGGTTGAATTTCCGTCAATGATAATGTATTCAATGTTGGGGTAAGTTTGACCCAATACAGAAACAATAGTCTGCTCTAAATACTTTGCCTGATTGTAGCTGGGAGTTACTATAGAAACAAGTGGTTGTCGCATATCATTCATTCATGTACCGGTATTTCGGGTTGTACGTTGTGTGCCAGTGATGAATTAAACCATCTTGTTTATTGCGGATAATCGTAAACCTGTTGCGGTGCATTCGTTCCCATAAATCGGTGTCCTCGCCACCCCATGCAACAAATTGTTCATTTAAACCACCCATGTTCAGAAAGTCTTCTTTCAGACAGGAGAGCAACCCTTTTCCACCGTATTGATCCCACAAACCGTTTTCCTTTTCAGTAGTTGTCGGTTTATTTTTGAATAAATAAAAGTAAATAGGGAACCAAGCTGTTTTAGGGCCGGTAAGGCGGTTGCATATTTCCACAATATCTTCCGGTATTGACATGTCGGCATCGCATAAAAAAATTATTTTGCCTGATGCTTGTTCCACAGCACGGTTAAAAGTGAACGACCTGGAGAAATTTGTTTGCACAGTAGTAAAAGATACTTTTCCTGACCATTGTTGTTTTACCTGCTGTTCAAAATCAGGTAAATCGCTGGAGCCGCAATCAAATATACTTAGTTCAATAAGTTCTTTGTGTCGGGCGTTTTGTAAACTGCCTATCACATAGTTCAGATAATTGTTAGATCGGTTCAATATTCCTGTACATATAGTTACCTGTTGCAGTTGAGCAACCTTTAATTTTCTGCGAAAAAGAAAAATCAGAATTCCTCTCAGGTCCGTGAAGAGTGTTGTCCAGCCCAACTCTCTTTGTGGCGACTTAAACAAGTACCACAGAACAAATTTTATTTTGGAAGGTATAATTACTTTTACTGACGGCACTGTTTGTAATGGAATTTTGGTGTGCTTACACTGCAATATTACATTAAATTTGTTTCTGTACATGACAAGTGAGCGTTTCGCATCAGTTCATCAATTGGTGAACTGTATTTATGATCTTAATTTCAAAGGCAGCGGCAGTGCAGCAGTTGCTTTATCCAGATTGCTTTTGCCTTCGCCAGTTGGTTCTACAGTTGTCCCCACATGCTACAACTTCAATATGGTGGTTAATCCGCTGGAGGATAATTTTGTTGAGCGGTCAATTTACTATACCGGTACTTATGAAAAAGGAACCCTGTTTGTGATGCAACACTTGTTAAATCCCGGTGATAGGGTAGTGGATGCCGGTGCCCATATAGGGTTAATGAGTTTACTGGCTGCAGACATAGTGGGTAAACAAGGTACAGTTTTCTCTTTTGAACCTATTCCGTCTACGCATCAGTTGCTACAACAAAACATAACATTAAACGGGTTCTCTCAGATTTGTGCATACAAAGAGGCTTTGGGAGAAACGCTACATCACGGGCGGATGGCAAACAATCAAACCAACAACCGGGGTACTTTCGGGCTCATCCCCGAGAGTGAACAAAAATCAGAGGTGGCGGAGGTGTTGGTAAAACCGTTAGATACGTACACCGAGATTGGCGAAGTACAACTAATTAAGGCCGATGTGGAAGGTCACGAACTTCAGGTACTGAAAGGGGCCCGAAACAAACTTAATTCACTAGATCCACCGGCTCTTATACTGGAGTGTGGCCATTTGTCAGTTTCAGATCAACAAGACTTATTTGATTTTATTAAGGGAGTCAATGAGTACCGTATTTTTAAACTGAAAGGTACCAAGCGAAAAATATCACCTTTGGTGGAGGTACAATCATCATGGAATTTACCCGAAGAGGATAATATTTTTTGTCTTACACAAAAACATCTTTCCGGCTTACCCGATACATTTTTGTCCTAGGTGCGATATTTTTTGTGGTTTTGCAGAAATCCAGCTGAATGAAAGTTGTAGTTTATGTAAAACAAACTACCGTGCAGCAGAAGATTTAATTCCGGCAAATTTCAAAAGTTTTTTTAAAAAACTATTCTTACTCGCTTCTTTCCAACTTCCTTCCCAATGGTGTATGCAACAGGTATTTTCAGTAAACAAATCCGGGATGTTTTTATCCCAATGTATAGGATAAAAGTACTCTCTCGGATACAGGCGAATGGAGACTTTGTTAGTTTTATCCGATTGAAGCAGGCGGGTAATGAGTTTCGGAGAACTCAGGTTGGCCTCCTCCTTACCATCAAAATTCTGCTCAATGTTATCCATTACCAGTTTACTGAACGGGTGTTGGGCTATACTTCCCCATACCGCATTGTTGATGAAGGCATCGTCTTCGTAGCCTAAAAACATTTCATTATTGAGCAGGTGATCAAATGATTTCAATAGTTCAATATCCGTATCCAGATATATACCGCCTTGTTCACACAGGGCTCTTGCCCGCATGTAATTGGAAGCATTGGCCCACTTTTTATTTTTCAGGGCGCTCTGTAAGTAACCGGAATCAGTGGGCATGTTGTGTTCGTTCCACTGTTGAAATGTATACTCGGGCAGTAACCTTTCCCAGCTTTTCAAACACTTATTTTGCAGTTCGTTTGCTGATAAATGGCCAAACCTGCAATAGTGAATTATCTTAGGGATACTACTCATAACCGTATTCGTTGGATAGCCCTTGATAGAGTAAAAATGCCATGTGCAGTGGGGTCAGTTAATTCATCCCATACCTCATCAATTGTAAAGGCAGCAACATTTTCACCCCATATCCAATGGGTGTTTTCAGTATCATGTCCGCCCAATGCAATGCTGTACCGACCGGGTCTTAACAAATGAGCAGGTAAGGTGAAGCTAACCTGATGAGTGCCTTCAGGTGTATTTACCGCTTCGTTAAAATCATGCAGAGTAAACAACCTTATGTCATCTTTTAAAATACTTACGGCACTTCTGAAGAACAAGGCATTGTTTACCTCAAACGTGTAAGTGAAACGTAGCCCTTGTGCCGGTGAGAAATGGAGTTCCTGTTCCCGTTCGTTTATGCTCACAGCAGTAAAGTGTATATTTTCTGAGAGACTGCCTTTGAAAACGATTTCTGTTAATGGTTTTGCAGTTGTAAGTGAATTCAGGTAAAGCGCACAGGTTTCTTCCGCATTTCCTGCTGCCATTATTTTTCCTTCGTCTATCCAAATTACCCGGTTGCAGTATTTCTTAATCTGCTCCAGTTGGTGACTAACCAGTAGAATAGTTTTACCTGAACGTTTGATTTCATCAACCTTTGAAAAGCACTTCTTCTGAAAAGCGGCATCGCCCACAGCCAGTACCTCATCAATTAAGATTATCTCTGCATTAAGGTGAGCATTTACTGAAAACCCCAGTCTTAACTGCATGCCGCTGGAGTAGTGTTTTACGGGTGTTTGTATAAAATCTTCCAACCCGGCAAAAGCAATAATTTCATCCGCCTTTTCCAATACCTCTTTTTTGCTCATGCCTAAAAGAGCCCCGCTGAAAAGAATGTTTTCGTATCCGGTTAACTCAGGGTGAAAACCTGTTCCCAATTCCAGCAGGCTACTTACACTGCCGTTGATGTATATTTTGCCGCTGTCAGGTAAGCTGATGCCTGATATGAGCTTTAGTAAGGTGGATTTTCCTGCACCATTTCTGCCTATAATGCCAAGTGTTTCACCTGTATTTACATCAAAGGAAATGCTATCAATTGCTGTAAATTTTTTCTCTTTTTTTCGGGCAAACAATTGCATCAGGTCTTCCCGCAAACTTTTGTAAGGTTGTTTATAACCGCTTCGTTTAAAACTTTTTGATATGTTTTCTATTTTTAAAGCGGCTGACATTACAACAAATCGTTAGTTTTAAATTCATTGCGCTGAAAAAAAACAATGCCCGTTATACATAACACTAAACTAACTATCCAGCTGTAAAGCGGGGGCATGAAGTAGTTGTGTTTGATGGCCTCAAATATTCCTGATAGAGGATTTATAGTTATCCATTCCCCCCAGATTCCCTTATGGGGGCCAACTTCATAAAAAACGGGTGTAACGAAAAAAATAAGTTGAATAAGAAAAGGAAGCGCATACCTCACATCCTTGTACATAGCACTCAAGGAGGCTACCCAAAATGCAGCACCCATAGAAAATAATACAGTACAAATGAGCACAGGAAGATGTAGGTTTAATAGGGCAAATGATGGGTTGAATGATTGCCTGAAGATGCTAAGAAAAATAAACGCAGTTAGACAATTAATGAACAGTTCGAACAATGCTACAAAATTGGCAGATACAGGCAGTACAAGTCTGGGGAAAGCATTTTTTTTAATTATTTTCTCATTTGAGGTAATGCTGTTAATGGCATAGTTTAAACTGCTACTGATATAGGTCCATAAACAAATGCTCCATACCAGTTGCTGAAGGTATACTTCTTGGGCAATGGATTGATTGTGCCACACGGTATACAATACTGCCGTAAGTAAGGCAGGTTGTATAACAGACCACAGTACTCCCAATAGCGTATGTTTATAGCGTACTTTCAGTTCGCGCCAAATAAAGAAACCGATAAGGCTACGGAAGCGATACACATCTCTTATTGATTGCGATAAAGAATAATATGGCGTGATGACCCGTTGCATGAAGCGAAGTTAACGAGTAAGCAGCGTATTGTACAATTCGTGTAATTTTAATTCTTCATGCTTCCAGTCAAAATGTTCTTCAGCGGCTTTAATGGCATTTTTGCCCATCAGCTCGCGTTTAGCCGGGTCATTAATCATCTTCTCTAAATCTGCTGCTATCTCACTGGGTGAACTGGGATTTACACACACACCGCATTGATGCTTCTCTGCCACATTTTTGTAAAGCGGAAAATCGGAAGTAATAAAGGGCAAACCAATGCTCATGTATTCAAACATTTTGCGCGGGTATGATTCGTAGGAGTTAGCATTTTTATTTACCAGACACAACCCGATTGTAGCAGTGAGAGATTTCGCATATCCTTCTTCCGATTTCATGTAGGGCAGGAATTCAATCAGGTGTTTCACCTCTTTGTAGGCAGTGCTGTATTCCAGTTTTCCGCGAATGTCTTTTGACATGGAGCCTAACATGGTACACTTTATTGCTATGCCTTTTTTGGTTAGTATGGATATGGCCTCTAACATTTCCATAATACAGTACAACTCATCCAAACTGCCCATGTAAAACAAGTGTGCAGGCATTTGGTGCCGGTTTTCTACCCTGAATTGCCTGAGCTGATCAATAAAAGCAAAGTTGTGTATGGTAACAGTTTCAGTCTTGGGGTAAAATTTCTTGTAAGAGTCTTCAGATAGTATAATGCCCGAAAAAATCTTTAATCCCAGCCACTCTACAATTTTGTATGCAGAAATTGCGAGTGCAGGGAATGGCACCCAATTTTTTAGTTTTATAACCTGACTGTAGTTTTCATGAATATCATAAATGACTTTTTTACCCATCATTCGCAGTAGGATTCCAACAGGGATAAGTTCAGGGTCATGAATGTGGTATAATCTGGCATTAATGGTTACGCCTTTCCACATTACTTTTGGGATGTTGATTAAGATGCGTTTTAACCGACTGGAATAAGGTTTAATGCCTTTCAGGTGAATCCCTGATTCAATTTTGTCTTTGCAGTAATTTCCTACCAGATATACTTCATATTCTTTGCTCAGTGATATGCATTCACGGTGGAAAACCCTTGTATCAAAAGGTAAATGAACGGTTGATAAATGACATATTTTAGTTCTCTCTTTCAATACAAGCTCATCAGTTGCTGAGTGAAATGTTGCCACTCAAATTTTTTTCTATGCTGCAATATAAAACTTCTCATTTCACTTTCCTTGTTGTTGGTGAAGTAGCTGTTAATGGCCCTTGCTATTTCAGCGCTATCGGGTGCGGTGCAATAACCGGCTTTTTCATGCGGTACTATCTCTGCCAGTCCGCCTACGTTGGTAACCACCATAGGCAGGTTGTAGTAATAGGCAATTTGTGCAACTCCGCTTTGGGTGGCACTTCGGTAAGGTTGTACCAACAAATTGGCCGCACAGAAAAAAGCAGGAACCTCACCGTCATCTATAAATCGCGCGAAATGGATAATGCGGTTTTCCATTCCGTGTTTGCTGATAATTTCTTCATAAAAAGAAGGGTTCTCGTAATATTCCCCGGCAATAATCAACTTCAATCTGTCATTATTGATTTGTGCAAACGCTTCGAGCAGTAAGTCCAATCCTTTGTATTTTCTCACAAAACCGAAAAACAACAAGTAGTTATAGTCGGGTGAGAGGTTCAATTGTTTTAGTGCGTCTTCTCTGCTAATGGCTTTCCCGTAAATGTCATACATGGGGTGCGGAGTTACTACTACTTTTTGTTGCAGGTTTAAAGTTCTGAGATCCTCTGCTACAGCCGAAGACATACACAAAAAGCCATCACATTTTGTAAGAAAGTATCTGCTCAATAACCGGTCTCCTGGTCTTTTTTCATGAGGTATGGCATTATCTGTAATAGCGATGATGCGGGTGTTTTTGCGTTTAAGAATACGCGCAATAGTGCCGAAAGCGGGTGCAAAAAAAGGCAACCAGTAACGGAAGATAACAATATCGAAATGTTGTTTTTTGAATTTATAGCCGGCAGTAATCCAACTCATCGGATTTACCGAGTTAATGATAGAGTGTATGGTAATTCCTTTAGGTGCTTCACCGGCAGAAGTCTGTGATTTGCCAGGAAATAAAAAGGAAGGATACTGCAAAGAAAAGCTGAGTATTTCTACCTGATGTCCCTGATTTGTTAACTCGATTGCCAGGCGCTCATTAAGGTCGGCAATACCACCTCTGAACGGATGTGCCGGACCAACAATGAGGATTTTACTCAATGCCGAATCCCTTTCTTTTGGTAATGGCGTAGTTGTTTCTGTCGTGTGCATTACGAGCAATCATTTCTCCTAAGAAACCTGCCAGAAATAACTGCACACCAATAATAAGTAAAGCCAGCGCAATGTAAAACGAAGGTTTGTCTACAATATCTCTGCCGGGCAGGTTGTATGTTAATACACGTATTTTTTCAACTACAAGGTAGATGGTGAAAAAGAAACCGCTCAGGAAAGAAAGGGTACCCAACACGCCAAAAAAGTGCATGGGACGTTTGCCGAATTTGGATACAAAAAATATGGTGAGTAAATCCAAAAATCCGTTTACAAACCGTTCAATGCCAAACTTGGAGGTTCCGTATTTACGCGCCCTATGCTCAACGGCCTTTTCAGTAATTTTTTTGAAACCAGCCCACTTGGCAATTACGGGAATGTACCGATGCATTTCACCGTAAACCTCAATTCCTTTGATAACGTCTTTTTTGTATGCTTTTAAGCCGCAGTTAAAATCGTGCAGGTAAATACCCGACATTTTACGTGTGGCCCAGTTGAATAGTTTGGTAGGTATGGTTTTAGTGATGGGGTCATAACGTTTTCTTTTCCAGCCTGAAACCAAATCCCATCCTTCTTCGGTTATCATGCGGTACAGGTCGGGAATCTCATCCGGACTGTCCTGCAAGTCAGCATCCATAGTTATGACTACGTTACCTTGTGCAGCATCAAAGCCCACATTCAAGGCAGGTGATTTGCCATAGTTACGCCTGAATTTTATTCCCTTAATATTCGGATTAGCATCGGTAATAGACTCCACTATGTTCCATGAATTATCATTGCTGCCATCGTCAATTAATATCACCTCGTAGGTAAATGAATGTTTTTTCATTACCTCATCAATCCACCCGCACAATTCAGGCAGCGATTCTTCTTCGTTGTATAAAGGTATAACTACCGAAATATCCATTTTTTAAAACCCCGCTTCTTGTTCTTTTTTCATAACTGCTGCAATAATCAATGCAGGAACCAAACTCATCAAAGCCGACATAAAAATTCCTGATAGAGTGATGAATCCGGGTTGCATCATCTTGCCCATCATGTTTATAGTCATTTCAATTTCTTCGTCATTTTTTCCCTGCTCTCGCAATGTATCTTCCATTTCAGTCAGCATATTCTGCATAAGATCAGGTGCTCCGAATTTCAGAAAAACATACGTGAAGAAGCCGGAAATGATTGATGAGAAGAGTACAGCAAGCATAGCTACTCCAAGAGCCCTCCCGAATGAAATATATCCATTCTGAAGTTCATCCCTTTGTTCTTTCACGCACATAATCAAACCACCGATGATGATGGCAAAGCCTAAAACCATTTGAAATGGATTTTTTGTATCCAATTTGCCGGATATGAAATAGAAAACTAATGTTAGGATAATACCGGCAAACCCCATGATGGCTCCCCATTTCATGGCGGTACGGTTCATCGGAGCGTTTACGAAAGGTTGTTGATCAATAGTCGTCATAGTATTTTAATTTGAATTTATTTGAATAGAGGATTGAAAACTGTTTTTAAAGGAATAAACCGCATCCAGCACAGCTACCTGCTCAGCCGGAATACTATCTACTTTCACCAGTTCAGCAATTTCTTCTTCACCACTTGTTTCACTGTCGGCAAAAAAGATAAGCATAGGTATAAACAAATCGGCAATTTCTGAATCTTCTTTTACATCGTTCCAGGTAGCAATCATCTCGTCTAAATCAGCTTCCAGTAAATGCTGGTTGGTAATAATGGACTCGTAAATGTGGTGCTCGTCCTGAAACTCATCATCATCTGCCAGCAAAAACTCGGTGAGAAAATCATGCAGACTTATATCCACTTCATCTTCCATTGATT
This sequence comes from Bacteroidia bacterium, assembly GCA_041675505.1. Lineage (GTDB taxonomy): Bacteria > Bacteroidota > Bacteroidia > UKL13-3 > UKL13-3 > JAGPCK01. Next base: position 116,386 of record JBAYTR010000004.1, on the reverse strand, counting down.
CATTCAGGTAAAGCAACAGGCTCAGTAATTCTGTACCACGCGTAATGGTTTTTTCTTCGATATCACTCCATTCAGCAGATTCAAGGTAATCTTCGTCCATGGCTTCTACCTCAGCGGCCAGAAAGTTGACCATCAGTAAATCAAAACAGAACTCTTTCAGCACTATAAGCTGTTCGTTGGCTGAGATAATCTCATCAACAGCTTTTACCTTATCCAGAAAAGGATGTTCGCTTTGTAAAACCTTGTCAATGGAAATAATAACACCGGCTGCGTCAATAGACGGTTGGCCTCGTTTTACAAGTGCTCCGGCATACGTATCTATGAGTGTACGCATGGCATTTAAAACGGGTAAGTGAAGGTGTACTGGAGGATGTTGTGTCATGCGGTTAGTATCATTAGTTTTCCTTTGTTGCATACAGCCACCGCTTTTCCTTTAAGCGACTTATGCAACAGGGATGTATTATTGGATTTGGATTGGTTAATGGCAGGAGTGAAGTTCCATTCGGCTTCAGTGTCAAACAGCGTGAATTCAGCTCTTGATTTTTCTGCTATTGCTGGAACATCCATGTTTAATACTTTGCGTGCTCCTTCGCTAAGTTTTTGCACTACCAGTTCGGTAGAAAGTTCATTGCTCAGGTAGGTGTTGAGGGCCGCAAAACAAGTTTGTAAACCAATGGCCCCATACCGGGCATATTCAAATTCTACCTGTTTGCTTTCTGTATCCTGTGGCTGGTGGTCACTGCAAATGGCGTCAATGGTGCCGTCAGTCAATCCTTTAATTAAGGCCTTGCGGTCACTTGCATTACGAAGAGGTGGAGTAACTTTTAAGTTGGTATCGTATGAGCTGATATCGGCATCAGTAAACAGTAAATTGTTTACTGAAACGTCACAGGTAATGTTCAGTTTTTCTTTTTTGGCTTTGCGAATAAGGTCTACTCCTGTGGCAGTGCTCACTTTGGCAATGTGTAATCTGCCTCCGGTGTAGCGCAGCAGTTCTATATCGCGGGCAATGGCCACATCTTCGGCAATGGAAGGTATACCTTTTAAACCAAGCAGGGTAGTATTTACACTTTCATTTACCTGAGCTGAGTTGGCGATGCCGCTATCCTGCGGGCGGGAAATAACCACTCCGCCAAAACCTTTGGTATATTGCAGTACACGCAACATAAAGCCGGCATTCTGTATATAATGTTCTCCGTTGCTGAAAGCTATTGCGCCTGAGTTGTTCATGTCGAACACTTCGGCCATTTGTTCACCTTCCAGATGGAGGCTGATGGCTCCAATGGGTAATACCTGTACAAGTTCATTTTTGCTTTTGGCTATCTGGTACTCCACTTCACTTTTGCTGTGGGTTACCGGATGAGTAGCAGGGGATGTTGCTACAGTGGTGTATCCACCAAAGGCTGCTGCAGCGCATCCGCTATTGATATCTTCTTTGTGCTCAGTGCCGGGGTCGTGAAAGCAGGCGTGTAAATCCATCCATCCCGGGGAGATGCATAAGCCCTTAGCTTGTATAACATCGGCCCCTTTGGGAGCAGTAATTCGTTTGGAGCTTATCTGGATAAAATAGCCGTCTTCAATGACTAAATCGCAAATTTTGCCATGTAGTGGCGAGCCGGGTTGTAGTATTTTAGCTTCTGATATCAGGAGCTTCATGGGCGGTAGAATTTTAACAAAAGTATCTCTATTAGCAGAAAAACCAAAGCCAGTGCAATACAAAGTTTCCAGAGCCGGCTTCCGCGTTCCTGTTCACTCAGCAAAGTACTTATTGATTTGCCATCGGAACTGAGCAGATTAAAACGCAGGGAAGGGTTAAGCTCGCGTATGTCATCAGGAGTTAAAAAAGTCATTCCTGATTCTTGTCGGTTATAGTTCATGGCCAGGTAATACGGGTTAACTGAACTGCCTTTCAGCAGGTAATTGCCGGCTTCTTTCAACTGTTCATTAAAGTACAGTTGTGTTTGCGCACCATTACGCTCAGCAGGTAAAATACTGTTGTTTTGTCCCAGCTCCAGTGTAAGTGTTTTTTCTTTTCCGGCAGGTTGAACGGGTAAGTTGGCCAATGCGTCTTTATTCAGGGTATAATACAAACGTGCCGGAACCTCACTCAGGTAAGCCGTTTTAAGCATAAGCGGAACAAACAAAGCGTGCTCGGGCAGGTTGCTCCATTTGTTGTCGAACGGCACGGCTGATACATAAATTTTCCCTTTGCCTCTTTTGTACACACTCCAAATAGCGTCATCATTGCGCAGGGAGAGCACTTTTTCCACTCCGCGTGAAGTGTTATCGTTCAGATTATAATATTTCAGAATTTTAGGCAGGTCAGGATTCTTGGGCGTTTTCTCAAATACATCAGCCAGTACCTGCGATTGGAGGTTAATGCGTTCTATGGCTTCATTGCTGTTTACTATGGTGTTGCTGCTGTTAATTCCCCATGATTTGAGCCATTCACTGTGAGAACTAACGGCCGCTGCCACATCTGCTGAAGGCGGTATGAGTAAGACGCTGCCACCGTTATTTACCAAACGGGTAAGTTCCATTTGCATGCCGCTGCTCAGGTTGCTTACTCCGTCAAGCACAACCAGTTGGTTGATATTGAAGGCGGAGTAATCAATTTGTTTTTCACTTACCGCAGTTACTTTACAGAAATTGTCGGAAGCAAAAACAGCATGGATGTATGGGTTGGGTTGATTACCGTATACCTGCAATATGTTCACCTCTTTTTTTACATAAAAGCTCAGAAACAGTTTATCATCAAAGGTGATGGGATTATCGGTAACAGCAACTTCTGCGGCAAAACTTCCGCTACTGTTGAGTGTAAAGCCAAGTGTTACATCAGTATAAGAATTGCCCTGAATTTCAAAGCCTCCCAAAGCTTTTTGTTGTCCGTTAATTTTTAGTATTACAGAATTATTCTTAATCGCATTTTCCCCTGCATTTCGCAGTCTTACCAATAGTTTGGCAGGTTGATTCAATTGAATGTAAGGAGAAGCAAACCAGCAGGAGTCAACATAAATATTGCTCAGTAAGGCAGGTGCAAGTGGAATAAGGTTCAATCGGGTAGTTGTATCTGTGTTCCATTCCCCGGCATTGGTTTGTGCCGATTGAAAATCACTGATAAGATACAGGTTGCGTTGTGCATCCCCGGCTTTCGACAAGGCTTGCTGTTGCCTCACCAAAACATCACTCAGTTGGCGCGAAGCAAAAGTGGGCTTTACCTCGTCAATCAGTTGAATAAAATCATTGCGGGTAACTAAACGTTGGTGCCTGGCTTCAAAATCATTGGTGATAAGCTGAAATTTATCGCTCTCCTTATGTGCCAGTGCCAGTTCGCGTGCTTTGGCTTTTGCATTTTCCAGCAGTTCTCCGTTTCCGCCATTGTTGGTCATGGAAAAGGAGTTGTCAATAAACACACTGATGGCTTTTGTGGCCTTTAATTTTTCAGGGTTATTTTCGTTAAAGTACGGTTGGGCAAAAGCAAGTATCAAAAAGGTAAGTGCGAGCAACCTGCTCATGAGCACTAACAGGTGTTTAAGTTTTTGTTGTTGCTGTGTTTGTTCCTGTAAGTTTTTAAGAAAACGAAGGTTGCTGAAGAATACGGTCTTGTATCTGCGAAAGTGAAACAGGTGAATGATAACAGGAATGGCCAGCGCAAGCAGCGCCCACAAAAACTGCGGATAAAGAAAATTCATGCAGCACGAAAATAAGGAAAAATATGAGTGTTTGTAGAAGCAGAATGAGTTTGATGAAAACCCGAAGTGTATAAAAACCAAAAGGCCACCCGAAGGGTGGCCTGTTTGGAAACTATGAAAAACCTATCTGTCTGCGAGTACGAAGTAAGCATAGAAATTAATCCCGTGCAAGTTTTCGACTAAATATTTTTTTAATAATTATTTAACATGCTGAAATTGAATCTGATTTTTTTTGAAAAATGTTTTGACTTGATGATTGACACATCAGGGTTGACATTTAACAGCGGGTAATTAATGGTTGCATTAAAATCTTTTCACGGCCATGTCAGCTAAAGTATGACCAATGGACAGGGAAGAAGTGGCTGCAGGTGAAGGAGCGTTGCACACATTAATAACGTGTTCGTCTTCAAGAATCAGGAAATCATCAATTAAACCACCTGTGCGGTCGCAGGCTTGTGCGCGTACTCCTGCTCCTGCCGGAATTAAGTCATCTTCCTGTACTTCAGGAATTAAACGCTGCAAAGCTTTGGTAAAGGCTGCTTTGGAGAAGGAACGGTAAAACTCACCCATGCCTGTTTTCCAGTATTTGGCCATCACTTTCTGAAATCCCGGCCACATCAACGACTCAAAAGTTTCTTTGATGTTGATGTCGGTTTTTTTGTAGCCTTCTCGTTTAAAGGCAAACACGGCATTGGGGCCGGCTTCCACTTCACCGTGAATCATGCGGGTAAAATGTACTCCCAAGAAGGGGAAGTTGGGATCAGGTACCGGGTAAATGAGGTTTTTAACCAAACCCTGTTTTTCTTTTTTGAGCAGAAAATATTCGCCACGAAAAGGAATAATGCGCACATCCAGTTTTTCACGTGTAAGTGCAGCTACTTTATCTGAATGGAGGCCGGCACAGTTAATTACTAAACGACCAGTATACGTGCTATCTTCGGTTATTACCTCACTTAGTGTTCCATTGTACTTAATGTCTGTTACTTTCGAGGAGGTGAGCACATGTCCACCGTATTGCTGAAAATTTTCAGCGATTTTAGCTGATACTTCTTTGTAATCAATGATGCCTGTTTGTGGTACAAAAATTCCCGCAATGCCGTTTACATGTGGTTCATATTCTTTCAACTCACCTGCACTCAATTTTTTCATTCCTTGTAAACCGTTTTGCAATCCGCGTTGGTAAACGTTTTCCATAGGCTGCAGTTCATGCTCAGCGGTTGACACAATTATTTTCCCGCACAAATCGAAGCGGATGTCGTTCTTTTTACAAAAGTCAAGCAGGTAGTGATAACCGCGCAAACAATTCTGTGCTTTAAGACTACCCGGTTTGTAATAAATACCGGAGTGAATTACCCCGCTATTGTGACCCGTTTGGTGGCGAGCCACACCCGCTTCTTTTTCAAGTAAAACAACGGATAGTTGAGGTTTTTGTTCTTTTATCTTAAGGGCAGTGGCCAATCCTACAATTCCTCCGCCTATAATTACTACATCGTAAGTCATGTGCTGTACAATTTGGCACGAAAATACGTTATTACGGCATTTGTAATTGCTTATATTTATACCATGAAATCTTTAGTGTTACTTTTACTTTCCTTTTGTTTCTTTAACCAACCTTCTCAAAAAGAACTGCCTGAAATGAATGCACTGGTTATTCAGTATGTAAAAACCGTGGTGGGTAAAAAGGTAGATAGAGGCGAGTGTTGGGATTTGGCCAATCAGGCGCTTACCTATGCACAAGCTAAATGGGAGCGACCGCTGTTGTTTGGAAAGCTGTTAAAATTTGAAAAAGATTCTTTGCTGCCGGGTGACATCATTCAGTTTACAGGTGTTACTATGGAACACAAAGAGGGAAGCAGCACTACACGCTGGAGCATGATTAAACATACCGCTGTGGTGTATGAGGTACGCAGTTCACGGCAACTTGTTTTAGCTGAGCAGAACATTAACAATGTAAAACGGGTAATGCTGAATGAATATAACCTTGACGATATTAAAAGCGGCAAGGTGCAGTTCTTCCGACCTGTAAAGTAAGGTTTACCACTTCTGCACTTTGCAGGTATAGACTTCTGTAGCCCCTTGCATACGCACCACATATAAACCTGCTGGCACATGTTGAAGTGAAAAAGTTGTACCGTTGTTTACTTCTGCCACCAATTGTCCTGAAAGTGAATATACCTGAATGTGTAATGGCTCGCTAGTGCGGATGTTGAACAAACCGCCTGAAGGATTTGGATACACAACGGGGGTAAAGGCATCACTCAATTTTGTTATACCTACAGGAAAACAAAAATTTTCTGATTTGAAGCTTGGAGCTAAACCACTTTTAAATGTGCCTGTGCCGTTTGCACATCTGGCTACTGCTGCATTTGACTGCACCGCGCCAAAAGTTACACTGTCTTTCACATTTGTGCCGTCTGTCAGCCACAGGGTTTCTCCTGTAGCGAGCAATTTGAAGTTGGCATGAAAACCACTTTCGCCATTGTCTTCATCACACCATACTATGGTGTAACCGTTGGCAGGTATAACCGCATCAGCAGGGAAGGCCCATTTTTGCAAATCACTGATATCGTCAGTAAGAAACATGCCGCTTAAACTTACCGCTGAGTTGCTGTTGTTATAGAGTTCAATCCAGTCTTCGTAATCGTAGTTGGCATCTGTTGTGCCATTGGTGTTGGAAGCCATCAGTTCATTAAGTACCGCAGTACCATTGGCCGGTAGATTGTTGCTGATGTTGACACGGTAAAATTCATATTCAGCACGTTGAGGTGAAAACTTTCCGGCAGTACTGTTTTCAGCATACACGTAATAATCACCATAACCTGTGGTAAGCACCAATGCTGCACCAAAAACATTGTCTCCGGCTGAACCATCGCGGTGGTTACCATCATCGAACATGGCAGTTGCCACAAACGGAGCTACACGTGTATTGCGGTAATTAAGCAATACAGTTGTGCCACCAGTAACGGATGCTTGTATCCACACGGTATCGCCCATGCGGTGTGTGCCTGTATTTACCTGCACGTTGCTAATGGTGGGAGCCGTAGCAGTAACTTCAGTTAAACTTTGCAGGTAAGTTACCCTGCCATCCATCAGGGGTTTAATGCCGGTGATTCCTCCACCGGGTCCTGAACCTGCACTGGAAGTTAGGTTTTGAGTGAACTGTGTGGAGGTATAAAATTTATAGGTATCAGCTTGTACAGCTGAGTTGATGATGTTTTGTAATTGCTGTGCACGGGTATAATAGTTGCCGGTGATTACCTGCTCTTCCAACATAGTTTTCATATGGGCAATGTACTTGCGCTTGTATTGCGGGTTAGCCATTACTTTTTGAATGAGTGGCCAGTTGGCGGTGTTGTTTACAAACGGACTCAATTGCTGCAATTGTGTACCCGATTGCTGACCACCCGTACCCACGTTGGTGAATGAACCAAAGCTCATGTTCAGGTCCCACACAATGGAAGCAAAACGTGCGCTATCCGGTTTATATAAATAATAGTTCTGCTTAAAGCCCCCGTTGTAACTGTCCAGGTTCACAAACAGGTTGTTGAAGGCCAGCATCCAAATGGCTTTGTCCATGTCCATTACCTGTTCCAGGTCAGTGGTGTTGTTATTCAGTATGTCACACAAATCAATCAGATCTTTCCAGCCGTTATCAGATTTTATTTCGTAGTGGTTGGAGTAAAGTGAACTATCGGTGCCACGGTATTTGAGGTCGGAAGCATAGGTCATTACTGATGCGGGGTTACATTTCACCAAGGTGCCGTGTGACGACAAAAAATGCTTTTTGCAAAAATCTTTACCGATGTGTTGTGAGGAGGTGTACAATCCGTAGTAAGTGCCGTTGATGTATACCTTGGCATAATTGCTCAGCGGTGCACTCATGTAGTTGCGCAGAATTTCATAGCTCAACACCTCGCGCACAAAACTGGGGTCGCTGAAACCGTTGCCCAGTTTAATGTCTTTGTATCCCTGATAATTTTGTTTGTCGTTGATGTAATCCAACTCAATGTGCAAAGGATTTTTCGTTTGGTTGGAACGGTAAGAACTGTTGCCTTTGTATTTCACGCCTACATTTTGAAAACTCACTCCGTTTACTTTACACTCTGCTGCCACAATGTAGTCTTCCAATCCGGCTTTGGCAGTGTCCATCTGGTAGTCCCAATTGCTTTGGGTAAAGGTTATTTCAATAGTTTGAACGGAGTCAACCTGATAAAAAGTTTGTGCATTAACGGGTGAAAAGCCCACAGCAATAAGCAACGAGGTTAAAAGTAGGGTGTGTGGTTTCATGTGTTGGCGTTTGTCCTAAAGACAGCACCAAAGAAAGAAATGTTGCTTCGTATTAACAAATAGTTAATCTAATATAAAGTCCGTTTGTGCGGGTCGGGCACTATCGCTTAACTCCAGGGAGTCACAATAACATTCCCTATTTTTTGTCCGCTTTCCACGTAACGGTAAGCTTCTACTATCTGTTCCAGGGAATAAGTGCGGTCAATTACCGGCTTAAATTTTCCGGCTTCTGCCAAATCACGCAACAGTTCTACATCACTTTTGCTGATGGTAGGAAGCGGAAACAACAACCTTTTACCTCCCAGCAAAGGAGTGAGCAACGCGAGGTAAATATTCTCCCCGTTTTTGCCCAATTCTGTGGAGATGTATATGCCTTTTTTGGTCAGCACTTTTTTGGCCTGGCCGAAAGAACTTTTACCCACCGCATCAAATACAAAATCGTAGGTGTTGTGGTTAGTGGTATAATCCTGTTGGGTGTAATCTATCACCACATCAGCGCCCAATGATTTTACAAGTGATACGTTTGGAGTATTACAAACTGCCGTTACGTTTGCTCCGAAATGTTTAAGCAACTGCACTGCTGCCGAACCAATGGCTCCGGTGGCACCGTACACCAATACGTTTTGCCCGCCTTGTACCTTGGCTGCGCGTATGTTGCACAAAGCATAGTGTGCACCTTCGGTAAGTGCTGCGGCTTCTTCAAAACTTAAATTGTGCGGCAGGTGAGTGATGGCTTTATCTTCGGCCACCAGCAGGTACTGGGCATGTGCACCAAAATGTTCATCGTTGTAACCTACTATTTTATCACCCACTGAAAATAAGGTAACGTTGCTTCCAACTGCTTCTACTATTCCGGCAAACTCACAACCCAATGTTTGTTGTTTGGGTCGAAACAAGCCGCTAAAAAACCGACTCACAAAATATTCAGCACTGCGAAAGCCACAATCGGTGCGGTTTACGGTAGTGGCCATTACTTTTATCAGCAGTTCATTTTTCTGAGGCTGCGGTACAGGTATTTCTTTTAACTCCGCTACTTCAGGCGGGCCGTATCGGGTATGAATGATGGCTTTCATACAGCCAAGGTAAGTGCTTCTGCAAGGTAAGATGCGGCTACTCGACAGGTGTTGATAATCTTTCGGTAAACGGTAGAATCAATTTTCTGTTCATCGAGAAAACATTGGTTGAACAACAAACAGTACGTGTGTAGATTTATATACGGTCGAGAACGGGCTTGGTTAAATCGTTTACGGTATTGCCGGTGTTCAGTGTGGAGGCAGGTTCAAACAACATCACGCAAACTTCTTCATCAGCAACGGGGCGGTGTTCTGTTCCTTTGGGTACTATTAGAAATTCATTCTCGTTTACGGTGATGGTTTTATCGCGGTACTCCATTCTGAAGCTACCTTTGATAACAAAAAATAACTCGTCTTCTGCCTCGTGTTGGTGCCAGGTAAACGCCCCTTTAAATTTTGCCAGCTTTACTTGTTGCCCGTTTAATTCACCCACTATCTTGGGGCTCCAGTGTTCTGAAAACAAGGCTAATTTTTGATGCACATTTACTTTCTCCATAAGTAACAAAGTTAAAGCAGCGGGGAGAAGAAACAAACCGAGGTGGGAGAGAGGAGAATCTGCTCACCTTTGGGGGACTGCCACGCACCCTGCACAACCCAACGCATAGCTGGCAGTGACGTTTCTTTCTGTTTTTTGATGAAAACTAATTTTCCAACACACCGTCATTACGAGGAGCGCAAAGCCTTGTGTGCGGGGGTGACGAAGTAATCTCCTGATGAGGCGGTAATGTTTTGACACTACGATTTGTTTCGTGGGGAGACGAACATAAGAGTAAGTATTCTAAGAAACACTTCTAATCGGTTAGTTTGCGGATTTACAATACACGTGTATTGATTATTCTGATATCTTTAGCCTGTTTTCGTATAATACCATCGGCACTTGGATTTGAAACCGATGCCGTAAAAGTAACTTGTAAGTTTTTTAGTGAAAATGAGACGGTATCAAGTGAAGGGATAAATTTTACTTTATGACCTAGGTAAGTATCATCTGTACCGTCTTCTTTTATTATTACAAAGCCTCTTTCAGAGTTTACATTATAAATTATTCCTTTTTTCAAATTTTCAGGATTTGCATACTGGTGAAGCAAAGCTATTCGGTCAACGTAATTCGGATTTTGTTTAATTATTTCTGAGTTTTTAAATTCACCAAATCGGAACAGTATTTTTTTCAATTCTGCAGTGTTATGTTCTTTCATGTAATATTCTCCAATAAGCAGAAGAGCTTCAAGTTTGTATTGTCCTTGTTTAAAGCTTAATGCAATTGAATTACAAACACTGTTGAGAGCAGAGAGTGCTTTTTTGTTTTGTTTATTTTTTAGAAAAAGCTGTCCTCGTCTTAAATTAGCTTTCGTTAGCGCATTAAAAACTTTTGCATCTCTTGAATTTGTGCCAAGCATCGCCATACATTGATTTACGGCTGAATGATATTTTTTTTCTGCTTCTATATAGTTCCTATCTTTTACTAAAAAATCTCCCCAATTTATAAGATTTTCAGCCAAACTTGTTCTACAAATAATTTCATGTTTAACAGAATCAAATTTTGAATTTAGTGCTTTTGTTAAGAGTGAATTTGCCTCAGGAAATTCACTTAACCAACCCTTAGCTTGCCCTAATGCATTTAGTATTATTGGGTCTTCTGGTGCTAGACTGTGTGCAATAAGATATTTTTTGTGTGCTTCAGTATGTTTACGACTTTTACGATAAATATTACCCCAAATTAGAAATATTTGTGGGTCAGATTGGTCAATTTTTGCGGCTTTCTCCATCAATTGTTCCGCTTCTGTTAAGTGATTTTCATACGCTTCCATTATTGCCCAATTTCTATAAACTGGTGCAAAACCTGGAGCCATTTTTACAGCCCTTTTATATTCTTCAACTGCCGCAACGTAGTGTCCCGATTGATATTTTTGGAAAGCAGTTTGAGCAATTATTGTTGCAATTTTTTCTTCGTCAGATTTGGCTCCAAAGTTATATAAACTGTGCTTGTATTCTTTCTTTGCCTTCTCAGTTGTAGAAATAGTACTTTCAACTTGATTTATTTTATTTTTTAAATATTCCCTGAGATCAATATTCTTATTAAGTTGAATTCTTGTATAACCTTTGGTAAGCGTCAATAAAGAGTATCTTGTAGAAATTTCCTTTCTCTCATTCTGAAATTGTTCAGGTATTACTAATGAAACAAGTATTAAATCTTCTATAGTGTCATCAAAAGTTTGTTCGTCTAACTCAACAACATATTCAAGAACACTCGAGTTTGATGAAGCATCAAGTAAACTTAAAGCATAAAGGATTTTTTTACAGTTGTCCGAAAGTGTGGAGAAGATTTGTTCATAGCAGAATCTTGAAATATCACTATCTGTTGTGTGGATTGAATCAATAACAGTATTGATATTTTTACCTCTTGCAACTTGCCCAATTACCCACTTAATTGCAAGGGGATAGAATGAAACTTTTGCGGTATATGTTTTAATTATTTCGTCAGGCAACGAAGCAAGAGAAGGTAGCTGTTTATCTCTTGCAAGTTGCCTAAAGAGATAAACAGCTTCTTTAGCTTTTAGCTCTTTTAACTCATGTCGTCTTTCAACTTGTCCGATACCTTTTCTTGAAGTGATAAGAAATTTTATACTTATAGGGGCATCAAATATAAAGTTGATTATTCGTTGGTCTGTAATTGTTTCTAGGTTGTCAATAGCTATTAGAATTCTATTTGAAAGCTCAATAACTGAATTAACTAATTTTTCTTTTTCTGTTGTATCTGTTGATGTCAATTCACTCCTGAATCCGAAAAGGTCAATGATTGTGTCCAATAATTCTTCATAACTTTTCAAAGAAGGTTCAATATCCTCAATGCCTAAGTCAGAAAGTTTATTCTCTTTAGCACTTAGCCATACAATTGCATCAAAAAATTTATTCTCAGGGTTTTCTGTTATGTCTTGAATTACTTTTAATGCCAGTGCAGTTTTGCCAACTCCGCCAGAGCCAGTTAAAGTTACAACAGGGAATTTTTCGCTTTTTATAAGCTGTATTATTTTCTTTCTGTCTTCTTCTCTACCAACAAATCCACCTTCGTACTCATAATCAGGAATTGGTAGATTGTTTATAATTCCACTAGTATTTAAGAAGTCTTCAACAAAGTCAGATGGTATTTTGATAATAACTGAACTTGGGTCAGTCTTTATTTTATTAAGAAGTTCGTTGAAAGTATTGAATTGTAATCCCTTTGCAATTAAATCAGTTTGCTCAACTAATTTATCTAAGTCAACACTTGTAAAGTAGCCTTTTATATGAGCAATTTTGCAACGCAATGAATATAATTCGTCCATTGCTTTTGAAAATTCGTTCTTGTCAGTAAAGGATTTTAGGATTTCTGAAAAATGGTCCTTGAAAAGAGAAATTTCTTTCAAGTCTGGAAAGTCAATGTTCTCAAAGAAGTCAGAGTAATTTTCATAGGTTAAATTATTATTTCGTTCATTAGCCTTTATCAATACACCTTGAGGTATGTGTTCAAAAAAATTTGAATACTTCATTGTTAAAGATGTTTCTAGGAAGCCTCTGAAGTTTTCTTCAAATCGACTGATTATCGTGTAACCTGCATCTCGTCTATTGCTTATTATCATTCTTATTTATCAATAAATAATTCTTATACAAGGCTTAAATTTTTTTTCAAATAAATATGATTAGTCTTTGTTTAAGCAAAATATAACCATATGATTCTTGAAATTAAAATGCATATTTTATTCTGTAAATTTATACAAATTTGAATCACCATCAACAAAAAGTAAATCATCTTGAACAAAGTTCAATTTCAATCTACTTCACCCCACCAATTCCCTGGCATTAGCCAAGGCACTTTCTGTTGGTTTGGAGCCACTGAGCATTTTGGCAATTTCTTCAATGCGCTCATTGCTGTTTAGCAGGCGCATGTTGCTGTGGGTGGTTTTGCTGTCGCTTTCTTTGTAAACAAAATAATGCTGGTGCGCTTTACCGGCAATTTGGGGTAAGTGGGTAATACAAATTACCTGGTGTTTCTCAGCCAGTTTTTTCATTACATCGCCCACCTGCCGGGCCGTTTCGCCTGAGATGCCAGTGTCTATTTCATCAAAGATAAGCGTGGGCAGTTGGGTTAAATGGGCCACTACGGTTTTAATGCACAACATCAACCGCGAGAGTTCACCGCCTGAGGCAATTTTGTTGAGCGGTTGAAAGGCGCTGCCTTTGTTGGAGGCAAACAGAAAGGTGAGTTGATCTACTCCGTTCAGGTTCAGTTGCGCATCAGGTAAAATATCCTGTTTCATTTGTATGCCGGCATTGGGCATGCCCACCTGCTGCAGCAATACATTGATACTTTTCTCCAGTGCAGGAATATGTTTTTTGCGCTTATCTGAAATTTGTTTGGCGGTTTTGAGCAGGGTAGTGTGCAACTCGTTTTGTTCTTTTTTTAGTTGCTCAATCTTGGCTTCTAAGGAGTCAATGTTTTCCAACTCCGTGCTCAGTTGTTGTTGTATGCTGTGTAGTTCTTCCAACGTGTTACAGCGGTGTTTCTTTTGCAGGGAATACATCAGGTCTAAACGGGTGGTTAAAACTTCCTGCCGCTGTTTATCTGAGCTAATGTCTTGTGCAATGTCTTCCGCCTCGTTGGCAATATCCTTCAATTCAATGAGCGAACTGTCTAAGCGCATAAATAAATCATCAATGCGGGGATTAAATTTGGCCACGCGTTGAAACTGTGTGCGCACTTCCTGCAACATACTGATGGCGGCATTTTCCTGTTCGCGCAGCAACTGCACTCCGGTATTCAAAGCCAGTTGTATATCTTCTGCATTGTTGAGAGTGTTGAGTTCGGTTTCGGTTTGTTCCTGCTCACCGGGTTGCAGGTTGGCTTCCAACAGTTCATTGAGCAAAAACTGTTTGAAGTCTTTATCCCTTGTAGCGGCAGCATCCTGTTCTTCCAGTTGGGCAAGCTGTTTTTGCAGTTGCTGGTAGTGGTTAAACGAGGCACGGTAAGCGGTAACTTCTTCCTGCACTTTGCTGAACACGTCTACAATTTCCAGTTGAAATTCACGGTTGTTGAGTTCCAGTGTTTCATGCTGCGAGTGAATATCCACCAAACGCTCGCCCAGTTCTTTAACTAAAGTAAGGGTGACTGGCGTATCGTTAATAAAGGCTCTTGATTTTCCGGCTTCGCTGATCTCGCGCCTGATGATTGTTTCTTCATCGTAGTCGAGGTCGTTGAGTTCAAAGAATTTTTTAAGGGAGTAGGGCGCAATGTTAAAGGTTCCTTCCACAATGCACTTCTCGTTTTTGTTCCACAACACGCTGCTGTCGGCACGTTCACCCAGTATAAGGCCCAGCGCACCCATTACAATAGATTTACCGGCACCGGTTTCTCCGGTAACAGCGCTCAGATTGTTCTTCAGCTCAATATCAAGCGAGCGGATGATGGCGTAGTTTTGTATGCGTAAGTGGGTAATCACGGGATATGCTCTTCAAATGTACAGAGCAAATCTAAAACATTTCAGCAATCAGTTTTTGAGAATATTCTGATATCGGTTAATGTTCGCAATATCAATGGAAGAAAGAAATTCCACCATCTTTTGTTTTTCAGGCTGAGAGGGGAGTCCCTTGTAAATGTTAATTAACTCATCGGCTTTGGCATCAAAAAAGGCCTTGAGAAAAATAGAGTTGGGTGCAATTTTAAATACTTTTTGTACCTCAATAAGCGATTTGGAAATGTTGTCGCGGCCCTCTTCCACATTTTTGTGCATCAGGTCGAGCCCGTTGCGGTGGTAGGTGTACATGGCCTTGCGCATGGGTGCAAACCGCGGACTGAAAATATTTTCCATTAAAGCAAATCGGTTGCGGGAGCCTTTGGTTTCATTTGATTTCCAACCCGGCTCATTGGCTGCCTGGCAAATGTTCACAATGTTTTGTGCTTTAGTAAAATGTGGTGTGCCGCCTTCCAATGCATACGTGTCGTAATCCATACCTATAATAACGTAGGCGTAATAGGCCAAAAGACTGGTAAGGTTGCTGATGTTTTGTCCTTCAGAATACTCCAGTGGTTGAAACTCGCTGTATACAAAGTACCAGTTCTCATCATTGAAGTTGAGCACCTGGGTGGAATAGTTGGAGTTAAAAGTGGTTCTGCGGGATTGTATCTGGGCATTGGCTTTAAACGTACCGGGCAGCGCAAATTCATTTACGGTAATGAGAATATTGCAGTCAATACGCTCGTTGTCCTGCACCTTGTCATTAGTCCATTTACGGTTATTCATAAACTCACGCAAGGCATTTTCAAGTTTGCGAAAAATGGTTTTATCCGAGAGCTGAATCTGATCGGCATTGATTTGTATGTTGCAACGCAGGTCCTGAGCCTGAGCGTGAAAAAAGGTGCAAACAGCCAGCAGAAATAAACAGAGATTACGCTTCATTACGTAGGGCAAGTATTTTGTTAACGATATCACGGGCAACTTCCTGTTTTGATTTTAGCGGAAATCTGGTGACATCCATGTTGCGGTCAATAAAAACCACCTGATTGGTATGGCCACCAAATCCGGCACCTTTGGTGCGAAGTGAGTTCAAAACGATAAAGTCGAGGTTTTTGGTATTGAGTTTCTTTTTGGCGTTTTCTACTTCGTTGTTGGTTTCGAGCGCAAAGCCTACCAGCAATTGTTTGCGGGTTTTTGTTTTACCTAGCTCAGCCAATATATCTTTGGTTTTTTTGAGCTTAAGGGTAAGACCGTCACCGTTCTTTTTGATTTTTTGAATCTCCACTTTTTGCGGGGTAAAATCAGCCACTGCTGCCGACATTACCGCGATGGAACATTTTTTAAATTCCTTGGTTACGGTGTTGTACATCTCTTCAGCCGATACCACATCCATTCGTTGAATATTGGGGTGATGATGTTTTTCATCTGTCGGGCCGGTAACCAGTATAACTTCGGCACCGTGAGCGGCAAAGTCTTCGGCTAAAGCAAAACCCATTTTACCGCTGGAGTGGTTGCCTATAAAGCGCACCGGGTCAATATTCTCGTAAGTAGGTCCGGCTGTGATAAGGATTTTTTCGCCTTTAAAGCGGGTATCATCAGCCAAGCGGGCATGTATGGAGTAAAGAATTTCTTCCGGTTCAGCCATACGGCCCTCACCGTTTAAACCGCTGGCCAATTCGCCTTTTGCAGCGGGAATAAGCATGTTGCCATACGCCTGCAACATTTCTACATTACTGCGTGTAGCAGGGTGGCTGTACATATCTAAATCCATTGCGGGGGCAAACATTACCTTGCAGCGGGCGGAAAGGTAAGTGGCAAGTAAAATATTGTCGCAAATGCCGGTGGCCATTTTAGCCAGTGTGTTGGCTGTTGCCGGAGCAATCACCATAATGTCGGCCCACAGGCCCAACTCTACGTGGTTGGTCCACTCCCCACTTTCGCGATTGGCAAATTGGGTATGTACTGCATTTTTAGATAGCGTGGCCAGTGTAAGCGGGGTAATAAACTCCGTAGCATCAGGCGTCATGATTACCTTTACCTCGGCACCGTTTTTAACCAACAGACGCACAAGGAAAGCTGCTTTGTAGGCAGCAATACTACCGGTTACACCCAGCAGAATTTTTTTGCCGGCCAGCATGAATTATTTCTGGTTCTCTCTGGCAGGATTGCGGAAGTAAACCTTGTCGGCCATGAACTCTTCAGTAGCAATCATAACGGGCTTTGGTAAACGCTCGTAGAAAGCAGAGATTTCAATCTGTTCACGGTTTTCAAATACTTCTTCCAAAGTATCGCTGTCTGAAGCAAACTCATTCAGTTTAGAAGTTAACTCTTCTTTCAACTGGGCTGAGATTTGGTTAGCGCGTTTGGAGATGATAGAGATAGACTCATAAATGTTACCTGTTTTGTCTTCCAGCTTGGTTAAGTCGCGTGGAATAGTTGATGTAGGTACATTTTGGTACTGTGTGATATTAGCCATAATCTTAAGATTTATTTTCGGATGAATATTTTTTAAGGAGACTGTTGGTTTGCAAGATAAGGTAATCTGCTTCTTTACGGTACTTGCCCGTAGGGTAACTTTCAATAAAACTGTTGTAGGCTTTTACGGTGGCCTCCAGGCGTTCCTGCTTTTTTTCTTCTACGCTGTTTTTGGCCAGCAGAAAATATGATTTTACAATCAGGAATTCCACTTCTTCGCGTTGAGGCAAATCGGGGAAGTCTTTAATAGCATTCTTCAGCGCAACAATGGCGGCCTTATAATCTTCCACACGGTAATAAAGCTTTGCGCCTCTGTAAGTCTTTTCAGCCAGCTTTGCCCGCATTTTATCAATGTTGGCGTTGCATTGCTCAATGTGTTTGCTCTCAGGGAAAAGTGTGGCAAATATTTTATACTCTTCAATAGCTTTGAGTGTGTTGCTCTGGTCCAGTTCTGATGAGTACGTTTCTTCCATAATGCAGTTGGCATACATGTAATAACACTCTTCGGTATGTTTGGCTGCGGGGTAACTTTCTACGTAAGTTTTAAAGAGGTAACCGGCTATGGTGTACTGGCGAAGGTTGTAATTACAGTAAGCGTTGTAATACATCATTTCCTCTGCTTTGGCTGTGCCGCTGTAGTAGTCCTGCAGTTGCTCATAAAGCGTTAAAGCTCTGAAATAGTCTTTCTTGGCATAGTACTTTTCTGCTGCTTTCAGTTTCTCCGCGTAGTCGGGGTTCTTAAGCACACGGTTGTACTTGCTGCAGGAACTGAACAGCAGAATAAGGGCTGAAAATATGTAAATTACGTAAAGGCGCACGATGCAATAAACCGCAAAAATAAGGGATTTATTGCCCAATGGAAAGAGTTTTTTAATTAGCTGACACACAATCATCGTCAGCTTTGCCCTTGGCTTAAGGTACAATTTTTGTAAATTGACGGGCCTATGTTACTTCGATTACGTGTTTTACTGCTACTTGCGCTAAGTGCCTTTTTGGGTGCTAAAGCTCAGAAAATGAGCGAGGAGAGGTACAAACACGTTATAGATTCCATGATTATTGCTGATTCTCTTTCTGCTACGTATGAAGAGGATGAACCCTATTATTTTCCCGGCAACCGGCCAAAACCCAAGCGGGAAGAGGTGGTAAAATTTGCTACCAATTATATGGGTTTACGCTACCGCAGGGGAGGAAGCACAGATAAAGGATTCGATTGTTCGGGCTTTACCTCGTATGTTTTTCGAAATTTCGGAGTGAAGCTGCCCCATACCTCAGCCGGACAATCCTTTTACGGCATTGAAGTGCCCAAAGATAAAATTACCAAAGGCGACCTCATTTTTTTTAAAGGAGCCAATACCCGCAAAAGAAGCATAGGCCATGTGGGCATAGTAATCTCTGAACGCGGACAACCTGTTAGGTTCATACACTCTTCTACCTCGGGCGGTATTCGTATAGATTATTTAGAAGCGCATTATTACCGACTGCGTTACGTAAGAACCCGCAGGGTGTTGTTGGAGTAGTTTATCGGTTGTTGGAAATATTTTCACTACTCTATATTGTACTCCTTCATCAGGCGGTAAATGGTAGACTTACCGATATCCAGTTTGCGGGCCACCAACAAAACGTTGTGGTTGTACTTGTCGAGAAAATGTTTCAGAATCCTGATTTCGTATTCGCGAAGCGAAAGTTCTTCATTCATCAACTCATTTACTTTAGTGCCACGTGTAAACTGAATATCTTCCGCTTTGATGGATTGGCCGGCAGCCATAACAGCAGCCAATTCTACCACGGCTTTTAGTTCACGCACATTACCCGGATAGTGGTAACGCTGCAATACATCAACGGCTTCTTTTGAAAAAGAGTATTTGGCTAATTTATTCTGACGTGAGAAGTCATCCAAGAAATGTTTGGCCAATAAAATAATGTCGTTGCCCCGCTCGCGCAATGGCGGTAAATGAATAGGCAAACCCAGTAAACGGTAATACAAATCCTGACGGAAATTTCCTTTTTCTACTTCCTCCAGCAGGTTACGGTGAGTGGCCACCACAATGCGCGCTTTGAGCGGAACGTTTTCATTTCCTCCTACACGAATCATTTCTTTCTCCTGCAACACGCGCAACAATTTGGCTTGCATGTCAAGCGACATTTCACCTATTTCATCCAAAAAAATGGTTCCTTTTCCGGCAGCTTCAAAGCGACCAATTTTGCGGCCTGTGGCTCCTGTAAAGGCTCCTTTTTCATGCCCGAATAATTCACTTTCAATTAACTCCCTTGGAATGGCCGTTACGTTAATTGCCACAAAAGGTTCTTTTTTTCTGATGGAGTTGTAGTGAATGGCTTTGGCCACCACTTCCTTACCTGTTCCTGTTTCACCGTAAATGGAAACGGTAATGTCTGTTTTAAGGGCTTTTTCCAGCAAACGGAAAATGCCTTTCATCACGTCACTGTTTCCTACAATGCTTTTATGGAAATCATAGGTTTTTTCGAGTTCTTCTTTAAGGGTATCCAGTTCCAGTTTCAACTCACTCTTGGTGCGGATGTTGTTGAGCGTGTTGAGCAGCCTGGTTTTGGTGTCGTTGTCTTTGGTAATGTAATCGTAAGCGCCTTCTTTCAACAGGTTAATCGCAGTAGAAATGTCTGTTTGGCCTGAGAGAATGATAACGTTTATGTCCGGGTCAAAATTTTTGATTTTCTTTAATACGTCAGCACCGGTCATATCCGTGAGTGAATAGTCAAGCGTGATAACATCCGGTTTTTTGTGCAGGTTATCTACACATTCTTTTCCGCTGCTGAAAGCATGTACTTCATGTTCGGGGTTTAGTTCCAGTATATAGCGAAGCATACGGCTATACACCGGATCATCTTCTACCATAAAAATTCGCAACAGTTGGTTGTCTTTGTCCATTGGTTGGGTTGGTGGGTTAGTTGTTTTTAAACGAGCCGTTGAATCGGCCGGATATGTTGAGCGTGGGGCCTGAGGTGTGGTAAAGTTTGCAGTTGAACAAACACTTTACATCCATTAAGGCAGTACCTGAGACTAATCTTTTTCCGGAAGTAATAATGTTGAAATTGCTACCGGTCTGGTCTCCGTTGCTGGTCCACACTGTTCCTGTTTTGTCAACCCATTCTATGGTGATGCCGTTGGGTGTAAGTAATGTGGCAAAAGGCACACTGCCCGGTTGAAAAAAGTTTTCAAAATCACTTTCACTCGGGTTGGAACCAGTAAAGAGGAGGGTAGATTTATTAACCGAAAAAATGGCGGTATTGGAGTTGGTTTGTTTGAGCGTGGAGTTAAAAGAAATGCTGGACGAATCGGGCGGTGTAGCAGTAAACCGCTGATTGATTTGTGTGTTGAAATAGTTATTTACATTCTCATATAATTTGATGGAATCCACACCTATCAAACCGGTAAACTGAACCAATGTTGTTGAATCAACAGGTGTGACAATAACTACCGGAGGTTCTTCGTCAACCGGATATTTTTTGCAGGCAGCAAACATGGTCAGCAGACCTATGGCACTAAAGCAGAGGAGTAAATGTTTTCGGGACATGTTTACAATTATAGTACTTTGTCCCGAAATGGGCTAATTATTTCAGCATATAATCTTCGAGCATCTGCTGTATGGCTCGTGAACAAACGTCCTCCAATATAGCAAAGTTATCTAAGGCAAAAGCTCGGGGATGCTCATTGGAACTACAACTTTCCAGTTGAAGAATGATTTCTTTCATCCCTGAAATCCCATAGCTGATCAGGTTGGCCTTTAATGAATGGGCAATGCTGCCTACCTGCTGCCAGTTCTCCGTTTGAATGGCTTGTTTAATGTCGATTAAGGTATCGGGTGTAATGGTGGCAAACATTTCTACCATCTCTTTCATAAAAGCGGGGTCATCTCCGCCAATATCTTTTAATGTAGCAAGGTCGTATAAACGTTCTGACATACTTTATTCAATGATTAGTTTTTGAGTGAATGTTCCCTCCGTTGTTTGCAATTGAATGAAATATATGCCCGCTGCCAACGATGATAGAGGCAAAACGTATGTGTTGTTTTGTGCCGGTATGGTGAAGGTTTGTATGCTTTTGCCTGTTACATCCGTTAAACGACCTGTTGCATTTTCTCCTCTGCTGCTCCAGCTAATCATGGCTTGTGCTTTTGCCGGATTTGGGAATACAGAGAAATGGAATACTTCTTCTATCGTATTTATTCCTGTGCCTATTACCCGTATATAATTGGTTTGTATCTCTTCATCAAAACCAAAAGCATTGCTAGCTTTAAGGGTAACGGAATAGAAACCGGTTGCTGAGAATACTACCTTAGGATTTTGTGAAGCGGAGGAACTGCCAACATAACTTACGGTGTTAGGTGCAAAGGTCCACAACCACGATGTGGGATTGTTTGAGGAAGAGTCTGTAAAACTTACCACTGTGCTAAGTGTAGGGTACAGGTTATCGGCACTAAAACCTGCTACCGGTGGTGGAGAAAGTTGATTCACCACATGAATGTAAGAAGTTTTTTGCAACGATTTATTTCCAAAGGCATTCGTGGCCCGAAGAGTTACATGGTAATAACCGGTATCATTAAAAATTACTTTAGGGTTTTGTGAAGTCTGACTTGTTCCGCCAATGTAACTGATGGTATTGGGAGAGAAGCTCCACAGCCAAGCAGTGGGTGCATTGGTTGAGCTATCGGTAAAGTTGACAGATATGGAAGGCGTGGTTACTTGTTTATCAACTCCGAAAGCAACTACCGGTGTTGAGCCGATTTGTATGTAATTACTGCGCAAGGTATCGTCACTACCTGCTGCATAAGCGGCTCTGAGTTTTACAGAATAAAATCCGGTATCGCTAAAGAGTACTTTGGGGTTTTGTGAAGAGGCATTTGTGCCACCAACGTATTGGAACGTATTGGGTGTAATGGTCCATTGCCATGCGGTAGGAGCAGCCGGAGTAACTAGACTTTGGTCAGTAAAGGTTATTGTATCAGTAACGGTGGCTTTTGTTCGTGATGCAGTAAAGCGGGCTTTGTTTACAAATACAGAAGCACGGTAAACATCGCGGTAACGTATAACCGTAGAACCGCCAATGCCTGTGGTCACCACAATTTCCAGAACCGGTATTTTTTGCCCGGCTGCGAGCCATTTGTACTCAGTAAAATTTTTGGTTACGGGCAGGTTAATAAATTGTGTTTTGAGCGTGTCGGTGTGCCGTACCACACTTTTTACACGTATGCAGTTGAATGTTCCGTAAGGTGTGGTGATACTACCCCAACCATCAACGGTGTTGATTCTTCTACCCGATGAGGCTATCTGAGCAACTATGGCATTGGCTTCGGATGAAGAGTAACTGTTGGTATCAGCATTACCGTAATTGAGCGGAAATTTATAGATAATGTCTTTGCCCGTGTAGGTTTGTGTCAGCGGAAGCGGAGACGCACTTGCTGTAAAGCCTCTGCCATCGGCTACAAAAGAGCCTGAACTGTTTTTGTAGAAGGTGTAAACATCGGTTGCTTGTACAACGCCAATGGTCATGTCACCATCATATTTTCCGTAGCTGGATGAACCGAACGAGAGCAGGTAAGCAATGTTGATGGATGCAGGTGTTTTGAAAGCTGCAATATCCTGATTGGTTGGAGTAAGAAAACTGAAATCCCAGGTTTGGTTGGTGCCGGTTTGGTTAAGCAGGCCTGATGAAACCACAGACGAGGAAATGCTGTAACGCACCGTGTCACCTGCCACCGGCATATCTGATGAGCTGATGGTTATTTGTGCGTTTGAAATACTGAAGGCCATAGTGGCAATCAGTAAAAAGCATATTTTTTTCATGTGTAAAGTGAGTATATAGTAAAAACAAAGTTATAGGAATAAATGAAAACTCCACTACCGATTATAGTTGGTGCTTTTCGTTCTTAATTAGTCGGTTTATTTTCCATTCCACAGTTTGGCGGAAAGGATGTTTTCGTTCTTTACACTCTTCTATCTGACATATGTGACAAGAGACAGGAAGGCACGGATCGGCATGAATAAAGAGTTCTACTTTATCGGGAAATTGCTTTCGAAAAACATCTTCCAAAGATTGCACTCCCTGATGTGCGCGATCGAGGTTCCAATACCAGGGCAGGGTCATGTGGCAATCAATGTGGTAGGAGTTGCCGTACTTCAGAATCCTGAAGTTGTGAATGTCTATCCATTCCTTCTGCCGGTACTCGTTGATAATGGTTTCAATTTCCTGCAATACTTCTTCATCTACTTCATCCATCAAACCGGCCAGACTTTTTCGTACCAGTTTGTAACCGGTTAAAATAATCACCACTCCGAAAACGATAGCCAGTGCCGCATCTAACCAGTTAATTCCCGTAAAGTAAATGAGTACTAAGCCTGCAAAAAGACCTATGCTGGAATAGGTATCGCTGAGCAGGTGTTTGCCATCAGCCACCAAAGTAAGACTACGAAATTTTTTTCCATATTTTACCAGCACATTGCCCATCACAAAATTGATAATACCTGAGGCGCCTGTAATTAACAAGCCCGGGCCCAAATGCTCTAATTGTTTTTGGGCCATTAGTGAAAATATGGCCTTCACAATAATGGAAACACCTGCCACCAAAATCATGGCTCCTTCAAATCCGGCTGAGAAAAATTCTATTTTACCGTGCCCGTAAGGATGATTTTCATCTTTGGGTTGTGCCGCATAATACAAACTGAAAATAGCAAATGCCCCGGCAGCCACATTGATAATGGACTCTAAGGCATCACTGAAAATAGCATCTGATTTAGTGAGGAAATAGGCAAAAAATTTCATGCCCATTACCAACACACCTGTAACAACCACCCATTTTAATGCGCGTGACTGCAGCCGGAATTCCTTTTGGTCAGTATCGGTCAAAATTTTATAGCAACTCGTTGGCTAAGTTAGCCAGTTCAGAGCGTTCTCCTTTTTCTAAGGTAATGTGGGCATAAAGCGGATGATTTTTTACCTTATCAATCATGTACGATAAACCGTTTGATTGTGAATCCAGGTAAGGGGTGTCAATCTGGTAAATATCTCCGGTAAATACAATTTTAGATTTCTCTCCGGCACGTGTAATAATGGTTTTTACCTCATGCGGAGTAAGGTTTTGCGCCTCATCTACTATGAAAATAATGTTGGATAAACTGCGTCCGCGAATGTAGGCCAGTGGTGTAACCACCAACTTTTCCTGATTCACCATGTCCGTAATTTTATGGTGTTCTTTATCCTTCTCATCAAACTGATTTTGTATCAGTTTCAGGTTATCCCACAGGGGTTCCATGTAGGGGTTTATTTTTGATTTCACGTCACCCGGCAAATACCCGATGTCTTTATTACTCAAGGGTACAATAGGGCGAGCGAGGTATATCTGCCTGAAATTACTTTTCTGCTCCATAGCAGCAGCCAATGCAAGCAGGGTTTTACCTGTTCCTGCCACACCTTGTATAGTTACCAAAGGAATGTTGGTGTTCAGTATAGCATGTAAAGCAAAGGCCTGTTCTGCATTGCGGGGTTTTATTCCGTAACAACCTTTCTTTTCTACTTTGTCCAGTCGGTCTTCTATCGGATTGTAAAAAGAAAGTACAGAAGTTTTGCTGTTTTTAAGAATGTAGTAGTGATTGGCAAAAGGCTTGTTTTTGAAAACTTTTTTCCATTCAATAAAACCTTCGTGGTAAAGGGTGTCAATCACTTCAGGTTTTACGCCTTCTATAATGGAACGGCCGGTGTAAAGCCCTTCGAGGTCCTTTATTTTTCCGGTTTCATAATCCTCCGCAGGGAGGCTGAGCGACTTGGCCTTTAAACGCAGGTTAACGTCTTTGGTTACCAGCACCACTTTGCGGTCGGGCATTTCTTTCTGAAGCGCCAGAGCTGCATTTAAGATGCGGTGGTCGGCCTTTCGTTCCCCGAATATTTTTTCTGCATCCTGCAAACTTTTTTCATTCATCAGTACCCTGAATTTTCCTTTGGTAGGGCCATTCAATGGTATCCAATTGTTGAGGGTATACTCGCCCGAAAGTTTATCTAAAAAGCGGATGAATTCGCGGGCTTCAAAATTGATAATATCGTTGCCCTTTTTAAAATTATCCAGCTCTTCTAAAACAGTAATGGGGATGGCTACATCATGCTCGTCAAAGTTTTTTACAGCGTTATGATCGTAGAGTATTACGGAGGTGTCGAGAACAAAAGCCTTCTTTTCTTTTTTCTCTTTTTTCTTTAGCGCCATTCGCAGGTTTATAAGGTGAAATTAATGGTGTGGAACTTTACCGAAATTGAATAAAGAAGCGCACAAAACAGTTCACTTCTTTTCAACATATGCGCAAAAGTTGTATAGATGATTGATAATCATAAAAAAAGGCCCGACAAAGCGGGCCTTTCAGGTAAAATAAAAAAGGTTACAGTTTTACGAACTTCAATGTTTGTGAACGGTTGTTGTGTTGGTTCACCTGAATGAAGTAAATGCCTTTAGCCAATTGCTGAATATCAATTTCGTCACAGTTGCCTGTTTGGGTGAGTAATGTGGCACCGGTAACATCGCGGATAAGGAGTTGTTCAATTTCACTGCTGTTGTTGAAGTGTAAGGTTGATTGCGCAGGATTAGGATAAAGTGAAACCACGTTGGCTGCAACTTCCGGTGTACTGCTCACCTGACTAACCGTAACAGATTTGATGTAGTTTACGTCTGTTACCAATCCGTTTTTGTAAATAACGTGGGCATATTGATGCAGGTATTGGTTGCCGTACCAGTAAAAAGTAGAATCATGTGTTACTTTCGGAAATCCGGGAGCAAGTACCCACTGTCCGGCTGTTGCGCTGGTTTTGATAAAAAGGCTGTCAATTACATTTTCTCTGCTAACTTCCAGTAAGGCAGGGAAGGTACCCATTGGCACAACCATGCTTCCTTCAGCAATAATTTCTTTTGAATCATTGTGCGTTGATTTGTACCAAAGTGAATCAATGCCAGGTTGCCCTACAGATGCACCGGAGGCTTTGTACTCAATAACAGGATTGGTGTTGTTGATGCTGCCGTATTGTACCGGGAAAGAGTATACTTTAAGGGGAGCAGGAAATTTAAGTGCTACATCGGTACCTGTACCGAAAACGTCACCATACATACCTATAAGATAAGCTCCGGTGGCGTCAATCTTTGCAAATTTTTGTGAATTGTCACCTACTTCCCACATTACATGAGTTGCTCCCGGGAAGTTGCTGTTGCCGTTTACCTGCGAAGGCGTGCGCACATAAGATGTGTCATCGGCACCGGTTACTGCGGGAACATTGGTGAAGTTCCATGTATTAGTTGTGCCGCTTTTGCTGAACACAAACGGAGGATTGGGCTCATTGGCATCATGGTACGTAAACATGGTATTGTTTACAGGCGCATTGGCTACTGTAAAACTTACCTGTGCAAAGGAGATTGCCGGAACAATCGAAATAGCAAATAAAGAAAGTAATTGTTGTTTCATGGATAATTATTTTTTCAATATTAGCGCATGTGATACAGATTAGCAATCACATATTAGTAGTAACTGTGTTGGTTTACACTTAAATTGTACCCGCAAATGAAACATTGGTTCACCACCCTTATTTTACTTTTTTCGCTGCTCCATGTATTTGCAGAAGTGTTTAAAGGCGAAGCATCCGCAGATACTGTGGTGACTTCCTCTGCAAACAACCTGAAACACCGGGTGGAGCTTACTTCTCAATACACATTTAATGGAATATTGACAGGCGTGGGATATGCTTATTGCCGACCTGAATATGAAGTGGCTGTTGCATTGCGCGCACCTTTAATCAATGTGGCCAAACTGACTTACGGTGGAACAGGTGGGCAAATCAGTTTCAGAAAATTATTTCCGCTGAACATTAAAAACACCCGCATGGTGGTGGACCTTTCTTATGGCAACCTGCTTTATGGAACGCACTCGCCCGTTGACGACAGGAAAGGTTTGTATCAACTGCATGAAGTATACCTGAACTACGGCTGGATGTGGCGCACCCAACGACTCTCCATTGCTAACACATTCGGGTACGGCACTTATACTGAAACACAAACCAATTTTTACTCATCAGGAGATTTGAAATTGCACGGACACGGAGCGCAGGTAAAGTTGTGGATAGGATATGATTTTTAGAACACTCAAGTTTCTTTTGTTTTGTTTAACCTTTTGGTTGATGAGTGCCTGCCGTGATGAAACTCCGGAAATCAATAACCTGAACGGGGACAAAATTGCTGTAATAGGGCACAGAGGATGCGGACCGAGAACTGCAGCTAACCCTACTCCTGAAAACAGTATGGCCTCAGTGCAGAAGGCGTTGGAGCTTTATGCTGCATCAGGTGTGGAGGTGGATGTGCAAATGAGTCGTGACGGAGTACTGTTTTTATATCACGATGATTACCTCGAAACGCAAACCAATTTATCGGGTTGCATTTACCAATACACTGCAGAGGAACTTCGGGCATGCAAATACAAAAATTCCGACAGTTATTTGCTTTCCTTAGAAGAACTTTTCCAGTATTGCTCCTCACTTGATTTTATCCCGTTTATCATGTTGGATAATAAACTTGACCTGCCCTGCAATATCAGTTCAAGTGATGAGTATCTTGATTACATTTATCTTTACGTACAAAGTATCACTCAACTTATTGACCGTTTTCAGGTATATGAACAAGTATATCTGGAGTCCAACTTCGATGTTTTTTTTGATTTAATGCAACAAAGGGACTCCAGATTTAACCTGATGATAAACGGAAGTGTGACGGAACGTTTTCAGATTGCTAATACCAACAGCTACACCGGTATTATGACGGGGAATAACTCCTGCACCAATGAGAGTGTTGCTGCGGCTCACGCTTCCGGATTAAAGGTCTCTATCTTTGGTGTAGTGAATACAAGTGATGCCGAATCTGCCATTGAAAAATCTCCCGACTTCATTCTTACGGATGATGTTCCGATGGTGAATCAGTTGTTGAAGTGATTGGTTGAGTATTCAGGTCTTCTCTACGAGGTGCACCTGCAAACGGAACGATAATTTTTTCCAGACCTCTCCAAAAACCGATTTTATCCAGCAACATATTCAGGTAAGGGGTAATCACACAGTAGGCGGTATTTTTCTTTCCGCTGTGGTGTAACGCATGGTCTTTTGCTGATTGAATTAAACGTAAGTCTTGTAACCAACGAACAGGTAACGGAATTTTAGCTCGGGGCACATGAGTGTATTTATGTAATTGATTGGCATTGGCACCCAGCACACAAAATAGCCAAACGTGCCAGCTAAGCCAACCGCCCCACCACGCAGCCAAAGCAATAAGTGCTGAACATAAAGCAAGATCCCATGAACTTTGCCACCAGTTTTTTTGAGTGAATGCAGCAGGTTGTTCATGGTGAATGGTGTTGGGTACGGCAATCCATTTACCATACACGGGAGTTTGATCGGTACCGAATGTATCCTCAGCCCAGTGAACAAAGCCGGATACAAAATCTATAGCGAATAGTGTAAGTGCACATTCGAAAATAAGCTGAATATAGTGGGTCATTGCCGGATTAAGATTGAGGTGAAACAAAGGATAAAACAAGAAAAATTAAAGCAGGAAAGGAGAGGAGCAGAAAATACGGACCTCCGGAAAAACCTTCCCGACTGACATACATGTAAACGTAAAAGAGCACCAGACTTACCAAAGAGATTAAACTACCAATGCGCTCATTTTTCCATGCCCACAGAAAGCCCAGTATAACTCCACCGGGGAAAAGCAACATGGCTCCGGCTTCTTCTAAATTAGGTTTTATGGGGTCGCCAAAAATCATGACAAGTAAAAACAAAGAAATGAACACACTAATGCCACGGTTTATGTTGCGGGTGATGTTGATGAATAAATTCATATTTGTATTGTATTAAGGTTATTTTACTTTGCCGTTGAACGTGTACCTTTCTTTGGCATTAAATCCGAAGGATACTCCAACTCGGGTGCCGTTTTTACTGGGGATGATGTAGCCGTTTACCGGAATATTCAACTTGCCTGATTTAAATGTTTTACCAAAAGCAAATACAAAATTAGTATGTAAGGTAACATCTCCTCTGCTGTCAATACGTGTTTCCATATTGCGGGGTTGTGATTGTTCCGTAGTATCGTTTTTCAGGTGCCAGTTGTTGTTACGGTCATAAAAGCCTTCTGCTTTTTTAGCAAACGCTACCGTTGGTCCAAAGGCAAATTCCCACCCGCTTTTGTTGCTGCGCAGCCCGTTCATAAAGGTGAAGCTGGGAATAAGTAAGCCTTGGTCTAAGCCTGTGAGCATGGGCACAAATTCAAACAAAGCCTGAAAATTCCCTTCATTGAGGTATTGCCGCTCAAACTGGTAGCCGAACTGAAACATTACCGGGTGTGCATTAAAGCCGCCAGTGTTACTGGGTGCTTTTAGTACAGCGGCATCGTTTCCTGTAAAGTAGGTGAATCCCATCCGCGGACCATCACTGCGCAAACGTAGTTCATACGGGTTGTTCACCGCATTGTCGTAATCATCTTTGCGTGTAAGTTTCGATACCAAGTCGGCTTCGTTCTGTATCCCGAACATATCGTTCATGGTTACTTTAATCATGCTTTTTATTTCAGCAGGAATGTTGAGGAATTCATTCACTTGTACTTTTTCAAACTGCCCGTTTTGTACATCCAGTATTTTAAAGGTCACAATAATCTGGTCCGACATTTCTTCTACTGAGCCGGTAAACATTTTTTCTACTTTCAATTTTTTGCCCAGCTCAGTAAGGCATAATCGGCTGTAACAATTGTTGATTTTAATGGAGTCTTTGGAAGTGAGGTACTCCAAATCATATTTATCGAGCAACTGAAACCGTTTCAGTTTTTCAAGCTCCACACGGGTCATAGCTGTAACCGGATTGGAGGGAGTGCTTACCCTGCTGTTTCTGGTGTCTATGTCAATAAAAGCGATACTCGGATTTTCAGGTCCGGCTGCCATCAATTTTACAGCTGATGTAAAAATGAGCAGGCTGGTGAAGAAAAGATTTTTTGTGTTCATGGTTGGTGTTTTTTTATGTTACAAAGCAAGCGTGTTCCATCGGGGCAATAAAACGGGATAGTGCCTGTAGAAGTTGATGTTGCCGTATAGTGCATATATTTCAATGTTCAATCACTAATCTATGCTACATTTTTGCGTATAAAGATTACCCGGGAACAGCATTTACGGTTTTGTGCAAATATTTTTATAGCTTTGAAATGCAAAACCGTAAATAATAATGCCGACTTTAACTTACCAGGAACAGTTTATCCATATTCTTAAAGAGTTGGTACCGGGCAATGTTTCGCTGGCCAATGAGATAGCCTCGGTACTCAACATCAGCATGGACAGTACTTACCGCAGACTTAGAGGTGAAACGGAATTAACCATTAACGAGGTAGTGAAACTCTGTCACCATTTTGATGTTCCGCTCGAAGCACTTAACGACCAATTACCCGGTGTGGTTACTTTTAAGTTTACACCTGTACTGGATGATGAGGAAAGTTTCCATGCTTACCTTAAAGGCTTGTACCAAGAGTTAAACGGACTTCAAAAATTTGAAAACAAACGCATTTTTTTCGCTGCGGAAGACGTACCCGTTTTTCACCATTTTTCGTATCCGCACCTATCTGCATTTAAGCTCACGTATTGGATGAAATCCATACTCAATGTGGCCTCCCTGCAAAACAAACATTACCACCTCAACCACATTGATGCAGCGTTGTTAGAAACCGCAAAGCAAGCGGGATTGGCTTATAGCCGTGTTCCGTCTACTGAAATATGGACCGAAGAAACCATTATGAGCAACCTGAAGCATATTCGTTTTTATTGGGATGCAGGATTTTTCACTACGCGTGAAGATGCTTTATTGGTGATAGAGGATTTCAGGGAAATGTTAAAACAAGTACAACGTCAGGTAGAGACAGGTAAAAAGTTTACTGCGGAAGGCACCATGACGGCTGTGGATTATACCTTCTACCTTAGCGACCTGATGTTTGGGAACAACTGTGTGCTCATTAAAGCCGATGATAAAATCAGCAGTTTTATCAGTTACAATTCTTTTAACAGCATGCGCACCACCAACCGGTTTTTTAATGAACAAAATGAACGCTGGATGAATAACCTCATTTCCAAATCAACGATGTTGAGTGGTGTGGCGGAGAAATTGCGCAACCAGTTTTTTAAATCCATGTTCAAAAAAGTGGATGAGTTAATACAATACATCAACGAGTAAGTATGAAAGATTTTAAACGCTACTTTGCCATACCCGCACCACCGGAAGAGGTGTATCTGGCATTAACCAACCCGCTCACCATTTACCTGTGGACAGGAGAAGAAGCGGAAATGAGCACAGAGCCGGGTTCGGAGTTTTCTCTTTGGGGTGGCAATATCTGCGGCAAAAACCTGGAGTTTGAAGAAAGCAAAAAGATAGTGCAGGAGTGGTATTTTGGCGACCGTCCGGAGCAATCCATTGTTACCCTTAAGTTGCATAAAACAGATAACGGGCAAACCTCAATTGAGCTGCACCAAACCAATATTCCTGATGAAGACTTTCAAAATATTCAGGATGGCTGGACAGGTATGTACTTTGGTGCCCTGAGGGAGTTTTATGAGGAATGAGAGGTTAAGGCATTTGTGTATTCGGGACATAAATCAGATACATTAGTTATTAAAGCCGAATTTATACTGCCACAGATTGCACAGATTTTCACAAAAGAATTCTTTGCCATGGTTCGTGACACGAACCACAACGGAAATTCTCCGTAACCAATAACTAATATCCAATCAACCAATACCCAATCCTCTAAGGTACCCTAGAGTTTCTCCTTCAAATACTTTCCCGTATAGCTTTTTTTCTCTTTCACTAAGTCTTCCGGTAAGCCGGCAAACACCAATTGTCCGCCCGCATCGCCACCTTCGGGGCCCAGGTCAATAATCCAGTCGGCACATTTAATTACCTCCATGTTGTGCTCAATAATCAATACGCTGTTGCCTTGTTCAATCAACGCATTAAACGAAAGCATCAGTTTTTGAATATCGTGAAAGTGTAGTCCGGTGGTGGGTTCATCAAAAATGAAGAGAATGTGTTCCTTGCCGCTGTTGCTGCTTTTGCCTAAGAAAGAAGCCAGTTTAATGCGTTGCGCCTCACCACCGCTTAAGGTGCTGCTGCTTTGTCCAAGTTGCACGTAACCCAAACCTACATCGTTCAGTGGTTTTATTTTATTGACAATACTTTTTTCATCTTTAAAAAATTCCAGTGCTTCTTCCACACTCAACCGCAATACCTCGCTGATGTTTTTGTTGTGGTATTTCACTTCCAGTACCTCGTCTTTAAAACGTTGCCCTTTACAGTCTTCGCACAACAAATGAATATCGGCCATAAACTGCATTTCAACGGTTACCTCGCCTTCGCCCTGGCAGGTTTCACAACGGCCCCCTTCTACGTTAAAACTAAAATGCTGCGGTTTAAAAGCCCGGTTTTTGGAGAGCGGTTGCTGGGAGAATAAATCGCGTATGCTGTCGTATGCTTTAATGTAAGTAACAGGGTTACTGCGCGAACTTTTACCAATGGGGTTTTGGTCCACCAGTTCTACCTGTTTAATGTTTTTAAGTTGGCCTTGTAGTTTATCAAACGCTCCTGTTTTTTCACCGGCATAGTTGCCTGTGTGTTTTTGCAGGGCAGGGTAGAGGATGTTTTTTACCAGAGTGGTTTTACCGCTTCCGCTTACACCGGTTACCACCGTCATTACGTGTAGAGGGAATTTCACACTTACATTTTTCAGGTTGTTCTGGCGTGCTCCGGTAAGCTCCACAAACTCGTTCCATTTTCTGCGTTTGGTTGGTACAGGAATTTCCATGCGTTGCGAAAGGTATTGCCCCGTTAAACTGTTTTTATCTTTCTTCAGTTCATCCAGTGTGCCTTCAGCAATAATCTCCCCTCCGTGTATGCCGGCCAGCGGACCAATATCAATGATGTGATCAGCCACTTGCATAATTTCTTCATCGTGTTCTACCACAATTACGGTATTGCCCACATCGCGCAGTTGTTTTAAAACTGTGATGAGTTTTTGTGTATCGCGACTGTGCAGGCCAATGCTGGGCTCATCCAGTATATACATGGAACCAACTAAGCTAC
Source organism: Bacteroidia bacterium (assembly GCA_041675505.1). GTDB lineage: Bacteria > Bacteroidota > Bacteroidia > UKL13-3 > UKL13-3 > JAGPCK01. The sequence goes on along the minus strand of JBAYTR010000004.1, from coordinate 83,226 downwards.
TTCCTAAAGAGGTGGCTAAGTTGATGCGTTGTGTTTCACCACCCGAGAGGGAGTTGCTCAAGCGGTTCAGACTTAAATAACCCAGCCCCACATGCTCGAGGTAATTGAGGCGGTTGCGTATTTCGGTCAATATCCGTTCAGCAATGCTTTGGTCGTGTTGGTTCAATTTCAGTTCATTGAAAAACACACGAGCATCACTCACACTCATCAGCATCAGTTCGCTCAGGCAGCGGTAGTCATCGCTTTTCTTAAAACGTGTGTCAGCAAGTTTAACGTAGTTGGCATCGGTTCTTAAGCGCGTACCCACACAATCAGGGCAGGTAGTTTTGCCCCGGTAGCGGGCCAGCATTACACGGTACTGAATTTTGTAGGTTTGTCCTTCTAAAAATTTAAAGAAACCGTTTATACCTTCCCATTCCTTGTTACCCCGCCACAAAATATCTTTCTGTGTTTTGTTAAGCTCATAATAGGGGCGGTGTATAGGGAAATCAGCTTTGCGGGCATATTTGATAAAGTGGTCTTTCCACTCGCTCATCTTTTCGCCTTTCCAGGGGGCAATGGCATCTTCATAAACAGATAAACTTTTATCGGGCACCACCAGGTCTTCATCAATGCCTATAACAGAACCAAAACCTTCGCAGGTTTTGCATGCTCCGTAAGGATTATTAAAGCTGAAAAAATTAACGGTAGGTCGCTCAAAAAGTTGTCCGTCTAGTTCAAACTTGTTGGAGAATTGGTGCAATTGGCGTTTATCTTTTTCGTCAACGGTTTCAACCAAACATTCTCCGTTGCCTTCCTGAAAAGTAGTTTGTACCGAATCAGCAATACGGTTGTTGTGGTCCTCATCCGTTTTGTTTACGGTAAAACGGTCAACCAGCAGAAACAAGGTTTTATCGCCTTTTTGTTTGAGCCAGGCATCCATTCCGTCAGCAATAAATTCTTCCAAACGCACTACATCGCCATTGGCATTCATTCGGGAGAAACCTTTTTGCAACAGAATCTCGAGTTCCTTTTTCAGTTCTTTTTTATCCTTGAGGTGATGCAGGGCCACCATCAGAAACACCTTGGTATCATCCGCATGTTGGTTGATATAGTTCACCACATCTTCAACCGAGTGGCTTTTTACCTCCATACCTGATTCAGGCGAATAGGTGCGACCAGCCCGTGCAAACAGCAGTTTCATGTAGTCGTAAATCTCCGTAGTGGTGGCTACTGTACTTCGCGGATTACGCGTGTTTACTTTTTGTTCAATGGCAATGGCCGGGGCAATACCTTTAATGAAATCCACATCGGGCTTGTTCATGCGTCCCATAAATTGACGTGCGTAGGCGGATAGACTTTCTACGTACCTGCGTTGCCCTTCGGCATACAGGGTATCAAACACCAGCGATGATTTACCTGAACCCGAAACACCTGTAACCACCACCAACTTATTACGGGGAATACTTACATCCACATTTTTGAGGTTGTGCATGCGTGCCCCTTTGATCAAAATATTTCTGTTGCTTGCAGGAGTTACTGAAGGAATTGTATTGTTGGCTTTTGCCATTGATTTTGCTACCATAGTATTGAGTTGCGCAAATGTCGGAATAAAACATAAAGGGGCAGAGATGAAAAAAGTTCATTCTGAAAAAAGTTTTCATCTTTTTTATCAGGTATTGTTTTTTCCGTTTTTTATATTAATTTTACAACATCAAATAACATTAACCGCAATCAATTAACTAAAAACAGGAACAAGCATATCGAATAAACTTCTACACTAATTTATTTTTTGTTTAACCCTTTAATTACCTACCTATGAACAGGGCAAAAATTAGTGATCAGGAGTTGATTGACTTGTATCTTGCGGGAAATGAAGCCTGCCTCGAAACTTTAATCAAACGTCACAAATCAAAGGTGTACACCACCATTTACCACATTGTGCTCGACCGCTACATGGCTGAGGACTTGTTTCAGGAAACCTTTATTAAAGTAGTACACACGTTTAAAAACGATAAGTACAATGAGGAAGGTAAGTTTTTACCTTGGGTGTTGCGTATAGCCCGCAACATGGCCATTGACCATTTCCGCAAAACCAAACGCACCCCCGTAATTACCGATACAGCCGGAAACGACATTTTATCTTACATCCAGTTGGCCGATGAATCAAGGGAAGATGTGATGATGCGCAAGGAAAGTGAAAGAACCGTACGTGAATTGGTGAAGCTGTTGCCTGAAGAACAACGCGAGGTATTGTTGATGCGCCACTACGGAGACATGAGCTTTAAAGAGATAGCCGATACCACCGGAGTAAGCATCAATACAGCTTTGGGGCGTATGCGTTATGCCTTGAATAACCTGCGTAAAATGATTGAAGAAAAAGAAATTGTGCTGAGGTAAAATAAACCCGGATATGCTGGCGTTATTAGGTTGTAAAATTCAAAAACAGCCTATGCGCAAAGTATACACAACTGACGATTTAATCCGTTTTATTTACCACGAAACTTCTGAGAATGAGGAAAGAGGCATTATGGAGCAACTTACTTCTGATGAGTCTTTTCTGCAAGAATACCGCAAGATGGTTAAAACGGTAACGGCTTTGGACGAGAAGCCGATGGAACCTCACCCCACCAGCCTGAGTATAATTATGGAATACTCGGCATCGCTCAACGAAAAAACGGTACATTAAGTTCCCTCAAAGCAGAAGGTTTGTTAGTTGCTTTAGCATCCAACAAATTCTATCTACTTTTGTTAACGAACCATGACCCGTAAAGAACGCTTCGAGCAGTTTATAGCTTATCAACTCAAAAATCACCCTCAGGCAGAAACGGAATTACATTACGGTAATCCTTTTCAGTTGTTGATTGCGGTGATACTTTCGGCACAGTGTACGGATAAACGTATTAATCTGGTTACTCCCGCTATTTTTGAAGATTTTCCCACACCACAAAGTTTGGCAGCTACTGATTTTGATACCCTGTTTCCTTATATCAAAACGGTAAGTTACCCCAACAACAAAACCAAACACCTTATTGGCATGGTACAAATGCTGGTGAGTGACTTTAACAGCGAAGTACCATCTACCATAGAAGAGTTGATAAAATTACCGGGAGTGGGGCGCAAGACGGCTAATGTAATTGCTTCAGTCATTTACAATATGCCCGCTATGGCGGTGGATACTCATGTGTTTCGTGTATCTGCACGCTTAGGACTCACACAACGCGCCAAAACCCCGTTGGAAACAGAGAAACAGCTGGTAAAATACATTCCTGAAGAATACATTGCACGGGCGCACCATTGGCTCATTTTGCACGGTCGTTATGTGTGTGTGGCCCGTAATCCTAAATGTGAGGAATGCGGGCTAAAAGATATGTGCCAGTATTTTGAGAAAAAATTTCTTAAAAAGGTAACTGTAAAATAGCTTGCCTTACCGGTTTTCTTTTTCTAATTTACCTGAAAATTTATTACGCACATGAAAAAGATTACAACCCTTATGGCCATCGGCTTATTACTCATTACCTGGAAAGCGAATGCACAAACTGTTACTGTTCCTGAAACAGTAAAAAAGTCATTTGAAATGAACTATTCTGCCGTTAAGCAAGCCAACTGGGAAAAGCAGGAGATTATTGTTTACAAAGCCACTTATGTGGAGAATGGAATAACCTACGAAACATTTTATACCTCCGAAGGTCAATGGCTGCGCACCTACAACGCGATAAAAGAAACCGATCTGCCTGTACAAATTACCAACCAGGTAACCACCATTTACAAAACATTTCAGATAGCCAAAACAGGTATGGAACTGAACAATGAGGGCAAGTTTTACCTTATACATTTGGAAAATGGTAAGGATCGAATGACACTCTACTTTAACATGAGCGGCAAACTGGTGAAGTAGTTTTTGTAGCGAATGAGAACGGTTGTGGAAAAGTATACTAAAAAAGAAATCACTACGTAACGTTTTGGCGTAGTGACCTCTTTAAATTTGAACATTATTTAATTACAGAAGTTATGAGCGATAATAAAGAAAAACTTAAAGCACTACAGCTAACCGTTGAGAAGCTGGAGAAGTCTTATGGAAAAGGCGTAGTAATGCGCATGAGTGACAGTAAAGTAGAGGGTGTGGAAGCTTCTTCTACGGGTTCATTGAGTCTGGATATTGCATTAGGCATAGGAGGGTTTCCCAAAGGCCGTATCATAGAAATATACGGTCCGGAGTCATCAGGTAAAACTACCCTGGCCATTCACGCTATTGCACAGGCTCAAAAAAACGGAGGCATGGCCGCCTTTATTGATGCAGAACACGCCTTTGATAAAAACTACGCAGAAAAATTAGGAGTAGATACCGAAAACCTGCTTATTGCCCAGCCGGATGACGGGGAACAGGCACTGGAAATTGCCGATAACCTCATTCGCTCCGGAGCTATTGATATCATTGTAATTGACTCTGTTGCTGCCTTGGTACCAAAAGCCGAAATTGAAGGCGACATGGGCGATTCTAAAATGGGTTTGCAGGCACGTTTAATGTCTCAGGCATTGCGTAAGCTTACGGGTACCATTAACAAAACCAATTGTGTTTGTATTTTCATCAACCAGTTACGTGAAAAAATAGGCGTAATGTTTGGTAACCCTGAAACTACTACCGGTGGTAACGCACTCAAGTTCTATGCTTCTGTTCGTTTGGACATTCGCAGAATTGGTCAGTTAAAAGACGGTAACGACATGGTGGGTAACCGTACCAAAGTTAAGGTGGCTAAAAATAAAGTGGCTCCTCCATTCCGCGTGGTAGAGTTTGACATCATGTACGGAGAAGGAATCTCTAAGGTTGGTGAGATTGTAGACTTAGGAGTTGATTTTGAAATCATTAAAAAATCAGGTTCATGGTTCAGCTACAACGAAACCAAAATCGGTCAGGGACGAGATGCTGTAAAACAGATGCTGCATGACAACCCTGAAATGGCGGATGAAATAGAGTTGAAAATACGTGAAAAAGCCATGACAGCCGGAGGACACCGTGCTAAGGTAGAAGCGGAATAAAACTAAAAGCAGTTAATACAGATGATAATGCCTTCTGAATTTTCGGGAGGCATTATTTTTTTGCCACATTCGCTTTGGACTTATCGAACCTGATGGGAGAGAAGTTGTAAATCATCAGTACCCTGGAGTAGCGGTAAGAGAAGGGAGAGAGCAACACAATTATACTCACAATAGTAGTGATGTATACCCATGTATCCGGGTCATTGAGTAATATATATAGCGCAACAGCAGATGTAATAGCCGTTGCAACCGATATAGCATAACTTACATACATGGCACCCCAAAAAAAGCCGGGTTCAATCTCAAATTCTAACCCGCACACCTCACAACTTTTGTTCATGTTAGTGAAGTTCCTTAAATCAGTAACGGGGTGAGAAAACATTTTTCCGCTCCGGCACCTGGGGCATTTGCATTGTACAATAGCCTGTAATTTATTTTCAGTAAGTTGATTGCCCATTTTTATGCTTGTTGAGATTTTGATTTGTGTGCCTTTGACTTTTTGTACCACATGTACCCGATGATACTCACCAACAGGTAAGGCAAAACCAGTAAATACAGTATTCCGTCATTTAATCCTGCACCCACCTTGCTATCTGAACCCTTTCGGGCTGTTTCCACGGCTGTCCGACACATGGGACACTGGGCAAGTGAAGACAAAGTTTGCATCAGAAACAGGAAGAGGAAAGCCACTTTGTATTTCATGGCGCAAAGTTATGTTTAAAATTGGTAATACGGAGAAATCATAAGGTAAACTATCACTCCGGTAATAGTTACATACAACCAGATGGGGTAACTGAAACGCACCAGTTTACGGTGAGTGGCTACATTGTTTTGCAAACCGTGGTAAAAACTAAGCAATACCAACGGAAGAACCAAAGCCGCCAATATAATGTGGGATATGAGTATGATTAAATACACCGGTCTCACCGGATTGTCAGCCGGGAACTTGGTTTCTTTTGCGAAGAAGTGAAACAATACATACGACACCAGAAACAGAGAAGAGAGTACAAAAGCAGTAAGGTTGATGCGTTTGTGAATGTCAATACGTTTCTTCTTGATATAATACAGGGAAAGCAACAGCAAAACACTGCAAGTACCGTTTATACAAGCGTTAAACAGGGGCAGTAATTTCACAAATTCAGGAGTGGTTTCAGGAGCGGGGATGAATTTTTGATTCAAGCTAACTACTAAGGCAAAAACTGCAATGGAAATCCCCAGTACAAATCTGAAGACCAGTTTATCGTTATTTTTTTGGTGTATTTCGTTCATGAATTTCTACCTGTAAAACCTTAATCTCGTCAATAAGTTTTTCTACTTCCTTAGGGTTGAGTCCATCGTAATATCCACGGATTCTTCTCCAGGGGTCTATTAAAATAAGGTTTTGGGTATGGTCAATGGTGGTGTCTTCAGCAGTTACGGGAACCAGATAGCCTTTTTCAGCTATTTCATACAGTGATTGTTTGCTGCCGGTTACAAAATGCCAACGGGCCGGGTCGGCTTTAAAGCGAGCAGCATACTCGGCCAATACAGGCACTGAGTCATTTTCAGGATCTACTGTGTGGGAGATATACTTCACATTGGGCATGGCTGCTGTTTTCTCCACCACTTTACTCAGGTTACGGTTGAGTTTAGGACAAATATCAGGGCAGGAGGCGAAGAAAAAGTCAGCTACAATAATGCTGGTATCAAAATCAGCCAATGATACAGATTTATTGGCCTGGTTGGTAAAGTTAAAATCGGGAATGGTGTGAAAAACGGTGTCTTTTATTTGCTCATCATAAAACCGCTCTCCGTAAACAGGAAGAAAATAATAGTTCTGTCTTCCTGTTTTGATGAGTAAATAAAAAAGAACAGGCGCTCCTACTATTACTAATATCAGGAGCGCCTCTTTGTATTTTTTCATTAATCTAAGTTAATGTTGATGCTGTCCCAGAAATTACCTTCATATATGCAGGTGGCGATTAAGCCCAATATGAATAAAACCGGGAGAATGATAGTTTGAATGAGGTTCTTTCTTTCATATTTCATGTGCATAAAAACACCCACAATAAAGTAAGCTTTTACAATACCCAAAAATATGAATACCCAGTTGCGGAACATGCTGGGAGAAACTGCGAAATAGAAAGCAATGTCAACAATAGTTAAGACAAAGAGAATCCAGAATGTTTTCCAAATGTCCTTTGTACCATGAGGTTGATCAGGGTTGATACCTGCACCTTCTATTGCGTTGATATGTTGATCGTGTGATGCGCTCATATACTTTTAATCTTAGTAGTTTAACAATAAATAAAATCAGATGAGGTAGAAGAAGGTAAATACGAATACCCAAACCAAATCTACAAAGTGCCAATACAAACCAACTTTCTCAATCATCTCATAGTGTCCGCGTTTGTCGTATGTGCCGTTTAATACATTCAGGTAAATGATTACGTTAATCACCACACCGCTGAATACGTGGAAACCGTGGAAGCCCGTTACAATAAAGAACAAGGCCGCAAAAGCTGTAGGGCCAAACGGGTTACCTTGTAAGGATGCACCTGCGGTAATGAACTGGGTCCATTCCCAAGCCTGACAACCTAAGAAGGCTGCTCCGCCTAAGATGGTATAAAACATATACTTGGCCACACTCTGTTTATCCATCCGGTGACCTGCTTCTACCGCCAGTACCATAGTAACAGAACTGAAAATCAGAATGAATGTCATCAAACTCACAAAAAACAAAGGCAGGTGAAGACCATGCAGGAAAGGGAAGTGGTTAAAAACCAAATCCGGTGAAGGCCAGTGTGTTTTGGAGAAAAAGAAATCACCGTTAGCGGCTTTGGTTTCTCCTAAAAGTTCCACAAAGTTATCGGGAACGTGCCCCAGTGGTCTTACTTCTGCTCCGTGAATAACAGGGTTACCGTGCGGAGGTGAAGGGTGGGCATACCTTACTGTTCCATAGCTGATCAGTAAAGATGAAAAGGAGAAAGCATCCGATAGCAGGAAAATCCACATCATTAGCTTTCCGTAGCTCACATTGAAAGGAGAGAAGCCTCCGGCCCAAATGGAACGTTTCTTTAAGGTAGTTGTTTCTGTTGACATATCAGTTATCTTCAAAAATTATATTATCGGTACAACATAAAAAATACAAACAAATATACCCACAGCAAACCTATGAAATGCCAGTAAGTATTACACAGGCTGATGTTGAGTATGTTCTTTTTGTGCACTTTAAAATTAAAGCTTTGGTATAAAACAATGGTTAACCAAAGTAACCCGCCCAAAATATGAGCGAAATGTACTCCGGCAATAATAATCAGAAAAGAACCGGCCACGTTGGAACCGGAAAGATATACACCCATTTCTACCAGATCAAAAAAAGCATTGTACTGGCTGTACAGGAATATAAAGCCCAGAACAAGTGTAGTAATCAATCCGTATTTTACCTGATTAATGCTGTCTTTTTTTGCTGCGCGGTAAGCCCAAACCATACTTACACTGCTCAGTAAAATAGTAAAAGTACTTATCCATAAACTGGCGGGTAATGCAAATTGCATCCAGTTTCCTTCAGCTCTGCGTACAATGTATGCACTGGTAAATCCGGCAAAGAGCATTATGCTGGCAACAATCAGCAACCATAACACAAACCTTGTAGGGTTTACAGCGTATTGCGAATCGTTATTTTGTTTGATATTTTGTGCAGTCACACTACTCATATTTTATCAAAGAATAAAGCTAGTTGTACAATAGGTAAATACAGAAAAGAGGCGAACATCAGTTTTTTAGCATCACTTATTTCGCAGGTTCTGTACAGGCGGTAAGATAAAAACAACAACCACAAGCCACTGGCCAGCAACACAAAAGCTGAAATGGTTCCGGTCATGTTGTACATAGCCGGAATAAAGGATAGAGGTATAAGCACCAAGGTAAAAGAAAGGTTCTGTAGTGCACTTTTTTTATCCCGACCATCTTTAGAAGGTAACATTTTGAATCCGGCTCTTTTGTAATCATCGTCCAGTACCCAGGCAATGGACCAGAAATGTGGGAACTGCCAAAAGAACTGTATCAGGAAAAGAATAACGGCTTCAATAGAAATATGTCCGGTTACGGCTACCCAACCCAACATGGGCGCAATTGCACCGGGGAAGGCACCTACAAATACACTTATTGGTGAAACCCTTTTCATGGGGGTATACACGAAGGCATACGAGAGTAAAGCAAACAAGGCCAGCATTGCACTTACCTGGTTGAGGAAAATCCCCAAAATAACCACACCTGCTATACCCATTAAGGTGGAGGCAATAGCTGCCTCAGTAACACTCATGCGATGAGTGGCCACGGGTCTGTTGGCTGTGCGAATCATGAGCTTGTCAAAATCTTTCTCAATAATCTGATTCAGGCCGTTGGATGCACCCACTACCAGAAAACCGCCCAATGACAGCATGGCCATTTGCATCCAGTTGATGTTACCGGAGGAGGCCATGGCAAAACTGATGACAGATGAAAACACCACCAGTAAATTCAGGCGCATCTTCACCAACTCATTGTAATCGCGCATTTTTTGCGACCAACTTACCGACTGAACAAGTGTTGCTTTTTCCGCAATCATTTTATTTTAGTTACCGCTGCTGTAGCGGGTTTTTGTAAATACCAGTATATAAATATACAACTGAATTCCTATGGAAATACTTCCGATAAACAGGTGAAACATTTGGAGAATAGGAGGGATGTCTAACTTCTCCAGCAAAATACCTCCCAGCAATTGAGCACCCAGCGACATGATGAGCCAGTTGGCTGCTTTGTTGAGTTGCGTGTTACTGAACTGTTGGTAAATGGTGCTCATGAGCCACACATTAGCTACAACCAAAGCCAGTGAAAAAACTTTGTGCCAACCGAATATTGCACCCGATTGTCCCAGCCACAATTCACGCGAGCTGTTTTGGTAAGCCAGCTGCATCAAATCAACTTCTTCTCTTACCTGTGTGCCAATTACTACTTGAGCAAGTGCCAGCAACAGGCCTGTTATCGTAATTATTTTCAAAGAACTCTTTTTCTTTTCTATGGCTGTTGACTCTATCACAAACTGCTGTGAACGGGTAATGCTGTAAATTAATAAACCTACAATTACCAGCGCCAGCAACATATGTATAGTCACCATCCAGTGGGCCAAATTGGTATCCACCACTTTGGCACCTATCCATCCCTGCAAACCAACCAGCAAAAAAGCAAGCAGGTTTAACCAGAAGATGGCTGCATCTCTTTTCAAATAGGGAAAAGAAAATACAACGGTCAAAAAAATAAAGAACCCAATCAACACACCCGACAAACGATTGAGGTATTCGGTCCATGTTCTCAAAACATTAAACTCCATACTTGCATACCCGTGGTCTTTATAAACCTCCTGGTAGTTTGCCGGTAACTCACTCACATCTGTAGGAGGTACCCATTGTCCGAAACATTTGGGCCAATCAGGACAGCCCATTCCGGCTCCGGTTCCTCTTACAACTCCTCCAATAAATATCAGCAGAAAAACAGCATATATGGTTAACCAACCAAATTTGCTTAAACGTTTTACTGCTGCATCTTCATTTATCAATGAACTATTTGCTTAAACCCAAAAACTTCAGTAATCCGCCAAACATCATGTTGTTAGTTGGCGTAAAAGAAGCAGCCGGGGCATGTGTATTTTTATTACTGCTCAATTCAGGGTGCGGATGTTCGAACTCCTGGTCCACATCCGTTTGTCCTTCGTGAGGAACATTCTGAGGCATGAAATCTTCTACATAGTTCGGATTGCTGTAATCATATGGCCAGCGGTAAACAGACGGAATTTCTCCAGGCCAGTTACCGTGAATATGTTCAATAGGAGCAGTCCATTCGAGTGTATTTGATCTCCAAGGGTTTTGTTCTGTCTTTTTGCCTTTGAAAATGCTGTAGAAGAAGTTAACCAGGAAAATTAACTGGGCTAAACCACCCAACAGGGCACAAACAGTGATAAATTCGTTTACGTCAACCCAAATATTAAACTGGTCGTACGCAGTGTTTGCATAATATCTGCGCGGTACACCGGCTAAACCTATAAAGTGCATAGGGAAGAATACTCCGTAAGCTGAAATGAAGGTAAGCCAGAAGTGCAGGTAACCCGCAGACTTGCTCATGTGGCGTCTGAACATTTTAGGGAACCAGTGGTAAATACCGGAGAACATACCAAATATAGCCGCGCTACCCATTACAATGTGGAAGTGAGCCACTACGAAATAGGTATCGTGCAGGTTAATATCCAAGGCAGCATTTCCTAAGAAGATACCCGTTAATCCGCCTGAGATAAAGAAGGACACCAATCCGATGGCAAACATCATAGCCGGAGTAAAGTGAATATTACCTCTCCACATGGTGGCCAGGTAGTTAAATGTTTTTACAGCTGAAGGAACGGCAATAATCAATGTGGTTACCATGAATACTGAACCGAGGAAAGGATTCATACCGGTAATAAACATGTGATGCGCCCACACAATAAATGAAAGCACCGCGATAGCGAGAATAGAAATAATCATTGCACGGTATCCGAAAATTGGTTTGCGTGAGTTGGTGGCAATAACTTCAGAAGTGATACCTAACGCAGGTAACAAGATAATGTATACCTCGGGATGACCCAGGAACCAGAACAAGTGCTGGAACAGGATAGGGCTACCACCTGTTCTTTCTACTCCACCGGTTAAATCAACCGGAATATCTGACAGGTAGAAACTTGTTTCGAAGCTGCGGTCCATTACCAGAAGTAAAGAACCTCCCAACAATACAGGGAAAGATAAAAGACCTAATACTGCAGTAATTAAGAATGCCCAAATAGTTAAAGGAAGACGGGACATTTTCATACCGTTGGTACGCATATTTAACACAGTAGTAATGTAGTTGATACCACCTAACAGTGCTGATACAATGAAGAATATCATGGAAACGAGCCACAGTGTCATTCCTGTTCCTGAGCCCGGTATGGCTTTAGGCAGCGCACTCAGCGGAGGATAAACTGTCCAACCTGCTGAAGCCGGTCCGTCATCTACAAACAAGGAGGCGAACATTACGAAGGAGGAGAGGAAGAAGAACCAGTATGACAGCATATTCATGAAAGGAGATGCCATATCGCGTGCACCTACCTGCAATGGAATAAGCAGGTTACTGAACGTTCCGCTCAATCCGGCTGTTAGTACAAAGAATACCATGATGGTACCGTGAATGGTAATAAGGGCCAGATAAAAGTTAGGGTCAAGTTTACCAAACCCTGTAGCTTCATCTACACTTATCCATTTACCTAAGAATGGTTTCAGGAAAGCCATGTCCATATCAGGGTATCCCAACTGAAGACGGAATACCATTGACATAAGCATACCCAGTACCCCCATTATAATACCTGTAATGAGGAACTGTTTAGCAATCATTTTGTGGTCCTGACTGAAAACATACTTGCTGATGAATGTTTCTTCATGGTGATGCTCATGAGCGTGACCATGTGCATCGTGACTGTGATCGTGATGACTCATATTTGAATTCTTTCGATTTTTTGCGGTTAAGAGAAATTATTTAACTGAAGCTAAAGCCTTTTTAGTGGTTTTATCTTTTGACGCCTGAACTGCATTTACTTCTGCAGGAGCAGCAGCGGGAACTTCTTCTGCTTTTTTGGCAAATGCAGGTTTTTGTTCAGCTACCCATTTCTTGTAGTTTTCTTCTGTGTCAATGACAACTTTAACTTTCATGCGGTAGTGTGCACTTCCGCATATCTTGTTACACAACAGCGCGTAATCAAAGGTAGGGTCACCTAATTCGGCTTGTTTATCGGCAGTTGTGATGGTAGGAGTAAAGGTAAACTCAGTAGGCAGGCCCGGTACGCAGTTCATTTGTACACGGAAATGCGGCAGGTAAGCACTATGTATAACATCTTTAGCTCTGAACTTCAACGTTACCGGCTTATTTACCGGCAAGTGAATTTCGCTGCTGGTGAAGTCATCTGCTGATTTAGGGTCATCGGTAAGTACACCTAAAGCATTTGATTTTCCAATCTGACGGAAATCATAGCTACCTAATTCTTTATCACTACCGGGGTAGCGGGCTGTCCAGCCGAACTGGTAAGCAAACACCTCAATTTTAGGTGTGCCTTCAGCAGGTTTTGCAAATATCTTGTTCCAGTATTTCAAGCCGTTAATAACCAATACGGTTAGAACGATGGCCGGGATAATGGTCCAGATGTATTCCAATTTATCGTTGTGTGAATAGAAGAACGCTTTCTCGTTCTTTCTCTTTTTGTATTTGAAAGCAAAGTAAAACAGGGCTACCTGTGTAATAACAAACACAATACCTGTGAAGAGTAAGGTGATGTTAAACATTTTATCAATACCCACACCGTGTTCTGAAGCAGCAGTGTTGGCGTTAACGGTTAATTTACCATGTACTACAAATTCCCATACGGTGAATGCCAATCCTGCGATTCCAAATACTAACATCAGGGTAGCGTTAACCTTGTTCCAGTTAATTACCTCGCGTCCTTGTATTTTGCCAACGGTATCCAAAATGCTGAATACCTGCGTAATTACTACGGCCAATAAACCAACAATAATAACAAGCAACCAGTGAATGCGCGATTTAGTTTGTTTGTTTGCACCGGCTGCAGGAGCAGCAGCTGTGGAAGAGGCTGACTCAGTTCCTGAAGCTGCAACAGCTGCGGGAGCAGCTTCGCTTTCTTGCTTCACATAAGCCAGAATGCTTTTAACCTGTGCATCTGATAAGCCCTCAAAAGAGGTCATAACAGATTGGTTATACTTGTTGTATAACTCAACAGCATAAGCATCTCCGCTTTTTACAACGGCTTGTGAATTTTTAATCCACTTAATAAGCCAGGCTTCGTCTTTACGCTTGTGAACGTCTTTCAAAGCCGGACCAACCACTTGCTCTTTTATGGCGTGGCAGGAAACGCAATTCGCGTCAAATAATTTTTTGCCTTCTTCGGCACTTTGTGCTGAGGCTGAAAATGTTAACGCAAAAATTGCCGTTAATAGGGAGAGCTTTTTAACCAGTTTCAAGCTTCCTGAAAAGTGTGAAATCATAGTGCCTGTATGGGTTTTAAAGGGTTATGCATACTGTTTCAATCTGCAATAATACAATGTATGGCCATTAAATCTTGGAGTTTTTACTAAATTTTTACATGCCTAAATGTTAATAACTGCTTCTCTGCTGTAAATGAGTAGAATAGTGCAGAATGGATTATTTCTAAATTTCATTTTTCTTATTCTGAGGGTAACAACAGCAGGCTTTCGAAGCAATGAAAGGCAAATCCCTTGAAAGAAGGATAAGCTAAAAATACCGGAGCTGCTGTGTAAACTTCTTCGAGCATGCGCTGCAAACTTTTACCCTGAAAACTGAGTTTTGTATTGGTTTCTGAAGGTTGATAAATAACCCGTACGGAGCTTATACCATTGTTTACTTTCTTTTTGATTACCTGCCATTCTGAAGAATTGCGGTTCAAATATTCATTTAACATTACTGCCATATGTTCTTTGTCAGCCTTCACCTGCCATTGAGCCAACAGGTTCTGAAACTCAACAATGGCCATCTTATTTTGTTTGCGCAATTTTCTTTTGACTTTTTGAGGCTGCTCTATGCCCATAAATATGTAGCCGTTGTATTCAAACAGCATCAAACGAAATCCTTTGTACCTGCTGCTTCTGCTAATCACCTTTTCGTTTTGTTTCAAAAAATCGCTGAGTTCATCTTTTCCAAAACAGGTAAACAAGGTATAACCTCCCGGAGTTTCTGTAATAGTTTCTACACCGGCCCATATGGATTTACCCGGAATGCCCGAAGCATAAATAATTTCGTTCAGGTCCTTATTAATCATACCGTCTGAACCGTAAGTGAAATTGCGGTAGCCCATAATGTCAATGTGCTGGGCCATATCAATCATGTGGTAACTGGCGGCCTGTTCTTTGTTGTTGAACAAGGTATATGTGGCGGCCAACCCGGTGCTGTCCTGATCTTCATACCAAAAAGGAATATCCAGACCCAAGATGAGATTTTTTTGCCGGCATAATTCTGCCAGTTTCTTTTTCAGGTCGAGGTTTTCGTAGATAATTTGTTTTTTTAATGAGGGGTCATTGAACCCGAGTAGAAGATAAGGTTCAATATCAAAGTGAGCACCGGCCAGTTTTTCTTTAACCGAGGCTGATGTATTGTACTCAGCAATGAGGTTAACAATACTTAAAGGTACTTCATGCTTTTCATAAAGTCCCCATTCAGGTGAGCCATCCAGTCCGTAAATTTTAATTCCCTTGTCGTAACACAACGATGTAAGTGCTTTTAAAGAATCGGCAAACAGAAGGGTGGTGAGGTTATCGTCATAAAACAGTTGCAGGTAAACGTGCTGAATATTTAACCGCTTGCAGTAGTCGAAAAACTTTTCGCGGTAAGTCAGGTTGTTAAACAGTTTGTTGGTTTGCCATACCCACATGGCATTTTGTAATTCTTTGTTCAGTCGTTGAATGTTGGGCTGAGTGGTAATTGGGGTGGGGTCGTTTGCCGTTTTTTTCAAACAAATATCATCTACAAAAATTTCATAACATCCCGTTGAGGTGAAGTTGAACGTGAGTCCTGCCAGTTGAGATGGATCAAAACGTTCCAAATCTTTTAGCGGAATTAATACTTCCTGCCATGTGCTGGTAATACCTTTCGAGAGGTAAGTGGATAAAGGTTTGGCCGGACGTGAGTCTTCGCGCTCACTGAGGCTTTTATCAGACAATTGTATCTGCACCTGTTCACCACCTTGAGCACCTTTGATATAAAACGACAGGAAGTTGAACTCAGCAGCATGAATGTAACGCACCTGATTGCGTTTGGTAAAGAAAAAGTTTATCCAGGCTCCGCAATATCCTTCTGTTTGTTTGCAGGCAATCACTTTTAAACTTTTGCCACCGGCACCATGATAGACGCTGTCTGTTAAATAGATTTTTGACGAGGAGGGATCGCGTTCAAATTTGTTGTACCCGCCTTTAAAATCAAGAGAGTCGAAGTTCCATAACGGTAGCGTGTTTTGGGCCGCACATAAGCTGCAGTGTAGCAAAAAAACAAAGGAGAGTATGGTTTTCATTTTTTGCTTTTCATTTCATCCAACTCTGCTGCTTCAAATAAAAGTGTGCGGATGATTTCTTCGTGTTCGTTAATTTCTTTCAGGGAATAAAACATGCGCGTGGCGATTACTTTCTTTTTATCCTTATTCAAAAAGTTCCACTCGTCATGCAATTGTTGTCCGTTAGCAAAACCCAGCGATACTCCCTCGCGTGTGCCGCCCCAGGGAATAGAACCCGGCCAGATGTAGCACAGGCGTTTGTTCTTAAAATAAAAAGGGGCGTTGTAGTTCAGTCGTTCAGTAACGTGGGGGATACAGTCGAAAATTAGTCCGCGCAAACGATTGACCATGGCACGTTCCTGTTCAGGTAAATAATCGAGGCATTCCTGTACATCAGCAAAACTTACGTTCTGAAATTTGTTCATCAGCCCAGCATCTTGGCCACAAAAAAGGCCGCACCTGCTGCTAAAGCTCCGATGGCCATAATGCGCAGGCCACCTTTTAACGGATGCTGACCAATAAGTTTGCTTTTAACGTAACCGAAAATGAACAAACACACCAAAGTGATAATGCTGGAATACAACAAACCCGCTTCAGGCAAATCTGTAAAAATGTAAGCCAGTAAGGGAATGAATCCGCCAACAACGTATGAGGTGCCGATGGTTAAAGCACTTTGCCTGGCACGGTTTAAACTGGGTTTTTCGAGGCCCAGTTCAAACTTCATCATAAAATCAACCCAGCGTTTTTTATCGGTAGCCAAATCTTCAGCTACTTCATCCTGTATCTTTTTACTGATACCAAATTCCACAAACACATCACGTACTTCCTGTTTTTCTTTTTCAGGAAACTTGTCTACTTCGAAGTACTCGCGTTTGAGTTCAGCATCGTAATGTTCCAGTTCGGTTTTGCCGGCCAGGTAACCACCTAAACCCATAGCAATTGAACCCGCAATAATCTCTGCGGTACCTGCTGTAATGATGATGGCATTGGAATCAACTGCACCGCTTAATCCTGCTGCCAGTGCAAAGGGTACAGTTAATCCGTCACTCATACCAATCACCACATCGCGCACAATTTCAGAGCCTTTAAAATGCTTTTCTTCATGCGAGTGGTGCAGGTGAATATCCATAATAATTATCCTTCTTTAGGTGTAAGTCTTTCTACCAGTTCCTGGCTCACTCCGGTAAAGGAGAATCCTCCGTCATGGAACAAGTTCTGCATGGTGACCATTCGGGAGTAATCAGAGAACATGAGGGTAACATAATCAGCACAACTATCGGCTGATGCATTGCCCAGTGGTGACATCGCTTCTGCATATTCATGGAAGGCATCAAAACCTTTTACTCCTGAACCAGCAGTAGTTTTTGTAGGTGATTGAGAGATGGTGTTTACACGTACTTTTTTAGCTTTACCGTAGTGGAAACCCCAACTGCGGGTAATGGATTCCAGCAATGATTTGGCATCGGCCATTTCACTGTAATCAGGAAATACGCGTTGTGCGGCTATGTAGGTTAAAGCTACTGCAGACCCCCATTCAGAAATAGCATCTTTTTGGTAACAAATTTTTAGTAGACGGTGAAGTGATATGGCTGAAATGTCGAGTGTTTTTTTCATGAACTCGTAATCCAGATCAGTGTAATGTTTACCTTTACGAATGTTGAGCGACATGCCCACAGAGTGCAGTACAAAGTCAATTTTGCCACCCAGTATTTCCATTGATTTGTCGATAAGGTTTTCCATATCGGCATCACTGGTAACATCAGCAGGAATAATTTGTGCATTGCATTGAGCAGCCAGATCATTAATGGCTCCCATACGCATAGCAATAGGAGCGTTGGTCAATGTAAATGTTGCGCCTTCAGCATGGCAGCGTTGAGCTACTTTCCAAGCTATAGAGTTAGAGTCTAACGCACCGAAGATGATGCCGCGTTTACCTTTCAAAAGATTGTAAGCCATATTTATGTTGTCAAAATTTGAGTGTGCAAAATAGGAAAGTTTATACGAATACTAAACTAATCTCCGCGGTTATCTAACAACATTGAATCAACAGGGGCAGTAGTAGTGGAATCGGTAGGCAGGTAAATGTTGTTGTCTTCCACCTTTTTAGCGTCAGTTTTTTTCTTTTTCTTTTTTTCACTGCGCCTGAAAATCTCTCCGATTTTATTGAACTGCCGGCTGTAGTACAAGCCCATACCTTGCGTTTGTACGTTTTGTGTGTTAAACAGGTTAGAGTTATTGGTACTGAAAGCTTTCAGCTTCAAACGCCCGTCATCAGTTAAATCATATTTGGCCTGAAAGTTTATGTTCAGGTCGGTGCGCAAAACATCAGAACTTGTTTGTACTTCCAGGCGGTCATCTAAAAATCGTCTCGACAAAGAAATAATCATTTCCCGCTGTTTGCTTTCATCCTGAAACTGGTAGTTTAAGCCAATATCCCAGTTAGGGTCTATCTGAGAAAGCAGATTACTCAACTGGTTAGAGAGCAAATCACCGGCACTTTGGTAGGCCGCACTTCCAAAATGGACAGCACTGTTTCCACTGGAGCTTATTTGTCCGATGTTATCAGGTTGCGTAAACGAACCGGTCATGAGCAAACTGAAAAACTGTTTGTTCATCTCATCCTGATTTCCTTTCAAGCGTTGAATGGCTTGTGTGGCCTGAGCTGTGGAGTTGCCACCCATGGTATTGAGTTCAGGGAAATTCAGGTCAAATTTAATATCGGGTTGCAGCAGCAATCCGCTCAGCATTAGTTTACAATCAACCGGTATTCTTCGTTTGGCCGTGGTTTCATCTGTTGTGGTTATAAGCGGAGGTAAGGGTGTTCGCACTTTGTATACGGCTGTCATGTTCATTTGCGCTTTTAACGCATCTCCGTTCCAGTTAATGGTGCCTCCGTTTTCAATTACAAACTTTTTGTTGATGATGTTGAGTGCAGTAAACAGGTAGGCGCCTTCCACTACGGTATATTGCCCGTACATCAGAAAGTCGCCTTGTTTGGTGAGTTCTAACCTCAGGTTGGCTTTTCCTTTCCCACGAATCACGTCACCAGTTTGGGAATTGAACACCAGTTGAAACTCAGCATCGGGAGTAATTTCCAGATTAAACGTCATGGTGATGCCTGAGGTTTTGGCTTTAAATACTTCTGTTTTTTTGGTCAGTTTCCAGTTCTCATAAGTAATGAAACGCACAAAATCAGATTTCTCTGCCTCTTCGGCATTACTCAGTGGCATCATTATTTTTGTGCCGGTACCTGTTTTTAAACGCGCATCAATATTTACTGCCTCGAATGTGCCGGTAATAGTGGCTTCTCCGGTGGCATATCCTTTACCGAAAAAGAGCTCATTGTCTTTGTACTCGGTGTTCATTGCCCAAAAATCTTTTAGTTCCCTAAAGTTAAATTTATAACTGAAGTTGGTAAAATAATCATGCTTCATCCAGCCCGATACCACACAGTATTTTGCTTTTAATGCCCGTTCATCCAGCATCTGGAAACTTTTCAGAATGAAGATATTTTCTTTAATCTCTACCTCAGCATCAACAATGTAAAAAATGGATTGCAAGTACCCAACCTTTACCCCGGTGTTTTTTATTTTTGCCAAACCTGTCAGCACCGGCTTTTTCAGTGTTCCGCCAATGTTGAGTTCCGCACTTATTTTGCCCCCCATATCACTGAACACTGCTTTCAGTTTTTCTTTAATAATGTTGAGGTGAAAGGAGCCTATGCTCACATCAATATCAATTTCCTGTTCTCCGGATAGGTTGATGTATCCTTTGGCTTTCATTTCTCTTATCCGTCCGTTATCAATGCTGGCATCTACCATCATTCTGTTGAGCACACTTTCATAGGTGCTGCTCAGGTTAATTTCGCCTAAAGTATCATCCAGAAAAACGGCATTTTTTATATTGAGGTTGGAAAGAAAAACCTGCCTACTGTTCATGTATCTCAGGTTGGCATTTCCATTGGCTACTCCGTTAAAATGGTAATTGCTGTCGTTTATAAAATAACTGATTAAATCAAGTCCCAGGTTGTTTACCTCAATCATCAGGTTTTCTTTGTTATTGTTAGCATAAATACCGTTCAGTTTCACGCTTTGGCTACTTTCAGCCAGCAACAGGTTGTTGAACACAATGCCAGAATCGGTAATGCTGATGCTGCCGTCCTTCTTCAGGTTAAACGATTTGTTTTTAAACATCAGCTTGGAGGGCAAAAAGGTAATGTCGGCTGAGTGTTCCTGCATCACAATGGATGAGGTGAGGTCCACTTCATTCTTTAAGGTGTTTTCAATAAAGTAGAACCGGTTGTTGATTTGGTTGGGCTTAAACAATCCTTCGCACGATGCCTTATCGGCCATCTTTTTGTCCTTCATGGTTACATGCGCGGCATTTACGGTATAGCGTATGTCGGGTGAATTAAACTTGCTTGCATTCATATGCAGTTGTTTGGCCGACCAATGCTGAAAGGCAAAACTATCTACTGTAGCTTTCATGTTCAGGTTGGCGCTTCGGCTGTTGTACTCTGCCTGTATAATTCCGTGATTAAAACTTAAATCAGGGTAAAAAAGAGGGAAGAAGGGCTCAGAGGTTTTAAGCGTAAGTTGAATATCGCAATGTTGCTCGGGTAAGTTGGGGTAAACTTTCGGGAACAGGTAAGGGGCCTGCGTATGTAAAAAGTTGTTGATGGATTTGGGCAGGTAGTTAAAGTTGTAAACCCCGCTCATGTCAAGGTCAAGTATACCTGAGGTTACATTTAGTCTTGAGATATTGTCTTTTTGTGCGGCATCTATTTTTATGTTTTCAAAAGGAATATCTGTACCGTTTCGGGTAATGCAAATGTTGTTGATGTAGAGCGAACCGTTGTTGTTGTAAAACTTATCATCAGCCGTTGCTTTCATGGTGGCATTGGCGGTTACCATGGTTTCATTGGTGTCAAATCCTAAAGGTTTCAGGTTGGCATGATAGAGGTCGAGCGTAAAATTGTATTTGTTTAATTTTGGCCTGAAGTCAACCGTACCGTCAAAATCAAAGCGGAGGTTGGGGTCATTGGCCACAATTTTTCCGGTAAAGAAACTGTTTTCAATATTGCCTTTTACGTTTACTGCGTGGTAGGTGTATTGGTACAAACGCAGTTCTGAAATTTTGGTGGTTAAATCAGCATGAACCGATTGTAGTGTTAATCCTTTTCCTTTTACATTGCCCTTAAGCGATACCACGCCTATGGTTTTGGTATTATTCACCAACCGGCCCACGTTAAAAACTTGCAACTCTATTTCGCCTGAATATTCACTTTTCGAAAGGTTATCACCCAGTTTCATGTTAATGTCAGACACTACTTTTCCCAGTTCGGATGACAAGGTTCCTGAGGCCACAAAGTCGTTGACAAAACCTGTAAAGCGGCCTTTGAAGGAGGTTTGCCCCAGGCGTGAAATTTCCTTGGGCAGTTTTACTTTACGCATCAGCAGGGCCAGGTCGGCCTCATTGCTTTGCACATTATTGGCCTTTAAATCAATAAAGGTTTCTTTGATGTTGGGTAACCCGCGCATGTTGAGGTCACCGTCAAACTCACTGTTTTTACCAAAGGCAATATTTAATCCTTTACCTCTTAAACGACTGAGCGGACCGTTTACTCTTCCGTTCAGTTTTAGTCTTACATCGTAGTCTTTCAGTTCAGGAGCAAAGTAGCCAATCTCTTTCAGGTTAATGTAAGAGTCTTCTAAATCGCCCACCATTTTTACGCTGTTTTTAAAGTCGCTGAAATCGGTCCAGGCTTTATATTCCATAGCAAAAGAGTGGTGCAGTTCGCTGTGTTCCGTTTTGAGCAACAGATCCTCAAAACCCAGCAAGGAAGAAGAGATGGTAATGTGCCCGCGCAGGTGCTCAATGCGCATGCCGCAACGGTCAATGGTGCCCAGGTGCTTGAGGTTAAAAACAATGGAGTCGTTAATAATTTTTAAATCATTCACCTGTATGTTCAGCTCCTTCAGATCCATGTGGGCCTCATCAAACCGATCTTCCTTGGGAGTGATGTTAAAATCAGTGTATGAAAAACGGGAGTTGTTGATTTTTACCTCACGTACATCCAGCGTAAACGGACTTCTGCCCGGAGTGCGTACCGTATCTTTTGATTGAAAAAATTTGATGATGTAGTTGAGGTTCATGC
Source organism: Bacteroidia bacterium (assembly GCA_041675505.1). Lineage (GTDB taxonomy): Bacteria > Bacteroidota > Bacteroidia > UKL13-3 > UKL13-3 > JAGPCK01. Next base: position 60,964 of record JBAYTR010000004.1, on the reverse strand, counting down.
TGCTACTGCCCTTGTGCTTAATTAGGGCAAAGTTGAGCGAGTCCAGTTCTACCCGCTGCAATACCAACAGGTTTTTCTCCAGGTTAAATTCTTTGATGTTGGCTTTTAGTTTTTGGGTGTAGAGCAGTGTATCCTGCTTTTCATCGCACACCAGCACGTTTTCTAATTGCAGGGTATTGAACAGTTTGAACTTTATACGTCCTATACTTACGGGAGTATTCAGTTGCTCTGAGAGATATTTGGTAACTTTGTCCACCGCCCAGTTTTGGAAAGGGGCACTGTTAAGCAGTATTAGCAACAGCATGGTGGTAAACAACAGCAACATGCCGATGAATACAGTACTTTTTAATATGGTTTTTTTCCAACTCAAGGGGACGTTCCAAAAATACTACAGTAACAGGCCATTAAAAAACGAAAGTTTTGCATAAAGAGGTATACATTTTAGCGATAGAGTCTTCGTGTGACGACACAGCAGCGGCCGTGCTGCACAATGGCAAAATACTTGCCAACGTGGTAGCCGGACAAGAAGTGCACCGCCTGTATGGTGGCGTAGTACCCGAGCTGGCCTCGCGTGCACACCAGCAAAACATAGTGCCCGTAGTAGATGTGGCCCTGCAAAAAGCAGGTATTCAAAAATCGCAATTAAGTGCCATTGCCTTTACCCGTGGCCCCGGTTTATTGGGCTCTTTGCTGGTAGGGGTGTCTTTTGCCAAAGCTATGGCACTGGCTTTAAACATTCCGTTGATTGAAGTACACCACATGCAGGCACACGTGCTGGCCCATTTTATTGATGAACCCGTTCCGCCTTTTCCTTACCTGTGTCTTACGGTATCAGGCGGTCATACCCAAATTGTGCGGGTAAACTCAGCAACTGATATGCAGGTGCTGGGCGAAACCATTGACGATGCAGCGGGAGAGGCCTTTGATAAAATTGCCAAAGTGATGGGACTGCCTTACCCGGGCGGACCGTTGATTGATCAACACGCACAACACGGCAACCCGCTGGCTTTTGAGTTTCCGGTTTCGCGTATGCCGGAGTACGATTACAGTTTTAGCGGTTTAAAAACTGCGGTGCTGTACTTTTTGCAAAAGCAGCCGGAGGGTTTTATTGCACAACACCTGGCCGATTTGTGTGCCTCGGTGCAATACACCATCATCAAACAACTGATGTTAAAGTTGAAGAAAGCAGTAAAAGATACGGGCATCACACACGTGGCCATTGCCGGTGGTGTATCGGCCAACAGCGGTTTGCGCAAGGCTTTACAAGATGAAGGCAACACTATGGGCTGGACGGTTTACATCCCCGCGTTTCAATACTGTACCGATAATGCAGGTATGATTGCTATGGCCGCATATTTTAAGTACCTCGCGAATGATTTTGCTGATCAAACAGTATCCCCCTCTGCACGGTTCAACGGGTAATTGTTTTGTGGTAAGGGAGAGTATTCAACCTCCCAGCATATTTAAAAAACAGTGTATATTGCATTGGTAAAGTGCTGTCAGCCGCTACAACTGACATAGTAAAAACTAAATGAAACTACTGCAAATATTACTCTTCTTTTTCCCGCTGTTTACTAATGGACAGACAAAAAGTGAAATTCACATTTTTGAATTGGATGGAAATTTACTCAGTAAAAAAGATTCTATAACAGAACACCAACTTTTGCATTTTGATGCAAGAGGTAAACTTTATCTGACAGTTGATAGTTCAGGAGTTGGTTCGCTAAGATCAATTGACGGTAAATTCAGAGATAAGGTACTTCTTCGCGAACGAAAGTTGCCAAATATTACAGCAGCTGCAAGAATAAGACCTCGCACTACAAATGTTGGTTATATATTCAAACAAGGCACTTTAGAGGAGTATAACACAGAGGAAGACAGAAATTATATGTCAGCTATTTATCCGTTATTTTTAAAGGAGCTTGAGTTTGCCAGTAATTTAAAGTACATGGCTTTTTTGGCAGACTATTACGATAACTGCGATAGCTGCGGATCAACTTTGATTTTGCATACCATTTTGCCACATCGAAAATTAAATAAAGAGTACAAGCTTAGGAAAGGAAAGAAAAACGATAATACAATTGAAATACTTGAAAGAATTATAAGTATGCATTTTCTTGAAGTGAAATGGTCTTTTCATAGTTTACGAATATCTCCTGACGACAACTGGATTGGTGTAATGGACAGCCGACAAAATCTAACTGTAACGAATATTTTCAAAGAAGACACGCTACACTCATTTAATCAGCTTGATAATCCTATACTTGATTACTGTTTTTATTCTAACGACTCCATTATTACAATCAATCAGTGGGGAAATTTCAGTTTGATTCAGCACAAGAAGAATTCATCAACGTATATCAACGCTGATTTTAAGGTTTCTAATCCAAAACAAATTTTGAGACTAGGGAACAGCTTACTTGTATCAGATAGCACTAAACTTTATCTATCAGTATTGGACAAGGGTGCAATCAGGCTAATAGATACTATTGAAATGGGAGCTAAAATTTCTCAGGTAAAGGTAAGTGATAGTTTATGCTACGTAGTTTGCGATTAAATGTACAAAACAAAGTAACCTAGCGTGCTGTCAGTTGCTACAACTGACAGAGCAGTAATAGTAATAATATGAAAAACGAATTTGCAGCAGTAATGTCTAAACGGTCGGATAGTGACTTACTGGAGATAGTTACAAAACTTAGGGGAGACTATCAACCGGAGGCAGTTCTAGCAGCCGAGATGGAAATTCAGAAAAGGAATTTATCTGATGTGCAGATGAAAAATGCACAGGACGATATACAAATTAAAGAGGTAACACACCTGCAAAAGGAAAATGAACCGCTGGATGCGATACAAAGAGCGTTGTTTATAGTATTCTTTTGGGGTGTTATTCCTTGGTCAGTAGCCAGTACGTTTAAATCAAACGGATATACGAGAAAATACAAGGAAGCCTGGCAATACATGAAATACGGATTTTTAGGTTTCATAGGCATTATTGTAGTGAGTATTTTATTTTTTCTATTTTTTGTTTTGATGCTGGAAGGGTAAGGAAATGATAGAATTAACTGATAATATTGCCTGTCAGTTGTAGCAACTGACAGCACTGAAAAAGAAAATGAAAAAGAAAATTAAATTTTCGATAGTTTCATTCTTTATTTTTAGCATGATTAATTTATTGTGCTATCTCATAATTAATGTGGTTGATGATATTGGTTTTAAGGGTGTTTATTTTGAATATATATTTAGCTTACCATTCGTTTACTGCCTCTTTTTGTTCTTATTTTCGCTATTTATAGAAAAATCTTTCCTTTGGTTCCCTTTGTTTTCGCTTACATGGAAATTATGTTTAATCATTCCAGAATATGATTTTAAACATGCTGATATATTGTTAGGAATAACAACTAACTTTTCTTTGATTTTTAATATGGCACAAAAAGCTCTGCAATATACTGTTGGACATACTGCCACAACAGAAATAACTTTGCATACCCTAGGGATGTTTTTATACCAAGTATTAATACTTTATTTTGCTAAAAAGGTTTCAGATAGAACTGAAGAATAAAAGTCTAAATCACATGAAGATAGAAGGCAATAAGTTATTGTTAAATGAAGAGGTAAAGTTTCCATTTCCTATTACAAAATGTATTGTTTCTCAGAATAGAGTTTTAGTTCTTTTGAATATTCCCCCAAAAGTTATTTTTAATGAGAATGTATATTGTGTTGGGTTAAATGGTAATACTATCTGGCAGATTAGTAAGCTAGATTATCTATATGAAAACAGCCCATTTGTTAATATAATGGAATCCGGTAATGGTGATATTTTGGTTATAAATTGGGATGGTTCGCAATATGCTGTTGATATAGAAACAGGTAATATTCTTAGCCGGAATTTTCATAAGTGATATCGTCATTAAGAATGTTCATTCTTCATAACGACAATATTTCAAAAGCAAATTGAATCTTCTCCTAAGAGTTACCTCACCACTATAAACGCCAGTAATGCATTAACGGGAATGCCGTTTTTATATACCTGGTATTTGAGCATCAGTTCTGTATCGGTCAGGTGTTTTACAGGGTAGGTGAGGTTGCCTATTTTAATGAATGCTCCTGCGGGTTCTTTGCCCCAATTGAGGGTTTCCTGTTCGGGTTCGTTTACAAAACAAAAGGTGGTAAAGTGCTGCTTAAACAAATCCCCGTTTTTCTTAAACGTCCACAGGTCGTCTTTTTCGCAATCGTCCAGCGGTTCTATAACGTTATCAATTATACGGTAAACGGGTCGCCAGGTTTTGTTGGAGTCGTTGGTTAGGGTGAGCACAATGTTCTCTGCCACCGTTGGTCCTATGTAGGGGTCGGGGTTCTCCAATGGCGGGTGCGTTTCACAGCTGCTTAAGGAGATGGCCGTTAGTAGTAAAAAACTATAAGCTAATCGTATTTTAGTTGACATTTGCTGCAAAATAAGTGTACTTGTGCCGTTGAACACAAAAATTAGACGAATAAAAATATACAAGGGATGAAAAGAATAGTATTTGCAGCCATTGTGCTGTTGCTGAGCCTGAGTGGTTTTGCTCAAAACAAGTTACTCACCATAGAAGATGCGGTGATGAAAGGGCGCAGTACGCTGGCCCCCGCACGTTTAAACCAACTGAACTGGGTAACGGGCACTACTAAAATTTCCTTTATTGGTAAACGAGCAGAGAAAGATGTGTTGATTCTTACAAGTGCAGAACAGGCTGTAAACGATACCATCCTCAGCATAGATGAACTGGCCGCAGCCGTAAAAGCAGCAGACGATAAAGCCTCGCCTTTGGCACGTTTCCCGGGCATAAGCTGGGTATCGGATAAGTCGTTTCGTTTTTACCATGGCACCACGTTTTACCTCTACAACTTGGAGAATAAAAAATGTTTTGTCATCAACCGCTTAATCAACAGAGCCGAAAATGTAGACTTTGAACCCACCAGCAATGCAGCGGCTTATACCTTGGAGAATAACCTGTATGTGAGTTTTGGTGAAAGTGTGGCACAGGTTACATCATACAGCATGAAGGGTATGGTTAGTGGACAAACTGTTCACCGCAATGAGTTTGGTATTAGCAAAGGTACTTTTTGGTCGCCCAAAGGCAAGTACATGGCCTACTACCGCATGGATGAAAGTATGGTAGATGAGTATCCGATAATGGATTTGAATAAAAAACCTGCCACACCCGATATGATTCGTTACCCCATGGCCGGCAAAGCCAGTCATCAGGTAAAGGTGGGCATTTTTGAAGCCTCGTCTAAATCAGTTATTGAACTGAAAACAGGTTTCCCTTCCGACCAGTACCTCACCAACATTGCCTGGGATCCGAATGAAGAAATGGTTTACGTAGCCGTTTTAAACCGCGAACAGAACCACATGCAGTTGAATCAATATTCAGCCTTTACCGGAGATTTTATAAAAACACTTTTTGAAGAGAAATCAACCAAGTACGTAGAGCCCGAACATCCGGTGCAGTTTGTAACCGGCCAACCTGATTTATTTATCTGGCAAAGTGAGCGTGACGGATACAATCATTTGTACCTCTACAACCGCCAGGGTAAATTGATTCGTCAGTTAACCAAAGGCGCCTGGGTAGTTACCGATGTGTTGGGTTTTGACAGCAAAGGGGAGTACGTGTACATTCAGGCTACCAAAGAAAGCCCTTTGGAGCGTCACATTTATGCCGTACAAATTTCATCGGGTAAACTCACCAAAATAAGTGCAGGCGTTTCTGCCACACATACTGCTCAGTTCAATAGCAGCTTCACTCATTTTATTGACAATTATACTTCCGTTAATGTGCCGCGTAACATAGATGTAATCAGTTCAGACGGAAAGCCGGTGCGTAACCTCTTAACCGCAGCCAATCCGCTGGCAGATTACCGCTTGCCGGAGATGAGTATGTTTACCTTAAAAACCGCTGACGGCACAACCGATTTACACTGCCGCATGTTTAAGCCTTTAAACTTTGATGCCACCAAAAAATATCCTGTGCTGGTGTATTTGTATGGTGGTCCGCACCTGCAGTTGGTGAACAACACCTTTATGGGTGGTGCCGATTTGTGGCTGGTGTACATGGCGCAGCAAGGCTACGTGGTATTTACATTAGATAACCGTGGCTCACTCAACCGTGGCCGCGACTTTGAACAGGCCACACATTTACAATTGGGCACCGTAGAAATGAGCGACCAGTTGCAGGGTGTGAATTACCTCAAAAATCAATCGTTTGTCGACACTACACGCATGGGAGTTTACGGCTGGAGTTTTGGCGGTTTTATGACCACCTCACTGATGACCCGAAATGCAGGAGTGTTCAAAGCTGCTGTGGCCGGTGGTCCGGTGATTGACTGGAGCATGTACGAGGTGATGTACACTGAGCGGTACATGAGCACTCCGCAGGAAAACAAAAAAGGTTTTGATGAGTCGAACCTGCTTAACCATGCCGGTAAACTCAAAGGCAAATTGTTGATGATACACGGCACCTCTGATGATGTGGTGGTGTGGCAGCACAGTCTTAAGTTTTTGGAGGAGTGCGTAAAACAAGGCGTGTTGGTGGACTATTTTGTATATCCCGGGCACAAACACAACGTATTGGGACCGGATAGGGTGCACCTGATGAAAAAAATTACACAATATTTTAAGGAAAATTTATAGCAGTTTTCAGAAAAATGTGTAATTTCGATAGTCTAAATAAACACTGAACTTATGAACAATTCAGCCACCATTATTGAAAAAGAGGAAATTGTTAACCTGAAATTTCCCAAGCACGAGGTACTGCGCACCAAAGATGAAATTATTCAAAGAAGACAGGACCTGGAGCGAGCGATGGTACTGGGCAATGCAGAGCATGGCAAAATGCGCATTACTTTTGAAACAACTGACGGTGTAAAGGCTGTAGAAACAACAGTATGGGCCGCATCTGATACAGAAATAAGCTTAAAAGGCGGAGTAAGTATTCCGGTGAATGCCATTCACCGCGTGAGTTTATAAACAGCATTAATTAAAAAAAGAAAAGGCAACCCGAGGGTTGCCTTTTTCAGTTATGGGAGTGGTAAGAATTACTTCTTGGCGATTTCTTTAATTTTCTTTTCCAGTTCAAACTCGTCACCTTCTACGTAGCCGTTGTGGGTATACACAATGTTTCCGGTTTTGTCCAGCAGAATGGTGTAGGGAACAGAAGGTGCATTGAGGGCGCGTTTCAGGTCTTCATTAATGTCAAACAACACATCGTAGTCCCAGCCTTTGCCTTCCACAAAAGGTTTTACCTTGAGTGAGTTTTTCGCATTGTCAATGGTAACTGCCACCAGTTGCACATCGTAGTTGTTGCGCCAGTCGTCAATGAGGCCTTGTATGTTGGATAATTCTTTTACGCAAGGAGAGCACCAGGTAGCCCAGAAAGAGATGATGGTGATTTTTCCGCTTTTGGCGTAATCACTCACGTTTTTGTTTTTTCCGTTTAAGTCTTTCAGAACCAAATCAGGTAATGATTGGGTGTTTTGTGCAAATACACTCACAAAGGTGAGGCACATTAAAGTAAGGGCAACTTTTCTCATGTTATCTGTAATTTACAGCTACGATTTTACAACAATTGCACCACAAATACCACAACAGCTTTCGGGTTTACGGGACATTCCCTGCTGTTGCCGTTCTTAAGCAGTGTTCAGGGTTTTCCACAAATGAGGTTATAAACTACCTGTTTGAAATACGGGCATACGCTTATATTTGTGCTGCATGAGAATTGGAATCATTTTTGGCGGTTCTTCGCGCGAGCGGGAAGTGTCTTTTGCCGGTGGCCGCACCGTGTATGATAACCTGAACAAAGACCTGTTTGAGGCTGTTCCTTTGTTTGTAGACAGTTTTAATAACATCATTCTGCTCAACTGGCAGTTTATTTACAAAGGCAGCATACGTGATTTTTATCCGCCTGTATCTGCTTTACCTGCCACACAACTGGAGTTTCAATTTTATGCAGAGAACCTGGGCGAGTTAACCCCGGCACAACAAATTGCACTAATTGAGAAAATAGGTCGCAAAGTGCAACCGGAAGAACTCAAAGAACTGATAGATTTTGCCTTTTTAGCTTTACACGGGGCTTATGGCGAAGACGGTACCATTCAGGGTTTACTGGAGTGGGCCGGAATTCCGTATTCAGGTTCCGGTATATTGCCTTCTGCGATAGGCATCAATAAAAAAGTACAAAAACAGTGGCAACAGGCTGCAGGTTTTGCATCGCCCAAGGTGTTTTCCATCGCACGTAATCACTGGTTCAGGGGCGATAGGAAAGCAATTTTTGAAGAGGTGTCGCAGCACATGACTTTGCCCTTTGTAATGAAACCCGCCAATCAGGGTTCGTCAATAGGGGTGAGTGTATTTCGCGAGTTGCATTTTGATGCATTTCAGCAAGCCATAGAACAGAGTTTTTTCAGACACGTTTTACACAGGAACGAATGGGCAGCACTAACGGCTGATGTAAAAGCAAAAGAGGTTTTACGTTTGGCCGATATACGCGAAGGAGTTGGGCTACCTGCTCTGGTGGGTGGTCAAAAAATATTTAATGCCGATGAGTTGTTGCATTCCATTGAACAGGAATTTAAGCAACATGAAGTAGTTACCATTGAAGGATTATCGGGCGAGAGTGAGGTGCTTATTGAAGAGTTTATTGAAGGCCGCGAGTTCTCGTGTATTGTGATTCAGAATGAATCAGGACAAGCCGTGGCGTTGCCGCCTACCGAGATTGTAAAAGGTAAAGAAGTATTTGATTACCGTTCGAAATATTTACCTGGCCTCTCGCGCAAGATTACACCTATTGATTTACCGGAGGCCGACATTACCCGCATTCGGCAAGAGTGCGTAAGATTGTTTGACTATTTTCATTTCAACGTATATGCCCGCATTGACGGGTTCATCAAAGCTGACGGTACCATCTTTTTGAATGACCCCAACACTACTTCAGGCATGATGCCATCCAGTTTCTTCTTTCATCAGGCAGCTGAAATAGGGTTGAATCCCTCGCAGTTTTTAACTTACATCATCCGCACTTCTTTGGCTGAAAGGGTGCGCACCTGGCAGCACAACCACACTGTTCATGCTTTGTTACTGAGTTTGGATGAAAAGATTGAGTTGCAACGTAACGTGCGCAAACAGAAAACACGTATTGCCGTTATCATGGGCGGCTACTCGTCAGAGCGGCACATTTCAGTGGAAAGCGGTAGAAATATTTTCGAGAAACTTTCCTCATCTGTTAACTACCAGCCAGTGCCGGTGTTTCTTACCGGTAATGATGAGTCGCATGAGTTGTATGTGTTGCCCGTAAACATTATGCTAAAGGATAATGCAGATGATATTCGCGAGAAGGTAAAACACTTTCATGCACATCCCGTGTTGCAGCAAATTGTAAACGAATGCCGCGATGTGATTGAAAAATACACGCAAGGCGCAGGTGCATTGTTCGCTCCTAAACGAATCAATTTTAATGAACTTGCTGAACTTGCCAATGGGGTATTTATCGCATTACACGGTCGCCCGGGTGAGGACGGATCTTTACAGGTTGAACTGGAAAAAGTTGGTTTGCCTTACAACGGTTCAGGCACTGCATCCAGTCAGGTTACCATCAATAAATTTGATACTGCCCGTGTACTTCGGGAGCATGGTTTTAGTGTGGCCCAGGGTATGCTGGTGTACGAAAAAGATTATGTGGCCGATACCGATAAAATTATTGCAGCCATAGAAGCTATTGGTTACCCGCTCATCGCCAAACCCGCTGATGACGGTTGCAGTTCGGCAGTAAAGAAAATTAAGAACAGAGCCGAATTAACGGCTTATGTACACACCATTTTTCGTAAAACAGAAGCCATTGGTGCGGCAGAAGCAGCGGTGCTAAAGCTGATGCCCAAAGAAGAATTTCCGCAGAAAGGATATTTTCTGGTAGAGAAATTTATTGAGAAAGGGGATGCCAAACATTTTCTGGAAGTAACCGGAGGGTTTCTTACCCACCGCAAAAAAAGCGGAGAGGTAACGTATGAAATGTTTGAGCCGTCAGAGACGCTGGCACAAAATGATATCCTTTCACTGGAAGAAAAATTCTTAGCAGGGCAGGGGCAAAATATTACTCCGGCACGTTTCAGTAAAGACCAGTCAGACAATAATCGCATATCGGCCATCGTTAGGGAAACGCTTATGAAAGCCGCACAGGTACTTAAAGTTGAAGGATATGCCCGCATTGATGCCTTTGTAAAGGTGCATCAGGACAACAGCGTGGAGGTTATATTTATCGAGGTGAACTCCTTGCCCGGTATGACACCCGCTACCTGCATATTTCACCAGTGCGCCATTAACGGATATAAACCTTTTGAATTTATTGATGCAATATTGCAGTACGGTTTTTCACGCCAACAGGTAGCATGAGTTTTTTACGGTTTTTTATTTCCAAGCCCTTTTACACCAACATTGTATTGGCACTTGTGGTATTGGTGCTTATGCTCTTGGGTACCTTTGCCTGGCTCAACTCCAGCACCCGCCATGGAGAATCTTTGGTGGTGCCTGACATTCGCGGGGTTTCCATAGAGAAAGCCGCACAATTGCTGGAATCAAAAAACCTGCGTTACCAGATTACCGACTCAGTATTTTTTCCTGATAAAGCGAAAAATGCCATTATTGACCAAAACCCCATGCCTGAAGAAAAGGTAAAAGAAGGACGTGTGATTTATGTTACCATCAATTCTTCTGAACCTCCGCAGGTAAAAATGCCCAACCTCATTGATGTTTCTTACCGTCAGGCAGTGTCTATCTTACTCAGCTTCGGGTTAAAAGAAGGACAAATTTCCTACAAGCCTGATTTGGCCAAAAACATTGTACTGAAACAACTTTACAACGGACAGCCGGTTTTACCTGATACCAAAGTGCTCAAAGGTTCATCCATTGATTTGGTTCTGGGTGACGGATTGGGCAGCACCGAAATTGATGTACCGGAATTAACCAACCTTACTTACGAAGAAGCCCTGTTTGTTTTGCAAGGTTCAGGTTTAGCCACCGGAACAGTGGAGTACGAAGCAGGTGCTGATAAGTCTACCGCCAAGGTGTACAGACAAAATCCCACATCGGGCGCAGGACTTAAAATTTCGCAGGGGCAAACCATTGATATCTATCTGAAATAATCCTTAATGAGAATAATTGTCGCTTTTTTTTCGCTATTTGTTTTTCAGTATACTCTTCTAGCACAGGAGGTAATTGCTCCGTTAAAGAGTAATCCGCACATCAAGGCTTACCTCAAAGAGTTGAAGCATTTACCTGTGCCGGATGTTACTACTATGAGTACCGGTGATACCATTCAACTACCTTTTGTAGATGATTTCACCTCATCACGTGTATACCCTGATACCACTAAGTGGAGCGATATGGCGGTTTACATCAATAACTCGTTTGCCATTAACCCTCCCTCTTTTAATGTGGCTACCTTCGATGCCCTCAACCGTTTCGGAGATGCATACAACAATACCGGATTTGACCCTTACGGTTTTGGGGATACTTTAACCAGTCGTTACATTGACCTCAGTACCTCCAACCCGGCTGATTCCATTTACCTCAGTTTTTATGTACAGGCCCAGGGTATAGGTTTAGATTCACTGGCACAAAGAGATTCGCTTGTGCTCGAATTTTATAACCAATTCGGGGTGTGGGTGCGTGTATGGCAAACAAAAGGAATGCGCCCTCAGCCATTTCAGTACGTAATTGTTCCGGTAAGTAATACCAATTATTTTCATGCGGGCTTTCGTTTTCGTTGGATGAACAGGGTAGGCCTGAGTGGTAACCTCAACCACTGGCACCTGGATTATGTGCGCATGGAGAAATTCAGGAACCTGAACGATACTACTTTCAAAGACATTACCATCAACAACACTGCACGTTCATTGCTGAAAAGTTATCGCTCCATGCCCTGGAAACAGTTTAAAAACGGTGGACAAAATGAGGTGGTGGACAGTGTGTACATCAGGGCGCGTAACCTTGATTTACAAGTAGCGCAGGTAGTACACCAGTACAAAGCATTTGATAAATACGGCAACATACTTTCTGAAGACTCCAACCGCCTCAATATTGCAGGAAATGATACAGCTTTGTACCGCTTGAAAAAAATCACTGTACCTACTTCAGAACCGGAGGATTCCTTCTACCGCATCAGGACAGTATACAAGGTATTCTCCACCTTTGACATTAACCGAAGAAACGATTCGCTGGTTCACCTACAGGAGTTCAGTAACTATTTTGCCTACGATGATGGCACGGCTGAATCAGGCTACGGTATCATTGGTTCTGCCGGTAAGGTGGCGCTTAAGTACAAACTCAACAAAGCAGATACTTTACGGGCCATTCGCGTATACTTTAATCAAGCAGAAACAGATGTTAAAGGCAAAGACTTTACACTCGCCATCTGGAGTGAAATAGGTAACAAAGAAAAGCTGCGTTATTTTCAAACGGTAAGCGGTCCGATTTACACCGATGAAGTAAATGGTTTTGCCACCATTGTTTTGGATACTCCGCAGTTCATTGATTTATTATCTTATCCTGCAGGTGTATTTTACATCGGTTGGATACAGACCTCCGATTTTATTCTCAATGTAGGATTGGATGTGAATTACGCCTCCATGCTCTCTACTTCGCAAATGGTAAACCCTAACTTGAGCTTTTTTGTGGGCAGCAGTTGGCAGCCATCGCTCATTCGTGGAGCACTCATGATGCGTCCGGTACTGGGTAATCAGGTAGAAGATCCGTTGAGTGTGCCGTCATTACCCAAGCCAACAGCGAAAGAAAATTTTGCGGCCTTGTATCCGAATCCCGCAGCCTCTCATATTACCATCACACTGGCTCAACACAACAATTGTCAAATTGAAATTTATGCCGTTACCGGTCAGCTTTACCACACTGCCAAGGCTGATGTGGCGCATGAAGTACACATCAGTAACTGGCCCAAAGGGATGTATGTGGCGGTGGTAAAAGACCTGAACACGGGTGCGGTGAATACCCTGAAATTGGTGAAGCAATAGGGGTGAATAATAAGTTGTCGTACGTTAGCACCAATATTTAGAATGACCGAACAAACAATCTACATTGACGTTGGGGAAAGTAAAATCCTAAACCTTGATGCTGATGATAAAGGAAATTTTATAGCATTTACAGACAACAAAACGGTTATAACAAATGACTGTCATTTAAAAATCGACCTCGACATTAGTTTCCCGATTATTCGCAGACTTGATAATGAAACATTTTTTATTGCTGACAGCAGGACAGAAAAAGTCGACAACGGATATATATTCTTATTCAATGGACAACTTGTTAAATCATTTTTAGCTGGTGACGGAATAGAAGATGTTATAGTTCAAAGAGACAAAATTGTAATAACATATTTTGACCAAGGTGTTTTTGGCAATGATGGACCCAACAATGACGGATTAGCTGTTTTTGCTTTTTCAGGGGAACAACTATTCGGTTTTAATTCAAGTAAAATTTGGGGTCACATTTTCGACTGTTATTGTATCTGTAAACATGGCACTAACAGAGTTTTATTTTATGCATATTCTGACCTAAAAGTATTTGAACTTAATCTTGACACCTTTAAAGTTGAAAGATTTGAAACACCAAATGACTTTCGGGGAACATCAGCTATATCAAGTACTAAAGACAAAATTATTTTTCACTCCAGTTACAATGACAAGAGAAGCTTTTTCTCATGGGACAGGCTTAAAAAAGAAGTAATAAAGTTTGGTGACTATTCTCAGGGATTGACAGGAATAAAAAGCGGGAAATTTTTAATGTATGGCGATAATGGATACACAATTGTTGACCCGACAGCATAATTAGGTGCAACTCTCATAGATTCCCCAAGTCATATACTTTGCTGATATTTCCAAAATACTGTCGTAATTTGCAACTCTATATTACGCTTAAACTTATGGCCGACATTACCGTACAGGAACTCAAAGAACGTTTAGATAATCAGGAAAACCTCCACATCATTGACGTGCGCGAACCGCATGAATACGAGGAGTTCAACATTGGCGCACAATTGCTTCCTTTGGGTGATTTACCTTTTCGTTTGGATGAAATTGCCCACCTTAAAAATGAAGAAGTGATTGTACACTGCCGCTCAGGTGCCCGCAGCAACAACGCCAAACTTTTTATGATGGAAAACGGTTTTACCAATGTGCGCAATCTGTTGGGCGGTATGCTCGAATGGCGCGCACAAAACGGTTGATTCCATTTGCTTTCAGGTAAAACATATGCATTAACAGGTGTAGCCATAGCCGCAGTGTTTATGCTGTTGAACCTGCATTGCGGCAATTCGTCTAACCCTCCAAGCACAACTTCCGATTCCCTTTTTTATTACAATCACCACGATACGGTAAAGTACGTGGGTATGGAAACCTGCCGCAGTTGTCACAACACCATTTACAACACGTTTATCCAAACAGGCATGGGGCAATCCTTCGGGAAAGCCACACGCAGCAAAAGTGCTGCTGATTTTTCGAAGCAGCATGTAGTGTTCGACAAAGAGAACAACTATTTCTACACCGTTTATTGGCAAGGCGATAATTTGTTTATGACAGAGTTTCGCTTGCAGGGCAAAGACACCGTACACAAGCGTACCGAGCAGGTAAGCTACATCATCGGTTCCGGACAGCACACCAACTCGCACCTGATGGAAGTAAACGGTTACCTGTACCAAATGCCCATGACCTGGTATGCCCAACAAAAAAAGTGGGACTTACCACCCGGATTTGAAAACGGCCGTAACTCACGCTTTACACGCATTATAGGAGAAGAGTGCATGAGTTGTCACAATGCCATGCCCGCATTCGTAAAGAACTCTGAGAATAAATTCAACAACATCCCCTTGGGTATTGATTGCGAAAGGTGTCACGGTCCGGGTGAGGTACACGTAAAAGAAAAGTTAGCCGGAAATGTGGTGGATACCACAGGAAATAATCTTGACCGCACCATTGTGAACCCGCGCCACCTGAGCTGGGAGCGGCAAATTGATTTGTGCCAGCGCTGTCACCTGCAAGGCAACAGTATTTTAAAACCCGGTAAAACATATCGCGATTTTAAACCCGGACAAAAACTCAGCGATTTTTGGGAAGTGTTTATGCCCCGTTTTGCCGGTGCTGATAAAGAATTTATTATGGCCTCGCATGCTGATCGTTTGCAGCAGAGCCAGTGTTTTATACAATCTAACAAAGGCAAACAGGCGCAAAACTTGCCGCTTACCTGCATTACCTGCCACAACCCGCACGTGAGTGTGAAAGTTACCGGCAAGCAGGTTTTTAATGCAGCGTGCAACGGTTGTCATACGCCTGCGCAAAAGCAATGTTCAGTTGAAAAAAATGTACGCGTGGCAAAGAACAATAACGATTGTGCAGGTTGCCACATGCCGCGCTCAGGTACGATGGACATACCTCACGTAACCGTGCACGACCACTACATACGCAAACCTGCCGATGAGGTTAAAACCGCTGAAATAAAACGTTACATCGGGTTGGCCAGCGTGAATGGAACAGGGCAGGAGCCGGCAACCCTTGCCCGGGCGCACGTTAATTATTACGAACGTTTTGAAGGCACACCCGTCTCGCTTGATTCTGCTTTACAATTGGCCGGAAAAAGATTTGAGCAAAGCTGGCAGGTGGCCACAGCCATTCACGTTCACTACCTGCGTAGTGAAGCACAACAGGTAATTGCACTGGCGCAACAATACAGCAACAACTTACCCGTTGGCGATGTGTGGACGTATTACCGCGTGGGACAGTCGTACATGAATGCGGGTGATTACACACAGGCGGAAAGCTGGTTGCGCAAGGCACATGAGCAGGCGCCCGAGCAGCTCGACTTTATGAATAAACTGGCCGAGTGCCTTATTCAATTGCAACAGGTAGATGCTGCGGTGGAATTGCTCGACCAACTGTTGCAACAAAATCCTAAATACATTGCTGCGATTAACAACAAAGGTTTTGCAAAACTGCTGATGAACAACACTGCAGAGGCTAACCTGTGGTATGAAAAAGCCCTGCGCCTTGACCCGGATTATGAACCCGCATTGCTCAACAAAGCCGGTTTGTACAATGCTTTGGGAGAGAAACAAAAAGCCAAAGCCATTCTGCAACAATTGCTTCAACAACAACCCGATGATGCCAAATTGAAAGACTTATTGAAGAAGTTGGAGTAGGTGGTTGGGTATTAGTTGAGGTGGTTATTGGTGATAGAACCTCAACTGGAATTTTGAGTATTTTCATATATTTGAGAACTAATATTTTCTAACTAACCAAAAATCTATATGGACTTCAAAGATCAAATTAAACAAATAGGGGAAAGAGTTAATAAACTCAAAGAACAAATTCAAACTGAGGAAGCAACAAAGAATGCTTTTATTATGCCATTCATTCAGGCTTTGGGGTATGATGTATTTAATCCGATTGAAGTAGTACCCGAGTTTATTTCAGATATAGGAATAAAGAAAGGGGAGAAAATTGATTACGCAATTTTTAAAGATGGGGCTCCTACAATTTTAGTAGAATGTAAACACTGGGCTCAAAACCTGAACTTACATGATGGCCAATTATTACGATATTTTCACGTTTCAAAGGCAAAGTTTGGTTTATTAACTAATGGTATATCGTATCGCTTTTACTCTGATTTAGTTGAACCAAATAAAATGGATGAAAAGCCATTTCTTGAATTCAATATCTCTGAGATTAAGGACAATCAGATTGAGGAGCTAAAGAAGTTCCATAAATCAGTTTTTGATGCTGAAAGCATTGTGAATACAGCAAGCGAATTGAAGTACACAAACGAATTGAAACACTTGATTCAACAAGAACTAAATAATCCGTCTCCAGAATTTGTAAAACATTTTGCAAAACAAGTTTACCCAAGTGTGATAACGGCAAGAGTACTTGAGCAATTTACCAATCTGACAAGGAAGTCTGTTCAGCAGCATATCAATGATTTAATTACAGAGCGTTTAAAAACTGCTTTGACCAAAGAAGACGAAGCTGCAAAAGAACAAGAGGCAATCGAAGCTGCTCAAGCCAAAGCAGAGGAAGTAAAAGTTCAAACAACTGATGAAGAACTTGAAGGATTTATGATTGTTAAAACAATTCTAAGACAAAAAATAAATGCTTCCCGTGTAACTCATCGAGATGCTCAAACTTATTTTGCAATATTGCTTGACGACAATAACAGAAAAACTATTTGTCGCTTATACTTAAATGGAGGGAAAAAATGTATTGCAATTCTTGATGACCAGAAAAAGGAGGTTAAAACTGAGATTCAAAGTTTGGATGACATTTTCAAATTCTCTGATAGCTTGATATCAGTTGTAGAAAATTACGACCGCTCTAAGGAGAGTAATTAAGCATCACCTCGCTCCGTATTTTCACAAACCAAACACTAACTTCTACTCTTCAGCGGTAACGTATGTCACTATGTGAACTGCCGACTAATTTATTACTCGTTTTACTTACCTTCGTTACACTCCATACCTGATGAATATGAATTTTACCCGTGTATTAAAAGATAAGATTATTTTATTGTCGGCTTGTTTCCTGTTGCAAGTGTTGCCTGCTTCAGCACAGGAAGTGGTGCAAACGGGTTACACTACTACCCCTTTGGGCGGTGTGGTAGATGCCCGCAAAGCAGCAGCAGATAAATGGCAGGTAATTGTAGAGAATAAGAGCTATGAACTCAATAAAGTAGATGAAGATATTGAGCGGGTAAAGGCGGAGAAAACAAGGAAAAAACAGGAAGAGGCTCTACAAAAATTTAAAGCCAATGGTGCTGACGGAGTGAATGGTATAGATACTCCGGAGTTGCGCAATAATTTTAATGGCATTACCTCCGGAGCCATACCTTATGATAATGGTACAGCGATAGGTAACGGCAGGTTTGTATTGCACTCGGTTAACTCCAGCATGGCCGTATATGATACCAGCGGGCAGATACTTTTACCGTCTACCAGTTTGTCATCATTTTTTAGTACAAGCAGTACCATCTCTGATCCGCGGGTGATATATGACAGTTATAACGACCGGTTTATTATGCTGGCCATTCCCACAAATTTTTGTGCCATATTTATTGCGTTTTCAGCCACTAATGACCCAACAGGGAGTTGGTACAAATACACGCAAACTATTCCGGGAGAAATAAGCAGCAGCATTTATGATTACCCGTATGTGGGTATTTCAGAACACGAGTTGGTGATATCAGGTTCCGTATTTCCGTCATCAGGACAAGGAGGCAGTGTGCATCCCCATGTACTGCAAATTGCTAAAAAAGAAGGGTACACCGGCAGTAGTCTGCGTGTACGCAATTACAAACTGGCCACCACCAAAAACTATTCTTTGTGTGTAGTAAACCATGCCGGACCTGAGTACAACTACGGCAACAAGGTATATCTGGTGAGCGACATACGTTCCACCTCAGGAGGCAATCAACTTAATTTGTATACGCTTACTGATACCATTGGAGGTAATCCGCAACTTACACTAACTGCTGTTAGCGTACCCACTTATACTCCGGCAGGTAATGCCATACAAAAAGGCACCTCATCCACCTTAAGTACTATTGATACCAGAGTAATGAGTGCTGTTTATGGCAACGGGTTCATTCATTTGGTTCAGCACGGAGATATTAATTCCTCCGGTTATGCCAGTATTATCTACACCCGCATTAAAACCTCTGATAATACTTCGCAAACCTTTAACTATTCCAGAGCTCAATCTGATCTTACATTTCCTTCCATAGCCTTATTCAACAGTCCGCAAAAGCCAGATGAAAAAAATGTGCTCATTGGTTACCAGGAGGCCAACACGCTTACCTATCCAAGTTTGTTAGCTGTGGTTTGTAAAGACAACGGCACATGGTCCAATCCGGTTATTCTGAAAACAGGTACAGGTTATATCTTTTACAACCGTTGGGGCGATTACAGCTCCTGCACACGCAGGCACAATGCGCAGGTACCTACAGCCTGGGTATCGGGCGAATATGGTGGCACAGGGAATAAACGCATGAGTTGGGTGGCACAGGTTTCCATTACGCCTGAGCAGGAAATAGTGCAGGTACTCCCACAGCCTGATTTTAATTTGTTTCCCAACCCTGCAGTTGACCATCGTTTTGAAATGGTTTTTACCCTTCCGGTAGAAGAGTTTATTAAAATTGTATTGTACGATGCGTTGGGGCAGGAGGTAAGCGTACTGCTGGATGCGGCTTTACCGGCAGGACTTAACAAAGTGAGTTTTGAAAAATCATCACTCTCAGCGGGTATGTATTATGTGCGCGTGGTATCACCTAAAAAAGTACTGCACGAAGGCAAACTGATAATAAAGTAGTTCGTTTTCCATTGCTTCGGTTAGTATTCTCTAAAAAGGAGATTTACGAAAATTAATTATCTTAGTCGCGCTCATTACTTATGAATTCAAAGCGAACTAATTCACGTAAACCTCTGCTGAGGTATTTTGTATATGCTCTTGTTGTATTGCTGTTGCTGGCAGGTGTGGTCACCTATAAAGGATGGCAGATAGTATTTGGCAGCAATGTGCATTTGCTTCAAGGGAAATCATATGCTTATGTCTACATCAAAACAGGCAGCACGTATGACGGGGTGTTGAAGCAACTCTCTGATGAAGGAGTAATCACCAATTCGCTCACCTTTGATTGGGTGGCTCAGTTGATGAAATATCCTGAAAAGGTGAGATCAGGTAAATACAAAGTTGTACATGGCTGGAGTAACAAAAAGCTACTTTCCGTTTTACGTTCCGGTGAGCAGGAAGAAGTGAAAGTGGTGTTACGTGGTTATACTGATTTAGTTGCCACATCAGGCATTATAGGCAGGCAACTGGAGGCAGATAGTGTGGAGCTGCTTCAGATGTTGAATTCACCCGAAGTACAAAATTCACTGGGCTTTGATGAAGATAACATCACAGGTTTAGTTATACCCGATACGTACAGTTTTTATTGGAATACTTCCGCAGCAAAAGTGTTGGAACGATTGCGCAGCGAATATGAAAAATTCTGGAACGCTGAGCGAAAACAAAAGGCCGGGAAACTGAACTTATCACCACAGCAGGTGAGTGCATTGGCCAGTATTGTGGCAAAAGAAACCGTAAAAAATGACGAGATGCCCGTTGTGGCAGGAGTGTACCTTAACCGTTTGAAAAAAGGGATGTTACTGCAAGCCGATCCAACAGTTATTTTTGCGGCTAAGGACCCTAGCATTCGCAGGGTAACCAATGCCTTACTTAATTTAGACTCACCTTATAACACTTATCGGTACAAAGGTTTAACACCCGGGCCCATTTGCATTCCTCCCGTAATGGCTATTGATGCGGTGTTGAATGCCCGGCAGCACAACTACATTTACTTTTGTGCGAAGGAAGACTTTTCAGGTTACCATAACTTTGCTGAAACATTGGAGCAGCACAATGTGAATGCCCGCCTGTACCAACGCGAATTGAACAAACGAAAAATATACCGCTAAATGTTTGTACACGAAACCAAGTTGCGCGTGCGCTACGGAGAAACCGACCAGATGGGAGTGGTGTACTACGGCAATTATGCGTTGTATTATGAGGTGGCGCGGGTAGAAGCTTTGCGCAGTTTAGGTATGACCTACAAAGGTTTGGAAGAAAGCGGAGTAATGATGCCCGTGGCTGAAGTAACAAGCAAATACATTCGTCCGGCTAAATACGATGATGAGTTAACTATCCGTACAGTTATTGCTAAATTGCCTACAGCCAGTATGCATTTTGAATATGAAATATTAAACGAAGCAGGAGTTTTGTTGCACAAAGGCACAACGGTGCTGGTGTTTATTAACATGAAAACCAACAGGCCGGTGAGATGTCCGGAGGAACTTTATACTAAATTAAAAACGTATCTCGAACCCATTCAATGACTGTTATTCATAAATTCTTTTTACGTTTCAGGCCCTACCGCAGGTTAATTGATTTGATGCGCATTATTACCTTACCCGGGTTTGAACGTGTGCCTGTGTTTAATGTAGTGTCGTTTTTTTTACGGGAAATTGCTAAAGAAGATTTGAATGTGCGGGCGAGTTCTTTATCGTTCAACTTTTTTCTGGCCCTTTTTCCGGCCACCATCTTTTTCTTTACGTTTATCGCTTACTTACCCATTGCCAATTCGCATGATCAGATACTGCAGTTTTTCAGCGATGTATTACCTGCCAGTGCTTTTTTAAGTATAGAATCAACACTGGAAGATATTTTGAAACACCAGCGGGGCAGCTTGCTTTCATTCAGTATGGTGATGGCTGTTTATTTTGGTACCAACGGTATTCATTCCATGATGAATGCCTTTGACAAATATGTGAAACATGAGCATGAACGGTCGTTTTTTAAACAGCGACTTATTGCAACGGCTTTGCTTTTTTTTATGTCATTGTTGGTCATCGTGGCAGTTACGCTGATTACTTTTGGCAACATGGCCTTTGAAAAAATGCTGGAGTTAAACTTACTGAGCGATAAGTTAGTTGTATATGCTTTGGACGGAATTAAATGGGTGGTGATATTGGCCGTGTTCTTTACACTTATCTCCAGCTTGTATTATTGGGGGCCGGCACGTGCAAAGCGTTGGCGTTTTGTTTCACCCGGTTCTACTTTGGCAACTATTTTATCTATAGTAACCACACTGGGCTTTGCCTATTATGTCAATAATTTTAATTCGTACAACAAACTCTATGGTTCCATCGGTACATTAATCGTGGTATTGTTGCTTATTTATTTTAACTGTGTTATTCTGTTGGTGGGTTTTGAACTTAACTCGAGTATTGATAAAGGTTTGGAGACAAGACTGCGCAGACCAATACCTCGTATCAATGAATTACTAAATCCACCTGAAGAAACCAAAGAATAGTTTATTTTTGCACCCTTTGTTACATCAACCTTATAGCATAGTTTAGTGAGCATTATTTTAAAAACACCCGAGCAGATTGACGGAATACGGAAAAGTTCTCAGTTAGCTGCACTCAGCCTTCAGTTTGCCGGAAGCCTTGTAAAGAAAGGCGTTACTACGGCCTTTATTGATGCAGAGGTTGAAAAATTTATGCGGGACAACGGAGCCATTCCGGCCACCAAAGGATACAAAGGGTACAAACATGCCAGTTGTATTTCAGTCAATGATGTTATCTGCCATGGTATTCCCGGGCCGTATGAACTGAAAGACGGAGACATACTCAACATTGACGTAACTACTATTTTGAACGGTTTTTACGGAGATAATAGTGCCATGTTTACTGTGGGAGAAGTAAGTCCCTATGCACAAAAGCTGATAGATGTTACCAAAGAATGTCTGGAGTTGGGTATCAAAGAATGTTATCCGGGTAATTATCTTGGAAATATCGGTTACCAGATAAATAAACATGCTGTGGCTAACGGATATACGGTGGTATATGAGTTTTGTGGTCATGGAGTAGGAGTCAAGTTTCATGAAGAACCCGAGGTGAGTCATATTGCACCTATTAATTCAGGCCCTAAGCTGAAAGCCGGTATGACCTTTACCATAGAACCCATGATTAATGCGGGTAAAGCCAGAGCCAAAGTAGATAAACGTGATGGTTGGACGGCCCGTACCATTGATGGTAAGTTGAGCGCACAGTTTGAACATACTGTGCTAGTAACGGATGAAGGAGTGGAGATACTTACTCTGGT
Source organism: Bacteroidia bacterium (assembly GCA_041675505.1). Classification (GTDB taxonomy): domain Bacteria; phylum Bacteroidota; class Bacteroidia; order UKL13-3; family UKL13-3; genus JAGPCK01. The sequence continues at coordinate 38,242 of JBAYTR010000004.1, read as the reverse complement.
GCCTTAGTGCAGAAAGTCGGTAAAATCAGAAGCACCTTAATAATTACATCTGATTATCAGTATAAAATAAAATACTATTTCTTTCAAAGTGGTTGCACTATTTACTAAAACACTTATTTTTGCTATTAACAATAAGATTAATCTAAATTCAATTATGAACAAAAAGACAATTTCAGGAAAACTTCTGATTGCTATGCTTTCAGTAGGTTTAGTATTCACAGGTTGCAGTAAAGATGATGGTGAAACTACTACACCAACTCCTACACCAACCCCAACACCGGGTAACCCAACTCCAACACCTGCTGATGCTGGTGGTGTTTGGACAGCTTTGATTGTATCGTCAAAAACTCCGGGTCCTATTCCAATGCCTCCGGTTGAATTATCAGTAGGTACAGGCGGACATTTCGGAAGTTCAACTTCATCATTTGTTGATGTAGGTGCAGTTAGTGTAAACACCAATAATTTAAGCAAAACTTCAGGCAACACTTACATCTGGAACGGTACATCCAACATTTGGACTGGTTCTAACCCACAGGCTGCCTGGACCATTGCAGGAAAAGGTGCAATTCCTGCATACAGCTACACTACAACAAAAGGTTTCCCTATCGTAGGTGAAATCAGCAGTTCTTCTGATGTAACAGTTTCTGATGGACACACCATTACTTTAACTGCATCAGTAGCTAATGCTGACTCTATCATTATAGTAGTAGCAGCCGGAAGCAAGTCATTTACTAAAGTTATTCCTAATATCGGTAACAGTATTGATTTGTCATCTACTGAATTAAGCGGTTTCTCAGGAAGCGGTATTATTCAGGTTGCTGCATACAATTATGAAATTGGTGCAGGCGGAGGCGGTTCAATGGCTCCTATCTACTTCATCAATGAGAAAGTAGTAATGCAAAATATCAAAGCTACTAACTAATTGTAGCCAAAATTAACTTATAAAAAAAGCCATCCGTTCAGGATGGCTTTTTTTATAAGCTGCTGTTTCTAAAGTCTTTTTCCAGCAGGTAATAATGGGTTTTCTCCAGTCCCAGTTTATAATAGACCAGTTGCGCTACCTCATTATTGGTTTCCACATACAAGCGTATGCCGCAACATTGGCCTGTTTTTTTAGCAATAGATTCAATGTGCCTGTACATAGCTGTAAAAACGCCCTTTTGCCTGTACTCCTTTGGTACGTATACACTTTGTATCCACCAAAAATTTCCGTTTCGCCAATCACTGCATTCGTAGGTAATCATCAGTTGGCCCACAATGTTCCCTTCTGCCTCTGCAACAATGTAAAAGCCCTTGAAGGGGTCGGTAAAAAGGGCCGTTACACCGGAATGCAATACCTCGGCATCCAATTCTTTACTTTCAGTCTCAGCCGCCATAAGCTGGTTGAATTTTACCAGCACAGGCACGTCATCAATGTGTGCTTTACGGATGTTTAGTTCCATTTTATAAATCTAATTTTCAGGATGATAAATAAATTTTACCTTTGCATGCAGCAAAGTTGCAATATACTGTGTCTGTACCAATGAAAACTACCCCTGCTTCATGCAGTTTAATGAAAAAGAGATAATAGAAGGATGCCTGCGTGGCGATGCATCAGCTCAAAGCAAGCTGTATCATAAGTTTGCACCCAAAATGCTGGGTGTGTGCTACCGTTATATGCAAACCATTTATGAGGCTGAGGACGTGTTGCAGGAAGCGTTTATTAAGGTATTTAAACACATCGAGACATTCCAGAACAACAACTCCATAGAATTCTGGATAAGGAGAATTGTGGTAAATACAGCCTTGAATCACATAAAGCAGAACAAAAAATTTAAAGAAGAAAGTGATGTAGATAATGTGGAGGACGAAGGATATACTGATGAGGTACACATGAAGTTTGACACGGAGGAAGTGATCAACGCCATTAAATCTCTACCTGAAGGATACAGGGCTATTTTTAACCTGTACGCCATTGAAGGGTTTTCGCACAAGGAGATAGCTGAGCAATTGGGTATTGCCGAAGCTACTTCCCGTTCACAGTATTTCAGAGCCAAAACAATTCTGCAGAATAAACTTTCTATAATTTATAAAAGAGATGAACAAGCACTTGCCTTTAGATAATTTTGAGCGCGAGGTGCAAAGGCTGGCCGATGGGTTTGAAATACAACCGAGGGCCTTGGTCTTTGATAACATCCGTAGCGAAATTGCTGCCGATGCACCTCATGCCGCAACAAAAGGAAAAATTCTGAAAGGAGTTTTTTCCAAGTCGCTCAATTTTATAAGCTACGCAGCCGCAGCTTCTGTGGCCACTATCAGTTCTGTGCTTATTTATCAGCAACAGGAGTCTGTTCACCAGCAACAACAATCACTTGCTTCGTACACTAAAATTCAGTCCAATCAGTCGCAACAATTAACCCATAGCTTATCGAATTCAACAGATACTCTTTCTTACAATACTGCACTTAATGAAATAGCCGCTACAGAACAGCAGCAAAATGAACTTGTTCTAACTACAGAGTCAGGTAAAATTAATCCAACAGAAAAGGATGTACTGCCCGAGTTGGCACTTGCCAAAGAGGTGAAATCACAACCGGTGCGCAAAAAGCAGTCAACAACTGCTTCAATACCTTTTTTATCAAAACAGGAAGTTAAAAACACTCAACCAACTAAAGAGTCGGGTATACAGAACAATTTGGTAAATGGTACCAGCCAACCGGCCACACAGCCACAGAATGCTTTGCCTGCGGGTAATGAGCGGCAGCCAAATAATCAATCGTCCAATGAAGTTCAAACGCCTGTATTGGTTACTCAATCTGTAGCACCAACTGAAAAAGAAGCAGAACCTGCTCGTAATAATAGCGGTAAGCAATTAACAGAGGAGGTACTTACTGTAAAACAAAATGATTCTTCCATGATGGCTGTTGCACCCTTGACTGCAGATTCATCCGTTACCTCATTTGCATCAGCAGACAGTGCCGCAAATGATACTACAGGAGCCAAAAGACTGGCTGCCCGCAACTGGGTGAAAAAAGGAGTGTGGTCAATAGCTGCCTTCTACAGTCAAGAGAAAAGCAACCGTAATCTGGAAGTTCCGGTAGCCAGTGATCCGGGTTATTATTATGATTCGTATCAAAGTTTCAGAAACGTTACAGATCAACAGTCATCCTCTTTTACCGCAGGTTTTAAGACTGATTATAACTTCATGAACCATTTTGGGATAACCACCGGATTAACCTATGCACAAAGAAAAGAGCAGATTTCAGTAGATAAATACGAAGAAATGGTTTTCAATTTTGCTGAAGCCACATGGGATATTCACACAACCACTGCTGCAGGTTATTCAGAAGTAATTACCAATACATTCACTTATTTAGAAGTGCCGTTGCTGCTTAATTACAATAACACCATAGCCGGTCGTTTTGCCTATCGTTTATCAGCAGGTGCCAGTTATGCTTACCTGATGAAACAGAGTGCCTATTTTGTAAACTTCGATGACCGCACTTCCATTATGGGACCGGCACCAATTTATTCTAAAGAATCTCAAATAGGCAACACACCATTCCGTCAGCACAATTTTAACCTGCAGTTAGGTGCGTACGTTTCTTACCTGTTCAACCAACGGATGGAAGTGTATGCGGGACCTAACTACAAGCGTTCACTTTTGTCAACCTATAAAGATAAATATCCTTTCCGTCAGCAATTCCATGCCATAGGAGCGGAGATGGGCCTGAGGATATATTTTTAGCACAACCGAATGCAACATTTGAACTGATATTGTTGTCATAGTGTTGCAATCAAAATGTTTAATTATATGGAAAAACTCTTTTTATCTATTTTGTTCGCAACACGTGAGTTGCTGCAAAAACGTCACTTTCTGATTCTATCCCTTTTTGTTTTGGCCGGCACAACAGCTTGTCAAAAAGAACCACCACCACCGCCATCTTCAGGTAACTGCGAGCAAACAGGTTTTATTGAAGCTGTCCCTTGTGGTGACGGAGCTTGGGGAAATCTCTACATCCGCACCTCTAACGGGTATTTGTTAAAACCTTGCCGTAACCTGGTGCAAAACTTTGTTCCTGCAGACGGTATGAAAATCCGCTTTTCAGCTACTGACCCCAACAGTTCAGACCCCTGCATCACTATTCCTGATACCAAGTACAATTGTTTCCAACCTGCTCACCATGATATGGTGAAGGTGATTACTTGTATCAAAGCTGTTCAGGAAACGCCCCCAACGAAATGCAACACTCCGGCAACAGTTAAACAAGTTGCATTAGATGGATGTAAATGGATATTTGTGTTGGACAACGGTGTAAAACTGGAGCCTGTGGGTGTTCCGTCAACCTTTGTGTTACGCGATGGCATGCGGGTACGTATAGCTTACAATGATAAAATTGAAATGGCTTCCATATGCATGATGGGAAAACCGGCTAAAATACTCTGTATTGAAGAGATAGGTTTTTGCGGAACAGATCCTAACGGATGCCAACCTTTGGTTAAAGGTACTGCTACTCCAAATACGAACAAACGTTTTAATATCCTTTCAGCAGCAATGGATGCTAACGGGTGTTTGAGTGTTAAAATCGGATACAGCGGGTGCAGTGCTGAAGGTCGCGACTTTCAATTGTATTGGGACGGAAATCATATGCCGGGTAATGCCACAGATGTAGTAAACCTGGTATTGGTTGATAAGGCTCAGGAAGAGGCTTGCGAAGCTTATTTCACTACGGCTCGCTCCTTTAATATTAATAAATTAAAAGAACTTAATACAGGCGGAAATCGTCTGGTGGCTCGCATTGCCGGATACAATGAGGTAATCGAGATAAAATAGTTTTCAGGTTTAGGTGGTTTATTTACTGAAAGGCCTTCCATTTTTTGGAGGGCTTTTCTGTTTCAGGCCAATGATAAGGTAACTTTAAAAATACTTCCTCCGCCCGGATTATTGTGGTAAGTAATCTGCCCTTTGTTTTTATCAACCAGTTCTTTTACAATATACAATCCCAAACCTGATGAAGTTTCGTTGCCGGTTGGCGCGGCCGAGAGTCGTTGAAACTTCTGAAATAATTTCTGCTGTTCATCATCCGATATACCCGGACCATTATCACATACAGTGATAGAAATGCTGTTGGGTGAGGGGTTAAACAGCTCAATTCTCACTGCTGAACTGAGGGGAGAGAATTTAATGGCATTGGAGATAAGGTTCTCCAATATCCTTCGCATCATGCTTTCATCAGCCTTGATTAAATCATCTGCAGCATTATTGATAAATTCGATAGAAATGTTCTTTTTGGCACCTGCAGGTATGAACTGGGCAACTATTTTTTCAATGGTAAGATGCAATTTAAATGCGGTAAGATTTATCTTCAGATTATGCTCATACACCCTGCCCAAGTCAATTACATTCTTAATCATGTCATTACTGTTCTGAATGATTTCATTCATGTAGTTAATGTACTTTGTTTGGTCTGCTGAAAGGTTATTTGACTCTGATTCCAGCAGGTTAAGCATTCCCTGCAACGAGGCCAGCGGTGATTTAAGGTCATGTGACACCATGGTCATCAGGGTGTTTCTTTCACGGTTAAGTTCTTCGAGTTGGGTATTTATTTTCGATTTTTTAATCGCACTGCTTATGGCCATAGCCGCCAAAATAACCAGGAGTCCGGAAATGATGGAGAGGAGTGTTATAGTAAACTCATTTCTGAGCATTTGTTGTTCCTGCGCATTAAAAGTGGCGGTAAGGTCTTTAATCTCTTTATCCCTTTTTTGAAGCGACAGCCTCAGCTTGGTGGCTTGAGCCAGTTGTTGGCGCTCAGCTTCTGCAATAGAATCATTGATGGTAATGTACGTGTTCAGGTAAAGAAAGGCATTCACCAAATCGCCTTTTTGCCTGTAGTATTCTGAGGTGTTTCGTAATGCTTTTAGTCTTAATCCATCATGTGAATGGTGGTCCAATAACATGAAAACGGTATCGAGGTTGCTTTTTGCTGAATCATGTTGCCCTTTTGCCAACTGTATCTCTGCAATATCGTTGTAGCAAATGATGGTGTTTTCAATATTGCGCAGATTAGTTTCCAGCATCAACGAGGTGCTGATGTAGTACAAGGCACTATCGTTTTCTTTTACTTTCTTATACAAACGACCAATGTTCCCCAACACATTTGCAACCATTACGTTGTCATGCGACAGCTTACTTAATTTAAGTGACAGGAGAAATGTATTCAGCGCTTTTTGAAAATTGTTTTGATTTGAATAGGTGAGAGCGATATTATTAATGGAGCTTGCAGCTGCTTGCTGTTGGCCAAACCGGATATTGTTTTTAAGTGCGGTATAAAAATAATAACGTGCCTGTTCAAATTCCTGCTGCTTGTAATAAAGAGTTCCCAACTCATTGAGTGTATGATGTAACCAGTGCTCGTTTTTGAGCCGTTCATAAATGTCCCAGGTTCTTTTGTAGTAGTTAATGGCTTCTACAAAATTTTGTTCCTGATGATTTAAACGCGCCAATGCAATAGTTACTTTGGCTATACCTAAGCTGTCTTTTTGCTGTTCATAAATGGATAAAGACTCAAAGAAATTTTCTGCTACATCGGTTTTTCTGCCTGAAATCATGTGGTACTTTGCTCTGAAGAAATAGGAGTTGGCCACGTGACTCATTTTATGGTTAGCTATAGCGAGATTCAGGTAGCTGTTGACATAAAACAATGAGCTGTCTGATTTTCGCTTAACGTAGTTGTCGCATATAAGTCCGTAACTAACAAGGCGTTTATTAGCGGAAGTTGTATCAGATTGAAGTAACTGATAAACGTCAACCGTGTCGGCTGCTTTGAGCAAGTTGCAACAGCAGAAAAGGAATAATAATATGATTACCCGGATTTTCAAATCACAGCAAAATATGTATAATAATGTTACTGCAATAAAGTTTTAATCCACAAATCTGTTAACACTCACTTCTTTAGGTATAAGTTGACCTGTGAAAAGGTGAGTTAAGAAACATTTGCTCCAATAGGGTACAAGGGTTACCCCTTTTGCCCCCATGCCATTAAACAGGTACATACCTTTGTGTGTGGGGTGCTGTCCAATTACGGGTCTGCGGTCATGCATGGCAGGGCGAATGGCTGCTTCATGGTTAACCACCGTATAAGGCACAGTAAAAAACTTCTCAAACACATCGGTGAGTTGTTTTTTTCCTTCGGGTGTGGGCTGATTATTTACACGGTTAAAGTCGAAGGTGGCGCCCACTTTGTAATAATCATTACCCACCGGAATAATCCAGTGTTGTTGTTTGATAATGTGCCGTAGTTTTAATTCAGGCGCATGAAGCGTAATAATTTCACCCTTTACTGCCCGCATATCCAAAAAAGTGAAGAAGGGGTTTTGCCTTACACGGTGCCCTTCACAAAAGATAATTGCATCAGTGACAATGTTATTGTAGTGCCATGCACCTCCTGAGCGAGTGATAGCTGTTACATCGGCTTCCTCTGTGAGCAAACAGTTTCTTTCTAAAAGAAATGAGCGGATGGCTTCTAACAGTACATTCACTTCGCACCAACCGCTGTGGTTAAGCTGCAATGTTCCCAACGGACAATGGAGCAGTTGACCGATGGTTTCCAAGTGGTCGAAATCTGCCAGTGACACGTATTCTCCCTGAGCAAAGTGTTGGCTGAGGTCGTTGATTTCTTTTACCGATGAAAGCACATGATGCAGTGGTGTAGGGTGAAAGAATTTGATGTTTAACTCTTTTTCCAGTTTGGGGTAATACTCAAATGCTTCAGGAAATATTTCATCAAACATCCAGGTTTTGACCATTTTTCGGCCGGTAACCGGACTAAACAACCCTGCTGCAATACGCGATGATTCATGGGGTAAGTGGTTGTCAATAACCAAAACACGTTTGCCTGCCTTTAGTAATTCGTAAGCCAGTACAGAGCCGCTGATGCCTTGTCCTATAATCAGGTAATCAACTTGCATGGTTCGGTTTAATGGCTTTGATAATGTGTCTTTTGCCTGGTGGCCCTTGCAAGCGTTGAACGGAAAATCCGGCTTTACGCATTGCCCTTTTTACTTCTCCTTTGGCGCAATAGGTGAGCAGAAGTCCGCCTTCCGACATCAGGTTATATATTTTTTGAAACAGGAATTCAGTCCATAATTCAGGTTGAACTTCAGGATCAAAGGCATCAAAATAACAGAGGTCAAATCGTTCTGACGAGGAGAATTTGGTGAGACTGATGTGCCTTTTGGTGAGCGTAAAATCGGGCTGCCATTTTGTAGCAATGTCCCACGGTGAGTTATGTAAGGATTCGAATAAGTCTTCGTTAGTATATGATTTTTTAAGCTTATGTATTAATTTAGTTGATATATGATAAAGTTCTAATGTAGTGTATTCTATATTTTTATTCTTCCCTTTCTTAAGGAAACTGAGTAAAGCATTTAAACCGGTTCCGAAACCTATTTCTAAAATATGAACCAGCGGTAAATGTGTCAGTTCTTTTAGCCCGTTTTCTATAAAAATATGCAATGATTCTTGCAAAGCCCCATGCACTGAATGGTAGTGTGTTCCCAAATCTTCATTGAACAACGTTAGGCTTCCGTCTTGTGTAACTGCCGTATGTAACTTCGGACTTTGCATGGCTTAAGGCCCGCAAGATAATGATTAAGGAAGTGGAAAGTAAACCAATGCAGGTAGGTATAAGTAACTAAGCGTAAGACTTTCAAGTGTTAAACATTTCCACAGTGTTGTAAAACTACCTTTAGGCAGGATAAGAACTGGATAGTATTTTTACGGTTTAAATAGTGAAGTATGGCAGCGCAAAATAATTACTCCGAAGACAGTATCCGTTCGCTTGACTGGAAAGAGCACATTCGTCTTCGCCCGGGCATGTACATTGGTAAGTTAGGTGATGGTTCATCCACAGATGATGGTATTTACATTCTGTTAAAGGAAATCATCGACAACTCCATTGACGAATACGTGATGGGCAACGGAAGACAAATTGAGATCAAAATATCAGAAGGCAAGGTAACCGTGCGGGATTACGGAAGAGGTATTCCATTGGGTAAGGTGATTGATTGTGTTTCTAAAATCAATACCGGTGGTAAATACGATTCAAAAGCTTTTCAGAAATCTGTTGGTTTGAATGGTGTGGGTACCAAAGCGGCCAATGCGCTGTCCAGTTATTTCAGGGTGCAATCAGTTCGCGATGGTCGCACTAAAGTAGCTGAATTTGAACGTGGTGAACTAAAGAAAGATCACCGCGAATCGGCTACTGATTTACCCAACGGTACCATTGTAACCTTTGCACCTGACGATACCATCTTTAAAAATTACCACTTCATTCCGGAGTATCTGGAGAACATGCTTTGGAATTATGTATACCTCAATTCGGGGCTTACTATACATTTTAACGACAAGAAATTTTTCTCTAAAGATGGTCTGTTGGATTTGCTTAAACGCAAAACCAATGAAGAGGATATGCGCTATCCCATTATCCATTTAAAGGGGCATGATATTGAAGTTTCTTTTACACATGAAAATCAATATGGCGAAGAGTATTACTCATTTGTTAACGGTCAACATACCACGCAAGGAGGAACACACCTGGCCGCTTTCAGAGAGGCCATTGTAAAAACCATTAGAGAGTTTTATAAAAAGGAGTTGGATGCCTCTGACATACGTGCCTCCATAATTGCTGCGGTGAGTGTGCGTGTGCAGGAACCGGTGTTTGAATCACAAACCAAAACCAAATTGGGTTCGCAAAACGTGGCTTTGGATGGACCCAGCATGCGCAGTTTTGTTAGTGATTTTATGAAAAAGGAGTTGGACGACTACCTGCATAAAAATCCGCAAACGGCTGAAGCATTGCTGAAGCGTATAATGCAAAGTGAACGCGAGCGCAAGGAAATGGCCGGCATTAAAAAACTGGCCAACGAACGGGCAAAGAAGGCTTCTTTACATAACAAAAAACTGCGCGATTGCCGTTTGCATTTTAACGAAGGCAATGATGAGAAACGATTAGAATCCACACTGTTTATAACAGAAGGTGATTCGGCCAGTGGTTCCATTACCAAATCGCGCAATGTGGAGTTACAAGCAGTATTCAGTTTGCGTGGAAAGCCCCTGAATTGTTACTCGCTTACCAAAAAAGTGGTGTATGAGAATGAAGAGTTTAACCTGCTGCAACATGCGCTCAATATAGAAGAAGGCATTGAAGGTTTGCGTTACAACCGCATCGTAATTGCTACCGATGCTGACGTGGACGGAATGCACATCCGCTTGTTGATGATGACTTTTTTCCTGCAGTTTTTCCCTGATTTAGTAAAGAACGGGCATTTATATATTCTGGAAACACCCTTGTTCCGTGTGCGCAATAAGAAAGAAACCATATACTGTTACAGTGATGAGGAACGGCAAAGAGCCATTGCCCGCTTAGGCAACAAGCCGGAGATTACCCGATTTAAAGGTTTGGGTGAAATTTCACCTGACGAGTTTGAGAACTTTATAGGAGAAGACATTCGACTTGATCCCATTATTCTGAAACAGGATACCACCATTCCCAAATTACTGGAATATTATATGGGCAAAAATACCCCCGACCGCCAGGGCTTTATTATTGATAACCTGCGTGTGGAAAAAGATGTAGTGGAAACGCTTACGCTTTCGCCCGAAGCCATGATTGAAGAATGATAACAGTAGAACCATTTAAGTTTATTTCAACTACCGAAAGAGGCACCACGCACACATTTGACAGCCCCCGAACAGGCAATTTTATTTTTGGTACACGCAAAGCCGGTAGCATTAATGGCAGTCATTACCACAAAGGGATTGAACCGTTAAAAGACCCTGAACTTTTTTACCTGTTCACTGGTAAAGGGTTGGTTCGTTTACTGAATGTACTTACTCAGGAACGGAAAGAAATAGAGGTAGAAGGGCCTTGCCGAATTACCTTTCCTAAAAACATTTGGCACGAGTTGGAAGCACTTACCGACATTAGTTTTATGGAGTGCAACTCGTTGGAACAACATGCCCGTGACACATTCAGGTTGGATGAAGGATAACCCTATGTTACAGGTGTATTTTTTTTGGAAATGAGAGGAGGGGTTTTTAACTTGCTGAAAATCTATTCCTATGAAAACTATTCATAGTTTCCTCATCTGTTTTTCCTTTTATTTTTCAGGGTTCATATCTGCTCATGCGCAAAACTGGTCTACCTACATTGCTGTGAAACATCCAGATGGATTTACGGATACTGTTTATATTGGTTTGAATGATAATGCAGCTTCGGGATGGCAACCTGAGTTAGACATAAGGGCCGATACCAATTCTTCAGGTAAACGCATTCGTATTACTGCTCATGATCCGGTGGTGGCAAGTCAACAAGGCTGGTGGTGTGGTAATCTTGAGCGCGATATACGCCCTTTTAACTGGTATCAGGAATTTGTGCTGTTGGTATATTCCGATACATTTCCACATTATAATGAGCCTGAATTCCCTCCTGTTACTTTTTATTTTGATAGTGCAGGCTTTACTTATAAGGATAACGGACGTTTTCTAGGTCGGGTGACTTTGAAGAGTGATGGTGCCTTCCTATTTGGTAGCATACATCTGGATTCCTTGGGATTATATTCCGCATTTTGGAATAGTGGTATGCGAACGTATAGAGATAGTGTTTGGGTAAATTTATACACGCCATCAGTATGTCCCCCATATCAAATCAGCTTGCGAGTAAAGATATATTTTTATGAATATTTGGGTGCAGAAGAAAGTTTTCAGTTAATTGACGGGCCCTTTAAGGTGTTTCCTAACCCAATGGTTAACGAACTGCATTTGCAGAAGAATGATGCCGAACAATACCACATTACACTGAGTAATGCTACCGGTCAGTCACTTATGAATACCACATGGAGTGAACATTCACTGGTACTGCCAACAGCACAGCTAAGTCCCGGTTTGTATTTTCTTACTTTACGCAATTCATTAACCGGGAAAATTTACTCCATTCGATTGAATAAGAACTCAGGATAAATGAAGGATAATTTTTCCAAACGGTCTGATTTGTATGTGCGGTATCGCCCATTGTATCCTGCTGCTTTGTATGAATTTCTTTACAGGCATTGCAGTTCGTTTGAATTAGCCTGGGATGCCGGCACAGGCAACGGACAAGTTGCAACAGTACTGGCTCAAAAATTTAGTCAGGTAATGGCCACCGATATCAGCAGTGCACAACTGGCTAATGCTACTCAAAAAGAAAACTTAGTTTACCTGCAAGGTGCTGAACAGATTCAGGAAATTAAATCGGGTACTGTGAATTTAATTACGGTGGCGCAGGCTGTGCATTGGTTTAACCGCGAGAAATTTTATGAAGAGGTAAGGCGGGTGGCAGCGCCAAATGCATTGCTGGCTTTATGGGGTTATCATCTTATTCGCATCAACAAAGAGGCCGACCTTTTGATAGAGCAATTTTACACTGAAACGATTGATGCCTATTGGGACAGTGAACGAACATTGGTAGATGAGAAATACACCACCATTGATTTTCCGTTTGAAGAAATACCTACTCCTGAATTTTATATTGACGTGATGTGGGATTTGCCGCAACTTATTGGTTACCTCAACTCGTGGTCGGCAGTGCAGCATTACATAACACGCAACGGTGAAAACCCTGTTGATGCGCTTGCGGAGGAACTCCAACCCTTTATTAGCGATAAAGTTCTGATGCAGTTTCCTGTTTTTATGCGTGTAGGAAAGGTCATGTGGTAGTCAACTTGTAACTATCGGGAACCTGTTTTTTTGCTGATATATTCCGGCACATTTCCTTACCGGAATATTCAACCCTCAGCTTTTATTTTGATAGTTCAGAGTTATTTTAGTACAAACCTGGAATTAATGCTTTTCGAACACCACATATGTAACTGTTTGTTTGCTATTCGTTTCTGTAAACACCTGTAAAGGGTACAGAGAAGTGTCACTATTCAGTTCTTTGCGGGTAATGTTACCCTCAACTACAGCATACCAACTGTCCCATATCACAATATCACCTTTTTGCATAAGAGGTAAGTTGTGTTCTCTCAGTTTCAGTCGTTGTGATTTATTAAAATAGTCGATTTGGGTCACTTCACCCAGATAGGGATGAGCAAAAACCAATCGTTGGTCGGATTTGCCATTCGCACTAAGCCATGCTGCTACCTGTTTTGCCATTCGCTGTTCTGTATTGAGTTGCATATCTTTTGGCCAACGAATTGCTGCGGGGTGTGAGGTAAAAGGAAATATAACCAGGTATATAAAAATGGCCGTATCTAAGATTTTACGCCTTGCTGCCGGTAGACCTTGGCCCATTTGTTCCCACCCTTGAACAGCGATAATGGCAATGAGTGGCACAACTCCTACCAGCACACGAGGAAGCCCCATCGAATTGAATAACCCGAGAAAACGGAACAGGGTATGAGCTCCGAAAAATGCCAGAAACCCAAACCATACCAACACAAGGTTTTGAGAAGATACCTGTTTAAGTATAGCTTTTCGACCAATTGCAGCAACACCCATCCAAAGCAGAATGAAAATAGGAACCCCCACTGCGAAGTATAGTTGTTCCACAAAATGTGTTAGTTTACCATTGCCATATTTTTGACCTGAAGGTGTGTAAGGTGTTTGGTGATAAAGCCATAAAAAGTCATGGTGTAAAATGCCCCCCGCTACAGTATACAGCAGATGACCGGCCAACAGATATGGAATAATCTTCCATTGTTTATTGTGCAGTAAGTAAAGCGCAAAAACACAGGCCATGATATAACCTTCAGGACGTACAAAGGGAATCAATGATGCAAGTAACGTGGCAGCGGTATATCTGTTTTGCCCGTAAAGGTAAATACACACCATAGTAAATAATGCAAACAGCGGTTCAGTAAGTCCTGAGAAGGTAAGCACATAAAACATGGGAGTAAAAATGCAAATCAACGCCACCAGCCAGGTATGTTGTAATTGCAATTGAGAGGCGACCTTACATGCGAAATAAACAGCTAACCATGACACCAGGGCATTGAATAATTTAATTCCAGGAATTCCGAATTGGGCAAAAGGGAAGGAGAGCATCACAAAAACAGGCTTGGCCCAATGGTCCAGAAACAACTCAGGGTAGCTAAGGGCAAATTTAGAGTGAATATAGTGCTGAATACTGTCGCCAGCATCACCTGTGCCGTCAAATACCATCAATGTAATTGCTTCAATAAGGGCGTATACTAAAAGGATTATTCGGGTATTTTTTTTCATAGTGGCTTATTACAGATCGAAAATAATGGTTTCTTTTTTCAGATTTGATTTTATCGGGCAGGTGGAACTAAAAAAAGCTTTTTTAATATTAAGTAATAATGCGTGTATCATCAATATATTAGTTCAAAAAAGGTGTTCAAATTAAGTATAAATTATTTCTCTCGGAATTTCGATAATCACGCATGTTCCTGTTGGTTGTCCATTGTCTTCCAAATCAGTGATGTATAATTGAATTTTATTCTTTCGGGTATTGTTGAGCAATTCAAGTCTTTTTTGTGTTGCTTCAGTGGCAAAGGAGCGGTGTGATATCCTTGCTCTGGCTTTTATTTCTGCGGCTTTTTTGCGTCCCACACCATTGTCGTATATCGAGCATACCAGTGAGTTATTTTTCATGGAAAAATGAATACTCAGTTTTTTTTCTCCGTTTTTGTGAAGCAATCCGTGTTTAATAGCATTTTCAACAAAAGGCTGAATAACGATAGAAGGGATGCGCATCATTTCCAGATCGAGTTGTTCGTCTACTCGTATATCAAAAGTGAACTGTTCTCCGAAACGCAATTTTTCCAGGTTCAGGTAAAGGGTGAGAATTTCTACCTCTTCAGTAAGCAATATCTGCTCACTCCCCGAAGCATTAAGTACTTTGCGCATGAGCGACCCGAACTGGCTCAGGTAATAATTGGTGCTTTTGATATCATGTTGCACAATCAAATCCTGTATGGAGTTGAGTGTGTTGTACATAAAATGCGGGTTCATTTGCGCTTTCAATGCCGTTAACTGCGAAAGAATGAGCTGGTTTTGAATCTCTGCCCTGCGTTTCAAAAAACCTATTCTCCAATGAAAAATGAAGTACACTATAGCGCAAACGGTTGCCAGAACCAACAGGTAAAACCACCACTGTTGCCAGTAAGGTGGGGTGATAGTAAAATGCAGGCGGGCTGGTATGCTTGCCACGCCATCTTCATTAACGCACACTACTTCAAAAGTATAATCTCCGGGAGCAAGGCTGTTGTACCTTACCGTTGTGTTACTGCTTTCGGCCAGAGTAAGTGCGGTGTCATTCGGGGTTAAACGGTAGTGGTACATAAAATTTCCGCGACTCCTGTGGGCTATTCCTTCGAAAGAAATCAGCAGATTGTTTTGGTTCCAGGTGAGGGAAAGAGAATCAGTACCCGACCGCTTTTGTTCGTTAACCAACAGTTGTACAATGCGCACAGAAGGACGTACGGTATTGGACCAGGCCATGTTCACCGGCATTTTGATTAAACCCTTGTTGGCCGCAATCCATAGAGTATCTCCGGCTATTTCGATGGCATTAATTTGTTTAGGTAATAAACCCTCGGCTAAACTATACAATTGTCTGGTAGATGAATTTATACGCAACAGACATTTTTCTGTAATCACCCACATATCATCTTGTGTTTTGTACAACCCGCGAATGTTGTTACTGCATAAAACATCTTTGTCAGTAAGATTTTTTTCAATCTGTTGACTGTTGAGGTTGCATAAAAGAATACCATCGCTTATGGTGCCTATCCAAAGTTGTTGTCGGTGAATTTGAAGTGATGTTGCGTATACTGATTTGTTGCGGTAAGTGATTTCAGTAAGTTGACCTTTTTTGTAGCGGAACACACCGTCATTACAGGCAAAATATACACAGCGTTGAAAGGTGTCACAAATAATGGCAGATCCACCTTTTAGCCGGATGGTAGTAGAAGCCGGATTTTCTGATGTATTGTAGATGGAGGTGCTTACTACCTGATCACTCAATGCCAGATACACACTATCGTTCATGAAGTCAAAATCACGGGCATTCCACAAGCGGAAAAGTCGTTCTTTGCTTTTTTCATCTATATTAAAAGCACCGCGGGCAATGTAGGTATTGCCCCGGTATTGCTTGATTTTTCTTACATGACGGTATACGGGTGAAGAACTTTTCAGGTAAGGATCTATTTTTCCTGTGATGCTGTTCAAACGAAACAAATCACCTTTATAAGTACCCAGTATAATTTCATTAGTACCTGATTTTTTTAATGTACTGATGTTATCGTCTTTCAACAGTGAGTTGCTGTTGTTGTATATATTCAAATCAATAGACGGAATAACCATAACGCCATTTTGCAAACTGCTGAACCAATAACTTCCTTCGCGGTCAATAAGCATATCGGAGATTTTTTCCTCAGGAAACATAGGTTTGTCTCCTATAGGTTCGTAAGCGTTATTCATCCTGATTACGCCTGTTGAGCTGAGCACAAACAATTCGTTTCCGGGTACTGATGTTATGGAATAAATGAGGTCATTGGGATGTGTTAGTTTTAGTTCTCGGCTGAGTGATACGCCTCCCGGATCCATTTTCCACAACTGGTATTTTCTTGCAGGGTTAATTTCAATAATCAGAAATAATTCGTTGTTGATAAATCTGAATACACCTCGGTTATTGATTAATTTTTCACTCTGTGAATTGCTGATTAGTTTGAGCTTACCTGATTTCCATACCCACAACTTTGAAGTAGCAGAATGTATGAAAACATTACCTTGCCGGTCGCACTCTGTTTCCAGCCACATAATCGGTTGATTTCGATTGTCTGTTTTTTTGTTGAATACATGAATTAACTGCCCGTTCGGATTATACACTTCGATCAGGTAATCAGCAGTTATCCATATGTTCCCTGATTGATCAAATGTAAATCTGGGGTATGATTTACACACTTTGCTGTAGTCTTTAAAAAGCTGTAAGGAGTTGTTCTTTACACAAAAAATTTGTCCGGTAAAGTTGTAGCACCACAGTTGACCCTTTCGGTCAAAACGCAAGCCTGATATGGCCTTACTGTTCATGGCGCTGTTGGTGTATGCTTTGTAACTTATGCCGTTGTAGCGGTATAAACCGGCACTGCAGCCAATCCAAATATAACCTGCACTGTCCTGTGCCAGTCGGTACGTTTCGTTGGAGGGCCAGCCGTTTTCTTCGTTCAGGCTATAATAATAAGGGTGCTGCGCTTCGGTTAAAAAAGCAGATAAAAGCAGAAGTGAAAGAATGAACCACCGTTTTGCCATCAATCAAAAGTACGA
Source organism: Bacteroidia bacterium (assembly GCA_041675505.1). GTDB lineage: Bacteria > Bacteroidota > Bacteroidia > UKL13-3 > UKL13-3 > JAGPCK01. The sequence continues at coordinate 20,934 of JBAYTR010000004.1, read as the reverse complement.
AATGCAGGCACTAAAAAAAGTATCAGTTCATGTACTGAAATAAAAGTAGCTTTGCCCCGAAAAATAACATTGCATTATGGAAGTTAAAGATAGCAACGGTACCTTATTAAATGACGGAGATACTGTTAAACTCATTAAAGATCTGAAAGTAAAAGGTTCATCACTTACCTTAAAAAGAGGCACAGTGGTAAAAAATATCAAACTCACCGATGACGAAGATGAAGTGGATTGCAGGGTAGAGAAGATGAGCATTGTGCTGCGCACAGAGTTTTTGCAGAAGATGTAAACTTCTGTTTTCTTATTTGGCCATTTAAGTGCAAACAGGTAATTTCCCGTTTCAATGGTTGAAGTCTGGGTTTATCTGTTGGTTTTTCTTTGGGCATATGTGAGGTACTTTCATGTAGCCCGACCTGATCAGGAATCGGAGTTGGAAGTGGTACACCCCTCGATTCTGGAGGAGTACAGTCAATTGCTTCATAATAAGAATCCGTTTTTCAGTAAACTCAATCCGGAGGGTAAGCACCATTTTATATTCCGTACCCGCGAGATAGAACTGGGGCTTGACATTATTACGCGTGAAGACTTTGAAGTAACCACCGATATGAAAAGGCAAATATGTGCCTGTATAGCTCAACTCACATTCGGATTAAAGGAGCCCAATATTTCTTTGTTAAACGGAGTAGTACTCTATGCTGATATTTTTTACAGCCGCCTGTTGGGAAAATGGGTGCGCGGACTCACCATGGGAAACGGAGTGGTGCACCTGAGCTGGAAACATTTTGAAGAGGGATATCAGGATAGTGAAGATACTTATAACCTGGGTTTACATGAATTTGCTCACATGCTGCGTTTGCAAACTGAACGAACCGGTGACTCCGATACTCGTGTGCACGCGTATTTTGAAGATTGGGAAGAAAGGGGAGCGGAAGCCTTGCACCACATGCGAAACGGGAAAATTGATTTTCTTCGGGAATACGCTGCTACGAATCCCTCGGAGTTTTTTTCAGTGTGCATTGAGAATTTTTTTGAAGTGCCGCACAAGATGTCAAAGGAATTGCCCACGCTTTATTATCACCTGTGCTACCTCTTAAACCAAAATCCGTTAAATGTTGCGGATAACTACAGTTTCAATAAGGAAGATGCGGATGAGGTAAACACTCAATTGGAAGATGATGTGCCGGTTTTTACGCATATGTTCAGTAAAGATGAACAAAACTTTTGGACAGTTACGGGTCATGCTTCACTCATTTCGCTTGCAGCCATATTGCTCATTTCAAATGAAGCAGTCAAAAGTATTGAACCTGTGATACGCTGTGCCATTGTTTCAGGCAGTATTATGTTGGCAGTTCGCTGGTGGTATTACAAGGATATCCGCTCCATTACCAATACAGATTACATTGTACATTTTCTTACCAAGGTGTTGCCGTTTATAGCCACCATAGCCTTTATAGTTTTTTTAATTTCAGCCTGAGAAATCAGGCCATTTCCCTGTACAAGGCAGCAAGCTCTGCTGATGTGTTGCTGCCGTTAAACCGCTGCACATATTTTTGGCCTTCGGTTTTCATGGTTTCTTGCAACTTAGTATCAGTAGTAAGTGTTTCCATCGCCTCCGCCAGTTGCAATACATCACCGGCACGGGTATAAATTGTCTTGGGTCCACCGGCCTCAGTAAAACACCCACCGCTACTCGTAATTACAGGTGTGTTGCTGTACAAGGCTTCAATAATAGGAATACCAAAACCTTCGAAAGTGCTGGGGTAAATAAAACACCTGGCCTGTTGGAAAATTGCCGGCATGTGGTTGAGGGGCACATTTTCGAGAAACAACATTTTGTTGTCGAGGGAGAAGTTTTTCAGGTAGCGAACTACTTTGAGTTTATAGTCGGTGGAGCGGCCTATTACTACCAAAGGTAAGGTGACTTTGCCCTTTAGTAATTTCATGGACTGTGCAATAGAAAGCAGGTTTTTACGCGGTTCAATAGTGCCCACATATAACATAAACTCCTTCGGTAAATGGTAAGTGGTGCGCACGGCTTCCAGCATTTGCGGGGTGGCTTTGTGGGCATATACTTCATCACAACTCTGGTAAATCACGCGTATTTTCTCAGCCGGAATTTGCAAAAAGTAAACAAGGTCGTTTTTGGTTTGTTCGCTTACAGCAATAATTACATCGGCATCAGCACAGGCTTTTTTTGTTTTGTAGGTATATATTTTTCGGTCAATGGGTTTATACAACTCCGGATAACGCAGAAAAATAACATCATGTATAGTTACCACATTTCGGGTTCCTGATTTTCGAATATTAAACGGTAACTCATTACTTAATCCGTGAAAGATGCGCACTTTGTTTTCTGTAAACAAGGAAGCAGGAGGGAATATGCGCCAAAGGTTTTTAAATGCTTTTGGGGTATGGATATCCACGCCTGATAGGTGCTGTTGCAAAAAGTTCATCTGCTCATTTTGTCCGATTTCCGGTGTGAGCAAATGGTAATAAAAACCGCTTTGGTGCTGCAGCAGATTTTTAAACAAGGTACGGCTGTAGTTGCCCAATCCTGAATAATTCAGGAACATTCTTTTGGCATCAAAGGCCACATGAATAGGTTGGGAGCTTGTCATATGTTTACTTATACAGCCACATCGTAATCGCGCAGGGCATTGTTGAGGGAGGTTTTTAAATCGGTGCTGGCTTTGCGCTGGCCTATGATAAGTGCACAGGGTACCTGAAAATCTCCGGCACTGAATTTTTTAGTATACGAACCAGGAATTACAACTGAACGTTCAGGAACATACCCTTTGTATTCTATTGGCTTGTCTCCGGTTACATCAATTATTTTGGTTGATTGTGTGATGGTAACACCGGCTCCCAGTACCGCTTCTTTCCCTACGCGCACACCTTCCACCACTATACAGCGTGAACCTATAAAACAACCGTCTTCAATAATTACAGGAGCTGCCTGCACGGGTTCTAACACTCCGCCAATGCCAACACCACCGCTCAGGTGCACGTTTTTACCTATTTGTGCACAGCTGCCTACCGTGGCCCAGGTATCTACCATAGTACCAGAATCTACATATGCACCAATGTTCACATACGAAGGCATCAGTATAACTCCTTTGGCTAAATAGGCTCCGTAACGTGCCACCGCATGCGGTACAACCCGCACACCCAGCTGTTCATAGTTACGTTTCAGTTCCATCTTGTCGTAAAACTCCATCGGACCGGCTTCCAGAGTTTTCATTTTCTGAATAGGGAAGTACAGGATAACTCCTTTTTTTACCCACTCATTCACCTGCCAGCCACCTTCTACCGGCTCAGCCACGCGAATGGTGCCTTTGTCCAGGTCTTCAATAAGTGCCCGTATGGCTTGCTGAACTTCGCTGTCATTTAACAATTCACGTTGTTCCCACGCTTTTTCTATTATTTCCTTATAGCTTTGCATTGTTCGTAAAAATATCTGTTTCGGTTCGCAAACTTAACGAGAAGGCATGAAGAAAACACAACGCAGAAGACCACTAATTATACAACGTACCGCTATACCTGAGGATTTTCAGGGAATAATACGATTATCTGAAATCTGTTTTAAAGGTGCGGAGCCTTGGACTTTAGCCATGTTGCGCAGTCAGCATTCCATTTTTCCTGAGGGGATGCAGATTATTGAATACGAAGGTGAGATTGTAGGTTCAGCCACCAGTTTAATCATCAATTTTGACGAATACGAAGACGATCACAGCTGGAAAGAAATATGCGACAATGGTTACATTACCAACCACGATTCTGAAGGCGATACGCTCTACGGCATTGAAGCCATGGTGCACCCCGAGTTTCAGGGATTAAAAATTGGCAGGCGTTTATACGAAATGCGCAGGCAGCTGTGCACCGACCTTAACCTGAAGCAGATTTTAATAGGTGGTCGCTTGCCTAACTTCCATCTGCATTCTGAAGAGTTTGGCGTGAGAGCTTACATCAAGCGCGTGCTGGAGAAAAAAGTTAAAGACCCCGTGCTCACTTTTCAACTGTCTCAGGGTTTCACTATTCAGCGCATTATTAAAGACTATTTCCCTGAAGACCACGAATCAGAAGGATATGCTGTATTACTGGAATGGAACAACCTCGATTATATCCCTGAAACACGTGTAACCAGTGTGTTGATGAAAAAGGTGCGTATCTGTTGCATTCAGTACGAGCTGAGAAAGATTAATTCCTTTGAGGACTTCGCGCAGCAATGTGAATATTTTACCGATGTGGCCTCTAACTACAAATCAGACTTTGCCTTGTTTCCTGAACTGTTTACCACGCAACTCCTTTCATTGATTGACTACAAAGGCATGAGTCCGGAGGACAGTATACGTAAACTGGATGAGTACACTGAGGATTATGTGAACCTTTTTTCGCGCCTTTCTGTAGAGTACAACATCAACATCATCGCAGGTACGCACCTGCAAATTGAAAACGATCACCTGTACAACATCAGCTACCTGTTTAAGCGCGATGGCAGTTATGAGAAACAATACAAAATTCACATTACTTCCAACGAGGCCAAGTGGTGGGGGGTAAGACCGGGTAATGAAATAAAAGTATTTAATACCGATTGCGGCAAAGTAGCCATTAACGTGTGTTACGATATTGAGTTTCCTGAAGCTGCCCGTATAGCCTGCCAAAAAGGAGCGAAGATTATTTTTGTTCCCTTTAGTACTGATGAAAAACACGGCTACCTACGGGTGAAGTATTGTGCGCAGGCACGCGCCATTGAAAACCAGATTTTTGTGGCTACAGCCGGAACCATAGGCAATATTCCTTCGGTAGAAAACATGGACATCAACTATGCACAATCGGGTATTTATACACCCAGCGATTTTGCTTTTCCGCCTGATGCTATTGCCGGAGAGTGCAGCACCAATATTGAAACGGTGGTTATTGCCGACCTTGACTTGGCCGCGTTGGAACGTGCCCGAAACACCGGCACCGTACTCAATTGGAAAGACAGGCGATTGGACATGTACGAAGTAAACGAGCTTTAAATATGCGGGTGGTTACCGACCAAATGCAGCGTATGCTACAGGTGCCGGATGTGCCCAAGCGGATTGTATCATTGGTGCCTTCACAAACAGAGTTGTTGTATGCTTTAGGTTTAGATGAAGAAGTAGTGGGCCAAACGCTGTTCTGCATTCACCCTGCGGATAAGCATCAAAGCAAACCCCGCATTGGCGGAACGAAGAAACTGAAGTTGGATAAAATACGGGAGTTACAACCTGATTTAATTATAGGGAACAAAGAGGAAAACGAACGCAGCCAGATTGAAGAACTGGAAAAAGAATTTCCTGTGTGGATGAGCGATATTCAACAGTTGAGTGATGCACTTGATATGATTAAAAGGGTGGGAGATTTAACAGGAAAAACAGCAGAAGCAATACAAATTAGTAGAGCAATACACAAGCAGTTCCAAGAGCTTAAAACATCTGCAATGCCTTTGCACGTGCTTTACCTTATTTGGCGCGATCCTTTTATGGCTGCGGCAAATGATACGTTTATTGGCAGTATGATAACCGCTGCCGGATGGGAAAATGTGTTGCCCCATGAGCATTATAAAAGGTACCCGCAACTTACACCGGCAGATATTTCGGCACTTGACCCTGATGTAATTTTACTTTCCTCTGAACCTTATCCGTTTAAGGAAGAGCATATGCAGGAACTAAAAATGATTTGTCCGGGTGCGCGCCTGCTTTTAGTGGACGGTGAACTCTTTAGTTGGTACGGCAACCGCCTGCTGCATACCGTTGATTACCTGAAGGAACTGAACCGCCAACTGGCTATTAGCTAACGGTTGCGTGTATCGGATTTTTTTTTACCTTTACCCTAAACTTATAATTTAATCGCATATGAAAATTTTAAAAATTACGGGCATTGTAGTGCTCTTAATCATCATTGTATCGTACCTGATACCTGCAAAAGTTCATGTGGAACGCTCACTTCAGATGAGTGCAAACGCTGCCACAGTTTTTCCTTTAGTGAACGATTTGAAGCAATGGGAGAAATGGTCGCCCTGGCATGGTATTGACCCCAAAACGGAATGGACCTTCAGCGGAGAAACTGCTATTGGTTCGGGTGCTTGGTACACCTGGAAAAGTGAGCACAAAGACGTAGGCAACGGTAAGCTCACCATTTTAGAAATTAAAGAAAATGAATACATCAAAACACAGATGGATTTTGAAGGCATGGGTTCTTCGTATGCCGAATATTTTTTCACTCCGAATGATTCAGGTGTTTTAGTGAAATGGACCCTGGATACTGATATGGGCATGAACCCCATTGCCCGTTACATTGGCTTATTTATGGACGGCAGGATTGGAAAAGACTATGAAAAAGGTTTGGCTAAAATGAAAGAAGTAGCCGAAGCTGCCCCTGCGGGTGGTGATGCAGCAACCATTTTGGGTTTTAATTTTGAGATGCGCGAAATGCCGGCAACTGTGGTGGCAGGTATTCGCGAAACCGTAAAATTCACCGACCTCTCCGGAGAAAAATTCGGAAATTGGTTTGCTACCATTGGCAAAACATTGGGCGCAAATAAAATGGAACCCATAGGTTCACCAATGACTATTTATTATGCTTACGAAACTGCTTCAGCAGATATGGAAGCGGCCATGCCGGTTGCTGCTAAAGGAAAAGATGAAGGCAAAGTTAAATTTCATGAGTTGCCGGGCTCAAAAGTGTTGGTGGTAAAATATTACGGAGATTATTCTAAAACTGAACCTGTGTATTATGCGGCATTTGATTACATCAAAAACAACAAGATGGAAAATAACGGTTACCCCATGGAAATTTATGTAACCGACCCCATGATGGAAAAAGATACTGCCAAATGGCTTACAGAGATTGTGTTTCCGGTGAAATAAAGAGCAAAGCCAGTAACGAGTTTTTACTCTAAGGAAAACGAAGTGAAGCTGCGAGCTCAGTAGGAGTGAGCAGCCACTGATTTTCACAGATTGCACAGAGAAGAAAAGGAAACTCAGCATTGCTAAGGAAACAATTAATAATTCCTTGACCAATAAAAAATTTTAAATTCCTTTTGTGAAGGTCTATATTTTCTATATTTAACAAGTTTCCCATTTTTCCATTTACCTTTTTCACGAATCCATGAAATCCATGTTGAATTGTAAGGATAAAATATATAATCAATCCCATGCTTCATAAAAAAAATATTTTTATCCCTGTCGTTTTTAAAGCCTTTTATTGAGTCAGGGTAAAAAGGATAGGAGTATACATTATTAGTGTCGTAATAGTAAATTCTGTATTTATATGGTTGACCGTTACTTGCGTAAGTCGAAGTAATTTGAACTTCCCAATCTATTTTTCTGGTTGAAGATATATTAGTTAGCTTGATTAATTCAATGGAGTCTTTTATCGAATAGATAAGAAGAGAGTGAGGCGTTTTTTGCGTTGAGTAAACTACTGAATACTCAATGTTATTCATTATAAATTTATTGCTCTTTTTCATTGGAACAACATAAAAAGATGTATCCTTTTTATTCTGCCATTTCTTAATAAATACACTATCACTATGTGAGTAAGCCGACATGCCGAAAGCTCTCAATTGCCCAGCAAATATTCCAATAGGAAATTCCTGTCCAAATACTTTGCTCAATAGTAAAGTGATAAAAGTAATTACTAAAAAGATAACAGATTTGACTTTCATAGTGAACTATTTATTCTATTACTCCGCCTTAGGCGTATCGCGCAGTTCTACCGGTTTTGATTTTTTGCGCATGCGTATGTTGAGGGTTTCTACCAGTAAGGAGAAGGCCATAGCAAAGTAGGCATATCCTTTAGGTACGTGCATTTCGAAGGCTTCAGCTACCAGCAGCATACCAATCATCAACAGGAAGGAGAGGGCCAGCATTTTGATGGAAGGATGTTTTTCTATAAATGAACTGATGCGGGGGGCAGCTGCCAGCATAATAATCATGGAGATAATTACAGCAGCAATCATAATCTCTACGTGTTGCGCTAAGCCAACTGCGGTAATGATGGAGTCGAAAGAGAATACAATGTCCAGCACCACTACTTGCATTACCACAGAGGCAAAGGTAGCTTTGGCTTTTTTATCATCGTGGTGTTTTTCACCTTCCAGTTTATCGTTTATTTCCATGGTGCTTTTGGCCAACAGAAATAAACCACCGGCCAGCAAAATGATGTCTCTCCAGCTTAATTCATTTCCTTCCATAGGCAAGGGCAAAGTAATTACCGGCTCTACCAGTCCAATAATCCAACTGATGGCCATCAACAATACTATGCGTATGCCCAGTGCCAGTAACACCCCTATGCTGCGTGCTTTGGGCTGTTGTGCTTTGGGGAGTTTTCCGGTAACAATGGAAATGAAAATGATGTTGTCAATACCCAATACAATTTCCATTATGGTAAGGGTAAAGAGGCTTATCAAAGCATCAGCTGAAGTGAGCATTTCGAACATGGTTATAAATTATTGGGTGCAAAAATATTGCTTTGTTCAGTTACATGGGCCACAATTTTATCCATATCCTGAGGACGGAACCACTGTATGTCGGTAGATTTCCTGAACCAGGTCATTTGTTTTTTGGCGTAGTTGCGGCTGTGTTGTTTAATTTTTTCAATGGCTTGCTCACGCGTCATCAGGCCATCGAAGTGGTCGAAAAATTCCTGATAACCTACGGTATTGAGGCAGCTTAACTGCTTGAAAGGATACACAGATCTTGCTTCATCTTCCAGCCCTTGCTCCAGCATCTTATCTACCCGCAGGTTGATGCGCGAATAAAGTTCCTCGCGCGAAATGTCAATACCAATATTCACCACACGAAAAGGGCGGGGAGCAGCTTGTTTACCCAAAAACGCTGAGTAGGGTTTTCCGGTACTCAGGCAAACTTCCAAAGCCCGCATTACTCTGTTGGGATTGTTGAGGTCAACCACCGCAGCATACTGTGGATCCAGTTGAATTAATTTTTCCTGTAAAGGAATTATTCCTTCTTTTTTGTATAACGCAATCAGTTCATTGCGAATTTTTTCATCAGATTTTGGCAGGTCATCCAATCCTTCACAAACGGCTTTTACAAATAACCCTGAGCCTCCACAAAGAATTACGATGTTGTGCTTTTGAAACAACTGATTTAGCAGTGCGAGTGCATCACGTTCATAGTCGCCTGCGGTATAAATATCATGAATGGAAAGCGAATCAATAAAATGATGCGGTGCGGCTTGTTGCTCGTCAGCCGTAGGTTTAGCAGTGCCTATACTGATTTCTTTGTAAAACTGTCTCGAATCGGCTGATAGAATGTGGGTGCCAAAATGTTTGGCCAATTGTATAGCTAAAGCTGTTTTGCCTGAACCCGTGGGGCCGGAGATAACAAGTAAAATAGGAAGTTTTTGTGCTTTCAAAGGAGCACAGGCCAATTAAAAGCGGCTATCCTCGTCATCAACACCAAACTCATCGCTGCCAAATTCATCATCTTCAGCTGCTGCACCCTGCTCATCGTCTTCGCTTTCAGCAATGCCGGTTGGCAGGTCGTCTGATTTGAGCAGGTAGTTTTTGGTGATTTCGTCAAACTCGTTGTCTTCTACAAAACCAAAACGTGCCACTTTATCATATTGCTTGGGCGACATACCGGTTGATTTGATACAAACGGGATATTTGGCTTTGGGGTCTTCTTTGATATTGATGCCAGTAAGCTCCACGCAGAAAGTCCACATTTCGATAAAATCAAAAATGTACACAAATTTCTGGTGAGGGTCGTTGATTACATCGCACAAACGGGTTTGTTTCATAATGAGCAGGGGAGCCTCATCATCGTCTTCATCGCCCATTTGTTCCAGGGTAATTTCCAGTCCCTTTTTCCATTGGTCGTCACTTATGTAAAAGGAAGCCGGTTGAGATTTATCAAACCCCACAGAGTCCTGAATAGCGTTGTGGAGATCAAGAAACGTTTGGGTGCTCTTTACTTCAATCACACGAACTACGTCTTCGTAGTCTTCAAACCAAACCTTAAATTTATAAACTGCCATGCGTTGTAATTTTGTGCAAATTTCTGATTTATTACGTTGAACTCAAAATTTGTTCTTTGGTTCAGTTCAATTCTGTTTTAATGAGTAATCCGTTTTGTTCTCCCACAGCTTTCATCAAAGCCAGTGCTTCGGTTCTGGAGTTGGGTATATCACCATCTAAAATGGCATCGCGTATAGCGTTTTTAATGAGGCCAACCTCTTTGCAGGGGCCAATGTCAAAGGATTTCATAATGTCTTCTCCGGTAACGGGTGGTTGCCAGTTGCGTATACGGTCGCGCGATTCCACTTCCTTAATTTTTTCTTCTACCTCAGCCAGATTTTTTTTGTAGCGGGCCACTTTCTCGGCATTTTTGGAAGTGATATCAGCACGGCACAGAATAAACAACCCGTCCATATCGTCACCGGCTTCAAATAAAAGTCTGCGCATGGCCGAATCGGTCACTTCACTTTCTGCCAGTGATTTTGGCCGTAAATGCAGCAACACCAGTTTCTCTACCAGTTTCATCTTTTCGTTCATGGGCAACTTCAGCCGCCTGAAAATTCCGGATACCATACGGGCCCCGCGGTCCTCATGTCCGTGAAAGGTCCAACCTTCACCGGGCACAAAACGTTGGGTGGCAGGTTTGGCAATGTCGTGCAAAATGGCAGCCCAGCGTAACCACAAGTCATTGGTTTCGGTCGCAATGTTATCGAGCACCTGAATGGTGTGGTAAAAGTTGTCTTTGTGAGCTTTGCCGTTAATCACCTTAATGCCTTGCATATTGGCCAGTTCAGGGAAAATGAGCTGAAGCAGGCCGGTGTTAAACAGGTGTTTGAAACCAATGGAAGGTACAGGCGACAATATGATTTTGTTCAATTCATCCGTAACGCGCTCCATGGATACAATCTTAATACGCTCGGCATTCCGGGTAATGGATTCCAGCGTTTCAGGAGCCATAGTAAAATCAAGCTGGGTGGCAAAACGTATGGCCCGCATCATGCGCAAAGGGTCGTCACTAAAGGTAATGTCAGGTGCCAGCGGAGTTACAATGTGTTTCTTTTCCAGATGTTGCACTCCGTTAAACGGGTCTATCAATGTTCCGAAAGAACCGGCATTCAAACTGATGGCCATAGCGTTGATGGTAAAATCTCTGCGGTTCTGGTCGTCTTCCAGTGTGCCGGGTTCCACTACCGGTTTGCGGGAGTGGTGTGCATACGATTCTTTACGCGCTCCTACAAATTCAATCTCCCAGTCGTCCGACTTAATCATGGCGGTGCCGAAGTTTTTGAAAAAGTTCACCTTGGGGTTGCCCTTCAGTTTTGAAGCTACAGCATAAGCCAGGTCAATGCCATCGCCCAGCACTACAATGTCCACGTCTTTAGATGGGCGTTTAAGCAGTAAATCGCGCACAAAGCCGCCTACCACGTAACAGGAAAGTTGCATACGGTCGGCTTCCTGACCAATCAGGCTGAAAATAGGGTGCGTTAAATACTGTTTCATGCTAAAGGGCGCAAATATAGCTATACCTGTATGAATTATTTAATCTGCGCGATATACGGCAGCAAGCGTCTTTTACACAGGTAAGTATTTTCCTTATCTTTGAGCACCATGAGAAAAAATATTCTGATACTAATGACCATGTTACTGATAGTTTCAGCGGGTTGCAAGGTAAAAGCACCTTTGTTAACTGAAGTGAAATCAGTGAATTTTAAAAACACCGAATCGGGAAAGGTGGGTTTGGTACTTGACCTCAAAATTAAAAATCCCAATGCATTTGCCTTAAAAGTGAAGAACCTCAATTTTGAAGTGTACCTTAACGACAAGGTGCTGGGCAAAGCATACAGCGATAAAAAAATAAAAATTACTAAGAACTCTGATGGCTACCACAGCATTTACCTGGAAACAGATATTGACCAACTAAAAGGTTTAATGGGTTCTTTGGGCTCACTTTTTTCTCAAAAAACAGAATTTGGTTTGAAAGGAAAAGTAAAATGCAGTGCGGGCATTATACCAAAACGCTTTAAGGTTGACGTTAAAACAAAAGTGAATTTAAAAGACCTTTTTTAATGCGCGTTTTTTGTCTGTTCATTTTTTTGCCGTTTTTATTTTTTTCCTGTAAGCCAAGTGTCACAGAAAAACACCAGGTAACGCGCAGCCAATTACAAGGCAACTGGGTGTGTGAAACGCTTATAAACTGGGCCTGCGACAATGGAATGTACTGGGACACCAACGGGTATTGGTATTGTACGGAGTTGATTTATGATGCCCATCAACCCGATTCTATGGTGTTTATTAATCAGGATTTGGAAACAGCTCATCTCGGTATTCGACTAAGCGGTGATTCCATATGGCTCACACAAGGAGAAAACTCAGACGATTTGTTGCTGGTGTATAATGCTGAAAAGGACATGCTCATTTTGGATGACCCCACACTCAAACAAATTTACCGTTTCAAAAAAGCGGATAAGGAATTGTTGCAGTACGATGGTCAATATTCAACCGCGTTTAAAAGGTTAATGCGCAACTGCTTGCTTAGTGGCAACTACCGCGAAACGGGTGGTTTAAACATGATATCCATGAACAATGAAGGCAGCATAAACACTTGGCCCGTGTACAACAAATACGAGATTTTTATTAATGGCGACATGGCCGGTTTTGCCAATGAACCCGTGATGTTGATGGGTAAAGATTCCCTCACTGATTTGTATCTTTGGGAATTGAACAATGACACCTTGCGTATGTATAGTCCGGTTTTAAAAACTGCTCCAGGGGATAAACCCTTTTACACCAAAGGAAAGCTCAGGTTTGAATTCAAAAAAGAAACCCGCACCACACTGCCATGAAAATGCCCACCGCACCTCAGATGAGCGCATGGGATGCGTTTACCATCAGTAATGAGCCCATTAGTTCAGTACTGTTAATGGAACGTGCAGCAGGCCAATGTGCTGATTGGTTGTGGCAGAAGTTTGCCAATACACAGCCTTACGTCATTTTTTGTGGCAATGGTAACAACGGTGGTGACGGCTTAGTGATTGCCCGAATGCTGCACGAGAAAGGAGCGAACGTGCAGGTACATGTGTTGGCAGCTGCTTCTTATTCTGCTGACTTTACTATTAATGAACAACGCTACCGGTCTTTGAACCATACTGCTTATGCCTTGATAGATAAAGCGCATTTACCTGCCATTCCGCAAAATGCAGTGGTGGTAGATGCACTCTTTGGTACGGGCTTAAACAAACCTACTTCAGGTGATGCGGCTCAGGTGATAGAACACATCAATGCCTCCGGAGCAACGGTTGTAGCGGTGGATGTGCCTTCCGGTTTGTTTGTTGATGAGCCTTTGCGTAATCAACACGCTATTATTAAAGCGCAGTACACCCTAAAGTTTCAGGCCCCGGCTTACAGTTTTATGTTTGCTGAATCGTATCCTTATGTAGGAGATTTTGTACTGCTGGATATTGGTTTGCATGCCGACTTTGAACAACAGCTAAACACCACAAATTTTTATACGGATGTAAATGCCGCTCGCAAAATTTACAAACCCCGACATAAGTTTGACCATAAAGGCACTTTCGGACATGCGCTGTTAATTGCCGGTAGTGAAGACAAAGCAGGTGCAGCGGTAATGAGTGCCAAGGCAGCTTTGCGCAGCGGTTGCGGTTTGCTCTCAGTATTTATTCCCGCATCAGAACGCAGCTTGTTATTGCAAACCGTACCTGAGGCTATGTTTGCTACCAGTGCTCACGGTACCATGGCAGGAATTGATTTAACACCATTTAAAGCCGCAGGCATAGGGCCGGGCTTGGGTAAAAGTAAGGAAGTACAACAGGCGTTGCTCACCTTATTACCTCAACTGCAATTACCTGTTGTATTGGATGCCGATGCCCTCAACATCATAGCCGAAGCAGGTGCGTATTATCTGCCCCAACAAAGCATTATTACCCCGCACGTCAAAGAACTGGAACGTTTGTGCGGTACCTGCACCAACAGCATAGAACGATTGGAAAAAGCCAAAGCACTGGCTGCACAATACCAACTTTATGTAGTAGTAAAAGGTGCACACACTGCTGTGGTTTGCCCTGATGGAGAAGTACATTTTAACGCTACGGGCAACCCGGGTTTAGCCAAGGGCGGGAGCGGAGATGTGCTAACGGGAGTACTTACAGCTTTACTGGCTCAAGGCTACTCCCCCAAAGATGCAGCTATACTCGGTGTTTACCTGCACGGCCATGCAGCAGATTTAGCTTTACAAAAACAAACCGTTGAAACCATGCTGGCCAGTGATGTGGTGGAAGAGTTGGCAAAGGGGTTTAAGAGTTTTGAAACCAATTGAACTATTAAGATTATCCTTAGTCACAGACATGGGGTAAAGAAAAAATAAATTCTAAAGAAATGGTTTTGATAAAAAAGATAAAGGGTGAGCTATTTTTACAATTATTGTTTACTTTAACACTAATGTTTTATTGGACAGGGGGGTATTGCCAAGAAGAGATACTAGTAAGATTTGAAACTTTTGAACTAAATAGACATTTTAGGTTTACGACCGGAAGAAGTTTCGATTTTGATTCAGTTGTTATGGAATTTCGATCTGAAAAAAGTAAAGGTACCAATCATGCTTATAGAACCGAATTTATGGTACTTAAGTCCAGACTTGTAAGAAATAATGTTGCTCATTTAAACTTATGGATAAAACGAAAATACTGGTTTGGTTGGGAACATTTTGAAATAGGAATTGAATACAAAGAAGGAATTCCCTTGCGAATAGAAGAGTCATTTATACATAAACGTAGGTATAGATATGTGCCAACTTGGTCTGATAATCTTCCTTTTGATTAGATTGTTGCACAGTCAGCTATGAATACCCCTCAGGTAGGATATTTTTGATGATATGGTTTGCAAGGATAAGGGTTTAAATATGAGTGAGAATGTTGTAAATACAGATAAACCTAAAGTTTTGTTTTGCCACAAGAATTCGCTGGCCAGTGATGTGGTGGAAGAGATGGTTCAGGGGTTTAAGAGTTTTGAAACCAACTGAACTAATAAGAACATCAATAGTCACAGACTGGGGATAGCAAAGGATTAAAAGAGATAAATAATTATAGAATATGAAGCAATCAACTTTATTATTAGTATTCTTACTTTTATCATTTTGTGGGTTAAGCCAGAATACAATAAATAGTGATAGTCTAAAGATGTACATAAACTTAAAAGAGTGCAAAAAATTTGAAGTTTATTATGAAGATAAGCTCTTGTTTAAATCAGGAACCTCTTCTTCTGAAGACACACTTATAACATTTTATTCGGTTATAGGGAAAGGGCAATTGCCTATAACCGTGTTTAAGAAAGGAATCTTTGGCTATCGTAATTCTGAACTCACAATATATTACGAGTCAAATAAAAAATATTTAGTTCTATTTCGAAATTCCCGCGTTAAAAGACGTTACTTTTTTGATGTTAAATGGGTTAATTTTCTTCCACTCAAATTTGATAATCTATAGGTAGGGAAGTGTACCATTTATCACACACCTTGAGATATTATGCGATACCTAATTGTATTTTCGTTTATTCTTTTTGTTCAGTGCAAAACCGCGCAGCAACAACCACCAAATAATAATGATACGCTCTTAAGTGGGACTACTTGGAAATTACTATCTGTCGCATCAATTGTTGGTAGGGAATCAATAGATACTGCTGGTATTGCATATTATTATATTTTTAAGGCTGATAGTATCTACATTAGAATAAATGAAGATATTATAAGAGGCGTTTATTCGACAAATCAGTATAGACAATTTACCAGATTTTATCTTCCGATTTCATTACATCAAAATGTGTCTAACAATACCATTTTGCGAAAGTATCCTGTCTCAGCTATTGACATAAATCGGCTCAACGATAATGTTACCTCATATAACATTTATGGAGATACCCTTATTTTGTTTAGTACAAACTCAATAAATCAAGTCAAATATTATCGATTCCTGAAGAGGGAGGATTGGTAGTGTAGGGCAGCAGCCGCATTGCCCTCCCGTCAGTGAGGATATTCATCCTCCCTTCTTCCATGAAATTTTAATTAAAGCAGCGTTTTTACGCAGGATATTTATCCTGCACCCGGCATTTTAGTAAAGCAGTAGTAAGTATTAAATATCCTTACTAGCAACTTTTCCTGTAAGTGGTTGGCGTCCTCGCCAACCACAAAAACAGTTTACATCGTTAAAATAAAGTGTTCCTTCACCTGTTCTTTTCGAAAAAAGAGTAAGCCAAAGTGAAACAAATCAATGCTCACCGTTACCTGAGGCAATTGTTTTACCTGCTGCCAGGCTTGTTGCATTTCTTTGCTCCAGTAGATGTCATCTAAAATAACCACGCTGTTGTTGTGCAGGTAGGGCAGCAGTTGTTTTACGTAATCAACGGTGGGCGCATACCGGTGATTACCGTCAATGTAAGCCAAGTCAACAGAGTTAAGTGCGGGCAGGAGTGCGGGCAGTACCTCATCAAATAACCCTTCAGTAAGGTGTACCTGTTGGCTGTATCCCAATTGTTCAATATAGGCCTGTGCCAAGGCCGCTACAGGTGCTGCACCTTCTACGGTGTGTAACTTTGCCTGAGCGGGTAAGGCGGCTGCCATGTAGCAGGTGCTTATACCTAAACTGCTGCCAAGCTCCAATACATTAGCAGGAGCAAAATAACTGACCAATCGGTACAGCAGGCGGGCTTGTGCTGCAGGTTTTAAACTGTATTTAGCAATGTGTTGCACCGTGCGCGAGGCATTGTTTTTGGCCATGTGCGAACCTGAGCCCGGGTCGGGATAGGAGAGCAGGCGTTGGTCGTGCAGCAAGGTGTGGCGCAGTTGTTCAATGGGAGCAAATGCCTTTCCGTCCTGGTCTTTTTTAATGCACTCCGTATACAGCCGGTAAACAAAAGGCGAGTGCAGTACCTGAACAGATGTACTGTTTAATCGGTGGGTAACGTAACGGGAAGCAAGTGTTAATCCTTGCAGCAGGCTCATTACGCAGTAGTATTGTTGCGCAGGTGGCCGCGAACCATTTTGAGTTTCTCCTCCAGTTTGCTTATTTCAGCACGGGTATTCTTGAGGTTGTTCTCAATTTGTTGTATAAAACTTGATGCGTTTTTGCTGTTGGCAAAAAAGCCCATGTTGTTTTGTTCCGTAGCCAGTTCGCCTTTCAGTTTTCTGATTTTATCCATCAGGAAACGCTCTTCTTTTTGCAACCTGAATTTACCATCGCCCGAGGCAGCCATCAGTTCGTATTGAGAAGATTGTTCCTTGGCGCGCATTTCATCCTTCACCATTTTAAAGGCTCCGTATATCGCGTTTAATGCTTCGTTGTAGCGTTTTTGCATTTCTTCTTTCTGTGCCATAGGTACAAAACCAATGCGGTTCCATTCTGCCTGAATGCTTTTTACTTCAGCCAGCACTTCGTCCACATTGTCTTTTGATTTGAGTTCATCCAGTTTAGTCAACAAAGCAGTTTTTGCTACCAGATTTTCCTTTTGCTCATTTACCTGATGTTCGAAATGACCGGCTTTGCGGTTAAAGAATGTATCACAAGCCGCACGGAAACGTTTCCATATTTTATCGGATTGTTTCTCATGTACCGGACCCGATTTTTTCCATTGATCCTGCAATTCCAGAATAGCTTTGGTGGCTTTGTTCCACTCAATGCTGTTCATCAGTTCCTCTGCCTTTTCGCACAACTCGGTTTTGGTTTTCAGGTTTACCGCGCGCTCATTGTTCAGAAACTTGAAGTAGTTGTTTTTGTTGGTATAAAACTGGTTGTAGGCCTGCTTAAACCTGTCCCAAACGGATTGGTTAAACTTGCGGGGCACCGGACCAATAGCCCTCCATTCTTCAAATAAAGATTCCAGTTCTTTGGTTTTCGCAATCCACTCTTTGGCTTTGTCGCTTTCATACGTGATAAAGCTTTCAGCCTTTTCACACAGGGCAGTTTTGGCCACCAGGTTTTCTTCCCGTTTACCATCCATTTCAGCACGGTAAGCGTTAATTTTTTCATACACTAAATCTGAGGCGGCCTTAAAACGTTGCCAGATATCCTCACTGGATTCTTTGGGCGCGGGGCCTATGTTTTTCCAGTCTTCGTGGTATTTGTTCAGTGTGGTTTGTGCTTTATTGAGCGAGGGTTCCTGCACCAGTTCCATCACTTTTTTAATCAACTCAATTTTCTGGTCGAGGTTCTTCTCACGGTCCAGTGTAATGAGTTCATTGTAAATATCGAGTTTATCGTAAAAGCGGTTGAGGTAAACGTGGTAAGTACTCCACAACTCTTCACGACTTTCCATCGGGGTGTTGCGAATGTCTTTGAACTTTTTCTGCAAGTCTTTCAGTTGTTCCAGGCTTTTGCGCACCATTTCCACATCACTCAAATCCTTCTCGGTGAGTTCGTGTATTTCAGCCAGTACTTTTTTCTTTTCTTCCAGATTACGCAGTTTTTCAGCATCCTGAAGGGCTTTCATTTCGGCACGTCTGTGCTGTATGGTACGGTATGCTTCGTAAAAACTTTTGCGCAAGTACTCGTCTTTAAAAGCAAAGTCATCACGCAGGTTACCTTGTTCAATAAAATGTTGCAGGGCTTCGTTGAATGTTTTGCTGTACAGGTTATCAAAGAAAGTGCGCATTTCCTTTAGCAGCAGGTGAGCCGTGCGTATATCGTCTGATTTGGATGATTTAACAGCCGCCTCATTCAGTTGCTCCAGCGAATGTTTGCTGAAGTCGGCTGTGATTTCTTCTTCTTCATGATCATGGGCCGAGGCCATGTCATGTTCATCCAACTTGTTTTCCAGTTCCACATCAATGTTTTCATGTGCCGGGTTGGTAGTAGGAGCGGAAGTAATTTCATTGTTCACTTCCTCGTGGGTGTTATCCGAAATAGTAGTCATAAAAGTCAAATTCCCTTATGGGACGCCAAAGTTAGGTATTTTTTAAAAGCATTATTCCTATTTTTGAATGAAATATTTGATAGCTGAAAATATGAAAATCATTGAGTGTCCGAGAGATGCGATGCAGGGCTTTGTACATTTTATTGAAACACCCGTTAAAATAAAGTACCTCAACCTCTTGCTACAGGCCGGATTTGATACCCTCGACTTCGGAAGTTTTGTGTCGCCCAAGGCTATTCCGCAACTGAGAGACACCGAAGAAGTGTTGGCTTCTTTGGATTTAAGTGCCACAAAAACCAAACTGCTGGCCATTGTAGCCAATGTAAAAGGAGCGGAGATGGCGGTAAAACACAAAGAAATCAGGTACCTGGGTTTTCCGTTTTCCATATCAGAAACATTTCAGCAACGCAATACCAACAGCAGCATAGCTGATTCTTTGGTAACCGTTGCGCGCATTCAGGAATTGTGTAAGCAACACGGCAAAGAGTTGGTTATTTATATATCTATGGGTTTTGGTAACCCGTATGGTGACGAATGGAATGCAGAGATTGCCTCGCACTGGACCTCGAAAATGGTGGACATGGAGGTGAAAATAATTTCGCTTTCTGATACCATTGGCATTGCCAACAAAGAATCCATTGCCTATATGTTCAGTAATATGATACAGGCATTTCCGCAGGTGGAGTTTGGTGCACATTTGCACACGCAACCGCACAACTGGCAAGAGAAAATTGATGCTGCTTACAAAAACGGTTGCCGCAGGTATGACGGAGCCATCAAAGGATTTGGTGGTTGCCCAATGGCGGCTGATGAACTTACGGGCAATATGCCAACAGAAAATATTATCGCTTACATGGAACAAGCAGGGGAGCACTTGCCTTTGAATAAGGCTGTTTTTAATGAAGCTATGGCCGTGTCATCTCAGGTGTTTGTTTGATGTGCTGGAAGGTTGGCGGGGACAAAAGTTATCTCTCGACAACAACATATACCAAAGTTATGTGCAGGGCTAAAAATGACACGACTGGCAAAAACTAGTTGACAACTTTGACCCATTCACGGACAAATCAACGTACAATTTTAGTAAATTTGAAATCTATTTATTAAGAAAATGACAAAGCAAAAACCTGGACTTTTCGGAGTAAAATATTCAAACAGGGACTTTGCCCAAAGTGACACTTGGGGAAAGAACCAGTTTAATTCTTCATTTCCTGCGGGTTTGACAAATTTTCTTGCTTCAAAAAAAATAGACAATGTTTATCTCTATCTTGACAAAAAGCTGAAAGTTAAACACAAGAAAATATCAGCGAGAGAACTTTACGGAATTGAACCAAACTCAGACGACTTATTTTTCTCATTTGAAAGCCCATATACACCATATCAGCAATTAGTTATTGGAACATTACCGAGAGTTGATTTAGTTACCCAGTTAAGAAGTAACGGACAATGTTTGCGACCAATTGAAATTAAATTAACAGCTCTACCCGACAATTCAACTTGCAATTTAAGCGAAGAATATTACAGTTGTGAAATCGTAATCAGACCCGACACTATTGTTTATTTAGCTTGCAGTATCGCTTCAAACTTTAAAGACAATAAAAAAGAACTTACCTTACTTATCGGAAACAAGTTTGAAAAAATTAGCGATTGGACTGACGGAGCTTCTGTTTGGTCTCACATTACTGAAATGATTGCTGCAATTGACCGAGTAATTCTTTCTGTTTTGGACAAGCAAGAACCTTTACTAATGCAACCCATTTGGAAAACAAATGGAAAATCCCCTAAACTATCAGACAACTGTTTGGACGTTTTCGTTTGGTCAAACTTTGCTTTTACTCAACTTTTTGTTGATGTCGCAAGGGGCGAATTATCAGAAGGAGCAAACAGAATTATGTAAGCATCCCCATTTTAGTACAAAGCTAAAGTAGACATTTTTTATTATTTTACCATAGCAGGACTTTTACCTTTTAAAGCTTTATGTGGCCTATTATTGTTGTAATCATACATCCAATTCT
>JBAYTR010000003.1:0-298423 GCA_041675505.1 Bacteroidia bacterium | reverse complement strand
TCAAACTCTTTGAGGATGCTGGCAATTTGACTTGGACTGAATTTACTCTTTTTCATTTTTTTACAATTTAAAGTTAGAATTTTTTCTACTTATAAATCGTACTATTTTTGGGGATGCTTACACATTGACCTGTTCCAAGAAAGAGATAACAAACACCTTGACTTTAGAATTTGGTTTGACGATTTTAAAATTTTGACCCCGCAATATGAACCTGTTGAATTAGAAGAATTTTTAGAAAATGGAAAACGTGGTTGGGACGCAATTTATTATGGAAATGCCTCTGACAAATTTGGAATTTACCCAGCAGGAAGCAACAATATTAAAAGTGAAGAAAAAAGAGATGCTGTTAATAATACAGGAACAATATATTATGGAACATCGAAGCCAAACTTTATAAAAAACTTTTTTAATAAAATTTGGAATAGAAAGTAATAAAAGCAAACATGACCCGACAGCGCAAAATAATTTACCTGATAACAACAGTTTTATTTCTGTCAGTAGCTGACTACTGTTTTGCAAGGGCAGGTGGCGGTGGTGGAATGGGTGGAAGCGGTGGCGGCATTTTCACAACAATACTTGCATTCATACTTGCCCCAATTTTCTTTATTTATTCTGTAATTCTTACTATCAAGCTTACACATCGGAACAATAAGGTTCAAGACTTGACTGCTGAACTTGCAAAAGGAGATAAAATTTGGAACTACCGAAACATGATGGCAACTGTTGAGCAGGTCTTTTTTAAAGTTCAACAAGCATGGATGCAGCGAAACCAAGACTTGGCAAAGGAGGTAATGAGTGAACGAATTTATCAAAAGCATAAATTACAGACAGACGAAATGATTATTAACGGAACTAGAAACATTTTAGAAAAAATGAATCTGGAAGAAGTGATGATTATAAGCATTTCTGACTATCACGATAATTCAGAAGATACTTTTTCGGCTTACTTAAGGGGCTCAATGATTGATTATACAATTAACGACAAAACTACTGCAGTGCTTTCTGGCGACAATTCCGAACCGGAGACATTTAAAGAAATCTGGACATTCATTAGGGACAGAAACAAATGGATACTTGACGAAATTGACCAAAATGTTACTATAAGCGACATTGACAGAAGTAAAGCATTCTCCGAAAAACTAAAAAAGCGTTTATAAGTTTGCAAAGACACGCCCCCACCTGATGCGGAGAACTAAGCTTCAAATGAGGAGATGGCTTCGCCTGAGTACAGGCTCGCCATGACGTTGAGTTTGAAATTTCCTTCATCGGTCAGACGCATAACGCGTCAGACCGATGAGGGAGAAGACTCTGCCTTTTTGCAAAGTGTCTGACGCGTTATGCGTCTGACACTTTGCAAAAACCAACTGCGATAACTTGCTTTTGCCATTTTTTATTGGCTCTTTTACAGAGGAAAGTGAATGAGTTTTTCACACTCTACCATTATGGGAAAGCCTCACAAACGACTCAAGGATGAAATATTTATTCATAGCGACAATAGTTTTATTTACGTCTTGCGAACAGACAAATAACAACTCTGACAAAAACGAAGTTGTCAATGTTGACACTAATAAGACCATTACACTTACCGACAAAACAGTAAAATTTCTTTGGCGAGACAGTAGCAGTTCTATTGTTATCAATGAAGAATTTTGCAAAACAATTTCAGCACCTGAAAAAGCAGCATTAGGTTATGTGGCAACTTTTATTGGTAACGAATGTAGGTGGGACGGAGACTACACAGAGAACAGGAGTAATTTAAAGTGTGAAATTTTAACCGCGTTAAATTTAGGTTATCAATGTTCCGATAAACACTTGGGATTTCTCAAACAGTGGTTTAAAGATGACACTACAGCCTTAAAAGAACTTGAAGCCTGCCCAACAACACCAAACACATCAACAATCCAAAACACTTTTGAAGAAATCATTTTGACGAAAAAAGGAAATATAATTTCAGTATTCTTTAAAGCATCCGGAATTAATATGCGGGAAGAAGAAAGTTGGAGTTGGTCAGAAACAGATTATTTTCAATTTGACAATGACAATATTAGGATAACTAAAAAAAATAAATCTAAAGTAAAACACCTGCTAATGTCGCCTAACAATGGATAATACAAGAGTCTTTAAAATGTCCTTTGTTAGTGTGTATCCTCTGTACATACAAAAAGCAGAGAAAAAAGGACGCACCAAAGCAGAGGTGGATACTTTGATTTTTTGGCTCACGGGGTATGATGCGTCAGGCTTGCAACAACAACTTGATACGAAGAGTGATTTTGAAACGTTTTTTGCACAGGCCCCGCAAATTAATCCGAATGTGTCAAAGATTACAGGCGTAATATGCGGCTACCGTGTGGAAGAAATTGAAGACCCGTTGATGCAAAAAATCCGTTATTTAGATAAGTTGGTGGATGAATTGGCCAAAGGAAAGCCCATAGAGAAAATTTTAAGAACCTAAACTTCCGCTCAGGTAAGCCAACCTAAAAAAATCTGACTATTTTTGAGGTGAAATGCATAAACTCTCTACCCTGTATTCCAAAGCAGCCATCATTATTGTAAACACCCTGTTGCTTTTTGTGTTGATTAATGTGCTTGCCTACTTTATTAACCGCCCTGCACCCTATGCCCATTACATTACTTCACCGCAGGCCATGTTGGAACAGAATCCCACCCTGATGCAAAAAATTTATGATGGAAAACCTGTAGAAGTAATTGCTGATTTGTATGCCCAAGCGCCCAACGTTAAATCGCATCCGGTACTCGAGTTTATGACCACCCCTTGCCTGGGCAACTATTACCGGGTAGGTTTTGAAAATTGCCGTTACAACAGCTACATTGATTCTTCGAATATCCAACAAAAGATAAATCAGAACACCTGGCTTTTAGGTGGCAGCACTACCTTTGGTTATGGTGTACCCGATGATGAAACATTTGCTTTTTTCCTTAACCAACTGGATACCGCCAATACGTATATCAATTTGGGTGCACCCAGTTTTCATCAGCGTTTGGAAATAGAGAAGTTGATTGTACTGCTGCAAAAAGGCTACCGCCCCAAACGCGTGATTTTTTTAGACGGCTTAAATGATCTTGTAAGTCTCACCTCAAGCAATTTTGATGCAGCTGAACTTCCGGCCAAACCATACAATGCCTATGCGCAGGATTTTTGCGTAGAGAATATGGGCATAAACAAAAATTTACCTTATGTATTGCCGGTTGTAAAACTATGGTACCGATACCGTGCAAGTGTTATTGACAAAACACAAAACACAGCGCAAGAAAACATCTATGATGCCGGGGCCCTTTACAACAAACAACCTTACTTGCATTATCAGCTCAATAAACTACATGAACCGGCACCTGACAGTGCTCTACTGCAAAAAGCAGATGCCTATTACATGGCCAACCTGACTTTGCTCGATGCCTTGAGCAAGGCGTATAACTTTGAGTATGCGGTATTTTTTCAGCCGTTGGGACTAATGCTCGAGCGCAATCATTTCATTCCTGATTACGCTGCGTTTCAAAAAGATTTTTCAAAGTATACCGCCATTAAAAAAGTATACCTGCACGTGAAACAACGTATACAAAACAAACAGTATCCGCGTTTTTATGATTTATCTATGGCCCATGATGTATGCGAATATCCTTATGTTGACCTCACACACTATTCAGCTTCCATGAATCGCGTAATGGCCCGTGAAATAGTTTCCCATCAGCATATATGGAACGCTGATAGTCTGCCCCGATAATAAGCCTCAGTGTTTTGAAAACTCCATCAGGTAAGCTTTGATGAAATCATCAATGCCACCGTCCATTACCTTTTGCACATCACTTGTTTCTAAATCAGTGCGCAGGTCTTTTACCAGTTTATACGGGTGCATCACGTAGTTGCGTATTTGTGAGCCCCACTCAATTTTTTTCTTACCTGCTTCTACCTGTGCTTTGGCCTCATTGCGTTTGCGCATTTCAATTTCATACAACTGCGATTTAAGCAACTTCATTGCGCGGTCTTTGTTGGCACTTTGCGAACGCTCCACCTGACATACAATCACAATACCTGTAGGTTTGTGCGTTAACTGTACTTTGGTTTCCACCTTGTTTACGTTTTGTCCGCCTGCACCACCTGAACGCGAGGTTTGAATTTCGATATCGGCATCTTTAATTTCAATCTCAATGGTATCGTCCACCACGGGGTAACAATATACTGAGGCGAAAGAGGTATGCCTTCGTGCATTGGAGTCGAAAGGAGAAATGCGTACCAAACGGTGTACTCCGTTTTCGCCTTTGAGGTAACCGTAGGCAAAGTCGCCTTCAATTTCGAGTGTGCAGGATTTTATGCCTGCCCCGTCACCTTCCTGATAATCTACTTCACTTACTTTGTATCCGTGGCTCTCGGCCCACATAAGGTACATGCGCATGAGCATACTTGCCCAATCCTGACTTTCCGTTCCGCCTGCTCCTGAGTTGATGCTGATAATGGCACTCAGCTGGTCTTCTTCACCGCTGAGCATATTTTTAAACTCCAGCTCTTCCGTAGCTTTTATTACTGTGTGGTATTGTTTCTCCACTTCCTCCTCACCTGCTTCCAGTTCCCACAACACATCCAAATCTTGCAACTGGTTATTCAGTTGAGCAAAAGCATCGGTCCAGATTTTTTTTGATTTTACACCTTTCAGAATTTTTTCGGCTTCTTTGGGGTTATCCCAAAAACCGGGTGCATGTGATTTTTCTTCTTCTTCGCTGATGAATTTTAATTTCTCATCGATGTCAAAGATACCTCCTCAGTGCCTCAATGCGGCTCTTCAAATCTTTTAGTTGTTCTCCGTTCATAAGGCCGCAAAAATAGAAAAATATTCCTTACTGCCGAATGTAATAAACGTAATCGAAGCTTTGGTAAGTGGTATCATAGCCTGCACGCTCATAGGCCACTGATTGATAGCGCACACTATCGGGGCGGGTGAAGTCGGGCGACAACAACTTGAGTGTGGCCTCACCGTTGGGTGCAAAAAGCCGCAAACGAAAACCGTTTTTAACCGTTAAGCGATGGCTGTAGCCAAAAGCTTTAGCATTGGGTCCGGTATGTAAAAGTGTGCCAGAGTAATATTCGCGCACTTCTACATTGGCCAATGGGGCACAAGGTGTATTGCCGCAGGGAGGCACATCAATCTGCACCGTTAAACTATCAGGCGGAAGAGTTGACGTATTTGCAGGCGTTGTATCTTTCTTGCAGGAAAGGGCAACCCATGCAACAAGTGAAAGTGCAAAGAAGAAACGTAATCTCATCTTATCCTCCACCCAGCATATTACCAAATACATCCTTCAGCACATTGGATACACGTGCAGCAGGATTGTTGCGTATTTTCTTTTCCTCGTCAGCAATAAGTGTATATAAACCGTCTACAGCTTTGCGGGTAGTGTAGCTGGTGAGATCGAGGTTTTGCTTTTTTACCAGTGGTAATTTGTTGTAAGTACCGGCTAAATCGGCCCAGTATTGTGTGGCCTTTACCGTTTTGAGCGATTGATCAATTTTAGGTGTGAATTTCTGTACCAACTGAGCATCCGTTTTCTTTTTGAAAAACTTGGTAATGGCATTGTCTCCTCCTTTGAGCAAACTCATGCCATCGGTAACACTCATCTTTTTTACCGCATCTAAAAAAATAGGAGCGGCATCTTTTGCGGCACCTTCTGCGGCCCGGTTCATACTCATCACAAAATCGTCAACGGGTTTGTTTACACCCACTTTACGAAGTGACTTTTCCATGTCTTTTACCTCAGCCGGAAAAGGAATTTTAATTTTCGGATTTTTATAATAGCCGTCTGTTTTAGAAGCCAGGCTCACTGCATTTTTGGTGCCCACAGTTAAAGCTTCCTTTAGTCCCTGCGTAACTTTATCGTCTTGCGCGGGGTGGGTAAAGGCCAGCATACCTATGGCTAGGGCTGTTAAAGAAAGTACATATTGTTTTTTCATATCGTAAAATTTAAACCTCACTAAACTAAAATCATTCCAAACCGTTTTGAGTTATTGCCGGGCAATGCCTATGTTTGAACGTTTCAATTTCAAAAGTACGGGTTACATCAATCATTCTATCACATGTTAGCCGAAATCATAACAATAGGCGATGAAATTTTAATCGGGCAGATTATTGACACCAACTCATCGTGGTTGGGGCAAGAACTGGGCAAACTGGGCATACGGGTTATTCACCGCACCTCTGTAAGCGACAACAAAGCGCATATCCATCAGGCTTTACAAGAGGCTGCAACCCGTGCCTCACTGGTAATTATTACAGGCGGTTTAGGACCAACCAAAGACGATGTAACCAAACATACCCTGGCTGAATTTTTTAACAGCACTCTGGTAGTGAATGAAAAAGTGCTGGAATGGTTAAAGCAAATTTTTACCATGCGCAAACTTCCCATGCTGGAAAGCAACCTTGAACAGGCCATGGTACCTGCGTGTTGCGATGTGTTGTTTAACCGCAGCGGAACTGCCCCCGGCATGTGGTTCAACGGTGAAAAAACGGTTTACGTTTCGCTTCCCGGTGTACCTTTTGAAATGAAAACCATTTTTACTGAAGAAGTTGTTCCGCGTATAAAAGAACGTTTTAAACTTCCTGCTATATATCACCATACCATACAAACAGTGGGCATAGGTGAATCTTTTCTGGCCCAAAAAATAGAGGCTTGGGAAAACAGTTTGCCCGAACACATTAAGCTGGCTTACCTGCCAACGGTTGGTGCCGTAAGATTACGTTTAAGCGCTTACGGAGCAAATGAAACTCAACTGGCTGAGGAAGTAGCTGCCTTAACTGCCTCGCTTAAACAACTTGCGGGTGAATACATCTATGCTGAAGGAGAAATTTCTTTGCAGGAAACAGTGGGGCAGTTATTAAAAGACAAAAAAACTACCGTAGCCACAGCTGAAAGTTGTACGGGCGGATACCTGGCTCACCTCATTACATCCATCCCGGGCAGTTCTGCTTACTTTATGGGTTCAGTGCTGGCTTATGCCAATTATGTAAAAATGCAGGAACTGGGTGTAAGAGAAGAAACCTTAACCACCCACGGAGCGGTGAGTGAGGCAACTGTGAAACAAATGGTCGAAGGAGTAAGAAAAAAATTAAATACCGATTACGCTTTGGCTACCAGCGGCATTGCCGGCCCTGATGGTGGTACATCTGAAAAACCGGTGGGCACGGTATGGATTGCCGTTGCTTCGGCACAAGGCACTGTGGCCAAACAGTTTAACCTGGGCGATAACCGCGAACGCACCATACAACGCAGTGCGCTTTGTGCCCTTGATATGCTCAGGCGCACAATAAATAATCTGCCTTTGTAAGAAGCACGTACAGATAATTGCTAAAAAAGCTAATTTTGCCCTTTCGGGTACAAGCCCCAACCACACAAGAAAAGAAACATTATGGCTGATTTTGAACTGGTAATGCCCAAAATGGGTGAAAGTATTGCTGAAGCAACCATTATTCGCTGGGTAAAAAACGTAGGCGATACCGTAAAAGCAGATGAGTCTGTTTTGGAAATTGCCACCGATAAAGTGGACTCTGAGGTTCCTACCCCGCAGGGTGGCGTAATTTCAAAAATACTTTTTAAAGAAGGTGATGTAGTAGCCGTAGGTGCTACCATTGCCATTATAGCCTCAGAGGCCGGTGCTGCTACAACAGCCATCCCAAGCGCCCCTGCTCCGGTGGCCGAGCCCGTAAAAACCGAGCCGGTTGCAGAAAAAGCTGCGGCTCAAATCTCACAAGACATACAGCACATTCAACAAACCATCAGCAACAACGGAGCACGCTTTTATTCTCCGCTGGTACTCAATATTGCCCGTGAAGAAAATATCTCCATGAGCGAACTGGAAACCATTCCCGGAACAGGAAATGAAGGCCGTGTAACCAAACGCGATATTCTTGCTCATGTGGAGAACAGAAAATCAGGTAACGGTGTACCACCGGCAGTAAGCACTCCTGCTCCTGTGGTAAACACCCCAGCCGTTGAAGTAAAATCAACGCCTGTAGCTACTGAAGCACCTGTTGCACCTGCCGCAAAGACTGCTTCAAAAATTGCCTTAATGCCCGGTGATGAAATCATCGAAATGGATCGCATGCGCAAGTTAATTGCCGACCACATGGTGATGAGCAAACATACCGCACCCCACGTTACTTCTTTTGTAGAAGCCGATGTAACCAACATGGTGCTGTGGCGCGACAAGGTGAAAAATCAGTTTGAAAAACGCGAAGGAACCAAAATTACCTTCACCCCTATGTTCATCGAATGCGTGGTGAAAGCCATCAAAGATTTCCCGATGATTAACATCAGCATTGACGGACAAAATATTATCAAGCGTAAAAATATTAACGTGGGTATGGCGGCTGCTTTACCTTCAGGCAACCTGATTGTGCCCGTTATTAAAAATGCCGATAACATGAATCTGGTTGGCTTAGCGAAATCAGTAAATGATTTGGCTAACCGGGCACGCGCCAATAAATTATCTCCTGATGAAATTTCTGGCGGCACATTTACCCTCACCAACGTAGGTGGATTTGGTAACGTAATGGGAACACCTATTATCAACCAACCGCAGGTAGCCATTATGGCCACCGGATCCATCAAGAAAAAGCCGGCTGTAATTGAAACCGAATACGGTGATGTAATAGCTATACGCCACATGATGTTCCTTTCCCTGAGCTATGACCACCGTGTGGTTGACGGTTCACTGGGCGGCAGCTTCCTGCGTAAAGTAGGCGACTATATGGAGCAGTGGGACGTGAACCGCGAGTTCTAGTTTCCTGAATTCTTTTCGCTAATTTGCCGGCAGATTATACCTGCCATGAATAAAAAATTACTCCTTCCTTTGGTGATACTGTTGTGCAGTTTCACCCTCAATAAATCAGCTTACGTACTGTACACCTCCTCGGGCAAAAGTACCGCTTGGGAGAAGTTACTTAAAGAAGCACAAAAGGCCGATGTAATTCTGTTTGGCGAGCTGCACAACAACCCCGTGTGCCATTGGTTACAGGCTGAACTGACTGCTGACTTGTTCGAAACAAAAGGTACTGCCTTAAAACTGGGTGCTGAAATGTTGGAGGCCGATGACCAACTTGTGCTCAACGAATATTTGAGCGGACGCATGACAGAAAAAACGTTTAAAGACGAAGCCAAACTGTGGAACAATTACGCTACAGATTATAAACCACTGGTAGAATTTGCAAAGAAAAATAAGCTGGCTTTTATTGCCACCAATATTCCCCGCAGGTACGCGAATTTAGTTTACAGCAAAGGCACCGCAACATTAGATAGTTTAGACGCAGAAGCCCGCAGGTACATGGCCCCTTTGCCTTTTCCGTACGATGCGCAATTGAAAGTGTACAAAGAAATTTTCGAAGCAGCACAAGGGCACGGAGGAGAGAACCTGCCCAAATCACAAGCCATTAAAGATGCTACCATGGCCCACTTCATTGTCAAAAACCTAAAAGCGGGCGAACAACTTCTTCACTTTAACGGAGCCTACCACTCCAACCACCACCAGGGTATTGAGTGGTACTTAAAACAATACCGGCCTGATTTGAAAGTGCTCACCATTTCCAGCGTTGAATTAAAAAATGCGGAAGAATGGAACAAAGAAAATGACAGCCTCGCTGATTACATCATTGCCATTCCGGAGCGCATGACTAAAACGTATTAATCATCATGCAAAAAACACTGGCCATTATTCCTGCCCGCTATGCTTCAACCCGCTTTCCGGGCAAACCTTTGATTGACATAGCAGGCAAAACCATGATTGAGCGGGTGTACCGTCAGGTTAAAAAAGCTACAGCCGTTCAGGAAGTAATTGTGGCAACAGACGATGATCGCATTGCAGCCGTGGTGAAACATTTTGGCGGTTTGGTAGAGATGACCTCTGACCAACATCCAAGCGGCACCGACCGTTGTGCCGAAGTGGCTAACCGTTTCCGCGGACAATTTGATGTGGTCATTAATGTTCAGGGCGATGAACCGTTTATCAATCCGGAACAAATAAGTTTGTTGTGTGTCGCTTTTGAACAACCCGAAGTAACCATTGCCACCCTGTGCAAGCAGATTACCGATGAAGAAACCCTGCACAACCCCAACGTGGTAAAAGTGGTAAAAAATGCACAAAACAAAGCCATGTATTTCAGCCGGCAGGCCATCCCTTATTTGCGCAACCATCCTCAGCCCTGGTTTATGCAACACCTGCATTACAAACATTTGGGCATCTATGCTTTCCGTTTGAACACCTTATTGGAATTGACCAAACTAAAACCTTCCGGTTTGGAACTGGCCGAATCACTGGAACAATTGAGGTGGCTGGAAAACGGTTACAGCATTGCCCTTCAGGAAACCCAACATGAAACATTGGCCATTGATTCTCCGGCCGATTTGGAGTTTGTTGAAAAGTATTTGAAAAGCCTCGGATAATTTTTTTGGGCACGAGCGGCCTTTTCGCTACTTTTGAATCCCGTACAGTAACGTAGTGCAAAGCCGCACTACTTCTCTTGTAAATCCTTATGAAACAGTCCAAATACATCTTTGTTACTGGCGGGGTAACATCTTCCTTAGGTAAAGGAATCATTTCCGCTTCATTAGCCAAATTACTTCAGGCACGTGGTTATTCTGTAACCATTCAAAAGTTTGACCCCTACATTAACGTTGATCCGGGAACTTTAAACCCCTATGAACACGGAGAATGTTTTGTAACAGATGACGGTGCTGAGACAGATTTGGACTTAGGGCACTATGAGCGCTTTTTAAATGTACCAACCTCGCAGGCCAACAACGTAACCACCGGCCGTGTATACCAGTATGTGATTGAAAAAGAGCGCGAGGGTGCATTTTTAGGGAAAACCGTACAGGTAATTCCGCACATTACCGATGAAATAAAACGCAGAATGAAACTGCTGGGCGAAACCGGCAAGTTTGATATCATTATTACGGAGATTGGCGGTACAGTAGGTGATATTGAAGCCATTCCTTACATTGAAACAGTTCGTCAGTTAAAATGGGAACTGAAACAGGAAGATTGTATTGTAATTCACTTAACCCTGTTGCCTTACCTCAATACCTCCAAAGAATTAAAAACCAAACCTACCCAGCACTCCGTAAAAATGTTACTGGAAATGGGTGTGCAGCCCGATATTTTGGTGTGCCGTGCCGAGCATCCCGTGGGCAAGGACCTGAAAAAGAAAATGGCCATGTTCTGTAACGTATCTCCGAGTTCAGTAATTGAAGCCTTGGATATGCCTACCATATATGATGTACCTATGGCCATGCTCAAAGAAAAACTGGACAGAACTGTACTGAGCAAATTCAAACTTCCTTCCAGCAAAGAACCCGATATGGAAAGTTGGTTGGGCTTTTTAACCCGACTCAAAAATCCTAAGCATGAAGTGAAAATTGGCTTGGTGGGTAAATATGTAGAGCTACCTGATGCTTACAAATCTATAGCCGAAGCCTTTATACATGCCGGTGCCAACCGCGAGTGTAAAGTAAACCTCGAATACATCCACTCTGAATTAATTACCGATAGTAATGCCGAACACAAGTTGCAACACTTAGACGGCATTCTGGTTGCTCCCGGCTTTGGCGACCGAGGCATTGAAGGAAAAATATCGGCCATTAAATATGCACGCGAAAAGAAAATTCCGTTTTTTGGTATTTGTTTAGGTATGCAATGTGCCGTTATTGAATTTGGCCGTCATGTGCTTGGATTTAAAGATGCCCACAGTACAGAGATGAATCCGAAAACCAAACATCCGGTAATTGATATGATGCCTGAGCAAAAAAACATTACTGCTAAAGGTGGTACCATGCGTTTGGGTTCTTACACCTGCGAACTTAAAAAAGATACCAAAGCTTACCGTGCGTACGATAAACAGAAAGTACAGGAACGTCACCGTCACCGTTACGAGTTCAACAACAAATTTATGAAGGACTACGAAGCGAAAGGTATGATAGCTTCAGGCACTAACCCCGATACTAAGCTGGTAGAAATTGTAGAAGTGAAAGACCACCCGTATTTTGTTGCGGTACAATTTCATCCGGAGTACAAAAGCACAGTAGAAAATCCGCATCCGCTGTTTACCAAGTTTGTGAAAGCAGCTATTGAGTATAGCAAGTCGTAATTAGTGGTTTGACGGGGACGCTAACCTTGGACAAAGAAATCGTTGAAGTATATATTTTGTTTGATAAAATATATTAGCAAATAAACATTACCCTAATGATAAAACCTATATTCTTCATCTGTGGCTTTTTGTTATTAATCAGCGAATCGTATAGTCAGTCACAAGAAAGCAGTAAACTGATGTTTGAAGTCAATTACGTGGGCAGATTTGCAACTCTTCAATTTGGTCAGGCAAGTTATGGAGGTATCTATAGCAGTATGTATCCTTTTGTAAATGTAGCTGACCAATTAAACGGAAGTGGACTAAACTTAGGCCTTTCGCTTTCTAATAAAAAAGGCTGGGGATTCAAATACTCTACAACTTTTCGATATGACCATATTTACCACACTACAATACAATTGGACAGCACGCAAAGATACGGGCAAGGAATAAATGTGCAGGGGTTAATAACTGACTACCATTTTAGCCTTACAAAGCAGTTAAGGCAAAGCAAGAGGGTGAAAGGTGAACTTGCGCTAACTTATTCCATGATGAATACAGGAACTGGTTTTACAGCAGGTGAATATTTAAACGGCATCGGCATAATAACAGTTGATAAGGATTTCAGATTTGATACATGGGCACTACATTATTCAGCTGGTATTGATAAATTTAAAATTGGCTTGGGTGTTTACTATGGAAAGAGTAGCGCATATTGGGGCTTAGATGGTACTTACATTATTCCAGAGCTGCGCATTGGGTATGTACTTGACGTTTTAGGTAGCAAAAAAGAAGGTAGCAATTAGCTAATACCAAAATACAAAATCGAACCATGAACAAATTCGTTCATGGTTCGATTTTGTTAAAGACTTTCATTTATTACCCCAAATAACTCATTCCGGTGAGCCTTTTCAATTGTAAGAATCAGCTTTGCTGAACTTCGTTTAAAAATAGAAGCTACTAATTTCAGACTATCAGTCACTTAGCTATTAGCGGACGGTTTGCTAATTGCCCCCTCAACACTTACCTTTGCCGCTTCATTTACCAAGTAGTACACAAGTTCCATGGATCGTAATTCAATTATAGGACTCTCCCTCATTTTCGCCATTATTATAGGCTATGCCTGGATGAGTCAGCCCACAGAGGCTGAAATAAAACTGTTGCAACACCAACAGGATTCTGCTTTGAAAGCAGGTCTTATGCAAGATAGCCTCAGTAAGGTGCAGGCCATAGAGCAACAAAAAGAAAAACTCTTACTGGCTACAGATAGTAATGCCGCAGCTAACCGTTACGGTGCCTTCGGCAAATTTGTAAACGGCAGTAATGAATTTTACACGCTTGAAAACAAAGAGTTGTTGGTGAAAATTTCTGCCAAGGGTGGTCGTGTACATTCAGTTACTTTAAAAAATTACAAACGGGCTGATAAGGTTACTCCGGTAACACTGTTTGAAGGCACAGGCAATCAGTTTGACTATACCTTTACCACATTTGACGGTAAAATACTGAGCACCGAAGACCTGTACTTTACACCCGACCAGAAGAACGTAAATGTTACCGAGGGACAAAGCGGCAGCATTACTTTATCCATTCCCATCAGCGAAAAACAATCCATCAAACAAGTGTACAGTTTGCAAGGTGATGGTTTTGTAATGGGATATGATTTACAACTGAACGGTATGCATGCCTTACTTGCTCCCGGCACCAAACACATTGTACTCAACTGGAAAAACAGCACACCGTTTCAGGAAAAAAGCGTGCAGGCTGAACAACGCGCCTCCACTATTTACTATGAACAAACAGATGAAACCGTTGATTATTTAGCTGAAACCAAAGATGAAGAAAAGGCACTGCCAACACCGGTAAGGTGGGTAAGTTTTAAACAACAGTTCTTTAACAGTACACTCATCAGCGATAAACCATTTGAACAAGTAACCATAGAAAGCCATGCCGACCAAAGCGGACGTTTCGTAAAGAAATATACCGCCTCGCTGGGTTTACCATTCGGCAATACCGGTAGTGAAAACTACAAGATGAAGTTTTTCTACGGGCCCAACCATTACAAAACTTTAGAAGCACTCAACATCAATCTGGAAAAAATCATTCCTTTAGGATGGCTCATTTTCCGTTGGGTGAACAAATACATTGTTATTAACCTGTTTCATTTCCTCAGCCAGATTTTTAGCAACTACGGTATCATTATCCTGCTGATGACTGTTATCATCAAAATATTCCTGTTTCCGTTGGTTTACCGTTCCTTCCTTTCTACAGCCAAAATGCGTTTGCTCAAACCTGAGATGGATGAAATCAAAGAGAAGTTTGGTGACGACATGCAGAAAGTACAAATGGAAAACATGAAGTTGTTCAAACAAGCAGGTGTAAGTCCGATGGGGGGTTGTATGCCCATCTTACTACAAATGCCTTTCCTTATTGCCATGTTTGCCTTTTTCCCATCTGCCTTTGAATTACGGCAGCAGGAATTTTTGTGGGCCACTGATTTATCCTCTTATGACACTATCTGGACCTTTGGCAAATACCCCATTATAGAATACATATATGGCGACCACGTGAGTTTGTTCACCTTGCTCATGACTATCTCTACATTAATCTATACGCACCTTAACAACCAAATGACCGGAGTAACCGGCCAAATGAAATGGATTGGCTACATGATGCCGATAGTTTTTCTGGGAGTGTTTAACAACTATGCTGCAGGTTTAAGTTATTACTACTTTGTATCCAACATGATTACCTTCGGACAACAGTGGGGCATCCGCCAGTTTGTGGATGAGAAAAAACTTCACGCACAAATTCAGGAGAATAAAAAGAAACCCGTGCAAAAATCGAAATTCCAGCAACGTTTGGAAGACATGGCCAAAGTGCAGGAAAAGAAAAAACCGGTTAAGAAATAGTAGCTACGGGCTTAGTACTTCAGCCACTTCAGATTGAATCGGCCGTTAGTTACGGGCACCCTTAAGTTGCTTAACGAGTCAACTGCCATAAAGTGAAAATAACCCGCAGCTCCATTGGTTACATTAAAATAGTTGAGTTGCAATACTGCCTGAACTGTGGTATCAATATTCATATTGTAAAAGGAGTACCCAATATCCGACTTCAATGTTCCCCTCAAACGCGGATAAGTATATGTACCGACACCTGTAAATGAATCAAGTTTCATTTCTATCAAATGTCTTTCATAAGGATTACCTCGCAATTCTCCATATATAAGTAATGACTTACGGCTCGAATCTACCCATCGAATATAAGTTGGCGGATATTTGTCAAAAATACGTACTCCATCATCTGGTACAGATAACCTTTCCCCATTTATTACGCACCTGAACTCATTTTTATTGTAGTCATCCTCATCGCATGACAAGCACAAAATAACTGCACTGAAAATAATTGCTTTTAAAACCCTCATTTTAGCCTAACTCCTACTTTAATTCCCATATACACACCAATCACATTCTTACTTGTAGCAAAAGTGCCTGAATCAAAAACATAATTGTTACCAGAGTCGAAATAACTCTGTTCCTCATAAAAGTTAATAACCCTATGCTTTACTCCAAACCCTGCATAAAAATCAAGCATTAACTTAGTTTTGATGGGCATCCATTGCCAGCCCAACAAACCCCGGCCCTCATAAAACTGTATGTTTTCTTTCTGGTATCCTCTTTGTGACGGATCAACATTTGCTAAGGGAAATTCATAATTATAACGAATCCAGGCACCTTGTGCTCCCAAATAAAAACCCTCTCCCAAATATAATTTAGCTGTACCTTTTAAGCTGAAACCCGGCAACCATTTTCGGTTTTCTACCGGAGTATAATTGTTGTCAAACAAACGCCCCTGCAAGGCCTCAAAAAAAACATTGCGTGTAGTAACTCCTGCTGATAGTTCCAGTGAATATTTTTTTGCCACACGTTCAATGCTCAGTTCATGATCAGCACGTAAAGATGCAGCCGGATTATATTTGATGTACCAACAGGGTGCTTTTGCAGAATCGGATTTTTCCTGAGCATTACTTTGTAATGCTACCAACATCAGAAAAATGCAAAACAGAAATACGATGCATTTATTATATCGATTTATGTTCATGCACAATATTATTCAAATACAACTTTCACTGTTTTAATTTCGCCTTTACTGTTGATTACCTGAAGCAAATAAACACCGACAGCCAATTGATTTCGTCTAACCACTACTTCGTTTTGTTTATCGGCTGTAATCTCGTTTACCTTTTTTCCGGTGACATCAAATAGTGAAATAGTATATCTATCTGGCTCAGGAAGTACAACAGTAAATTCAGTTTGTGCCGGATTAGGATATATCCTGATAGAATTATCGTTAAGAGAAACACCTGTTCCATTCGGACCGATATTCAGGTAATTCAGTTTGGTGGTGGTATCAGAACAACTTACCCCTCTGCTGGTATCTGTAGCTATTAATTGTACAGAATAAGTACCCTGCTGTGTATACCAATGTGCTGTGTTACGCGCGGTTGAAGTATTACTACCCGGATTAAATACATCACCAAAATTCCAGTTCCATAATCCAAAAGGAATAGAAGATGTATTGGTGAAATTTACATTGAGAGGCGCTGAACCAATCAAGGGGTTAGCCGTAAAATCAGCAATTACATTTCGGCCTACTGTGTACAACATCGAATCTGCAGTAGTGCAACCTCCGGTATTGGTAAAAGTACCTTTAATTTTATAGGTAGTATTGGGCGAGGCATTCATCGGCTGGAAAAATGACTGACTACCAACAGTGGTAATGCAACCAACGCAAGCAGGAGAAACTGACCAGTTAATGCCACTTATTGCAGGAGTTGATTGCAAAAGAATATTTTTATCATAATAACACAGCACTTTATCAGCTCCTCCGGTAAAACTACTTGGTGTAAAAAGCGTAACTAATACAGAATCTTGGATTGTGCAGTATCCTTGACGGTAAACATATTGTATGTAATGCGAACCACCACCATAACAAGCCGGGTTAAACACTTTATTGACTGTATCGAAACAATTGGTATAGCCCGCATTACTGGTATACCAGAAACCACCTGATGGTGATGCTCCCGCTATACTGAGATTGTTAAAGCCCGACTGCGTACAAACGTTAAACGAAGCATTAGTGAATGAAATGGGGGTAAGGTGATTGACATGGACTATTACAGTATCGTACGAGAAACAGGTTCGACCATCTGCCGGATTGGCCACCTTAAGTAAGTAGGCCGTTGAAGCCGGGGGTTGAACTGAAATGAAATTAGTGGAGTCAATAATAACAGACGGAGTAGAGACGAATGACCAATAAAAGTTGCTGCCACCCGAGCCGAGAAGTAAAACAGAATTACCTGCAAGACAGATGTACTTGTCAGCACCTGCATTAGGTATTGGCTTTGCCTTAAGCGTTAGTGTAACAGAGTCTTTATGACTGCAACCAATGCTATCAGATACATTCAGATAGTATTTTACTGTACTACCTAAACTTGCCACAGGAGTAAGAACATTGGTACTACTTAACCAGGCCGAAGGAGACCATGAAATGGTGAAGGGGCCAATAGCTCCGTTTATTTGGTATGATCCATTCAGTCTTATAGTATCACCGGCACATGCAGTTCTATTAGTTCCTGCTTCTGCAACTGGACGAATTCTTGTATTCAGCACAATGGTATCCGATTTTTTACAACCTATGGAATTAGTAACTGTAAGAATATAGGATGTGGTGACTAAAGGTGTTGCCGTAGGTTGAAGTATGTTAGAATTGCTTAGACCCGTTGTGGGACTCCACGAATAGGTAAGTCCTGTACCCGTAGCTGATTTGCCAATTTTAACAGAAACGCCTGCACACATTAGGGTATCATTACCCGCATTTGCAGTTGGTACAACTAAGGATGATACTGCTACATTACGACTATTTTTACATCCGAAAATATCTTCGGCAGTTAACTTATACGTAGCTGCTCCTGTAACTTTTAATCTTGTTCTTGCCGCAAGTGGATTGTACAAGCCTGCTGAAGGTGTCCATTGGTAACTATAAATAGGGTTGCCTGATATAGCGGTATCACCGATAGTTATACTGTCACCAGTACAGGCAGTTGCTGTAGTAGCAAAGTTCAATCCGGGTTTAGGCCGCACATTTACTTTTACCGTATCCCTACTTATACATCCCTTTGTATCTGTTATACGTAAAACATAATTAATGGTAGTAGTGGGTAATGCCAAGGGAGTTAGAGTACCTGCATTGACTAATCCCGTAGCTGGCGTCCAATTAATAGCGTAACTGAATGCAGAGTTGACTGTGGCATACAATTGTGTGGTATCATTTTCACATATGGTTTCATCTGTACCGGCATTAACCTGAGGTAAATTATACACATTAACCAATACAGTATCTCTGTTCACACATCCACCAGAATCCGTGGCAGTAAGAATGTAGTTTGTTGAAGTGAGCGGGAATACCCGAGGCTGCAATATAGTGCTGTCGGTAATTCGCGTATTGGGCAACCACCTCAAAGTTACCGGTGAACGGCCGCTCACTGATAAGCCAATTCGAACAGTATCGCCAATGCAAACACCTGTATCTAAACCTGCATTAACAGTAGGTGAAAAAACATTGACTATAACAGAATCCTTCCTTACACAACCGGATGAGTCAGTAACAGTAAGAATATAATTTGTAGTAACAGTAGGAGATACTTTTGGCATAGCGGCTGTGGTATCACTAACTCCTGCTTTTGGTGACCATCTATATGTAAATGTTCCGGTTCCGATAGCAGTATTTCCAATAGTAACTGAATCTTTTCGACAGATAGTTTTATCAGCCCCTGCGTTAATGGAAAACGGATTTGTTTTGGTGAGGTAGATACTGTCTCTTCGTAAACAGGTGCCATTGCTTACTTCGCACCAATATAGGCCGGTGTTGTTTACAGTAAAGTACCTGCCTGTTGAATTGTTCTGCCACAAATAACTGGCTGCACCTGCTCCTGCATCCAAACGAACCGAATCATAAAAACAAAAATTCCTATCACTACCTAAATTAATCGCTGTTCCCTGAATAACTGAAATGGTAATGGAGTCTCTGCGCAAACATGAATGGGTATCTGTTGCATTGGTATAATATTTAGTTGTAACAACAGGCGCTGCTTTGGGCTGTGCCAAGGTACTGTTGTTTAAACCTGTTGTAGGTGTCCATGCGTAAGTAAACCATCCTGTGCTGCCTGAAGCCGGATTACCAATAGTAATACTATCACCGGCACAAATAGTAGTATTGCTGCCTGCATCCACTGTAAAAGGTGAACTCTTCGTTAACACAACCGTATCTTTACGTGTACAACCACCCGATACAGTAGTACACCAATAAGTGCCTGTATTATAAACGGTAAAATACCTGCCGGTAGAGTTATTTTGCCACAAATAAGAACCCACTCCCGCTCCGGCATCCAACCTTACTGAATCATAAAAACAAAAATACCTGTCGGGTCCGAAGTTGAGTGAAGCGTTACCACTTACGGTTACTTTAACCGAGTCGCGAATGAAACATCCGTTATTGTCTGTAGCTGTAGCTGCATAAGTAATAGTAGTTGCAGGGTTGGCAACTGGTCGTGCAACGGTTGTACTGCTCAAAGAAGTAGCAGGTGTCCAGGCATACGTAAATGTACCTGTCCCCACGGCAAATCCACCAATAGTAACGGTATCGCTTACACAGGTGCTTCTATCGGGGCCCGCATTAAATGTAAATGCAGCGGTTTTGTTTAAAATAACTGTATCTGTAAAAACACAGTTGCTGATAGGATGAATATTGCGGACATAATAAGTGCCACTGGAATTGGCTACATAATACCTGGACGTGCTGTTATTTTGCCACAGGTAACTGGCAGCGCCCGCCCCACCATCCAATACAACTGAATCATAAAAACAAAAGTTTCGGTTAGCACCCAGATTAATGGAAATATAAGGGCGCACCGTCACTAGCACAGTATCTTTTATCTTACAGTTGTTGCTGTCTGTTGCTGTTACAATATAACTTGTAGTCACAGCAGGTGAGGCTTTAGGCATACTGATGTTTGCAGCTGATAGAGCCGTAGCAGGAGACCATGCATACGATACAGTTGCCGTACCTGTTGCATTGGCTCCAATCTGAACTGAATCCCGTATACACAAATCTTTATCACTACCTGCATTAAATGAAAAAAGCTGTGTGGTTTTAGTAAACACAACAGTATCTGCTTTAGAACAGCCAAACTTGTTAGTTGCTCTTACCCAATAGGTGCCCGCATTCGAAAAATATTTGGTCCCTGAAGTAGTACTATCGTTCCACAAATAGGTAGTGTTTAAAAACGAAAATTGTGCTTTAATAGAATCATTAAAGCATATGGTTCGATCAGCACCTAAACTTATATTTGGAAGAAAATTTACCCGAACCAAAATACTATCTGTTTGCGCACAATTGCTGCTGTCTTTTACCGTAACACGATATCGTGTATTACTCAATGGTGATTTTGTAATGGATTGACTGGTATCAGTAACAGAAGAGCTCCAACTATAACTGAACGGGCCAACTCCTCCTGTGCGCGTGGGTTGAAGTGTAATGGATGAACCCTGGCATATAGCTGTATCTTTTACCATATCCAGTTTAAAATTGCACACGTTCACTGTATCCATATAGGTAAATGTAGTACCATTGAATGTGTACCTTACTCTTATAACATACCTGCCCGGTGTTGAAAATGTATGGCTGGCTACCTGATTGGTATTGTTGTAAGTTGTAGCTCCTGCAGTATCAAAAACTGCATTGCCGGTTGGCGGAACCACCCATTGTGTATTGAGTGATGAAGCTAAAGAAATATTAAGCCTGAAACTGAAATTGCGGTTACCATTGTTGGTATAGACTCTCGGAATATTGGTTGCTGTAACCCGAAAACCAATTGGACGAATATTTATTGCATTTACCGGGCAAGCCCTATCTGCATATTTCAATGCAAAATAATAGGGATAGTTTCGGGCATGAATGATATCTGGAGTCCAGCAAATAGTGGCGCTATCATTCTTAACCATACTACTCGAATACGTATTGTAATTTTCAAAAGTTGCTCCTGCTCCTAAGGCTTTGCTCCACTCAAAAT
The DNA here is from genome assembly GCA_041675505.1 of Bacteroidia bacterium. Taxonomy (GTDB): domain Bacteria; phylum Bacteroidota; class Bacteroidia; order UKL13-3; family UKL13-3; genus JAGPCK01. The sequence continues at coordinate 277,174 of JBAYTR010000003.1, read as the reverse complement.
AGGTGGTATCATTTGTTGCAGTGTCCCTTGCTGCATAAGAGACACAAGTTTTAACACCCGCATTGATATTGTGCAGAAAAACATTATTTACCGGATAGCCGATTAAAGTTGGGACATTGTTAGGAGGACATTGATTTGTATAAGTCTGAAATACCATTCGAGTATATCCGATTTGGCTGTATGTTCCATTTATGTTTCTATATTCCCTGTACTCAAATGAAAATACGGGTACTTGAAAAGCATTTGAAGTAAATGATAATTGGCCGACAGAAGGATCGAAACTATACCCTGCCGGAAATGGAAGAGCGTTATTAGGGAATCCGATAAATTGCAAAGGTCTGTCTTCTGTATAACTTCCCGTGTAAGCATTTGTAGTAGTTTCACCTGAATAAACAGGAATAGAATGGTAAGATATGGAATCATAATCTACACTATCTAACAGGCCGGGGTTCCATCGGAATGGAACACCATTGCATATAACAGGGAAAGTAAGATTTTGAGCAACCGGTGAACGATTATTCGTTATCAGACAGCGATTAAATTCTGATTCAATATAAAAAGGCCCAAGAGTAATATTGGTTACAGTGCCATTAAAAGTCCACATCTGATAGGAGAACTTAATTCGACAATAAGATGAACTTAGTCCTCCCAATAACTGCTGCAAATTAACGCTCACTTCAAAATGATGTGCCTCAGCCCCATAAGGAAATGAACCGCCTTCGCATATTGATTTTGTAGTATTACAGGTAGCACTGAGTTGTTGAATACTTGTTCTCCTCATAGTTATATTGGCTGATTTTTGAGGGGTTACTCCTATCGTTCTAACATTAATCGGAGCAGTCGAATCAACAGGAATTCCAGTACAGTCCCTGAAAATAATCATATGTAGCTTAACCGAATCGGCTGTAAACTGTCTGTAGTACATATAAGCCCCCGCCATGTGCGAGGCCTTAGCTACCTTTGGTGTATGTAGTAAAACTGAAATAAAAATAAGTGTACAAATTCTCAGAAAAAATGGCTTCATAATTATGTAATATCTATCTCGAAAATACACTTTATGAAGTTAAAAACAAGGTTATCCGTACAATTTATCCTTTTCTCCTCCAGTCAATTATTTACTATTTTCGTCTATGCGTTTTTTAATTACCCCACTCCTGTTTGCGGTTACACTACTCGCAGTAGCTAAACCTCCGGCAACAGACACTGTTGCCATTAGACAGCACCTTATCACCCTCACTAAAACCACGGGCTACCGCAACCATGAAAATATTGCTTTGCTTAACCAAACGGCTCAATACATTTACAATCACTTTAAGCAGTATGCCGATACAGTTTTCTTTCAGGAATATCAGGTTAAAGGAAAAACATATAAAAATGTCATTGCCCGTTTTGGAGTTCAAAATACCAAAACAATTGTGGTGGGTGCGCATTATGATGTGTGCGGAGATCAGGAAGGAGCTGATGACAATGCCAGCGGAGTAACTGCTTTGCTCGAATTGTCGCGTATGTTGTACCACCAACCATTGAAGCATTGTATTGAACTGGTAGCCTACACGCTTGAAGAGCCTCCGTACTTTGAGGACAAAGAAATGGGTAGCTACCAACATGCGGAGATGTTACACAAGAATAATACAACTGTTTACGGAATGATTTCAGTAGAGATGATTGGTTATTACCGGGATGAAAAAAACTCTCAGGGTTACCCCGCAGGTGCGGGTTTTCTAAAATTCATATATGGGAATAAGGGTAATTTCATTACGCTGGTACGTAAATTCGGTAGCGGGAAGTTTGCCAATAAATTTTGCAGAAAATTCAAAAGAGCGGGTACCATTAAAACAGTCAACTTTAAAGCCCCTGCATCAATGCCAGGTATTAACTTATCGGACCACCTCAATTACTGGCACTTTGGTTACAGTGCGTTGATGATAACCGACACCTCATTTTTTCGAAACAAAAACTACCACGAAAAAACCGACACCTTGGAAACGCTTGACATCAAACGTATGGCCGGTGTTATTGACGGTTTATGCATTGCACTATTGGCTCTTCACTAAACTGCCTTGTTTTTAATACGAACTTAAGTACTATTGCAATCACACATGTTGTACAGCCTGCTGAAAATTGGTGTTCGAGTAACGGCACGTTTATATTTTAGTCACATCAAGGTGACCGGACTTGATCATGTCCCGGCAAACAAGCCGATTCTTCTTTTACCTAATCACCCCAACTCTTTTCTGGATGCTGTTTTATTAGAGGCCTATTTTAAATATCCTGTTCACTCGCTTGCCCGAGGAGACGTTTTTAACCGTGCCTTTTTTGCCCGTTTGCTCAGTGCTATTCACATACTCCCCATATACCGCATCACTGAAGGGAAAGAGAACTTGAGTAAAAACAACAACACTTTCGACACTTGTGCACAGTTGCTTGAACAAAATAAAACAGTATTAATTTTTCCTGAAGGCCGCAGTATCCCTGACCATGAGTTGCGCGTTTTTAAAAAGGGCCCTCCACGCATATCAGCCAGGGCATGGAAAAGCAATAGTCCGGCAAATGAGTTGACTGTTATTCCCATCGGACTTTCGTATGCCCATTTTAACGGAGCAGGAAACACCGTGCACATTAAAGCAGGTAAGAGCTACACGGCTCAACACTTTAACCTTACGCAAAGTGATGCTGCTTTTGTAAAAGATTTCAACACTATTCTTTACCATAACATAGCATCCCTAATTGACATTCCAGAAGTGGCCAAAAGCAAAACACCAGCTCAGCAATGGTACTTTGAACCTTTGTACCGATTGTGCTCTTATTTAGCCCTACGTGTAGTGGAAGATTACACGTTTCATGACTCCATACGATTTGGTCTGTTCTTGTTTTTATGGCCCTTGTACAGTATTTTAGTAGCAGTAATTGGTTATGCCTTGTTGAGCATAACTTTCAACTAATCTAAAAAATATGAAAGTTAAAACTCTTATGTTGTTGCCTTTGCTGTGGCTGTTAACTTTAGCCTTTACCCCGCACCCTCCGGTAACAGAAACTATAGTGATTAAAACCACCATCTATTGCGATCACTGCAAAATATGCGAGACCTGTGGTGAGTTGTTAGTTAACCAACTGTACCATGAGAAAGGGATAAAAAACATTGAGTTGGATGAAAAAGCCATGACCATTAAAGTAGTGTACAGCACGAAAAAAACATCTGCTGATAAAATAAAACAGGCAATTGCCGCTTTAGGCTATGATGCCGATGAGGTGAAAGCTAAACCCGAAGCAGTAGCCAAACTGGGTGGTTGTTGCCTTAAGAAGTAACGTCTGAAAAAATTATTGGTAAAGTTTCTCACCCGCTTTAACAGCAACGGATAAGTTATTTTCCTTAGGCGGAATAGGACAACTGAAAGCCGGATTATACGCGCAATAAGGTGTGTAGGTAAAATTAAAATCCAACTCTACTTCTTCTTTATCGGGTATGCTGAATTCGAGATAACGCCCACCTGCATATGTTTCTGTACCGTTAGTCAAATCAGTGAAAGGAATAAAAAGATACTTTTCGTAGCCGGCCTGTTTACTTAACTCAGGACTTTGGTAAACACTCAACGTACAGGGTTGATTATCTAAAGTAAAATACAACTCTCCGTATTTCACATACACATATGTTTTGCTGTTGGTATGCGGAAAAGCAAAAGGTAATTCTCCTGTTGAACGTTTAAAATTTGCTTTTACTTTATAAGCGGCATCTTCAGCATAATACTTTACTCCTGTAAAAGAGGCTATAGCTTCTTTAGGTAAAGGCGATTTCTCCGCATCCTTGAAATTGGCATCAATCTCAGCCCTGTGCTCAGCTACAGTTTTGTGTACAACTTCCACTCCTCCGTTGCAAGCTGCCAATGCAACTGACACATACAAAACTACACTCTTACTTATGGCCATATCTTTGCTTTTACTGTTTGAATAACTTCAATCTCATCTGAGTTTTTTGATATAAGTGCATATACTTCCATCTTACGGAAGTTCCATGCATTATCTAATTTCACTTCATACTCCCGCTCATAAACTCTTCCTACGGGTTTAGTAACTGAAATCGCTTCTCCTGTGTACGGAGTAATTAATCTGCGTAACACGTGGTCGTGCTCATACTCATCTATATAAGTGAACACATCTTTTTGCACATCAATTAAGCTATCTTCCATTAATCCGATGGTGAGCAGGTTGGTGTCACTTACCAATTGAGAGTAAGTGAGTTTTACACGCACCTTCAGTTTACGTGAAACGCTATCAAATGAAACTGTTTTGAACTCCAATTTTACCGGACTACCCGCAGCCAACTCCTGCCCTGCATACGTAGGCCAGTTAGCGTAATTGATTACAGTCACTGAATTTTCACCGGCAAATTTTTTACGGTTAATGGCTCCGGCAGGTAAACCCAATGCATTGCCATTGAGCAACAGAATATCCTTACCGTATGAGGTTCTGAAATTGTACTTACTTACATGCGGAGGTGAGTTGAACGGAGTACACAAATCATTAAACAAGGGTTCACCCGGATGAATGGCCACAACTACTATACGACCGGGATTTGCGTTGTAGATTTCTTTTGCCTTGGTTTGTGCACGCGGACAGTTGGGGCAATTCACTCCTGTAAAATCCTCAATGAGTACGTTCTTGGGTTGATCTCCGGCCACCACTGAATTATCCATATACGAGGTGTCTTTTGACGGAACCGGCACATCAAAATTGATAGCCGGTGGTTCCTCCTCACAGGAAACTATAAATAAAGATGCCAGTGCAAGTAGTGCGAAAGACGCATGTATTTTTCTGATCATAACCTTGAATTAAAAACTGGTGGTTAATGTAAAACGAACTCCGCTGAAAGCCGGTTCCACGCGGCACACACCACCTGTGCAATTTACACCTTGCGGCTGTTTAATGTAGGCCAATGTAAAGCGGGATGTTTTGTGTGTATAGGCAGCAAATACTGTTGGATAATGAAGTACTTCTTTGGGTATACTGGAACCTGCAAAACGATGCGGCTGGTGGTTCACCAAATCTCCCGCAGCAAAGGAATAGTGCGGAGCAATGTTAAATTCAGCCAGCACGTTTACAAAGCCACCTAAATCTTGTTTTGTATCCATGTATTGCCACTCAAAACGAAGTGATTTACGTGTATTAAACTTATAGGTAAACTCTCCGAACGGAGTAAGCGCATACACCGTAGGTGCGCCCGGTTTAATCTCATAAATTCTTTGGTTGTATTGAATGGATTGTATACCAAAGGTTGCCTTAAATGATTTGGTGAATTTATGTTGTGCATCAAAATAAATCTCCTGAAACAAAGGCTCAGTATCCAGCTTTGTTACTTTGGAATAGTTGGCAGTGAAAGTTGTTTTTTTATTTGGGGACCATACCACATCGCCCTGTATGGCTTCTTCACCCAACTCCTGTACAACTGAATTGTAACGGGCAAGTAACCGGTAAGTATTTTGACGGGTGAGCGAAGGCAAATAGTTCAATACACCACTCAACAATTGCTCCGTAGGTGCCACACGAAAACCATAATGATCAATGCGCTTGTACTGTGCGTTGATGCCTAAACCTTTTTGAGAATACGACAAGGTAGCATAATAAATATCGCCTCTGCGTAAGAAATAATTCTGATTGGTATCTAATGGTGCGGGTGCAATATTATCGGGTGTTTTGCCACAATATTCTAAATACAAACTGAAATTTTTATACCGTAGGTTGGTGTAGGCGTTGTAGGTATAAGTGTTGTATTTAGGATAAAACCTATCGGTTAACGGATAACCGTTAATGGTGGTCACAATGTTGTTCATGGTAGCCTGGTCAATGGTGCGGTTAACCAAGGATGTACCTGCATCAATACCAAAATTGTCATTAATTTGCCAGGAGTTTTCTGCATTTACACCTTTTACTACTTCAGGGAAAACATTAAAACGGTTGGTAAGTGAACCTTTAAGCTGACCGGTAAATGCTTTCACTTTAAAGTTATCTGTAAAACTGTAAACAGCACGTGCACCACGAATGGCATAGTCAATACCGATATTACGGTCTTCATAAGCACGAAACACCATACCGCTGCCAAACTGATCGTAAAAATAACCGGCAGTAATGTTCAATTTTTCTATGTCTTTGCTCACCTGCCAAAAACCAATTCCCTGGTCGGTATAAGCGGTTTGAGGATTGAGCAGTGGTGAGTTATTGAACAAATCATAACGCAAGGCAAAAGAAAATCCTGAATACTTGTAATTCAAAAAAAGCCAAGCATCAGCTGATGATTTCTCTCGAAGATACTGTGTGGTATTGGCACCTATTTTATCATCGCGGTCGTAAAACTGTACATTGGTTTGGAAGTTTCCTGAGAACTGCCCTCTTTCCTGTTTCGGTTCTTCAGGTTGTTGTGCAAATACCTGAGCGGATAAAGCGACTAAAAAAAGTAAGGTGTATTTTTTATTCATGCTGTAAGTAGCCATGTAGTGGGTTGTAAGTAGTTTTATTGAATAATCAATTTACGGGTAACTGTACCGTGCAGTGTATGTATCTGCACAAAGTAAGTTCCCGCAGGTTTTCCTTCCAGCACATGTATTTCTTCTGTATCAAAACCTGCATTGGGCAAAAGTTGCTCAGCTACTACTGCACCAATAATATTAAGCACTGTTACTTTCACTTCCTGTTGCACAGGCAAAGCAAAATCAATGGAGAAAGCTCCTTGTGAAGGATTAGGGTATAGTTGTATCTGCTCATTTAATACCGGCAGGGCTTCATCACCCAACGTCCAGTCCATGGTAAATCGGTGTGTGATTTGTGTACCGAAATCGCGCTCAAAATTATACAGCAGTTGATTATTTACGCTACGCAAACTGGCCGTTCCGCTGCCATCATTATTGGCCCAGAAATAAATGCCGTCTTTATCCCGATCATAAATAGTTAATTCATAACAACCCCGAGGTAAGTCAAACGTATCGCGGTAAGTGGTAGCATTAGCCATATTATCGCGGCTATACAAAACTGTTCCGGCCGCATTGGTAAGTTTGAAATATGTTTCTGCCCCTGCATTATTAGTACGCAATTGCAAATAGAATTTACCTGTGTATTTAGGTGTGCGCACAAACGGTGTTTTATATACGTTGTTCGAAGCGTATTCATCAGCAACTCCGTTGGGGTTGCGAACACTAACTCTGAACATGGCCGGTTGGGCAAAATTACCCCAGTCAGCAGCAGGCAATGCAACAGTATCGTATTCTAAAAATTTCAGATTCCCGCTCCAGTTGTATCCCCACATCACTCCACCTTCAGCACCGTATTCAATAACCAAAGAAGTAAGCGGATTTTTTCCGGTGTTACGAATAACAACCACAGGATTATTACATGCCGGATTATAACGTTTGAACTCATCCTTCAAACTGGGAGTAATGATGTCTTCCATAGCTGCATCGTTTGTAAATGCAGGCGTTTTGTAAGTAAACAATTGACCATCGAGAATGTAGGAAGGAATATTACCACCCGTTCCGGTGGTGGTGTAAGGTTCAAAATCCAGTGATACAGTGTTGTTTTGTCCTTTGGTAACGAAAGAAGAAAGATCGTGGTCATGAGCCAAACCTTTTCCACCCGGACACCAGTTGGCCCTGTCATAAATCCAGGTACCTGTTTGCGGGTACAACGGATTCATTCCGCAATCGTCTCTCCACATCAGGCGAGTATATTGTTGTGTGCCGTTTACACCCACGTAATAGTTCTTCGGACAAAACTCAGCGCAGTTTTCTGCATCACCAAAAGAATGACCGGTAGGTACAATTCTTACGCGGGTAATATCTGCATCGGCAGGTATATTTACCGTTTTCGGAGTTACTTTAGCTGAAATGGGGTTAGTAGTTACCCCATACTGATATGAGCCGTGCCATAAGTTCTTTACAGCAATCACTTCAGCCGGAGGGGTTCCTTCAATAAAGTCAAAATCAAGTGTAACCGTAAACCCATCCTGGTAACCGCTGAAATGTGCCCTTATGGTTACTGAATCTTTAAGTAAAGGTGCGTAATCGGTTACATCAAAATCCCAGGTAAATTTCCAGGTTGCTGCATTGAACATAGGATTAACTGCTGCATTGGCATACGGGGTGATGACACGGGCCAGTTCAATGGGGTCGAGTACTTCGAACTTGTTGTATACGTTGGTGATGGTTTTATACATCACCTGGCTGTGGGTTACCAAAAAGGAATCAATCACTTTACCTGTTGAATCATAATTGCGGTTGTAATAATTTGCCGGCCACACCACAAGGGTATCAATGGCTTTACCCGGGTTATTCGTATCAGAAAAACGTACCACCCTCAACGTAGCATTAGCAGTTGAATCTGTTTTCTTAGTTGTACTATTGTACGAATAGGTATACGTAGTATCCGTGCGGTAGTAGAGGGTATCTCTGTCGGGAGAAAGAACTTTAAACGAAGGGTACTTGATTAAGGTGGAATCCATCTGCCCCGTTTTGCGCAACAACTCAATTTTGGTGGTATAATCCCATCCGCTGCAACCTGTAGTGGGGCAGCCCATGGTATAGTGAATCAAAATTTTACGGTACTTCTTGCTGCCATCAGGCAATTGACCCTTCGCATCGTAGTTACCGTACCATTTTAAATGTGTTTTGTCGTGAATGCGGTAACGGGTAGTATCACCTTCTGCTGCCAATAAATAATTGCCCAACAATAAACTGCCTGAAAGCAGTAAAAAATTTAGAAGTTTCATTTACAAAGAATAAAGAGGGGCAATTATAACAAAAAACGGGGTAAATCGTTGATTTTGCGTCTTATTTCTATCTTTGTTCCCTATGACAACATTAGCAGGAAAAACAGCCCTGGTAACGGGCGCATCTCGCGGTATCGGAAAAGGTATTGCTGAAAAGTTAGCCGAAGCAGGTGCCAATATCGCTTTCACCTTTTTAAGTTCAGTAGATAAAGCCCGTGCTTTTGAAGCCGAACTGGCAGGTAAGTACGGTGTAAAAGTAATGGGCTATCAAAGTGATGCCGCTAAATTTTCAGAAGCTGAAAAACTGATTGCTGATGTAGAAAAAGACTTCGGTTCATTGGATATTCTGGTAAACAATGCCGGCATAACCCGTGATAACCTGCTGATGCGTATGACAGAAGAACAGTGGGATGAGGTAATGAATACCAACCTTAAATCAGCCTTTAACCTTACCAAGTTTGCCAGCAAACCCATGATGAAACAACGCTCAGGCAGCATCATCAACATTACTTCTGTAGTGGGTGTAAACGGCAATGCGGGCCAGTCGAACTATGCCTCCTCTAAGGCCGGTATGATTGGTTTCACCAAATCCATTGCTAAAGAACTGGGCTCCCGCGGTATTCGCTGCAATGCCATTGCCCCGGGTTTTATTGAAACCGAAATGACTGAGCAGTTAAAACCTGAAGTAAAAGACGAGTGGGTAAAAACCATTCCGCTTAAACGTGGCGGTACCACTGCTGATGTAGCAAACTGCACGGTGTTTTTGGCTTCAGATATGTCGGCTTACATTACCGGACAGGTAATTAACGTGTGCGGTGGCATGCTTATGTAAGCAACTTGTACTATTTTAGGTTTACTTTGCACCACTAGTTAATATTTGTGCAATTCACCACACAACTTCCGGTTTATTACCTTGTGCTATGTGCAGCATTGGCAGGTGTATTTACCTGGCTGCTGTACCGCGGAAATGATTTTACAGAAACGACCACCCACAAAAGACCTTGGTGGTTATGGCTCATCACTACTTTTCGTTTCCTCACCCTTTTTATATTAAGTGCTTTATTGCTGGAGCCACTTCTCAAAGCCTTTCAACGACACATTGAAAAGCCGGTAGTCGCTATAGTGTTGGATGGAAGCGAATCGGTTTTAGCTAATAAAGATTCCGCTTTTTACCGCACGCAACTCACTCAAAAATTACAAGAGGCGGGAGAAAAATTGGGCGTGGATTATGAAGTGAATTATTTCACTTTTGGTCACGGTGTACAAGAAGGGTTGAATACCTCTTTCAATGAAAAGCAAACCAACTTAGGGTCGCTGTTGGATGAGCTGTATAACCGTTTCGATAAACAAAATCTGGGGGCCGTTATTCTCGCCACCGATGGAATTTACAATGAGGGGAGCAGCCCTTTGCCTGTGTTGGCAAAACTTAAGGCACCGGTAATTGCACTGGCATTGGGCGATACCAACCTGCAAAAAGATTTACGCATCAATAATGTACGCCACAATGACCTAGCGTATCTGGGCAATTCATTTCCTTTACTGATTGAGAGTGAGTGTGTATTTGCACGTAATGAAAAAATAAGTCTGAGCATTACACACCGGGGAAAAACTGTTTTCCAACAAACATTACAACCCGATGCCGACAGAAAGTTCTATTCCACTCCAGCCATGTTTGAAGCCACAGGAACAGGGGTTCAACACTACATTGTGCAACTTTCACGCATCAAAAATGAAATCAGTTACAGTAATAATCGCTTTGATGTTTTTGTGGAGGTACTTGATGGCCGACAAAAAGTATTGCTGCTTGCTCAACAAACACACCCCGATATCGGAGCCATTAAATCTACCCTGGAAAACAACCCGCACTATGAGGTAAATGTGGTGATGTTGGAAGATGCACAGAACATCAATGTGGAACCATACAGCCTGGCTATATTGCACCAACTACCGGGTGGCAACAACTTTCAGGGAGTATATGAAAAGCTGATTAATAAACGCACCCCGCTCCTGTTCATTGCCGGAGCACAAACTAACTACCAACAATTACAACAAACAGCAGTAGAATATACTATCACAGGTTTCCGAAATCTGATGAACGATGCACAAGCGAATGTGAATCCTACCTTTAACCTCTTTACTGCAGATGAATCACTCATCAAAGCCATCGGTAGTTTCCCTCCACTTAAAGTTCCGTTTGGCAATTATGTAAGCAGAGGTGAAAACGAGGTTTGGCTCAAACAACAAATAGGTAATGTGGCTACAGAAATGCCGCTCATCAGCTTTCGCAAAAACAGCGATACACGCAGCGCTACAATATGGGGCGAAGGTATATGGCGCTGGAGACTGTCCGATTTTCAGCAACGAAACAACCATGAGGCTTTTGATGCCTTGTGGAGTAAGTTGGTACAGTACCTTGCTGTAAAAGATGATAAGCGCAACTTTAGAGTAAACAGTACAAAAAAGAACTTTTTCGAAAACGACCGCATCACCTTTGAGGCAGAGTTGTACAACAAAAGCTATGAACTGATTACAGAACCCGATGTGCAAATACAGTTGCAAAACAGCGAAGGGAAAAAATACAATTACTCTTTTAGTAAAACAGGCAGCAGCTACCGTTTAGATGCAGGTCTTTTACCCACAGGAACATATTCCTGGACTGCACAGGTAAACTATAATAGTAAAACAGAAAAGGTAAACGGCAGTTTCACCATTACTCCTTTAGTGGTTGAACTACTAAACACCCGTGCCAACCATCAATTGCTGGGCGATATGGCGAATGAAAGCAAAGGTCTTTTACTTTATCCCGATGAGCTGGATAAAGCCATTGCATTTATTCAGAACAATGAAACCATTAAACCTGTAGTATATCGTCAACAGGAAATCATGGATTTAATTCATTTGAAATGGGTGTTTATTATCCTGCTCCTCCTTTTAACTGTGGAGTGGGGAGTAAGGAAGTACCGTGGCGGCTATTAGATTAATGAAATAATACGGCACTGCGTTCAGCAGCCATTACAGCCGACCACACCACCACCATCATAACCAATATGCTGATAAAAACCAATGTAGCTGTTCTATCACTTTCCATGCTGCAAAAAAAAGAAGTACTCATTAAAGTACATCCTCACATTTCATCAACGGTAAATACGGATTCACTAAATGAAAAAAGCCCGGCACATTGCTGTACTCGGGCTATAACCTAAACCTAACCTATGAGAAAATTATTTTATTCTTATGCCTCTGTATTTAATCGCTACTGTGTTAAAATAACCTAAAGCCCCTCCCGAAATGTTTGTAGGGAGGTTGGCGGGAGGACTATCAAAAAAACCATTCGGATTCATCTGCGTAACCAAAGCCATGTAATACAGGTACGCTTCGGGAGTAAGCGATTGCCCTTCGAGCACAATGGTGTCATTCATATTTACCGGAAAAGGGGTGGTAAAAGTGATGTAGTTCCCATCTACAAACTCATCGTTGGCAATCACAAACCTGTCTGAGCGATTGGAGAAATAACCATTCTGTAAAAACTTAAACCGATAACTGTTGCCCAGCCCTACGGGCTCTTGTGCATACATGGTAACGTAATAGCCATCTTCAGGATAACTCACTCCTTCTTTGCGGTAGATGTAGGACAAAGAATCAATATTGGCCACCGGCAAAATCTTACCCGAAGCAGTATAATTCTTATCCTTGTAACTTACAAAAAGTGAATACGTACGTCCTACTTGCCCCTGAGGAAATGACGCAGAGGTTTTATAATTGCCGGGCAACTCTTCTTTGAGCGTGTCAATATTATTTAAATCATCCTTTACTATCACTACAGCTCCGCTCACACGTGCCGTAGGTTCGTTTTTAAGATATGGAGCGGTAAGAGATAGTTTTACGTAGTAAGGACCCGGTTGATCCGAAATAAGTCCGTCAATAACCAGTTTCGATTCTGCAGTGTCCAAATCGTAATCAATTACTTCTTCACAAGAAGAAAATAATGCAACTGAAGCAATAGCTAAAATGGAAAATAAAATATGTGTGCGTTTCATGTGCTTGTTGAGTTTTTATCAGAACTTAAAGTTCCAGCTAACGGATGGTATAAAAGTAAACAGATAGGTTTTTACAGCCTGATATTGGTCAGTATAGCCCTCCCTTTGGCGAAATACAATGGAGTAGGCATTTTTACGTGCATATGCATTGTACAAAGAGAATACCCAATACGACTCATATCTGGATGTTTCAGATTTTTTCTTGGGGTGCAACGTAGCCGACATATCTAAACGATGATAAGCAGGCATGCGGTAATTGTTGCGGGTGGTCATGTAGGGCACCACATAACCGTCAAATTCATAACGTGCATCGGGTGCAGAAAATGCTCCTCCGGTGATGTAAATAAAATTGGCCGATAAGGTCCACTTTTTGCTCCTCTCGTAGTTAAATACAGCGGAGAAATTGTGACGATGATCATAACGAACCGGATAGGCTTTGTTATCATTAATACCGTCAATCTTACGGTCGGTTTTGGATAAAGTATAACTGATCCAGGTATCAATTTTATTAGTCTTCTTTTTGGCCATCAATTCAAAACCGTATGAAGTACCTGTACCGGCCAAAATTTGCGACTCTATGTGTTTATACAAAAACAGGTAGGCATTATCAATGTAATCCACCTGATTGTACATTTTTTTGTAGTACACCTCAGTTGATAGCTCTAACGTGTTGTTCTGAAAATTGCGGAAATACCCCGCTGCAACCTGATCGGCATACTGCGGTTTAACATTCGGACTACTGTTGATGTAAATATCTGTTGGCGAAGGCGAGTTGGTATTTGAAATTAAGTGCATGTATTGATACGTACGGTTATAAGATGCTTTGACTGAACTGCTCTCATTCAAACTGTACTTCATGGAAAACCTTGGCTCTATACCGGTATAGGTGTTGTAAATGTTTCCGCTACCGTAATAAGTAGAGTCACGTAAATCGGGCTTATACCCTAAGTTGTTCGGGCCATATTGATATACCCAGGCCGAACCTTGGTTGTGAAATACGGAGAAACGCAATCCGTAATCGAGCGTAAGGCGGGTATTCACTTTTGTTTCGTTGCTCACATAATAATAGTGCTCCAAGGAATTACTTACCGGAAGACTCTGTTTGTTGATGTAAGAATTAGGATTATTTGGTCCGGCTTCTCCCGGAAAAATAGAATGCCACGTGATGCCTGCACCAAAACGCAAGGTGTTTTTGGGATTGAGGTAATAGGTAAAATCAGATTTGATAGTTTGATCGGCCATATCACTTCTCCATTCGAATCCCTGCGATTCTTCGGGTTCGGCTTCTAAACCGTAATCGTAACGGCTGGTAACAAAGGTTAAGTTCGAAAATAGTCGCTTGTTGAATATGTGGTTCCAACGTAATGTACCCGTAGCATTGCCCCAATCCTGACTGAACGCCTTATCAAATCCCAACACATCACGACCAAAATACCCGGAAACAAGAATGCGGTTATTGTCATTAATAGTGTAGTTGAGTTTCGCATTAAAATCATAAAAGTACAAACGACTTTTATTGACTTCTTCATCAGGAGATAGTTTCAGAAACAAGTCACCATATGTTCTTCGCGCTGAAATAATAAACGACCCTTTATCTTTTACCAATGGGCCCTCAACGGTAGCTCTGCTGGAGATTACTCCTAATCCTCCACTGGCTGAAAATCGTTTGGAGTTACCGTCTTTCATGCGTACATCTAACACAGAAGACAGGCGACCTCCATACTGTGCCGGAATTCCTCCTTTGTATAACTCTACATCTTTAATGGCATCAGAATTAAACACCGAGAAAAAACCAAACAAGTGCGAAGGGTTGTATACAATGGCCTCATCCAATAAAATCAGGTTCTGATCTACATTGCCTCCGCGCACATAAAATCCTGTACTTCCTTCTCCGCCTGTTTGCACACCCGGCATAAATTGTAACCCGCGTAAAATATCTACCTCCCCCATCAGTGCAGGCATCTTTTTCAATGTTTGTACATCCACCTGTACCACACTCATTCGTGTTGATTCAACGTTGGCGTTAGGTTTATCTGACTTCACCACCACTTCCTTCAATTCTATTTTACTTTCTTTAAGTTCGGGTTTAAGCACCACATCTTTACTCAAATCAACTTCTATTGTTTGATTCTCAAAACCAACATAACTCAATATGACAGTATATTTTCCCTGAGGGAGTGTGATGGAAAAAAATCCGTAACCGTTTGTTACCGTTCCGGTATTAAGTTCTTTAACCAGTATGCTCACGCCTATAAGTTCTTCACCATTCTTTTGGTCCCTCACCCTTCCACTTATGGTGTATTTTTGCTGAGCCAAGGAAGAAAAGCTGATTGCAGCGAATAAGATAGATAGTAATAATTGCTTCATGGTAGTTGTACTGAAAACGGGGGCAAAAGTATAATCTACGGTAGTTTCAGAAGCAACTAAAGTGATAAACTGACGTTTTTTGACGATGAACTGTTTGTTCCGTTGTGTTAACTGTAGCTGGGATTATTCTATGTCCTCAGGAGTATTTCTTAATTTACTATGTTGGTATCCGTAAAGGAAATACACCACCAAACCCACCATCAGCCAGATAATAAAAGCGGCCCAGTTGGTAAAATTGAGTTGAGTCATAAGGTAAAAGTTGGTTACCATACCCAAAACAGGAATTGCTGAAAATCGGTATTTGAAAGAAAAGACACTAATCAATACAAACAATACCCAGAAAGCTATTGCAGGCCAGTTATCCCGTACACTTAAATTAAAAAATATCCTGTCCTCGTCATAAACTATAAACAGGTAAAGAGATACCAGGCATAACAAAGGCACCAATAATCTTCCGTTAATGTAAGGTACTCTGAATCCGGTATGTTCATCATTGCGGTGTGTTTCCATTTGGATAACGCCAGCATTCACCATCACAAAAGCAAACAAGGTACCTATGCTGGATAAGTCAGTAACCTCTTTCAGATTCATAAAAAGTGCCGGAATGGCCACCATAAATCCGGTGACAATAACAGAAAAAGAAGGTGTTCTGAATTTAGTATGAATACGGCTGAACTTGCGGGGTAATAACCCATCACGGCTCATGCTCATCCATATTCGGGGTTGTCCGTTTTGAAACACCAGCAACACACTGGCCATAGCAATCACTGCACTAACGGCCACAATACCACTCATCCAGTTGAGGTGAATTAAGCTGAACGCGTGTGCCAGTGGGTCACCAACACCAAGTTCTTTGTAGCTTACCATTCCTGTAAGTGTAAGTGAAATGAGTATATACAATATAGTACAAATGATTAGCGAGGCAATCATGGCTTTGGGCAAATCACGTTTGGGATCTTTGCATTCTTCTGCAGTAGTAGCTAAAGCATCAAAACCTATGTAGGCAAAAAACACAGAGGCCACTCCCTGCATTACACCACCCATTCCATTGGGTGCAAACGGGCTCCAGTTATCGGGATTCACGTAGAATGCGCCTACCATAATTACCAAGACAATAACAGCGAGTTTAAGCACAACAAAGTAGTTTCCCACTGTTTTTGTTTCATGTACTCCACGGTATATAAGTGCGGTAATCGCCACAACAATGGCTAATGCCGGAAGATCCAGTATCAGTTTTAAACCCAAAAATTCAGGTGCATTTAACCAGGCCAGGTGTTGTTCAGCCAAATGACCGTGACGAAATTCTGTCCACAAGGCTTCAGCATTTTGCGGGGCTGCTGCCAATGCACTTTCCACGTGAGCATAGCCACTTTTGGCAGAAAAATAATCCATGGTAAAGTGTTCAGGAATGTGCCAACCTATACCATCCATCAAACCGGTAAAATAATCGCTCCAGCTAATGGCAACAACAATGTTGCCGATGGCATATTCCACAATCAAAGCCCAACCTATAATCCAGGCTATCAACTCACCAAAAGAGGCATAGGCATAGGTGTATGCACTGCCCGAGATGGGAATACCCGATGCAAACTCTGCATAACTCATAGCCGAGAAAGAACAGGCCACAGCAATAAAAATAAAGAGAAGTATCACAGCCGGACCACCTGCTGCACTTGCATTACCTATGGTACTGAAAATACCGGCACCAATAATGGCCGCAATACCCATAGAAGTTAAATCCCGAAGAGAAAGATTGCGGTGCAATGAGCGTTCATTGCTTTCGCTCTCTTTGAGTATACGCTGTATTGATTTTTTTCTGAAGAGGTGGTTCAAGTTAGTAAATTTATACGTTTATAATCCCGCACTGTACCTTCTTCTCACCAATACTTCCAGTTCCTTTACCAAATCTTGTTCTGCATTCCAGGCATAGCGTGTTTTGAGCATGTGATAAATATCAAGTGCCGCCTGTAAATTATCAGCGGTATTGAGTTGGTCAATGGCTTTATTGTAATCATCACCCTCCTGATTAAACAAGCCGATAATAAAGGCTACCTTTTTATTGAGTGTAATGTGGGACTTGATGTTATCAATGGGGGTGAACATCATCTTGTCCATGAAAAGTTTCTTATCCCCTGCTTTGGAAATTTTTTCGTTTAACCTCAACTCCTCTTGCTCCACCACTTCCTCTATAGTGTGAGACTCCTGAACAAGCTCTGGGGTCTCTATTTCAACAGGAGTTTGTGAAAAGACAGACGCCTCGATTGTTTTTTCTGAATTATTTGCTGATGTTTCAACTAACTCCTCTTCTTTTACTTCCTCCACCTCTTCGGTAAAATCAAAACTGAGTGATGAAGGCGTAACGTCCGGAACCTGTGGGGAAGAAATTTCCTTTTCCTCAGGTTCTTCGATATGAACTTCAGCAAGTGGTAAAACCGGCTCTGGTTCTTTCTCTTTTACAACTGCTTGTTCGAGCAACGATTCCGGCTGCACATCGAGCATCAGCAGTTGCTCGTATAATTCCAGACAGTGTTTACGCAATAAATCTTTTTCTATCAGATTCAGTGAAAAATGTGCTGATGATAACCCTTCGCTGATTTTTTTGATTAAATCAGTGGCTTTTAACAGGGCTTCGTGTGAGGGTATTGTGTTCATAGAGCTGATGTATAAACAAAAATAGGCGTTAACCTTGAAGCGGGGAACAGGAGTTTTGCACATACACACCTTTGTTTTTGGTAAAATATACTACATGGGTGTAATTTGTGGCCATGTTCATCGAACCGAACTATAATATCAACCATAAAAAGGGCTGGATAGAAGTTATCTGTGGCTCCATGTTCTCAGGTAAAACGGAGGAACTCATACGCAGGCTGAAACGTGCGCGTATTGCCAACCTGCGGGTGGAGATATTTAAGCCGGCCATTGATACAAGGTATGACGAAGAGAAAGTGGTATCGCATGATTCCAACAGTGTACACTCTACACCGGTTGACTCCTCTCTCAAAATTTTACTGATGACCAATGATGTAGACGTGGTGGGCATTGATGAGGCACAGTTTTTTGACAAAGAAATTGTGTATGTGTGTGAAACGCTGGCTGCTCAAGGTATTCGGGTAATTGCCGCTGGGCTGGACATGGACTACCTTGGCCAACCTTTCGGGCCTATGCCTGCATTAATGGCTGTAGCAGAATACGTGACTAAGGTACACGCCATTTGTGTAATCTGTGGTGACCACGCCAATCATTCATTCAGAAAAAGTGCCGACATCTCTAAAATTTTATTAGGTGAAAAGGATAGCTATGAACCTAGGTGCCGCAGTTGTTTTGCCAAAGGGCAACAAGAAAAAAAAGAAAGCTAGAAATCCGTACTTAAGGAAACGTAATATACCGGTTTGCTGCGCATCTCCCTATCCTCAATGCCCCAGGCCATATCACCCCGCACATAGTATCCGAGTAACTTCATGCGTAAGCCTCCTCCCACACCGCCTACAATGGGCTCGCGAATATTAATAACCGTAATAGTTAACGGATAACGGGTAATTACACGCTTATTAAAAGTATTGTCATTGGAGTAAGGATTGGGGCCTGACCAGGCAGTTCCAATATCAGCAAAAGGAACAATCATAAAATTCTTTAGAAAGTCAGACTTAAGGGGACGATTGGAAATATATGCAAACAACGGAATACGTATCTCATTATTGATAACAGCGAAAGTGGTACCGTTACGAATATTTTGCGTAAACCCGCGCATGTTGGTAGCCAAAGCCTGGTATACAAAATTCTTATCCTGTGCCACTTCAATATCATTGTTAAACCTTGGGGTGAGCCAGTTGTCTACTCCACCAAGAAAATAAACTATACGTGCACTTCCTACTGAAGTATTGGCCGTAAACCGTGTAGCTAAAATAATTTGACGGTGGATTTTAAGGTAATTTCTAAAGTCGAATCCTAATGCCAGCATTGTTGTCTTCTTGCGCTCTACGTCTTTAAATCCTTCAGCAAAAATCTTAAACCTTAACCCGTTATACAGATTCAATCCCTTAGAAATAGTATTGTCGTATACGTATTCCAGTTTGCCTCCTACCCACCTGCGCTCAACGTTGTCGCGCTCTGCATTAACCACATCTGAAGAAAGAATAATGTTCCTGTCTTGCCGCCCGAAAGCATTAAGCCTTAAACTGGTTCGCTCTGAAAAAGGATACTTGTAAATTATCCGCAATTCATTTACGGTGCTGCGTTGATAATCTGTTGCACCTTCAGTAAAGCGAGACTGACGAAAATACTGGTAGCGCTTATCAATGCGTTTGGTGTTGTTTTCATAGGCCAGAAAAACATCGCTGCCACGCAAATCAACGGGAATTCTAAACCCGCCTAAAATACGCTTATCATTGAACAGGTCATTAATACCCAATTTAAACATGCCGTTAAATCCGGGATTAAAAAACTGTGCTGCACCCGGTTGGTAAGGCTGATAGTAAGTATTGATTACCGAATTGTCAAGTTGTGTAACAAAATAGTCGGGTATAAAAACCAAATCGTACATGCGCGGGTTTCCTAAACGCAATGCTTTGTCCTTGACTGTAGAAGTTGCTGCCGGTAAATCCTGTTGAGTTAGTACCTGATCTATTTTGAAATTCTCCCGATTGGAGAACTCATTCAGGAAATAATATTTTGATGTATCCTGTTTCTCTACAATTGATTTAGCCGCACTATCAACTGTAGGCGTAGTAGCTGCACTCTCCTTTTGCAATAACCCCGACCTTTGATAACCCGAAGGATTCACAAATGCCGGCCCGCGTTTAAATGTTTTAATAGTATGTGCCTTTTTCTGACGGCTTTGCGTAAAATACGTGGTTAACGTTTTACTCTCCTCCGGAATGTCTTTGAGCATGGGTGTTTTGTACAGGCGTAAACTGTTGTTCACATAAATATATTCAGCCACGTAATTTTTGGCAAAACATACATCGTGAGAAACAATGTTGCGGGTATAATCTGTAGCAGGATAGGTATACACCAGATCACGATAATGTGCAATGGTATCAACAGATGAGACTAAAGAATCGTATACAAACGTCTTACCTGATTTAGTGATAAGTGGCGATGAGGTAAACGTGTCAACCAGTATGGTATCATCGGCTCTTAATGCTGTATCTTTAGAGAACACACGTAATTCATAAAAGTCAAATACTGGTTCTGTACGTGCCACATAACGGTTGCGTATACCATTGTAATCCGTCAGGTAAGTATAATACTGGTTGTTGTATTGCTGGGGTTGTGTTTCATTTACATTTGGTGTATTGGTTAATCGATGCAATACATCAGTAGGGGTTTCCAAATCATAAATAAAAATATCAAAGTTATTGTCTGACCTTAATTCATCCTTTACCTCCACACCTAAAGAATCTGAACTGCGGTTGGATGAGAAAATAATTCTGCTGCTGCCATCTATAAAACGAGCATCCTTATCATCATAAAAATCAGCAGTAATCTGACGTTCTTTTCGGGTTTTAAGGTCAAGAATATAGACATCTGACTGGCCTTTGCGAAGCGCAGTAAGTAAAATAAGATTCCCTGATTCATTGTAATCAAAACTGGTAACCTTCTCCAGCTTAAGTAATTTTATCATCTCACGTTTCCCGGTTTTGGTATCAATAATAGTAAGTCTTACCCCTCCTTTGCGTTCGTAAAAAATAGCCACTTTCTCACCACCCGGGTGCCAGCCAACCAGCGGAAAACTTTTATCACGTTTAGCATTTTTAAAACGGAAACCACCTTTAAAAATTTTCTTGGATTTGCCCGTTTCGGTATCATACAGTCTCACCTTATACGCCCCGTAGGCATTAGTAACCAGCAGCATCTCTTTTCCCTGTGGATGAGTGCGCATTTCCGGCTGCACGTATGGCATAAAGCGTTTCTTAATTTTGAGCTCAGTAAGCGGAAGGTGCCGTCCATTATCATCTTTTTCATACTGCTTGGTGTAGTAGGCTATCCAGTTATCTGAAACCTCACGCATCTTAGAACCCAATACATAATAAAAAGCCGACTCTGTACTACGTGTTACTCTGGTAATGTAAATAAGATTTGAGATTACCCGCTCATCATTGGTTTCAATAAGGTATTTCCATATCGACTTGCCGGCAAATATGGCTTCCTCTTCACTAAGTGCATTAAACCTTTTAAACCGCTTTGATTGCAGTGCCTCTTTCATCCGGCTTTCGTCATCACTGTTCCAGCCCTCGCCAATGTATGAAGTAAGTCCGCTTACGTACCATTCAGGTAAACTAAGCAATGCTGCATTTTGTACCCGTTCAGTAAATGACCCACCGTACAGCATTTCATTGATGATTACTTCTGCTAAGCCCGCTTTAACCTGATTGGCCAAATGCTCGTGATCTCCGTTGAAGTAAACGAATATTTTATTATCGTATACTCGTGTGTAGCCACCTGTATTAACCTGTTGGTCAGTTAAACCTAAATTGCTTTGACGCAAATCGGTTTGTGTGTTGTATACCAAAAATTCTACTCGTCCTGATAAACGATAGTCAAGCACCTTCTCAATACCTTTCATATGACGCTCGGCTGTTTTTACCGTAAAGGCCGCCAACTCACGACCGCCACTGTAAAAGTAGGCATCAAAATTTTCGGTTCTGAAATACTGCCATTCAAAACTTTTGAATTGTACCCTGTTCTGTCCGAAATCAGTATACAACCCTTGTGCCTGAGCAGGGCTACTTGCACTCACAGCAAAAAAAACCGACAACAAAATAGCGGAGATTTTTTGCAGCACAAGACGTTTATGTAATTGAATAAAAAGCACGTATTTCGCAAAGTTATTCCATACCTACCATAAATAGTACTAAAAAAATGATAAAGGTTGCCACTTTCACTTTCAATGATTTTGCCGAAAACACTTACGTGCTCCATGATGAAACAGGAGAGTGCATCATATTTGACCCCGGTTGTTACAAAGCAAATGAACAGCAGCAGCTTTTACACTTTATAGACAATTCAGGGCTTAAACCCGTTGCACTGGTAAACACTCACTGCCACATTGATCACATATTAGGAAATTACTTTGTTTCACAAGCATTTAAATTACCACTGCACTTGCACCAAACAGAGGAACTTACCATGAAGGAAGCTGCTTCCTGGGGAGTTATGTTTAATGTTGATGTTTCTGTTCAACCTGAGCAACGCATTTACATCACGGAGAAAGACACCCTGAAGTTTGGCAACAGTGAATTGAAAATTCTTCTTACGCCCGGCCACTCCAGAGCTAGCCTGAGTTTTTACAACACTGAAAGTAAACTAATTATTGCCGGAGACGTGTTGTTTAATGGCAGCATTGGTCGCACAGATTTACCTGGGGGTGATTTTGACACGCTTATTAACTCCATTCGCAGTCAGCTTTTCACATTGCCGGATGACTTTAGTGTTTACCCGGGTCACGGCCCCGCAACTACTATAGGGCAGGAAAAACGTACTAACCCATTTTTAGCATGAGTAACTTCCCCAATTTTATTTTATTGCTGGTGGTAGCCACAGCCACGGCCTTTCTCCTTTGGCAGTTTATGAGGCCATGGAAAAAGAAGTCTTCTGGCGATAAAAAATGTGATAAATGCGAATAAACGGTTTAGCGTTAGTCTTTATAAAGTAGCACTACCGCATAAGCAGCAACACCTTCTTCTCTGCCAACATAGCCCATCTTTTCATTGGTGGTGGCTTTTATTGAAACAGCATCCTCAGCTATTGAGCATAAATCTGCAATCACCTGCATCATGACTGGGATGTGAGGGTTTACTTTAGGCTTTTCAAGTACTAATGTGGAGTCGATGTTACCTACTTTGTAGCCCTTTTCAGTTACCTTACTCATCACATCTTTCAGCAAAATTTTACTGTCAATACCTTTGTAGGCTGAACTGGTATCCGGGAAATGAAACCCTATATCCCGCATAGCAGCTGCACCAAGAATAGCATCGCATATAGCATGCAATAACACATCTGCATCAGAATGGCCCACACTGCCTTTGGTATGCTCCAACTGCACACCTCCCAACCACAAGGCATAACCCTCACGCAGCTGGTGTACATCAAACCCGAAACCTACTCTAATATTCATTATTTTGCTGACGGAGCGTCTGAGTTATTCTGCTGCGATTTAAACGCATCAATATCGAACAACAGAGAGAAGCGTAAGGTATTTTCCAGCGGATGACGTTGTTGGAAAGGGACAAGGTAAGCTATATCTAATCCGAAAACTTTATAGCGCAAACCTGCACCAAAAGTTATGTATTGCCTGTTCCCTTTATATGGCGATTCATGAAAATATCCGGCACGAACAGCAAACTGTTTATCATACCAGTATTCCATTCCCGCAGAATAAGATATCTCTCTTAATTCTTCCTTCATTCCACCGGGAGCATCTGAAAATGATTGAAGCATGCCTGCAATTACTGGTACATCAGGATTTTTTCCTTTATCAATAACCGGATTGCCATCTATCAAACTATCCTGACCGTTTACCGTTTTCAACAGTATCGGATTAGTTGGCACCAGTAATTTGTTAAAGTCTACGCCAAAAGAAATTTTGTTGTACTCATCAATATCGTAACTGAAAAATGTTCCAACGCGTAAGTTAATTGGAATGAAATCTCTGTTCTCAGCAGTGGTGTAGGTAATTTTTGTACCAATATTGGTGATAGTGGCCCCAATGGCATAATCTACCTTTTTTCCTTCTACCTTCATTTTATTCTTATAGTACATGGAGATATCTCCTCCGGCAGCAACTCCTGCTTTTGCCTGCACACCGTTACTCAATGGAGCAGAAGGGGCAAGGTTAGAGTATATAAAACGCATGGCTATAGCCATGGAAAAATTTCTTGAAAGTTGTGTGGCATAAGCTCCGTCAACGGCCATTTCACTAGGAGTAGCACCACCCATCGAGTTTCCGAAATTATCAGTAAACTGAATGTTGCCTAAAGAAAAATAACGGAAAGAAGCCCCGAAGGTAGAACGCTTACCCACTTTAGCGTAACCGGATAAATACGAAAGTGACACATCTGGCACTAACTGTCTTAGCCAAGGAGTGTAGGAAAGAGACACACCTGCTTCACGGTCAATAAAAGCAAGTTTGGCGGCATTCCAGTGAACTGAGTTCATGTCAGGCGTGCTGGCCACTCCCATATCACCCATACCTGCATGGCGGGCATCGGGCGTAATCGTCAAAAACGGAACGGCAGTAGTTACTACATTTTGTCTACCCTGCAATTCAGCTGAAGTAAGTCCTTGTGCTTTCGAGCTTTGAAAGCACAGTGCAAAGGCGGGTAAAAAAACTATGGATGCAATGATCTTTGGTGTCATTCTACAATATTAATGTGCGCAAATGTATTAAATAATCTCTTACTTCAGTATAACCAGCTTCTCCAGCTTTTCGTCCTTGTCTCCTCCGGCTGTGCGGGCTGTTACCTTATAAATATATACCCCCTTGCCTATATAATCGCCATACTCATCTTTCCCGTCCCAGGTTAATTTATCAAAATGGCTTTCGGCTGAAGCAACCTCTGTAGCCAACGTTTTAACCAGCTTACCTGTCACAGAAAAAATCTGCACCTGAATTTTCATGGGCTGACCTGATTTATTGTGATCAAAATGAAAAGTGGTGAACGTGGTAAAGGGATTGGGGTAGTTCAAAATATTATTAAGTGCCAAACCTGCATTATCGGCAACTATAAAATCAAGCGTAGCTTCTGAAGAATTGTTGAATACATCCCAGGCTTTTAAACGCAGGGTGTGCTTACCGGGAGCAAGGGAACGGAAATCATAACGTACTTCGCCTTCTGTATAACTATTGAGTTTGGATTGATAGTATTCGTTCATGATAAGAGAGGAGGCGGTATTGCCGTCCACTACAAGAGTAATTTCTCTTCCTATGCCGTTGCCAACGGTATTGATGCCATTATCATCTGCAAGTGAGGCTATAAATAGCGGGTCTTGGTTGGTGCTGCCTCCGCTTACAAACTTGTAATCATTCATAAACAATTTTATTGCCGGCCCTTTGTTATCAGCAACCACAGAATCAGCCGTTCCACCAATCACAAAATTGGTAAAATAGCCTGCGGCATCTTCATTTCCGTTCTCCGCATAGTAGCTTATCTTCCCAAAACCATTTATGTATGATATATCTTTAGGTACAATAAAGTTGAATGAAAAATTCCCATTAACCACTGATGCTCTTCCACGGTAGATAACATTTTTACGCAAGTTGAAGGTTCGTGATGAGCTGAGAATATCATTGGCTAATGTACGAACATTTTCAGCCTTATCGAAAATGGTCACGTACACTGTTCCATTAAATGATGTAAGCGAGTTGTTATTTTTATCCTGAACAACCCCGCTAATGCTTACCTTACTTAACGCTTTTAACGTATCAGGCAAAGTACTAACGGGTTTACCATTAATGGTTGTTGTTACTACTTTATGCTTCGGGTAAGCAAGTTTCATGGCCGGATCACCAAGAAAGCTGAAGTTTCTACTGTTGTAAGAAGGTGATGCATTTTTAGATTGAGTAAATATATCTCCCAAAGTGGGCATATCTCCGTTGGTACGAGGCGTGAACATGTTGTCTTTGAGAATATCCATATTTAACACAAAATTGGGAAAGGCAAATACCAGCCTTACAGTTGTAAAAAGTCCGACTCCTCCCCCGTTGGGATTTAATAACACCAATTCACCCGCAGATGTTCGCTCTGGATCGTCATATTTACTGAACTCACAGGTAGCTGTAACAAACAAGGGTAAAGCATTCTTATTTGTCCAGCTGTTGATATCATCTAAGGTAAGTATACGCTCGTGTGCCCATCCCGTCTCTCCTCCATGCCCGGTATAGTTCATAAGTAAACATCCTCTGCTTACCTGATTATTAATGGCCGTTTGCACATCGGGGTAGCGACTGCCTGCCGGAGTTGATTGCTGTTTATAGGCATCGAGAAAAATCTTGTTTACATTATACGTGCGGTTGGTGGTATCTACCAAATTAGCCAAAACGTCCGATTGATCAATGTGAATATCATAATCCTCATCATCGCCTACAAATGCCAGCGCGTTTCTCCAATCGTTCATTGCCGCAGTGCTATGGTAATTGATAATTTTGTTGACTACGGTTGCTGCCTCTGTATTATTTTTCACAGGAAAACGACCTATACCTAAATCAAGCCCTTCTTCAGCACCACCCTGTTCTAACCACTCCCCCTCATTTGCATCTAAAAATCCGAAAAAATCATCCGAGCAGTAAGAGATAATCGGATTCACAGAATTTCTGCTTTCATAAGTAAGCACCAGATTGGCATTTTGACCTTTAATATTTCTGTAGTCATAGGATGCGTCACCAAACATTAATAAATATTTAGGCTCATCAGCCGCTGAAGTAGACCGCTCATAAAACATCCGCATCATGTTGCGAACAGCACACACATCCGGTGTACCGGAAGAAAATTCGTTGTACGCTTCTTCAGGAGTTGTAACTAAAACACTCAATCCTGATTTTGTGCGATGAAAATCAGCTAAACGGTTTGCTTCTGCTAAGAAACCTGAATAAGCTAAAATAACCATATCAATTTGTGCCGATGCATGCAGGTTTTGGTTATTAATTTTAACCCCTGCAGTTGGCACAGGAAAACTGCTTCCGTCAAAAGAGATATACTCCCTTAACTTGGTGGTGTTAGCTTGAAAAGAAGTTACGTTACCTGTGCGGGTAACAACCAGTTGTTTTATGTCTGATGGACTTGTGATGTCCCAAACGTTAGTGGTTGAAACGGAGTTGATGTTAAACAAAGTGTTAGCACTTCCTACTGATCGTGTATCACGAAAGGCTGTTTGGGGTGAGTTAAATTGTAGCGATCTACGCAAATTCAGTTCAAAAAAATTAAGCCATGCTATGGAGTTAAGCGTAGGCTTAGAGTAGGTGTAATTTAAATTAATTGCGCTTCCGTTTACGCTAAAAGAAGTTTCTTTGACAACCGGTGCATTAACATAAGTATCGGTATAATCATCCAAAACAGGGAAAAAGTATTCATTAAAAAGTGTGCTGCCATTTACACTAACGGCCATTGTACTTCCTCCAAAAGAGCGGCCAACTGCCTGTGAGCGCAAGTGCATCTGTTCTGTTGTAACTAAACCCGGAAAGGTTAAATTAAATGCGTAGGATGTTTCTTTATCGAATTCTTCACCCCACCATTCTCTCCCCGACTTCAAAAAGTTCTTTTTATCTTCTTCATGAAAAAAACGCTCATCGTAGGCAGAAACTGTTTGCAAAGGTGCACCCGACAAAGAGGCTTGCTGTTGCACTCGTTTACCTTGCGTTGTTCCTACATTCAAAAAATAATACCCGAAATTACTGTATACATTTTTAGTGTGCAGAAACCGGTTAGTGGTTGTATCAAGCACCCAGCTGTCGGGGCCTTGAGCATAAAATAAAATCCTGTCAGCATCATCAAAACGACCATCGTTCTCTCCCTGAACCACGATTGCATTCTCCACCAAATCATCATCTGCCGGAGCCGAGTTATGCTGTTGCATCATTGCCCCGCCTCTTCCATAGATTCTGATATTTCTGGGATCAATGGAAGAGACATTAATGCCCATGTTGGTTAAAAATGTTTTATTAATAGAAAAAATCCCTGTGGATGGTACAGCAATTTTGTACCATGCCCCTGAACTTAATACTGAATTGGTTGCCCATGTAGCAGCTTGTTTTTTCGACTTTGCGTTTGCTAAACCGGAAGAACTAACTGTTAGCTCAAATGATATTAATCTTTTTAATCCTGCCCCGTTTCTGCTTAAAGGAATAATTTTTACAAGCGCATAGGGTTTCTTATTGATATATATTAACTGTTGTATTATTTCATAATCTTCATGAACATCATTTTTTTGCAAACCCGGCCAAACAGAAATCTGCTCTTCTTCTTTCACCTTAAGCATAACTTTGAGCATCCCATTTTCAACAGGTACCTTTTCTATAAATACAGGCAAAAATGAGTTGCTACGTTTTTCCACTTTTGCCCCGGTAAAGTGCATGCAATCAATAAATTTTTCTTTACCTGTGGCCACTTGCTGTGGCTTTTTCCATTCTAAAATCCGATTGAGTACAACTTGCTGAGCAAAGCTTGCTACTGTAAGTAACATCAATGAAAGTATAATTACCGCACTTTTGATTTTCATATACTGATCTTTTTTTGCCTGGCGAACCAAGTCTAAACGCTACAGAATAAAATTAATTATTACGCTTGTTCAAATTTCAACATTTTTTATGTAAATTCGTTTTTCAAAATGTAGTTGAATAGAGATATGAAGAAGTTTTTGTTACTCGTTTCAGGCTTTACAGCATTGTTTTCGGCTCATCAGGCTAAGGCCCAAGACCCCGAATTCACTCAGTTTTTTGCCTCTCCCGTGTATACTAATCCTGCTTTTGCCGGAACAAGTGGCGGTGGACGTATTGTTTTAAATTACCGTAACCAATGGCCCGCATTACCCGGAACCTTCAGAACCTTTGCCGGTTCTTACGATGAACAATTTGCCGGCATAGGCGGTGGTTTAGGAATTATTGCCATGCAAGACGTAGCCGGACAGGGTATGCTAAAAACCACTACTGCTGCCGGTGTATATTCTTATGAAATCCCTGTTACCAGGCACTTTACTATGAGAGCCGGTATTCAGGCTCAGTTCTTCCAACGCAGCATTGATTTTGACAAACTGCGCTGGGGTGACCAAATTGTACCACGGAGGGGATTTGTTAACTTAACCAAAGAAGCCCCACCAAACAACTCTATAGCTATACCAAATTTTTCAGCAGGTATTCTGGGCTATACCAATACTTTCTATTTTGGAGCCGCAGTACATAATATGACTGAGCCCAACCAGTCATTCTATAAAACTCCCGGGGAGGCCAGCAATTTACCAAGAAGATATACTGCACATGCGGGAATGACTATTCCTTTAACAAAATCCCGTTATAACGAGTCCTCTATATCTCCCAATATCCTGTTTATGAGACAAAAAGAATTCACTCAGGTGAATTTAGGCTTCTACATTAATAAAGGACCGCTGGTTACAGGGTTGTGGTTCAGGCAAACTGCTCCTAACTCAGATGCCATGATGGTATTGGTTGGATTCAGAAAAGATAAGTTCAAATTTGGTTACAGTTATGACTTAACCATATCCGAAGGTCGTTCAGCACTTACAGGATCACATGAAATATCTGCTGCAATTGAATGGCGCAAATCCTATAGGGGTAGGAAATTCAGGCCTTTAGTGTGTCCGAAATTCTAACCAGTACTATTTTTTCAAGGTTTTGCGTTATATTTGAAAAATTATTCACAACTCACCAACAATATGAATAAGAAATTCTTAAAAGTAACCTTACTTACTTTTATCTTCTCAAGTGTGCTACTTGTATCCTGTAAAAAGGATAAATCATCCACAACCGGATGGGCATACAATGATACCAACTGGGGTGGATTTGAGAAAGTAAATTACATGGGGCAGGAAACGGGCCCAGGCCTTGTATTTATTGAGGGCGGTACCTTCACTATGGGGTCTTTTGAACAGGACGTGCTTTACGACCGGAACAATTTCAAAAGACGCGTTACCGTTCACAGTTTTTATATGGACGAACATGAGGTTTCTAACCTTGACTATTTGGAATATTTGTACTGGTTAAACCGCGTTTTTGTGGATTATCCTCAGGTTTACAAAGCAGCACTTCCTGATAGCTTAGTATGGCGCGACCGTTTGGCTTATAATGAGCCTTTCGTTCAGTATTATCTCCGTCACCCGGCCTACCAAGACTACCCTGTAGTGGGTGTAAGCTGGTTACAAGCAGACGCATACACCAAATGGCGTACTGACCGTGTTAACGAGATGATACTCGTGCGTGAAGGTATCTTGAAACTTGATATTAATTCCACCAATGAAAACAACTTTAATACTGAGGCGTATTTAATGAATCAGTATGAGGGCATTATCAAAAAGGAGTTGAAAGACTACACTCCCGGAGGATCTGGTCGTAAAGTGAGAATGGAGGATGGAATCCTGCTTCCTATTTACCGCCTGCCAACTGAAGCTGAGTGGGAATTTGCCTCTTATTCGTATAAGAGTCAGCCATATAATGAAAACATTGACGTTCGTAAAGTATATCCTTGGGAAGGCTTAACAGTAAGGAAATCAAACCCTGAAAAGGATCGCGGATTTATGTGGGCGAACTTTAAACGTGGTAAAGGTGACCAAGCAGGTGTACCGGGACGCTTAAATGATATGGGCTTTATTACTATGCCTGTTCAAGCATACTGGCCAAATGATTACGGCTTATACCACATGGGTGGAAACGTTGCTGAGTGGGTGTTGGATGTTTATCGTCCGTTATCCAGCGAAGACATGACCGACTTTAACCCTTTCCGTGGTAACCTGTATGATACAAAAGAATTAGATGCTGACGGAAATATTGCTGAGAAAGACAGTCTTGGACGTATTAAATACCGTGTAGTAACTGAAGAAGACAATGCTAAGCGCAGAAACTACAAAAAAGGCGATAACAAAGGTTACAAAGACGAAGAAGAATACATGGATCAAAAATATGATTATGAAGTTACTTCGTTGATTAACAATAAAGCACGCGTATACAAAGGTGGTTCTTGGAACGATCGTGCATATTGGATGTCACCTGGTGCTCGCAGATTCCTTGATGAGGAGCAGTCTTTAAGCATACTCGGATTCCGTTGCGCAATGGACCGCGTAGGAGACCCTGTAAAAGACTAAAATATTTATTTTCTTATATGTATGAAACCCGACCAAATTGGTCGGGTTTTTTTATACCCTAACTTTTATAACTCAGAGAATGTATTAATCGTGAATAAAAACTATCCTTGTGAGTCGTCAATGGTTAAAGAATTCTGCATTATAACGGAAAGGCACTAACGGTCATCCATAACAGATATTTTAAAACACCCGAAAGGCTTATACGCAATTTAATTTCCACACAGCCATGCATCTATCGTTCTCTATATTGTTAAATATCAAAATTTTAAAGCAATTAGGCTATATTGGCATTAAGTCTTAGTAATCTCAGCAACATTGTCACTATGATTAGGTCTTGCACTAGACTTGTTTTCTATATCCGTGTACAATTGTTGGGGCTAGCATACCATACTACAACTAATGCACTCATAGCGAAATACAAGTTGTCACAAGTTATTGTTCATTAAGCTAAATTGCTTTGACCTTAGGCATTTCGCTGTGTAAACTTCACTAATTTTTTGGTCTTTTTCAGATCCACACATTCCAGTCATTAAGATGACATTATAAGTGTAATATTTTGCTAAAGACTTGCCTTATAAAATTACCTGACTCAAATTATCAGTACGAATTAGAGGAGAAATGTCGCTAGTAATCCCATATGTTTTATCGACTTTTAACGTACAGCAAAAATTACGATAAACCTTTTTGCCTTACAGATAAGGGGATTATTCTGTTCAAATTTTACTACATAACCTCCCAAACAACAGTTTACATTTTATCTTACAGGAAAGGTCAAAGCAATGGTATAAAATAAAAAAGGGCGTTACACTTGTAACGCCCTTTTTTGTTTTATACTACACAGAGTGCTATTTCTTCTCTCTGATTAGTGTGATAGGTCCGCTTTTCTCCGTAACCTGACCACCTCGTAACTTCCACTTGAAGATAAAGTAATAAACTCCATCAGGGCATTCAGCTCCGTCATTGTTTATTTTACCGTTCCAGTCAGTCTTCGAATCTTTGCTCTCAAACACTTTAGCTCCCCAACGGTTGAAGATTACCAATTCATAGAGCTCTTCTCCAAGAATAGGAATCTCGAAGACATCATTCTGTTTATCATTATTACCAGGTGTAAACACGTTAGGGATGTCTATTCTAGTAGTAAACCTGTTTTCTATCCACATACATACGCTATCAACGCAATTCTGAGGAGAATAAGCTATCAGACAAACTTTAAACCAACCAGTATCGTTGCCATAACAGTGGGCAATATTATCAGTAAATGACTTGCCTAAAAGAACACTATCAATTTCACTTTGAGCACGTCCATTACAACCACTCACATTGGTAATTGTTGGATCGTCATCGTAGAAGTGCCAGTCAAATATAGTACCGTTTACTGAATTATTCTGGAACCTGAAATACGGAGGCTCATTTCCTGGCACTGTATCGAATGCTGCAATTACATCTACAACAGCAACCAGCAAACTATCGGTGTCAAGGCATTTCTCAAGACCAGTACCGGGTACATAATCAGGTGTATAACTCACTTTGTAGAAACCCACCGTATCATAAAGGTGGAACGTACGCGAAGGCAAACCTGTGGTTTGTGAGGTTTTATTATCACCCCAATTGTAGTTGTGCGTAGTATATACATTGCTGGAGTTGTTATCAATAAAGATAGTGTCTCCGGCACACACCAATGGTGTATCTGTTGCAATGTTTGCTTTTGGAGTCTCTAATACATACACCTTACGTGATGGGGCCAAAGGAGATGTTGTATCAGGGAATATCCTTACGGGGCAAAGGTTAGGCTGTGAAGAGGGCCTGTCTTTTGCCAAAAGAAATACATTATAAACTCCCGGATTTTTATACGTAAACCTTACGTTGGTATCCGCATCAGTGGTGTATTGGTTAAACGGATCGAGTGGGTCTCCGAAATACCAGATGTATGACTGAGATTTCTGTGATTTATTATCAAATTCCGCTCTGAACGGAGCACAACCAACAGAATCCAATATGTCAAACTCTGCAATTGGACCATCAATGGTTATTTGTGTTTCAATAGTATCTCTACAGCCATTGTAAGTTTCAACCACGTGCCTCACGTTGAATACACCACCCGCAGTATAGTCATGGTAAGGGTCTTTAAGCGGACTTGGCGTTTTTCCATCACCAAACTCCCACCAGAAACCATTTTGATTTTCGGCCTTGATACTGTCTGTACTTTTACCATACACATTTTTGTATATATCATACATTACTGACTGGTCAAAGAATCGGGCTGTATCATCACAGGCAAAGGTGGTATTAGGCACATAAACTCCAGCATCTACACCCACTACATTCACCTTAACACGTGCAGTATCGTAACAGCCTGTGCTATCTCTAACAATCATGCTGATGGTGTATAAACCTCTTTCCTTAAAGGCATATTGATTAGCTCCATTAACAAACTGAACTACAAAAGAGTCAGTACCAGTGATTGATCGTTTATCTACCTTCCAAGTAATTTGTTCAAATGTATAAGGACTGGTAGGTGCAACGGACCTGTAACCGCCCAACCAAGGGTCCCTACCCAACCTGAAAACATAGTACGGAGGGAAAATTGGCTCAGGTTTAATATAATAGAATGCACTATCCCTGAAAGTTACAGTATCACCCACGCACACTACGGTATCATTTACAGCTGCTTCAGTATAAAAACCAACAACAACTTCTTTGGTTTTAAATCGCATACATCCATCTGTGAGTATCATGGTAACGTTAGGATAGTAACGTCCGGCTTTCTGATACACATGCGACAAGGTATCTTCTCCTACAATAGTATCAATAATGAAAGAAACATTCTGACTGCTTACTACCTGACCTTCAGGATTTATTTTATACTTCCATCGAGTGTAATTGCTTACAGGAATGTTATTTCGTTTGGTTCCCGGACGGAAAATACTATCTACATCTACCCAACCATCTTGCCAGTTCCAGAAAATGGCCAACACACTGTCTTGATAGTCGTCAATTAATGAACCTCTAACAAGGAACGGCTTGCAACCAAAGTCTCTTTCATTACCGTTTGCAAATTTGTCAACAATTATCCATTCCGGGCTAAAAGGTGTAAATCTCAGCATGCGATGATAATAGGTGGTATCATAACACATGTTACTTCCATAGCCATTGGCTGTAACCAAACCTACGGTTACCCATCCATTTGTATCAGCTATACCAGGGTTTTCATAATAGTTTCTGGCTATCATGTTTGGCCACTGTTTGGGTGCTGGGGGAGGTACCCATGGCCCTTGATTATTCAATTGTTGAAAGTGACCGGGTTGTTTTACCCATTTATTATCTTGAATACCTGCAGCTGAGTCATAGTTAATGGCCACCCAAGCTCTGGTACATGATGGAACTGTTTGGCTCAGGTCAAAATAAATTCCATTAGGTGCTGGCCCAAAACACATAAGACTGCTTGGTAAATATCTGAATGTTGTAGGATCTGCATTAGAAAAGCTAGGGTGTACAACTCTCAAACCAGGCCCAATTAATGCTTCATTTGGACCTGACTTTGGAGGTCCTAGAGGTAATTGCACTTGTGCGGTATCACCACAAAGGTTCACTGTATCATAAAGTATCAACTTAACAGTATAGCAATTGAAGTTTTTATTGCTGTAAGGAGGTTGGTTAGGCTGAATAAAGGTTTGCCCGCCAACTGATCGTAATGCTAATACGTCCCAATCTGTGTATACGTGCACAGGTAATGAATCTTTAGAGAAGTTACAATTACAAGGTCTGTTTACACCCGGAGGGTAGTTCACAGGATCAATCAAACTCAACGTATCATGACCGTTTACATTGATTCCATTCTTGGTGTCTGTTGTACATTGACGAGCATAACGGTCACCAAAATCCCATAACCTTACAACATTAAATGCTTTGTAATGACAAGAGTTATTAGGAAAGTGAACAGGGTTAACAATTTTACATTGATAGCGCATGCTATCTGCTATTGCGGTTGAATTATCGCCAGGTATTTCTATCGTTGCTTTAGGGCCAAGCACTTCTACTGTATCCCAGAACCAAGTGGTATCTTTACAACCAGGGGCAGTAATTTTGAGTCGGGTACGGGCCATACCGCATGGAATAGTTCTGCTGGGCTGAAAAGTCCCGTCTTCCATAAAAACCTTAGGGTCTGGCGAAAGCACTTTCCAAGAGTGAGAATAGGTTCCTGTATTAGGGTCGAATGGTGGATTCGGACTAATCCAAAATTCCCAAACCTTTGCTCCGCCAATAACTGGGGTTTGTGTCCAGGTAATTTTACCTGGGTTAGCGCATATGGGATTGGCAATTGCGTCTACATCAAAAGCAAAGAATGTATTACGAACAGCACCGTTAAGAGAGAACGTATCTTTACATCCATTAATGTCTTCAACTATTAAACTGGGGGTGAATATTCCATGTGCTGTATAGCGATGCGTGGTTTGCGACCAATTAACTGTATCGAATGATCCATCGCCAAATACCCAACGAAAACGTTTAACTGAGTCAGGGTAAACAACTTCTGCACGGGTTGAATTATAAAAGGTAGCGTCAGTATAAAATCTCACGGGTGTTTGCTTACATCCTTCAGGAGCACTTACAGTGTAACGTGCACCTAAATCACCCACTATATATATATAATTGAGTAAACGTAGGGTATCCATACAACCATTAGCATCTCTTACTGATATGGTTATAGTATAAACATTATAATCAGGGGTGGGGTATGAATAGCAAAAATTCTTAACACT
Organism: Bacteroidia bacterium; assembly: GCA_041675505.1. Lineage (GTDB taxonomy): Bacteria > Bacteroidota > Bacteroidia > UKL13-3 > UKL13-3 > JAGPCK01. The sequence goes on along the minus strand of JBAYTR010000003.1, from coordinate 241,457 downwards.
CACAGCATTCTGGTCACGACCACCATCACCAAACAACACTAAACGTGTGGTAAGGGGGGCAACGGGTTGGCCCGCCAAAGGTGTTGCAGTAGTTGAATTATCTCTAAAACAAACCGTTGCGGGATTACAATGTAGTGTGCCATTGGTAGAAAAAATGTCTGCGTTAGGCAACTCATTTACGTAAACCGTATCACTAAAAATAGTTGTGGCAGGACTACTACCTGTAACTAAACAACTAATAATGTACTTGCCAGGTGTAGCATAAAAATGTTGAGTTTGTGGAATTGTAGACGGAGTGTTTCCACTTCCATCGCCCCAAGTCCAAATCCAACTAGTTGCCCCGGCCGGTGAATTCGACATAGTTACGGCAACCGTTTGGTTTTTACACACCCGATTAAGCGGATAGTTTGTACTGATGGTGGCTTGTCCAAAAACATTACTTGCCAGCATAATTCCCGAAAGAATCATCAGCCAAGAAAAAAGATGTTGTTTTCTTTTTTGCGTCATTGATTTGTTATTTAATGAGTTATGCGTTGAAGGTACTCCTCCGGAGCGATCTTTAACGACTTTAAATTGCTGTGCTAACATAGCTGATTTATTTATTAATGTCAAGTATATGATTTTTTATCTGATTAATTTAAGTAAACCCGTTTTTGTCTTTTCCTCATTATCTCCTGAGGTATAGGATACTATGTAATAATAATCACCCGATGGGCACTCTTTTCCTAAACTGTCAAGGCCGTTCCATTTTTTAGAACTGCCCGTAGTTTCAAAAACTCTCTTACCCGTGCGGTCAAGAATGGTAATTTTGATGCGGTTTATTTCTCCCGCATTTATTGCCCATTCATCATTTAGTCCATCATTATTTGGTGTGAATACGTTGGGAATAACCAGCCCGTTTTCATCAATCGTTTTGGCTGTAGTGTTAAACTCTAAACGGAATGTATCAGCACATGCTCCGTTTTGGGCTATTAACTTTACTGCTGCCAGCCCATCATTATCAAATTTGTGACGAGGTGAAACCTCACTCTGTAAAGAAGAGTGGTCGCCAAAATCCCACACATAAGCCTGTGCATTTTTCGACTGATTATTGAACTTAATGTAAGGCGCATAAGAGTAATCAATTGAAAAGTATGCAATTACTGCTGTAACCTTTAATCTGGAGGAGTAACGCACAATTTCGCTGCCTTTGTAAGCCAATAGTGTAACATTGTAAATGCCTTCTTTTGCAAATCCATGAGTAACCGCTGAGGCACCTGACTGATCATAGTAACTTCCGTCATCAAAATCCCAACGAAAACGGTCAAATCCTTTAGATGTATTTTTAAATTCCACCACCTCCCCCACACACAACTCGATTTTGCCAGCAGAAAAGTTAAGCACATCGCTATTTGTTGATGAAATACCATTAACCGAAACCGATTTGGGTGAAGTAGCCTTATTGGCAGGTAAAGTATTGCCCTGTCCTGCATTTTGAGCTGAAGTTGGTTGATTGACTCCTTTATGGATTGATGGGTTGCTTGCTGATAAAGCTCTGATTTCTTTTTCTGAAGAATTGTGCTGCTTTACTGTCTCCCCGTTTGCAGCCTCTTCTTTCTGCAGAGACTCCTGTTGCGGTTTTGTCTCTATCTCGGCATTATTATCTGAGGGAACTTCTTCTTGTTTTGCAGTAATTTCCTGAGAGCTAACTTGCTCTGTTTGCGTAAGTGTTTGCTGCTTTTCTTCTGTAGTGTTGGTAAGCACGAAATACGTAATACCTGCAAGCGGAAGAAGCACTGCTGCTGCTTTGATGATAATGCTGATTACCGTTTTTGCTCCGGCAACTGATGAGCCGGCTGATGCATTGCTAACTGATTGATCTATTTCATTCCACGTAGAATCAGGCAATGACGGTTCAAAGCTTTCAAAACTGTTTTTGAAAAACTCATCAAACCGATTGTTTATGTTGCTGTTATTTTCCAAGTGGTGATGTGTTTAATTTTAAAATGGCCTCCTGCAAAATTACTCTTGCGCGGGAAAGTTGTGATTTAGAGGTGCTTTCACTTATGCCCAACTGCTCAGCAATCTCTGCATGTGAATAGCCTTCAATAATGTACATGTTAAATATGGTTCTGTATCCCGGTGCAAGATTTTGAATCATTTTAAGAATCTCATCCTGAGATAGTTTTTCAAAAGTAAAGTCATTTTTTAGCTCATACGATGCGTGGTCAAGATCTACTTCATTTACCTGCATTTTATCCCTGTAGAACTGAATGGCCGTGTTCACCACAATTCTGCGAACCCAAGCCTCCAGCGGACCGGTGAATCGAAAGCGCGAGATATTAGTAAGGATTTTTATAAATGCATCCTGAACAATGTCTTTCGCAACATCCTGGTTATGGCAATATCTTAAACTTACTCCGTACATTTTTTTCCCATACAGGTCATAAAGCATTTTCTGGCACCGCTTATCTCCCCGGGCACAACCCTCAACAAGCTCTTTTTCACGGTGTTGCTCTGTCATCAACCTATTTACTTAATTCTATTGACGGAATAGTTGCTTTGAAGGTTGCAAGTTACCTAAAAAAATTTCAGGGATATTTACTGAAAACGAGCATAACTATAAAACCACCTTTAATAGGCTGAAGACAATTATCCGGTTACATAGTAAGATGAGCGATGGGGTGCTGACTCAGAAAGTAAAAGTGTACATTTTGATTTATCTTGCGATACATGTTCAAGTGGTCAAATGTTCTTCCGGCAGGTATACTATGTGCTTTGGCTTTGTTTGCGAAGGCTGATGCTCCCCGACATACAGTTCCTTTTGTGCAGAACAAAGGCCAATGGCCCAAGCAGATTCTTTATAAGTCTGCGTTGAGCAGCGGTGCAATTTATCTGGAAAAAAACGGATGGGTATATTGCTTTTACGATGATGCTCCCTTGAAGGAATACATCCAGCAATGGCACAGCAAAGACTTTAACCGCAATTATGAAGGACATCAGTTTTCTATGAAGGGGCATAGTTTCCGTGTAAGTTTTAGCGGTGGGACAAACAATGCCGAAGTAGTACCGGAACAAAAACAACATTATTACTACAACTTCTTTCAAGGTAACCAAAAGGAACAATGGGCCAGTGAAGCCGGGGCTTACTCATCAATCATATATAAAAACATATATGAGCATACAGATGTACGCATACAGAAATTGAACATGGGTGTAAAGTATGATATCCTCTTACATCCACGAGCTCAAATCAACCTTGTAAAACTACGCTTTACAGGCACAGATAGTTTGTGGTTGAGTGAAGGCAAACTTTATATTAAAACATCAGTAAACACAGTAGTTGAACAACGTCCGTATGCTTATCAGCGGATTAAAAATGCCGAAGTACAAGTACCTTGTCATTTCGTTCTGGATAAAAATGAACTTAGTTTTTCCATTGATGGGGATTACAATAAAAATGAAACACTTGTTATTGACCCCTTGCTGATTTTCTCCACTTACTCGGGCTCAACAGCTGATAATTTCGGGCATACGGCTACGTACGACTCAAAAGGACACCTGTACGCAGGAGGTATTACCACAGGTGCCATGAGTGGTGGTTACCCCACGGATACCGGCTCATTTCAACAAACTTATGGAGGTGGTACCGGATTTTTTCCGTGTGATATTACCATCAGTAAATATTCTACGAATGGTGACTCCTTATTGTTTGCAACATATTTAGGCGGTCAGGGCAATGATTACCCCCACAGCATAGTGTGTGACAACAACGATAATCTGGTAGTGATGGGCACTACCTACTCCAGAAATTTTCCTACCACACCTATTGCCTATGACACTTCCTATAATTCTTCGAGTGATATTATTGTCTCTAAATTTTCGATTGACGGCAAGCAACTGCTGGGCTCAACTTTTGTGGGTGGTGCGGGTGTTGACGGCTTAAATAATAGCACCACACTACAATTTAACTATGCTGATGATTACCGGGGTGACATTATTTTTGATCAGCAGAACAACTATTATATAGCGGGGTGCACCACTTCTCCTAATTTCCCCACTACCAATCGTGCTCCTCAAAAAACAGCCGGTGGCGGACAAGATGGTGTTGCTTTTAAACTAAACGAAGATTTAACGCAACTGCTGTGGAGCACCTACTGCGGAGGAAGCGGAGATGATGCGCTTTATTCAGTACGCTTAAACCGGAACGAAGAATTATTTATGGGCGGTGGTTCCAACAGCAGTAACTTTCCTACAACTGCAGGTGTGTTGCAACCAAACTTTCAGGGAGGGAGAAGTGACGGAATTATTCTGCACATGAACAATACAGGTGATACTGTTTTTAACTCTTCCTATGTAGGAACTTCAGGTTATGACCAGGTATACTTTATTGACCTTGACCGAAGCGATAGAGTTTATATCACCGGGCAAACCGATGGCAGCATTCCTGTTTTTCCGGCCAGTGTATACAACATGCCCAATAGCGGACAATTTTTGTTTCGCATGAACAAACAGTTTAGCGTAATAAACCTTTCTACTACATTCGGTACCGGATTGGGTGGACCTGATCTATCGCCTTCTGCCTTTTTAGTTGACAATTGCGACAACATTTATTTTAGCGGCTGGGGTGGGAGCATCAACACCGGCAATAACACTTCCTTACTTCCTATTACACCTGATGCATACCAGAAAACGAGTGATGGAGAAGATTTCTATATTGTAGTATTTAACCGGGATGCAGATTCTATTTTATATGCAACTTATTTTGGGGGAAATCAGAGTGGCGACCACGTTGACGGAGGTACCAGCAGGTTTGACAAACGTGGTATCATTTACCAATCGGTATGTTCCAGTTGCCCTGCTGCCAACTCTCCTCCTATCAGTGATTTTCCTGTAACATCCGGTGCTGTTTTTACTTCCAACTTAAGCCCCCGCTGTAGTAATGCTTCATTTAAATTTGACTTACAACTCAGCGATTTTATTCAGGCCGATTTCACACCTCAGCCCAACACTGGTTGTGCCCCGCTAGCCGTAAACATGAACAACAAAAGCATTGGCGGAGTGTTGCACATTTGGAACTACGGAGACGGAAGCCCTCTGGATACCACTTCAAATCCATCACACACATTTAAAGCCGGCACATTTAAAGTGAAATTACTCCTGATTGATTCAGGCAGTTGCAATGTGATTGACAGCATAGAAAAAACAATAACAGCATTGCCTTCTGCTGAAGCCGAATTTACTTACAGCTATAATCTTTGCTCTGATGAGATTACCCTCACCAATACCTCAGAAAATGTACTTACGTTTAAGTGGGATTTTGACGATGGGAATACCGACACTATTAACCTCTCTCCCACACATGTATATGAACAACCCGGTGAATACACGGTAAAACTTTTAATCAACCCAGGACTTCCCTGTGCCGATTCTACTGAACAAAAAATTGAGTTATCTGACTCTACGCAACAGTTTTTTGTACCCAATGTAATTACGCCCAATCAGGATGATAAAAACGAGGGCTGGTATGTAGCAGGACTTGATCCCGCGTGTGACCAAGTACACGTGCGTATATACAACCGCTGGGGACAATTGATGTTTGAAACCAAAGATGTAACTGAAAAATGGTATGGCACCAACCAACGCAACTTTGAAAGTCCGGCCGGTGAATATTTTTATATTGTAGAAATAAAACGCAAAAGCGGATATCATAAAACACACACGGGACACATTACTTTAATACGCGAGAGCAGAGAATAAAGCCTTAACATCTCTCCCGTTAAATCAACAAAAAATTACTTTTACATTAACGCGTGAAAAATATTTGCGAAACCGAAAAGTTGCACATATATTTGCAACCGATTAGTTGCATTATAATTTTTGTTACATGAGAAGAGACGTTTTTCAAGCTATAGCTGACCCTACCCGTAGAGCTATAATCACCCTTATTGCACTACAAGCTATGACTCCGAATGCACTGGCCGAACATTTTGATATAAGCAGGCAGGCCGTGTCCAAACACTTACGTATTTTAACCGAGTGTGAACTGGTAAAACAAGATCAACAAGGCCGGGAAATTTATTACCAACTGGAGATAAAAAAAATGAAAGAAATTGATAAATGGTTAGAACAATTCAGGAAAATTTGGGAAACCCGCTTTAATCAACTCGACAATGTATTATTACAACTTAAAAAAAATAAAAAATGAACCCTCATTTGCAATTTGACTTTTCCGTAAACAAGGAAAACAACACCATCCATGTTAAACGTGCCTTTGCGGCCGACCTGAATCTTGTTTGGGATGCCTGGACCAAACCTGAACTGCTTGATTTGTGGTGGGCACCACAACCCTATCGTACCCAAACGAAGTCAATGGATTTTCGTGAAGGTGGGAGCTGGCTGTATTGTATGATTAGCCCCGAGAATGAGAAACATTGGTGCAAAGCTGATTATCAAAAAATAGTTCCGTTTAAAAACTTCTCCGGCTTAGACGCATTTTGTGATGAAAACGGGAAGCTCAATGTGGATTTCCCAAGGTCACTTTGGTCCAACACTTTTATAGAACAAACCGCCAATACCACCTTGGTTGATATTGTTATCTCCTACAACTCACTGGCCGATTTAGAAAAAATTATTGAACTCGGATTCAAAGAAGGATTCACCATAGCTTTAGGTAATCTTGATCAGTATATCGAAGCGCAGTTTAAACTGCGCAAAGAAAATCGCCAGGATAACAGGGCACGCGTTTGCACCTACCTCAACTTCCCGGGCAACACTGAAGAAGCATTCATGTTCTACCAATCGGTTTTCAAAACTGACTTTACCGGTAGTGGTATACAACGTTTCGGTGATTTACCTGCCGATGCTGACCATCCGCCAGTAGCTGATGAATTAAAGAAACTTGTATTGCATGTAGAACTTCCTATAACAGCTAATCACATACTGATGGGTACTGATGCACCCGAGGAAATGGGATTTAAGGTAGTGCAGGGAAACAACATGCATATCTCTTTAGAACCTGACTCACGTGAAGAGGCTGAACGATTGTTCAACCAACTTTCGGTTGATGGGAACATTACTATGCCTTTGCAGGACATGTTTTGGGGAGCCTACTTCGGTAGCTTTACTGACAAGTACGGCATCAACTGGATGATTAATTTTCTTTATAAAAAATAACAGCCATGAAATCAATAAAAATTATCTATTGGACCAGCACCGGCTTGTTCGCAGCTTTTATGCTCTTTTCTGCCATACCTGATATTATGATGGTAGAAGGAGCTAAAGTATTTATGACACACTTGGGATACCCGCTCTATTTTATTCCGTTCATCGGAGTGGCCAAACTATTGGGAAGTCTGGCTATTTTAATTCCTTCCTTCAAAAAAATTAAAGAGTGGGCTTATGCTGGTTTAATATTCGACCTGATTGGTGCCGTTTATTCCAACATTATGGTAGATGGATTTCAGCCGGGTATGTTGACGATGGTTATAGTGTTCGGTGTTGTCATTACATCCTATCTGTACAATCAAAAGTACTATGCAGTCAATGCCTGAGAATTAAAAACTAAATAAATGAATACACTAGCTTTACTTGCTGCCGGAAGCAGCATCCTATCGATACTTTGTTTATTGTTACTGCATTTTGTGAGTCCTGAATACCGCCCCAGTTGGCGCATGATTAGTGAATATGCCTTGGGAAAACACAAATGGCTAATCACCTCCTTTTTTCTGCTGTGGGGAATAAGTTCTCTTTTACTTTCTTTACTACTTTGGAGTGTTGTAACCGGTACTTGGTCCAAACTTGGGGTAATCTTACTTTTCATCTCCGGTATTGGTGAGGTAATGGGCGGCTTATTTGATGTAAAACACAAGCACCACGGTTTGGCTTTTCTTTTAGGTGTTCCGTCTTTGCCTGTTGCAGCTTTGCTTATTGGTTATAATGTTGTTGGGCCGGATAGCTCGGGAAATTACAACAATTTAATTTTAATTTCTTCGCATGCCACGTGGGTAAGTCTGGCACTAATGTCCTTAAGTATGGGAGTGATGTTTTCCGGCCTTAAAAAAGCGGGTATTGAAATCACTAAAAACTCTCAGCCACTTGAGTACATGCCTGAAGGTGTAATTGCCCTAGCCGGCTATGCCAATCGCTTTCTGGTAATCTGCTACGAACTTTGGCTAATAATGATAGCGGGTGCACTGTTGTAAATCATTCATACAAACAGATACATATGTATAAAAACAAAATTGCCCGAGGAGAATCCCCGGGCAATTTTGTTTTTATGCTACTTAAGAATTAAGCAGAAACTTTATTTCCTAATACTTTGGCAATGGTTACACCAATTTCAGCTGGAGAATCAACTACATGTAAGCCGCACTCACGCATAATTTGCATTTTAGCTGCAGCGGTATCGTCTTTACCGCCTATGATTGCACCGGCATGCCCCATGCGTCTTCCCGCAGGAGCAGTTTGACCGGCAATGAAACCAACTACAGGCTTTTTGTTTCCGTTTGCTTTAATCCAGCGGGCAGCATCTGCTTCATAGGTACCGCCAATTTCGCCAATCATTACAATAGCTTCGGTTTCCGGGTCGTTCATTAACAACTCCACTGCTTCTTTGGTAGAGGTACCGATGATAGGGTCTCCACCAATGCCAATGGCAGTAGTAATACCCATGCCTGCACGTACAATCTGATCGGCAGCTTCGTAGGTTAGTGTGCCTGATTTAGACACAATACCTACTTTACCCTTCTTAAACACGAAGCCCGGCATAATGCCTACTTTGGCCTCATCCGGTGTAATTACACCAGGGCAATTCGGGCCTATTAAGCGGCAATCTTTTCCTTTGATGTATTCCTTTACATCAACCATATCACGTACCGGAATACCTTCGGTGATACAGATGATTACTTTTATACCTGCATCAGCTGCTTCCATAATGGCATCGGCTGCAAACGCAGGCGGAACAAATATAATGGACACGTTAGCAGCGGATTTGTCCACAGCTTCTTTTACTGTATTGAACACGGGGCGGTCTAAATGCGTGCTTCCTCCTTTACCCGGTGTAACACCACCCACTACGTTAGTTCCGTATTCAATCATTTGTGAGGCGTGGAATGAACCCTCGCTACCCGTGAAACCCTGAACAATTACTTTTGAATCTTTATTAACTAATACACTCATTTTGATGTAATTTTAAACTTATTTTACTGCTGAAAACGGCCGCAATTTAGCTAATATCTGAGAAAAATCTACGCCTGACTTTTAACCCTCTAAACCAATGCACTAAACTGCATTTCGTAAAGTTCTTTGTAGTAAGTTCCTGTATTGAGCAATTGCTCGTGAGAGCCCCTTTCCTTTATTTCACCTTTGTCCAACACAATAATTTCATCTGCATTCAGAATAGTGGACAGGCGGTGCGCAATAACAATACTTGTTCGGCCTTTCATCATCACAGTAATAGCATGCTGAATAAGTTCTTCGGTTTCTGTATCCACAGATGAAGTGGCTTCGTCCAGCACCAATACAGCTGGGTTGGCAACCAGTGCACGTATAAACGAAATAAGTTGCCGCTGACCTACGGAAAGTGTAGCTCCTCTTTCAAATACATTTTGGTGGTAACCGTCAGGCAGTTTGGAAATGAAATCATGCGCACCAATCAATTTAGCTGCATCTGTTACCTGTTGCTCTGAAATATCGGGGTTAAACAAGGTGATATTGTCCAATATACTTCCGCTGAATAGAAATACATCCTGCAAAACCACACCAATGTTCTTACGCAAATAATGTAAGTCGGCCTCCCGAATGTTTACGCCATCGAGTATAATCTCGCCTTTTTCAATTTCATAAAAACGACTGAGCAGGTTGATGACTGATGATTTGCCCGCACCTGTTGCGCCCACCAATGCTAGCGTTTTACCTGGTTGAATCTCGAGACTAATGTTTTTTAACACGTACTCTCCGGGGTTATATGCAAAACACACTTCTTTGAATTGAATATGTCCGTTTACTTTAAAATCTTTTATGCTTCCCTGAGGCTCGAGTGTTTCTTTTTCGTCCAGTAACTTAAAAATACGTTCGCAGGCCACCATACCCATTTGCAGGGTATTGAATCGATCGGCCAACTGACGGATAGGGCGGAAAAACATGTTGATGTACATGATAAATGCTACCACTACACCCAACGAAAGTTCATTGTTAAGCACCTGTTTAGACCCATACCATACTACCAAACCGATAGATAAAGCGGTAATTATTTCCACGACAGGAAAAAATACAGAATAGGCAAATATTGCCCGGTTATTGGCATCTCGGTGTTCTTTATTAATTGATTTGAAGCGGGCCATCTCCGTCTGCTCCCTGTTAAATACCTGCACTATAGACATGCCCACAATGTGCTCCTGCACATAGGTATTAAGCTTGGCTACCTGATTGCGTACGTCCTGAAAAGAGCGTTTTACACTTTCTTTAAATAAATATGAACTGTAAGCGAGCAAAGGAAAAACCGAAAGGCTTATAAGTGAAAGTTTCCAATCGGTGTAAAACATGGCACCCAAAATAAAGACCAGTTGCAGTATATCACCTACAATACTAATCATACCTTCAGAAAATACATCCGCAACGGTTTCAATATCGGACACATTTCTGGTAACTAAAGTACCTACAGGAGTTCTATCAAAGAACTTTAAATATAAACGATTTATATGTTCGTAAACTTTTATACGCAGGTCTTTGATAATGGATTGTCCCAGTAAATTGGTGAGGTACGTTTGTGCAAGTAAAATACCTGTCTGAACCAAAAGAATAATAAACAGAATGGCACTCCAGTTAACCAACCCCTGCATGTTTCCATTAGCAATATGTACATCGAGGATGTATTGCGTTAGATAGGGGCGAGTGGGTGCCAAAGCAGCACTCACCAGTACCAACACTACCGATGTTTTTAAAATTTTACGGTGTGGTTTGGCCAACTCATACATGCGTTTAAGTAGCTGTATGTCCAGTGCTTCTCCGGTTTTATTCTTCTTCGTGCTGTTCAAGGGCAAAGGATTTTCTGTTTAGGTCAAAGGTAACCTCATTGTACGCTACTTTACAAAGGTATAATCCATGAGCAGGTACAGATTGTCCGGCATCGCTTCGATTACTGCCCAGTATAATTTTATTAAAACCGTCCAACGTAAGAGTGCCTTTACCCACTTCCAGCAAGGTGCCCACAATTGCACGCACCATGTTACGTAAAAAACGGTTGGCTTCAATTTCAAATATAAGTTCAGCTTCCTTTTGAATCCAGCGGGCTTTAGTCACTTTGCAGTCGAATGTATATACCTGTGTGTTGGTTTTACTGAAACATTGAAAATTGGTGTGTTGAAGTAAAATTGCCGCAGCTTTATTCATGGCCTCCACATCCAACTGCACCGGGTAATACCAGGAACGTTCCTGTAAAAATGCATTTTTTCGCTGGTGAATATGATAAGAATAGCCGCGCAAAGAAGCATCAAAACGGGCATGAAAAAAATCACTCACCAAGCGAATGTTATGTATTGCAATATCCTCGGGAAGCAACTTGTTTAAACGATACACCAAATTATCATCACAGGTACTTTTTGTATCAAAATGCAGCAGGTAATCTTTAGCATGTACTCCGGTATCGGTTCTTCCGCAACCCACTGTTTCAATATTTTCACGAAGCAATAAAGACATAGCTTTTTCTACCTCTGCCTGAACAGTGTGGGCATTGTTTTGTTTTTGCCACCCGTGGTAACGACTGCCAAAGTATGAAAGCTGAAGTGCATAACGCATGAAACGGCAAAGATAAGAGGCTTTTAAGAAAATGAGGTCCGAATTGTATATTTGAATCTGTTTTGAACACTAACAGACTTTCAGCTTCTTTTATTTCTGCCCACAGCTTCTTTTATACTCTTTTGGGCAGCATCACAGTGGTGCTGCTGTGTGCCGTAGTTTTTACAGACGGCACAGCCGGTAACGGAGACAGCCTTTGTCACTACTTAATTGCCAGAGGTGCCGCTAAAAATCAGGCGTTGTTTTTTGATCACTGGGGAAAGCCTTTGTATACCTTACTCAGTTTTCCATTTGCTCAACTAGGATTTACAGCAGTTAAATGTTACAACGTATTGGCGATGAGCATAGCCTGTGCCGCAGCTTACCACACGGCCTATATTGCGGGTATAAAAAGAGCCTGGCTTACTGTACTCTTTTTCTTCTTTGCTTCAGAAGTCATTGAGGTTACCCCATCTGCTTTTACGGAACCCACCTTTGCTTTGGTACTTGCAGTTGCGATACTACTGATAAGCAGCAACCGTTTGAAAGCCGGACTGATAATACTTTCTTTTCTTCCATTTGCCAGAACAGAGGGTCTCTTCATTTTACCGTTGGCAGCGGTTTTTCTCTATTCCGCTAACCGGATGCGCTTGTGGCCGTGGTTGCTCACCGGGCATGTGGTTATTAGTTTAATGGGTTACCCTTACCACGACAGTATTCTGTGGGTATTCACTGAAAATCCCTATGCCAGAACTGAATTATTAGAAGGCGAAAGACACTGGCATTATTTCCCTGTTCGTATGTATTACCTGATTGGCCCGGTTTCCTGTTTTGTTTTAAGTACGGGCATTTTACATACAATCTTTAAGTACCTCAAGTCGAAGAAAAGCGCCCAACTCCATCTATCTTTTTGGTTGGTTTGCGGAAGTTTTTTAGTGGTTTTTATGGCACACAGCATTTTCTGGACCTTTGGCATGTTTGGTTCCATCGGACTTACCCGGGTAATTATGGGAACCATGCCCTGCATTGCTATATTGTGCGTTGCCGGATTTAACGTAGTTAGTTATCCGTTATATAAGCTACAAAGCAAGGCTACAGAATATGTAACTGAAAGTGTACTATTCATATCACTGTTCTACTTCACATTTTTATATACACCCACAGCCGCTGACCTAAAATCTGATTTCACTTTGAATGAAGGGCAACGGTTTATGGCTCATCAATTATCTCCTTACATAAAAGAAAAATATACGGATGACGCGTTCTATTTTTCTGACCCTGCATTGTCTCATTTTTTAAATCAGAACTTGTACGATTCAACTGCATTCCAGTTATTTTATAAAAAACCTGACTATCGGCTTAAAGCAAATGAAGTTATTGTATGGGATGAATACTGGTCGTTTACCTTACACAGCATGTCTTTAGACACGTTGTTGGCAAAACCCTACCTGAAACTCGACACGTGTTTTATTCACTCCTTGTCGAACAATTTTACGATGAAATATTGCGTGTTTGTAGCCCGAGAAGACTCTGTTAGCACTTTTCATAAATAACCGCAGCACCCTGCCCAACTCCTATACACATGGTGGCCAGTCCGTACTTGCTGCCGTTACGCTTTTGCATTTCATGAATAAGTGTGGTACTGATGCGAGCACCACTACAACCCAACGGATGCCCTAAGGCAATGGCTCCTCCGTTCACGTTTACTATATCGGGATTCAAACCTAACTCCTGCACACAGGCTAAACTTTGAGAGGCAAATGCCTCATTTAATTCTACTAATGAAAGGTTATTTGCTGTAAGACCAGCCCGCTTCAATGCTTTTTGTGAAGCAGGTACCGGACCTATGCCCATGATAGCAGGATCCAATCCCGCTACTGCCATAGACACCACACGAGCAAGCGGATTAAGGTTGTGTGCTTTTACGTAATCTTCCGAAACAATGAATAAAGCTGCTGCCCCGTCATTCACACCTGATGAGTTTCCAGCTGTTACAGTTCCATCTTTTTTGAATGCCGGTTTTAGTTTCCCTAATTCCTCCATACTGGTGGCACGTGGATGTTCATCTTTCGCAAACACCAGCGCATCAGCTTTTTTCTGAGGTATAGAAACGGGCACTATCTCGTTGGCAAATTTATCTGCCGCATGAGCTGCAGCATATTTAATCTGAGATTGTAAAGCAAAATTATCCTGCTCATCACGGCTCAAATTCCAGCGCTGAGCAACATTTTCGGCAGTTTCACCCATGGTATACGGATGGTACATTTCAGCCAATTTTCTATTGGTAAAACGCCAACCGATGGTAGTATCATAAATTTCAGGTGTACGGCCAAAAGCGCTATCAGCTTTTGCCATTACAAACGGAGCACGACTCATACTCTCAGTTCCTCCGGCTATGTAAACCTCTCCGTTACCGCTCATAATACCACGTGTGGCATCAATAATGGCTTGCAAACCTGAGGCACACAACCTATTTACCGTAACACCACCTATGTGAACAGGCAAACCTGCCAGCAGCAAAGCCATGCGGGCAACATCGCGGTTATCTTCACCGGCTTGGTTAGCGGCACCCAAAACCACATCTTCAATATCATCGTGTGCAATTGCCGGATTACGTTTTACCAACTCGCGAATAACATGAGCGGCCAAATCATCGGGGCGAACATGAGCCAGAGCACCTGCATAACGACCGATGGGTGTCCTTACTGCATCAACAACGTAAACTGCTTTCATTTGTATGATATTAATAAAGCCGCAAATTTATACAATAATTGCCCATCTGCACCTCAGGTTAGTTTTGAGATTTTGCTGTAACTTGCGCCAAATTTCAGCTATATGATTCAACGTATTCAAACTGTTTATCTGTTAGGCATTTGCGCCATTTTATGTGTGCTTTCTTTCGGTCAGGTGTTAGACCAATGGACCCTGAACGGAGATGTAATGACTCATTATTCTCTTAACCTGCGTGCATTTTATGTGTTTGATCAAAATGCAAACATCATACAAACTGAAACGCAATGGCTCACGTTTGGTGCTACTTTTTTACTGATTGCATACAACCTGTTCATTTTGTTCTCGTTTAAAAACAGAGTAAAACAAATCAAATTGTGCAAATACAACTTCATATTAATTCTACTGTTGGTTGCTTTAACTTTCTCTAATGCTTACAGAGTAATTCCCGCCTTCAGCCCGTTGGAAGCTATCAAGGGTTCCTTCTTCGGCAGCATACTGTTTGTATTTTTGATGTATCTTAATTTCAGAACTCTACTGTTGATTAAAAAAGACGAAGATTTAGTTCGCTCTGCCGACCGCATTCGCTAAAACTGGAAATAAACGAAAGTTACCTGATAATCGTAGGCCCAAAAAGCCAGCACAACTACATAAAATGTGCACCACACCCAGACGGGGATTAACTTTATTTTTTCATTGATTCGTGACATATAGCTATCACTGTCACGTATAAAGTGAACCGCAAACATCAACGTAAAAAACAGAATATACAGTTGATGTTCATGTGCTATGCGCCAGGTGTTAAAGAGTGCACCTTTGTATAGTTGAAGAGCCGTGGCAATATCAGGAGTTCTGAAGAAAACACCTCCCAGTGAATAATAAACAGTATGTAAAAAAACGGCCAAAGAAGTGCCCAAAATTGTCTTGCCTAATAATGGACGGGTAGTGCGCCAGGGCGAAAATATTTTGATGTATTGATATGCGGCCACTCCTAAACCTGCATATACCCCAAAAAACACAAAATTCCATCGTGCGCCATGCCATATACCTGTAAGGGTAAAAACAATCATGATATTGATGAGGCTCTTCGTCATTTGTTGCCTTTTTAAGCCGCCCAATGTTACAAACACATAATCTCTGAACCAGGTAGTAAGTGTAATGTGCCATCGGTTCCAAAAATCTGCCGGGTTACGGGCAGCCAACGGGTGTTTAAAATTCTCGGCAAGTTTTACACCCATCAATCTGGCTAAACCTATGGCGATATCTGTGTATGCACTGAAGTCAAGATACAGTTGCAACATAAAACCCGGCATCACTATGAGTAACACAGGTGCAGGCATCTCTCCCGGATTGGCATATGCTTCATTAATCAAAATAGCGAGTCGGTCGGCTATTACACACTTTTTTACCAGCCCCCACAAAATACGTTGAATACCCTGCATGATATTCTCTGCATCTACCTGATGTTTTTCCCCCAATTGTTTAATGAGGTGTGATGCCCTTTCAATAGGGCCAGCAACCAACTGCGGGAAGTAGGCAACGTATAGCGCAAAAGTCATGAAATCACGACAGGGCTCAGCTTCTTTCCTGTACACATCAATAGTATACGATAAGGTTTGAAAAGTATAGAATGAAATACCTACGGGCAGTAACCAACCTAGTTTTTCAATGGGTGTTACATCAAATACAGCTCCTAAAACATTTACATTTTCAATAATAAAATCAGTGTATTTAAAGGTGAGCAGCAGGCCAAGGTTACCTATTACACTTATTGCCAACCACACCTTGCGCCATATTTCTTTTTTGGCATCATGAATCATTATGGCACCTATGTAATCAACCACAGATGAATAAAACAACAGAATCATGTACCAAGGCTCGGCATATCCGTAAAAAACATACGAGGCAATAACCAGCGCAATCTTTCCCCATTTCCACGGCAACCAGCGATACAGCAGCAGTACCGGGATTACTAAAACGAAAAACAGTATGCTGTTAAAGTTCATTGCTCAGGTAGTTGTATAAAGAGTCGGCAAACATTTTATGACCATCTATATTAAAATGTGAAATAGTTGACATCCCGCTTTCAGGAATAACTTCTAACATATTATTTTGCTTAAAGCCCAACTTTGCATTCAATTTTTCCATATCATTTCTGAACCGGTCTATCAGTTTTCGTTCCTCAGGTTTGATTGCATTTACATTGAGGGGTTGCCAAACAAAAAGAATTTTAGTATGGCAGCCTTTTACCCGCTGAGCAAGATAATATTCAAATAAAGTTGCTGTATGAAGATAACTTCGAAGATGGGCCTTAGTAATTTTCATTTCAAAATTCTTACTCACCTTCTTATTCATGAGTCTGTCCCGCATGAGTTTAAAATCATTAATCTGAGGGTTGTATTCACGACTCACAGGATTACCGAAAACAAGAATTTCATCATTCTTATTCACCACACTTGTAAGACTTTTGTACAATGGACTTCTGAGCCTTACCAAAGGAACATACTTACTCAGTGTTTTGCGCAGCACATCTTCAATGCCGTAACTTTTAGCAAGCAATGAGTGTTGCATCAATTTTCTTACTTCAGCATTGGCCAACACAAGGTTGATGTCAGTGTTAGGGTAGTCGAGTGTAATATTTTCTGGAACATCAAAATTGCTCATGTCCAAAGCAAACACTATTATGTCAGCACCCTTTTGCAGTGCTTTAGCAGAGAGCAGCTCAATATCTGAAGTACGTATACCTCTAACTGACCAGTTCTCCAGCACAACATCCTTTTGGATTAACTTCGAACGTAAGTAAGACGGATATATATGCTCGGGGTTTTCATCCACCTCTCCATATGATTGTGAATTTCCAATGATAACTACTAGTTTTTTCCCGGGGTCTTTTGCTGCGCTGATATACTCGGGCCATGCACGTTTAGGATATATATTGCGCGATTGCTGTTTGGCTGTAGGAACAGCGTTGTAAGGATTAACCCACCAACAGACGAGGTTGACAAGAATACAGGCCAACAAAAATTTAAAGAATGGCGAGTTAAGCTGTTTAATCATTTGTTAATTAGATTGCATAAATCTTTTTGCCAACATAGTATTGCATTCTCTGTATAGAAAACTTGTGTCTTTGAAATTTTCATGCCGAAAAACATCTCCCTGCTCAAAGATATAACATCAAAGTTATTAATGAACCTCACTGTGCACCTCAGGGCGTTTTGTGTGTACGTTATGATTTTTTGATTGTGGCATCCCGTGTTGTTTTTTACCCTTCGCTTTGCTGTATAATTCAAGCGTTTCCATAACTGTCTTACGCCAGCTAAAGGTAAATGCACGTTGCAGGGAAAGTGTTGCCTTTTCATTTCTAAGTTCCCGGTCAAAATACACACTCTCCATTTGTATCATTATGCTGTCCACATTGGCAGGGTCTGCTTGATATCCTGTGCTGCCTACTACTTCAATCATGGAGCTGTTATTACCATAAATAACTGGGGTGCGGCAACTCATGGCCTCCAAAGGTGGTAATCCGAAACCTTCGTAGTAGGACACATAAGAGAGGGCCAATGCCCCAGAGTAGAGGTTGGGCAGGTCTTCATCAGCAACAAAACCTGTAAATAATATACGGGGGTTATTACGTATCTCAAGGGTGAATAGTTCATCATTGTTCCAACCGTTTTTACCTGCCACTACCAGATTAAGCTTGGTATCAGGGTGCTTATCGGTAAACTGCTTAAACGCCTTAATGGTGTTCACCAGATTCTTTCTGGGCTCCAGTGTTGACAAACAAAGTAAATATGGCACATCCGGAATTTTATAATTATCCAACGTACTACGAATTTTATCGTGGTTGGTTTGTTGCCTGAATTTTTTTCTGTCAGCAGCTTCATAAATTACCTGCGTTGCATTATCTGGGGTTTTTGTTTCCTTCAGGTAATCATGTTTAGTAGACTCAGAAATCGCGATTATTTCCGCTTCCTTATCAACAATAAACTTCATAGCTTCATTACAACAATCTATGTTCCGTTGGGTATGAAATTGCGGAAAATAGATGTGCGTCAAATCGTGCATTGTAATTACATAGTTCCCGGGAATGTCCTTAAACGCTTTATAATTCTGCATCACCGGCAAATGAATTACGTCATACTGACTGAGGTCTTTAATCTTCGATTTTAACCCGTACTTTCTCCTGCCTTGATTCCAATACGTGTTGAGTTTGAACCTGAACGGGTATTTCTTAATAAAATAAGCTGTGTGAAAATAAAGCTGGTAAACAGAACTTCTTTTTAGAAGCCGTGAAAGGTTTCTGATAGCTACTTTTAATTTTCTGTAATATTTTGCTCCTTTTATCTGGTCTGTAATTTCATCTTTGGAAATACCTGATGCTACCAGGCTTCGATACTCCATCAGGTGTTTTTCCAGCAGGGCATCTTTGTAGAAAAATCGTGCGCATGATTCCAGACTGTATATTTTGCCACCCACATAAATATCAATTTCCCAATTACTTTTAGGGGCCTGCACAACTTCGAGCATACCTTTCAACAACTCCATAAGGTATCTTTTGGCTCCTTCATTGTACCAAAGCAAAAGTTTTGAAGATTCAATAAGTACTTTAGTTTTACGGGGACTTTCCTGCAAAGGCAAATCCAGTTTTGAAATAACCAGACGGTCGGTATCCTGATGCAAAGGTGTGATTTCTCCACTGTAAGAGTAGCCAAGATGCTCCATCATTTCTCCGTGATAGCTCCAGAATAAATCGTGCATTTCTACACTCATATCATCACGCCACCCGCCTGCTTTTCCTTTGCGATAGAATTTTTTTGAATAATCTTCAATCTGCGCCCCTCCCAACAACTCCTCCGTACCATTTCCATACTGTGGTCGACCAAATTTAAGTTGTTCGAAAGTGGGAATCTTAGAGTAATCGGGTTCAGGTAGATTCATCAGCTTGCGTACCCTTTCAAAGGTGGCACGGCTATCAGAAATCAAATCTTCATAGCGAATAATGATATCAGACCTTTTTATCCATTGACGGCAATTTTCTGACCAGCCACCAAAATAGCTTCCATACTCCGCTACGATGGCCATTTTGAGATTCTCATTAAAATCACTACCCGGTGCAATGATATCTTTTCGCTGGTGAGCCATAGAAACCAATGCATCTCTGCCATCACGAACCAAATATATTGCGGGTATTGACTCATCTGCAGGTTCTACCTGCCAAGGCAGCATATGTGTTTTTACAATAGGGTATTTGGTGTAGTCTTCGTTGATTTTAACTCCGCGCACAGGATAATAATCATACGACTCCATGCCATATAATTCAAACATGGCATTTCGGAAAAACGTATTTCCTGACCTGGGGAAAGAAGCTAGCCAAATCATCTATATCCTGTTTGGTTTGTGCGTGTAAAAATATAAATAAACAACCAATATCTGCATGGCTAATTATTCCTGTCTTTTAAGGCCAAAGCATAAAGTTCCATATCAGCTTTGTTCCACTCTTCAATTTTCAGTTCTACTTCTTTATTTACCGAATATTTAGTTTTATCTGTCTCATTGTGGTGAATAGGCTTCAAATCAGCGGGCCAGCCAAGTTTCGCTGACATTAACTTTAAGTGTTCATCAAAATGCTCCACCAACCCTACAAAGTCATAATCCTGAAGAGAACTACCGCGAAGAAAAACCGACATTCTGTTTTTGTTATTGTCGTCACCGGCATACTCCAAAATGGTTCGTTGCATTTTACTCAGAATATCAATTTTGTTCTTTTCTTCCTGCAGGTAGTGTTTAAGCATACTGCACAGGTAAAAATAGTTGGAAACGGTTCTTTTTACGGGATGACGTAACCAGGTAATTTTTTTTACCCCAGCAGGCAACTGTACTTTTTGAATTAAATCAGCATAACAGAAATGACCGTGAATTACTTTAATGTGTGCCGGCAGTTTATCTCCTTTAATCAATTTTTGTTCTATGTATGCCTCCCCATTAATAATATCAAACCTCACTACTGCTTTTGCACCGTATACCTGCTTTAAAATACTCCGAAAAGATGTTCCGGCAGTTTTGGGTATATGAAGAGAAACCAATTGCAGGTTAGGTGCCTGTATCAAATGCATAATGTTTTAGATATAGATAGTTGGGTTGTTGCAAAGATAACATAAAATTAAGCCCTACTTACCATATACACGTAGCTTTCCCATAACTCTCCGGCACTTTTATCCTCCAACACCTGCACTACTTTTCCTCCGTTTTGTTCAATAAAAGAAATAAGCTCTTCTTTAGGTGTTCCGTACATCTCCATGCTGGCTCCGCCTGTTGCACTGTTCCTATTCAGCATAGCGTAAATTGAAACCGGAAGTGTTTTTTTGACAACCTCTTTCAACAAATGCATTAGTCCCTTTTTTTTCTGACCTAAATACCTGGCAGGCAACTGAAAATACGCAATGCCTTCAGGCGATAATAAGCGGATAAATTCTTTGATGTAGTTTCTGGAAAAACGCGGGTGCATGTGCTGCAACACAATCAATGAATAAATAAAATCAAATTCTCCGTTTTTGAATATGGAAAGATCATCTTTTTCATTCAGGTAATACGTACATTTATCTCCGTAGCTATTGTGCAAACGAGCCTGCTCAATCATAGAGGGCGCAATATCAACCCCCGCAGCTGAATTAAAATAGGTGCAAAGTGGTTGTGTTAAACGACCTATACCGCAACCAAAATCAAGTGCTTTATTTTGTGAAAGTGCAATACCGCATCGCTGAACGTTTTCCAATACCCTCTTAAAGTCGCTTACTCCTGTTTGAAAAAATTCGGATTCGTTCCAGCGATTACCACTTTTATCATCTTGCGTAAGAATGGCCCACATGGCATCGTGCTTGCCCATAGTATCCCAGTTCTGCTGCAATTTTTTTATATCCATACTAAACAGTCATTCCTGCAGCAATGGTTTCATTACTACCTTCATCAATTAAAATTAAGCTGCCTGTAAAACGATTCTTGCGGTAGGCGTCAAAAAGCAGGGGTTGTGTGGTTCTTAAACGCACTTTGGCAATATCATTCATATTTAACTGTTTATCGCTTTCATTGCGGTGCAGGGTGTTAATATCTATTTTGTGGTAAATTTCTTTTATCACACCTCTTACTTCGCGTGTATTCTGACGAATGTAAAATTTGGCTCCGGGTTGCAATGGCTTGGTGCCCATCCAGCAGAGTAACACATCCACATCCTGACTTACTTCGGGTTGATTGTGCAAGCGAACCAACATATCACCGCGACTGATATCTACATCATCTGTAAGTTCAATACTCACCGACATGGGCGGGAAAGCCTCCTGCACTTCTCCGTCACCGGTATGTATAGCCTTTACCTTGGTGGTTAAACCTGAGGGCAGCACAAGCAATTCGTCCCCTTTTCTGAAAATACCACTGGCCACCTGCCCTGCAAATGCCCTATAATCATGGTGTGCTGTATTGTGAGGACGAATTACGTATTGCACAGGAAAACGTGCATCAATGAAATTAAAATCGTTGTTGATGTGAAGTGTTTCGAGCAGATACATTAAAGTACTGCCTGAATACCACGGCATGTGTTCAGAGCGATCAACTATGTTATCACCCTGCAAGGCGCTGGTAGGAATAAAATTAATGTCGTGAATATCCAAACGGGAAGAGAATTCTTTAAAATCACTTACAATTTTATCAAATACCTGCTCACTGTAATCTACCAGATCCATTTTGTTGATGCATACGAGCAAATGAGGTATACCCAACAATGATGCAATAAAGGAGTGTCTTTTTGTTTGCTCGGTTATACCGTTGCGGGCATCTATAAGTACCAAGGCTAAATTAGCCATAGACGCACCGGTAACCATGTTGCGGGTATACTGCACATGACCGGGTGTATCAGCAATAATAAACTTGCGTTTAGGGGTAGCAAAATAGCGGTAAGCTACATCAATGGTAATGCCTTGCTCACGTTCGGCTTTTAAACCGTCAGTAAGCAAAGAAAGGTCAACATATGCTTTTCCTTTTTGTGTGCTGCTGCGTTTTACTGCCTCCAGCTGGTCTTCAAATATGGCTTTACTGTCATACAACAATCGCCCTATGAGAGTACTTTTACCATCATCTACATTGCCACAGGTTATAAATCTAAGTAGTTCCATGAAGTTGCTCTGTTAAAAATAACCCGCCTTTTTTCTGTCTTCCATAGCGGTATCACTTCGTTTGTCATCAAAACGGGTACCGCGCTCTGTGAATTTTGAAACGGTAATCTCGTCTATCACTTCATCTAGATTAGATGCATCAGACACCACTGCACCAGTGCAGGAAATGTCTCCGATAGTACGGAAACGTACTTGCATCTCGACAGCCTGCTCACCCGGTTTTAAGGGTATAAAATCAGCATGTGCCAAAATAACACCATCGCGTTGTAAGCAAAGTCTTTTGTGTGTAAAATAAATGGACGGCAATGGAATATTTTCCATGCGGATGTAATTCCATACGTCCATTTCTGTCCAGTTGCTTATAGGAAATACCCTGAAGTGTTCTCCGTATTGCTTACGTCCGTTATAAATGTTCCACAACTCAGGACGTTGATTTTTGGGGTCCCATTGCCCAAACTCATCGCGGTGGGAGAATATCCTTTCTTTGGCACGTGCTTTTTCTTCGTCTCGTCTGCCTCCGCCTATAGCCGCATCAAATTTATGTTGTTCCAGTGTATCAAGCAACGTTACAGTTTGCAATACATTCCTGCTAGCATTGTATCCTTTTTCTTCCTTCACCTTTCCCTTATCTATGCTCTCCTGAACAGAACCCACAATTAATTGTGCACCCAACTGCCTCACCCACTCGTCTCTGAAATCAAGTGTTTCCTGAAAATTGTGGCCGGTATCAATGTGAACTAACGGAAAGGGGACTGGTGCGGGATAAAAAGCTTTTTTTGCCAGATATGAAGTCAGAATAGAATCTTTTCCTCCTGAGAATAACAAAGCCGGTCTTTCGAACTGCGCAGCCACTTCGCGTAAAATATGAATGGATTCGTGTTCGAGTTGTTTCAGGTAGTTAATCTGGTATCCCATGCGCTAATCTAGTTTCAACAAAGGTGAAATGTAATCAATTACTTGTTTCACACTATCTTCAAGGTTATTATTTTCTGTTAATATAGTCAATTGCGGGTTAAGCGGAGACTCGTAAGGAGAATCAATACCTGTAAATTTCGAGATTTCACCTGCCCGTACTTTTTTGTATAGTCCTTTGGGGTCGCGGGCTTCACATGTTTCCAAACTACACTCCACATATACCTCAACAAATTTATCAGGGCCAATAGATTCACGCACCAGTTCACGGTCACTTTGAAAAGGTGAAATGAAGGCAGTAAGTACCACCAAACCTGCATCAGTCATCAGCTTGCACACCTCACCAACTCTGCGAATGTTCTCCACCCGGTCAGCATCTGAAAATCCTAAATCTTTGTTAAGACCCAAACGGGTATTGTCCCCGTCCAACAGGTAGGTATGAATATTCTGATTGTGTAATTCCTGCATTACTGCATTGGCCAAAGTGGATTTACCCGACCCTGAAAGCCCTGTGAACCAAATGCATAAACTTCGGTGGCCATTGAGTTGCTCCCGTTGCTCTACATTGATACTTTGAGTATGATGATGTACATTCAGATTCATTCACCCGCAAAGGTAATCGGTTAGAGTTAAATCACCTTATCACATAAAAGTGGTAACCGAAATGCTTTGGCAGTCTGCTGCGCTCAGTATGATTAAAGGCTATTTAACTTGAAGAAAAATAAAACCCTAGCAGTCATTAAATTACGCACTAATCCCGGAGAAGGTTGATACCCCTTCAGCCCGTTAGTATGTCAATACTCCTTCAGGAGAATGAATAGTAAGTTGCTTTTTGCCTGCTGCTTCTACGTAACCCACCACCTGCGCTTCTACTCCAAAACTTTGGCTGATGGAGATCAAATCGTTGGCTATGGTTGGCGGCACGTACAATTCCATGCGGTGCCCCATATTAAAGGTGCGGTACATTTCCCTCCATTCAGTTCCTGATTGTTGCTGAATCATGTCAAACAAATACGGCACAGGAAACAGGTTATCTTTAATAATATGTACATTATCAGTAAAATGCAGCACCTTGGTTTGACCGCCACCGCTGCAATGCACCATGCCGTGAATTTGCGAGCGGTGTTCCAG
Source organism: Bacteroidia bacterium (assembly GCA_041675505.1). Lineage (GTDB taxonomy): Bacteria > Bacteroidota > Bacteroidia > UKL13-3 > UKL13-3 > JAGPCK01. The sequence continues at coordinate 216,768 of JBAYTR010000003.1, read as the reverse complement.
CAAAATTTTATGAATGACCGGAGCATAGGTGCGTGTAGGAGAAAGTATAAGCTGACCAACATTTACCGGGGCATCTTTCCATTTATCAGTTAAGGATAGAGAACCGCTGTAAACCAATTCATCAGGAACCAACGCATCAAAACTTTCCGGATACTTTTTGGCATAATCATGTTTCAAAGCATCATGACGGGCGCTGGTTAAACCGTTGCTCCCCATTCCACCGTTGTAGATGTCTTCATATTCGGCCTGTCCGTAGGAGGCCAAACCTACAATTACATCACCGGGCTGTATGGTGTGGTTGCTGATTACGTCACTTCTTTTTATTCGGGCTGTAACGGTACTGTCAACAATTATGGTTCGAACCAAATCACCCACATCAGCAGTTTCTCCACCGGTAGAGCGTATATCCATCCCATAACTCCGCATTTTTTCGAGAAACTCTTCTGTACCGTTAATAATGGCCGAGATAACTTCACCCGGAATTAAGTTTTTGTTTCGACCAATGGTGGATGAAAGTAAAATGTTCTGCGTAGCACCTACACATAACAAGTCATCCGTGTTCATCACAATAGCATCCTGGGCGATGCCTTTCCACACGCTCATGTCACCCGTTTCTTTCCAATAGAGGTAAGCCAATGATGATTTGGTTCCTGCACCATCAGCGTGCATTACTATAGCGTGCTCTTCGCTGCCTGATAAATAATCCGGCACTATTTTGCAAAAGGCTTTAGGAAACAAACCTTTGTCAATGTTCTTGATTGCATTGTGTACATCTTCTTTCTGAGACGACACTCCTCTTTTGGCATAACGATCCATGTGCTGCAAAAGTAGTAAATTTTAGTTGCCCGTTGAAAACACATAAATTCAGGAAACTTCTCTTCATATAGTAAGCCCGTGGTTACCATTTCAAGATTAAGATTCAACATTACCTCAGTGAAGATTATCTTCGCAGCATGATTTTGCATGAACCAGCGATTATTTCGGAAGACCTGCTTGAAAAAAACTTTATCTGCGATTTAGATAAATGTAAAGGTGCCTGCTGCATTGAGGGTGATTCAGGCGCTCCGGTTACAGAGGAAGAAATTACTTTGCTCGAAAACGAGTTCGATGCTATTGAACCTTTTTTAACGGAAGCGGGCGCAAAAGCTATTCGCAAAAAAGGTGTATACGAAACTGATAAGCGGGATGGAGAAAAACTTACCACCTGCCTGCCCACCGGAGAATGTAATTTTGCGGTACGTGAAGAAAACGGAGTGCTGGGCTGTGGCATAGAAAAAGCCTGGAAAGCCGGAAAAACAACCTTCCGCAAACCGATATCCTGCCACTTATATCCCATTCGCGTTAAAAAAGTAGGTGAATACGAGGGACTCAATTACCACAAGTGGAACATTTGTAAGCCTGCTTGTAAACTTGGCGACCAGCATCAAGTGCCTATCTATCAATTTCTGAAGGAAGCACTGGTACGTAAATTCGGTAAGAAGTGGTATGCCGATTTGGAAGAAATTGCTGAAGCATATTATATTCAAAAGAAGGCGGGAGAGTTTTAGTAAACTGGCAGAAAACAACTCTTTGAGTCTGCTGAACGCCCTTTTAATGTAACCTCTTGTTTCAGAAGCAGGCAAAACTATACAAATGGCAAAATCTCACATCCGTAAATAATTAGGTTGAAAACACGGCATTTTTACCTTTATTTGTACAAACGGGAAGCTGGGGGAGTAAATACAAATCACTGTTTTTCTGAGATTTACAAAATATGAGCAATTATGCTCTGATATTGTTACAGGAAAAAAGCTCAGAGGTTTGCTTATTCAAATTTTACCCATATCTTTGCCGTCCCAAAATTTAAGACGTTTGTTGTGGATACTTTAAGTTACAAAACAATTTCAGCCAACAAAACCACTGTCGATAAGAAGTGGTTAGTGGTAGATGCCGAAGGACAAACCTTAGGCCGGTTTGCCAGTAAATTGGCTAACATTTTACGCGGTAAACACAAGCCGGGTTTCACCCCCCATGTGGATTGCGGTGATAACGTGATTGTGATTAATGCTGAAAAAATCCGTTTTACGGGTAAAAAGCTGGAAACAAAAGAGTATGTATTTTACTCCGGTTTCCCAGGCGGTCAGCGTTTTGAATCAGCCAAAAACCTGTTAGCACGCAGACCTACCTATGTGGTAGAAAAAGCTGTAAAAGGTATGTTACCCAGAAACCGACTGGGCGAACAGATTTTCGGTAATCTGTTTGTTTATGCAGGACCCAACCATCCTCATGCGGCACAACAACCTCAACTTTTAAAATTCTAAGCGATGGAAGTGACGAATAATATCGGACGTAGAAAAACAGCTGTAGCTCGTATTTACATGACTGCCGGAAGCGGACAGTTTGTTGTAAACGGCAAAGATTACAAAGAGTATTTCCCTACCCTTACTTTGCAGGCTCGTCTGGAAAAACCTTTTGTTTTAACCAGCACCCAAGGTCAATATGATATTAAAATCAATGTTGACGGTGGTGGTGTAACCGGACAGGCAGATGCGATTAAGTTGGCAATTGCCCGCTCATTGGTTGAAATCAATGCTGAATACAAACCATTATTGAAAACTGAAGACCTGCTTACCCGTGACCCTCGTATGGTGGAACGTAAGAAGCCAGGTCAGAAGAAAGCACGTAAGCGTTTCCAATTCGTAAAACGTTAATAGTTTCACAAGGATGTCAAATATCACAACAGAACAATTACTGGATGCCGGAGTACACTTCGGTCACCTTACCCGTAAGTGGAACCCAAAAATGGCTCCCTACATTTTCATGGAGAAAAACGGTATTCACATCATTGATTTGAATAAAACCACCGTTAAACTTGATGAAGCAGCCAACTCGCTAAAAAATATTGTTAAGTCAGGTCGTAAAATCCTTTTCGTAGCTACCAAAAAACAAGCTAAAGAACTGGTTGCTGCCGAAGCTCAACGTGTAAATATGCCTTTCGTTACTGAGCGCTGGTTAGGTGGTATGTTAACCAACTTCGCAACTGTACGTAAGTCAATCAAAAAAATGCAGAACATTGACAAACTTGCTTCAGATGGTACTTATGCCAATATCTCGAAGAAAGAGCGTTTAATGTTTGACCGCGAGAAAATCAAATTACAACGTTTGTTCGGAGGTATTGCCGATTTGAACCGTCTTCCTGCTGCTTTGTTTATCGTTGACATTAAACGTGAACACATTGCAGTAGCTGAAGCTCAACGTTTGAATATCCCTACTTTTGCTATTGTAGATACTAACTCTGATCCTACTTTAGTTGACTACGCTATTCCTGCAAACGATGATGCAGCAAAATCTATTGCTCTTATCACCAAGCACATCACTGATATGATTGCTGAAGGACTGAGCGAGCGTAAGCGTGAGAAAGACGAAGTGGAAAAAGAAGGTGAGACAAAAGCCCGCGCTGAAAAAGAAGAAGCAGAAGCATAAATTATAACAACCGCAACACACTACTGTTGCAAAGTATATAAAAAGGTTTAACTGCTCCACGGTTAAACCTTTTTTTTAAATAATAAAAATCAATTTTGAATATGAGTACAATAACCGCCTCTGACGTAAACAAACTCAGACAAATGACAGGTGCAGGAATGATGGACTGTAAGAAGGCCCTCACAGAAAGCAATGGAGATTTTGATGCTGCCATTGACTACCTGCGTAAAAAAGGACAAAAGGTATCCGCTAATCGCTCCGATAGAGAAGCGAAAGAAGGAGCTGTAATTGCCAAAACAAGTGCCGATTTTAAAACCGGAGTAATTGTGCAGTTGAGCTGTGAAACCGATTTCGTTGCTAAGAATGAGGATTTTGTTGCTTTTGCTAATCAGTTAACCGATTTAGCCTTGGCCAACAAATGTGCCGATGCCGATGCATTAAAAGCTTTGAGCATGGACGGTGCCACTGTTGGTGATAAAATCATCGAGCAAGTAGGTAAAATAGGCGAAAAGATAGACGTGGTTAACTACGTTTTTCTGCAAGGCGAAAATATTGTTCCTTATATCCATGCAGGAAACCGCATTGGTGTATTGGTAGTATTAAATAATGCCCGCAACGAAGCCAACCTTGTAGCCGGTAAAGATGCAGCCATGCAAATTGCCGCCATGAATCCTATGGCTTTGGATAAAGACGATGTAGATCCTTCTATGATTGCCCGTGAAATTGAAATAGGTAAAGACCAGGCTCGCGCTGAAGGCAAACCTGAAGCTATGTTAGAAAAAATTGCTCAGGGTAAATTGGGTAAATTTTACAAAGAGTCAACACTGCTCAATCAGGAGTTTGTGAAAGACGGCTCTAAAACAGTTGGGCAAATGTTAGATGCCGCTGAAAAAGGCCTCACCGTTACCGCATTTAAAAGAGTAGCCTTAGGCTAAGTTGAATATTTAAAAATCCCGACTTTGAGGTCGGGATTTTTTTTGCACTTTTGTTAAATTAAATCAATCCTGAAATGAAATACAAACGCATCCTGCTGAAATTAAGTGGTGAGTCGCTGATGGGTGATCAACCTTACGGCATTGACCCGAAAATTCTCGAACAATATGCCCGTGACATTAAAGCTGTTGTGGGAATGGGAGTAGAATTAGCCATTGTGATTGGCGGAGGGAATATTTTCAGAGGAGTACAAGGCGTTCAGGGTGGATTGGTTGACCGTGCACAGGGTGATTACATGGGCATGCTTGCCACAGTAATTAATTCAATGGCATTGCAAGGTGCATTAGAGCGTCATGAAATTAAAACACGACTGCTATCGGCCATTAAAATGGAGCAGATTTGTGAACCATTTATTCGCAGAAGAGCTATGCGTCACCTGGAAAAAGGACGTGTAGTGATTTTCGGTGCCGGAACTGGTAACCCTTACTTTACTACTGATACCGCAGCCTCTTTGCGTGCCGTGGAAATTGAAGCCGATGTGGTGCTGAAAGGTACCCGTGTAGATGGTATTTATACCGCTGACCCTGAGAAAGACAAAACAGCTACCCGTTACGAGAAAATTTCATTCACTGAAGTGTATGAAAAGAACCTGAATGTAATGGATATGACTGCCTTTACCTTATGCCAGGAAAACAAGCTCCCCATCATTGTTTTCGACATGAATAAAACGGATAACCTGCTCAAGCTGGTAAAAGGAGAAGCAATCGGAACGCTTGTAAGCTAAATAGATTTTAAGTGTTAGCTTAACACATTAATTGCTGCAATTTGATGCAGCATATTTTGCACTTTTGAATGCTGCGGGTATACTTATAGTTGCTTAGAAAACGTTAATTGCTCTCTATGTGGCACCTCATCCGCATTCGATTGATTCAACTGTACCGTATGCTCAACGGCTCAGTATTTTTTCTTTTACTGACTGGTTTGCTTGTTTTATCAGCCTTCTTTGTATGCTATAATTTTGCAGAAAAAACTGAAGAAAGTGAAATTTTGGTTGCACTTATAGTTGTACTCATTTACACCATTCACGTGCAGCGGAATGATCTTAATTTTGTATACCATCACCTGCTAAAACCTTTTACTGCTATAGTAATCGAGTACACTTTTTATTCCTTGCCCGTTCTCGCAGCACTTCTGCTTCAACAAAAATTCATTGCGGCTGGTATTGTAATAAGTGTTTTACTTTTAATCCCATTCTACAAGCCTGTAAAAAACACCAATACCTCGTTGCCTCATTTGAGCAGACTCATTCCCGCCAAACATTTTGAACTTCTCAGTGGAGTGCGCGCGAACTGGAAATGGATGCTGCCATTATATCTGGCCTGCATAGGACTGTGCTGGGTGAGAATTCTACCGTTGCTACTACTTTGGTTTCTCATCATGACGGTAACTTCGTGGTATACCATTTATGAACCATTACACATGCTTCGGGCACAAGGACTCAATGCACGAAAAATCATCCTGGGCAAATGTCTCCAGCATGGTGGTTTGCTATTCATGTTTCAGGCCCCAGTTGTGGTGCTACAGGTTATTTTTCAGCCTGATTTGTGGTGGATGGCTTTGTTTTATATTCCTATGCTGTGGTGCATTATTGCGCTATCCATATGTTTAAAATACAGTACCTATTCAGCTTCTGAAACCCAAAGTGCCAATAATATTATCATGTCTTTAGTATCGCTTGGCGTTTTACTACCTTTTATACTGCCTGTACCTGTGCTTATGCTGGTTGTATATTATAGAAAAGCCGTTCATAACCTCACCTTATACGTATATGCTCAAGATTGAAGAATTAAATGTAAGCTATAATACAGCTCCTGTTCTGCAAAATGTGAATGCTCAGTTTGCAACGGGAAACGTCACCGGTATTATCGGATTAAACGGTGCCGGCAAAACTACATTATTCAATAGTATAGCCGGCATTATAAAAATTCAAAGTGGCCGTTTGCTATTGAACGGCAACCCACTCCATCATAAACATATTGCATACCTGGAAACAGTCAACTATTTCTATCCACTGCTTACAGGGAGAGAATACTTATCGGTTTTTGACCAAACCAATATAAGGTACAAGGAAGAAAATCTGAAACTGCTTTTACATCTCCCGTTGAATGAACGTATCGAGAACTACTCTACCGGAATGCGAAAAAAACTGGCGTTAATGGCTCTGTTAAAACAAGAAAAAAGCGTTTACATATTTGACGAACCCTTTAATGGTCTTGATTTGGAGTCTAATAAGCTACTCGAATTGATGATTAATAATCTGAAAGAACAGGGAAAGACAATCCTGTTATCCTCACACATACTTGACCCGTTACTGCAAGTTTGTAACACTATCCTGTTGCTGGAACAAGGTCGTTTTGTTAAATCATATTCACCGGACGAATTCCATACTATTGAAGAGGCCTTATTCAGTCACTACAAAAAACAGGCAGCACAACAACTTCAGCACTCCATGTAAGCTATCGGTATACAAATAATATAGGTGCTGCCAACTCGACTTACCTTAAAAACAAAAGGCGACTCTGTTTAGAGCCGCCCTTGTTTTTATTTATCGGTTTAGGATAAAGTCTGGTGGTTAGTTTACTTTTATTATTCTAACTGTTTTGTTGAATTCACCGTGTTTAATCTGAGCGAAGAAAATACCCTGTGGTAAATTCTCACCTACACTAAACTCTACGTTGCGTTCCAGTCCTGATTTAGTAAACATTAGTTTGCCTGTTGCATCATATACAGTTATTTCAACTGCTGCATCAAATGAACTTTCTACAATGAAGTTGAATACTGAACTACTTGGGTTTGGATAAACTACCAGGTCTACGTCTCCCAACGAAGTTTCTTCACTGTACATATCTCCTACTGCATTCTCACCTTTCAGGCTTCCGCAGGTTACATTACATGCACCTAAACGGTCACCGGCATGGTTGCCTAAGTGTGAGCTTACCGCACTTACACTAATGTTTAATGTTTGCGGGTTGTTGCTGTTACCCGGAGGTACGTGGCAAAGGTATACTTTAGGATTGCTGGCACTTCCGCCTGAAGCTCTGGCATCAATTACACACATTACAACACTGGCTGATGTAATACATCCGTAGCTGTTGGTAACAGTTACCGTTTTGGTGTAGTTACCTTGAGCTGTGGGAGCAAATACTGTAGACTGACAATTGGTGCAGCTAAGATTAGATGCTGTAGACCAGTTGTAAGTAAACGATGAACCTCCGCTTGGTGTTGTGCTAAGGGTGGCACTTTGTGAACCATAGCCCAGGTAGATGGTAGTTGCAACTCCGCCTGTATAGGTGTTGTTGGCCGGAGTAACCGTAATATTGGAAGTAGTTGGGATGGTACCTACAACATTCACTGTAGCCGTGCAAGTTGATGTATTACCATTGTTATCTGTTACCGTTAAAGTAACAGTGTTGTTGCCAATGTTTGCACAAGTAAATGTGTTAGGCGAAACAGTTATACTGGCAATTCCACATGCATCATTCGATCCGTTGTTTACCTGTGATGGTGTAAGAGATGCTGCACCATTTACCAATGTAACGGTTGCATTTTTACAAATGGCCTGAGGAGCTACGTTGTCAACAACCGTTACGGTTGCTGTACCTGTTGAAGTATTTCCGTTTACGTCTACTACAGTTAAAGTAACAGTGTTAGCTCCAACGTTAGAACAATCAAACGAAGTTTTGCTCAACGTGCGTGAAGCGATACCGCAAGCATCTGAACTACCATTGTCAATGTCAGTTACTGATATAGAAGCTGAACCGCTGGCACTAAGATAAATTGTCTTGTTTTGTGTTGTTACGCTTGGTGCAGTGTTGTCAACTACTGTTACGGTGGCTGTACCTGTATTGCTGTTGCCGTTTACGTCTACTACAGTTAAAGTAACAGTGTTAGCTCCAACGTTAGAACAATCAAATGAAGTCTTGCTCAGCGTGCGTGAAGCGATGCCACATGCATCTGAACTACCATTGTCTATATCAGTTACTGATATAGAAGCTGAACCGCTGGCGCTAAGATAAATTGTCTTGTTTTGAGTTGTTACTGAAGGAGCAACATTATCAACTACGGTTACGGTTGCAGTGCCTGTTGAAGTATTTCCGTTTACGTCTACTACAGTTAAAGTAACCGTGTTAGCTCCAACGTTTGTGCAATCAAACGAAGTTTTGCTCAGCGTGCGTGAAGCAATGCCGCAAGCATCTGAACTACCATTGTCAATGTCAGCTACTGATATAGAAGCTGAACCGCTTGCGCTCAGGTTGATGGTTACGTTTTGTGTTGTTACGCTTGGTGAGGTGTTGTCAACTACTGTTACCGTTGCTGTACCTGTTGAAGTATTTCCGTTTACATCTACTACAGTTAAGGTTACAGTGTTTGAACCAACGTTTGTGCAATCAAACGAAGTTTTGCTCAGCGTACGTGAAGCGATACCACATGCATCTGATGAACCGTTGTCGATATTAGCTACTGCAATTGAACCTGTACCGTTTGCGGCAAGTGTCAATGTATAGTTCTGTGTAGTTACGCTTGGTGCAGTATTGTCAACTACAGTTACTGTGGCAGTTCCTGTATTGCTGTTACCATTTACGTCTACTACAGTTAAGGTTACGGTGTTTGAACCAACGTTTGTGCAATCAAATGAAGTCTTGCTCAGCGTGCGTGAAGCAATACCGCAAGCATCTGATGAGCCGTTGTCGATGTCAGCTACTGCAATTGAACCCGTGCCGTTGGCAGCAAGTGTCAATGTATAGTTCTGTGTAGTTACGCTTGGTGCGGTGTTGTCAACCACGGTTACTGTTGCTGTGCCGGTGTTGCTGTTGCCGTTTACGTCTACTACAGTTAAGGTTACTGTATTAGCTCCTACGTTAGAACAATCAAACGAAGTTTTGCTCAGGGTGCGTGAAGCGATACCACAAGCATCTGAACTACCATTGTCTATATCAGCTACTGCAATTGAACCTGTGCCGTTGGCAGCAAGTGTCAATGTATAGTTCTGTGTAGTTACGCTTGGTGCGGTGTTGTCAACCACGGTTACGGTTGCAGTACCTGTGTTGCTGTTTCCGTTTACATCTACCACAGTTAAAGTTACTGTGTTAGCTCCAACGTTAGAACAATCAAATGAAGTTTTGCTCAGGGTGCGTGAAGCGATACCGCATGCATCTGAACTACCGTTGTCGATGTCAGTTACTGCAATTGAACCTGTGCCGTTGGCAGCAAGTGTCAATGTATAGTTCTGTGTTGTTACGCTTGGTGCGGTGTTGTCAACTACTGTTACCGTTGCTGTGTTTGTGTTGCTGTTGCCGTTTACGTCTACTACAGTTAAGGTAACTGTGTTAGCTCCAACGTTGGTGCAATCAAATGAAGTTTTGCTCGGTGTGCGTGAAGCAATACCACATGCATCTGATGAACCGTTGTCGATGTCAGTTACTGCAATTGAACCTGTGCCGTTGGCAGCAAGTGTCAATGTATAGTTCTGTGTTGTTACGCTTGGTGAGGTGTTGTCAACTACTGTTACGGTGGCTGTGCCCGTGTTGCTGTTGCCGTTTACGTCTACTACAGTTAATGTAACCGTGTTAGCTCCAACGTTAGAACAATCAAACGAAGTTTTACTCACCGTGCGTGAAGCTATGCCACAAGCATCTGATGAACCGTTGTCGATGTCGGTTACTGCAATTGAACCTGTGCCGTTGGCAGCAAGTGTCAATGTATAGTTCTGTGTAGTTACGCTTGGTGCAGTGTTGTCAACAACTGTTACCGTTGCAGTGCCAGTGTTGCTGTTGCCGTTTAAGTCTACCACAGTTAAGGTAACCGTGTTAGCTCCAACGTTAGTGCAATCAAATGAAGTTTTGCTCAAAGTGCGTGAAGCAATACCGCAAGCATCTGATGAACCGTTGTCGATATTAGATACTGCTAATGATCCTGCTCCATTTGCACCAAGATATAAGGTGTAATTTTGCGTATTAACTGTGGGTTTGATAGAATCTATAATAGTAACAGTTGCTGTACAACTTGCATCCTTGTTGAAGGAATTATATACTGTTAACGTTACCGAGTTAGCTCCTACGTTACTGCAATCAAAAGTGTTCTTGCTCACTGTTCTGTTGGAAATACCAACCAAACTGTAACTTCCGTTATCAATTGCTGAAGGTGTTAAAACAACATTACCCGCTGCATTAAGATACAACGTTGCATTTTTACATAAAGCAACCGGTGCCGGTTCAATTACATACACGTTGGTAGTACATCTCGATATATTGTTTGATCCATCTGTTGCAGTCACTATAACTGTGTTGTTTCCAACATTAGCCGCAGTAAATGAAGATATACTCAGAGAGATAGATGGGTTACCGCAGTTATCAGCAGAAGCTGCTACTACATTTGATGCTGTAATGGTAGCTGTACCACTGGCATTTAGAAGAACGGTGTCTGTTTTGCAAGTAACCGTAGGTTTAATGGTATCGCCCACCCAAACCGTTACAGGTGCTGATGTTGCTGAACAATTATTAGCGTCTGTAACAGTAACAGAATAGTTACCTGATGAGGTTACTGTAAGTGTTGATCCTGTAGTATTGTTACTCCACAGATATGAAGAAGCTGCTGAAGATGTCAACAACACACTGCCACCCGGACAGAATGAGGTTGAGCCTCCCGCTGAAATACTTGCAGTAGGTAAACTATTTACGGTAGCAGTAACTGCAGTACGTGTGCTTGATTTACATCCGGTAGTTGTGTTTCTGGTCTCCGCATAATAAACTGTAGTTGCTGAAATTGCAGGTGTGGTATAATTAATTGTACCACTGGCCAAAGGAGATCCTCCTGTAGCATTTGCATACCAGTCAACTGTGTTGCCTGCTGTTACTGAAGCCGAAACTGTAACTGAACCGGTGCTGCAACGGGCTGCATTGTTAGCTGTAGGTGCAGCAGGCAATGCATTAACAGTAACTGTTTTCGAAACTGTTGTACTACATCCCGCAGCAGTTGTTCCGGTTAATGAATATGTGGTAGTTGTGGTAGGACTTACTGTTTTTGAAGCAGTAGTGTCTCCGCCAGGTGTCCATGACCATGAAGCAATGCTTGAACCGCTACCTGCATAAGTTACTGTAACTACAGCAAAGCTGTTGTTAAGCGCTGCTGTTTGAATAAAGCCCATGCACGTGTTTACATTACCTATATAGAATGTATTGGTAGATCCGCTATTGTAATTAGGATTAGCAAAATTCAAGGTAACATTCGAAGCCGTTGAAGAAGCCTGTCCTGCGCATTGGCACCATCCCGGTGTTTGTGCAAATGACGGTCCTGCAACTGAGTTCAAAGTTGTTGTGTGTGTAAATCCGTTGTGACACTCTACCCCAATAGCGAAAGTAATCTGAACATTGGTTACAGATCCTGTGCCTATATCCACCCAGCTAAATCCGGGTGATTGGCTACTGCAACCATTATAGTATGAACCTGTAGCACAACTAGAGCCTTGGTTGATAAGATTGCTTAATGCAATATTGTAGGTACGTGTGGTAGCAACGTTATTGCTGCCGGTTAAAGTAAGCGGACTGCCTGCGCAGGTTACCGCAGTTGCCGGTGCAATAGAAAGTGATGGGTTAGTATTGATAGTTACCACTTTTGCTGCCGAGGTCTTAGAACAACCATTGGAGGTAACTATTAATGTATAGCTTCCTGCCGTTGTAGCTGTATAGTTAGAAGAGGTTGCTCCGCTGATGGTGCTTCCGTCTTTACGCCATACATAAGTTAATCCGCTACCTGTATTTGCATTTAGTAGTAATGACCCGCCTGTACAAAATGCGTCTGACGCAGAAGTAATAGTTGATGCCGGTAATGGCTTCACCGCAACTGATGTTGAAACATCATCACGACATCCGTTTGCTCCCGTTCCTTTTACAGTATATGTACCACTGTCACTCACCTGAAGATTACTTTTTGATGTATTCTGCGTAGTTGCTGCAAAACTGTTCGGGCCCGACCAGATGTATGAAACTGCACCTGAAGCACTCAGGTTAACTGTTCCGCCTTCACATACCGGACCATTATTGGTTGCTGTTAGTACAGGAAGTGCATTCACTGTAACACTTGTAGAACCTGTACCTGAACAATTCTGTGCATTCACCACCGTTACCGTGTAAGTTCCGGCCATGGCTGCAGTTGCATTTAGAATAACAGGGTTCTGCTGAGTTGATGTAAATCCGTTAGGACCTGTCCACGAATAAGAAACTCCTCCGTTGGCATACAGTTTAATCGTATCACGAACACAAACCGGTCCGCCATTTGAGGTTTGAATTGACAACCCACTCACATGAACTGTTTGTGTACAGGTTTTGGTATTGTTGTTAACGTCAGTTACGGTCCATACCACATTGGTAGTACCAATAGGATATGAGCCACTTGCGTTTCCGGTGTTGTTGAAATTATTGACAACTGATGCTACACCGCAATTATCTGCCGTTGAAGGTGCAGCTATGTTAACATTTGCTGAACAAGATCCTGAATCAGGACCTACTGAAACATTAGAAGGGCAAATAATTACCGGCTTCACAGTATCGTAAACAGAAAGATTAATTGTTTGAGCCGAAGTTGCGCAATTTCTTGCATCACGTACTACCAGATTATATGTACCGGAAGTAAGATTCTGGAAACTGTTACCTGTTACAAACAAAATTCCGTTGTTGATGGAATAGTTATACGGAGTTGTTCCTCCTGTAGCGCTGAACACTATTGAACCATCCGAAGTACCCTGACAAGATGTACCTGTAGGAGTATTGGTTTGTGCCAGAACACCTGAAGGCTGAGTGATTGTAACTGCTGTAGCACTGGTAGTGCAGTTGATTGAATCTTTTACTTTCACCTGGTAAGTACCCGGTGCCAGATTAGTAAATGCACCTGAGCTTACGTAAGTAGTTCCGTTATCAATAGAGTATTGTAATGGTTGAACTCCGCCTGTTGCAGTAATGGTAATTGAACCATCACCTGTTCCAAAACACTGAACATTACTACTTGCTATTGATCTGCTGATGTCAGAAACACGGATTGTTTTGCTCACTGTTGCAGGACATCCTCCCGAATCAAGGTACTGAAGTGTTACCTGATATGTACCACCGGTAGTGTAAGTTTTACTCGGGTTCTGCACTGTAGTAGTAGTGAAATCACCAAAGTTCCATTTGTAACCTGTTACGGTTTGAGCAGGTGAACCCGCTGTGAAATTAATTGTTGTACCTAAACAAACATCAACTGCTGATGCTGAGAAAGGCACCGCTGAAATGTAGGAAGGTGTATTGATAGCAACCACATTTTGTGTTAAGAAACAACCTGCCGAATCCGTTACTTTAACGGTGTAGGTGCCCGGTATCAGATTGCTGATGCCCGGAGTAGTTTCAGTTGTTGACCACAAATAACTGTAGGGTGAAATACCACCGGTTACTGAAGTAACTGTTGCTGTACCGTTGTTGTTGGAAGTACAACTTACATCGGTAGTGCTTACTGTAACATTCAGACTTGGAGGAGTTGTAAAATTCCAACCGGTGTTGTTGCTGATATTATTACTGTAGTTGGCGTTAAAAGTGGCATCACCTTGTGCTTTGATATCTGTAAGATTAAGGAAAGTGGCATTAACAACACCACTTGTTTTAGTAAATGTGGCTTGTGTGCCTGCAGTTGAAGATTTAATGTTAATCAGATTTGCGCAGGTACCATTAGCCACCAGTTGATTCATATTCTGATTAGCTGACTCTACAGATAGCGTAAGACCTTTTTCTACTTTAAGTGTATTAAAGGTATTTGAACCTGCAAGAGAAGCAGCCAATGTACCCGTAGTAGTAAAAGTTACGTTATTGTAGGTAAGGTTGTTACCGTAGAATGCTGAAGAACTTCCTGTTCCTGTCATTACAATAGTAGATGTTCCTTCCACCAACTGTGCGTTGGTAAGTGTGGCCGGATTCCAGCTACCGTTCAAAACAGTTACCGTTGAGCTTCCCAGTTGCAATGAACGTGTGTTGCTTGTGGTACTGTTGAAGTTCTTTGTATTGATGTCTTTATTATTTGATATTAATGTTCCGTTATCAAAATTCAGGTTGTTGGATACATTTAACGGATTCAAAAGTTTCCATGCTCCTGCTCCTGAGTTTCCACCGATGAAGCTAACATTGGTCATGCTCTTGCCTCCGCTGTTCAACACGTGGCCCGTATCTGAAGCCATAAACTTCCACTCACCGGTAAAATTCTGGTTCATGTTAGAAATCAGTTCCAGATCACCGTATACACGAATTTCTGTATTTCCGGTAAAAGTAGGATTGTATGTTGCTGATCCCCATTTCATGTCGCGAACATTAACTGTTGATACGTCAACATTTACTGTACGACCACCTGTAGTAAATGAGTTGGCATCAAAGTACACATCATCATTTGCTCCGGGAACTGTAGTTTGGAAAGTGGTACCTCCTGATGAAGTAGCCCAGTGATTAGCATAATCTGACCAGTTACCGTTATCACCTACCCAATAGAACGCGTTACATGAACTGAAGTTCCAGTTGGTATTGTTACCTAAGTTAACGCTGCTTGCACCGGCAAAGAAGGTAGTTTGTATACCACCTGAACCATTTGGCAATCCGCTTGCTTTAATGTCCTGCATCAATACAAAATCAAGACAAACTTTTCCTGATGGTTTGTAAAGTGTTGCCTGTGTACCCTGTGTTTGTGATTTTACAATTACAGGATAACTTCCGTTACCAAGAGCAAGCAAACTATTTACTGTTTGAGTAGTTGATGCTCCAAGTAATAAGCGTGTACCCAACCCGGCAGCAATTAATGAATTGAAACTGTTGTTTTGATTCAGACTCAGGTAAGGACCACCGTTTCCGGTAGAAGTTACTGTAAGGTTATTAAATGTATTCGCTCCCTGATAGGTAACAGTAGGAATATTGGTAGTGGCATTATTGAAATTGTAAGTAACGTCATTAAATACGTTTGAACCTGAGAAGGTAATAGCAGGCCACCCGATGGTACTTAATGTTACGTTACGGAAGGTGTTGTTGTCATAAACCTCGATAGTAGGTCCGCTTAATCCGTTATTGTAGGTGTGGTTAAATTGTACATCCTTAAATGTTTTATTTCCACCATACAAACGGTTAGTATTATTGTATGAATTGGTAAACTTGATATTTGTACCGCTCATCATCGCAGTGGGTAGTGAAGAGAACCTCACTTCATGACTAGCATAGATGGTATCAGTACCGGTGAAATCAAGTGTAATTCTAGAGTCATTGTAGTCATTGGTAATTGAACGGGCATTTACCTGATAACCCGCAGAAATAAATTTACCTGAACGCAGGTAAAGTTCATCTGTTACTGTAAGGTTATTCTGTAAAGTCCATTCACCAAGATATCCGCCTTCTCCGTAGAACTGTGCGCGGTACATTTTAACACCGTTGGTATTTATTGTATTTCCGTTTTTGCGCGAATCAAAATATACAAATCCGGTTTGTTGCCATGTAAGATTTGGTGCAAGAACCATAGATCCGTAAACGTGCAATTCATAGCCTCCTGAAAAACGGGGGTTATTTACGTTGTTCCAAACCATGTTATTGCAATATCCGTTTACGTTAAGATTCACTGTTTGGTTGGCTGCGGTAAATGAATTCACATCAAAGAACACATTGTCGCCTGCACCAGGTAAACAACCGGCCGGACTTCCACCGCTGGTATTTGACCAGTGGTTTACATCGTTCCAGTTACCTGCACCTGCTACCCAATAGTAGTTAGTAGGTGTGCTGCTCATGGTCCAGTTGGTTACGTTACCCAATAACACAGAATTTGTTCCTGAGTAAGTGCCTCCACCGTTTAATTTCAAATCAGCAATGTTAGCGTAAGTCGCAACAGCCCATTTAACATTATTCAATGTAGCCTGATTACCTGCCGACATAGAACCAACACTGGTTCTGTATAAACAGGTACCGTTAACAATCAACGTATCGATTGTACAAGCGTATGATGGATTGAATTTGAATGTACCCAGATTATTAATAGTAAGTTTTTTAGCCACAATAGGGTAATACAAATCCAAGCGGGGAAGGTTGGCTCCTGTTCCGTTGAAAGTCAGATTACCGTAGTACTTTGTTGCACCGTATCCATACATATAATAATATGAATTTGTCGTTTGAAAGTCACGACCAAAGGTGAAGGTTGCATTTGCAATAGAGTCACCTCCCTGATTGTAATCATAAAAAGTACCGTCACCATTATGCTTCACTATAAAGTTAGCCATGGTATTGTTCATACCCTGATAGTAGTTATAGTAATTTGATGTATTTTGATTATCAATAGTTACAGTATTATATCTGGGGCGATTTACGCCTGTTGCAGAGCCATAAGAGTTAAACTGTAAATAATTATTTCCCTGCATCAAAATATCTGCAGAGCCAATTTTAAGTATGGTGTAATATATGTACCAATAGTTGTTTACTTTAATAAGTGTAGTACCTCCTGTAAAGTCAGCTGTAGCCGCTCCGCCTGAACCGGATTGAAAAGAATTAATGTCCAGATTATGGCCATTGGATTTGAATGTTCCGTAATTCAAATATACTGTGCTGGTAGTTGTCAGCTTATCAAGTAATCTCCACTCACCCGAGGTTTGGTTTTGACCTTGGAAATAAACCTGACAAGGAAGTGTTTTATTTTGTGTCTCAATAGTGTTACCGGTATTAACGGCTTGGAAATATAAATTACCGGTGTAGTTGAAGTTCATGTTCGCATCCAGTTTAAGGGATCCGAAAACATTTAACTGCTGACTTCCGTTAATTCCTGCACCGGTTGTAATACCTGTCCAGTTCAAATTCTTACATTCAGCATTTACATCTACAGTGCAATATTGATTGGATGCAGTATACGAGTTGGCATCAAAGAAAACATTATCAATACGGCTTGGTATAGCGCAGCCTGCAGTTCCGCCTGAAGTGAGCGACCAATGCGCAGGATCACTCCAGTTACCTGTTCCACCTATCCAGTAAAAATTCTGAGCAGGAATAGTGCTGATGTTCCAACCGCTAACATTACCTAAGTTAATGGTGTTGGTTGCTGTAAATGTAGCACCACCTGCACCGTCAATATCTTGTAATTGTGCCCAGTTAACAGAAACAGCTCCTGAATTCTGGCGCATGTAGGCTTTTGAGCCACCGCTTGAACTGCGAATGAGAACTGTTTGTTGGCAAGTACCGTTAATGGCTGTAAAATTTCCGTAGTACTGTGTAGAGCCTGATCCTAAAATCATCTCACTTATATTGC
This sequence comes from Bacteroidia bacterium, assembly GCA_041675505.1. Taxonomy (GTDB): domain Bacteria; phylum Bacteroidota; class Bacteroidia; order UKL13-3; family UKL13-3; genus JAGPCK01. The sequence goes on along the minus strand of JBAYTR010000003.1, from coordinate 199,038 downwards.
CTACATCGATTGTACCAAATGAGTCTGTATTCAGAAACTCTATACTTGGACGAATACCGGTACCGGCACTTGTTGTTCTGAAAGTTCCCCTGAATGCATTCGGGCTGTAAAATTTAAGTTTAGGTGCATAAAAGGAGGAGGTAGTACTTAAGTGATTTACAGTGAAATTACGAAATACGCTGCTGGAATTCATCTCTAAATATTGCTGACCATATGCGTTAATCAATACATCTCTGAAAGTTCCGCCATATACTGAATAAATCTGAGTTGCATAAGTTGCTGTTGCATTAAACACTACATCTCTGAAAGTTTTGTTGCCCGGATAAAAGATGAAATTATTGGTGCCGTTAAATTTAATGGTAGCGTCACCATTTATATATGTTGTATTGGTGTTTGGATAAAGACCAAACTGGTAAGTAATTGTTGCAGTATCTGTACCTGTTAAATCAACAGTTACCGGATTACCTGACCATGCCCAGAAATAGGTAGTGCTAAAAGGAAAACCGTTTGAAATAAACTTATTTGCATTAGGATAAATTCCCGCACCCAGTGCAGTTACCTTTAATGTATCTTGTAATTTATACTCTACATTATGGTTGGCGCCACCTAACTCTATACGGTGCATATCTTTATTACCACCGCGAATATTGTACGTACCGCTGTGGGTAGCATAAAAATACATATAACCACCTGTGTTATTTGGCAAACCCGAGTAGCTGGCGTTTTTGGTATAAAAAGCACGGCTGTTTACATCAAAACCACCATTAGTAATTTCCCACTGACCGTCAATAGTAATAACAGCTAAGGGTTGACCTACAAATGAACCGTTCTTAATGTAATGTGTATAGGCTGATGAATAAAATGTTGCTCCTGCCGGAACAACCACATCACCCTGGTTGGTATAGAAGTAGCCTTTGTTTTGCGTAAACTTTGATGTACCGTCAAGTACCAAAGTACCTGCATCAATTTTAGTGTTATCACTATTGCCTGATTTTACAAAATAAGTAGAATCTAACAAGTTGAGATTACCTGCAAATATTTGTATCAGACCTGAGTTCATGGTAAAATTGGTCTTCCTGAATGTGGCCCCTGTTCCGGCAGTTATTCTGGATAACTGATTCCATGTAATTTTTCTTGACGGATTAATGTTGAACACATTCGCTGCATTTATACCTGCAGTAAAGTTGAATGTAACATTAGAGGTAATGCCGCTGGTAACAATAAAGTCTTTACAAAAGCCTTCAAAGTTAATTGTTACCGTTCCGCCTGATGAACTGAATGAGTTAGCATCAAATACCACATCATCAATTGGCGTAGGTACAATAGCAGGGTTTACACTACCTCCCGAACTGGTTGCCCAATGCGTAAGGTCGGTCCACACACCTGTTCCGCCTACCCAATAGTAGGTAGCAGCCGAACCTTTAAGCCCGGAGGTGAGTAGAAAAAAAAGCATTGCCAGTCGGCATACTTTTTTGAAAATCTGATTTTTTATCATGGGTTATTGTTTGTTGTTATCTAATTTCTGTAATGAAGACTATACTGTGGTCCGAAATAGCTTTTTTATTTCTGTGCTCCTTAACGGATATACTTATTAAATACTTACCAAAACTACCGGCCTTAATTTCCACTTTACCAGTAGTGTTGTTAATTGAAAAATTACCCGTTTGAAATATTTTCTCTGCTGAGTAACCTTTGGCATATTGAACGGATTCAAATGGTGCCTGATTGGTAAGAAATGAACCCGCATAAACAGCATTTGAAAATGCTTTTGCTACATCAATACCCTTTTCAGGAGCAGTGTAATTGTACTTTACTCCATCTGCATAAAAGAAAGGTGCAATCAGGTGAAAACTCACTTCATCACTGTCTGTGTTATTTAAAGCCGTTTCAAACGATATGGAAGAATTATTACAAAGGTATTGGCCCGACAAACGTTGAAAAGAGGGCATGGTATTGATTTCGGCACTTGAAGGGTTAACCAAATGATTCATCAGTACAAAACCTTGCCTGTTCATGTTGCTGAGATTAATCAAGCCGCGGTCAAAAAAGCAGTATCCCCAGGTAAGGTCATAGTCCATATAAGGTAAGGAAAGTTCAAGCCCGGCTGAATACCTCACCTGAGTGATGCAGGTTTGTTGTTCATTAAAACATGGGGCTGAAACATTGTTCTTCTGAACAAATGATGTGTCTTTCGTAAGTTCAAGTACTTGCACCAAACGATTACTCATTGATTCGAAAACAGATATATACTCTTTGTCGGGGGCAACGGATAAGCAGGAGTAATAAATTATAAGGTGCGCCTGAACAGCGCCTCTGCCCTTAAAAGTTGAAAAAAGCTCTGCTCCTTTCAATTCATTAACCTGAGTTGCTTTTGATGGAACTGATTGGTTTTTTTGAGCATTAACTGAAACAGCACATAAAAATACCACTAAGAGTAATAAAGTCTTCTTGCACTGAATGCTTAAAACGTTGTAAAATCGGGTCATTAGTCAGGTTAGTGTTTTCAATCCTAAAATCTTTACCTGATAACTAATAACAGGGCTATGGTTTTTAGGAAATGACTTCAATGTTACCCTATCTCCATTGAGGGGGCAAAAAAAAGGTACCAAATGCAATGAAAGTGTTATAAGAGGGCGAAAAGATTCTATTTCACCATAAAGTCATACTCAGCCGACTTTTCAGGATGACCCGAATAGGGGAAAACAAGGGTAAAACAGGTGCCCGAAGTGGTTGAAAACTTTGCCGTACCTTTTAATTGACGGGAAAGCTCATTCATAATACGGTAGCCAAGATTAGGAGAGGTGGCAGGGTCAAAGTCTTGCGGCATTCCTTTGCCATTATCAGCAACAGTAAGTGTATAAAAACCGTCTCCATTATCTGAACATGAAATATCAATGTGTGCATCCTGAGCATGTTCGGTAAATGCATATTTTACCGTATTGGTGATTAATTCATTCACAATTAAACCGATAGGGATAGCCTTTTCCATATCCAGCATAAGCCCTTTGGGTACAATGTTCAGTCTTACATCAATATGACCGGCATTGTATACCTTCCTGAGGTGACTCCACAATTGCTGTATATAATCTTCGAGAAGAATAACGGATAGCTCATCAAATGAGTATAATTTCTGATGAATGATAGAAATTGTTTTGACCCTGTTATGGCTCTCGCGTAAAGCTTCCAAAGCACTTCTATCTGTAACTGAATTAGCCTGAAGATTCAACAAACTTGATACAATCTGAAGATTATTTTTTACCCGGTGATGTATCTCCCGTATGAGAACATCTTTTTCAACGGATTGGTTCTGAATAATGAGTTGCTGTTTCTCCAGTTGTTTATTCTGTTTTCTTTTGGCGGCATAAGCTGTGTAAACAAAAATTCCCAATATCAGAAAAGTGATGGCCGCACCAAAAGCAATTATCCGTTCATTACGAAGATTTTTATTCGACATTTTAAGGATATCGTTCTCTCTATGCTGCTGCTTCACATTCAACCGCATCTCCAACTCCTTTTGTTTTAATAGGCCCTGAGCTTGCACATTAGCTATACTTCTCTCTTTGGTTTCATTAAAAACACTATCGTTCCATTGAGTGTACATTTCGTAGTAAGCCAATGCCTGCTGATACCTTTTTCTGCTCCGTTCAATTTGCGAAAGCACTTTGTATGCTTCGCCCATATAGAATTTAGCCTGTTGTTTGATCGCATCTTTAAGTAATCGTTCCGCACATACTTCGGCTTTGTCTATGGTATGCTGCTTGATATACAATTTTGATAATGCGAGTAGTGGTCTCAAAGAGTTATCGGGCATCTGCAAACTATCCAAAACTCTGAGTGAGCCGGTCAAATATTCTTCTGCTTCCTGATACCTCCCTGATTCGAGGTATATGTTTCCTATTTCATAGTTTATGGTAGCATAGTTGTATCTGCCCGAGCCTTCTCTTTCAGCATAATTAATAGACTTTCTGATGTAAAGCTCACTCATGGGTTTATTTCCGGCACGGTGATAATCTGCGGCAATATTTATACTGATCATACCTGCAAACGACCCCTTCTTTACTAAAGTATCGTGCATAAGTGCTTTGTGAAAATAGGGCAAACTTTGTGAGGCCGGCCGGCCGGCTTCGGCAAGAAGAGACGCTGTATTGTTATACAATATAGCAATCATGTTGTGGTCAGTAGTGCGCTTAGCCACTTTTAATCCATGCAGGTAATAGCTCAATGCCTGGTCATAGTCACCCTTATCCTGATACATTCCGGCTACCAGACTTAAACAAGAGGCCTCTTCAATTTTATTACCTGCCTTTCGGGCATATTGCAATGCCAGATTATACATACTCAAGCCATCCACCAATTTTGACTGTACAACCAGAATAAATCCCTTTATACGATAGCCATCGGCCATGTAGCCAAAATGCTTATACTTTTCAGCAATCTTAATTTCTTCCTCTGCTAATCGAAAAGCCTCATCAGGATCACTGAACTTAAGATTCCAGGCCAACTGCCCAAGCAAGTATGCTCTGCCTGTGTCTGTTTGTTCTGTTAAAATTTTATCGCGCAGGCATTGCTCCTTACTTTGAGCCATAGCAAGCAAGGTCCAAAATACTGAAACAGATAAAAGAAGAAGTCTGCGGTTAAAATACAACATCAGAAAGTAGCAGGAGAAAAAGGCACATAAGAATTGAATAGTCAGTAATCAAAATTGCAACAAAAAAAGCGGGGGGCATATAATATGTTACCAAATGCATTAAAAAGGGTATCAAATAACATACTGGATGCCTTACATTACCCTGTTAAGTTTGCTCATCAGTTCATCTTTGAAATTTCGACTCAATGGTATCTCCGAACCCTGTATAGTAATGTCGGAATGTGAGACAGCATCAATACGTTGCAAATTGACCATGTAAGATTTGTGAACCTGAACAAACATATCCTTGGGAAGATTCAACAACAGTTCCCTGAAATTGGAGCGAACAATGCTTTTGCCTTTTTCAGTAACGATGTAGATATAATTGTGATCAGACTGAAGCCATAATATATCTGCAATATTCACTTTAATATAATTCCTGTCTGTCTTTACAAAAATGCAATCAGATAAAAATTTCTTATTCCGGTTAGCCTCACTCCTGCCGCTATGTGCCGCAATAGCCACCTCAATAGACGTAAATATATCCTCTTGTTCAAATGGCTTTACCAGGTAACCGTTTGGATGTAACTCTGCTGCCAATGAAACTGTAGCTTTATCCGAGTGAGAAGTAATAAAAACAAAAGGAATGTCATACTTGCTACGAATGTGTTGCCCCAGGTCTATACCTGTTTTCCCTCCACCTAAGTCAATATCCACCAGCACTAAATCAGGTAAAGTACTTTCTAATGCCATAATAGCTTCATCATATGTAATGGCGGATGGTAATACATTATAACCCAATCTGGTGAGCATATCACTGATGTCCAACGCAACCAACGACTCATCTTCCACAATGAGAATTTTCAATGCTTCCATGTAGTATAGAGATTTTTGGAAGGCAAGATAAGGATTCTATTCAACAAGCGTACAGCCAAATGGCGCTATGAAGAAAGATGCATACGCTTGCTTTACAGACTTTTCAGCATATCCAATAATTTTTCTGTGGTAATGGGTTTTATAATGTAATCTGTTACCTCATTAATGGCTTCAGCACGTTCAATATCTGATGGAGCGATGGATGAAGACACCACGTAAATGGTAATTGTTTTGTCAAGTCTGGGTTTAAGCAAGGTAAACTCTTCCAAAAACTCCCAACCATCCATCACAGGCATATTAAGATCCAGTAAAATTATTTCGGGCAATTGAGCAGCATTTTGAGCAACCGATTTTAAAAAAATCATAGCATCTAATCCGTTGGAAAATATCTTAATTGAATCTACAAGATTGGTTTGTTGTATGACTCTTTGGGTAATAAGTTGAAAGATATCGTCATCATCAACCAAACAAAGTGTTTTTATTTTTTTCATAGTTATTCAACATTATTCAATTTAACGATAAACGTGCTTCCTTCTCCTTCTGTACTGTTTACACTCACGCTCCCTCCCATAGCTTCAATCTGGTTGCGTGTCATAAATAATCCAAGTCCTTTTGCATTCGGATGCTGATGAAATGTTTTGCGCAACTTAAACAACTTATGTCCGTACTTCTGCAAATCAATCCCCAATCCGTTGTCTTGTACTTCAAGATGAAGCCAACCACCATCAGTATAACTTCTTATTTCTACCTGAGGCACACGTTGAGGCGAGCGATATTTAATCGCATTGCTTAGCAGATTAAACATAATACTCTCCATGTACTTGCGAGGGAACTTAGCCAATGGCGCCTTAGAAAAATCTACACTAAGCTGCGTACCTGTTTGAAGTATTTCACCTTGCAGTAAATCGGTAACATGGTGCGCCATCTCTCCTAAATCTACTACATCAACGGTAACAGAATAATCTGTGCGCACCTGAATGATATCTACTAATTCTTCAAAGGTTTCATGCAAAAATTCAACTACCGGTTTTTGCTTCCCCACCAGCATTTTTATGTCGGCTGTATCAAGTGCTGACGTCATCATATCATTTAGCAACAACAGGTTGGCCAATGGTGCCCTGATGTTGTGTGCAATAATGTGACAAAAGTCTTCCAACTGCTTTTTTTGTTCCGTCAACTGTGTGAGCATTCGTGACCGCTCAGCCAGCTTGATATCTAACTTTGCTTCTGTTTCTTTAAGCTGCGTAATATCAAACGACAATATAAGTACGCCTTCTTCTACAGGCTGCATACTCAACTCAAACCAACCTGAGCTGCCATCGGGATATTCGAAATGATTGATAAGTTGTGCCGGAACCTTGTTTTCCATACATTTCCTTAACTGAGCAAACATTTCTGTATGTTCAATACCGGGATATTTCTCCATCATGGTGCACCCGATGTAAGTATTTTTAGGGGCCCTTCCGTGATTGGCCACCACATCATTCACATACACATAACGCCAATTGGAATCAATAATCTGTGCCCCCTCAATGAGGTGATCAAAAGCAGCATATTTGTTCATAGGTTTATTATTCGCAGGTTTTTAGTTACTCAAATGTAACTAATCCGTTTGAAAACCAATGAATGGCAGGGGCAAAAAAAAGTCTGAAAAACTAAGGTAAGGGAGCAAAAAAATCAGCGTAGGAACGCAATACTTTTCCAACAACAAAATGTTGCACCAAAAGCAAATCTTTCTCATCGTTTAACAAAGCATAGTATCGCTCAGGGTCAAACTCCAGCGGCTGACTTGTTTTTTCATCAAACTGCTGCATGGTTTGGCCATCAACTGCTTTTAAGAAAAGGCGCAATTTTGTTGTCGTCCCTTTTTTATTTTTCAACTCCACAATGCAATATGAGGTGAGTGCGGCTACTGAATCTGCTTTTTGTTGGTTGAATGCCTGATCATACCCTTCGTAATTGAGTTGTTCAAATGAGGCCAGGTAAAATTGTACCAACTGTTTATTGATGTTTTGCAGTGGCTCGGTTTTTTCGCTGAGTGGCACAACTGACCCATCTGCACTTACCACAAATGATTTTTGCGGCTCCATGGGGTATTCTACTTTAACATAATCAACATCGGCAGCACGCTCTTCAAAAATAGCCTTGGTTTTCCATTCTTTTTCTTTGGTGAAATAACGGGTATTCAGGTAACCATTAAAGCCGGGAATGTGGGTAATAAAAGGTGACTTGGAGTTTTCCATCAGCATGTACGTACCCAATTGATCTACGGTTTGTATGCCTACGTAATATGTTTTGGCCAGTTCCCCTTTCTGATAAATTTCCACCTTTACTGAACGGGTAGCCATATCAGCCACTACACTGTTGAAGTCTTTCTCCGGAACAGGGAACTTTACTTCCAGCAACTTCATCGTTTCAAGTAACGTGTTAATCTTTGGCTGACTTGCCTTAAATTTATTGTTCACCTTCCACTCTCCCGCACTCACACGCTCCAGTGTAACAGAGAAGCCTTGCTTATCTGCCAGAAAAATTTTGTCAATAACGGCTGTGTCGGCTATGGCAAAATTGCGCAACTCACTTTTGAGTGTAGAAAATTTGTCCTTGTTGAGCACAAAAAAAGTAAGTGCAGCCAACAGCACAAATAACAGTATGTATAACTTGTTTCCTTTTAAACTCATGAGGTATATTTACGTTTACGCCACCAGGCATGCCAACCGCCAAATAAAACCAGAAGCAATACCGGTATTACCATATTGATGAGTTGCCATTTCAATTTTTCACTTTTCAACTTTGCTCTGTCAAGCAGGCGAAGTTTGATTTCTTTCATGCGCACCTCAATCAATCCTGATTCGTCACATAAGTAGTCAACACAATTCACCATAAAGTTCTTATTGCCGAAAGTTTGTTTACTATACTTATCAAAACCAAGCGGATAAACTTGTCCTTCTTTACTTACCTGATTGCGGATAATGTCTCCGTCAGCAATTACAATCATGCTGTTGCTGTCGGTTTTTTCTTTGTACTGCAATGCTTTTAAAGAACTGTCGTTACCTCCTTTGTAGCGGTACTTGAATACTGATTCAAAACTACCTTCCAGCAACACTGCCACGGGCATGTTCGCCCTGTTAAACAACTCCGGATTGGGGTTCAGTCTGGCCATGTTGATATTCACTCTGGCCGGATTACTTACCGTACGTGAATACAGAGAAGTATGCAGCAAAACCGTTTTATTCAGCTGCCGAGCACCTACTGTATCTATGGTATTGGTAAACTGCCCCCATACATAATCCAGATTTTTTACAATGGGATGATTACTGCTGGAACCCATTACCGGATAAAATAACCAGGGCAGCATTTTGGTTTGTGCCGGAGCTCCGGGGAAATTATTGAGAATGGGGATATAGTTGCTCTGTAAATCCTGCACCAAAACCGGATTTATACGTGCTCCGTAACGAAACAACATATCATCCAGATTAAGATCATAGTTGTAGGTCATAAACTCTCCGGCTGAGTTGCGTGTACTATCCATGTTGGCAAACAAAGCATCTATAAGCCAGATAACTTTGCCACCGTGCATGATGTACTGGTCAATTTTAAACTTATCGTATTCGATAAAAAATGAATCGGGTTTGGCGATAATCATGCCATCAAACTCAGTAAGTTTTTCCACCGGAAAATCGTGCAAGTTAATGCGCCCCAGTTCATAATACTCTGCTAATTCACGGGCAAAATCTGCCACTTCTTTTCCCTGCAATTCTCCGTTGCCTGTTAAAAAAGCTATTTTCTTTTTCTCTTCAATGGTGCATTTGCGCAGCACATTTGAAATCTGGTACTCGAGCAACTCCAGCGACTGGTTGATGGTTTGCTCAGGATCTGCCCCAAACTGATTTTTGAGCAGGTTAAGCGGGTACTCTTTACCCTTGTATGCAAAGGTAGCTCCCGGCACAATCAGCTTCTGAGACATTTCATCGTCTTGCTTTATTTGCACGTTGGTAGGATACAAACCTTTCTCACCTAATTGCTGAACAATTTCGTTAATCTGCTCCGTTGTTTTCCCCTCAAACGGATCTATAAATTCATATTCAATTTTACCACCGGAAACAATCCGGTATTCATCCAAAAGTTCACGGGTTGAATTACGCAAGCGCTTAAATCCTGCCGGAAATTCTCCTTCCAGATAAACCTTAATGTACAACACATCATTCAGTTTGGAAGCCAAACGTTCTGAACTGGCTGAAAGGGTATAGCGCTTTTCCTTGGTAAGGTCAACGCGAAAGAAGAGCTGCTGTGAAAGCACGTTGATGAGTACAATCATTCCCAGCGCCAGTAATAATCTACTTGCACTGCTGCGGGTAGTCGATATTTTTTTTGCTTTTACCATTTTCTGCCGGAGAATATCCATTTGGTAAAACCTAAAAACAGGGCAATAAAACTGAGAAAATAAATCAGATCTCTTGAATCCAATACTCCTCTGCTGATAGAGTCATAATGTGTGTTGATACTTAAATATTCAATCACATGGTCAAACGAACCCAGCAAACGAAAATCACTGAACAGGTCAAACACTATGAAAAAGAAAAAGCACAAAAACATGCTGAGGATAAACGACACAATTTGATTGGAAGTAATTACCGAAGAAAAAATACCGACAGATACAAAACAGGAGGAGAGCAAAAATAAACCCATGTAAGACCCCCACGTTGCCCCTATGTCAATATTCCCTTTGGGCGCACCTAACTGGTAAATACTGTAGAAATAAAGTAGCGTAGGCAACAACGAAAACAACACCAGCAAAACTCCCGCAAAATATTTTCCGAGAATAATATCCCAATCGGTAAGCGGTTTGGTGCTGAGTAATTCTATGGTTCCGGCTTTTTTCTCTTCCGAAAAGGAGCGCATGGTAATGGCGGATACCAAAAAAATAAATATCCACGGGCCCATAGAAAAAAGGGTATCCAGATTAGCATAACCGTTATCAAAAATATTCATCTCGGGCACAATCCACGTAAACATACCAATGGCAAGTAAAAACACCATGATGGTAATGTAAGCTATGAGCGAGCTTAAAAAACTATTGACTTCTTTTTTTAATACACTCCACATACTATTGCGCCCCCGTTAATTTTCTGAACACATCTTCCAATGAAGTATCCTGCATGTTCACGGATAACAACACCAACTGATGCTCCACCGCAAACGCAAAAAGTTGCTCGCGGATGTCTCTGTCGGCCGTTACTACTACTTTGGTATTGCCGTCTGCTTTTACCTGACGCACTCCCTGAATGCTGCGTAACAGATTAACGTTAATCGGATGTTTAAATTCGGCAGTAAATGTAAATTCCTGTGTGGCATTTTTCTGAAGTTCCTCTGAAGTACTGTCGGCTACCAATTTTCCTTTGTTGATGATAAGTACCCGATCACACATAGCTTGCACCTCTTGCATAATGTGTGTCGACAAAATTACTGTCTTATCTTTACCGGCTTCTTTAATGAGGTTACGTATTTCAACAATCTGGTTGGGGTCAAGTCCGGAAGTGGGTTCATCAAGTATTAATACTTCAGGATTATGAATCATGGCCTGAGCCAACCCTACCCTTTGGCGGTATCCTTTGGACAATGCGCTGATTTGTTTTTTGTATTCATTTGTGAGCCCTGTGACTTCCACCATTTGCTCAACAGCTGCTTTTATTCCCTTCCCTAGCTGATGTACACCGGCCACAAATTCAAGGTACTCTTTTACGTACATGTCCAGGTACAAGGGATTGTGCTCAGGCAGGTAACCAATTCGCTTCTTCACCTCCATGGGATTTTGCTCTACGTTAAATCCACATACGTCAATGCTGCCTGAAGTTGCCGAAAGATAGCAGGTAATCATTTTCATGGTAGTGGATTTTCCGGCTCCGTTCGGACCTAAGAAACCAATTACCGAACCCTTACTTGCGGTGAATGAAATATCATCCACTGCCTGCTGTGTTCCGTATACTTTTACCAGATTTGATACTGTTACGCTCAATGTAGTAGTTTAATGGCCACGAAAATAATTAAAACCTGTGTATGCAAGTCAGGTATTTACCCCCAAGGGCTGCATCAGGTGTACAGTGGGTTAATCAGCTTTGAATAAACCGTATTTCAGAATGCAGTAAATTGCTCTGAAACCATCTTTCCAGCCTATTTTTTTACCTTCTTCGTAAGTGCGCCCATAATAGGAAATACCCACCTCATAAATATTTAACCCTTTGATACGGGCAATTTTATGCGTGACTTCCGGTTCAAATCCAAACCTTTTCTCTTTCAACTTGAGGCCCTGCACCACATCTGCTCTGAATAATTTATAGCAGGTCTCCATATCACTCAGGTTAAGGTTGGAGAAAATATTACTCAAAAAGGTGAGAAACTGATTACCCAGTGTGTGCCAGAAAAATAAGATACGGTGCGGCTTTCCTCCTGTAAAACGAGAACCATACACCACATCAGCAAAACCCTCTACAATGGGTTTAAGCAACTCATTGTACTCACGGGGGTCGTACTCCAAATCAGCATCCTGAATGATAATGTATTCCCCGGTGGCCTTGGCAATTCCGGTGTGTAAAGCCGCTCCTTTTCCCTGATTATACTCATGCTTGTAATAGCTGATGGGCAAGTCTTTATTAGCTGCCTGATAGCTTAATACAGCTTCCTCTGTATTGTCTTTGGAACAGTCATTAACAATAATTACTTCTTTCTCAATGCCGTTAAGCAATTGTACTTCTTTCACCCGATTGAGAATGAAATGGATGGTTTTTCCTTCGTTGTAGGCCGGGATAACTATGCTGAGTTTTCGGATATTCACAAGGCAAATGTATTGATTTTTCAATTAATGCGCCCTGCCCCCACAAAGCTGTTTTTAAAATAGGCTTCATCAAGACCACTGATCATCACTCCTTTGCTGCTGCTCACGTGTACAAACTTATTTTCATTGAGGTAAAGCCCCACGTGTGAAACCTTTACTGATTTAATTTTAAAGAAGACCAAGTCACCTTCTCTCAAATCTTTTGATTCAATGCGTTGGCTTCTGGTAAACATCTCGTGCGAACTACGCCCCAAGTCTTTGCGGTACACTTCGGCTAACACCATTTTTATAAAACAGGAGCAATCTGTACCTGATTTAGAACAGCCATTATCCTTATGCGGAACACCTATCCAATCATGAATTAATTCATACAAAGCAACATTGGATTGTTCGTTGATGCTGACGTTGAGTTGCTTGGAGAGTTGCGCTATCTTCTTACGTTCCGTTTTGGCAGCCGTTGAAGAAGATGTTTTGCGCGATTTGCAGGAGGGCAATAAAATTACCCCACTCAAAAAAAACAGTAGTATGTATTTGCGGAAAGGTCTCACTCCGCAAAAATATAAAAATTATACCACAGGTTTAAATTGTTCAAATGCTTGCAAACAATTGTTGCAATAATGCAGTGAACGGCACAAGGTAGGCCCGAAAGGCGACTTGGTATCTGTATTAGTGCTGCCGCAAAACGGACAAGGTACATGCTCCAATAATTCTTGCGTTATTTCTCCGTTATGTTTGGGCGGTGGCGCCAGGCCATGTTTTTTTAAACACATCAAGCCCCGCTCTGTAATTTTATTGCTGTCCCAGGGTTTATCAAATGTGGTAACTACCTGAGGGGAGGAAATACCTGCCTCTCTCAAACGGTCGGCCACCATATTTTCCATCATCTTTATTGCCGGACAACCAGAAAATGTCGGAGTCATTTCTACATATACATCATCTTCACCACGCACTTCTATTTTGGTAATAATACCCATATCCACCATACTGAGTGTAGGAATTTCAGGATCCTTAACTACTTCAAGTATTTTCCAGATGTCTTGTTCGGTGTACACGTTATTTTTGATTAGAAGTTGTTCAATTACAAAATTGGAAGGTTATATGGATTACAAAGTTGTTTGACTGAAAGATTACAAGGTTTGACTTTGCTACCTTGTTATTTTCTAACCTTCAATTCTCTGCTACCACTCCGCACCCGGGTCAATACGAAATACCTCAGCCATTTCTTCCACCAGCGGATCAAGGTGTTCTGTATGGTATCCCTTGCGCCCGCCAAGTTTCGGCTCCCAGGTTTTCTCTTCAGGAATTTTTAATGAAGCTTTGGCCAAAACGGGTTGGATGGTTTCGAGCCAACGTGCTTTTAATGCAGCTTCCCCTTCAAATATTTTCTCGCTGATAAGTTGCTGTTCAAATTCACTTTCTTCAAAAATACCCAATGCATAGTTCCATGCTTCGTTGAGGGAGGTTTGCATGCGTGCATGGCTTTCTTCGGTTGCCGCTCCCAGTTTGGCTACCCAAGTGTTGGCATGAAATACATGGTACTTGAGCTCACCTTTTATTTTTCGGGAAACTTTGGCCAGTGGTTCATAACTGCTGTTGGCCAACATTTCAAAACGCAACTGATCGGCCACATCATACAAAAAATGACGTATGGTACTAAAATCATAGTCACCGTTAGGCAACTCCACCAACTGACAATTGTGAAATTGATTTGCCTGCCGGGTAAAGGCTACCGTATCCGGTTCCTGTTCGCCCAGTTCATGCAAAAGTTGAAACAAAGCTTGCGACTGCCCTATTTTATCCTGAGCCATAGAAGAGAAAGCAATGTCTTCTTCCAGTATGGGGCCAAGGCCTGTCCACTCACTGTTGCGGTGCCCGATGATAAGCAGGTCATCGGCCATTTTATATAAAAGTTCTTTAACGTGATTCATTTTTCTGACAAATTATATGGTTGTTGGATTACAAAAATCAAACGGCCAAATCCGGGTGTTTTGACCAATGATTTTGAACCTCTATACTTTTTGTTCTTTTTTATACTTATTAATTTTCTCCATCACCTTGTAGCCACCGGCCTCTCGGTATTGCTTCTCGGGTACGGTTTCAAAAATGTCCTGGTCATCGTATTCGCTGGCAAAAACATGTGCTGTTTTTACCACCCAAATATTGGCAGTAATTCCTCTTCTACCGTATTGTTCTTTACCAAACAACAAAGCCATTTCAGCATTGGGTGCGTGTACAATACCAACATGCATGTGTTGATCGCCACGTTTTTTCTGGTGAAATACTTCATACGTTTCCCAGTTGTCCATCTCTTTCAATGGTTCAATGGAATTGTCAAGTTCTATTTGCTCCCTTGTAATTCGGGGGTCCAGTGATTTTATCATCTTATTAATTGTAAAATTTTCAAATTAGGAGATTACAGATTTTTTTGATTGGTGGTTGCTCAGGTATTTCATAAAGCCTTTAATATTTTTTGAAATATTTGTTACAACAGGCATTAGTTGGTCATGATCTTCTTTTGTTATTTGTCCTGTTCTATAAAAAGCGTGTAACATACTCCTCACCTCTCCTGAAGAGCCTTTTGCATATTTCAGAAACTTAATAAACTCCTTATTATTATCATACTCAAACCCTTCTGCAATATTATTAGAGATGGAAAGTGTGGCTCTTTTTAATTGGTCCTTTGCAGAAAAATCATTTTTCATCCCCGCCTTCTCTGACATACGATAGACGTCAACATACAACTCTATTGCTTTGTTCCAAATGTCAATGTCTTCGAATTTCTCAATCTTCATAATCTGCAATTTGTAATCCCACTACGCCAACGGGGTTACATATTTTTCAGTTTTGTTGATGAGTGCTTCACGTACCCAGCGTCCGCGTTCTTCGGCATTTCTGCGAACAGCCAAACGCTCTGCATTGCACGGACCATCTCCGTTAATTACGCGTTTAAACTCCTCCCAATCGGGCTCGGTGTATTCCCATTTGCCGGTAGTTTCATTCTTCTTCAAATTGGTATCGGGAACGGTTAATCCCAAATCCCAAATTTTCGGAACATACATATTCAAAAACTGCTGACGCATGTCATCGTTAGAAGCCATCTTCACTTTCCAGCGCATCAGTATTTCGGTATGATTTGAAATTTTATCACTCGGACCAAAGAAGTGCATGATAGGCGGCCACCAGCGGTTAAGCGCTTCCTGCACCATTTTACGTTGCACAGGAGTGCCTGTAGCCAGTGTTACCACATTATCGTGCCCGTACTTGAGGTGAAAACTTTCTTCGGTACAAATGCGATCGAGCGCACGGCAATATGGCCCGTAACTTCCTTTGGCATTGGCCACCTGATTTATAATTGCACCGGCATCAATTAACCAGGCAATCACACAAGCATCGGCCCAGGTAAAGGCAGGGTAATTAAATACGTTAGAGTATTTTGATTTTCCGGTAATCAAATCGTTAATCATCGCCTCGCGGCTTTTACCCAATGTTTCGGCAGCACTGTATAACAATTGTGCATGGCCCACTTCATCCTGAACCTTAGCCATCAAAGCCAATTTGCGTCTGAAGCCCGGGGCACGGGTAATCCAAGTTCCCTCGGGCAGGGCTCCTATAATTTCAGAATGCGCGTGTTGCTCAATCATTCGAACCAGTTGCTTACGGTATTCTGCGGGCATCCAATCCTTCGGTTCTATTTTTTCGCCACGGGCGATGCGGGCCTCAAATTCAGCCAGTTTAACCGGGTCTTCGCCTTCTAACATTTTAGCGGCTTTGTCGTTGGGGTCTATATATGCGTTTCCGTACATATTACTTTGTTTTTATTTTTTCAGGGTTTATAATTGATATCCGTAATCATCTTCTTGCGCAAACCACTCCATATAAAATGAGTGAGGTGCGCTGCAATTTCATCGGGGCTCATTTTGCCCTCGGCATTGTACCATTCATTCACCCAGTTTACTGAGGCAAGAATGGTGAGCACAGCAAATTTTTTATCTACATTATCGAATAAATCTTCTTTTTCGCCATCGTCCATTATCTGGTAAAATCCTTGCTCGTAGCGGTCGCGCAGTTGTTTAAATTCAGACAACCGGGGCTCGCTCAGGTAACGCCAGTCATGTAAAAAAACGGCTGAAGCATCTCTGTCATTGGTAAGTAATTTTACGTGATTCAGAATAGCCATGCGCAATTTTTCGGTGGCGTTGAAATAAATGTCATTTACTTCATCAATGCCCTGAAGAAATTTTTCGGCCATAGTGAAACAAATGGTTTCCAGAATTTCTTCTTTTGATTTTACGTGGCTGTATAAACTTGATGCTTCAATGCCCAACGCCTGCGCAATATCGCGCACGGTGGTTACGGCATATCCTTTGTTTCTGAACAATCCGGCTGATACAGCCAAAATCTGTTCTTTACGGTTTTGTATTGCTTCAGACATAATGCTACCAAACAATTGTTAGGCAAGTTATGTTTTTGATTTTGAAGCTGCAAATAATTTTTCAGGAGTTGATAAAAATCATTCCCCGCCTAATCTCTCAATAAATTGACCCCGCCTGAGTACATATAAGCGCGACCGTCCACCCCATCTATGGTAAGTTTATAGAAATAAATACCCTGCATTACATTTTCACCGTTAAAACGTCCGTCCCACGCTTCATCTAAGCGATTGGTTTGAAAAATCAATTGGCCCCAACGGTTATAAATTTGAAGGTTGGCCGTAATGTAATTGTCGGCAATAATTTGAAACCTGCTGTTTGCGGGAATTTCACTGGCCGGCCTAAAAGCATTGGGTATAAACACCTGAAGAGGTGGAACCAATGTTAAAGTAGGTAATGCGAAACTATCGGCACATCCTTTTTCAGTAACAATACGCACCAAAAACTGCCATTCCCTCGGGTAATTAACTGTGCTATTCTTTAACTTATAGGGAAATGAATTGGGTGAGTTAGCATAAGAGCCAATTGTTTCCCCACCCAGTTGCCACTCCAGCAAAAATTCCTCACCTGCTGTAAGATGAGCAACTGAATCACTGAGTTGAGCAAGCGGTGAATACCACATTACGTGTGCATCATCATAAGCTGTTGTTTTTATGGTGCCGTATACTGAAGGTTTTTTGAACACCCGCACTTGCGAAGGAAATTGATAATCGGTTGTACAACCGTGCTCAGAAATCAACTTTGTTGCTATGGAATAAACACCTTCTTTCAGGTATTGATGTGTGGCAGCAGGCTGATATGTGGTGAGCAAATGGTGTTGCGCATTTGTTGTTGTACCCGAATCACCAAAGTTCCAGAAGTATTGACTGGCAGGTATACCCGAAAGTTGAAATGTTACATCGCCCGGAGCACAAAAGGAATCAGGCAACAGAGACGATGAAAGTACCTGAGGGCCGGGAGCAACGCGCACAGATGAGGTAAGCGTTGTATCGGGACAAATTCCATTGGATTGTAAAACTGTTGTAAAGTTGACGGTTTGTTTTGGTTCATCATTTGCGTGTGCCTGATAAGCAACTGTAGCTGCTGTGGAGTTACTCAAAGTACCGCCTCCGTTAGTTGACCACAGGTATGAAGTAACTACCCCTTCATTTAAAATTACCTGAGCAGCCAGAGAATGTGAGCTGCAAATTGTGTCTTTGTTTAACTGCACCGTTGCGTTAATTCTCTTTTGAACCACCACATCAAATGTGTCAGAATTGGAGCAAGCAACCGAATCAGTGTATCGGTAAACAATACGCTGAGGTGAAACACAGTTCACCTGAAATGAGTCAATAAAGGGTACATTATTACAGTACAATTCTCCTCCCGCAGGCTGCGTATGAACAACAGCAAATTCAGAACAACACAGCACCGGTTTTTGCGAATAAACAACGGGACTCGGCAGTGCTTTCACTTTAACTTCAACTGTATCAAAAGCGGAACAGGTTGTTTGAGACGATTGTACTTCCATATGCAAAACAACTCTGCGGTTTATGTTTACAGTAAAGCTAACCACAGAATCTGTTGCCAGATGCGGATAGCTTAATGTATCATCAATATTGTACCAGCGGTATGTTTTTCCTGAACTCCACAAACGTGCGTTTCCCCCTGCACAAACGAGGGTGTCACCGCTTACAAATGAACCTATTTTATCAAGATAAATAAAACTTGAACTGTCGCTTACTTTACATCCGTTGGCATAAACAAGTTCAACTCTATATTTTCCTGCTGTACTAAGCACAATTTTTTGAGACTGCCCTACTGATAACCCTTCTTTCAGCCAGTTATACACTACTTGTCCTTTCCCTTGATTATCGCCAGCATCAAGTTCAACTGAATCGCCAAAACAGGCAACTTTACTTTGGGGCAAGTTGACAAACGGAATGCTGTCAACAGCCACAAAAACGGAATCGGAGTTTTTGCACCCCAATGAATCTGTTGCCAGCACACGCACCTGAGTTGAACTAACAGGAGTAAAAGTATAATTACCCGCAACTGTTGCTGAGTCTTTCCCCCAATAATACCTGTAACTGACTTTACCTTTTGCGTGATAAACAACGGGGGTAAGATGAATTTTTTCTTCTTTACAAATTAAGGTATCGCTGCTTAAAAGTAACACGGACATGGGTGTATCTACAACTAAGGTATCGTAGGCAACTTTTTCACAGGCTCCGTTAGTGGTAACACCTAACCGTACAATGAACCTGCCGGCTGCATTAAAGTGCAACTTTGCCACACTGTCTGATGCCATAAGTTGTGCGAGTGAATCAACATATGTGCCGTTGGTTTCACGACATACTTTCCAACTGTAGGCTGCATTATATAGATACCTGCTTGGTAAAGCTGTCAATCTGAATGTTTGGCAAGGTTGTGCCTGCTTGTTTATTTGTACTGTAAAATTCGGATTTACTACCACTCCCAATGCATACGCATTACTTGATGAAATTGGACAAAATCCGTCAGTTACCCGAAGAACCATCCAATAGGGCGAGGGTTTTACCCTACTGCTATCGGCAGTCCAGCAAACAGTAGCCACATCATTTTTCACCGTTTTAACAGGCGTATTCAAACTACTGAAAGTTGCTCCTTTTAAACTGTAGTTCCAACTGATTACTGTGGTATCTGCATGGCCATAGGCACTATCAGGGTCGCGAGCACGAATGGTAAAACAAGTGCTTTGTCCCTGACAAATTTGTTGCAATGTGGTGTTGGGAAAAAACTCTACTTTGGGTGGATTATTGGGGGCACATTGAACACTGTAAAATTGCATATCACGAATAACGTAACCCACCTCTATCCATGTTCCATTAATTAAACGCCACTCCGTAATTTTTATCGCAAGTGTGGGTTGCTGTAACTGAGTGGAAATAAATTTCAGATCACCATTTATTGAATCAATTGAAAGTTTCCAGAAGTTGTCCCCTAAATAATAAAATGGTTTTTGGAAGGAAAATCCAGGCAAAAATGGAATCAAATTTCCAGAAGTTGAAGCTAGTGGAAGCACAATGGAATATGAAAACGAATCAAACTCAAATGTATCAATAGCACCCATGTTGAATGATGTGTATGCACCATTACAAACTAAGAGCGTTGGTAAATTAACCATCTGTGGCGAATTGTTATTGGGTGCATCACAACGATTAATGTATGCCTTGAGCGAAAATCCGCCTCCTCCCTGTGTATTGGTGCTGCTGTTTCTGCAACACAATTGAACAAGATAAAATTCAATTTTACAAAAACTTACATTCCATGATGTGCCAAATAAGCTAGGCAAATGTATGATGGTATCTATAGTGAATTGTTGTAACCCATATAAAAAATTGGGGTTCGGTAAACATGACGTTCTTAAACTCGAACAGTCGAAATCAACAACCTGCATTGCCCTGTTATGGACTGTGACTGTTCTAATTGCAGCTGCACTTCCCGCTGCATTTCTGGCCCAAACCTCATACTGGATAAGAATATTGCCAAACTGGGTACCACTACAATCTCTGTAAATTTTTGTGGTAATCTGAAAACTATCCTGCCCTACACATTTGTAGGTTAAATCACCGCCCGCAAAGTGAGAGGCCTGTACTTTTTCGCTTATACAAAAGGCAGTGACAAAAAGCAGCAAGATGAGAAAATGCTTGATTTTCATTCATCTAAATACGCTGTTTTTTGCTTTTTATGCAAATAAATATTTTACCCCAGCACAAACACAGCCGGTTGCTTGTGCAAATCGGGCAGGTTGGTTTTCCAATTTTGTACGGTTGTGCTGCGAATAAATTGATTGGGTTGCGTGAGGTTGGCTGCTACACAAAGTTGTGTATCGGGTTGCAGGTTTTTAAGCAGGTCTTCCAGCAAAGAGTTGTTGCGGTAAGGCGTTTCAATAAATAACTGCGTTTGTTTTTTAGTGAGCGCTTCTTTTTCCAATTCCTTAATGCGCTTAACACGTTCAGCCTTTTCAATGGGCAGGTAGCCTACAAAAGCGAAACTTTGTCCGTTAAATCCTGAGGCCATTAGAGCCAGCAAAAGTGAAGAGGGCCCGTGCAAAGGAACTACTTCAATACCCAGTTGGTGGGCAAGGGCAACAGCCTCGGCACCGGGGTCGGCCACGCAGGGCAAACCTGCATCAGAAATAAGGCCCATATCATGGCCCTGCAAAGTGTCATTCAGTAAAGTCTGTTTGTCTTCCAAAGAAGTGTGTTGGTTGAGCAGAACAAAATGCAACTCGCTTTGAGGTGCAGCCAATTGCAGGTTTTTAATGAGGGCGCGCGCGGCTTTTTCGTTCTCGGCCACAAAATGCAGGAGGTGGTGCACCTGCTGTTTTACCCAGGGAGCCAGCATATCTGAAGCTCCTTCTGTACCTAATGTATTAGGAATCAGATATAATTTACCTTTTGTGGGCTGTAAGTCAGTCATGTGGCCAAATATACGGCAGTATTGATAAAAGAGTTGAATTTAAGGTGCGTCCCCCTTATTTTTGCCGTCTTACTTAAAATCAACTATGTCGATACTAGAAAGAATTCGTAACCGTTCAGGATTGTTAATCGGTTTTGTGGGAGTAGCCCTTGGCTTATTTGTAATACAGGGTTTGCTGGAAAGCAGAGGAAACTTTGGTTCAGCCGGTGCCACTGATGTGGGCGAGATAAAAGGCGAAAAAATATCTATAAAATATTTTGAAGCCCGCGTGGAAGAAAATGTAGCCAACTACAAAATCAACTCACAAACTGAAACCGTTGACAACAATACCATGGAATCACTCCGTGAGCAAACATGGAATCAATTGGTGCAGGAAGTATTAATGAACGATGCCTATGAAAAACTGGGCATCAATGTTACTACCGATGAGTTGTTTGAAATGGTTCAGGGCAAAGACCCTCACCCATCCATCAAAAGTGCTCCCATATTTGTAAACCAGCAAAACGGCCAGTTTGACCGTACCATGGTTATCAGTTTCCTCAAATCTATTTCACAAGATCCGGAAGGTGAACAAATGAAGCGTTGGTTAGCTTTTGAAGAAGGCATTCAAAAAGAACGCCTCACACAAAAATTCAACAGCCTCATTAAGGGGGGAGTTTACGTAAACTCACTTGAAGCAAAAGAGTTATTCATGTCACGCAACAAAACCGTTGACATCAAATTTGCCGGATTAAACTACGCCAGCATTGCTGATTCAACCGTGCAACTGAGCGATGATGATTTGAAAAAATACTTTGACAAAAACATCAGCAAGTACAAAAACAAAGAGCGCAGTCGTAAACTTGAATTTGTGGTGTTTGATGTTTTCCCTTCGGGTGAAGACAGTGCCAATGCACAGAAATGGGCAGAGAGCCAGGTAGAACTTTTCCGCAACTCAACCAACGATTCAGCCTTTGTTGCTTCGAACAGCGATGCTCCATACGACAGTACGTTCAAAGGCCGCGGTCAATTACCTCCATCTGTTGAAGACCTGCTGTTTAATGCAGAAAAAGGTACAACCGTGGGTCCTGTAAGTGACAATGGTTCATTCAAAATTTACAAACTTTCAGCAGTACAAGCTGATGGTCCTTTCCAAATGAAAGCCAGCCACATTTTGTTCAAAGTAGAAAACAACGATACTGCCGCTGCGGTTAAGAAAGCTAACGAAGTATTAGCTGAAATACGCAAGGGTGCCAGCTTTGAGGCTATGGCCGCACAATACGGAACTGACGGTACTGCTCAACGTGGCGGTGACTTAGGTTGGTTTCAAGAAGGCCAGATGGTTGGTGAATTTAATGATGCCGTTAAGCGCGGAAACAAAGGCGATATGTTTGTGGTAAAAACTCAGTTCGGGCCACACATTGTAAAGGTAACTGAAAACAAAAGCAACAGAAAAGTACAGGTAGTTACTGTGGAACGTAAGATTGAAGCCGGCAGCAAAACTGTACAGGCAGCTTACAACAAAGCACAGCAGTTTGCAGCAGCCAGCCGCACTGCTGAAGACTTTGACAAAAATTCTACTGCTAATAACTACACCAAACGTTTAGCTGAGTCAATAAAAGAAAATGACCGCACTTTACCCGGTATTGAAAATTCCAGAGAAGCAGTTCGCTGGGCTTACCGTGAAGAGGCTTCACGAGGTGATGTATCAGAAGTGTTTGAAGCCGGTGATAAATTTGTAGTAGCTGTGCTAAAAGAAATGCGTGAAAAAGACAAAGCCAGTTTTGACGATGTAAAAACTCAGGTTACACAAGACGCTACTAAAGACAAAAAAGCAGAAATCATCACAGAGAAAATTACTGCTGCCTTAGCGCAAACAAAAGATCCGGTTGCAATAGCCATTAAGTTAGGAACAGTAGCCAATGATGCCGCTAATCAAACTTTTGAAAATGCCAATATTCCATACATTGGTATGGAGCGCGGTATACTGGGTACAGCATTTGGTTTGAAAGCCAATGCACTATCAGCCCCTATTAAAGGTGATAACGGTGTGTACGTAATTCTGGTTACTAAAATAAATGATGTAAAGGCGCCAACAGATATGAAGGTGTTCAAGGATGAATTAATTAATCCGTTAAAATCCCGCAGTGAGTTTGAGGCCTTTAATGCCATGAAAGAACTTTCTGAAGTTAAAGATAACCGTTACCGTTTTTATTAATCTCTTGGGTAGCGAAGAACATATTTTCAGTTACACCTCACACAGAACCGAGTCCTCAAAACTCGGTTCTGTTTTTTATGAAACTGCCGGAAACGGTGATACGGCCCTTCTTTTAATTCACGGTTTTCCGTTTGACAGAAGGTTGTGGTACAAACTGGTGCCCCTGCTCAAAAATGTTACCCTCATTTTGCCTGATATGCCCGGTGTGGGCAATTCAACTATTGCAGGTGATACCACTTCAATGGAAGATTATGCTGAAGCGATGATTGCTGTGCTGGACCAACAAAACATTTCGCGTTGTTTGGTAGCCGGTCACTCCATGGGCGGTTACGTGGCTTTAGCTATGGCTGATTTATACCCTGAACGCATCAGCGGTTTAAGTCTGGTGCATTCCAGTAGCTATGCTGATGATGATGAACGTAAGGCTAAAAGAGATCAGGTAATAAATTTTATAGCAGAAAACGGAGCACAGGCATTTACACAAGCATTTGTACCCGGGCCGTTTGCACCCGACTACACCAACACTCCTGAAATTGAGACTTTAATTAAGTGGGCAGATGATTGCACTGCAGAAGGATTAATAGCGGCTGTGAAAGCCATGAAAAACAGGCCCGATCGTTCATACGTTTTAGAGCGACTGAATGTACCTGTTCAATTTATTGTGGGCGAAAAAGATCCGGTATTTAATTATGCTGTTGCCTTTAAACAAGCTACCTACCCTAAAATAAGCATGGTTCACTTCATGCGGAACATAGGCCACATGGGTATGATTGAAAGCACAGAAGAAACAGCCCGGGCACTGAACAGTTTTGTTACCTTTTGTACAGAGCGAATTTAAAAAGCTCTGGACAGAAAGTGCTTAAAGTCTTCCCGCATTTGGTCATACAATTCCACAAAGCGATGAAACTCCTGCCTTAGTTCAGTGTGGTCAAGTACAAGCTTACGATCGGTAGCCACAGGATTGGCTTTTACCATCGCTTGAATGTGGTTCTCATGTTGTTTAATGTTGTGCCGCATTTCATCCATCACTTCATTCTGACGAATGAACTGGTTTTGAAACCTTTCGACATGAGCCCGCGTTTCGTAGCCTGTGTTCTTAATAGCCACTTCTTCCAAACGTTTTTCCAATATACCGACATCATCTTTGTAAAACTGCAATTGTTTTAACCAATCAAGATGCTCGGTATGCAGTTCAGTAATATGTTTTTGCTGGGCACGCATACTGTTTGTTTTTAGAACGTTAAAATTATACAAAAAAACGGGAAAAACAAAAATGATGCTGAGGGGCTATTGCGTAAATGTCTGATTTTCAAAGTTCAAATCAGGTCTGGCGGCTTTAATTTCCCTTAAAATGACCTCTTTTAGCTCCTCCAGATTGGTTTTATTGGTGGCTGAAATGAACAAAACCGGAGAATGAGCACGGGCCATCCAGCTATTTTTCAAGAACTCTAAGCGGGTTTCTTTAGGTTGTTCATCTGCTTCAGCATCCTGAACATCCACCGGCATTTGCTCCTGTAAACGGTGTGCATCAATTTTATTAAAGATTAGCACAGAGGGTTTTTCCTGTGCGCCAATTTCCTGAAGTGTGGTTTTTACCACCTCCATCTGCTCTTCAAAGTTGGGGTGCGAGATATCCACCACATGAAGTAACAAATCTGCTTCACGCACCTCATCCAGTGTTGATTTAAAGCACTCTATCAGCTGGTGAGGAAGTTTACGAATAAACCCTACCGTATCAGTAAGTAAAAAAGGCACCTGATTAATCACCACTTTTCTAACGGTTGAATCGAGTGTGGCAAATAATTTATTCTCCGCCAGTACCTCGCTTTTGCTCAACAAATTCATAATGGTTGATTTGCCTACGTTAGTATAACCCACCAAGGCTACGCGAACTTTATCATCACGGTTTCTCCTGCGGGTTTCGTTTTGCTTGTCAATTTCCTTCAACTTCTCCTGCAGCTTGGCAATATCGGTACGAATAATCCTGCGGTCGGTTTCTATTTCTGTTTCTCCCGGCCCTTTCATACCAATACCCCCTTTTTGTTTCTGCAAGTGGGTCCACATTCGGGTAAGGCGTGGCAACAGGTATTGCAGCTGAGCCAGTTGTACCTGTGCTTTGGCTTGCGCAGTCCGGGCCCTTTTGGCAAAAATATCAAGTATAAGGTTGCTGCGATCGAGCAGTTTACAATTGAGTGTCTTTTCCAGGTTGCGAAGTTGAGACGGTGAAAGTTCATCATCAAAAACTACCATGTCAATTTTGTGTTCCTTCACATACGCTTCAATCTCATTTAACTTTCCTTCACCTATAAACGTACGTGGGTTGGCATATTGTAAACGCTGTGTGAATGTCTTTTTGGTAACAGCACTGGCAGTATGCGCCAAAAAGGCCAGCTCATCCAGGTATTCTTTTGACTGTTCAGCATTTTGCAACGGGGTAATTACCCCAACCAGAACAGCCGTCTCCTGCTCCCTGTGTGTTGAATATCCTTCTTTATTTTTTCCTGCCATGTAATTATTCCTTCAAATTTCGTTAAAAACTGCTTGTGTATCATCATTCGAAGCAGAATTAACTTTATTTTTGAACATTCCATTTATGCGCCAAGCCAAATATGCTGTACTTGTGTTGATGCTCTGTCTGCAATGTTTACATGCAGCCTCACAAACTATTGAATGGTCGTCACCACAAAAACAACGGGGTCGCACTAATTACACCCGCATACTGGGAGCCAACAGCACAGGATATTATGTACTGAGATGCAGAAACAAAGATTTTTCAAAAGACGTTTTTCTGGAGCGGTACAAAGGTTCACTTACTATTGATTTTAGTCGGGAATTGTTAATCGGAAATAAAAGCCGTTTTGAGAATATTGTTTTGTATGAGGGCGGTTTGCTTTTATTAAAAAGCATGGAGAACCAACAAACCAATAAAATAGAACTGCTGAGTACCAAAGTGGATGAGAACGGAATTGCAGGAACCACTTGGGTAAAAATAGATGAAACACCCAAAAAATCAGGCAACGATATAGGGGACTTTACCGTTGTGCCCAGTACCAATAAAAGTTTACTGGTAGCCTCACACACAGAATACGGCAGCAACAACCAATCGGTTTTGGTTATCACTGTTTTTAACCCTCAGCAACAACAAGTACTCACCCGAAAATTTGATTTGGAATACAATTACGAAAATCTGCGTTACAAAGAATTGCAGATTGATGATTATGGCAATGTGTACTTTTCCACTTCATTTACCAACACCACCAAAAAGAAAAATACACCTGAGCGCAAGGAACACTCGATGTATGCTTATTTCAAGGATGCAGATAAATTAACCAAATACAAACTCAACGAGGGCAATTATTACGTCAACGATTTTAGCTTCGGCATTAATTATATTAAAAAATGCCTCACCATATGCGGGTATTATTCTTCTACGAATGAAGACTATGTAGGCGGCACCTTTTTGTACAATATAAGCATTGACAGTGGTACAGTATTCTTTCACAAATTTCAGGAACTGGATAAAGGTGTAGTATCTAAAATGGTTGGGGAACGCGAAGCAACTAAGCGGCCTGAGTTATCGAACATACAAATGAGTAAGCTGATATTGCGCAGTGACGGAGGAATGGTGATGGTAGGTGAAAACGTATACACTACACAGCAAACCTACACCTATTATGTAAACGGTGTACCCCAATACTCCTACCGCAGCGTATACAACTATGATGACATTATGGTAATTTCATTAGACCCTGATGGCAAAAGTGAATGGTTTGAAGTTATACGCAAAAAACAATCATCCATGAATGATGAAGGGTATTTTTCCAGCTTCAGCATGATTGCAGTGAAAGACAAAATGCACTTTCTGTACAATGATAACTCACGTGGCAATGCCGATGTGGTAGATGTAACTATAAACAATCTGGGGCAAAGAGAAAAAAATACGTTATTAAACTCCAAAAACACATACGCCCTTATTGTCCCTTCAGAAGGCAAGCTCGTGTCATACAATACACTTTTACTTTCTGCTAATAAAGATAAACAGTTTTCACTACTTAAAATAAGCTTTTAGAAGTGATCAGAATATTCCGTAATAACCAGCCGCTCAATCTCATTTTATTGCTGATTATGGTATTTATTCTGCGTGGCTCCATCTTTTTGGGCAACTCACCTGCCAATGGCATTTGGTTGTCTGCACCGCTAAGTAACAACCTCGATGAATGGCTGAATAGCAAATTAAGTAATCCGCAGATTTTTTACAACCTGTTCTCGCTGGTATTACTTCTTATTGAAGCACTATACCTGAACTATATCCTGATAAAGCATAATTTTTTCTTCAAAAACTCTTACCTGCCTGCACTTTTTTATGTGCTGGTCAACAGTCTTTACCCTGCAATGCTGGGCCACTCTTCTCAACTGCTGGCTGCATTTTTTCTGATTGTGGTGTTGGACAAACTATTCAGCCTGTATGATAATGAGAATGCGGTAACCAAAATTATTGATGCAGGAATATTTACCGGAATTGCCGCTTTGTTCAGTTTTGATGCATTAATGTTTTTGCCCTTTGTGGTATATAGTGTAGCATCCATCAGGCCTTTTAAGCTACGCGAGGTAGTACTTTCTGCCTGCGGCTTGTTTATCCCCCTTTATGTTCTCGCAGTTATTTACTTCCTTAAGGGTGACGTGGAAACAGTTAAAAACGGTTTTTTTATTGTGAACACTGCAACAAACATTAATGCCATACAATTCAGCTACGAGAATATTACACCGCTTATCATTGCTTTACCTTTAAGTGTTGTTGCCTTTTTTATGTACCAGAATGACATCGGAAGGAACAACGTAAAAACTCGAAAAATTCAAAATGTGGTTTTGGTAATGTTGTTTTTTTCTGTGGGCTCAGCCTTTTTCTCGAAACCCAGTTTTGTTTACAGTCTACCTTACATCAGCATACCGCTGGGCATTATTCTTTCTTATTACTTTTTGCTGGAGCGAAAAAAAGGAGACGCCATTAAAGAAATTATCTTTGGAGCGCTGGCCATTCTAATTATAGTTTTACAAATTATCAAATAGATGCGTTGGTTAAGTATACTGTGTTTTATACTGTTGCTTACATCATTTGCAAAGGCACAACAGGCCTACATACTGGTATTGGGCACAGCACAGGACGGTGGCTATCCGCAGGCGGGTTGTGCAAAAGCCTGTTGTAAAAAAGTATATGCCGGTGAAGAGAAAAAAAAGTTAGTTACCTGCCTGGCACTCATTGACCCCATAGAGAAAAAAAGCTGGCTGTTTGATGCCACACCTGATTTTGGTGAACAACTACGTTTGTTGCGGTTGCACTTAAAAGACAGCACTCATTTGCCTTCGGGCATTTTTCTTACCCATGCGCACATTGGCCATTATGGCGGATTAATGCAACTGGGTAAGGAAGTAATGGGCACCAAAGAAATTCCGGTATTTGCCATGCCCCGAATGACAGCTTATCTGAGCACAAACGGACCATGGAGCCAACTGGTAACACAGAAAAATATTGTCCTGACAACCTTAGAGAACAATACATTTATTCAACTTAACCCACGCATCAGCATACAAGCCATACGCGTGCCACACCGAGATGAATACAGTGAGACTGTGGGGTTCCACATTAACTACAATAACAAAAAAGCATTGTTCATTCCTGATATAGACAAGTGGGAAAAATGGGATTATCCGCTTAAGGTTTATCCCGGCAAAGACAGCGTTACAGCTTTACTGGCTGTTTTAACACAATACGACCACGTGATAATTGATGGCACATTTTACCGCAACGGTGAGTTACCCGGAAGAGATATGCGCGACATCCCTCATCCTTTTGTAGAAGAAAGCATGCAGCTTTTTCAATCACTTTCTGCAAGTGATAAAAAAAGAATCTGCTTTATTCATTTTAACCACACCAATCCTTTGCTGTGGGATATGAATGCACAAAAAACTGTAAAACAAAACGGGTTTTGCATTGCTGAACAAAACACGGTGTTGCCTTAGTGCGCTTCCAGCCAGTTGTCGCCCACTCCTGCCTCTGCTACAACAGGGACTTTAAGTGACATGGCACCTTCCATCTCTTCTTTCACCAATGCTTTCATGTGCTCAATTTCTGTTTTGTGTACATCAAATAATAACTCGTCATGCACCTGTAAAATCATTTTTGATTTCAGGTTAGTTTCCTTTTGCATGCGCTCATGAATTTTGATCATGGCCACTTTTATCATATCAGCAGCGCTTCCCTGTATGGGAGCATTAATGGCATTTCGTTCAGCAAAACCACGTACGGTAAAGTTGGCTGAATTGATGTCGCGCAAGTAACGTCTTCTGCCCATCAAGGTTTGTACATACCCATGTTCTTTTGCAAAGTTGATGGTGTTGTTCATGTAACTTTTAATGCTGGGGTACTGCTTAAAGTACTCTTCAATAATTGTTGCCGCTTCCTTACGTGGTATTCCCAAACTTTGCGATAACCCGAAAGCCGACTGCCCGTAAATAATTCCGAAGTTGACGGCTTTAGCGTTTCTGCGTTGCTGTGAGGTTACTTCTTCCACACTCACACCATATACTTTTGCTGCGGTGGCCGTGTGAATATCCAAACCTTGCTTAAAGGCAGTAATCATATTTTCTTCCTCTGAAATAGAGGCCACAATACGTAATTCAATCTGGGAATAATCTGCACTCAACAACACATATTCTTCATTTCGGGCAATGAACGCTTTACGTACCTCACGTCCCTTATCAGTTCGGATAGGTATGTTTTGTAAATTGGGGTTATTCGAACTCAAACGGCCTGTTGCAGCCACTGCCTGATTAAAAGAAGTATGCACCCTACCTGTGGTTGCATTAATCAATTCAGGCAAAGAATCTACGTAGGTTGATTTTAACTTTTGCAACTGACGAATCTCTAAAATACAACGTACAATCTCATGTTCACTCAAGCCCTGCAACACATCCTCACCCGTTTGGTATTGCCCGGTTTTTGTCTTTTTGGCTTTAGGATCAAGCTTCAGGTGGTCAAACAACACTTCGCCCAATTGCTTAGGTGATGAGATATTAAAATTAACTCCGGCCAGTTCAAGAATACGTTTTTCCAATTGCGCAATTTCCGTTTGCAGTTCAACTGAATAATCATTCAAAAATTGCTTATTAATTCTAACACCTTCCGCCTCCATATCGGCCAGCACGGGCACCAGGGGCTGTTCCAGTTCATATAAAAGTTTTTCTGCTTCACGCTCTTTCAACTCGGGCTCCAGTTTTTGCTTCAACTGAAAAGTGATGTCTGTATCCTCAGCAGCATACTCTTTTATTTTTTCCAAAGGCACATCGCGCATGCTCAATTGATTCTTACCTTTTTTGCCAATCAACTCTTCAATGCTCACCGGCTCATAGTGCAGGTATATACCCGAGAGGTAATCCATCCCATGACGCAAGTCGGGCTCTATCAAGTAATGAGCCAGCATAGTATCAAACAAAGGACCTTTAAGCGTAAGTCCGTAGAGTTTTAAAATGCTCCAGTCGTATTTAATGTTCTGGCATATCTTGGTGATGCTTCCACTTTCAAAAACCGGTTGAAAAACCGATAATATTTTTTTAGCCTCTGCATAATCAGAAGGGCAAGGAATATAATAACCGTGGTGGGCTTTGTAACTAAAACTAAAGCCTACAATATCGTTATCTATTTTATCCAGACTTGAGGTTTCTGTGTCAAAACAAATTTCTTTTTGCTGTAAAAGCTCCTGCAACAGATTTTGAAGTGCTGCCTCTCCCTCAACTAAAATATATTCATGTGGGGTAGTGTGTATAGTAGCCTGAGGGCTAACCTCTGCTGCTTCAACCGAAACCGCTGTACTTTCAATTGCCGCAGCCGTTCCTTCCAATGCTCCCTGATTAAACAAATCAAACGTTCCGGCTTGAGAACCCGCAGCTTTGCTCTCTATAGCACTGTTCTGGGGCTCATTGCTGAATAGTCTTTTGGCCATGGTTTTAAACTCGAGTTCGGCAAAAAGTTTTTCCACTTCTTCTCTATCCGGTTCTTCAAGCAGCAAATCTTCTTCTACCAAATCAATGGGGACATTGATATCAATAGTAGCCAGTCGTTTACTTAAAAATGCCTGCTCCCTGTTATTTTCTACATTCTCTTTCTGCTTGCCTTTTAGTTCATGCACATGTTCATACAAGCCTTCCATGCTGCCGTATTTCTGTACCAAAGTTTTGGCTGTTTTTTCACCAATGCCCGGTATGCCCGGTATATTATCTACCGCATCGCCCCACATGCCTAAAATGTCTATCACCTGTTTTACCTCTGTGATGCTCCACTTTTGCAACACCTCAGGCACACCCATAATTTCAAAATCATTTCCCATGCGGGCAGGTTTGTATATAAAAATGTGCTCACTCACCAGTTGTGCAAAATCCTTATCAGGCGTCATCATGTACACATCGTAGCCTTTCTGCTCTGCTTTTTTAGCCAATGTACCAATAATATCATCTGCTTCAAACCCATCACGAATGAGAATGGGAATGCGCATGGCCTGCGTAATTTTCATGATGTACGGAAGGGCCTTGGTAATGTCCTCGGGCTGTTCATCACGGTGTGCTTTGTAAAGTTCATACTCCTCATGCCGCGCGGTAGGTACTGAGGTATCAAATGACACCCCGATATGCGTGGGTTTTTCACGCTTCAACAAGTCAAGCACTGTATTTACATAGCCAAAAATAGCTGAGGTATTAAACCCGTAAGATGTTATGCGGGGGTTCTGACTGAAAGCAAAGTAAGCGCGGTAAACCAGGGCCATGCCATCCAGTAAGAAAAGTCTTTTGTCATTTAGTGTCTTCATTTTCTGACCTTCAAAATAGGAAGGGCAAGTTATGTAAACCGAAGGTATCTCACCATGAAATATTTATCGTTCCAATCAAAAAATTTAACTAAAAACAATGCTGCACATCCGGGGTGGTATTGTTTTCGTAAGTATGAATAGTAGATTTTTCAACTATTTTTACCAAATTTGTCATACAAACCAACTGAATTTATGAAACTTAATACGCTCACCCTACTCTTTTCATTGCTTGTTGTCACTACAGCATGCGACAAAGAACTCGAAGACTATGTTAGTTTGGAGCCGCACAAAAACGAATACAAAACTTACATTATAAAAGAAGGGCAACAGTATACCGGATCTGTGACCAGTGAGGTAAAAACTACCGAATTAAAATTTAAGGTAATGTTTGACAGTTCTGCCATATACAGCACTGTTGATCCGGGAAATCAGATAGACATTAATAAGCTATATGGTTTCTCTGACTGCGGAACGGAACACCACACCCAAAGCGCACGATTTGGCTGGCGTTGGTCTGATGATTCACTCCGATTGTTTGCTTACTGCTACAAAAACAGCACCCTTACCTTTCATGAGATGGGAGCCGTAACCCTTGGCGATGAACACAGTTGCAGCATACAGATTAGCGGTGAAAAATATATTTTTAACCTCAATGGCAAGGTGCATGAAATGGAACGCGGTTGCGCTGATACCAATGGAAAACGTTACCGTTTGTTCCCGTTCTTCGGGGGTGATGAAATGGCGCCCCACCAAATCACCATTAAAATAATGGAACTGGAGTAAACTAAGCGTGTTTACGAATAAGCTCAAGCAAACTGTCCAGTTCTGTTTTGTTATTATAAATATGACTCGATACCCGAATTAAGTTTAAACCATTTTCAGGAACCATACGTATACGTATTTTATTCTCCGATGCCAGTTGGTAAAACTTATCATAGGCCACATTTTTAAGTTTAAACGCAATAACACCAGCGCGTGATTTTGCTTCAACAGGTGTAACCATTTCCACTTTACCCTCGCCTAACTGCAATAGTTCATTTTGAAAATGACCGGATAAATTATGTATACGTTGAGTAACGTTTTGCAACCCTATGCTCTCTATAAAATCAATTGCTGCAACAACTCCCGCGTACAAGGCTGAGCTTTGCGTACCGTAATAATATTTGTGAGCCGTTGATGCATAATCGCCCATTTCAGGCGGGTTCATCATCATGTTCCACTTCGCATTGTCGGAACCTCCACCCACATGATAGGCTTGTAAAATATCCTGCATTTCTTTTTTCACATACAGAAAGGCCGTGCCTTTTGGCCCCAGCATCCACTTGTGAGTACAACTCGCATAGAAGTCGCAACCCAGCTCACTGATATTTAAATCCAACATACCCGGCCCATGTGCTCCATCCAGAAAAACAAATAAGCCTTTTGATTTGCCTAATGCACATATTTCTTTGGCAGGCAACACCTGTCCGGCAGTGCAAGGAATGTGAGGTACTGCAATTACCCGCGTTTTCTTAGTTATCAATGCTTCAATACGTGAAAGTGTTTCGGCAGCAGTAAAGCCGGGTGTAAATGTTTTTAAGGTTAGTCCGTGCAGCTTTGCTCGTGTAAGCCAAGGGAAAGCGTTGCCCACATGCTCGTGCGTAGTGATGATAACCTCATCTCCTCTTTTCAAAGGCAATCCCCAGCAAACAATATTAATACCATCAGTCACATTATGTGTGAGGGCAATTTCCTCTTCCTTTACGTGAAGAAACTTGGCCAATCGGCTAGCGGTTTGTTCCCAGCCACCGTAGTTACCGTTTACATCCACATCCATCATGGTTTTTCTTACCATCTCAATTACCGGATAAGGGGATGGTCCCATAGTACCATTGTTCAGATAAATTCTATCTTTAGCTAACGGAAACTGTTCCCTAACCATTTTCCAAAAAGCTTCATCTTCTACCACATTTTTGCCGTTTGATTTTATGGCAGCGGGTATGTCAACTTCCGGAAATGGGGGAACTACCAAAGCTCCTAAAGCGGTTGTGCTCATTTTAAGAAATTCTCTGCGGTTGGTCATGTAATTTGTTGTATAGTAAATAAAGTGTAATTTTACAGTTTATTTGTTAAAAACAGTAATGAAAAACTTCATCCTTACATCTTGCGTTTTAATCTTACTTACTTTAAACACACATTCCCAATGGCAACCCGTTTGTCCAACATTTGGTATAAATGGCTTAGCTGACATTCATTTTATAAACCACAGAGGTGTTGTGATAGGAGAATGGGGATATATATCATATACCACAGATTCAGGACAAACCTGGCAGACTGCAAAACAAAACGGAACATATCAAAATTTTAATTGCGTAAATTTCACTCAAGGCTTATATTATTCCTGTGGCAACTCAGGCTATATATCTTTGTCGTCAGATTCTGGGGTAAACTGGACATCTAAAAAAGTGGGCAGCAATGAAAGCTTTAATTATATCCACTTTTACAATAGTACAGACGGATGGGTTTGCGGCAACAAAGGCGAAATATACAGCACTCAAAACGGAGGCTTAACCTGGCAAAAACGCACTATCGCTTCTCAAAGTGGTCAGGATGCCGTATATGTCCGATTTTTTAGCCCCTCGGAAGGATTAATTGTTTTCAGAAACGGGGCATTACTCAAAACCACAAATGGCGGAACAACATGGGTTAATCACAGCAACAATAACAATCTGAATATTTCAACTGCACACTTTCTAACCATGAATAAGGGCAGTATGATTTCAAATAACCTGCTGTCTTTAACCTGTGTAAGATATGACTCAACAGTCGTAACAAGTTCAAGCGTTTCAAATCTTAACGGAATTAGTCATTACGCATACAGAATGGAATATGCCAACGATACTTCCGTTTTCCTGGCTTGCAAAGGAGGTATCATTGCCAAATCTGTTAACGGAGGAACGACATGGACCACTCATACTTATTCTTCCTCGGGAAATCTGTATGGCATGCACTTCTTTAGTGCCAGCAAAGGTTACATGGTGGGACATTCTGGTATGGCCATTCAAACACTCAATGGAACAAACTGGACTGTACTCAATGGCGTTATGAGCAACAATCCTTTGTTTAACAGCGGGCCGTGGGCAAGCGATATTAAGTTCACAACACCCTCAAAAGGATTTATGCTTTTAAGCATGCAACTCTACAATACTATAAACGGAGGAAGCAGTTGGACGCAATTGCCTGGTGTTTTCGTAAATGCAGAAAAAATTGCAAAAGCGTCAAATAGAAAACTCTTTATTGTGAGTTATGATAGCTCTGTTTACAGATCTATTGATTCGGGAAATACTTGGCAGAAATTATCCAATTGCCCATGTAAGAATAAAAACTCGATTTACAATTTCGAATTTGTCGAAGACAAAGGTTATGTGCTCTGCGGAAATGGTGAACTTTATTCAACAGGTAACTTTGGAGACACTTGGAATAAGTTAAACATCAATAGTCGTATTGATAATTTTGAAATAGACAAAACCGGTAACATTATTTTCGGCATTCGAAATGATTCAGCGGCAAACAAATTCTTCAGATCCTTCAATAGCGGCAACACATGGGATTCCATAGCTGTATCCAATAGCCTTTCAGGCACAAGCATCAGCTCATTCTGCCTTTTAGATGACTCAACCATACTAATGACCCGAATAAATGATGCTCTTCATAACTATGTGTACAAATCAACTAATAGAGGCATTACCTGGAAAGAATTAAGTACTTCCGGACCTATTGTGACAAGTTTATCACAGCGATCAATTCATTTAAGATTTAAAAAACTAGACCACAAACATGTTTGGATGTATTTACCTGAAATACTAGGGCTACAAACATTAATGGAGGTGTATTTTTCCGATGATGCAGGTGAAAACTGGTATCGACAATTTGGATATGCTTTGAGTAATTCGGGAGCCTTAGATGTTGTACCGCCATCATATACTAAGTTTGCTTCTGTAGGGAGAATCGTTTTGAGCAGCTACAACTTCGGGCAACTTACTTCCCTCAGCCCTCCCGGTGCAATAGCCAATGACGTTGCAGTAACTAAAAAAACAAACAATACCCTGCACATTTCATGGAACAAAAAAAATTGTGACAAATACCTGCTTCTTTATTCGGCTAACGGGCCCGTTAACATGAAGCCAATGCACGGACCGGAATATGTGAAATTTAGATATATGGGAGGAAACTCTTCTGTTGCATATTTTGGTACTGATACTTTTACCATGCTACAGCAGTTACTGCCTAATACAACTTATCACTTTGCGCTATTTGAGTATAACGGGAGTAATTATGATGCCGTATATGATGTTGAAAACGTCACACATTATTCTGCAAAAACCTATGCCGGTCCTGTTATTGACAGTATTACAAAAAATGACTATTGCTCTGGAGATTCAATAACTATTTCTTTTGTGTGTGACGTGCCAGTGTCTGATACTGTAGAATACGCTTTGAATTTAAGTAACAACATCGGAGCCTGGCCTAATAGCGGAAACGGAACTAATCTCATCAGAATAAATAAATCTGTCTCAACTTCAGGAACTATAAAAGCCGTTCTACCTTCAATTACATCTTACAGTAACAAATACAGGATCAGGCTAGATGTAGTAAGCCCTTCTCTGGGTTTAATTCAGGGAATTCAGAGCACACCTATCTCAATTAGCACTCCTGTTATATCCAATATTTACACAGATGATTCTGTAAAATGTAATGAAAATATGATTTTCAATTTTACTGACCGGAGCATTAACAGCATACCTGCACTAAGAAAATGGTTGCTGCCCGACAACTCTCAGTCTACTGACTCAAATGTCACTTTTTTAGCCGACAATAATACAACCATACATAATGTAAAACTTATTTCAAGAAATATAGGGTGCGTTGATACTTCAATTCAAAATATTTATGTGTATGACAATAAATTTCTTGTTGTTGCTAAAAGTGCTAATTCCGTTTGCGGAAACACGCCTGTTCACCTTCGTGATACTGCATACAATACTTTCCCATTTATCTATAAGTGGTATAAAAACAACTATCTATTAATGGAATCATCAGTAGAGCTTGCTGTAACAACACCAGGAAGTTACTATTTACATCGCACCGACCCTGACTTGTCATGTTCTGTATATTCAGACACTATAATCATTAATCAATACAAAAAGCCATCAGTTCAACTACTGTCAATGCAAAACTCTTTTTGTTCAAATGACAGTTTACTTCTAACAGCAAAGTCTGATACCGCCTGCACGTATAATTGGGCACGGAATTCCGTGTCTTTTTTAAACACGTTTAACAACAGTCATTCTGACAGCGTATTCATTCAACAACCGGGCAACTATAATGTTATTGCAAAAAATGCTTCTGATACAACCTGTCAATCCCTTTCAACAAGTTTAAATATCATTGAAAAAAACGCGCCTGCAAAGCCACAGATAATTCAAAACAACAAGCTACTAAGTTCATCTATTTCAAGCAACTTCTACCAGTGGTATAAAAATGACACCCTTATAACTGGCGCGAACGGCTCAAGCTATCTGGCACAACAAACCGCTGCTTATAAAATACAACTAACAGAATCTAATGGCTGTATTCAGTATTCTGACCCGTATTGGTACATTGACCCAAGCTCTTTTCGAGAACAGTTGACGGCTAGTAGCTTATTAAACGTCTATCCAAATCCATTTAATGAAGGAGTAAATATTAGCACCAAATATGATGCTACGCTAACAATTTTTGATATCAACGGTAAAATAATGGATAAGTTTATTCTAAATAAAGGAAGCCATTTCGTAAGGTTGTCACATTTCTCCAACGGTATTTATTTCATTAAAGCAGAATTTGAAAATCTTTCTGAGTTGAACATGAAAATTATCAAACTAAAATAAAAGTACTGAACTACCGCAGTAAAATTTCATATCGCATGGTGCACCAATTGCACATCAGTTATCAGACTGCTGAAGAATTATTTCAAAACGGAAAAGTAAAACTGAATGGCAAAATCATTTATACCGATGAAAAAACCGGGCCGTATGATGATGTGGAAATAAACGGAGAACTGATTTCCATTGCGCACACCTACCGCTACTTTATGTGGCATAAACCTGCCAGAGTGGAATGTACTTATAACAAAGACGTACCGGATAATTTACTTCAACACCTTCCCCATGAACTGCACGGCATGTACTATCTGGGCCGGTTAGATAAAGCGTCAACGGGTTTGTTGCTGTTTACCAATGACGGGCACCTGCATGATGTATTGCTTCATCCTGAAAACAAAGTGCCTAAAAAATATTTGGTAACGCTCGAGAAAGAAACGGATGAAACATTTTACAAAGAGATGATAAACGGAGTAGAACTATCAGGCAAAACGGCCAAGGCTGATGATATATATGCTCTGGGGTCAAACTCTTTTGAAATAACACTCACCCAAGGAATGAATCGACAGATTCGCAGAATGTGCTTTAAACTCGGGAATTATGTGACTGCATTGCAACGTATACGTTTCAGCAATATCGAACTAGGAGCCTTGACTGAAAAGGCTTATGCTGAAATCAACCGAGATGATATTGTCTCATAATTTATTGGTTTTCAAGAAAAAACAACCTTCTTTTATTTCCTCTCTGCATCTTTTACCTTTGCCCCTGATGTACAGAATGATTTGAGTATGGGAATGTACCGTGTTATAGGGATAATGTCGGGCTCATCTATGGATGGCGTAGACCTTGCTTGCTGCGAACTTACTGAAGAAAACGACAGCTGGACATTTAACATCAGCAGCGCTGAAACCATTCCATACGATGCCAAGTGGCGTATTCGCCTTTCTCACCTGTACAAACAGCCCGCAGCCATTTTTGCTAAAACAGATGCTTTTTATGGACGTTATCTTGGTGACTTAGTAAATGATTTCATCCACCGGCATAAAATTCATGCTGACTTTATTTCTTCACACGGTCACACTATTTTTCACTCACCTGATGAGGGATACACTTCGCAAATTGGTCATGGCGCTTACCTGCACGCAGCCACCTCACTCCCTGTAATCAGTGATTTTCGTACAACAGATGTGGCTTTAGGGGGCGAAGGAGCACCGTTGGTTCCTATAGGAGACCGGCTATTGTTTGGCGAGTATGGTTTTTGCCTCAACTTGGGCGGCTTTGCTAACATCAGTGCCAACAGCCATGGCAACATGCATGCTTTTGATATTGCGCCATGTAATATTGTACTTAACCGATGTGCACGCATGCTCGACCTGGGTTATGATAACAACGGTGAACAGGCAGCAAACGGCACTTTAAATGAGGACTTGCTGAATGAACTTAACGGCATAAATTTCTATGCACAACCCTGGCCCAAATCATTGAACCGGGAGTGGATTAACAGCACCTTTTGGCCCGTTGCTCAAAACTACCACATCACCCCT
The DNA here is from genome assembly GCA_041675505.1 of Bacteroidia bacterium. GTDB lineage: Bacteria > Bacteroidota > Bacteroidia > UKL13-3 > UKL13-3 > JAGPCK01. Next base: position 159,337 of record JBAYTR010000003.1, on the reverse strand, counting down.
CAGGATAAACTGGCTACCTTGTGTACACACCTCGCCCAGCAGATAGCCAAGGGTATTAATGATATTGAACAGCAGTATAAAGTGAGTAACAATAAACTGTTGGTTACAGGTGGCGGAGCATTTAATCAATACCTGATTAATGAATTAAGAAAACATGCCGGGCAAGAAATAGTAGTACCCGAAAAAAATACAGTTAATTATAAGGAAGCGCTCATTTTCGCTTTGCTGGGAGCATTACGTTTACAAAACAAAAACAACTGCCTGCAAAGTGTAACCGGAGCAGAACGCAATAACATTGGTGGCGCTATGTACGGCAACTTTAGTCATCTTTACACAACAATCAAATAAACACTTACATAGAAAATAAACACATGCAGAATCTCTTAAAACGTTTCGAAGAAAAACAACCTGAAATAGTATTTGAATGGAAAGACCCGGAAACCGAAGCTGAAGGCTGGATTGTCATCAACTCTTTACGAGGTGGTTCAGCAGGTGGCGGTACACGCATGCGCAAAGGATTAAACAAGCATGAGGTACTTTCACTGGCCAAAACTATGGAAGTAAAGTTTACTATATCCGGACCACCGATTGGCGGAGCAAAATCGGGTATCAACTTTGACCCGAATGACCCGCGTAAAAAAGGCGTGTTGGAACGTTGGTACAAAGCCGTGATGCCATTGTTGAAAACATACTACGGTACAGGTGGTGACTTAAACGTAGATGAGATTCATGAAGTAATTCCCATTACTGAACAATACGGGTTGCTTCACCCTCAGGAAGGAACAGCAGTAGGGCACTTTAAGCCGGATGAGGCAGGCAAAAAACGAATGATTAACAACCTGCGTGAAGGTGTATCAAAAGTAATTACCCACGAACAACTATCGCCATCTGTTGAGCGTAAATATGTAGTAGCCGACATGATTACCGGTTATGGCGTAGCTGAAGCAGTACGCAACTATTATGAATTCTGGAACGGCAACATTGTAAATAAACGAGTAATCATACAGGGCTGGGGAAATGTGGCAAGTGCAGCAGCCTATTACTTAGCAGGCTTCGGTGCGAAAATCGTGGGTATCATTGATCGCTCAGGCGGATTAATGAACTCTAACGGGCTGAGTTTTGAAGAGGTTCGTCAGTTGTTCCTGGATAAAGACGGAAACAAACTGGTAGGTAAAAATCTGCTGAGTTTTGAAGAAGTAAATGAAAAAATATGGAGCATGGGTGCCGAAATTATGGTACCTGCTGCTGCATCACGTTTGCTCACACAGGAACAGTTACAGCAGATGATTGATAACGAACTGGAAGTAATCAGTTGTGGTGCCAATGTTCCTTTTGCCGATGAACAAATATTTATGGGACCTATCGCCACATTTGCTGATAACAATGTGAGTGTAATTCCTGATTTTATTGCCAACTGTGGTATGGCCCGTGTGTTTGCTTACCTGATGAGCGAAGAAGCCCAATTGGAAGACACTGCAATATTCAAAGACACCTCCAACATTATCCGCAAAACGTTAATGCGTATCCAACAGTTTCACCCGCGCAAAACAGGTATCAGTGCCAAAGCACTTGAAATGTCATTAACTACATTACTACGATAAAGATGAACATGTATTCCGAAGAATTTTTACTGCGTGAGTATTGGGGCAACAGCGTCATGGCTTACCTGTGGTTCTTCGGAATCATTCTCATTGGCTGGATTATCAAACGCCAAGGTTCGCGTTTGCTTAGTCGCTTAATGTTCCGCTTTTTTAAAGGCTATTCAAAAAATGCGTATGCTGATGAATTTGTGGAACTGTTACGTAAGCCCTTTGAGGTACTTTTCGTATTGTTCATTCTATACATGGCGTTTGACCATATTCAATACCCGCCCGAGTGGAAACTTGGGCCTGAGCATAAGTTTGGTGTAAAAATGTTTGTTAACCGCACCTATGAAACCTTACTGGGAGCATTTATCACCTGGGTGTTTTTACGCACCATTGATTTTATAGCCTTTGTGCAGTGCGAGCGGTCTAAAAACGGGGAAATTAATACTGATGTACAACTGGTATTTTTCGTAAAGGAACTATCCAAAGTAATACTGGCCACCATTGGTTTATTTGCCATACTGAGCAATGTATATAACCTTAACATCACCGCTATTGTTACCTCCTTGGGTATAGGAGGATTGGCCATAGCACTGGCAGCACAGGAAACATTGGCTAACTTATTAGGTTCCTTTATCATATTCCTCGACAAACCCTTTGCTTCAGGAGATTTAGTTGAAACGCCTGAGTTTAAAGGTACCGTTGAAAGTGTTGGATTCCGCAGTACCAAAATTCGTACGCTCGACCGGAGCTTACTTATAGTGCCCAACAAAAAAATGATTGATACCTACCTCAACAACATTACCCGCAGCACACAACGCAGGGTGAAATTTACGGTGGGTCTTACTTATAGCTCAAGTCGCGAACAATTGATGCAGGTAGTTAAAGACATTAAACAAACCATCGATGCACATCCGCAAACTGTAGAAGAAGCAGTGGTGGCATTTTCTGATTTTAAAGATTCTGATTTAGACATTACGGTAATTTATTTCGTGAACACCAATGACTGGGATATCATGATTAAAGTAAAGGAAGAAATCAACCTGCGTATTATGGAAATTGTAGAACGTAACGGCTGTGCTTTTGCCTTCCCTACGTCAACAGTATATGTGGAACAAAATAAAAACTAGCCCAAAAAAGGTAACCCATATTTAACCAGCTCTTTCACACTTCGGGATATCCATTGCTTTCAGATGGTTGGCGGGGACGCCAACCATGTACAAAAAAAGTTTAAAAAGTGTTTAGATTTTTTTAATAAGCATAACTTACATCAAAGCGCCCTTCAGTAATATTTTTTATCTGCGCACCATTGGTACATTTAAATTTGAATGTGCCTGAGGCTATCTGATAAACCGTATCAAATTTTATCAAATGAACTTGGCCTGTTAAAGAATCATTGGTATAATACCCACCACCACCTCCAATTAGTACAATTGGAACATAATAAGCATAGTTGCTATCGGGCCTACCTTCTGATAGAACAAATGTATTTCCTTCTTTTGGATTAATAATTTGAACCAAAATATTTTGAAAGCTTTCTTTATTTTTTTCTTTTATTACTCCACTGAAATAAAACCTGTTTTTTCCCTTATCATAATATGCACTCAAATGAGGGAAACTAGTGGCACTGTATGCTACCCAATTTTGGCCATCCAACTTGCAGCCCATAGTATTGAATCCCCAAAAAGTAAGCGGTGGTAAATTTTCCTGCGAGTCTTGAAACCTTTCATTGTCGGTCTCGCACTTCATGTTTAAGGAGAGGGCTCCTGTAAACAGGATAACCATCAAAAAACGATTGTTAGATAAAGGAGTTTTCATATACATAGTTATTAGTTATACAAAGTAAAAACATTTTTCTGAGAGAAATGTAACTATATCCTGTCCGTGGTTGGCGTCCCCGCCAATCACTATCCACGCTCTTTCACACTTCGGGATATTCATTGCTTTCGGATGGTTGGCGAGGACTACATCCATGTACAAAACAAAAACTAGTCAAAAAAGTCAACGCGCATTTTGCTGATTGTACATTTTCAAAAACACCAAAGGCCGCATAAGCGGCCCCGATGTACTGAAATGAAGAATTACTATTGCTTACTTTTTTACTACTTTCTGAATTACTGATTCATTACCTGAAACCAAACGCAACAAGTAAATGCCTGCTTTTAAACCTACAGTGTTCACCTCTGTGGTTGAGTCTGTTTTGCCTTGCAATAAAATACGTCCTTGCAAATCAATTAACTCAAATACAAGCAGCTGTTCGTTTTCAACTTCTATAGTAATGTGGTCTGAAAAAGGGTTAGGATAAACTCTCATTGTTTCTATAGCAGATTCTGATAATCCTACAAAACCTGCTTTACGAACAAACTTTACATTGAACGTATTATTTGATTGCAGAGAATCTGAATTTCCTTCAAATGCTCTTACTGTCCATTTGAGATTAATGGAATCACCTTGAGCAACACCCAAATTGCCGAGTATGGTGCTCACATTGCCTGATACCAAAGTTAACTGTGGCAATGTGCCTCCGGTGTTGGAAGGTAAACGCAACAACGGGTTACTAAAGTTTCCTGAAGGAGCATCCAATAACCAAACGTATTGCGTTGCACCCGCTGATGACTGCCAAGAGATTTGTAAAGGTGTGTTATCACCATTTTGTACTTCAATTCGGGCATTGTTTTGCGGAGCTGTTAATGCAAAGTTGGTTAAAGAACGATTTCGAACTATCCAAATTAAGTTGTTGGAAGTTGCTTTAAGTGAATCACCTTTAAAATAGGCATAAGCCGTCCAGCGTAATTGAACCGAGTCTCCTTTTGCAGCACCCAATGTAGTGCCCAGCTGATCTAACGTACCTGATGAAATAGAAAACACAGTGTCCTTTCCTCCGTTATTAGCCATGCCTGAAAGAAGCGGAGCGGTGTATGTTCCGTTAATCCCTGTAATCATCCACTTGTATGTTGAGCCGTTTCCGTTTGTCCAATTGAAGTTTACAGGAGTATTGCTGTTTTGTTGAACCGTTACACGAGAATTATTAGCAGGCAAAGACAAATCATAAGCACTAAGGTCAGCAATGATATCCTTTTTACGAACTCCGTAAAGTTGATAACCTGAAGTACATCCGGTTGTTGGTGACGAACAAAACTGAGCCAAGATACCTTCAAAAGTAAATGTACCATTTGGGATACGTGTAGCAGGTGCATCTTCCAACTCAGTATCAGGTCCGGAGATTACACGCAGTGTGATTACATCTGATTGATTGTTTTGCTTCCACACAGTATAGTTAGTAGAGGCAGCAAAATTTCCTGATACGGATGTTTCTAACTTAGTTAATCTGATTAAACGACTCTCGTATTGTTCGCCTGATTCATTGAGCTGTTTTATGGTTACATCCACAGGAGTAACCGCAATACCTGAAGCTAATTTAATTACCGTGTTGGCACCCGTATATGCACCGCTGTTCAATTGAATCTGCGCATAATTGTTAAACTCGTTTCTGGGGGCAATAACTTCAACACTATCTCCCTCTTTCAAACCGCCTGATACAATAGAATCTACCATAGCACCTGCCGCTTGTCTTACGCCTATTCCAGCCGTTGCATCTTGTATGTATATAAACCTGCCCCATGCACGTGTAATTACTCCTCTTGTTCTCACCAATTTGGGAGCAGCTAATAATCGAGCTTGAGCTATCGTAATGGCCGGATTTGTCTCAGGGAAAATATCATCCTGACGGGAGTTGAGCAATTGTATCCGCTTATCGCCTATAACTGAAGTATCTCTTACATTGTATGGAGCAACAGTGTGTTTTGCATACATGTATTCAGCAAATGCATCCTGCTCACTTCCGTTTCCTGCAAACTTGGCGTACATGGAATCTTTCACAGCAGTATCTAAATTGATTCGGTTAAATCCGTTTGTGGTAAAAGGATATCCATCACCACCGCCTGCAAGAAAATCAAGTGTTACTACTTTATATATTTTAGTTGTGTCTCCATAAACAACACCATTTCTTACAATGGTATCCTGACGGTTGCCTAAGGAGTCAATGGTTACCATGCTCCATATTTTACTGCCTGATGCTTTTGTTGTATCATAACTCAAAGCCAAGCCACCCACCTGTGGAAACTGTCCAGGAGTAGCGCCCGGTTTAGTAGCTGAGAGTCCGTGCTCCATCAAACGTTTTAATCCGGCTGCATTTACACTTACAATGCTCAGTTTATTATTGAAACGTAAGGAGTTTTCAATATCAAGTCGTGAAATATCTCCCCTGCTTTTACCTGCAGCAGCATTAGGAGCAGTAGGGAGTAACTGCACATCACTTCCCACAGCAAAAACTTCACCCATTGCTGAACGGATACCTCCACCATTCTTAATTGATATCTTTACAGATGAATCATACTTTTTAGCCATCCACAAATTCGCATCTGCACTTACATTTCCCAGATTGGTTTCTTCTGTACGAACTGCTATTCTGCGTCCTTCAAGAAATACATTTGATTTGCCATAGATTGCGCCATCTTTTGCTGTAATTACTGATTGGGTGGCTGTAGCTAATTGTCTTACCAATGCGCCTTTTGATCCTGTTACAAAACCTGCTGCATAGTTGCCGTATAATGAAGTAACACCTGCTGAATCGGTTGCATATGCTCCGTTTATGGTATTATCTAAGATAGAGGTTAAAAGTTTACCTGTAGAATCAAAATCACAAACAAAACGACCTAAGTACTTCCACTCAGATGCCATGTTCAAAACTGCAATCGGGTTACCCTCTGCATCTGTTTTCAAAATAGGATAAGTACGTGTAGCAGGCATAGATGGTCTCATGCGGTCATTCGCATCAGCACAAACGGTGTGCGAACCTCCTGAAATAATAATATCTACACCTTTCAGTAAACCGGCTAATGCTTCTTCATTGGCCAACTGTTGAAGGTGTGCCAATAAAATAACTTTGTTAATTCCTTCAGCAAAACGAAGGCTATCAATAACCGGTTGAAGTATGGTAGCCAAAGCCGGCATGTCATCAACCTGAGGTCCAACAATCGCTGTAGAACCGGGTGAGGAAATTTTGGCTAATATCTGCGTGGTGGCTCCAACTATACCTATGCGCTCACCATTGCGAACAATTATTGTGCTGGGTGCAATACCCCGTTTTTGCGAATTAGCTGTAATGGTAGGATTAGTTTTAAAGGCGGTATCCTGCAAACGTTGATTAGTGTACAGGTATGAAATGTTCGCATCATTACTAAAATTCAAATTTGCAGAGAGGTAAGGAAACTGTGCACCTATCCAACGTTTATCTGCACCATTACTGCGAATATCTACACCAATCATACTGTTTACTTCTGCAGTTCCTAAATCAAATTCATGGTTGCCAAATACAGTCGCATTAAAACCCATAATGTTCATCATGGCAATGTCAACCCGACCTATTGCAGCACGTAAACCCGCAGTGGCTCCAGTGAAATAGGAACTTGCCGTGTTACGTAAAGGGGTTTGTAAAGCTGCATCTTCACCTGAGAAAAGGAAAGGACTTGGAATGTAATTATCTCCCGAAGAAAGAATTAATGTATTAGAATGTTCATCTTCCAGCTTATCAAGAATGGCTGCATAGTTTGGTGCATCAACAGGAGCATCCAAACCGCTTTCCATATCACTGGAGTGAAGCACCTGCATTTGGAAGGCGCTGCGTGTATTTACCTCAAATACGGCTACTGTTCCGCTTATTTCATGCGAAGCAATAACCAAATCTTTCCCGTTGGGACTTATGTTGCGGGGTATAAATAATAAACCTTCAACACTTAAATCACCTACAGAAGAAAGATTGGCTAAACTTGGAGTAACCGAAAAATTACGCGTGTTAATGTATTGAACAAAATAAGGTGATTGAGGATTGGTAATGTTATACACCATCAAACCACCTATGCGCTCCAGACCTACAAAAGCGTAAACGCTATCAAAAATACGAGCAATTGTTACGGCTTCCGGTTCCGGGCCTTTATCATCGCTTCTGTTTTTTAACGTATTGTTAGTACTGCTTACATTAAATGAAGCCGGAAAAGCTGAAAGTGTTCTTTGTTCCAATTCGTCTTTACTATCCCAAACCAAAGCACCTGTATTGGCATTCCAAATACTGAAAGAACGACCTCCGAAACAAAAGATGCTATCGTATTTTCCGTCTTTGTCAAAATCACCCCATGTCTTCGAAACAGTTAAACGTCCTAAAGCAGTATTCGCTTTAAGTGCTGTAACGTTTGCTACACCACCAAATTTAGCTGTATCCAATACGTAAGATGCAGAACCCATTCTTATCTCTTCATTATTGGCACTACCCCAATCAGCTCTTACATCACCTTCATTGGCAGTAACCAGGTAAGTAGTGTTTCCTACTTTATACTGTGCAACTGCATCAGGCATGTACATCCCAAAAACAGGGTAATTAGCAATATTGGCAGAACCCTGATCTGAAGCATCTAAACCATTCCCTGACAGGTTATGGTTTTTATAACCCAAAGCATTCAAGGCAGTAATAGTAGCATTATCAATATCCAAAGTGGCTATGCAGTTATTTTCCTGACAAGTAATCCAGGCTGTTTTTCCGTCATCTGATATAGTGATGTATTCCGGTTCCAGATCTTCAGCAACTGTTGAATTGCGCAGAAACGAACCTCCGCTTTGTATTTTACCTGTTATACGAATGCGGGCGTCAAGTGTTTGTGAATTAAACTGAGTAAAACCGGCAGTTTGAACACTGGCCTGTGTTAATGAAGCGGCACCGTTTGATAAATCAATAATACTTACTGAACCTTCTCGGTCAATAGTGTAGTCGCTGTTAGGTTCGCCTTCATTGGCTACCAACAACTTCTTACCATCCGGTGTAAAAATAACCATATCAGGATTTGAGCCCACTCTCACCTGATTAATAAAACTTCCGTTGCTGTCGAAAAACACCACTTTACAGTTAGCTGTTTTTCCGGCTGAGTCAATTACTGCCACAGCAATTAACCCGTTCTTTGCAGCTACTGAGGTCATATCAATTCCGTATGGAGCTACCGAAATCCGTGCCACCTGAACGGGAGCAGATGTGTTGTTAATGTTAACAATACGTAAAGAAGTATCAGCACCGCTGGTTACGAATAAACGCTTACTCAGGTTATCATATGCAGATATTTCTGCTGCTCCTTTGTCGTAAAAGCCGGTAGAGAACCGCGCGGAAAACTTAAGATTAATCTGAGCACTGACCTGATTCACAATGAATGTGAATACAACGGCCACCAAAATGTAAAGAGTACTTTTTCTGAATCGCATATTTAATAATATTTGAGTTCAAAAAAGCAACGGGAGTATTAACCCATTCTTAAACAGAAAAAAACATATCCCAACAATTAGGTTAATTTTTTACTGCAGTTGAATTAATTTAATGTCAAACGCGAGATGTCAACTATGAGTTAGTGATATAAAAGACATAATACTCATCTGATACTTTTACATCCAAATTGAGTGTAATTGTATCCTCACTGCAACAATGCCATGTCCCTGTTTCCAACAAAAAAAGCCTCCAGTTAATCACTGAAGGCTTTTTGAAAGTCGGAGTGGCGGGATTTGAACCCACGACCTCTTGCACCCCAAGCAAGCGCGCTACCGGGCTGCGCTACACCCCGAGCATTTTGTTTTTCACCCATCAAGGCGATACCGCCCCGATAGTTATCGGGGTGCGCTACACCCCGATTCCCTTAATTTTGGGAGTGCGAATGTACTAATTCAGGAGAAAATATGAAAATCGAAATTACAATTAGCTAATTAATAAGTTGTTGCTGCGCGCCAAAGCATTAAAATCAATTAATCAGTCTGCCTCTTTAAACCCTTACTCCTATTTTGCATCTTAGTTGCTGTGAAATTTAACTTCGCTTACCTTATTCTACACCTGTTTATTTTTACCTGTACATACACCAGTGCACAGGTTACACTTCGTGGTGAGTTATCTTCTTTTCCTGAAAGGGAACTGAAAAACAGCAACGGCTCATTTTCCTTTCACCGCATTTCCTTGGGTGCCTCCACTCCAGTATATAAAAAACTAAATATGGAGAAGCGAACTTTTGACGCGGTTATTCTTTCCGTTAACAGTGCTTACAACAATGTTTACTACAGTACCTTACCACAACGTTTACAAAACCTCAATATCTCCAGCGGGGTTTCCTATCTTCATTTCAATGGAATGAAAAACATCTGGCTGGGAAGTATCACTCCTTTTTTCTCAGCACCCACACAGTCTTTTGCTCATACCATTCCGGGTATAGTGGCGCTGGGTATGTACCAACGCAGGGTAAATGAAAAGTGGAGCTACAATGCGGGTGCATTATTTATTAGTGCCCGTCAACAGATTCTACTTCCGCTGATTGGTTTTCATTATCGGTTTGACGAAAAAGAACAACTGCAATTTAACCTACCATTTAATGCTGCCTACATTGTTCAAAGTACGCCAAAATCAAAACACAAACTCAGTATTGGATTCAAAGGATTTATCTCTCAAACTCCTTTCACGACAGCTGACGGATACCTTCGTGTACAACAACTACTGATGCAATACACTTACAAAAGACAGGTGAATGAATCCTTCAGCTGGCATACTTCTGCAGGACTTGCAGGTGGAAGAAAGGTGGTATTGTACAACACGCCCTTTGGCGATATAGACGAACCGATAAAAGGAGGCTTGAATCTGGAAGCGGGAATAAGCTATACCTTCAGAAAAAAAACAAAACAAGTGGAGTTACCTGATACGGATTTGTTTAATCTGGATGAACTCTCATTGGATGAGTTGGAAGATGAATTAGGAGACGAATAAATTAGTTGCAGCAAACTTCTGCTTGAAGAGTATTAAGTGATATCTCCTGCTCCACGTCAACCACAAAATACCTTATTGCATTGGTTGAAATAGTATGCTTATTCAGCATAAACTGATGCCTCAATTGAGATGACTCCACTCCTCTTCGTGAAAACTTAAAAAAATAAACCCGCTCAGTACGCAATACTTGAGCATCCTGCAACAACTGCACACATAAATATGCATTCGTACTTTTATTGCTGCATGTAAAATTTCCTTCTACTTTAATACAGGCCGGAGTTGTATTTATTGACACCACTTTGATCAAATGTGCTTCACAATCAGTATTAGTAAAAAGTGTTTTGCAGGTTTTCAATTCAGCACAGTGTTTCAATTCTTCCTGTACCAGATTTCTATATTTATCCCCTGTTTTTAAAAATGTAGCGAAATACAATTCCCTATCCATTTTTTGCGGATGAATAATACCTATGCTGTATTGCCTGGCTTGAACCTGATTGAGGCCAACACATAACACTACCATCGTGGCTAAAACCACTTTGCTTGAAAACTGCTTTAAAAAGCTGAACCAAACTCCCAGTAATACTGCCAACACAGCATATGATTCCACAAAAGCCCGCTGCCCGAAACAACTGCCGTAATGCCACACACTCCAGGATGAAATTACATAGAGGTTAAGGAACACATACACTAATAACCACACACTCCTCCATCCGTATACTTTAAATAGTGCGTAAAATCCACCCAACGACAAAGCGGCCAGAGGAGTATATACCCACCATCCTTTTTTAAAACTGACTAACACATTAATAAGCTCAGGAGAAGAAAAATTAAACGTAGCGGTTGTATAGGCGTCCACTACCCACAAGCCGGTTTGCCAATGCCAACACAGCGGTTGAATCAATACAACAGCAACACAACAACTCACAGCCACCAGTAAAACAGAGAGTGTTGTTTCTTTTAACTGCTGAAAAAGGTGAGGTAAAAAAAACGGGACAGTAAGTAAAACCAGCAAATTACTTGGCCTGATGATGGCGATAAAACCCAATGCTACTGCTGCAGTAAAAAGATACCTCTTCGATTTTATCTTCGCCCACCTTTGCAAGGCAAACAAAAAAAGCGTGATAGCAAAAAAAGAATAGGCGTGCGAAAAAGACGGTTCTGTTACAGCATAAGTATACAAATTGGTACCATGCAGTACTGCCGCTGAAATCAAAAGTGCCGCATATCTATGAGTTATATACGCTTCCACCAGAAGTGTGAGTAAATAGAGTGCCACACACACATAAAAAAGAGTGGACCATAGTACTGCCCGCTGGTAGGGCGCTGAAAAACCATCTGCAACATTTGCAGTAACATGCGCAACAGCAAAAAAAGGTGCAATAAGAACAGCCTCACCTACAAAATACTGATTCACTTTACGTCCGTTGGGAGCCTCACGTATGAAATTTCCGATAGGTCGGTAATTTTTTTCGTAATCGTTAAGAAACGACCAGGAAGCATCATTGTAAATAAACAAAGCCGGCAAATACGAATAATAGCCTAAGCCATCACTGTTAATTACTGAGGCATGTTCAGGTTGGTGATACTTTATAGCCGGCCATACTAAACTGAGGCTCAGTAGAAGGTATGCTGCAATATGAAATTTTTTATGCATGAGGTACGTACTGCACAAACATACCGAATATACACGAACCTTAGTTACTTGGAATGCGCAGGTGCTTGAGCATATCTGCCGTCATACCCGCCAAATCGAAATCGGGTTTCCAACCCCAGTGTGCTTTGGCCTCTACATCATTAATGCTTTGCGGCCATGAATCAGCAATCTGTTGGCGCGAATCGGCTTTGTAACTAATGGTGAATCCGGGAATATGTTTAGCAATTTCAGCAGCAATTTCTTTGGGAGAAAAACTCATACCTGCCAGGTTGTAGCTACTGCGTATTTTTACATTAGCGGCTTCGGTTTCCATAATGCCTATGGTAGCTTTTAATGCATCAGGCATGTACAACATGGGTAAAGTGGTGTTCTCTGAAAGGAAACATTCGTAACTGCCATTTTTTAATGCCTCGTGGTAAATGTGTACCGCATAATCTGTAGTACCTCCACCCGGTGCCGATTTGTACCCGATTAATCCGGGGTAACGCAGGCTGCGTACATCCACGTTATATTTTTGATGGTAATATTCGCAATACCGCTCGCCCGCTTGTTTGCTGATACCATAAATGGTGTTGGGCTCCATTACGGTATACTGTGGTGTAAGCAAACGTGGTGTGGTAGGACCAAATACCGCAATGGAACTTGGCCAATACACTTTCTTAATCAAACCTTCTTTGGCAGCATCTAGTACAAGAAATAAACTGTCCATATTAAGCTGCCAGGCAAACTTCGGATTTTTCTCAGCTGTGGCCGACAGCAAGGCTGCCAGCAGGTAAACCTGAGTAATGCCGTGGCTCTTTACTATCTCATGAAAACGTTGCGGATTCAGAATATCAAGTTCTTCAAAGGGGCCGTCCAGTTCAAAAGCAGCGGGCTTTTTTAAATCGGAAGCTACTACGTTAGAACTGCCGTATATTTTACGCAATTCTGTAATTAACTCAGTACCAATTTGGCCCGATGAGCCTACAACCAATATTTTCTCCGTCATGATGTACTTTTCTTTAAAGCACAAAAGTAAGTATTCCTTGGGAAAATTATCGGTTTAAGATAATTCTTGAGTAAGCAAAGTAACCTGTGGTTTTATCCGTGAGTTTCAGTACGTAAGTTCCTGAGGACAACTGACCCGCATCAACTTCAAACGAGTTGGTATTACCCGCAGGATATTGAACTGAAATTACCCGCCCCTGCAAATCATACAACATAAGCTGTGGCTCCTCCAATATCATCTGTGTTTGAATAACAGCTTTGCCTGAAAACGGATTTGGATACACCTTTATACCCGACTTATGTAATTCCTTCACACTTGTAAACCGGCTCACAAAACGGGTAAGTGTAGTATTGGTGATGATGGGTGCATTCAAATCAAAATAAATGTAAGCCGTGTTAAGCACCTCTGTACCGTGAACAAGGTTGGGCTTAGGCTGAACAATATAGCTCACAAAACCATGACTACCCGGTTCATCCCGAAAACTATCCGGCAGATTAATATTATCAAACGTAAATGTAATTACCCTGCCTTGAAGTTTGTATGTGTAGTTATGTGACGAGTGAGTAACCAAAAGTGTACTCAGGTCCAGATGTTCACTCAGTGTATCTGCTATCTCTACTTTAAATGCTACATCGTTGCCCGTGTTTTGAAAATGAATGGTATAATCCAGTTGCGGTGTGGAAAGAGCCACCTCATTGCCAAGTGTCAATGGTGCTGTTACCTCTTTCATATTGGGGTCAAAAGAGTTCGATGTAAAAAAGGAAATCGTGTCGTGGTTGTTAAGCGGAAAGGTATCTCCGATAACGGGTGTTACTGCTACAGGAAAATGCAGCAACTTATTTAAAGAAACGGAAGCGTCAATCGTGTAAGTAATACGGTAATACAAAGCATGGGGCCAGGTAAGGTGCTGAAACCGCCAGAATAGCACATTTCCGTTTATGCTGTCGGCTACAGGAAAACATTGTACCTGTTGCATGTTCATTCTTGCCTGAGTATCCATTGCCAAAGAAACCCATCCGCTTTGTGTGGTAGTCCCTATATTGTCTATGTGAAGATAAATGCGGTTACTTACACCTACTCTACATCCATTGTTGTTTCCCTTTATTTTTAAATCACTTACCTGTGCCTTGGGTTGCAGAACAAAGTCTACAGAATCTTTATTTTGGAAGTAAGAGTTAAATGAAATACTAATAGCTGTATCGGGTACAACTTTCCATAAGGGCATATACTTTCTAACATAAGTAGTATCATATCTTACATATGATGCAGACCCTGAGTCTGCAAAAAGTGTATAGCTATCTGAACCATTGCCTTCTATTATTTTGGAATCAGAAATAAGGTGCTGAGAATTAAGGAACATCTCATTAGAATCCTTTTTGAAATTGCTGTTGTTATCGACATACACCTTTCCTCTCACAAAATTTGCAACCGGTATTACTTTCTTAATATAATACTCCCCTCTACCTCCGGCTGCGGCATAAACTGTATTGTTGTGTTCTGCAAAACTCATAATACTACTGCCCCAGTATGTTGGAAAGCCGCTATATGGATCTCGCAACACATGTAAGGCCCCAGTATGTACATCAACTACAACAACATTTGAAGTGGGATTCGTGAAATACTTATGATACGTTACCCCACTGAAGATATACCCGTTTGCATAATGCAACGCATGATTGCCACTAGAGTATGGCATCATATTATCTCTTTCACCAGTTACAGAAGCAGACCCTAGTACTTTTCCGGAGTCAGGGGTAAGCCAAAAGAACGTTTCTTCAGTACTAAAAAATGGGAGATTGTAGTCTGAAAAATCAATTTTCAGTTCATTAAAGTAAAACTTACTTCTGGTAAGCAAAAGCGTAGAATTATATGGAATAATTATCACTTTATCCGTTGCATCTAATTCTTTTCCGTTAGTAACGTTAAATGCCGTTAGCTGTTCGCCTGCTGAACCTACTTTGAAAGATGCCGCACCCAACCTGCTTACACCGGCAATAGAGTCAAACCGGCCAAACACATACAATACAGAGTCATTAATTTTCAAACTATGAACAAATGGCCTGTTTGCTGAAGGTTTGGGGTTAGGTGACGGATTCCAACTATCTACAGCCGCAGTTGAGAGGTGCACCGCAGCTAAACCGTTGCGTTGAGCAGTACTAACATTTCTGAAACATCCTGACAAATACATTTTATTGCTAATGCTACTATAAGCCATATCAAGTACTACAGAATCGGGTGACGGATTCCAGGATAGTACATTCCAGTTTGTGGTATCCAAAGCCGCAGCATACATTCGTCTATTGTTTCCTATACTATCAAACCTGCCTGCCAGATACAAATTGCCGTTTAAAGGCAAAATTTTATATACTGAATTATTGAAAGGTAAGCTAACAGGCAAAATTTTCATTGTGTTCAAATCAACTGTAGCCAAATAGCGTATTGAACTGTTGGGTGTGCTGCTAAATGAGCCTGCCACCGCAAGTTGATTCCCTGTCAGTTGTATGGAATACACATTTCCTGTTACACCATACTCTTTATGCACAGCACCCGTAAATCGGTTAAATGCCATCAAGGTTTTGTAAGTTTTGCCATCAGATAACTCCATTAAGCCACTTAAATAAAGCAGAGAGTCCGTTAGACGAGCTGAAAAAAAATGAACCCCGTCAACATCTGAATTGTAGATGCGCTCTTTGTATGTATCTTTCAAAAAAGAAACAGATGAAAACACACGCGTTTGCAGGTTGTAAATTACTACATCCTTTGCCGCCATGCCATCAACAGCATCAAAATTACCTGCAAATACAATATCATCTCCGTGTATACTCACTTTGTCAATGGTACCAAATACCCGCTTATGATTTGTTGCCACAACTGCACCGCTTACAGAGTCTAACACCTTAAATCCACTGCCATTTAAATTTGCTGGTACATTGGGGGTATATGCAAAAATTATTACCTTGTCTTTATATAGTGCAAAGTCTTTGAAATAATAATCACCAAAACCAATTACAGGGGCGTTCCAAGCAATCATTCCACCTGAAGATATGTCAACTGCAAATACCCGATCAACCGATACATTATTATTAACAGCTACCCTTCCTGCTCCTGCCAAATACACTCTATTACCAAGTGCTTCTACATGCTTAACATATGGCACACCACCTTGGCTGCTCGTGCTTTTCTTTAGTCCTACATCCCAGGTATCCACTAAGGCTGTTCCTAAATCTACCCTAAGCACATAGTTTCTGTTCAATGTATCTGATTTAGTAAAATAACCCGACACATACAATTTCCCCTGATATACACTAAGGCTTCTTACTTTGTCATTTAATTTCAAATCAAGATTAGTTACCCTTCCCGCTGAATCAAGGTGAGCAAAATAATTTCTATTGTAAATACCTGCTTTGGTAAAATCGCCTCCTATAAACCAACCTCCTGCACCATCTGAAGCAGAACAATGAACAATGCCGTTCAACTGATGCCTGCCTTGTTTAAAATCGCCCTGCAGGTTGCCAACGGTAAAATATGGATTGGAATAACCTATGCTGGTAAAACTTCCGCCTACGTATAATTTATTACCGTATGTTACCGTCTGGTAAATTTTCCCATTGGTGTAAAAAAACGGGGTATCTACCTGTGCATGCAAAGATGAACACAAAAAAAATATCAGAAACAGTGAGATTATAGCATTTTTCATTGGCTGCATTTTACAGCAAGTTAAAGAAATAATCTTAAAATAAAAGGTAAACCAACTACGCCTCTAGGTTAAATCCTTGCCTACGAATACCAACAAGCCTCTGTTGGGTAAATTGTACACCCATTAAACAACAACCGAGAGATGATTTTAATACAAGCCGAAACTTCTCACCACATGAGAGCGGTTTAGTAATTCCTCATCATTTGAATTCCACTGAAAAGCGGATGCAATTAGTCAGCATGAATAACTATTTATTTAAGATTAAGATATCATTGAGTTTTAAAACCGGTAAATGTTAGTCTTTTATCAGGATTATCTGAATTGGTATAAATTACATCCATGTATCTGATAACTAATTTTCTTGTGCTTCTATCCAGCACTCCGTAACCCCCACTACCACCGCACTGTGTATCTCTGAATATGAATAGGTAGCTTTTTGTTGCTATATCAATACGAGAATCTATTGGATGATTCCGGCCGCACTGCCCTAAGCCATATAAATAGGCAGAAAAATTCCGGTTACTATCTTCTGCCTCAATGCTGATTGTAAAAAAACTATCGGGGCGATGGGTCCAACTTCCATAGTATTTCCCCATAATAGGTAGTTGGTATTGCCATACTGAATATATAGTTCTATAGGAAGTGTCGGCTGCTTTATCAAATAGGTTACATGCCAAATCAGGAGTTTTCTCAGCAATTAACCTTATGTTTAAAGCACCATATGCCGAATCGCTGAAGGAAAAATCAAGTGCCTCTTTTCTACCTACCCGCTCATTCTGTTCACCGCTTACTAACCAGCGATAGTTTTTCATCCCCGATTTTGCTTTGAATAAGACCTGTGTATATACAGTGTCTGTTTCAGCTGATATGACATCTGGCCCAATTGGTATTCCATAAAATCTTAAATCAAACGACTCAACTAATTTAAAGTCAGCATTTACAGGGTAATATGCAACACATTCATCATCTTTTTCTGTGTTACATTTTAATGATGAATTTAAAAATAATGCAACAAAAAGAAACAGTGAGATTATGGCGTTTTTCATTTGCTGTATTTTACAGCAAGTTAAAGAAATAATCCTAAATTAAAAGGTAATCTAGTGATTATGTGAAGCTATATCCTTGCGCACATACACCAGTAAAAAATTACTGCCCCAGATAGTTGAATCGGGAGAAAGGTGCAAATCACGGGCTTTAAAAACAGGCAACTGAATTTTATGGTACTTCTCGTGAGCGAAATTACTTCGGGAGAATTCTTCGCAAAACGACTCCAGACTTACTACCAACTCCGGCATTTTCTCCTCTACGTACTTTAAGGGAATGGCGCCAATATAGGCACTGGCTCTTTGTTCGGGCACCTTCATTGGATGGTACTTGATGGCTTCAGGAGAAATCAATCCGCAACCGTCTAAAATTTTACCTTCAAAGCCATAACCCAATCCACCTATCTCTGAGGTCATCAATACCGCATTCGGATATTTCTTGTACAACCATTGCGAAACTTCTAAGTACTTTTGCACACGTGCTCCTGGTTTAAAGTTTTTATATACCTGAAAATTTTCTGTAGCAGAGGCATACACTGCCTGTGCAAACAAAAACATATAAGGGAGCAGTAACAAAAGCAGCACCGCTGAAAAAGCTACGCGTCTCTCACGAACAATCCAAATAAAACAACCCAGCAAAACAGGCAAGGTATAAATGGGCACATACCAGTGAAAAACTAAAATATTTTTGAAAACATACGCTATGGCAATCCCCACGCCAAAGGCCATAAGCAAGTAATTGTTTGCCTCTGCAAACTTTCTCACAACGGTAATTGCTACCAGTACAACAAACACCACAACTAAAAAAATAGAAATGAACTTTCCGGCAACGTTGCCCTGCACAAAACTGAACCATTCTTTCAGCAAAGTATCGATAGCCGTTAAATCATAAATCACCGATTTGGCTCCGATGGTATTGGGAACATTGGTACCAAAAAAGTGCATGTTGTAAGTAAAAAAGGGCAAGGCCCCTAAAGCTGAAAAACCCAATGAAGACAACAGTTTCACCTGCTTAAAAATTACCGCACCAGCCGCAAAAAGAATAAATGCGGCCCACATTTCCATACGAAAAAAAGGTGCGGTGGCCAGAAATAAAAACGCTGATGCATGCCCTTTATAATACAACCATGCACCAAAACCTAATAGAGTCAATGTAAAGGTAGTTTCCATGTACCCAAATGAAGCAAACTGGCAAGCTGATATAACCAATACAGACGAACTGATAAACGACCGAAAACGATTAAGGTCGGTGAGTTGCTGAATGAGTAACTGATAAACAAACACTGCTAAGGTGAGTACCGTAGCATGCAACCAGGGGAGTAAAGTGAGCTTATACCCGAAGATTTTAAAAAACAAAAATAAGAACATCGTCCAGCCTGAAGAGGAAGAAGACATGATGTGCTCATCTGCATTAAAATACGGAACTCCCTGCTCCAACAGATTGCGTGCAATGCGCAAGTGTATATAAGAATCATCATCAATGTAAGGAAACAACTGACGATGCACAAACACCAAAAGTACCCACAGCATCAAATAAGCAGCTGCGAGAAAACCTTTGGATGAGAACAATCCTGCTTTAAGCGGCTGAATCATTTTTAAAATAACGGAACACACTCATACCTCCTACTATCACAAAACCTGCATATAAGGTAATGGTGAAAATACGGGCAATGTTTTCGCCTTTAGCATAAGTGGTAGGCTCGAACTTAAACTCAATAGTATGATCTCCCGCAGGAACGCGCATGGCACGCAGCACATAGTTAGCACGAATATGTTCTACAGGTTTACCGTCAACGTATGCATTCCATCCTTTATCATAATACACCTCAGAGAAAATGGCCAACTGCTCACTCAATGCTTTACTTTTATACGTGAGGTGATTGGGCTTATAATCGGCTAATGTAATGGTAGCCGTTGAGTCAAACTGAGGAGTAAAACCTTGCAGGTAAGTTGAAAATTTCTTGTCGGCAAATGCCTCGGTTCTCGGATTAAATCCGTTACCCAAAGTATCAACATTAAGTGAGGCCATTTCTGCATCGGCACCATCAACTAAGGTATACTTTGGAACAAACCATGCGTTACCTATAGCTCCCGGGTTAAACTGTGCCATCGGCTGACGGTTGTTGTCGCTCACAATAAAGTACCGCGTGTTGAGCATATTTAGCACCTGCATGTTTTGGTTACCGATTTGTTTTTCAATCAAATCCTGGTACCTGCGCACCTTAGCTGCACTGTAACCGCCAATGGATTTATGGAAATACGAAGTGGTAGCATCATTAAACGGACTAACAGTAGTATTAAACACGCGGTAGTTTAATGCAGGGTCTTGTAAAATTTGTTGGTCGGCTGCCGTAGGAACAAACTCCTGTTGCTTTTTCTTCGACACAAAATCTTTGTCATTCAGGTAACGTTTATCAACCGTCCACAAATCAAGCAGGATAAGTGCAGCCAGCAAACCCACTACCTGCATTTCCTTTATTTTCTTGGAGAGCATAAACCACAAGCCCGCAAAGGAAGCCAATACAAAAAACAACGAACGCAACGCATCATTGCGCATAATACTTTCTCTGTCGCTGTGTAAAGGCTCTATCAACCA
This sequence comes from Bacteroidia bacterium, assembly GCA_041675505.1. Classification (GTDB taxonomy): domain Bacteria; phylum Bacteroidota; class Bacteroidia; order UKL13-3; family UKL13-3; genus JAGPCK01. The sequence goes on along the minus strand of JBAYTR010000003.1, from coordinate 138,937 downwards.
ATCGGGCAATTGTTTATCTACCGGTGCGGAGAAATCAATCATACCGGCTGAAACAACCAGTATAAAAAGTAATCCGCCCACCGTTGCTAAAGCATATAACAATGACTTTTTCAACTGCTCTTGTTTCTGTGTTGAATTGAAATATTCTTTCAACGCCAGAATACCCAAAGCAGGGAAACACATTTGCGTAAGAATGAGTATAAAGGTTACTGCTCTGAACTTGTTGTAGTATAGTACGTGATCAAAAAAGAAATCGGTTAACAGAGAGAAATTTTTACCGTAGGATAAAAGAATGGAGAAAATTGCACCCGCCAACAACCACCACTTTTCTTTACCCTTCACCACGAACAAACCCAGTACAAAAAGAAAACAAACTACTGCACCAAAATAGGTAGGACCTGCCGTATAACGCAAATCGCCCCAGTAGGTGGGTGCTTGTTCCACAAATGATTTTATTTGCGCATCAGGAACATTGTTTGCCTTTAACGCTTTGTAAGTAGCGGAACTTTTTCCGATAGGCGATACCGATGCTCCGCCATAAATATCCGCCACTAAAATAGTGAGTGGCTCTGTGATGGAATAACTGTATTCCAGTGCATAGTCTTTATCTAAACCTGTTGTTTTATTTGCTTCATCACCGCTCAACTCTGAAGGGCTGCGCTGACTTTCTTTGGCGTATTCACTACCTATAAGTAATCCCGTAGTGCCTGTACCCACACCAATTCCGGCTCCGGCCATTGCAAATAAAGCAGCTACTGCAAATTGTTTGATTTGTTTTTCTCTGATAGCAAAAATAAGTTGAACAACTCCCCAAATAACTACCAACAACATGGCATAATATGTAATTTGAATGTGACCCGCATTGAGCTCAAGTGCCATGGCCAAACCTGTTACCGCAGCACCCAACCATTTGTTGTAACGCATGGTAATGTTTAAGCCGGCAAATATGAGCGGGAGATAGGCAATGGCCCAACCTTTTGTAAGGTGGCCCGCATCCAGGTTAATAAAATTATAGCTTGAAAATCCGTAAGCAATAGCACCCAATACACCCAGCCAGGGAGATACGCCATAGCTGATTAAAAAAATGTAAAAGCATAACATCAACAACCAAATGGTTTCCATAGGGCTGGGCAACCAAAGCTTCATCATACCATCAATGTACGGTGTGATGTTGGCCTTGCTCTCTAAGCCTCCGTAAGTATACGAAGGCATTCCACCAAACATGGCATTACTCCACATGGTGGTTTCACCTGTTTTTTTCTTGAATTCACCCACTTCCTGGTAGGCGCCCTTCCACATACTCACATCATGCTGATTGGCTACTTTGCCTTGCAAAACAGGCATAAAATAAATTCCGGCCAGTGCCAGAAAAATTCCCAACGCTATGGCGTGAGGGTACAATGCTTTTAATTTTAGATTACTCATGTACGGTAAGAATTTGCTCGAATATAGAATTTCGAAACGAAATGTGAGGTGATTTATTACTTATTATATTGATTCATGGTAATGTTGAGCCCTGCCAACACAAAACTTTCTATTGCTTTGGCGCAGTCATCCATTTTGCTGTTCACTACTATCTGGTCGTCAATGTCCCATTTCCCTAATACAAAATCAACCTGACGGCCTTTTGGAAAATTATTGCCGATGCCAAACCTCATGCGCGGATATTCATTGCCTTCCAGGTGCATACTGATGCTCTTTAAGCCATTATGTCCACCATCACTGCCTGAAGGGCGAATGCGTAGTTTGCCAACGGGAAGCGAAAGATCATCCGTAATGATGAGTACATTTTCTTTTGGAATATGAAGTTTTTGCATCCAATACTGAACGGCTTTACCACTTAGATTCATGTAAGTGGTAGGCTTTATAAGCCAAACAGACCTGCCTTTCAGCTTTATTTCGGCTGCATAGGCAAGTCTGTCTAAGTTAAATGCGGTATTATGTAGACGGGCCAAATGGTCAACCACATCAAAACCGATGTTATGTCGGGTGTGGTCATATTCGGCACCAATATTACCCAGTCCGGCTATTAAGTATTTCACCAGGCTGTTGATTAACGGCTAATTAAGCGGTTGTGGTAGCTTCTTTAGAAGCACGTGTAGCCACTACAGATACAACAGGATTTGATCCCTCATCCAAAATCTGGATATTTTTGGCTGTAACCTCGTTCACACGAATGGATTTACCCATCTCCAGTGTATCGATATTTACTTCCACAAAATCGGGCAGATTAGCAGGAAGTGCTTTTACTTTAAGCTTCTTCAAGCGCTGTTGTAATTTACCACCCTGACGAACACCGGGAGAATTACCAGTGATACGAACGGGGATGTTAATAATGATTGGCTTGTCATCAGTTACCTGCAGAAAATCTGCGTGAATGATAACGTCATTTACCGGATGAAACTGAACTTCTTGCAATGACGCTTTGTAAATAGCTCCGTCAATGTCAAGTTTTACTAAGTACGTGCTTGGTGTGTACACCAATTCTTTGAAATCAGAAACGTAAACTGAAAAGTGCACATTCTCTTTTCCGCCATAAAGAACACATGGAACTTTGCCTTCACTGCGAAGCTCGCGGCTGTCAGCTTTTCCAAGACCCTTTCTTACGTTTCCGAAGATTGCTACTGATTTCATGATGCTTGTTGTTTATATAAATTTAATTAAAAGAAATTCTATTTAGCCTGTCCTTGTGTATCTACTGCAAACAGGGTGCTGATGGAGCCATGCTCATGTACATTACGTATAGCTTTGGCAAACAACTGTGCTGAAGACAACACTTTAATTTTGTCAATTTGTTTTTGCAAAGGAATGGTATCTGATACAATCAACTCATCTAAAACAGAGTTGGCAATGGTTTCATACGCTTTACCTGAAAGAACCGGGTGAGTGCATATAGCTCTTACACTACGGGCACCTTTATCCATTAACATGGCTGCTGATTTGGCCAAGGTATTTCCGGTATCTACCATATCGTCTACTATTACGATATCGGCATCTTTCACATCACCTATTACGGTCATGGAAGCTATTTCGTTGGCACGTTTACGTTCTTTGTCTACAATAACAATATCAGCATTCAACGCTTTGGCATAATAGCGGGCGCGGTTGGAACCACCCATATCGGGAGCTGCGATGGTAAGGTTGGGCAGGTTAAGACCCTTAATGTAAGGAATATAAATGCTGGTAGCATCTAAGTGATCCACCGGGATATTAAAGAACCCCTGAATTTGAGGAGCGTGTAAATCCATGGTCATTACACGGCTGGCACCTACTGCGGTTAAAATATCGGCCACCATTTTGGAACCAATGGAAACACGTGGTTTATCTTTACGATCCTGACGGGCAAAACCAAAATACGGGATTACTGCAGTAATGTAGTGGGCCGAAGCTCGCTTGGCAGCGTCAATAGCCATCAACATTTCCATCAGGTTATCTGCCGGAGGGAAACTGGATTGTATAATGAAAATATCACATCCGCGAACAGATTCATTAAAGCTGGGCTGGAACTCCCCGTCACTGAATTTAGAAAAACTCAGGTCACCTAACTGCGTGCCATAGGCCTCTGCAATCTTTTCTGCCAGGTACCTTGACTGTGTACCGGAGAACAATTTGATTTGATTAAGTACAGCAGGCACTTGTGTTGAGTATTAAAGGGTTTGGTTGTCCGACTAGGGCTCGAACCTAGACTCTTCTGAACCAAAATCAGACGTGTTGCCAGTTACACCATCGGACAATGAGGCGCAAAGGTAAGTTTTCATTTGGTAAAGCGCAAACTGCATTTTAAGATTTTTTTATTCTCGTCTTGATGCTGAAAAAGAATATCTACTTGAATTTATACTATTGAAAAACTGCAACTTACAATAAAATAGTTCCCTGCTGTTTCCCCAAACTCACTTTTTCGCGTGTGAGAGATAAAAAATAAAGTCTCAGTATGAGAACACTACCCTATCTGTTTAACTTCACACACTTCTTTTTATTTATCCTACATTTGAAAAGCAAAACAAAGAATTTAATAATTTACTTAATAGAATGAAAAACCTTGCGCTGTTTTATTTCTTGTTGCTGCTCATTCCGGTTTCTTTCGCTCAAGAGACAACTAAAACAAAAAACAACTATACACTTTCTGTACAAGGCCATATTTCCACTCCTTTTTATGCTATTAACTCCGTTAAAAGTGCCAACATATGGTCCTATAAAAATAAAAGTCACACTCCCTCTTATCTTGTTCACCTCAAGCTAAAAAGTAAAAAGGGTTGGTTTGTTATGCTTGGTTTGTACCATACCAAACAAACGTTTTCATTGGATACCACAGGTAAGTTCCCGTTTGGTCCGCCTTCAGGGCCTTTGGTATTAGATAAATCGTTTACCTATATCGACTACTCCTTGTTGACAGGTAAAGAGTTTGCACTAACTAAACGATTTGGTGCAGAAGTTTCAGGCGGCATCACTAAAGGCAACCTGATAAAAGGCCGGAATACACTTTGGGGTATTACAACAGACCCCACCTATGCAAAAGACTATGATGAACAGTTCAAGCCATCTCCGCTTAGTATTACGGTAGGCACGGGTGCCATTTACAGGCTTAACCCCCACCTTTCACTAAAATTGAATTGTATGTACAGAATGTATGGGGCCATTGATGCATATTATCAGTTTATAAATGATGATGACAAAAAAACTACGCTTTTCTATCATAAGAAACTGAGCTATGGCATAGGGCTGGAATACAATTTCCCCAACAAGAAGGATAACTAATTCGCCAGTTCCGATATAAACTGAATGCGCATCAATTGTAAATCTTCTTTGCTTATTTCGTTGTCAAACTCTTTGATGGCTAAGTCAAGCGAATCAGACTCACTGCCTTTGAAATAGTCGAAAATATCTTGCTGTACATCTTCATCCAATATGGTGTTGATGTAGTATTTGAGGTTAAGTTTTGTACCGCTGTACACCATGCCCTCAATCTCAGCTACCAGTTCATCGCGGCTAATGCCTTGCGAGCGGCTGATGTCTTCGAGGTTAATCTTGCGGTCAATATTCTGAATAATGGCAACTTTTTTACCTGATTTGTTTACCGCAGATTTAATCACCAAATCCTCTGAACGCTCAATATCGTTTTCTTTTACGTAAGCTTCAATCAGTTCTAAAAACGGCTTACCGAATTTTTGTGCTTTGCTGGCCGTTACTCCGAATACCTGCGATAATTCCGACATGGTAATGGGGTATTTGGAGGCCATGTCTTCCAAAGAAGGATCTTGGAAAATGATGTAGGGCGGCAGCGCTTTTTGCTTGGCTACTTTTTTACGAAGTTCTTTTAGTTGAGCAAACAGTACCTCGTCATAGAAATTCTCTATTTCGGCATTGTCATCATCTTCTGATACCTTTTCAAATTTAGTGTCGAGTGCTATAAATACCGGAGTAGGCTTTTTAAGGTACACATCTCCTTTCTCATTCATTTTAAGCAGTCCGTAGCTTTCAATGTCTTTGGTTACAAAACCGGCTAATAAGGCTGTGCGTATAACTGATTTCCAGAACAAAGGGTCTTTGGCTTTACCTAAACCAAAACACTCCAGATTGTGGTGCTCATAATCCATTACCGGCTGACTTTTGGTTCCGGTAATCACATCTACTGTATGTTTGAGGTTAAACTTGCCTTTAAGTAGCTGAATAACCTGCAAAGCCTGAATCATGTCTTTAGTTACTTCCTGCTGCTCCTTAGGGTGGCGGCAGTTATCGCACTTTTTACCACAATTTTTCTGGTCAAATTCTTCACCGAAATAATGGAGCAGAATTCTTCTGCGGCATCCGGATGATTCAACATAAGATTGCGTTTCAAATATCAGCTGCTCTCCTATTTCACGTTCTGAAACAGGTTTGTCTTTCATAAATTTCTCCAGCTTCTCAATATCGGCCGGATTGTAAAACAGCAAACAGTCACCTTCGAGCCCGTCACGGCCGGCACGACCGGTTTCCTGATAATATCCTTCCAGACTCTTAGGCACATCGTAGTGAATCACAAAGCGAACGTCCGGTTTATCAATACCCATTCCGAAGGCAATGGTGGCCACTATTACATCCACATCTTCCATCAAGAACTTATCCTGATGGCTGGCACGGGTTTTAGCGTCCAATCCCGCATGGTAGGGGAGTGCCTTTACTCCGTTGAGGTTGAGTACTTCTGCAATTTCTTCTACTTTCTTACGGCTCAGGCAATAAATAATTCCTGATTTTTTATCCCGTTGCTTGATGTAAGCCACAATTTCCTTCAGCACTTTATCCTTTTTACCTTTCTGACGTACCTCGTAATAAAGGTTCGGGCGGTTAAAAGATGTTTTGAACACCTCAGCATCCAGCATTTGCAGGTTTTTTTGAATATCGGCCTGTACTTTAGGAGTGGCCGTAGCGGTAAGTGCCATCATGGGCACATCCTTAATGTCTTTTACAATCTGTTTAATACGCCTGTACTCCGGGCGAAAATCATGTCCCCACTCTGAAATACAGTGCGCTTCATCCACCGCCACGAAAGAAATCTTGATTTGCTTCAGAAAATCAACAGTTTCATCCTTTTTCAGTGTTTCCGGTGCTACATAAAGTAATTTGGTTTTATTGGCCAGAATGTCTTCTTTCACCTTCATAATCTCTGCTTTGGTGAGGGAAGAGTTCAGAAAGTGAGCCGCGGTTTCATTACTTCCAAAGGCTCTGATCTGGTCTACCTGGTTCTTCATCAAGGCGATAAGTGGTGAAATCACGATGGCCGTTCCATCCATCATCAAGGCCGGCAACTGAAAGCACAAAGATTTACCCGCACCTGTAGGCATAATAACAAAACTGTCTTTGCCATTGAGTACGTTCTTTATAATGTCTTCCTGAATACCTTTAAAAGTCTCAAAACCAAAGTACTTCTTGAGAGCGCTCTTGAGATCATGTTTTACTGTAACTGCCATATCACTTCTGTCTTATCTGCTGAAAAAAACGTTATTATCGTTAATAAAGATATAACATTTTAAATCAATCCAAAAAATTTACTTTCAAAATATTTACTTTGCGCCACGAAATCATTTAATCACACTTGAATTGCAACAGGATAGCGCTATACTGAAAACTGCCATTGAGACGCTTCAGATTGAAGCTGATGCAATCCGCAAATCAATTGACAAAGTTAATACCAGTTTTGCAGATTGCGTAAAACTTATTTTAAATTCTGATGGCCGCGTAGTAATTACGGGAATAGGCAAAAGCGCCATAATTGCTCAAAAAATTGTGGCCACCTTAAACAGCACCGGAACACCTTCTGTTTTTATGCATGCTGCTGATGCGATTCACGGTGATTTGGGCATCATCCAGCAGAATGATGTGGTGATTTGCATTTCTAAAAGTGGCAATACCCCTGAAATACGCGTGCTGGTACCACTCCTGAAAAAAGGGGGTAATAAACTTATTGGCTTAGTTGGTGACTTATCGTCCTACCTCGCAGTTCAAAGTGATTTCATTATGGATTGTACGGTTGACAAGGAAGCCTGCCCCAATAACCTGGCCCCTACCACCAGTACCACCGTTCAATTGGCTTTGGGTGATGCCTTGGCTGTAAGTTTATTAAAGTGCCGCAATTTTACGGCTCAGGACTTTGCCAAGTACCACCCGGGTGGTGCTTTGGGCAAAAGGCTTTACCTGAAAGTAAAAGACGTATTAAGCACCATGGCCCCTCAGGTAAGTTCTAATGCATTAATTAAAGATGTGATTATTGAAATTACCCGCAAACGCTTAGGTGCAACAGCCGTAATAGACAACAATGAACTGGTGGGTGTAATTACAGACGGGGACATCAGGCGTATGTTGGAAGCCGAGTTGTATCGCAATGATTTAACTGCTGCGGAGATTATGCACAAGCACCCGCGCACCATTGATGAAGAAGAAATGGCCATTGATGCCTTAGGGCTTATGCGTGAAAATAAAGTTTCACAAATGATTGTGCTGAGTAAGGGCCTTTATAAAGGCATGGTACATATACATGACCTGAACAGAGAGGGTATTATATAACTGAACAGAAAGATTTTGCAGCGAATGAGTAAGAATAAAAACAACTATGTAATAATTATGGCCGGTGGTGTAGGATCACGTTTTTGGCCGGTGAGCAGAACAAGTTATCCAAAACAGTTTCTCGATATTTTAGGAACAGGTACCTCACTATTACAGCAAACCTACAAGCGTTTTCTGAAAGAGTTCAACAAAGAGAACATCTTTATTGTTGCCAATGAAATTTACAGGCCACTCATAAAGCAACAGGTTCCTGATATGGATGATGCCTGCATTTTGGGTGAACCACTGGCAAAAAATACTGCTGCCTGTATTGCTTATGCATCGTTTCGCATTCAAAACATCAACCCGGATGCACGTTGTATTGTTGCCCCATCCGACCACCTTATACTGGATGAAACCGGTTTTTTTAAATCGGTAAAACAAGGTTTCGATTTTCTGGACCACGAAAATGCTTTGCTTACCTTAGGTGTAATGCCCAGCCGCCCCGATACAGGATACGGCTATATTCAATACATTGATTACAACGGCACACATATTAAAAAGGTAAAAACATTCACTGAAAAGCCCTCTTTGGAACTGGCTGAAACATTTATTGAAAGCGGAGACTTTTTATGGAACGCAGGGATTTTTATCTGGAGCGTAAAAGGTATTCTTGAGTCAATGGAACACTACTGCAATGACGTGTATCAATTGTTTCTGGAAGCTGCTCCTGCATTAGGTACCAGTGATGAAAAAGCCGTAGTTACCCGTACGTATGAGTTGTGTAAAAACATCTCCATTGACTACGCAGTAATGGAGAAAGCATCCAACGTTTATGTAATTCCAAGTGATTTCGGTTGGAGTGATCTGGGTACCTGGGCTTCTTTGTACAGCATCCACAACAAAGATGAAAACAACAATGCCGTTAACGGTAAAAATGTGCACGTGTACAACTCCACACAGTGTTTGGTGCATGCCGGAAATAAAAAACTGGTAGTGCTTAACAGCGTAAAAGATTTGATTGTGGTAGATACCGATGACGTATTATTGGTATGCGACCGTAACAAAGAACAGGAAGTGAAACAGATTGTAACCGAAATGAAACTTAAGTTCGGGGAGAAATACATTTAGTACTTACTTCCGCCCACCTTCTCACTTACTTTATACTTGTAACCTTTGTTTGGCCACCTCGTAAAGAATTATCCCTGCGGATACAGATACGTTGAGTGAACCTATCTGATTGAGCATGGGTATTTTTGCTTTCGCGTCACACTTTTTGAGGTACTCAGGTGAAATACCGTCTTCTTCACTTCCCATAATTATTGCTGTAGGAATACTAAAATCAACCTTACTTATTTCGCGGTCTCCTTTTTCTGTACATCCCACAATCTGAAGTCCGCTGTCTTTTAAATAATCGAGTGTAATTTTCATATTGAACGAGCGACACACAGGCACGGTCAACAAAGCCCCTGCGGAGGTTTTCACCGCATCTTCACTGATGCGTGCTGAGCCACGATCAGGAATTACCACCACATCTACAGAGCCGGCCAATGCGCTGCGGCATATTGCACCAAAATTACGTACGTCCGTTACACGGTCAAGTACAAGTACCAATGGCGTGCGTCCTTGCTCATATACCATGGGTATAATATCTTCCACAAACTGAAACTGCACAGGTGATATGTAAGCTACCACACCCTGGTGGTTAGCGTTACCAAAATCTTAAAATTTTTCTCTGGGCACAAACTGATAAGGCACTTTAGCCTCATAGGCAATGCGTATAATTTCTCCTACTACATCGCCCTGCACACCTTTCTGAATCAATATTTTTTCCAGTTCTTTTCCTTTTTCAAGGGCCTCCATTATGGCACGTGTGCCGTAAATAAGTTGCGATTTGTCGATGTGCTTCTTGTTGTACATAAAAAAAATAAAGCCGGTGATTACTCACCGGCCTTTGATTAATTCAGTTATTATTTTACATGGGCTGTTGCAAGCCGTTCAAAATTTTCTGTACCTCATCGGCAGTAGCTTTATCACCATACATATTGGCAATTTGCTGGCAATAGCCAATTACCTGATATGATTCATTGATGTTGCTTTCTACACGTTTCACCAATTTAGTTCCTCTAAAGCTGGTAAAGTAGGTGTATTTGCCTTTGTAAATTTCTGCCAATCTTTTGTTAAGTGTGGCGGCCTTGTCTTTAGCTCCGGCCAGGTAATATCCCTCAATAATGCGAATCATGAATACATCATACGGAACATTTTTTTCCGGCATCACTTCTATGCATTTGTCCAGCACTTTTATTGCTTTTTCTTTTTGCCCTTCATCCACTAATTTTTTAGCCAAACGATAGAACAGGTTGCGCATATTTTTTGTCTGACGCAGGATAGTTTCATCCAGATAAATGCCATCCTTATCCATGTTGCCCCACACAAATTTATTCATGAGGTTGTCATACATGATATCGGTATTGATATGACCTATTTCGCGGTCCTGACCCATTTCGGTGCGTATAGGCACCAAACGGTAAGTAAGGCCTTCTAACTGGAAATAAGCTTCCAGATTGAGGTAAGCCTCAGAACCAGTAGTAATGGCAAAGTACACCGGACGCTCCCAATTGTTGGTGGCAATAAAATCCAAAGTAATCAGGTCGTTCTTCATCAACGTATTTCTGTTCACGGTGAACATAATCGAGTCAACCACTTTGTCCACGTCTTTAGAGTGAACTGTTCCGTTTTTGATGAGCTGTTCTTTGTTGATAGGAATGAAGAAATTTTTAGTAGGGTAATAGCTCAAACTTTCACCGCTGTTGGATTGCACTTTGGTACGTTGATCTTTGTCGTTTCCTATAAATTCAATTACCTCTTTCAGGTTGTAAAAACCATTCGGGTTTATACCTAAATCTCTGTTTTCATAATACACCACATAATCGCGCAAACCCTGAATGTATTGTTCTGATTTAAGTGAGAAAGGCACAGGCTCTGAATCGTACACTTTTTTCTTCAGCCCGTCAGCATACCAATCTGTATTCAACAAACTAAGATTTATAACACGAATATCTGTACGAATAGCTTCCACGTTTTGTGCATACCATAAAGGATAGGTATCATTATCACCGTTAGTAAAGAGTACTGCATTTTTAGCACAAGAGTTCAGGTAATCTTTAGCGAAATCCAAAGCCGTAAAACGGTTGGAGCGGTCATGATCGTCCCAGTTTTCTTTAGCTAATATGCCGGGGGCAATCAACAATCCGATTGCCGTTGCTGCTAATGCTGCCACAGTTTTATTCGCTTTTCGGCCCAGCCAATCCATAATGAACAACACACCTAAACCAACCCAAATAAAGAAGGTTTGATAGGAGCCTACATAGGCATAATCTCGCTCACGTGGTTGTAGCGGAGGGAAGTTCAGGTAGATGATAATGAACACGCCTGTAAACAGAAACAGGAGTGTAATCACAAATGCATCTTCGCGTGCTTTGATATATTGGAAAGCAAAACCCAACAAGCCAAGTATTAACGGTAAGAAGTAGTAGTGGTTCTTTCCTTTGTTGTTACCCAAATCAACCGGTAAATTATCCTGCGGACCAAGGCGTGCTTTGTCAATAAACTTCACACCACTTTCCCAGTTACCTGAGGTAAGTTCACCATGCCCTTGTTCATCATTCTGGCGACCAATAAAGTTCCAAGAGAAATAACGCCAGTACATGAAGCCCAACTGGTAATCAAAAAGAAAGTCAATATTTTTAGCGAATGACGGCTTTTTACCTTCGGGAATTTTTTCCCATTGCTGGTAAGCCTGCACGTGATCGGCCCGGTTACTCCACATACGCGGGAAAAAGGTAGTATGTTCAGGTTCCCACACCGGCTCAATTTTAGGCCCTACTTCTTCATACTTGTCAGCACCTTTACGGTACTGCATAGCACCTTCTTTGGTATCAATGTATTTAGCTGTGTAATGCTGACCATGCAAAAGCGGGCGATCACCATACTGTTCACGGTTGATATACGAAATTAGCGTGTATGGATTCTCCGGGTTGTTCATGTCCAGTGGCGGATCTGAAAGTGAACGAATCACAATCATGGCATACGAAGAATATCCGATAATGATAAATGAGAAAGCCAGTATAGCGGTATTAAGTGTAACGTTTCCTTTTTTAATGCTGTACATAATACCGGCAACAATCAAAGCTGCAAGCAAAATTCCGAAGGTTAATACTCCGCTGCCGAAAGGCATTCCGAAACCGTTTACAAACATGAGATCAAATTTGGCACACATGGCAGGCAAGCCAGGGATGATAGCAAACTGTACTATACCAATGGTTGCAAAAGCAATAAGAGATGCTTTAATTATACCCCATGAAGAGGCTTCGTACTTTCTAAAATAATACACGTATACCACAGCAGGTAACACCAGCAAGTTCAGTAAGTGGACACCAATAGCTAATCCGCACAGGTAACCGATAAGTATTAGCCAACGGTCGGCATGTTTTTCATCTGCTACATTCTCCCATTTAAGAATGCACCAGAAAGTGATGGCTGTAAAGAAGCAGGAAGAAGCATATACTTCAGCCTCAACTGCTGAGAACCAAAATGTATCAGAGAAAGTAAGACCCAAAGCCCCTACCAAACCTGCGCCAATGATGCTGTATAATTGCCAATCGTTAACTTCTTCCGCATTTTTAGCAATAATCTTTTTAGCTAAATGCGTGATGGTCCAGAACATAAACAGCACGGTAAGTGCACTGGTTACTGCCGAAACCATGTTTACCCAACGGGCTACCTGGGTGAGGTCTCCCATAGCCATAAATGAGAATAAACGTCCTATAAGCAGAAACAGAGGAGCACCCGGAGGATGCACCACCTGCAATTTATAGGAGGCTGAAATGAACTCTCCGCAATCCCAGAAACTGGCTGTAGGCTCAAGGGTTAAGGTGTAGGTAACCAAGGCAATCACAAAAGTGATCCAACCCATAATTACGTTTACCAGATTATATTTTTTCATGCGTAATAATTGTGATTAGTAACGGGCAAATATAAACAGAGTATCGGGTTATAAAAATCCCTTATTGCTGTAAACAGTAACCAAAACGAAATTTATTCTGAAAATATTCTGCTATTCAAATAAAAAGATTAACTTGGATGAAGTTTTCTTAATAACGTGAAATGGAATTTATTGACGAAAAATTAAGTGAATATGCTGAAATACACAGCAGTGCTGAGCCTGCCCTGCTGAAGCAACTCAACAGAGATACACATGCCAACGTAATGAGTCCTCGCATGTTATCAGGTCATTTACAAGGACGGTTTCTGAGTCTGCTAAGTCATTTGATGCGGCCCCGACAAATTCTGGAAATAGGCACCTACACAGGCTACTCCGCATTGAGCTTGGCGGAGGGGCTTGCTGAAAAAGGGGTTTTACACACTATTGACATCAACGAAGAGCTGGAAGAACGCACCCGAAAATATTTTGACGCATCTGATTACAGCTCAAAAATTATTTACCACATAGGCAATGCTTTAACCATAATACCAACACTACAAGGGCCATTTGATGTAGTGTTTATAGATGCTGATAAAGAAAACTACAGCACTTATTACGACCTGGTTATTGATAAGATGCCCTCAGGCGGATTGTTGATTGCGGATAATGTGCTGTGGAGCGGGAAAGTTACAGATGCTGCTGCTTTAACTAAAGATAATACAACTAAACTATTGGATGCCTTTAACAAGAAGGTGTCATCGGATGACCGTATGGAAGTAGTGCTGGTACCCATACGAGACGGACTTTTGCTGGCACGCAGAAAGTGATGACCATGTATTTTCACCCTTAAATTTCGCATATTTGCGGGCATTTTTAATTTGACAATGCAAGTTAAACTCAGGTTCGTCTGCTGCTGTATTCTCATCACTCTTCTGCTGGGTGTATCGAGGTATGCGCATGCCTGTACCGGACTCAGCCCCAATTTAAGCATCACCTCATCAGGAAGTTGTTTGCCCCGCAATGCTACATTTACCAATAACTCCACCGGTGCATTAGCTGCTTCAACCACCTACATCTGGAAGGTAAACGGAACAGCAGTTGACACAACAGTTGGCCTTGCCTCCACCACCTACCCTTTTACTACACCCGGTACATTTACTGTTCGCTTGGTGGCTATTACAATTGGCGGGTGCATGGATTCTTCACAATCAACTCATTCAGTAACTGCCGCATCAGTACCACGTGTTGAAGACGGTAACGGAAATGCCAGCTATGCACCTGTATGGCAAAACTGTATCACACTCGTTAACACCCCCGACTCATTTGTACTTACCATTACACCGGTAAATACTCTCAATAGTTACACCTTTGTTTGGGGAGACGGAACAAGCAACTCATCAGGAGCAAGTTTGGCCCCACCGGCTACCATTTCCCATACCTACAGCGCCTTAGGCAACTACACCGTGGCCATACGCACACTAAACGGAGGCTGTTCTGACACCATCTTCGGAACAGTTATCAATAACCGAATTCCAACGGCAGGTATTGTTGGTCCTCCGGCCGGCCAAAACAGTGGTTGTGCTCCACACACCGTACGTTTTATAAATAACTCCAGCAATATTTCCAGTTCTACTTTTTTCAGGTGGCGCTATGGTGATGGAGTTACTGAAATTAAATACGGAGCTAATGATACGGTATACCACACCTACCCCAGAGGTTTGGGCCCGGCAGGTTGTAACATTACGGTAAGATTAGAGGCCATAAACAGCTGCGGTACTTCACAAACCACCTGGAACCCTGTAAACATTTACGACTTTGACGATGCCCGTGTAACTACTGCTGATTCTACCCTGTGTACACCCAACCAAACATTTACATTGGTTAACTCTTCCGTAAACAATTGCATACCGGGCACACGTTACTTCTACTGGGATTTCGGAGATGGCACCACACTTGGCTGGATAAGTTCCAGAGCCAATCAAACCAAAAGTTATCCAGTGGGAACTTACCCTGTAATGTTGGTAGACAGCAATGCCTGCGGAAGAGACACCAGCTACCTAAACGTAATTGTGAACCAAGTACCTACTGCGAGTTTTAATTTCAATAAATCGTCAGGCTGCGCCCCACTCACCGTTAATTTTGGCAACAGCTCCACCGGTTTGTTAAACAACTACTCCTGGAACTTTGGCGACCCGAGTAGTGGGGTGTCCAATACCAGCACCTTAGCAACACCCACACACATCTATAATAACCAAGGCGTATTTCCTGTGCAACTCTCCGTAACTAACTACTGCGGAAACGGCACGGCACGAGATACCATTCGCGCTTATGGCAAACCAACGGTTCAGATGGGTAATTTTTCATCTGGATGCGCACCGTTAAACACCGCTTTCACGAACACTACGGTCAATACATCATCCAATGCAACCTATTTTTGGGATATGGGCAACGGCACTACCGCCTTTACCAGAAACGCACCGCTGCAAACTTATACCACACCCGGAACATATAACATCAAACTAAAAGTAACCGATACCTGCGGAACAGATTCAGTAATTCAGGTACTACGTGTGTTCAGTTTGCCCACAGCAAAATTCGGAGCTAACCGAGTATGTGCAGGAGATACCACGCGCTTCAGCGATTCCACTACGGTAGTAAGCGGAGATACCATTACTTCCTGGTTATGGAATTTTGCTGACGGAAATACTTCTGCTCAACAAAACCCTAAACATGTATACAATGCATCAGGAACATATCAGGTAATACTGCGGGTAAGTACCCAAAATGGTTGCATAGATTACGATACATTAAACGTGATAGTGGACATTGCACCTGTAGTAAGTTACAACTACTCACCTACATTAATCTGCACCGGAGTTCCTGTTGCCTTCAATGGCACTGCCACCACCTCATCAGGAACCATCAGCAGTTATAACTGGAGTTTCGGAAGTTTTCAAACGGCTGTATCAGAAGATACTGTTTGCAGGTTTACTACAGCCGGTCGTTACAGGGTAGTATTTACCGCAGCCAACTCTTTAGGGTGCAGCAGAACTTTTAGCGACTCCGTAACCGTGTACTCCAGTCCTAATGCCGGATTTACCTCCACACCCGCTTGTAGAAACAGTGCTGTACTGTTTACAGATACATCCACCATTGCAACAGGCGCCAGCATCTCCACACGTCAATGGGATTTTGACAATAACGGAACCATAGATGCAACAGGTGCAAACTCAACTAACACCTATTCCACTGCGGCTACATTTAATGTACGGTTAAGGGTAGTAAGTAATGCCGGTTGCGTTGATCAGGATACGCAACAGGTTATTGTTCGCCCTTTACCTGCTATGGGTTTGAGCGTGACCTCGAATAGTGTGTGCCTCATTGATTCAGCTGTATTTACCAACTCTACCACCGGTGCATCACAATTTACCTGGAACTTTGGTGATGGCTCTTCGCTGCTCAATACCACTTCCACCGGAGCACAAAAGAAAAAATATACCAGCACCGGAAGTTATACAGTAAAGCTTGTGGCCCGCACTACATTTAATTGCAGTGACTCAGCTACAGTTGCATTAAACATTCGCCCTATGCCGGATGCGGTATATACCACGAATGATACTATTGCTTGTGCCCCTAAAACATTTACCTTCACCAATACATCAGTAAATGCAGATACGTACCGATGGTTAAGAGATTTCACGCTTACCACACACCTCACCTCAACCCGACCTGACACTACTCTGAATGTACAGGGTGCATTCTTCCGTATCTCGTTAGTAGCCTTCAATAGCTTTGGCTGCAAGCCTGATACATTTACCCGCTTGTACCGCACATTAAGTAACCCCTTCCCTAACTTTTCTCCTTCCGTTGATTCCACTTGCGGACCAGCCGGTATTTCTTTCAGTAATGGCTCTTTCTTTGCAACCAGCTATCTCTGGAAATTCGGCAATGGTGTAACTTCTACTGCTACTTCCCCTTCCAATACATTTCAGTCTTCTGCCACACAAGATACCACTTACAAAGTATGGCTTATTGCTACCAATGCAGCCGGCTGTAAAGACAGTATCAGTAAAAATATTCGCATTTTCCCCAGACCTATAGCTGCTTTTGCGGTGAGCAGGTTAGACAGTTGCGGACCATTCAGCGTTCAATTTACCAACCAGTCAAACCACTTATCGGGTGGCACCATTAACAACATGAGTTTTCAGTGGCAGTTTGGGAACGGCAGTACAGCAAGCACCAAAGATGCCTCACAAACTTTTATTGCCTCTTTAACACAGGACTCTGTTTACCAGGTGAAGTTGATTGGCATGAGCAGATACGGGTGCTACGATACCACGACCAAAAACATCAAAGTATATCCGAAACCTAGAGCGTCTTTTACACAAAGCAGAAGTGACAGTTGTGGTCCGTTACAGGTTACTTTTACCAATACCTCTATACCTTACGATACCGGGTCAATCAACATCATGACATTTAACTGGTCATTGGGCAACGGAGCCACCTCAACCAACACCCACATCAATACAAACTACATAGCCAGCGAAACACAAGACACTCTCTATTCCGTTCGTTTGATTGCCTACAGTGAACACGGATGTGCAGATACAGCAACAAATAATGTGCGGATATATCCCAAGCCAGTTGCACAATTTACCACTGATGTTGACAATGGTTGTCCTCCGTTTGCTGTTAATTTCAGCAACAGTTCCACGCCATTGGATACAGGTAATATCAGCATGATGACTTTCCAATGGAACTTTGGTAACGGAGTTACCTCCACCAATCAAAATGACAGCATTGTGTTTAGTGCTTCTTCTTTTCAGGATACCACATATACCATAAAACTAAAAGCATTCAGCGAACACGGATGTGTTGATTCTGCTTTAAAAACAATTACTGTACACCCCAAACCTCAGGTTAAATTTACACCTGATTTTACAACCGGATGTTTCCCGCTTACTGTTAATTTTACCAATCAAACCATCAACGGCTCCTCCTACTTCTGGAACTTTGACGATGGTAATGCCAGTTTTGACGTTAACAGCAGCAATACTTTCAGCACACGACCGCTCTACGATACCGTGTATCATGTTTCACTTATCGGGGTATCTCCTTTTGGATGTGTGGGTGATACGGTAACCAAACCGATTACCGTGCGGTATAACCCCGTACCTGATTTTATGTTTGACCCTGACACTTCCTGCGGTAACACATTAAGTCGTGTATTCAACACCTCGCTGGGTGCTATTTCATACATCTGGTATTTGGGTAACGGCACCTACACTACTGTAGTAAATCCTTTTGCATCCTATATAGCCAGTGCCACACAAGACACGTTTTACACGGCCAAACTTATTGCTTATTCACCATACGGGTGTGTTGACTCCATTGAAAAACAAATCATGATTGCGCCTATTCCTGAGGCAAATTATGCTGCAAATAAATTCTCCGGCTGCCATCCGCTTACAGTTGACTTTACTTCATCAGCCAAACGTGCCGTGCGCTACCATTGGGATTTTGGTGACGGAGATACTTCTACTGCTGATAACCCATCGCACACATTTATCAACCCTACATTAAATCCTGTTACGTACCGCGTAACTCAAAAAGTATTTTCTGACAATAATTGCGAGGATACCATAATACGTATTGTTACCGTGTATCCCAATCCATCAGCTAATTTTACTTTCCAGAAAATCCCTTCCTGCGACACCGCACAAATACGTTTCAGCAATGCGTCATTCGGAGCAATAAGTTATGAATGGAAATTCGGAGACGGCAATACTTCTGCTCAAACTGACCCCACTCATTATTTTGCCACTCATCCATCACAGGATGTAAATTACCCTGTGAAACTCATCAGCACTTCCACATTTGGGTGCAAAGACTCCATCGAAAAACAAGTAACTGTAAACCCTATAGTTATAGCAAGCTTTACCGGAACTCCCCGCATAGGATGCAAACCACACAATGTAACTTTTAACAATACCTCTCGTAATGGTTTGTACTATTTTTGGGAGTTTGGAGATGGTGGTGCATCTATACAGAAAGACCCGCAACACCTGTATTTATTAGCCGCAACCTACAGTGTAAAGCTTATTGCAATTGATCAGTACAATTGTGCCGACACTCTTTTTATACCGAACTACATTGATGTACGACCATCGCCCGAGGCTAAATTTTTAGCCAACCCTGCTGTTCAAACTTTACCGAATGCTACGGTAACATTTACCGACTTAAGTGTAAGCCCAACCCCGCTAAGTTATGCATGGAACTTCGGAGATAATATTCAATCCACTCTACAAAATCCGGTACACACGTATACCGACAGCGGCACTTATGTAGTCACCTTAAAAATTGACAACGGACAATGCAAAGACAGCACCAGTTCCAGTGTTCGCATAAATCCTCTATCGCCCGTAGCTGATTTTGATGCTGCCCCTCCACGCGGTTGTGCTCCTCATACAGTAACTTTCACCAATAAAAGCACTAATGCTTACAGCTTTCAGTGGTTCTTTGGTGACGGGGGTAAATCTACTGCAGCCAATCCGCAGCACACTTACTTTTTCCCCGGAGTTTATACCGTAATGCTTATTGCTACCGGCCCGGGAGGAATTGATGATACCACCAAGGTAGATTATATTATTGTAGATGAACCACCTATTGCCAACTTTAGTGTAAACCCCAAAGAAGTATTTTTACCTGATGCCACTGTTGATTTGGTAAGTCTTTCCTTCAACGCCACACAGTTTCAATGGTTCATTAAAAATAAAAAAGGACAAATAGTTTGGACCGACACGAATGAACTGGCCCGAGCTACTTTAATTGATACCGGCTACTTTGACGTAACCCTGATTGTGAAAAGCAAAATAGGTTGTGCCGATACGGCCACTCAAACAAAAATCATCAGTGTGTCTGCTGAAGGAGAAGTGTATGTGCCTACCGCGTTTACCCCTGACAATAACGGACTGAACGATGTATTTAAGCCGGAGTACATGGGCCTTCAGTCTGACGATTATAAATTTCAAATATATAACCGCTGGGGAGAGTTGGTGTTTGAAACCACTGACCGAAATGCAGGCTGGAACGGTCGCTTCAAAGACAAGCCTTGTGAACAGGATGTATACGTATGGATAATACGTGGTGAGCTGGTAGGAAATAAAAAAATAATTCTGAATGGTACCGTAACTTTAGTGCGGTAATCTTATTTTCGTTCTCTTAATTAAACTTTTATGAAAATTTTGAAACGACTACTTTTGGGTATTGCTGCACTGATTGCAGTGGTACTGATTACTGCACTCTTTGTGAAAAAATCTTACTCCTTAACCAAGGAAGTAACTATCAACCGACCCGTTCAGGAAGTGTTCGACTACATTCGAATGAACAAGCACCAGCCTGATTTTAACGCCTGGTCAAAACTTGACCCGGCTACTAAAAATGAATTTAAAGGAACTGACGGGGAAGTTGGTTCGGTATGGGCCTGGAACAGCGAACCTAACGGACAAGGGGAACAAACCATCACAGCCATTACTCCCAACAAAGAAATTGATTACAAAATTCATTTCATTACACCCATGGATGGTGAAGCCATTAACATAGTAAAGTTTGAAGCTATTGATGAAAACCATACTAAGGTTATTAACGATTTTAGTAGCAGCATGCCTTACCCTTTCAACTTCATGTGTCTCTTTATGAGTATGGATGAAATGATTGGCAGTAAAATGCAGGAGGGCTTGAACAATATCAAAACCAATCTGGAAAAATAAAACGCGTCAATGGCCTTTTATGATTTGCCGAAGTCTGAACGCGAAAGGTGTGTTACCGAGATAAGCGAGGCTATCCTTTCAGCACTCCGCTGCAACAGGCTTCAGCAAAAAAGAAGACTTACCTACCTGATGAAAGTAGTGGCATTATAAATGCTAAGAGTGAGCATGCCTTCAGCTTCAAAACTACAGGTTCTTTACCAATTCTATAAAACGACTTGTCAGGTCAATTTTTGTCTGTCCGCATGTATGGCAATACTTGCTTTTCATTCCTTAATTGATCTATTTCTACTTTGTTGGGGAACTGGTGGCTCTTTGCTCAGCTTGTTGTATAAAGAATTGATGCATCAAAACACTTATGTGTTCTATCAAAACCTGAGTGCAACAAAACTCCAACTGTGGTTATTTACGATAGCCGTCAATTTATCTATAGTTGTAATCATTCACTCCCTCGTCCGTTTATGATTAACTGTATTGAGATAGACAGTGTACAAAAAACAATCGAGGGTAAAAAAGTCCTTGCTGATATTTATCTTAAGATTAACTCGGGAGAAATTATTTCCATTGCCGGTAATAACGGGACTGGTAAATCTACCTTACTCAAAATTATCTTCGGAACCATGCCTGCTGATCAAAAATTCATCCGCATTAACGGCATGCCTTGCAATAAACCTTATACTTTACCTCACACAATAACTTACCTGCCTCAACATCCTTTTATCCCTTCACAATTTCGTTTACATAAAGCTGTGTCTACGTTTATTGGGAAACAATTAACGCCTGCCTTTTTACAAGACCCTTTTTTACAACCTCTGACAAACACAAAAATAGTTGATTTGTCTGGTGGAGAATTAAGGTATTTGGAAACGAAGCTGATATTAAATAAGCCCTCCTTGTTTACGTTATTAGATGAGCCATTCAATAAGTTGTCACCTGTACTGGTTGAGCAACTCAAAAATGATATAAATAACGCAGCTCATCACAAAGGCATTCTGATTACAAACCATCAGCAGAAACATATCAGTAGCCTAGCCCACAGACACTATATTCTGCATGATGCTACGTTAAAAGAAGTTCATGGAACTTCTTAATTAACTAGTACCCCACCTTAATCTTCAATAACCTGTTGCTGTATTCCTCGGCTACGCGAAGTTTTTCTTTCACAATCAGGTACTGCGCGTCTCCTTCTTTTAGTTTTTGCAAATCAGCTTTGTGTTGCTGAATTTCTTTTTCCATACGCTCCTGCAACTGGTATATGTTCCCTGACAATACCATCGGCATTAGTCCTTTGCTATCACCTTGTGCTGCCTTTTCTAAGAAACGAACACCTTGTTCCAACGCATCTCCCTGTTGACGTAACAAATAAAAGCTGTAATAGAAAAATGAGTTGATATCATTCTTGGCATATACTTCTTCAAAAAATAGTTGTTCGTTTTCCTTACTGTGTTTTGATAAAATCTCTGCCACTACCGGACGCATGTACGGACTCCGAACTGGCTTATTCAAACGAGCAATCAGTGTTGCCGTATCAGGTGATAACTCGGCCAGCACATACAATGCAGCACTTGCAGCGGAGTAGGCTGAATCATTGGTACCTGCCAGCAACAACGTTTTCATATCAGGATGAATAATTTTCTTAAGTGTGTAAAATGCTGTGGCACGCACACCTGCATAAGCATCTCCGACAGCCATGTCTGTAAGTTGACTGCGGTATTTTTGAATGGTAGCTGCTTTGGTTTGCCCCAGCACATCGAGTGCCTCAAGGCGCAGGTGCCAGCTGGGATCTTTGATTGCTGCTGCCAGAGATATGCGTTGCAAAGAATCATTGGTCCACTCAGGATGCAGTTGCTGAAAAGCCTGCAAACGAATAAGTGCGGAGGTGTGCAAGCGGTAAACATTCCACCATTCCTGCTGTGTGCGTACATCATTGCGCGTACACAACAAAACCCGCTCCGGATCTGCCAGCACATAATCAGGAACAGTATCCAGCTTAAAGCGGTACACGGCTCTTTCTCCTTCCAACCATACACGCCCGCGGGTTACTTTACCTCTCACACAAAAATCTACATCCACCGGCATACGAAAAAAATTCGTCTCTTCGGTTCCTGGTTTTTGCAGCACCGTCAATTTTACTTCTCTGGTTTCAGGCAGCCAGGTATAAAACGTTTCCAAATCAGGATGTCCTTTACCGTAGAACCACTGATTAAAAAACCAGTTCAAATCTTCGCCCGTTACTTCTTCAAAGCATAAACGCAACTGGTGCATTTCAGCCGTTGAAAATTTATGACGGGTAAGATAAAGCTGCAAGGCTTTAAAGAAAGCTTCATCGCCCACATAGTTACGCAGCATGTTCAATATCAAACCACCCTTTTGATAGCTGTGGTTGTCGAACATGTCGTTGGGGTCTTTGTGGTAAAAACGAATCATCCGTTTTTTTTCTCTCATGCTCTCACCCATGTATTGCTGGTAATCGAGCAACTGATGAAAGTCGGCCTCGTCTTTCCCATATTTGTGTTCAATCCACAAGTATTCCCCGTAAGTCGCAAATGATTCGTTCAATGGTAAATTGGCCCATGATTCAGCAGTAACCAAATCGCCAAACCAATGATGAAACAACTCATGGGCAATTACATCCTCGTGGGGGTCATCAATATGTTCGCGGGCATCGTGTTGTAAAAATTCTCCGTGAACCACAGCGCCTGTATTCTCCATGGCTCCGCTCACAAAATCGCGCACCACCACTTGTGCAAATTTTTTCCAGGGATAATTTACCCCTAACTTCTTTGAATAAAACTCCAGCATCTCCCGCGTGTTGCCAAAAATAAGTCGGGCATACGGCTGGTATTGTTGTTCCAGGTAATAACTTACCTCCACACTATCGCGCCACACTTCTTTGGTTACAGTAAACGGCCCCACCGCAATCATAGTAAGGTAAGGTGAGTGGGGTAAATCCTGCTTCCAGCAATCGGTACGGGTACCGTCTTTATTAAAATTGGAATACATCAGTTCACCATTGGAAAGCGTAACGTCTTTTTCATTTACGGTAAGGTAAATTTCCTGCGTCATTTTTTCGTTCGGTGAGTCAATGGTGGGAAACCAGCAAGAGGCATACTCCGTTTCTCCCTGTGTCCATATTTGACGGGGTTTGTCTTTTTCCTTCCTGTCAGCATTAATAAAGTACAGTCCTTTCGAATCAGTAATAGCAGCTGAGCCTTTGGCACCGTTTCGTTCAGGAAATGCCGTGTACACTATACGCAAGGTATACGTTTCGTTGTTGCGGTATTTTCTATCTAACTGAATGGTAATTTTTTTGTTGTTGTAACTGTATGCTAAAGAATCTCTTTTGCCGTCAGCACGCAGCAGTTTTATTTCTTTGAATTCAAAATTTTTAGCATCCAGTTCAAGCTCGTTACTGGGGTAGAAATATGGCCTGAAACTTAGGGTAGCAATACCGTTTACCTCCTTCTTTTCATAATCTAAACTCAACTCCAGTTTGGTGTGCAATAAATCATGTACCCTTTTGGCTGATGGTTGATATTCTTTTCCCTCGGAGGAAACCTCTTCAGCCGCTTCCTCTACTGTTACGGGAGTTGCTACAGGTTTTGTTTGCTTTGATGTATGACAGGCAGAAAGCAGTAAAAACGTATAAATAATGAAAAGTGTTCCGTATCTCATGTTTTGGTTGTTAATTTGAAACCGCACACAAAGAAGGAACAAATCGTTTAAGATTACAAGTTATGTACAAGGCGCTCGTCAACGGAAAAGAATATTCCATCGAAAAAAAAGAAGATCAGTGGTTCATCAACAATGAGGCCGCCAATATAGATGTGGCTTTACTTCCTGATGGTACAAGGCATGTGTTGTTTAACCATGGCTCGTACCACGTAGAGTTGCTGGGCAGTGATGAAACAACTAAACTGCACACTTTAAAAATAAACGGTAAAAAAATAGAGGTAAGTGTAAAAGATCATTTTGATCAATTGCTGACTCAACTGGGTATGGATAATCTGAGTGCAGCCAAGATGAATGACATTAAAGCCCCTATGCCCGGCATGGTTTTAAGTGTGCTGGTAAAAGCCGGACAAACCATTGAAAAAGGTGAACCTTTGCTGGTGCTTGAAGCCATGAAAATGGAGAATATACTCAAATCACCCGGCTCAGGTGTTATCAAAAAGGTGGCTGTGGCCGCTCAGGATAAAGTAGAAAAAAATCAGGTACTCATTTCTCTTGAATGATGTATGGGCGAATTTTTCTTCTGTGGTTGCTGCTTGGAACAGGTCTTTGTTCCTTCGCACAAAGCAATGATTCTTTAGCTAACGGCAAACACCGTTACTACTTCTCCAACGGACAACTGAAACTCGAAAACCGTTTCAAAAACAAACTGGCCAGCGGTACCTGGAAATACTACAACGAGAAAGGACAATTAATCAAGCAGGAAAAATACCGCAAGGGCCATTTAAAGTGGACCTTTCATTACAATGAACGAGGTCGCCTCATTCGCATCATTGATAAAAAAGGGAAAGAAACTAAAAAAAGCGACTGCGGGTGTTAAGCGCACCTGCTGCGGTTTGGCGGGGACGCCAACCGCGGACAGTAGTAATAGTTATTTCTTAATCATTAATTACAGGAGGAGTAAACTTCACGCTCTTAAGTTCAGGGATAACATACTTTTTTATAACTATAGCACTATCCCATATTTCTTTCCAATCTGAATGAAATGATACAGATTTAATTTGTTTTGCACTCTCAAATGTATGATCGTATATCCAAGCTGATAATGAATCAAACGCAGCACATCTGGGTTTGTGTGAAAAATACCCAAAAGATTTTTCACTATTCTGATTCACCACCTTTAATACTCTTGGACGTCCGCAATACATTGATTTGTCAACTGAGTCATTAGAATTACTTCTCAAGTTTAAATTGCTTTCGTTTAAAGCTGCTTCAACAAGTAAATTTAAAGCTGAAACCAGAGAATCAGGGAATTTTTTCTCCATATATTTTCTCACTTCACCTTCATAACTCATTTGAGCAATCACTGTGTTGGCTGAATCTAATTTGAAATAAAATGCCGAGATAGGAAACGAATCTTTTTCTAAAAACAAAGGATTAAATTCAGAATAAAAAATTGACTTGTACTTAAATTTATTTCTTTCTACTGGAGCATTATCATTACATGAAACCATAAATAGTAAAATAAGAAACAGAAAACACATCCTTAAAGATGCACTGATTATCTTATCTCGTAAGCAATTGATTTTTATAGCTTTCTTTAAAGGATATTCCATAGGCATTTTATTCTCCAACTCTATTCGGGAATGTCGTAACTCCAACACAGCTAAGTTAATGTTTCAATTGTTGGTTTACAAATCTAAGGAAGTGGTTTGGCGAGGACAGTATATTCGTGTGGTTTGGCGGGGACGCCAACCACGGACAAAAGATGTGAGCCAATAAAGTTGAAATAAAGTCCTGTCAATGGTTGGCGTCCTCGCCAACCATCCGAGCACCTCAATTACGACCACTCAGTGTAATATTGTAGAAAAGATTTAAACAATACCTCATAATAAGCAGCTGCCGAATAAACATGTTTTCTCGTTGGTGGTTTGGCGGGGACGCCAACCACGGACAGAATACAGTATTAAGAAATCCTCTCAATTATTCTTAAACGGCACTATCAATTGAAATTCGGGGATGCGTACCTTGAACTGGTAGCCATCTACCACACGTTCGAATAAATAGGTACCGTACATTTTACCTGTTTCAGTTTGCAAATGGCAGCCGGAGATGTATTCATGTGACTCACCAGGTTCCAGTATCGGTTTTTGTCCTACTACGCCTTCACCCTCCACTTCCTTTTGCTCCACACTGTCAACAATAAACCAATGCCTGCGCAATAACTGCACGGTAGCATCGCCCAGGTTGGTGATGGTAATGCGGTAGGCAAACACGTGCTCATCCGCAAAACCGTCAGAGCGACTGGTTTGGTAGGAGGTTTCTACAGCTACCTGTACTTCGTTGGTAATGGCTTTGAACATCTTTCTTTTGAACGCTCAAATTTATATTTTGTTTCAGTACTACAAAACCGCTTTAAAAAAACTTTGCCCACACAAATAAAATCATTGTGATTCTGCGTGTTAAAATTAAGACACCTCCGGCTTCAACACGTGAAAATGAGCCATATGCTTGCACTTTTAGCAAATTTGCCTATATTTGTACCAGATAATGAATTGATGAGGGGACGCGGTCCCCTCTTTTTTTTACTGATGACAGAACTAAAAACAAGCGTAACTAACTGGCTGGAAGAGGCTTTACAAGAAAGTCCCTTCTTTTTGGTAAATGTTAGCGCCAGCGAAACCAGCGGGAAAATTGCCGTAGAAATTGACGGAGATGCCGGAGTGCAGATAGGCCAGTGCGTGGAGTTGAGCAGGCTGATTTCAGGCAAGTTGGAAGAATTGTACGGAGATGAACACCCTTACTCCATAGAAATTGCTTCAGCCGGTGCTGATAGTCCGTTGAAAATGTTGAGGCAGTACAAACAACATGTGGGCAGGGATTTAGACATAAAACTGAAAGACGGCAGTGAACTTGCCGGAAAATTTAAAGAACTGAATGGTGAAGAGTTGTTGATGGTAGAAAATCAGAAAGACCGCAATAAAAAAACCATCGGCAAGGAACACCGCATCAATTTTAACGATATTCAACACGCTAACGTAATTATAAAGTTTAAATAACATGAGCAATCAAAGCTTAGGATTAATTGACTCCTTCTCGGAATTCAAAGAATTCAAAAACATCGACCGTGCTACCATGATACGTGTGGTAGAAGATGTATTCCGCACTATGCTGCGTAAAAAGTACGGTACCGATGAAAAATTCGACATCATTATCAATGACTCGAGTGGTGACTTAGAGATTTACCGTAACCGCATGATTGTGGAAGACGGTGAAGTACTAGACCCCCGCACTGAGATAAGCATTACAGATGCAAAATTAATTGAACCCGATTTTGAAATTGGCGAAGATGCCACAGAAACCATAGCTCTGGAAGTGTTTGGTCGCAGGGCCATTCTTACTGCCCGTCAAACCCTGATGTCGCGTATTCTGGAACTGGAGAAAGACGAACTTTACCGTAAGTACAAAGACCGCGTAGGCGAGATTGTAACCGGAGAGGTTTACCAAATCTGGAAGAAAGAACTGATGATTCTGGATGACGAAGGAAACGAACTGTTGCTGCCTAAGAACGAAATGATTCCTGCTGATCACTACAAAAAAGGCGACAGCATTCGTGCAGTGGTACACAAAGTAGAAACACACAACGGCACTCCACGCATTATACTTTCCCGTACGTCACCGGTGTTCCTTGAACGCCTGTTCGAACAGGAAGTTCCTGAAATTCTCGATGGCTTAATCACCATTAAGAAAATTGTTCGTGAGCCGGGTGAAAGAGCCAAAGTAGCTGTAGAAAGTTATGATGATCGTATAGATCCGGTTGGTGCTTGCGTAGGTATGAAAGGATCCCGTATTCACGGTATCGTTCGTGAACTGCGTAACGAGAACATTGACGTAATTAACTTCACCGGTAATTTATCATTACTTATCCAGCGTTCACTCAGCCCTGCTAAAATATCTTCAGCCAAAGTGGAAGAAGAACAAAAACGTGTGGCGGTGTTCCTGAAACCCGATCAGGTTTCATTGGCCATTGGTAAAGGAGGTTTCAACATTAAACTGGCCGGCCGTTTAACCGGATACGAGATTGACGTTTACCGTGAAACGGATGATGACAATACCGATATTGATCTGGATGAATTTTCAGATGAAATTGACAACTGGATTATTGACGAGTTCAAATCTATTGGTTGTGATACTGCTAAAAGTGTACTCGCTTTAACCATTGATGACATTGTGCGCAGAACCGACTTAGAAGAAGAAACCGTTAAAGAGGTAATGAACATTCTGAAAGCTGAATTTGAAAGTTAACCCTGAAAAAACTGAGAAGCCATCTGTATGCACAAGTTTGGCGAATACAAGTAACATTGAACACGAGAAAGAATAAATGGCAGAAAACAACACATACCGCTTAAACAAAGTAGCCACAGAACTTAACGTTGGTATAGCCACCATAGTTGAACACCTGGACAAAAAAGGTTTTAAAGTAGAGAATAAACCTACTACTAAAATCGATGAGAACATGTACCAGTTGTTACTCACTGCTTTCCAGTCAGAGAAAAAGGCCAAGCAGGAATCGAAGCAGATAGTAACCAGCTTTAAAACCAAAGCGCGCGAAGAAGTGGTTGCAAAACCTGCAACTCCATCCAAACCGACTCCTGCTGAAGAGGAAGAAGATGAGATTCTGATAAAAAACACAGGACTTGGAATTAACAAGGCAACTGAGCCTGTAGCCGAAAAGCCCAAAGCGCCAAAACCTGAAAAAACTGAAGTTCCTGAGGAGCCAGTGGAGCCTGCTAAAGAGGCACCGGTAGCTGAAGCAGAACCAATCGTAGAAAAAAAGGTTGAAGAAACAACTTCTACTGCTGAAACACCTGATGACAGTCGCTTAGAAGTAAAAGTAGTAGGCAAAATAGACCTTGACTCCTTAAACAAAAAAGGTAAAGGCACTAAAAAGACCAAGACAAAAGAAGAAGAAACTCCGGTTGCAACTCCTGAGCCCAAAGCTAAAAAAAGCAAGGCAAAAGAAGTAAGTGAAGAGCCAGTAGCAGAAAAACCGGTTGCTCCCGCTCCCGTTGCTGAACCGATAGTAACCGAAACCCCTGCTCCTGTTGTTGAAGTGGTTCAACCTCTTGTTGTTGTTGAGCCTGTAAAAGTGGCACCTGTTGAACAACCGGTAGAGTCGGAATTGGTGATTGCCAAAGCCGACAAACTGCAGGGATTAAAGGTAATGGGCAAAATCGAATTGCCTGTTGAGCAACCTAAGAAAAAGCCCGTAGCCTCATCAGATAATATTGACGGACTGAAGAAGAAACGTAAACGCAAACAAATAGGTTTTGTTGGCGGTACCGATTCGCAGTTTAAGAAAGACGATAATAACAAACCCTCTACACCCGGAGATAACAGAGGTGGTGGTAATAATAACAGCAACAACAGACCAGGCGGACAAAACAGACCGGGCGGATACGGAGGAGGAGGACACACCGGAGGTGGAAACAGATTCCAGAAAGGACGTCCTGCACCAGCTAACCGCGATACACCTAAAGAAGAAATTACCGACAAAGAAATTCAGGATAAACTGAAAGAAACGTTGGCCCGCTTAAACCCCGGAAGTAAACCAAATATAGGAGCTGTTCGTTCCAAAATCAGAAAACAGAAGCGCGATCAACGTGCCGAAGAACTCGAATTACAGAACGAAAACAACGATGCTAAACGCATTAAGGTAACTGAATTCGTTTCTGCCAATGAACTGGCAAAAATGATGAACGTAACCATCAGCGAAATTATATCGGCCTGTATGAGTTTGGGTATGATGGTATCCATCAACCAACGACTGGATGCAGAAACCATCAGCATTGTAGCCGATGAGTTCGGATATGAGGTGGACTTTGTTACAGCTGAAGCTGTGGAAACAGTAGAGGAAGACGAAGACAAACCGGAAGATTTAAAATCCCGTGCACCGATTGTTACCGTAATGGGTCACGTTGACCACGGTAAAACATCTTTACTGGACTACATCCGTAAAGCCAATGTAATTGCCGGTGAAGCGGGAGGTATTACCCAGCACATAGGTGCTTACGAAGTAACACTGGCCAATGGTAAACACGTTACTTTCCTGGATACTCCGGGTCACGAAGCGTTTACTGCGATGCGTGCGCGTGGTGCTAAAATTACTGACATTGTTATTATAGTAATTGCAGCGGATGATAGTGTGATGCCACAAACGCGCGAGGCCATCAGCCATGCGCAGGCAGCTGCTGTTCCTATTGTATTTGCTATAAACAAAATTGACCGCGAAGGTGCCAATCCTGAAAAAATTAAGGAACAACTGGCCGGCATGAACATACTGGTAGAAGACTGGGGAGGTAAATTCCAGTGCCAGGAAATATCAGCCAAAAAAGGACTGAACATAGAAGCGTTGTTGGAAAAAGTTTTACTTGAAGCTGAAATGCTGGAGCTAAAAGCTAATCCGAATAAACGTGCAGTGGGTAGTGTAATAGAAGCTACCTTAGATAAAGGCCGCGGTATTGTAACTACGGTTATGGTACAGGCAGGAACCCTGCGTGTAGGTGATCCAATTCTCGCAGGTATTCACTCCGGAAAAGTAAAGGCCATGTTTGACGAACGCGGTAAAAAAATGAAAGAAGCCGGACCATCAACTCCTGTTGTATTATTAGGATTTGACGGAACACCTACTGCGGGTGATAAATTTGTATCTACCAAAACAGAACAGGAAGCACGTGAAGTTGCCAACAAGCGCACCCAGTTGCAACGCGAACAAGGCATACGTACACAGAAACACATTACACTGGACGAGATTGGAAGACGTTTGGCTATAGGCAATTTCAAAGAACTGAACCTGATTGTGAAAGCAGACGTGGACGGTTCAATGGAAGCCTTGAGCGACTCCTTACTCAAACTGGGTAATGATGAAATACACGTAAATGTAATTCACCGCTCGGTGGGCCAGATAAGTGAAAGCGATGTGTTGCTTGCTGCTGCATCAGATGCTATCATCATCGGCTTTAATGTGCGTCCTTCATCACAAGCCCGCAGACTGGCCGAGAATGAATCAATAGATGTGCGCTTGTACTCTATTATCTACGATGCTATCGAAGAAGTGAAATCTGCGATGGAAGGTATGTTGGCTCCTAAGATGGTAGAGAAAATTACCTGCAACATTGAAATACGCGATGTATTCAAAATTACCAAAGTGGGAACCATTGCCGGATGTTATGTTACAGAAGGTAAGGTTAACCGCAATACGCAAATACGCCTGATACGTGACGGTGTAGTTATTTATACCGGCAAGCTGGCCTCTCTCAAACGTTTCAAAGATGATGTGAAAGAGGTATCAGCGGGATATGAGTGTGGTTTGAACATTGACGGTTACAACGACATCCGTGTAGGTGATAACCTGGAAGGATACGAGGAAGTAGAAGTAAAACGTACACTCTAAAAAATAACGGTGAGCAGTCCACGGTAACAAAAAATCGTGGACTGTTAACTGTAAATCACTTTCTATTTGAGCATTTCTGCTAAGTGATTCTCAATTCCTTTTGGAGCCATTTCAATTACCCGCCCAATCTCTTTATCTTCATAGAACACAATAAACGTAGGCACAAAAAGTATGTTGTACTTTTTCTCTTCACCTGCTGTACTTTGTTTGTTTCGGTCAAGGAAATAAAGACTGTACTTTAACCCTGAGGCCTCAGCTACATTCAAAAATTTCGGCAACTCGCGCTGGGTATCCTCACACCAACTGCCACAAAACACTTGAATGAATAATTTACTGTTGTGTTGTTTTAACTTATCAAGTACAACTTGCTTTGCCTGATAAGCCGAGGCATCATGGAGCCAGTGCAAAGAGGTATCACGCTTTAACGAATCCGTTGTAATGCTGCCCATGAGTATACGTTCATTTGGTGACTGTGCCATAAGCTGTGTAAAGTTAAACAAGAGGAAAAAAGCAATGGTGTAGAGTTGTTTCATATAATAATTATTGCTCAAATAGTGTACAGGTTGAATTCACAGAAAGGCTGTGTATCGCTCCCATTTTTAAGGCTCGGTTATCTGTAATATGTCCGGCCGGAAAATTAAAACAAACGGGGTATCCATACTCACGAACAGCTTCAACAATAATCTCCTCGGCTGTTTTACCAAAGGGAACTGTATTGTCTTTCATATCACTCATCCCTCCCACTACCAAACCGGCTAAGTTACTTAATACACCTGCCCTTTTTAAACCCACCACCATGCGGTCAATATGGTAAAGGTATTCATCCAAATCTTCCAGAAACAGAATTTTACCATCTGTATCGGGGAAAGAAACTGAACCCAGTAAACTGTATAACACCGACAGGTTGCCACCCACCAGAATGCCATTGGCAGCGCCCTGCTTATTAAGTGCATGAGGTGCAAAAGTGTACTGCATTTTTTCTCCCTGCAACATTTTTCTCAATGTACTCAATGCCTCTCCGCTATTTTGTTGTGCAGGAAAGTTGATGGGCATAGATGCATGCACCGTGGGTATCCCTGTGATTTGTTGAATATGGTTATGCAACACAGTTATGTCGCTGTAACCAATCACCCACTTAGGTTGTTGCTGAAATAATGCAAAGTCTATTTGATCAATAATGCGTACGGAACCATATCCTCCGCGCGCAACAATTACTGCGTGTATAGTTTCATCATCCAACATCTGTTGCAAATCCTGTGCGCGTTGTTCATCAGTACCTGAAAACTGATTCGAAGCCTGAAACAAATTTTTCCCGAATACAACTTCATAACCCCATGATGCTAATACATCAACTGCGGGTTGTAATTCTTCTAAGGTTATTTTTCGTGCAGTGGCTACTATGCCTATTTTACTTCCTGCTTGTAGATATGGGGGAGTCATTAAAACAAAAGTACTATTTAGCTCTCAACTTGGGGTACTGCATGACGGTATTTCTTATTCATCTGCTCGCGCAATTGTTTTATTTTATTCAGAATAATGGGGTTACCGGCATCAACAGTCAATGCTTTTTGCATGCAAAACATGGCTTTATCAGTTTCTCCGGTTTGTGTATACAATGAGCCCAGATTAACAAAAGCTTCATAATAACCACCTTCACTACGTTTAATAAATTCCAGATACAACCTTTCAGCTACCTTAAACTCTTTGTTCCTGTAAGCAAATATGCCCGGTTTCATTAATTCATCAAAAGGATAATTCAGTCTGCCTGTTAATGCGTTTTTTAATTTCATGGCCGTACTTTGTAGTGGCATGCGTAATATTTCCCACTTCTGCTGTTGTGTAAGTTCATTGTTAATACCCTGCCTCACTAAAAACAAACGAAAACTGAACGGTTGAAATTCTTCTCTGTAGCCTTTCTTCATATAAAGTACTGAAACCTCATCAGCAAATATCATTCTCCAATCTTCTTTGAGTTTATTCAGTTGGATATGCCATGAACCTGAACTCATGTAATCAAATAAAATTAATTCAGGTTGGTATTTATTCAACATGTTTTTTAGGCTATCGGGAGTTTGGCTGTTTTGGTATTCAGCAAAAAACTCCTCCCGCATTACTTCTAATCTGCCATCAATAAAAACAGGTTGTGCCAACTGCCACTCCAACCAACTGCCTGTATTAAAGTCATTAATTAGTTTACCTGAAAGCTGATTGCTGTTGATAAAATTGCCTGTACCCACGGGGTAAGCCAATGTATTTAATCCCAACCCTGTTTTGATGCCGTTACGGTTAAGTTTATAATAACCGTTGTTCCACAGAAGCAGAAGAAACAGCATTAAAGAGTAGGCAACTATACTTCTGAAAAGAGCAGTATAGCCGGAAAAGTATACCACCAGCCGCTCTCTTATTTTCATGTTGAACCAGGCTGCGGCAATAAATGGTGCACCAACAAAAAGAAACAATGGTATATTTCGAATGGCTTTAATCGCAAGGAAAAGGAATGCACATCCGATAATCCATTCAAATACTTTTCTATTTTTCAGAGAGAAAATAAAACTTATCAGAAACAACACTACAAACCCTCCGAATCCATAATATAAAATTCCGGGTGAAAAGGGACTGTTGGGAGTAGTTTGTATCTCGAATACGGATTTGAATTCTGAAATGGCGTTGTTCATTACATTGCCCTCCTGCAAACGGGTGTACAAGTAGAAAGGAAACAGCAAGCCTTTTATTCCATAAGGGGTAATAAGCGCAGCAACTGGCTGCAAAGCTCCAACCAGAAGAAGCCGCTTATCTATGGATTTAGTATGCCACCAATCGCTGATAAAAAAAGCAGCACACATCAACCAGCCCAGTATAAAAAGCCCGTGACAATTGGCCCATATAAGTTGCACAAAAAATAACCAATAAATGGCATTTGACTTCTTTTTCAAATAGGTTTGATATACTAATAAGTATAGGCTGATACACATCCAGGTAATCAACTCCGGACGCAAATGAAACCTGAACTGTATGATAAGCGCTACCAACATTAACAATACAATACCTTCTGTTATTGAAATGTAAGTTCGCAGAAGTTTCCACTGAATATAAAAAATGACGGTAATTAAAATGGCCACCAGTAAACTTACGCCACTGTATCCTGCAAGTGAGTAAAAGCCCCATACCACCAGCTGAAAGAGCCAATGACTATCAATGTAATCGTTTTGATTTACGGTATAGGTGTAAGTGTCTTTATCCGGTACTGCTTTATGCTCCCATATCCACTGACCCCCTTTCAGGTGAAAACCCAAATCATGGTCGGAGAGGTAGCGCAGCGAAAAAGAAAATATCGTAATAAAAAAAAGCAGTAGAGGAATTCGCTGTAGCCAAACTTGCATCAACAAAAATAAATTATTGTCTGATGAGTTTGATGCTCTCTTTTTTACCGTCTCGCTCTAAGCTCAGGAAATACACTCCGGACGATAAATGCTGCAAACTCATTTCTTGTTGTATGCTGCCCTTTGCTATGATACCCTTGCCAACTTCTTTGCCTTGTATGTCAATAATGGTGTAAGGTAAATCTGTTGCTGCGGGCTGGTTTAAAGTAATGACCTGATTGATGCCCGGGTTGGGTGAAACTGATATTCCCGATTGTGGCTCTAGTGTTAACTCCCTTACCTCACTAAAACTAAACTGACCGTTGTAATCGGTTTGCATAAGGCGGTAATACACGTGTTTTAGTGTTGATGTGTTTAGGTGTTTAAGTGAGTTGTCGATGTAGGTGTATTGGCTGATGTTGTTGGTGGTGCCTGCTCCGTTTACTTGGGCTACTTCTTCCCAGTTTTGCCCGTCAATACTTCTTAAAAGGGTGAAATGGCTGTTGTTTTTTTCTGAGGCGGTGCTCCAGTTCAGTTGGGCGCTTTCTCCCTCTTGTAACCATTGGGCGGTGAAGCTTAACCACTCTACCGGAAGAGGTGTGCTGTTCATACCCTGCTGTCCGTTAAGGTAACCCTGCGGGTAACGCCAAGGGCCGTATTTTTGACCTGTTACACTCGTGGTTAAGTCATATTGTACGCGACAACGTACCTTGGTTTGCAGCCCGGGTTTGCTCACCAGGTTGTTTAAGTTGGTGCCTGTTAAGCCGGTATTGCTGTAGCTGCTTTGTACGGAAGTATTGCTTACACTGTTGGTAATTTTACCACCGGCACTACTAAAAGGTTGACCTTGTGTTTTTACTTCCCATACCATTTTTACTTTTTGTCTGCCTTCCGCAGAAGAGGCATATAAACCTAAGCCAAAATTACTGTTAGTTTTATTACTCTGTTGGATGGGGGTACTTAAATCGGTATTGTATAAACGTACGTTGTTGCGCCTGCCTGTAGTTCCACCGTTGCCGTAATAAATGAAGGCTGCTCCTTCGTTGTTTTGGCCATTATCGTAATCTTCGTCACCTATTGCTATATCGGAGTAACCATCGCCATTTACATCATCAATACCCGATATTTTCCTTCCAAAAGCTAAATAGTCAATGTTGCTCTCTAAAATAACTGAATGAATGGACGAAATTCCCGTTGTACTGCCATGATAAATGTAAACGCAACCCTCTTGAAGCTGTCCGTTTGTGTATCTTGGAGCACCAACGGCAACGTCACTATAACCATCACCATTTACATCGCCTACGATGCTTACACTTGCACCAAAATTTAAATATGCAGAATTACTTTCAATTGTATTAACAGGAGTAGAACTAAGGCCTGATGCACTACCTTGAAAAACATAAATAACCCCCTCTTCCTGCTGGCCATTAGAGAACATTTCATTGCCGCAAACAACATCGCTGTACCCATCGCCATTTATGTCGCCACACATACTTATCGAGGTCCCTAAACGTGCATTATTAACATTGGTTTCAATATGTGTGTTGAACGAAGACCCTATTCCTGATGGACTTCCATGATAAACTCTTAAACGCCCCTCATTATATTGTCCATTAGTATGTGTAGGATAAGGAAGTATAATATCACTATACCCATCACCATTTACATCACCCCCTGCACATAAATTTGTAATATAATTTATACTCGTGAGAGACCTTGCTGGAGTAGATTGAATCCCTGATGCAGAACCATGGTATATATAAACAGCACCTTGTTGATTCATGTACCATGGTGCTGAAACTACTACATCGCTATACCCATCGCCATTTACATCGCCTGCACCCGCAACTGCATAACCAAGCCACGTATTTGCAAGATTAGATTCAACCGAAGTTGCAGGTGTTGTTGACAAACCGGTTGCACTGCCATGATAAACATAAAAAGCTCCTTCCTGATTTTGACCATTACTAATAAAATAAGCCCCGACAATTACATCACTATAACCGTCCCCGTTTACATCACCGGCACTGCTGATAGAAGTAGAAAAATTAGAATTGTTAATACTTCCAGAAACTGACCAGTTAGCTGAAGAAATACCTGTTACAGATCCATAGTACCCAATGGCACCTCCATAAGATAAAATAGATGAATTACTTGCTTTGACTGCGCCAACAATCATATCACTGTAGCCATCTCCATTTACATCTCCTGCAAAAGAAATACTCCTTCCAAAGCGAGCATCTGTTACATCCCTCTGAATTAATACATTTTGAGTAGTATGAGCTCCAGACGCACCTCCATGGAAAACAAAAGCTGCGCCCTCATCTGTTTGACCATTTGCATATTCCTGTGCTGAAGTAACTATATCACTATACCCATCACCATTTACATCGCCTGCACAAGATACATCCCAACCCATGTTAGAGCCGGCTTGATTACTTTCAATAATTGAAGCGTAAGAACCTGAAATACCTGAAGCCCCCCCATGAAAAACATAGGCAACCCCTTCATCGGTTTGACCATTAGCAAAAAATGGAACGCCTACTATTACGTCTGCATACCCATCCCCATTCACATCACCTGCACTTGATACAGAAGTACCCATTCGTGCTCCCGCAAAATTTGACTCTAAAGTAATTATAGGACTACCTCCAATACCAGTAGATGAGCCATGGTATATCATAGTGGCCCCTTCATTACTTTGCCCACTAGTATAAAAGGGAATACCTATAACCACATCGCTGTAACCATCTCCATTCACATCACCTGAACATGCAACCGACTGGCCCATTCTGGCACTTGCCTGATTTGACTCAACCATTAATGCTGCGGTAGTTGATAGGCCAGATGCTGTTCCATGGTATATAAAAAAAGCACCCTCGTCAGTTTGGCCATTATCATATTCAAGAGCCCCAATAATAACATCACTGTAACCATCACCATTTACATCACCCGCGCACGCTACTGCATTCCCAAAAAATGTTGATGCCTGATTACTTTCAACGAAACACGAAAAAGATGCACCAATACCAGAAGCACCTCCATGATAAATCATAAAAGCTCCTTCATTAGTTTGTCCGTTAGTATATCCATAAAATCCTACCACTACATCACTATAACCATCTCCATTTACATCGCCTGAAAAAGAAACAGAAATTCCAAGCATGCCATTTGCCTGATCACTTTCAACCATTCTGGAGTATGACGTATTTAGACCACTTACACTTCCATTAAAAACAAAAAAAGCACCCTCATCAGTTTGACCATTTGCATAATTGGGTGCACCTACAATGATATCACTATAACCATCTCCATTCACATCTCCAGCATATGAAACAGACTTGCCAAAATAAGCTCCGCTTACATTACTCTCAAGTACTGTTGTAACAGTTGAGCTTATACCTGTTGCGCTACCATGATAGATAAAAGCAGCACCCTCATCAGTTTGACTATTATCATACTTAACCACCCCAACAATCACATCACCGTAACCATCACCATTCACATCGCCTGCACTGGATACAGAATAACCCATCTGTGCATCGACTTGGTTGCTTTCCATTAAGGTGTTAGCGTTTATAGGAGTACCATTAGTTACAATAGGGTCAATAGTAATAGGATATTCTGCTCCGACTGTATTCACTGCTAATACGAGGGCGTGTGATTGGCCTTCGTTACTCAGTTTCATTTGAGCAGGTAGTATTTTACCGGTGGCATCCCATACTTTTAAATCGTTGTAGTAAAGTCGGGTGTTTTTATGTTTGCCTGTGAATTTTATACTGCCTTTGTTTTCTTGTGTAACGGT
This sequence comes from Bacteroidia bacterium, assembly GCA_041675505.1. Taxonomy (GTDB): domain Bacteria; phylum Bacteroidota; class Bacteroidia; order UKL13-3; family UKL13-3; genus JAGPCK01. Next base: position 99,882 of record JBAYTR010000003.1, on the reverse strand, counting down.
AAGGTTGGTGTTAATGTTTAAATGAACGGCCAGCTCGTTGCCTTTTATAGGTTGATTGATGATAAAGTTTTGTCTTGTACCTTCTTCATTGTTAATGTACTCCACCCGCATGTGTTCATCTTTGGCAAAGGCTTCGTTGTTTTCGCTGAGGAGCTTTTCAGCCTGAAACGGATGAACTATTTTTTTTGTAGTACCGTAACCTTTCACTTCTAATTGAAGCGTGTAGTCTTCAAACGTTTTACTTAGTTTTCTTTTTGCGTTTGGTTCGATTGAAGGTGTTTCCTCCAACTCTTCTAAAGTGCGTGGTGCAATTTGGATGCTTTGAGGGTAGTAGGTTATACGTGTGTTGTTGGCTCTGTTAGGGCTTTGGTGGTACTTTTTATCCGTAGCGTAGTTGATGTGGTACTCGCGAGAGGCTATGTCTTTCTGTACTTTTTGCAGCCAGTTATCTTGATTGGTGTGAGCCGGAAGAGGGTTGTTAGTTGCATTGCAAAAGTCGGGAGCCGGAATTACCTCAGTTTCTATTTTTACGGTGAGTTGGGTAGAACTCTTATCATAAAAGTTAGCACAAAATAACCCGAGCAAAATTATAGCTGCTGTAACAGATGAAGCTTTGGAAAAGACAGGAAGCATATTAGTTGGTTTTAACAAACAAATATACCTATTCAGTTGATAATTCCTATGTTATGTGCCGATTATCGCACCACTTTTACAGCATGTACCTTACCGTCTTGTTGCAGATTCACCAAATATACCCCAGAAGGTAAATGCTGTAAACTGATGGCTTGTTGTATGCTGCCCTTTGCTATGATACCCTTGCCAACTTCTTTGCCTTTAATGTCAATAATGATGTAAGGCAAATCTGTTGCTGCGGGCTGGTTTAAAGTAATGACCTGATGGATGCCCGGGTTGGGCGAAACTGAAATACCTGATTCTGTTGCTACACTTAACTCCCTTATATCACTAAAACTAAACTGACCGTTGTAATCGGTTTGCATAAGGCGGTAGTAGAGGTGTGTAAGTGTTGATGTGTTTAGGTGTTTAAGTGAGTTGTCGATGTAGGTGTATTGGCTGATGTTGTTAGTTGTACCTACTCCGTTTACTTGTGTTACCTCTTCCCAGTTTTGACCGTCAATACTTCTTAATAGGGTGAAGTGGCTGTTGTTTTTTTCTGAGGCGGTGCTCCAGTTCAGTTGGGCGCTTTCTCCCTCTTGTAACCATTGGGCGGTAAAGCTTAACCACTCTACCGGAAGTGGCGTGCTGCTCATACCCTGTTGTCCGTTAAGGTATCCCTGCGGGTAACGCCACGGGCCATATTTTTGACCTGTGATGCTGGTAACCAAATCATATTGTACACGGCAACGTACTTTGGTTTGCTGGCCGGGTTTGCTCACCAGGTTGTTTAAGTTGGTGCCCGTGAGACCTGTATTGCTGTAGCTGCTTTGTACCGAAGTATTGCTTACACTGTTGGTAATTTTACCACCCGCACTACTAAAAGGTTGGCCTTGTGTTTTTACTTCCCACACCATTTTTACTTTTTGTCTACCTTCAGGAGAAGAGGTATATAAACCTAAGCCAAAGCTACTGCTAGTTTTATTGCTTTGTTGAATGGGTGTACTTAAATCGGTATTGTATAAACGCAAGTTGTTGCGCCTGCCGGTGCTACCACCGTTGCCGTAGTAAACAAAGGTTGCGCCTTCGCTCGTTTGACCATTGGTGTAACCGCTAACCCCAAACAATACGTCACTATATCCATCGCCATTTACATCACCTGCCGATGCTACTGAACGGCCCATGTTCCAACTGCTAGTATTGCTTTCAGCAATCATTGCAACCGTAGAACTTATTCCTGAAGAACTCCCATGGTAGATAAATACTGCTCCCTCGCCCGTTTGTCCGTTAGCATAAGAGAATGCACCCACAAGCACGTCACTGTAACCGTCACCATTTACATCTCCTGCACTACTCACCGAGTATCCGAAATACGCACTGGCTACATTACACTCAAGTGTGGTGGCAGGGCTAGTATTAACACCTCCCGAACTACCGTGATGCACATAGGCCAGCCCCTCGTATAACTGGCCATTGCTATAGGCATAAGCCCCTGCAATAATATCTCCATATCCATCTCCGTTTACATCGCCTGCTGAGTTGATTGATATACCCAAATGAGCCGAAGCCAGATTACTTTCCACCTTAGCCGCTGCTGTAGTGTTTAAACCCGTAGCACCTCCGTGAAACACCCAAAACGCACCTTCTTCTGTCTGACCATTGGTAAACCGTTCAGCCCCAACAATCACATCGCTGTATCCGTCTCCGTTTACATCGCCTGCACAACCTACAGCATCACCAAAGTAACTGCTGGCTATATTGAGCTCCAGCATCACAGCTCCGGTAGTGGTAGTGCCGGTGGAACTGCCGTAATATAAAAAGGCTGCGCCTTCGTTGGATTGTCCGTTGGCGTAATAATCTGCACCTGCTATAACATCACTGTATCCGTCTCCGTTTACATCTCCCGCAGCACTAACTGAACAGCCCAAATTGGCATTGGCCAGGTTTCTTTCGATAATGAGCGGACTGCCCGAGACTATGCCCGATGCACTACCCTGATAAATATAAACTGCACCTTCATTTGACTGATTGTTATCATACAGGTAAGCTCCGATTATCACATCACTGTACCCATCCCCGTTCACATCGCCTGCACCGCTTACCGACTGACCAAAATAGGCCGCTACATCATTGCTTTCGAGCACTGTTGTTGCAGTGCCTGAAATACCCGTAGCACTACCGTGGTAAATGAACGCTGCACCTTCTGCTGCTTGTCCGTTATCAAAACCCGGAGCACCTACAATAATATCATTGTACCCGTCTTCATTGATGTCTCCTGCACCTGAAACGGATAATCCCATGGAAGAGGCATCGTTGTTACACTCAGCAATAACATTCGATGAGGTGGATAAACCGCTGGCACTGCCGTGGTACACAAAAGCAGCGCCTTCATTCGCTTGGCCGTTGGTATAATTATATGCACCAACTATCACATCGCTGAATCCATCACCATTAACATCACCTGCAGTGTTTACGGAGTAGCCCATATAAGCAGTAGCCAGATTACTCTCTAACCTGGCGGCAGCAGTTGTGCTGAGGCCTGTAGTGCTGCCATGGTATACAAAAGCAGCACCTTCACTGCTTTGACCGTTGGTGTATTGACGTGCACCAACTATCACATCGCTGTACCCATCACCATTCACATCACCTGCGGTGTTTACGGAGAATCCCATATGAGCATTAGCCTGATTGCTCTCTACCATAGCGGCTACTGATGTGCTGAGGCCGCTCGCGCTGCCATGGTAAACAAAGGCTACACCTTCATTCAATTGACCGTTGCTGTAACCATATGCGCCAACTATTACATCGCTGTAACCATCACCATTTACATCGCCTGCACTACTTAAGGAGTTGCCCATAAAAGCATTAGCTTGATTGCTCTCTACCATAAAGGATGCCGTGGTGCTAATGCCACCGGCACTGCCATGGTATACAAAAGCTGCGCCTTCATCTGTTTGACCGTTGTTGTAACTGCGTGCACCAACTATCACATCGCTATAGCCGTCTCCGTTTACATCCCCTGCACTACTTACTGAAAAGCCCATATAAGCATTAGCCAGATTACTCTCTACCATAGCGGATGCTGATGTAGTGAGGCCAGTAATGCTGCCATGATAGATAAAAGCAGCACCTTCACTGCTTTGACCGTTAGTGTAGTAAATTACACCAATTATCACATCGCTGTAACCATCGCCATTTACATCCCCTGCGTTGCTTACGGAGAAACCCATATAAATACTAGCCTGATTGCTCTCTACCATAAAGGATGCCGCAGTGCTGAGGCCGGTAGCACTTCCGTGGTAAACAAAAGCAGCACCTTCACTGCTTTGACCATTGCTGTAATTAGCTGCACCAACTATCACATCGCTGTAACCATCACCATTAACATCGCCCGCGCTGCATACGGAGTTGCCCATCTCAGCATTAGCCTGATTGCTCTCTACCATAAAGGATGCCGTTGAGCTTAGACCTGTAGCGCTACCGTGATATACAAATGCTGCGCCTTCATTACTCTGAACATTATCGTAAAACTGTGCACCAACTATCACATCACTATAGCCATCTCCGTTTACATCGCCTGCGCTTCTTACGGAGATACCCATAGCAGCATTAGCCTGATTGACTTCTAAGGCCTGATTGGCATTGGCAGGAGTACCATTAGTTACAATAGGGTCAATAGTAATAGGGTATTCCGCTCCCGTTGTATTTACTGCTAATATGAGTGCGTATTCTTGACCCTCATTGCTCAATTTCATTTGAGCAGGTAGTGTTTTGCCTGTGGCATCCCATACTTTTAAATCATTGTAGTAAAGTTGGGTGCTGTTTTGTTTGCCGGTGAATTTTATGCTGCCTTCATTTTCTTGTGTGGCAGTAAGGCTGGTGTTGATGTTTAAATGAACAGCCAGTTCGTTGCCTTTTACAGGTTGATTGATGATAAAGTTTTGTCGTGTGCCTTGTTCATTGTTGATGTACTCCACCTTCATGTGTCCGTCTTTGGCAAAGGCTTCGTTATTTTCGCTGATGAGTTTTTGAGCCTGAAACGGATGAACTATTTTTTGGGTTATACCGTAACCTTTCACCTCTAATTGAAGCGTGTAGTCTTCAAACGTTTTACTTAGTTTTCTTTCTGCGTTGGGTTCGGTGGGTTTTACTTCCTCATACTCTTCTAATGTGCGTGGTGCAATTTGGATGCTTTGAGGGTAGTAGGTTATGCGCGTATTGTTGGCTCGGTTAGGGCTTTGGTGGTATTTTTTATCAGCAGCGTAGTTGATGTGGTACTCGCGCAAGGCTATGTCTTGCTGTACTTTTTGCTGCCAGTTATCTTGAGTTAAAGCTGGTAAAGGAGCATCCTTTCTCTCAGTTTTTGAAACCTTAATTACTTCTACCAAGCCGTTGTTACTGGCAGGTGATGTAAAAGACGAATTTTTCAGGTTGGTCCAAATCAGGGCCGCTACAATTACAAGCCCTATAAACGAGAGCCAATTCCATCGGATAGGTAACATATTCAACTTTTTGTTACTAGCGAAGGTAATCCTAAATCCAAAAAGAACAAGGCTTTAAATAATGAAAATGAGATAAAGACTCTTGCTTTCACCCCATTTAAATAACCGCAAAATCATATCTTTGCGCACTTTATGAGCAAAGAATTTAAACGTTACACGGTAACAGCTGCACTTCCTTATGCCAATGGCCCCGTTCACATCGGGCACCTGGCAGGCTGCTATTTACCGGCTGATATTTATGTACGCTATTTACGTGCTACCGGAAAAGATGTACTCTTTATCTGCGGCAGTGACGAACACGGAGTTCCTATTACCATCAAGGCTAAAAAGGAAGGTAAAACTCCGCAAGAGGTGGTTGACCATTACCACCGGTTAATGGGTGATGCGTTTAAAAATTTTGGTATTGAGTTTGATTATTACGGACGCACCTCTTCCAAAACACATCACGATACGGCTCAGGAGTTTTTCAAAACGCTTTACAACAAAGGTGTTTTCAAAGAAGAAATTACCCAACAGTATTACGATGAAACCGCGCAGCAGTTTTTAGCCGACCGCTACATACAAGGTACCTGCCCCAAATGCGGCAATGAAAATGCCTATGGCGACCAATGCGAAAAATGCGGTAGCAGTTTAAGTCCGATGGATTTGATTAATCCGCGCTCAGCATTAAGCGGTGCAGCTCCGGTTTTGAAAGAAACCAAAAACTGGTTTTTGCCTATGGGCGAGATTCAACACCCAACTCAAGACTCATATATTCCTCTGTCAGAAAAATTTTCAAACTACATTAAATTATTTGATGGTTGGAAAAGCAATATCAAGGGCCAATGCAATAGTTGGCTCAAAGAAGGTTTACAACCACGTGCAATGACACGTGATTTGGATTGGGGTGTACCCGTACCGTTAAAAGATGCCGAGGGAAAAGTGCTGTATGTGTGGTTTGACGCACCCATCGGTTACATCTCGGCCACCAAAGAATACTTTGAGCAAAAATATAGTGCAAACGTGGACAGTACAGAATCTGTGCTTACTGATGATGAACTTAACAGTTTAGTAAACGGAGAAAACCACAGTAACGACTGGAAAAAATACTGGCAAAGCGATGAGGCCGCTCTCATTCATTTTATAGGTAAGGACAACATTGTGTTTCATGCCATCATTTTCCCGATGATGTTGATTGCGCACGAAAATTATATTCTCCCGCACAACGTACCGGCCAATGAATTTTTAAATTTAGAAGGCGAAAAAATTTCTACCTCCCGCAACTGGGCAGTGTGGCTACATGAATATCTGGAAGACTTCCCGGGCCGCGAGGATGAATTGCGCTATGTGCTCACGTCCATTGCTCCGGAAACGAAAGACAGCGATTTCAGTTGGAAAGATTATCAGGCCAGGGTGAATAATGAGTTGGTGGCTATACTGGGTAATTACGTAAATAGAGTTGCTGTTCTTCAACATAAATTCTTCTCGGGTGTAAATACAACTGATGAGACCAGCTATTTAGTTCCCGACTCAGTTGCCTATGATATTGTTCAGGATTTTACTGATCTCCCACATTCACTTTCGTATAAAAAAAGACTTGAGGAGCACATAGAAACTTTTCGTTTCAGAGACGGGTTGTTTGAAATAATAAACCTAGCAAGAAAAGGCAACAAGTACCTGCAAGAAACCGAACCCTGGAAATTATTCAAAGAAGATCAAGGCGCGGTGGCAAGGATTCTTAATTTTAATTTACAGATTATTGCAGCCATTGCCATTTCCTGCAAACCTTTCTTGCCAAATACCTACACTAATCTAAAGTCATTTCTTAAACTATCTGACAAAGATTTAACGTGGGATAAATTATACTTACCAACAGCTCCATCAGAACTAATAGTACCCATAGGACATCAGGTTGATGAACCCAAATTACTTTTCCGACCCATCGAAGACTCCGACATCGAAAAACAACTCGCCAAACTGGAGGCCAGCAAAATGATGAATACACCTGCAACCACTTCAGCCATTGAACCGGCTAAAGCTGAAATTACTTTTGATGATTTTGCCAAAACAGACATTCGTGTAGGTACTATTATAGAGGCCGAGCGTGTACCCAAAACCGATAAATTACTGAAGTTAAAAATTGATACGGGCATTGATCAACGTACCGTGGTTTCAGGTATTGCTGAATACCACCAACCTGAGGATATCATCGGTAAGCAAGTGTGTATACTCATCAATTTAGCTCCGCGCAAAATGAAAGGCATTGAATCGCAAGGCATGATTCTTATGGCTAAAGACACGAATGGTCAACTGGTTTTTGTTTCTCCTGCTGTGCTCACTACCAATGGTAGTGGAGTGGCTTAGTCTTACACCCATTTCAAGAAACGTCATTGCGAGGAACGAAGCAGTCCCCTTAAGAAGAACAGAGTTCCCATTGGGAGATTGCCACGCCTGAGTACAGGCTCGCAATGACGGTATAGTCTTTAGTGCCAAAAACTTCACTTCACCAATAATTTAATCACTCCCCAATCATCTCCTGCCTTGTAGTGCAGGTAATAAATTCCTTTGGCTTCTTTTTGCAAATCAATAGTGCCTGTAACTAGTGTATTATCACAAGTAACCTGCTCCTGCTTTATTTCTCTGCCCAACACATCACGTATACTCCAGTAAAGGTTTTCTTTATAGTCAGTGAGTGGTTGGTACTCAAAAGTAAATACTCCTTTGGAAGGGTTAGGATAAATTTTGGCTGTAGCATTTTGGCTCAACTCCCCGTCTCCGGTATTCAGCGTTACAGCTACCACATACGTTTTGGTAAACATGGAATCTTGTGAATGTACCACCAAGTTAAAAGGAGAAGAAAAATTATTCACCGTTACTCCGCTTTGTTGTAGCACATTGTTTACTGTAGCCCGCGCATTACTTGACAAAGTAAATACCGATGTAAGCGCAGTTAAATTAAGTGAAGGAGAAACCAACAGGCTCACATTGCCTCCGTTGGCCGTTGGCTGAATAGTTCCCGCAATGGCAGGAGTTGCTAAAGCGTAAGAAAGTAAATCGCAGGCAGTGTTGGACAACACCTGCACATGAATGATATATTGTTTGCTGTTTGTACCACTTTGCGACAAAATGGTATACACTATTTGTTGAGCAAAACTGTTGGACGTAACCCCGCTTTGCTGAATGATGTTATTGCTTTTTACAGTTGCATTGGCCGAGGTGGTAAACAAGGCTACCAGATTAGTTACATCAGTACCAAACGGAACCGTGAGGTACACATTACCTCCGTTAGTAGTGGGTTGAATACTGCCGGTTACAGAAGGATTTACCAAAGCAAAGGACAACAAGTCACATGCTGTATTGGGCAAAACATTCACTACTACTTTGTATGTTTTAGTTGTGGTGCCATCTTGAGCAGTAACAACATAAATGACTGTATCCGTAAAACTATTGGAGGTACTTCCGCTTACCTGAGTGGTAGTACCAATTTTAACTGTAGCATTTGTTGAGTGCGTAAATACCGCTGTTAATGCCGATAGTGAGGTACCGAAAGGAACATCAACTTTAACCAAAGCGCCATAAGATGTTGCCGTAAAATTTCCTGAGGTTGCAGGTTGATTGAACCCGAAAGTAAACATATCGCAGGCTGTGCTGGCACCTGTGGATACCTGAACCACATACGTGCGGGAATAATTGGTGTCTTGTGCCACTACTTTGTACTGAACTGTTGTACTAAAATCATTGGCTGTTACACCTGAGGTTTGCCTCACTTGGTTGATGTACACTTTTGCACTATCGGATACAGTAAAAGCGGCCACCAGATTGGTTAAGGGTGTACTGAATGGTACCTGTACATTGACAGAGCCTCCGCCCGTTACATGTTGTATAGTTCCTGAAGTAGCCGGATTAATAAAGCTGTAGGTAAGCAAGCTGCACAGTTTATTCTGCTCCACAGTTACGTAGACTGTAAACTGTTTGGTAATCTGATTATCGGTTGAGGTAAGTGTGTATACTACTGGCGAAATAAATGAGTTGGTTGTAGTTGCACTCTGCTGAGTAACAGAACCGATTTTTGCAGTGGCGTTATCCGTTGTTGTAAATGTTGCCGTAAGATTGGAGAGTAACGTATTAAACGGAACCCGTACATAAATATTTCCGCCCGCAGGTGTGATGCTGATGCTGTCACTAACACTTATCCCATTGAATGTATAGGAAGTAAATGCCAGTCTGAAGGTGGTAGAATCTGTTGCTGTAGGGTTAGTATTGCCTGCCTCATCGCGAAGTTTTCCTACGGGAACTGATACCGTTACTGTTCCGTTATTGATTGGCTTTACGTTGGCTACATAGGTTAACAAACCGGTTTGTGTGAATGAGGTAATCACTCCGTTGGTCACTACAATATCTGAAGTGTCAAAGCCCGATACATGTTTGCTAAGTGTAAATGTTACCGGAAAAACTTTGTGTACAAATGGTTTAGTGAACGACATACTTACCCGTGGTCGCACTGAATCAATCATCACTGCATAATCTTCGTATTGCCCGTAGGTAAGTGTGTTGCATGGCCCTGTTAGTGTATTGTAATCACTTATTACCCGTAAACGCAAATAGGTGTTGTAGGTAATGCCGGTTGCGGGTACCGTGATGTTAGTGGTGCGTCTGCCTAAACCTGACGCAATGGAACCCACCAGCTCTGTGGTTTCATAGGTGCCGTTGTTGTTGTAATCAATGTAAATGCGACAATTTTCAGCATATGAATTACCATTGGTTACTGCTGCGGAGTATGTTGCTGCGGGTCGCAAACGTGTACTGATGTTGCAGGTGTAATCTTCTCCATTCGGACTGGCATTGGTGGTATACGAAGATGAATTGTTGATGCTGTTTAATTCAAATTTATAGATGCCGATAGTATATCCTCCAAGGGTTGTTGTAGCCGGATTACAGGTTGGTGATATGCTAAGGGTGGAGTGGTGCAGGTATTCATTCTTGTAGGATGTGCCATTACTGTTGGTAACCTGTAGCGATACCAGGTAACTTCCTGCTGTGGTAAATTTAATTTCCGGTGAACGTGATAAGGAATCGGAGGCATTGATGTATGTCCATCCGGTTGAAGGAGTGATTCTCCAAACACGTGAAGCAGGAGAATTAATAGAAATATCATTCAGAATATAAATTCCGTTACAGGTACCTGTGGTCTTATGTAGTGTAAAATCGGCTGTGGGTGCTTTGCGAATGCTTCTGAATAAATCCGTTTGCCATATGCCTCTTCCATAGGTACTGATACGAATGCGACTGTTATCGGGATTGATAGTATCCTGATACAACTCCATATCGCTGATGGGGGCAATGGTAGGTAATGAACTTGAAAAAGTATTCCAACTGTTTTGAAACCTGCGATTGTAATAAATACCTAAAGCATTGGCAACGTAGGTAACTGTGTCTTGTGTATTCTCATCTACCAGTACTTTTACAATGTTAATAGCAGGCAGGTTTTGGGAAATGTCGTTCCACGTTTGCCCGTAATTGGAGGAGCGGTAAAGTTTACTGCCAATGGAAATAAAAATACAGTTAGTATCTTTACGGTGAAGAATTATCTGATTGATATTTCCCGTGGGCTTAGTGGTTACCTGAACAATATTTGGTGTTGATGAAGCACATTGTTCGCATCTGAACAATGTTCCGTTATTCATGGCATAATAAACAGTTTGAGCGGCTGCACGCGAAACGGCCAATGTGTTAATTGTGGCTGTGCCCACCAAGGAAGAAATTTGCGTCCAGTTAACAGCGGTGGAAGGACTGGCTTTCAGGTTGGTGGTTCTGTACAAATTGGTACTGCCGTAAAAAAGTATATTGGTATCAGTTGGGTGCAGCAAATAATTTCCCTGTCCGTTAATGCTCTCTTCGCCTCCGGTTACAAAACGTCTATTGCCTCCATTAAAATAAAGCACATTGGTATCCTTGTGGTCAAAATGAAAATCGCCTGTCCAGTCACCGCCTTTTATGGTGTAAAAAATTCCGTTGCGGTAAATATTCAGCCCGTTATCCTGCAAACCGCCTATCAGAATCTCTTTTCGCAAAATACTTTGTCCCATCTTGTAAAACTCAGAGGCAGATAAACCATCGCTCATGGTGGTCCATGTGCTTCCGCCATTGAGTGTGCGATCCATTCCACCGTCATGTGTGAGGTACAATTTATTGGGGTTGTAAGGTGAAAAAACAAAATGATGTTTATCTGCATGCACCCCAAAAGCCCAAGGTGAACTTAATGACCATGTAGTGCCGCCAGTGGTTGATTTCCAAACACAAATAGCTCCTACATAAATAGTGTTTATATTAAGCGGGTCAACGGCAATACATAAGTTATAGGCTCCTTGCCCGTCTTGTGTGCTGCCGGTTGAACTGTAACCTAAAACATTGGGTGTATCAGATTGCAACGTAAACGATGCGGCATCATTTACTGATTTAAACAAGCCGCCAAATTTGTTCGCTCCGTTGGACCAGGCAACGGCATACAACACGTTAGAATCAGCGGGTGAAACACCCAGCTTTATTCCGGCAGGTGTACCGGCTAATGTATGAGCCGTCCACGTATCGCCCATATCAACTGAGCGATAAACTGCACCATCTGTTGCAGCAAAAAAAGTACGGCTGCCTGCTGATGCTTTGCGTACCAAATCCCTGTAGCTTCCGTTTATGGTGGTACGTTTGGTCCAGCTAGCACCTGCGTTGGTACTTTTGTAAATGCCATCTCCGCCAGCAGCCAGCAACATGTTGGTATCAGCCGGATTAATCCACAACACAGATACTAAACGATTGCCTAACCCGCTGGTGGATTGTACCCATGTTTTTCCTTTATCCGTACTTTTCCATACCCCCATGCCGGTGCTGTTGTAATCTGCATCACCTGTTCCCAAATACATAACATTCGGATTAAGCGGATTGATGCACAAAGAAGCACATTGCATGCGCGGCAATTTATCGGTAAGTGGTTTCCACGATAAGCCTTCGTTACTGGTTTGCCATACTCCACCTGAAGCAGATACAGCATACAGGGTATTGGAATCTGTAGGATGATACACCAGCTCACTCACACGCCCCATGCCGGTTGTTTGTACACTTGGGTTTTGCGGAAACTGTACCATGCCTACCTGGGTCCAGGTATCTAAATTTTGTGCTTTCACCACAGCAGTTGAAAGCAGCAGGATGGCTAATACTAACTTCTTCATTTCTGTTGCCCTCCTGTTTGTTGTTTCTGCCACTCGGCAATAATCTGTTCAGGTGAAAGTATAAAACCCTGTTCGTCTAACAGGTCTTTGTAATACCGCTCCCAAAATTTAAACCGCTTGTATTCGTAAACGTATTCCACCGGGCGGGGTTGCTCTTTTTCATTTGCACCAAAAATATCACGGGCTTCATTGTCCTCTCTTACAGGAGCAACTTTCCCTTTCCAGTAAGCATAAAACGCTTTCTGCACCTCGTAATAATTGGCACGTGGCTCATCCATCATGGTTATCCAATGCGGATAGGCTGCATAGTCTTTTTCTGTGAGTTTTAACGTTACCGTTACAGAATCCTTATGTTCCGGTGTGTGTTGCGGAGTTTGTGCATTCGCGTTTGCCATACAGCTTAAGCAAGTAATAATCAGCAATGAAAATAGTTTGGCCATGCCTGCAAAATAAGAAAGAACAGGTAAATTACTGCATTTCAGCAAACCAAAAGAATTCGTACTTTTGTGGCGAAATTTTGGTCTCGTAGTTCAACGGATAGAATAGATGTTTCCTAAACATTTGATCCCAGTTCGATTCTGGGCGAGACTACTCCTCTGAAAAGCACACCCTTTGCGGTGTGTTTTTGTTTTTTGGTCATCAGGGAGCTGCTTGAGATAACTTGTCTGCAGGATAAATATTCTGGACGAAATATCGCTTTACATGGAAGAAGGGAGTATGGATATCCTCCCTCGCCACAGAAATATTTTAACCGGGAGACATTTGCTGAAGTATTTAATTTTCATCAAATTCGCATTAGCCATTTGAAGCTAACTCATGAAAAATACTATTTTTCTGTTTTTAATTGCTGCACTGCTGTCAGCTTGTACAAGCACAAAAAAATTTACAAGAATCATTGAGCCTAAGCTCATAGAACTTGCAGCTGATTCTGTTCCACAAAATGCAGCAATCATAATCTCAGGTAACGATACCAGCCATAAACCGGTTAGATGTATTCGTGAAAGACAATTGCTGGTACCTGCAATTCTTTACTGGCAATGGAATAATACGATGAGGTTCGACATGAACAAGCAAACAATTACTTCCATTTTCAAAACTCATTTTGTGAGGAATGCCGACTCAATGGGACTAACCGACAGATTAAATGGTGCACAACTGGAATTAAGCATAGACAGCGTTCCTTATAGTTTTCGCTTCACAAATAAGGGGTTTACACTTTTTTATGTGGTAGGCTACCTGTATCGTATTCTCGAAACCATTTCTCCTGTTAATACCAATCTGGTATTCCATTACAGATTGGTGCAAAATGGTGTTGTAACCAAAAAAGGCCGGATAACAATACAAAACAAAGACACCTTAATTAAAAATGTGTTGCTATCCAAAAAACGACTTACCCGGCTCTATCTTGATCAGTTTAATTCAAATATGAATCAGCTAAGTAAACAGGCCGTACAAGAAGTGCTGAATGTTATGTAACAATATCTCCAAAATTCTACTAACTGACACTAAAGTACATTTGATTAAAATCAAGTTTACTGGATGGGTAACCTTGAGCAATATATAAAGCCTGGTCAAAATCAAGTTTAACTCCAAAAACATCAAAGATTTGAATAAGTTCTGCAATGTCTTTCAATTCAATGGTATTTTTTGAGAGAATATTTTTGAACTGGATAAAGTCAAAAGTTTCATCTACCTCTAAAAAATCCAAGTCTTGCGGAACAAAAAAGCCATTATCCTTCTTGAAATAGATACAAAGTGTTGTCAAATCATTTTTTTCAAAAAAAATAATCTTCCTCCTTTCAAATAACTTATCGTCATTGAAAATAAAGTCTTCTTTGGGTATCATCATTGTATTGTTTGTAATGAACTTATCAATTATTCCAATCATAACCTGGCTTACCGAATTGAATCACTTGCTTAGAAAGCGAATCATAGATTAGCGATTTATACCAATGAGGTTGCAACTTATTCTAGTATTGATGCTATTTTATCTTATTTATAGTATCTGAACCATAATCAATTCTGGTTGATTTTTCACACTTTACAATTTCGAGTTTGCCAAATAGCAATAGTTTATTTACCGCATCATCATCCCCGGCAAATAATGAATATGGCAGGTCTGTGTCACAAAATAGTATCCAGTTAAAGTTGCGATTATACATATATCCAAGATAACCATTCTGAAACAAACTCAAAGCCTTATTCCTTTCCATTTCAAATAACGCTTCAAGTCCCGGAAACTTCATTATGTTGTTAGGATAAGCCTGATATACGAATATTTTTTCATCCTGCTTTGTTATAGCAGATAATATGTCTAACAACAGCTCAAAGGGGATTCTTCCTTCTCCCGGAAAGTCAATACTGGTAAGCTTATCCGACCTTTTGAGTTTTTCATAAAATGTTATGAAAGAAATATCCCTATGAAATGTTAGCCCCAATATTTTTGCAAGAAACTCCCAGGAAATGGTGTCACCAACCTTCAAATTATTCTGAATACTTAAATCTTGCTTTGTATGTTCATTTGCCTCAAACGGATATAAAATCTTGCAATAAGACTTAAATGTTGAAGGTAAAAGGTTATCTATATATACACCTTCATCCAGAAATGGAGACCGGTTTTCTTTAATACGGTTGGCGACTTCAATATTCAGAGACTTCATTATTATCAATGTAATCTTATTTCAGAAATAGTATAATTGTTGTATGGCACGTTAGTATTTGTTCTAATTCTTATTTAAGAAGTTAGAACTAATACTGTTTATTAACTTTATTGATAAGATAGTAATGTTTTGTTTTACACTCCATAAAATATTTATACCCATTTTACTCAAAAGTATAAAATAAGTACCAACCTTTCATCATCTGTTTCTTCAAACTCGACTTGCCAAGTTCGTTTCAAACACTGATGTAGATTGACCACATCAGTACACTAGCTACAAATTTGCTCCAGCAGAGCAAAATCCTGAGTTGCAAACTTAGGATAGTGAGGGTTACTTGCTTAAGCATAAATGCGTGCAATTTAAGCTTGCCTTAGGGTTTATTAATTATCCTATAAGAGGGAGGAATTAAGTAACAAGAATTAATATCTGTTTCAAAAACATCACCAACTTTATATTCAGTTTTTTTCTTTGAATTGTATTGTAAAGTTATCAAGCGAACAAGTAACTTATCCAATTTTTGTTCTTGAACAATTGCAGTACCTGTAAGTGAGGAAGCATATTTAGTAAAAAACTTACGCTCTTCAGCATACACATAAACAATAACAGTATCGCCAACCAGATAGTACTTTACAAGCACACTGTCGGGTGTTCTTTTCATCAAATGTAACGGAAAGTAGTAAGTGCCATCTTTAAACACAACATTCCTGTATATCTCTCTTTTTAGTGCTATCTGACTATCCAGTTGAATGGGCTTATTGTGCAAATACCTGTAAAATGAAGTTATAATAATAGACGAAGCATCGTCTGCATTTTGAACCCCCAACTTTTTAAAGTACATACTTAAATCACTATTCCCATGCAATCCCCAAACGTTTCTCATATTCATGCCAATTGAAAAATAAAGTCTTCTAACTGAAACATCCTCCGGAAAATGCATGAAGTTATATTTTGTTGTATCATCAATCAATTGGTTTAAACAAATACATGCTTCTTCAATATTCACAGGTTGACAAAACTTACCCTTGGGTTTCTGAGCAATTAGATTCCCATGGAGTAACATAATGAATAATAGTAAGCTAAATAGTCTCATTTTTATAACCCCCACTCGCGCGTGTTTGCAACGCGTGCGCCTGATGTTTGTTTGCATGAAGCATTCAATTTTTTAGACATATGTGCTGGGTGCTCCTCCATTATCAAATGTACAAAATTTAAAAAAACACACGCGTTGCAAATACGCTCCATCTTTTTTATTTATTTCCCTACCTGCGGTAACGGGAGATATTTACAAAACTATTTGCACTATCTGGTTTGGGGCTGAATTCCCTATAGTGATAAACTTTATTTGTATCCTCCAGGCCTTTTTTCTTACCGCGCTTATTCTTATAAATTTCTGTTACTACAAAGGTTGTATCGTTTAGGATTATACCGCTTTGCACATAGGCCTTTTCTGGCCCGTCAAGATCAAACCAACTTTCAATCCAAATACTATCTTCTTTGATCTGAAATACTCCCCAACCAGCACTCATTTCTTTATACTCATTACTACGCAAAAATTCTCGTTCTATATATTCAGCAACTTTAGAATGATTTTCAATATAACCGCCACAATTATATAGTACCCCATCTCGATATAAAAAACTTACATTCTGCATTTTATCATTATACATTGTATAATAATAGCCATCCAACTTAAGTTTAGAGCCAATGTAACTTTGCTTCTTAATTGTCAAGGGATCATCAAAGCGTTGAAAGAAATGCACACATGAATTACATACAAGAACAACAATAATCAATACAAAAGTCTTTACCATAATGAATACGAATTTGATTTTCCAACTCCAAAGTAAGTAGTTCGATCTATATTCAACACTCTAATATGGAGAGAGCCAAATGAACTCAAATCTATTAAAAGGGGAGCCCAAATGGCTCCCCTTTTATTTTTTTATCTCTTTTACCGGGCAGCAATAGTTGCAAACTCAGGGTAGCGAGGGCTAGAAGGTAACACTTAATCTATGGATTGCATGTGTTTAACTTTTTGCGATACCACCTTTTCTTTTTGAACCAAAAAGATGATGAATCTGGTTGCATATTCAGTGGCATAAAAATATACTCTGTTCTTGAGCGACTAATTATATCTCGTTTCCCCCAATTTTTGGAAGTCTCCGTTTCCACGTATACACTATCATTTTTGAAATATCCTCGAGTACTTAGAATTCCTGTATTAACAATAAAAGGTAAAGTAACGAATACTTGTGTTCTTACCGAATTATCAGCATACACATGGTAAACCCCGCAAAAATCCGAAGCCCAAATACCATAATTATTTTGTTCAATACCTTTTATCAAGTCCTCTACTATTTCTCTGTCTATTACTTTACGGTCTAATAATGCACCTCCTGTATCAAAAGTACCATCTTTGAAAAATTTCACCCAACCAACTGAATAATAATATTGCTTTTCAGGCGATTTTTCAGAATAGTTGAAGAGGGTATCAACGTAATAATAAACCCCTTTGGTGTTGATTGGAATTTTCGATTGCTTCCAGCATGTATGAAGGTTAAAATCTTTACGCTTTACTATCCTAACAAAAGTACATTGTTGAAATAAAAGAATAAAAAATATTAAAGTGATAAAATTTCTAGTGCTCATCTCTAATAAATAGACATAGGATCATATGTACCATAATGAAAGTAAGGTAACGTTGGGTCATTATATTCTGTACGAAAATATGAAGTGTTACTTAAAATTCTGTGGAAACCATTTTGAATAATATCCTGAATCCAAGGAGATTCAATTCCAGCTCTAAAAACATGATTACCATCCTTGATTCCGAAATAAAAATTACTATAAACTCTTTTCCCATCAGCATAAGTGTACTTTTTGTTCCTGCCTGCAATTCTACTTACAAATTTTTCGTCTCGCTTTAAATCTCGATTGGGCTTATTTGTGTAAAGTGAAGTTCCAACTATAAGGTCTTTATGTCCAACTTCTGCAGCAATAGTTCGATATTCATCTCCGAAGCCATAATCCTCAGTCACACCTAATGTCCAATCACCTTTTCTCCATCTTGCAGTCCAAGTATTTTGAGGGTCTTTCACACCAAAATGAAGTACATTAAAGGAAAAATCTCCGTCAGAAGAAGAATGATATGTAGCCCCTATCCCAGTCCTTGTTTCTGTCAATTTTGTATTTGATCCAAATCTAGCTGTAAAAGACGTTGTATATGTCATGTCTCCTTCTGTATGATTCACAGACACATTGGCTCCCATTCCCATAATGCCAGTTGTCGAAAACCCAAATGACGGTCTAATAGTTACACTTATCTTTTCATTAATCGGTATGTTTACTGCAGGAAGTTGATCTGAAATCATTGAAAATATCAATTGATCAGTAGGTGCACTCAAAACACTAACAGTACCTTTTATGGCACCAATAATTCCAGCCTCTAAGTAGTTGGGGTTACTTTTTTGAGATTCCTTCTCAATTGCCTGCAAAACGGAAATTGTTATTATAGCTATGGTTGAAATCGGCTCTCGTCCATCAGGATCAATAACAGTAATCGGGTTATTGGCCATTGCTAAATACGTTGACCAATGCACATCTTCAGGATCCGGGCAATGCCACCTGCCCAGTTGGGCATCGTACATGCGCCAGCCGTAATCATACCACTCCAGCCCCTCTGCGGTAATCAGCTCTTTGCCGGTGTAGGTAAATAGATTTTCCTGCCCGTTTACATAATGCATTACTGCATCATTGATGCTTAAGCCAAAAGGATAATAAGCATTGTGCTGTATAATTTGGGCGCTACCGTTGTTGTCTTTAAAACTCACGCGGGCATTGCCCAAATGATCAGTAAGGGTGTATTCATACTCATAAGTACTGCTGTTGAGCACCACACGCCCCTGCGCATGGTTAAAAAACTTCAGCACGGTTACATTGGTGTTGGAGGGTGTTTCATATACAAACCCATCTACATAATCAGTAGTAATGGTGGTGCCGGTAGCGGGTATCACCGTTTGGGAGAGTTTTACACCGTCAGCAGCATACAAAAAGCGTATTTTACCCCCTCCGGCAAATGTTATTTCAGCCGGCAAATTCAGGTAATTGTAGTTTACCAACGTAATGCCTTTGTTTTTATCTTGTTCCAGGCTGCCATCGGGCTTGTATAAATACTCGTGCAAAGACAGGTTTTGCTCAGTAGTCTCGGTTAAACCGGCATACCCATTGGCATAGGTGCTGCTTTCGGTAAAATCATTTCCCATTACGGTGGTGGCTGTAACAATGTCATCCACTACCAGCAGCTTATTGCCCCGGTCGTTGTCATTGTATTTATACAACAAATCATCTACCAATCCGTAGGTGCTGCTGCCGCTTAACAAACCCCACCTTTTCAGGGTTTTGATGTTGCCGTTGCGGTCGTAGGTAAGTTGCTCGTTGTAATTTCCTGTAGCCGTTTGCGAAGCAGCATTATCCAGTGCATAATACTGAGCACCGGTGAGTTGATTCAGTTGATCATAAGAAAAAACATAGTTGTGCAGCATTTGCCCGCTGCCACTTATTTTCCAGTGCATGGAACTGATGTTGCCGTTAAATTGTTTTTTACCGGGCGATGCGGCCTGGTTGTATTTCAATTCCATACCAAACAAATCATTGGCATCATCATTAAAAATAAGTTTACCGCCTGTTAACGGAGAGGTAAAGGCATAGGCCACCAAACCATTAACTGCGCTGTTTATGTTGGACCGGAATGAAGCTGCCGTTGCATTGTTTCCTAAGGCAGTTAATGCACTTTGTACACTACCGGCCAGTTCATGCAGCAACTTGGTAGCATTGGGGCGGTAGGCATACTCCGGGTCACTTTGCGCCTGTGCAAGGTGTATTCCCTGAAAGGTGGCCGTAGCAAAATGTGCCTCATCGTACCCGTCACGTTCCAGGGCAGCAAGCGTGTGGTGAGCGGCCTCCATGGATATGGCTGCAATGGCTTCTGAACTGTAGGCTGAACTAACAGGCACTTTTAAATGAAACGTCTCTACCGGAACTGTAAACCAGCTGTTAAAATTACAACTGCTCGGGTTGTATGCTGTAACAGCCGCAGTAATTTTATCGTTCACCTGCGTGTAGGTAAAAGTACCCGTTCCCAAGGTGTTAAGTTGGTTGAGCATGGCTGTGGCCAGGTCATCGGCAAACTGACTACCGGTGTACAGGTAATAGGAGTTTTGAGACGATGTGGGGCAGGTGAGCCTGTAAGTACTGGTGGGTATATTGTTCGATGCAAAGAATGTGGTTTTAAATTCACTGATTACCCCATCAGCAATATTATTGGTGCTGGCACAACGGGGAATATTTGCCCCCAGAATGTAGGCATCCAGCCCGGCTTTAAGCATGTTGCGCAATATGTACCTCACCAAGGTACGGTAAGGAAAATCATTGTACTCAGGGTCCACATAAGCATCGCTCAAATCACCATAGGGGTCAAGACTTTGGGGCATAACTCCTGCCAAATGCGTTTCCATAGTTGAGGGGTCAAATTGCCCGTTGAGCAAATGAAGCATAATCTGGTTGCTCATCATGGTGCCAATACTGCTGGTATTGTAATAATCAAAACTCTCGGCAAAGTAACAATCACTGTAAGTGGTGTTCTCTGCCGGAAGCTGGTAAACCGAAGTAGAAACAGAATACGTGCTGCCTAAAAGGGCATTTACCACATCAGTAAAAAATGTATTTACTGTACTGGCTGCTGCTGAGTTGGCAGAGGTTCGGTCAAGGCTTTGCGAATTGATTATATTCACAAATGCGTTGATGAGCCTTGTTCGCAATTTGTATTTAAGCACAGTACGGTTGGGATAAGCTGCATACAGGGCATCGTTGTATGTATCGGGGTCATTGGTGTAATTATCAGAATACTCTGTTACTCCGCAAGGCAGTGACACGCGCAGGGCACGTTCAAAATCATACCTGTTTGAAAACTGATTTTCCAGCCATATAATGGCTTTCTCACTCATTTCGTCAGAGATGTATACCGGGTTATCAAAATCTATTGGTCCACCGTTATTGAACATGTATTGTCTTACGGCTTTACTCACGTTTGCTGCAGCGGCATTCGAAATCTCGGCAAACTCACCATTTGTTACTCCGCTACTGCCAAAACTGTACACCTGCAAACCGGCATGGGCCCCTATGCTGTTAATGGTAGCATAATTGTTCCAGTTAAATCCTCCGTTGTCATTGCTCAAATCAGCTTTGTTGATGTGTGTAAGCCAGCCCCGTGCATCGTACGCAAAGTCAACCGATTGCAGGTAACTGCTCCCGTTATTGGTAGAGTGCAGATTTTTCTCGTAAAGCTGCCCCAGTTCATTGTATTGTGCAGATGAAAGTATAACGGCATTTTGATTGTTTACTTGGTGCGTGGTTTTGAGCGGGCGCAGCATGTGGTCATACGTGAATGTGTGGGTTACCGTTACCGTTGAGGAACTGGAAGTACGTTTATGCGAAAGTACACTTTGCGTGAGGTTACCGCTGAAACTATAGGTATTCACTACCTCCTGCGTACCCCCGGTATGGTTCTCACTACGGGCAGTGGTTACCCTGCCGTAATCGTCATAAAACACGGTACTCAGGTACCAGGTACTGTTAATGCTGTTATCGTAGGAGATATTGCGAAGTTTAGAGCCGGTAAGGAGGTTAGAGGTTCTCACTCCTGTGGAAGAAGACGGAACACTTACCTCATCCTGGTCACCGTCAAGATCAAAGTCATAATCATCATAGTACGAAACGCTCAGCAGTTTTGCATGTTGGTGAGTAGGGAAAGCTCTGTTGGAGTAACCCTGGTTTTGACTGAAATTGGTGTTGCTGCGTATTTCATACATATAGTCGGCCTCATCAGCTCCTACCTGCAAGGTGGCTCGTGTGTCATTTACACCGGCCTCAAAAATTCCGCTCAATACCTCTCTGCCCAACACATCGTGCTTCACAAATTTCCACTCCCGTGCAGGCATGTGTTTATCTCGGTTTAATAAGGCTCGGCCCATTTTATCGTAAACATATTCGGCCTCGCTTTCTTTACCTGCATCCTTTACTATAACCCTTCCTTTATTATCGTATGTGTAGGTGGTGGTGTGGTTGGTAATCATTGATGCCGTAAGGTTAAATCCTGCACTGTTCATGGCCAGCATACCCTGCGGGCTCACGGTGATAATCAGGTTGCCCAACTGATCATAGATGTTGTACGTTACATTGTACACATTGTAATCAAAAAGCGGGTGTTGGTTTTTAAAACTGGTGGCATTGGCTGCGGGGGCAGCAGTACGCTGGGTGTACGTGCAAATGTGACGGCCTGATTTATCTTTGAAGGTAAGTATCCAGTGAAAATTCTCATCACGCGTTTCTTCTACCAGCAGGGTGCCGGCACCATAAACTTCTGTGGCTTCCCAACGCTGGGTGCTGGCGTTGTAAATCCAATGCAGTACCTGATCGTCACAGGTATTGGTGCGGTACTGAAACAAAAGAGTATGTCCGTTTTCCATACGGAAATCATAGCCCGGTGCGCTTTTCTCCAGCAAGCGGCTAAGGTTACTTCGTTCAATGCGGTGGTCGTACCAAGGATTCACCGCCCTGCCTATGCGTTGTGCCTCCCGGTAAAAAGCAGTCTGCTGAGTCAGGGCATTTGAACGGTAGGCACCTCCGTTATTGTTATCAGAAGCAGCAAAAGGCAGGTAGGTGCGTGGTTGCCTGCCCAGGGCATCATACACCACGGGTGAGATAATATCATTGTAGGTTGGTGAGGCATACAGGGCAATGGATTGTAACGGACGGCCCAAACCATCTGTATAATTGCGGCCGGAAATAATGTTACCGTGTGAGGGAAGACTGTAGGTGGCCGATTGATTTGCCTGAAGAAAGCGGTCGGTTTGCACGTAACTGAAATCACCACTTACAGAGGGATTTTG
Organism: Bacteroidia bacterium; assembly: GCA_041675505.1. Taxonomy (GTDB): domain Bacteria; phylum Bacteroidota; class Bacteroidia; order UKL13-3; family UKL13-3; genus JAGPCK01. The sequence goes on along the minus strand of JBAYTR010000003.1, from coordinate 76,963 downwards.
CTGCGAATAAATAGTGTGGCTGAGACGGTTTCCCTTAAAATCGCGGGTCCACTCGGGCCTCCCGAAAGCATCATACTCCACGTGTGCGGAAAGGTTGTGTGCATCGGTTTTAGAAGTTGCCGCACCAAATACCGGGTGGAGTGTGTGGTAGCTGAATACCGCGTTGTACGGTCTGAATATGATATCATCCACATAAAAGCTTTTAGCGTTGTCTTCACTCTTCATGTAGCATTTTATGTGCATGTTGGTGTTTGAGTTACAAAAGGGACTCAAATCAACCACCCCTTCTATAAGGGTCCACTCAGCCAGTGCGCTGAATTTTTTTTCAACATTGGCTTGAGCACTAATAATTGTAGTTTTGTCATTTTGGTACACCTCCATTTTAAGCACTCCTTTGTCGGTTCCAAAACCACTTTCCGTTTTGACCCATACGGAGAATACAAACTTCTGGCATTGATTAACGGGTTTAAAATACCTGGAAAGGGTGTTTACGGTACCGCTCACAGCGGCATCCACTTTTCTTGAGTAGCTGCCGGTGTGTGCCTGTGTATTATCGGCATCGGTTTGGTACAATTCCCAGTAATCTTCTAAAGGAACCCCCATGTTCACTACTCCTTCATCACATGCACTTTCAAAACCTGCATAGCCGCTCTCATTACCCACCTCCTCATCACTGTTGGCCGCATTACCTAACTCAGCCACCCTTACCTGAGGGAGAATATAATTGAAACGACTGACCCCATAGGTATATTTATACGAAACGGAGGCACCATTTTCCGGTGTGAACTGAAGCAGGTTGCCATTACCATCGTATAAATCGTACTTGCCCGACCTGATGTAAGTACTGTTTTTCCAGAACTGGTGATTGGAAACATTAACTGCCGAGAAGGTAAAGCTGCTGAGTGGTGCACTTAAGGGCAAATAAAAACTCTCGTGTGGTACAATTAAGGTGTTGGATGTGCCCGGCATATTTTGCAACCTGAACGTATTAAGTGATGCTTCAATAACCTTTTCGCTTTCACCGGGCAGTTTGGTATACTTAACTTCTTCCACCGGAACGTTAAGAATGTGCCTGTCGGCCATGGCCTTCAGGGCGGTTGCTTCAGTACCGCTCACAGTAGTAACATCGTATTGCGAATTATACTTTACCTTTTTTATTACTTCCACCCCGTCACTATTAACTGTATTTACTTTTGTAGGTACCAGTAAGGCCGTGTTCTCATAGAGATAACTGGTGGTTGATGTAATTGCATTGGAATAGTTAGGATCTTGATCATACAAAGTTTCAGAAGCACTTGAAAGCACTTTTTGGTATCCTGTTAAATAGTGGTATTTAGAGAAAAAAACAAGTGGAAGCTGCACACCCCAATTATTTGCATAAACTTGTTTTATGCCGTAAACTTTATGGGTAGTCTCTGTTTCTAACAATGTGTAGGTGTTCACCAGTTCCTTCAGCAATTTATTGTTCTGGTCAAAGTCTTTGCGCTTAAGCAACAAGCCCCTGTTCCAATCATAATCTGGCAAAGGTGCAAAAGGATAAGTGTAACTATCGCTTGAAAAACCTGCACAATCTAACCATACAGGATTTCTGGGGCAATTAGTCTGACAGTTTATACCGTCTAAATCATCTCTTACATACATTGTCGCGGGTGAAGTATGTAAACCATCGCAGTACCCTTCTTCTGTAATCTCACAATCACATCCACTGCCTAAACAGTCTGAGTATCGCGTATATGTTGCAGGTACACTAAAGTAATAGTCCGTTTTACCATTATTACCCAAAATTTCTCTGACCTGCTTGTATACAACATCACTCCCCTGACTCGTCCCAAAGGATATCATGCTCGAAGACATTCTTGTAACATTCTTGTAATAATAATTCCAATCACCACAAGTCATTCCATCACCAGTATAAATTCTTTCGGAAGTATTGTAAGCCACTCTGGGCAGTGCTACTATTCTCCCGCTGGACTTGGTATTATCAGAAAAGTCCTCATACTTAATTTCTCTGACCAGATTATTGGCGGTATTCACATTATCTTTAGTAATAACCTTTTTTATCCGAATTCCTCCTCCCGAAAAATTCATGTTGTATAATCTGAATGCATGCAACTCGTATTCAAACTCTGTGCTGCCCCCGTTGGGGTAATCAATTTGCTTAAGCGTTCCTTTTATGGCATAATTGATATCTGAAGAACGGTCGGCACCGTCCATAGTATGTGACGGACTTCCTAATGAAGTAATTTGTATTGGTGAGTAACGCTCATAACCATCCAAAGTTCCATAAATATATAACTTAGGAATGAGGTGGGCATTGCTTTTTCCATTCCAGTATCCCCATAAGTCAACCGCACAGCTAACTGTTGCCGGCAGCTCAGAGTTGGAAGCGAGATTATAGGTAAACACATAGGGGTTAAGTGTGCTTTGTGTACTGTTGTAGGCGGTCTCTGTTATCCCGCTTAAAAACAATCTGTAGTTTTCCTGTACCGATGGGCTGGTACCTGTGTTGGTGACAAAATAAGAGAGCAAAAATGTTTTAGCCAATACCGAACCGGTGACTCCGTTATTCAGTTTGTTTCGTATTTCAATTTTTTCAATCCGGTGCGAACCCGGAAGATCGCTGCGTGGAGTTGTTGAAGCTACAAAACTTACCTCGTTTACCGGGCCCGATATACTGGTGAGCCTTTTGGCGTTTACTACCACAAGAGAATAATTCCGCATAAGATAGCCTTTGTAGTTGCCATTCTCATAATAGTTGGTGCATGACCCATCTGTACAGGATAGGGCCTGTTGACTATTACCCGTTCTGAAGGTCTGTTCTTCATCAGCATAATTAAATAGTATTTCCTCAAATGAGGGGGTTAGTATTTTTGTAAGGTACCAACTGGAATAGTGCGTCAAACCTGTATTGGAAGTAGAAGTGGAGTTGGTACCGGTAGGAAAGTCAGTATGTGTATAAGTAGTAGTAGCAGTATATTCATATGCCTCAAAAAAGTACTTATTTCCTGCTTCATCTGTTACTTCAAACTTATCAATAAACTGGCTGGTTGAATTCCGGTTATAACTGATCAGTAATTTTTGATCTCCTGAAATAATTTTAGCCTCTTTGTCTTTATTAAATACAAATTTTCCGGTTCTTCCATTAAAGTTGAAAAAAAACACATCCGGTTCTGTATCCATGTAATTATCTCTGTAATAATCCAGTGCATTTCTTGTATCAGACTCTGAAGCAGTAAGTGAAAAGTTGTTTACCGATGTGGGTATTGTACCTGACAAATACCCCAACCACGAACCATAGACGTAATCATCGGGTATACCCATAACTGCCCGCGTTATTACCCCTCCGGCATTTAATGCCCAACCCATGCCCACATTACTGGCAATCGCTTCCACCCGCATGGCACCTGCATTGTATGACAAGGCAACAGGCACTGATACCCCTTTGGCGCTAATGGTAGTAATAGGTACACTGGTAACCGCTTGCCCGGTATAGAAATTTAACGGATGCAGATTGGCATATTCACCAAGCGCCACCGCATTGGGAGATTGCTGTGCAACTGACGGCAATACACCAAGTAAGAGGATGGTAAAAATTCTGAACAGGTTACCAATAGCTGAGAAAAGGCAGGTGTTTGTTTTCATAAGACAAAGTTATTTTAGTGTTGAAGAATAGGCTAACTGCAGAACTAGAGAAATGAGGCAGATGTGAATTAACAGCATCTACCTTTTCTTTAGAAATTAAACGTAGAAGAGAAACGGAAATAGGGCAGACAAGAAAGACAGGCATAGATAATTTTTTGTCGAAAATAATAAGAAAATTGAAAAACCAAAAAAAATATTTTCAGAGTTTGAACTTCACTTAAAGTAATCCTTATGGTATGAAACGGGAAAGTATATAAAAAACGGATACAGAAATAAATTTCATTTAGTGCCTTTTATATTTTTTTATATATTTGAATTTGATATGAGAAAGTCTGCTTATACTTCATGCATCATTGCGTTACTCACTTTGCTTCCGGCTGCAATACATGCCGGCCTTCCGGATTATCAACTTCCTTATGGCTTTATTGAAAACAAAGGGCAGTTCACCGATGCTACCTACCGGTACAATCCCGATGTAAAGTACGTACTTCAGGTGCAAAATATTCAGGTGCAGCTCAAAAAGAACGGACTCAGTTATGTGCTTATACGCAAAGCACAGGCATCAGTTGCCGACAGTGTGCCCTCTAATCAAATTACTACCAAGCCCAAAGCAATTATTGACTCCTTCAACTACAAAGAGATAACCTACCGTATTGACCTTAACTTTAAAAATGCCAACCCCAACTCAGCCATACAAGAAGAAGGGGTTTTTGATGACTACATCAATTACTTCACTGCAGGAACACCTGAAGCAGGGATAACCTACGTACATCACTACAGAAAAATTGTATACAAAGACATTTATCCAAACATTGATGTGGAGTTTATTACAGACACAGAAAATGCAACTGCCTTTAAATATAATTTTATTGTACATCCGGGAGGGCATGTTTCAGATATTCAACTGGAGTATCTTGGGGCAAACACCTCTTTACAATCTGATGGAAAAATAACATTACAAACTCCCATTGGTAATTTGGAGGAAAAAATACCGTTGAGTTTCTCGCAGCATACTGCTGATGGTGAAAAGAAAAAAGTTGACGTTAAATACAAAAAACACGGAGTAAATACATACAGGTTCAACTGTGAGCCATATGATGCGCAGGCTACACTTATTATTGACCCCATAGTGTGGGCCACTTATTTTGGAGGAGAGAATAGAACAATTGGGCGAGGGATTGAAATGGGTGCTGATAAAAGCATCGTATTCGGTGGCCATACCAATTCTATAACCAATCTTGCTTCTTCCGGTGCACATCAAACTTCCTTTGGTGGAGATCAGGATGCTTTTTTAGCAAAATTCTCTTCAAAAGGGTTAAGGTTGTGGAGTACTTTCTATGGGGCAGCAGGTTATGAGAGTTTTGAATCAGCAATTGCCGTTTCCAAACAAGGTAATATTTACATCGGTGGTTCTTCTGTTTCTGCAAGTGGAATAGCAACTAGTGGTGCTTTTCAAACGGTATTATCGGGCCCCTCTGATTGCTATTTGGCTAAATTTTCTGCTGCTGGTGTTAGAATATGGTCAACTTATATTGGAGGGGATGAATCAGAAGCTATTTATGATTTGAAGTGTGATACCAATGAAAATATCTATAGTTGCGGATTTACTAAATCAACCAACAACATTGCTACTTCAGGAGGTTTTCAAAACACCAAAATGGGAGGAACACAAGAAGCATCCGGTTTTCTTATGAAGTTCAGCCCCTATGGTACCAGAATATGGGGTACATATTACGGTAGTGTAAATGGCTCCTTTCATTTCAGCGAAGTTACTATAGATCCTAGCCAGAATATACTTACATTTTCAATACTTTGGAGAAACGATACGTTGTTAACTACTCCCGGATGCTATCAAAGAACCCTTAGCGGAGAGCAAGATATTCTTATTGTAAAATTTAACCCTTACGGAGCCAGGCTTTGGGCAACTTACTACGGAGGTGTTTATTCTGACATTGCTGAGGGCATTGAAACAGATGTTGCAGGAAATGTTTATATCACCGGACATACTACTTCACCGGGCGGTATTTCAACACCGGGTTCACATAGAGCTGCAATAAGCCAAAGCAGAGATTGTTTCCTTACAAAATTTACTCCTTCGGGTCAACTTGTTTGGGGCACTTACTGGGGTGGTGCACAAACTGAATATTGCCACGGAATAACCATTAATGATTCAAATGATCTATTTATTGTAGGGCGCACATACTCTGAACAGAATATACCAACCCCCAATGCCATCCAAAGCTCATATGGCGGAGAAAGTGACGGATTTATAGCCCGATTTGATTCCGCAGGTGTATTAAAGATGGCAACCTATTACGGAGGGCCTGATATCGACTTCATATATGAAGGTGCATGTGACCATGTGGGAGGGGCAGTGTTTCTAGGTACAACGTATTCTTCTACTAATATTGCTACACCCGGTGCTTTCAGAACCACATTACTTGGAGAAGCAAATGCCTTCTTATTAAAACTGAGTGATTGTTCTCATGTTTTTACGTTATCAGCCAATAGTTCGGTTTGTGAAGGAAGTGAAGCGGTATTCACACCATCGCCATCGGGTACTGCAGGTGGTTGCAAATACCGCTGGACAGGCCCCAACGGACTTGATACCATTGCTCAAACACTGCGCATCAAAAATATACCGTTAAATGCTGCGGGTACTTACCGGGTTATCAGATTTGACAGTGGCAGTACCTGTATTGACACATCTTTTTTACCACTACAAATATACCCTAAACCAAAAGCCGGTTATCAGACCAATCAGTTAGTTCAATGCTTAAGAGATAACCTTTTAATATGTACCGACACCTCTTCCCTTCTGAACGGTACCCTAACCAGAACATGGATTTCAAGCCTGGGAGATACCGCCACTTCACCTTCTTTTAGTAAGACCTTTTCATCTACTGGCTCTTATGAAATAAAACTACTGGTAAAATCCAACAATAACTGTACTGACTCTACAGTTAAAACATTAACTGTACATCCCTCTGCAGTAGTAGGGTTTAACAGCACCAAAACATCCTCCTGCGGCAGCCATGAATTCCTTTTCTCTGATACATCAAAAATAGAAACCGGCAGCTATACCATTTTATGGGAATTTAATGATACAACAGGTACCGACACAGCCATAGTGTCAAAAAAATATGTGGCCGAAGGAAGCTACTCGGTAAAATTAATCACTACCTCTGATAAGGGGTGTGTTGATAGCTCAGTGCTGCACTTGAATCTTCCTCCTCCTTTTTATCAGCCTCATGCAGGTTATCTGGACAACGGATTATCATCATGCCAGGCTAAAGCACTTACATTTACAGATACAACCTATGCACCGGCTCAGGATAGTATGGGCCGGATATGGGAGTTTAGTGACGGCATATTGCTTCAAGACAGTATAATCAACAGACAGTTCAATGGGTTCGGAACTTACAGTGTGAAATTAAAGACATTTACCAAAAACGGGTGTGCCGACTCCTCCATCAGAACAGTGAAAATTTACCCCCAAACAAAAGCAGGTTTTAGTATCAATCACTCAACCCAATGCCTTCGAAACAACTTTATTTTTATTGATACTTCGAAAATAGATACGGGAAGTTTCAGCATACTTTGGCAAACAGGCAACGGTAACACATTCACTGCAGATTCTATATCTATTTCCTACCTGCCGGGGAATTATACTGTAACACAAATCACAACAACTAATTTTGGCTGTAAGGATACCGTTCAAAAGAATATTACTGTGCTACCATTCCCAACCCCCGTTGCCGGATTCAATGAAAATATGCTGAAACATTGCCTGCAAGAAAATGTATTTATTTTCTCAGACACCTCTTCTATATCTGCCGGAACACTATCAAGAAGATGGGACTTTGGAGACTCCACTACTGCACAAAGTATTCAGGTAAGTAAATCTTATTCCCGGTCAGGTTCCTATATGATAAGCCTTCATATTCAAAGCGAAAAAGGCTGCTCGGATTCTGCAAAAAAACAGATTGATGTGTTTCCTCAACCTTCTGCAAAATTTACAGCAAATTCGTTGACCAGTTGTCTGAGAGATAACAGATTCATTTTTACAGACTCCTCCTACATATCTTCGGGCTCATTGTCACAAGTATGGTATGCGGGGGATAACACATCCGGAAGCGGAACCATATTTAATAAGAGCTTTGCTCAACATGGTTCCTTTCTTATAACTATGGTTGTAACATCTGATAAAAACTGTGTTGATACATTTGAAAGCGCTGTAGATGTGTTTCCACAAACAAACATCGGATTTACTTCCACCACTTCGGCAGAACAATGTGACAAAAATAACAGCTTCTATTTTTTAGATACATCAAGAATCCAGATTGGTTATTACTCCAGGGTGTGGGATTTTGGCGATGGGGAAACGGATACTTCTCTGTTTGCAACCCATCATTATAACAATCCCGGTAAATATCTGCTTAAGCTAATTACTATATCTGATAAGGGGTGCAAGGATAGCTTGCTTTCATTAATGAATGTATTCCAACAACCCATGGCCCGTATTGACGTAAACGATACTATTCAATGTTACCTCAATCACTCTTACATTTTTACTGATAGCACGTATGCCTCATCAAAACATAGCAGGATGTGGAATTTGGGTGATGGAAATCTTCAAACTAATAGTTCTTTTATAAAGCAATACTCAGACACTGGAACATATCTTGTAAGATTATCCGTAGCCGATGAGAACAACTGTACTGATACGGATGACGTACTGGTACGTATACTGCCTAACCCTTCTACTCCGCGGATTACTTCTGTAAGTCATACTACCATATCCTGCACTCCTGCATATAAATATCAATGGTACTTAGACGGCATTCCCATCCGCTTCTCAAACAGGCAGCATTTACCCATCTCACAAAATGGTACGTATGCAGTAACTGTGGATAGTACCAACGGATGCAAAAACACATCGCAGGATTTTGAGGTACTCTTCTTTAACGATGGTGTGATAAAAATATATCCTAACCCAAACAGAGGTAACTTCACCATAGATTTCAGAACACTTCAGGGTGAAAAAAGAATTTTTGTTACAGATGTCATCGGACGGGAAGTAGGCTATTACACCACTCTGGACTCTTCTAAGTCATTTAACCTTGGTCCATACCTACCCAAAGGCGTGTATTTTATTGAAATTCACTCTCAGGCGGGTATCTTGGTAAAGAAAATTGTTGTTCAATAAATAATCAAAACAATCATCCTCACTTGAGATTGATTGTGCTTATTACTTTCTTATTATATAATTCTTGCCATCACGTCTTACCAAAGCGGAATCTTTATAAATTTTCAAAATCAGATACCCAGCAAGTGTATCCCGCTCAACAAGTGTATGAGTTATAGAGTTCCAATAAAAAATTCCCCACTTTTGATTTATACCGTTAGAAATAATACACCCCTGATAAAGTATATCAGGAGCCTTGGCGACAGAATGTGGCTCTTGTGCTGCGGGATTCACTCGCAGAAGAGCGTTGCCTGATTTCCTATCATCATGTAGCAACGCTTTTTCTCTTTTGAGAAAAGGGTCTTCATAATTCAGTTGCAATTCGCTACCGGTTGACGGGATGTTGATTTTATTCTTTACCCTCTCTTGAAAATTATTACCCTTTTTGTTACCTGCACTACTGCCCTTAAAAAATTCAACATAGATTAAATAAAAAATATACCCCCAAAGCAAGGTTACAGCTGACAATAAAAATATCTTAATTGAAGAGATTCTTGACATATTTAATTTCTTTATACAATACTGTCTTAAAAGAATAAATCACACTGTGGCAGAATGGTCGTCAGGAAGAATATATAAGTTGCAAATAAATTGTGCAACACAAATAATCCTTTCTCGTAGTAATATCCTTATTAATAAAATAGCGTACAGAACTAATATTTCCTAAGCCACTTGTCTTTTCAAGATGATTAATAAATCTAACAAGGTTTACGTAGCCCCCTTCTATCGTAAATTCAATTGTCTCAATTTTCAAATCTTTGTTTAAAGATAATATAGGATGTGGTAATTTCCTTAAAGAAAGATTATACATATGAGTTGAAGATGAAATGAAATCAATAACACTTAAATGCCCTGATTTATCCAATAAAGAGCGGGTGTGCTTACTATCATTTCCGATTATCTTTTGATTAGATGGCTGCACCGAAACGGATTTTTGATAGAGTTGCATCTTGTTGTAAAGCAATTTGTTTTCAAAAATCAAGTGAATGGTCTTTTCAATTGACATGGAATACAAAAAAAAGGAAGACATCACAAGACAAAATATCAATAAAATAAATCTATTACGGTTGTTAAAATACTGAACTATTCTCATTTCATCTCATAGTTAACCGTTAACTGTAAACTAAAAAATCCTGTTTCATTTCTGCTAACTTTATCGTAGCCGGATAAACTAATTTCAGAAATCCACTCTTCCTCCTTTAAGATATTGATCCATTTATTAATATTATTAATATCATTTGTTTTACCAGAAATCAGGATTTGTGATGTATTAAAAAAAGTTGTGTCATTATCCTTGCTGAATGGGAAAATATTAATCTCAGTCAGTGTAATATTCCTCAGTAATGTTTGCCCAATCCTGTCACTTAAATATGCATATCGGGTCTTATTTTGTACATTCATCCTTTTCAATAGAGCCTCATTATCTCGAGCCCTCGCTTTAATGCTATCCAATTGTTGGATAATTTCGTTCTTTGAACTTAATTCAGATTTGTATAGAATATTCTTATCCCATGTGATTTTAAATGTGACAAAATTCAATACTAGAATGACAAACCAAATTATAAGGAAAAGCACAAGCACTTTCTTAGTATAATATGTAAACCTGAAAGCCTGTTGATTTACCTTCAATTCATGCATGTCAGGCGACTTTGTAAAATTGAACCAGGCATATGCGGTGTAATACAGGTGCCCAATAAACAAGTCGTCTTCTTTATTCTGGTTGGTGTTTTGCTCTACTCTGCTAAATATGCCATTAACTGAGTGAAAGGAATAGTAACTTCCTTCAAATGCTTTAGTTGTATCAGAGAATTTTTCTAAAAATACCTGAAGTAAATCCATTGGCCCCAGTGAGATTCCTACTACTAAAATATTAATAGACTTAAGCTTCATTAAAATATCAGAAATGTATTTTCTCCTCACTAAGGAAACAAACCAATTGTTCTCTTTGTCGACAAGTTGTTGAACAAAAAATTCATTAACATCAATACCGGGTACTATTTTCTGTAAAGCATTATCTACGTCTTTAGCGCTATCATTCCGAATGCCCAATGCTTTAAAGAGCACAATCTTACCTGAAAAATTAATTATAAAGGGCGTGGAATCTGAGTCAGAGAGTTGACTCAGTCCATCCATTTCAATTATATCTCCTGTCTGTTTAATTTCACCTCTATAATTAACCGCATTACATAGATAGTATTTTATCTCATCTGCAGATATATAATTGATATGAAGAATATTTACCTTATTATTCAATTTAATATCAATTAACAATTCTGGGTTTAATAATAACCACTAGCTTAGAGTCCCTGTCAGTCTTTGACTTCTGACTAAAAAACCACTTTAGTACGGGAATCCTTGACAGAAAAGGAACACCTGATCCCGTCTCACTTTTCTCAGTTTCCTCAAGCCCGCCTAAAATAACCATCTCCTCATTGCGCACACGAATCAGAGACTTAAACTGTCTTGTAGCAACTCCTGGCGGTGCATTCTGGCTGGGCACGGTTGTAAAATTCGAAAACTCAACATCTACCTTTAGTGTTACTTGCTCATCACCTGATACAACCGGATTAATGGTTATAGACAGGTCTGCTTTAACCGGATTCCATTGCCTTGTAACTATGGTTTGTGGATTTAAAGAACCTGTTACATTTTGGGTCTCTATAAGATAATACTGAGTCTGTCCTATCCTCAGAGAAGCCTCATGACCATTTAATGTAGATAACTTGGGAGTAGATCTGATCTTAATGTTTTTTCTATCTTCAAGTGCTTTTAAACTCAAATAAAAATCAGGAGTAACCCTACCCAAATTAACAATGCTATTACCGTTCAATGAATTTAAAATATTATTCAAACTTCCTGCATTAAGAGTATAATTTACACCCGGCAGTAGTGTTCCGCCAGTGGCAACACTATCTGCTTTGCCTGCTGTAATACCTGTAGATACAGTACGTGTTTTATTAACATCCAGTACAATTACCTCAATCATGATAAGAGGAACTGTTCTATCCATTGTTTTAATAAAAGTTTCGAGTTCACTTATGGCAGGCCCCGAACCTGAAACAATAATGCTGTTCAATTCAGGAAATACTTTAATTTCAATATCTTTTCTTATGTCTGCCGGTATATTTTCGGCCAGCACATCAACTGATCTGAATTGCAATTGGATGACTTTGGTTACCCTGAGTCCCTCCATTTTCCTTTCTCCAATAAGATATACATTGTTTTCTTTTGAAAAAGTATAATCCGTGCCTTTAAACAGCATTTTCAGCACGTTGTCAAGACTTAATAGTTTTACGGATAAAGTACAAGTCCCTTTTATTTCAGAAAAAAGAAAGTAGTTTATCTTAAGCTTTTTTGACAGTTCCTTTATGATATCTGAGATTGTGACATTATTAGCTTCAAACGAAATAAGGTACTGTTTAGTTAATGTATCAATATCTGTCTTTATTGGTATTGCTCCCTGATGAAACTGAAGATTTGAAGCCTTATTACTTACAGCTTGATCAGCCGGAAGAACTCTTTTTTCTATTAAAAAAAAATTGTCTTCTGTTTTCATGAGTCTCAAATCATTAGCAAAACACAACTTATCCAAAGCCGCTTCCAAAGAAGCCTTCTGTATAAATCCGCTCACTACCTGCAATGAAAGACCTGGAGAAAGCACAATATTTTTACCGGTTAATCCTGTAATCCTTTTTACAACATTTATCAAAGTATCCTGCTTAAGGTCAAAACTGATTAAATCATTATACGCTGCATATGAGATTCTGGCATTAACCGGTGGGTAACCGTCATTTGTAATTCTGCTTTTGTATTTTACTAACGAAATAATTGTTCCGAAGATTTCTATATCAAGATCATATTGTTTGCACAAATACACTAATATATTTAAGACAGACTCGTTTGAAAAATTGCTTGTAATACGTGCATTAAGATTGGGATCAACATTAATATTTACCTGATTTGCCAATGCAATACTTCGAATAAATTCCTGAATGGGAACTGAAGAAACTGATAGGTCAACTTTCGATTTTAGTCCTGTTTCGCTGGTCTCAGCAATTTGCTGAAGTTGTTTTTCAATTTTTGCTATCCGGTCATTTTCTACCTGAGCATTTACCCGAACAGGGAAAATAAGTAGAAAAAATATTAACATTATCGATGATATAGACAGATGTAAAGTCATGTTACTATGATATTAGTATTGGATAAATCTCAGTCAAACTTGTTTCCCCTTTCGCATAAACCCTATACGCATTATCCTGAAGTGTATTAATTTTCAATGATGAGTAGTACCCGGATATATCCGCTTCTCTTTTTTTGATTAAATCAGCAATAGTGCTATCTACCAATATAAGTTCGTATAATGCCTGTCTTCCTTTGTATCCTGTAAAATTGCAATAGGGACATCCAATAGGGACAAAATGTGTGTTTAGTCTTTTATCGGCAGGCAAAGCGTCATTTGACTCTTTTTCTGTTTCAACTTCTTTCTTGCATTGATGGCATAATAATCTGATCAGCCGCTGTGCCACACTAATGTTAACAGTTTCAGCTATAAGATAAGGTGCAATTCCCATATCAGATAATCTGGTGAATGTACTCCAGGCCGAGTTGGTGTGAATTGTAGAAAGCACAAGATGGCCTGTTAGCGAGGCACGTATGGCCATAGCAGCAGTTTCTTGATCTCTTATTTCTCCTAACATAATGATGTCTGGATCCTGCCTGAGAAATGTCCTCAGACCCGCAGCGAAAGTAAGTCCTATATTTTCTTTTACCTGTACTTGATTTACCCCTTCAAGTGTATACTCAATCGGATCCTCAATTGTAACAATATTCCTTGTGTTATTATTCAGAAGATTAAGTGTTGCATACAATGTAGTAGTTTTTCCAGAACCTGTCGGACCGCTTATTAATACTATCCCGTGAGGCTTTTGAATACCTTTTTTGTATCTGGCAATATCTTCCGTTCCGAAACCCAGCTGATTAATGTCTATATGCGCTGCATTTGTACCAAGAAGTCTGAGTACAATCTTCTCCCCATATAATGTTGGCAATACAGATACCCTTATATCAACTTTGCTTGTTTCATCCTGAAAAATAATACGTCCGTCTTGCGGCAATCTTTTTTCTGCAATATCAAGATTGGACATAATTTTAACCTTATTGACAAGTGCCGGATATTTCTCTTTATCTAAAAGATACCGTTCCAGCATAAGTCCGTCTATTCTGAACCTTATTCTCGCCTTCTCATAATACACCTCAATATGAATGTCACTGCTGTTTAATAACTTTGCCTCAGAGATTAGAAAGGGAAGAAACTTTTCAGAATCCGGTAAAATATTCACCACGTTCTTACTAAGGGTCTCTTCTTCATTCACTCTCGGATAAAACTTTGTTAAAAATTCTTCAACTTTGTTTTTATCAATTTGCTGTATTCCTATCTTACAACCCAATACAAATTCTAACTCATCCTTCTGAATACCGGATAAGCCTTCATTATCTGTATAAAATATCATTTCGTTAGTTCCAACATCCTTGGGAACAATTCTGTAAAACCAGGCCTGCTGAGGAGAAATACTCGAAATATGCTGAGGATTAATGTTCATCTTATCATTAAAAACCCGAATTATAAAAGTACTGAACAGTAAATCCCTTGGAAAGGACCAACACAATCACCACAAAATGGGTCATTGCAAGGTATGCAGCTAGTGGAACAGTTTTGCCATACTTAGATGTAATACGTTGAAAGAATAAATGAGCTGATAACGCTAATGCAAATGCCAGATTCAAGAAAATAACAAAGTTTTGAAAATTGAACGCAAGTGTAAAAATTAAGAGTATAAATATATCACCCCAACCGATAATATTGTCAAAAACAATTTTCTCCTTCTTTACCTTATTGAAATATAACGTGACCACGATTAATTGAATACAAACGAACAGAATATTAAAGAGTACCTGATAATAATCACCACTGGCTGACACCCAATTGAAAAATGTAAAAAAAAGCAGGGTGATGAGCCAAATCAACCTTACTGACCTATGCTTAAAGTCCTCGTAGGCAATAATAAGCAGATTTAGCAGATAGAAAATATACATAGCCTGCATAATTTAATCTTTTGTTGACTCCGTCAAATTCTTATTGTGGTCAATCTGCCAAACGTTATAAACTCCGTCACCATCAAAATCAGTAACTGATGTGGCTGTGGCAATAAAAGAGTTTTGTGTTGCTGTTGAGACTTCAATCTTGTAATTCGCTCTGCCCTGACCGTTTTCGCTTACCATATCCTCTTGAATAAACCCTAGTTCATTAAGGTCGGTAGTATATTTGGAGTGTAGATAAAAATAGCTTTTCTCAAGATTGTGAAGATGCTCTAACTGAAGCTGTGCTTCTGTACTTTTAGTTTTAGAAATTAATGGCATTAAGTTAGGAAGTGCCAGTAGAACCAAAATTCCCACAATAATCAGCACAACCAAAAGCTCGGTTAAGGTAAAGGCTTTAAGTGGTTTAGAAATATTTTTTCTGCAATCAAACGATTTTTTCATAGCAACAATATGTTCTGATTTTCGGTGTAAATCTATAAAATTGTTTAATTTTACGCAATAAATATGAATAATCAACTTTGCAAAGCCCTATTATTTATTTCAATAGTATCCCTATCAGGATGTTCTGTTCAAAAAGATGAGCTGGCTATTATTGAAAACTATCTGAATCAGGTTAACCTGATTATGCCTGACAGTAATGTGATTGTTCGGGCTTCAATACTTCCTAAAAACAACAAGCGGCTCTTAGCTGAAAGTGACCGTTATTACAGTTGGTACAGACAAGGCACCATACATACAACCCAAGGTGGATATGACGGAAATTTACTTGGTGGTGAATATGTTTCCTATTATTATCAAACAAAAAATATAAAAGAAAAGGGCTTCTATTGGAATGGGCTAAAGAACGGAAAATGGGTTGAATGGCACACTAATGGTAATCTAAAATCTACACACATCTGGAAAAAAGGAATATTGAACGGTGAATTCACAACCTACGATACGTCCGGTAAATTAACAAAAAAAGGCACCTACTTACGTTCAAAACTGAATGGTGCGTTACATATTTTTAGCAACGATTCTCTGTTGGAAACTATCACATACAAAAAAGGCTATCCCTTAAAATCTCCATCAAAATGATGAGACGAAAACTTAGGGCTCACACGTTGGTACTAGCTCTTACTATTTCTTTAATTATCACGGCACTGACAGCATCTTTAACTTGGCTGTATAGCATGCAGCTCAAAATGTATGATGAGACTTTAATAAACCTCAAGCTATCAAAAAACATTGATTCCGGGTTCAATCTCGTCATAGCTAATGATCTACAGATGAGAATAGACGACCCTTTTTACGCTACATCACTTTTTGGAGGAACAGATGATAGTGTTCTGTTAAAAAGAAGTACCTGGGGGCTATATGATCTGGTTGCATGTAAGGCTTGGTTCAAAAATCAGTTAATGTATAGAAGTGCGTTGTACGGATATCTTATGAACGAAAAACCCTTTGCTATGTATGCAGCAGATAATGGTGTGATTTTGAACTTGTGCGGTAACAGCAGTTTGATTGGCGACTGTTATTTACCTAAAGCTGACTTAAAAGCAGGCATAATTGATAAAGTGGGCTTCAAAGGTAATAGTCTTATTAAAGGTAGCAAATATTCAAGCACACCTTACTTACCCCCAATTGATAGTCAATTATATGACTTGAACCATTCATACATGCTGATGGCTTTGAATGCAAAAGATGGTTTTACCAATGTTACATCATTGCAAGAGGATAGTTTTGTAAATTCTTTTTTCACCAAACCTTCACTTATTAAAGTTAAAAACAACTCTATACTTTCTCAGGTATCAATTAAAGGTCAGGTTATAGTGATGTGCCCCGGAACACTCCACATTGCTAATAGTGCTTACCTGGAGGATGTATTGATATATGCTGAAAAAATAGTTATAAAATCAGGGTTTAAGGGGAGCCTGCAAGCTTTTGCCACTTCACAAATAATCATTGAACCTAATGTCTACCTGCAATATCCTTCAGCGCTTTATTTATCACCGGTTAATTTAACTTCTGAAAGAAGCAACATACTACTGCAGAAAAACGCTACAGTAGAGGGGCTTATTTTTTGCGATTCACGCGGTGATGAAATGTCTGATGTCTTTATTAATGATTACGCCCGGATGAAAGGGGTTGTGTATGTAAACGGAAGAACAATGATTGATGGCACAATTGAAGGCAGCCTTATATCCAAATTACTTACTGTTAAGGCTTCATCAGGTACATATGATAATTTTATTTTTAATGGTAAAATTAACCGCGATGCGCTTTCTGAACATTTTACTAATAGCCCGTTTGTAAAGCTATCATCTTCAACAGGAATTGTAAAATGGTTGTACTAAAAAAGTGGCTGAAAGCAGGAACAATAATTGAATCTATGGTGGCAATAACTATAGTAACATCTGTTTTGTCATCTGCATTGTATGTAGTTACTGTTCTTATCAACTTGAACAACACTATCGAAAAGATAAAAATCATAACCATTCTTCAGAAATACATACCGGATGAAAACGAAATTACCCCTGTTGAAGATGTAATACATAAAGAAGGGGGGTATAATTTACACATATCTTATACAGCTAACGATGAAACCCCAAATTTGATTTTGGGGCAGATTGAACTTGCTGACAGCAATGGAAAAACTATTACTGTTTTCAAGAAATATATATTAAAGTCACAAATTAAATGACCAATATTACAGGCATATTAAAGCCAGTAAAAGGTTTTACACTGGCAGAAGCTATGGTAGGATTGGTCATCAGCTCAGTAGTGATAACGCTTATTTATTACAGCTTCCAGATTATTACTGTCAACTTCAATCAATACAAGAAAAAACATGAACTGCTCAACTCAGTTCAACAACTTAACCTTCAAATAAACCATTTCTGCAAATGGGCACATACAGTTACATATCACGACAGCGTTATAACATTTACCCGGAACAATGAAAATCGTTTATTGAAGCTTCAAAACGGCACTCTTATATCCGGTGTTAATGACATACATTTTGACACTCTTGAATTGAATAGTGTCAGATTCATGGTTGAAAAAATACCTGAAACCTTTCTGATTAATCATTTCTCACTATCTACAGTAATCAACAATCAATGCATAGAGTTCAACTATTCAAAAAAATACAGCTCGCATGAATTACTGCTGAAACATTAACCAAACTCTTTCACTATGTTAAACCTTAAAATTATCAACGACCTGCTTGGCAAAGACATTTCCATCTCCAGTCCAAAACTAAGTAACAAAAGTCGCCAATTTTTTTATCATGAAATAGGCTTGCTATTGCTGGCAGGTGTTGACCTGAAAAGTGCAATTGAGCTTGTAATATCTGATTACAAGAAAGGGGGGCATGAACAAACTATATGCACTGTTGTGCTGGAAGGCATTATCTCCGGCTATACTTTATCTGAAGCCATGAGCAAAACAGCTGCATTTACACCTTATGAAATCATAAGCGTAAAAATTGGAGAGGAAAGCGGAAGATTAACATACGTTCTGAATAACCTATCTGCTTATTACCAACGAAAAATAAAGCAAAAAAGACAAATAATCAATGCGCTTACCTACCCCGCACTTGTTCTGACAATATCTTTTGGTGCTGTTTACTTTCTGATGAAATTTATTGTACCAATGTTCGGAGGAATTTTCAAACGTTTTGGGGGCGAATTACCGGCTGTTACAAAAGCTATTATTTCCTTTTCAGAGTCAATGTCTGATTGGGCAGCTACTATTTTCATACTCACATTTACACTTAGCGTATTCTTATACTTCAACAGAGAAAAAATATGGTTCAGAAAATTTTCGTCACAAATAATTCTTAAAGTGCCCATTGCAGGCGACATTGTGCGCCAGATATACCTTACCAGATTTTGCCAGGGAATGAGCTTGCTTATAACTGCCAAACTACCGCTTTTAACCTCTATTCAACTTGTAAGACAGATGATTGGTTACTACCCCATTGAAAGTTCACTTGCTGAGACCGAGAAAAACATTATTACCGGAAAAAGTCTGAATAAATGTTTGTATGATTTTAGTATATATCCCCGCAAAATGGTTGCTCTCATTAAGGCCGGTGAAGAGGTTAATCAACTGGAAAAAATATTTGAACAACTTTACAACCAGTACAACAATGAAACAGAACATAAAATCAGTTTAATCAACAGTTTGATGGAGCCTGTGATGATTGTTTTTTTGGGTTTAATAGTAGGGCTCATACTTGTAGGAATGTATTTGCCGTTATTCCAACTAAGTAGTACTATCCATTAAAAATCAAACACGTTGTATTTTTTAAAAAAATTTTTGTGTTTTAAAAAGTTTATTAAGTTTGCAAAACTAACTGTTAATATTTTACACTATGAAAAACCTGATTGCATTAATTGCAGCATGCCTGTTAATTTTCTCCAACCCGCTTTCTTCAGTTGCACAAGTTGTTGGCGGTACAGCCGATAACCAGGCCGCTCCAAAAAATGCACCCGTACATCACGATAAAATAGATGTATCCGGTGGTGTTGACCCATTCACGGGTATATACTCCACGGGGTTTGTTTTAGGAAATGTTAAAACGCCTACCGGACTAAGTTTCTCTTTAACATCGGGCTATAACTCCGTTGTAGTTACCGGAGATAATTCCCCTTCGGTTGAAGGTGTACCTTACGGCAGCGGATGGAATCTGAACATCCCTTTTGTGCGGGTGATGTACTCCTCAGCAACAAAATACTCACCTCAGGATAGAGCACAGATTGAAAGTCCAGCTTCACTTCAACAACAAAATAATCCCGGCCCTACCTTCAATAATGAAGAGCTGAGCGCTGAAGGAGAAGTTTACTGGCACTCCCCTGAACTGAATATCCCCGGGGTAGCAAACGGCAGATTGGTTTATAAATACTACGATGAAGAAGCCGGATCTTTTGTATTTGTATTGCACAAATTCGAAAAATACATTGAGGCACATTTTAGTGCTGCCAACGGATGGAAAGTGGTGTTGCCCAACGGAGACGAATATCATTTTTGGGAGCCCGTATACAACTTTACAGCACCTAACAACCAACGGGCAGAAGACAACTTACTAACTGAGGTAAACGGAACGCTGAACGAGAAAACAATTGGCCGTATTTATCCTAAGTTTTTGCCGGGCACCTGGTACGTAACCAAAATCAACAACCCTCATAACCATGCCAAGCATGAAATTCAGTTTACCTACAAAAGATACGGAGCATTTAATTACTATAAACAAACACACCTGACAATTGACCACTTTTCCCTTGAACAGGATATATTCCTGCAGGGGGTTGCTGCTGTTTATGCCGATCAAAACATGGTGATACCGTTTGAAAAAATTGAGTTAACCTACCAGCGGGATGATGCACTGTACAACGGGCATTCAAATTTTATGACAACAGATACATTCTCTTTTGATGAATTATATAATTGCAAAAACGTTTTTGCTACGGGACCTTATAATAACTTTGCAAAAAGGAGCATCAAAACCCCCACTGCACCGAGTTATAACGATCCAAGAATTAATTTCGACTACTGGAAAAGGTTTCGGAGTGTAAAATTCTTCAATCAGCAGGCGGGGTCAAAAGATATTGTTCCAACCAATCCCTACCTGTTTTCGACACCACCCACCGGAAACAGCCTTTTCAAAGAAACACTCTTATCTGACCCCGGCAACTCTTCACCAAAATTTTTGCACTCGTTTTTTGAATCTCCTAAAATAGGGGCCTATTCCCAACAGAATATGAACACTCCACACGTTGAAATGCATCCCGGAGATATTTACGAAATAAGAACACACATTACCGCACCCCAGGAGAGGTATTCAGATTATGCTACGTTTGATATAAATATTGTTTCAGGCGACCTGAGTGATAATGAACCTGATATTGATGGAACACCCGATGTAGTTCTTTCAGAAAACTTCAATAATGAGAACAACTCAGAAAGCTACAGAACGCAACACACCAGTCAGATAAAAGAAGAAGATTACAATTACCGAAGAGACGAAACCATCTTCACTACCTTTAACAATGCTGTAAAATGGGAGTTTGCAGGCAATACACTTAATACATCAAGTTTCTTTACAATGCCCAATCTGCCTGAGAACTGGCATGGGATTTACCTGCAGATAGGGCCGGGTAATTCTGACAATGATTTCAGCATTGATCTTTGTAATCCGGCCAATTCTATGACCAACAATCCCAATTGTAGCTACAGCACCTTTAGCTATCAAAGCTACCATACCTATTACTCGCAATCATGTTACCCCAGTCTGTTCGATAAAAAACTTTATCTACAAAATTCTAAATTCACCAAAATCCCCATGAATTTTGGTATTGGAATGCCTTGGTATAACCTCTCACACAATAAAATACAGAATGGGCTCATTCCGGTAAATTCCAAAGTGTACAAATCATGGTGGCGAAGTTCCAGCTCTTGCAATAACCAATATCTTGATAACAACAACCGGCCCACATTAACCAGCGACCTTATGCTATCAGGCGTAGATATCATCAGGTACGGCAAAAAACCTTTTATGTTAAAAGAGGTGAAAAAATATGTGTACAATCAAACTGCAACCAGTAACCATAAATTAGAAGCACAGCAGGTTGGTTCTTACACCTTCAAATACGATGTTATTGAGGTTGAAACCTATGACAATATTGCTGGTTGCAATTTACCATCTACCAGCAGAACCGCTTTACCGGATGAGTACAAGAGAATGGTAGTAGTGCTAAAAGAAATAAGGCAGAACAACGCTGCCAACGCACAAAACAATGCTCTCGTAAAATTTGAATACTCCACCTGGGATCACAACAACCATACTCCGGTTCATGTCTCCGGTTTGATTTATACTTACCAGCAGAACGGTACCGGTGTAATAATGACTGCCTTTGAAAATACTATGGGCTTGCGTACTGAGATTGAATACGAAAAAACCGGCCTTTCACCAAAACCATCTAAGGTAATGAACATTGATTACACGCCTGTAAACTATAGGCTAATCGATGTAAATAATTCATGCTTCTTTAACGGTAACAATAATTTGCCTAAAACCTACAAGGGGCCTGTTGAATTAACAAAATTCATTTTCTCTGTTCAAAAACTTACACAAAAGGACCCCGGTGGTGTTGCAAAAGATTTGGTCACTCAATATTCATACACGGGCACTTATGCCTCCGTTTACAACGTTTACCTTCCTCAAACTATCACACTTGATAAAAACCGCAGCGGGTTAAACAACAATATTAATAGAAACTTTATACACCATAAAGGAGCAGCTCTCAATAGCGGGTACCAATATACTACTATAAGCAAACCTTCTGTTTCCGGCTCAGGTAATGTAACTGAAAAGTACGAACACTATGTTGAAACACCCAACAGCAATAACGCAACTGTAAGTAACCTTTTTGGAAAAATAAAAAAACTGGAAGTGTTCGATGAAAGTAACAACAAGGTGTCGGAGAAA
The DNA here is from genome assembly GCA_041675505.1 of Bacteroidia bacterium. GTDB lineage: Bacteria > Bacteroidota > Bacteroidia > UKL13-3 > UKL13-3 > JAGPCK01. The sequence goes on along the minus strand of JBAYTR010000003.1, from coordinate 54,500 downwards.
CGTTTTCAATACAAAGTTATTGAGGCGTATGAAAACGGAGCTTTCCGACTTAACCGCCCCTACAGTCTTAATCCGCAAACTCAGTTGATGCACCGGAAATCTGATTATGAGGATTACATTGACCCGACTTGCTCTAGCTATACTAATCTGAACAGAGCCACGTTGTGCGCGCATAATCAAAGCTACACTCCTGCAACAAGTCCCATTCTTTCCAATGACAACAGTTTAAGGTACTGGACAATAGGAAAAATGAGGATTCGTATGTCTGACTCTTATTATGCAAATGCAAACAAAGCTGATCCACTGGATATTTTGCTTGCTCCTGAACTGTTTGATAATGATGATAACCAAAAGCTTTACCTGAGCAGCCTCTTTATTGCATTAACCAAAACGGAGGAGGATATGATTGACCCGGTAACGCAGAAAACCGTTACAACCGTTACGGAATTCAGTTACTACGATGCCGATAAAAAGGGGAACACCACCTGCGAAGGTTTCAGGTACATTTTGGATGTGCCCCCAGGTATTGACTTAAAATTATATTATGAACCTTCGTGGGAGCTTTACTCCACTAAAAAATATTCTTTACAGGGGGGCACAGCCTTCAGCATGAATGAGCAGTTCTATTATTTTGATATGGTAAACCGTTATAACCCCTTTAAACTGGAAGAGGATGGGGTTATAGTAAACTCCCTGAGGGGGGTTCCGGATTATTGCGAAAACGGTATAGAGGGCTTGCTTTTCTCAAGGGTTGCCCGAAACAGAATGCTGCCCATGGAAACACGGGTAACTTCAGGTAAAGATGTAACGGAAAATGATAACACCTTGCACCGCCAATCAACCTACTACCTCTACGGCAAAGTTCCTCTTGAGGAATGTTCCAGAGTGAATCCATTTTGGCAGATAAATGATATCAAAACTTTGCTTTCCCCACCACCGGGCGGAGGTGGAGGCGGAGGTGGAGGAAGCACTCCTTGCTCTACCTGCACTGCCCGTAATGATATCAACAGCCTTATTCTGATGCCGGGAAAACCTGCATTTTATAAACCCGGTGTACCCTTTAACAAGAAAAAATTTGAACAATCTATGGGGGAAGCCTTTGGTGAAACCACCATGCAAAGAGGGTTATTCTTACGCAAATCACTTGAATACATTAAATCTCATGTTGAAGAACTATCTACTGAACCGGGTGTGTTTATGCCCCTGTCAGATTATCTGGAACAAATTGACCTTACTGATATTGTGGGCAGGGTTGCACCTGTGAATTCCTCTGATGAACTCAACTTTCAGGCTTACGTGTTTTTGTCGTCAGGATTACGGGCGGTAAGCTCTTTTCTTAACAGCCAGAATACCACTGTACCCCTTGAGGCTCCTTACACCGTGCCATCTACTTCTATTACCCTGTTTACCATTGTGAATGACAGCCTGCATTTTACAGCTGATTCACTTGAAAAAATTATGGACGAGTATGGTGATTTTTATCCAGACGCCATAGAACCAAGAGAAAGAATAGGGACAGAATATACTTCCCTCTACAAAGATAACTACGCCATTCGCTTAAATAGGGTCCATGTGCAGGTGGATGAAGTGATAAAACCGGAGATGTTTGAAAAATTTGAAATAGCCCCTAATGCAAACCCTGCCCCAATTGCTGCCAACACCTATTTTGCCAAATCACCTATTCTCCATTTTAACATCTTTACCGGTACTTATGATTCTCAACCAAATATTAAAATAGGATTTGAAGAGGTTTTTCCGTTTGAGGAGATAAAACTCAAACACATTACTTCGTGGGACAAGTTTGGCAGGGAAAAAACCAGCACCGATGTAAACGGCCTGCAAACCCAAACAGAGTCAGAAAACTACCAGATTACCCGTTACTTCGACCATCATCCCATAAATTTACCGCAGGTAGTGAAAGATTACCTTGAGTACAAACGCTTCGATATTGTCAACCTTAAAAACCTGCTGCAACCACTGGCTACACAAACGGGCAATGCCGCCCCTTACTTCAGAACTGAATATACGTATTATGATAACCTTGACCTCAAGACTTCTAAAGACGTAAACAACAACAGCCTCTCTGAATTTGAATACGATGCCTTTCACCGCATTAACAAAACCAAGTTGAACGGAGAAGTGATTTCAACAGCTACCTACAACAACTGGAACATTACAGATGCAGCCAATTCAGGCATTACCTACCAACAGAGGCAACAACGCAATTATGTTCAAACACATACTTACCTAACCCCCAATCAAAGCTCAGCCCTCATTACACGTGAATACACCGATTTATTTGGCAAAAGCCTTTACACGGCCAGTCAGACCCAAACCGGTGCCACTACCTACGGGTCGGATGTTTTCCAAAGTGGCTACGTGCATTATGACCTGTGGGGGCGGGCAGTAAGAAGCTACAAACCAACAGTAATTACAGGGGCCAGCACCTCAAGCCTGTCGCTTGGTTTGCCTGCCGATTTTCAAAATGCTACTGAACCTACTAGTGCGGATAAAATAGAGCACCTCTATGAAAATACTCCAGCATCAAGAGTGTTGAAGCAAGCCGATTTTGGAGAAAACATCACTACATCAACCCACACCTCGCAATTCGAATATACCGTAATTGATAAAAATGCACTGGTTACCGAATTGGGTTTAAGCACTGCTGAACGGGATGAATTAATGCCTGCTTTCGCTTCGGCTACCTATTATTTCCTGCGGCAAAAAAACACCGACCAGGATGGGAAACAATACTTCACCTATGCCAATGTGCTGGGGCAGAAAGTGGCCGAAAAAGCCTTTGTTACCCAAAATACCACACCCGTTGTCACTCTGTTTTATTACAATCACCAGGGCAAAATAAGCAAGGTTATAAATCCTGAAAAACAAGCGACCACCTACAAGTACAACCTGATGGGATGGCTCACTGAAAAAATAAGTGTTGATGCCGGCCGCGTAAGATACATGTACAACAAGGCCGGGCAGGTGGTACTTGAACAGGATGCCAACGCCTTTGCCGGTAACGGTACACCCGCTCAAATGTATTACAGAGCCTATACGTATGACATTTACGGACGACAAACCCATCAGTACCGTATTAACCACTCTACCTCCTGCTTAAATTTCTCTCACCTGCCCGATGCCGACAGGGATAAAATGCTCCCGTTTGTTTTTCAGGATTTCAACATCAGCCTGCTGTATAACAACCCTGCTACATCAGCTGATGAACTTTATGAATGCACCAATACTTTTTCCAGCAACGATAGCTACAATTGGACCGGGCATACCGTTAAAAAAACAGAGTACGTTGACCCCAATAATCCATTCATAACCTACCACACAGTGGTTCCGTTTGATTTTCTCAATACCACTACCACGGTAAGTGAAAAGGCAGCCATTTATGACAGCTATACCTTCAATACCGCATCCCCCGCCTGGGACCACAGCCAGGCCACTGGTACGGCCCTGCAAAAACTCTCGGGCAGGGTGGCCAAAACCATTAGCTACAACAACAACGGCCTGCCGGTGGAGTATAAATTTTATTCTTACCTGAATGATGGTAAACTCGACTTTGAACTCACCCAGTTTTACAGCAAAGGCATTGCAGGAACTGCCGCTATAACCCGCGGCAATGTTTACAAAGTTAATTATACTTATAACCTGCAGGGGCTGGTTACAGGCAAAACCCTTTGGGTACAACTGGCCGGTAACGGCAATTACCTTAACCACAGCAACACGCTGGCACAGCTCAAACATTTTATATACGAGTACGATCCGCTTAGCAGGCTTTCAGTGGTTAAAGTAAAACGAAACACAGCCGATACCTATGCTAAAGTGCTTGCTGAATACACCTATGACAAGGCTTCAGGCAAACTTACCGGTGAAAGCCACAAAGCTTACCAGAATGAAAATGACGCCCTGTGCAACCCGCAGGTGTATAACGTAAACTACGGCTATGACAACCGCGACAGGCTCACTTATAAACATGGCGATTATTTTGATTGGGACTTGTATTACGATGGCAACCAACCTGCCTCCAACCTGCTGCCATACAACTCCATGCCGGGCAATGTAAGTAACAATTACTCGGGTAACATCAATGCAACCGTGGGCAAGTACAAAACCAACTCAACCACACTATTTCACAACCCCACCCAACAATATACGTTTGACAATGTTACCGCCTGTGCCTACACCTATGACCACCTTAACCGCTTAACCGGTGTAGATGCCACCGTGGGCGACCACATGGATTATTTAACCGCACAGCATAGCCCGGGCACCCCGCCTGCCGGTGATGTAACCAACGCAGCACTGCTGGCTGATGAAACATTTACCTATGATAAAATAGGCAACACCTCGCAACTCACGCGCAATACCTATGCCCTGCCGGGCAGCACTGTACCAGCACCCGTAAACTGGACCTACCATTATGCCACCGGCAACAACCGCCTGAGCAACCTTAACTCGCCCGCTGTACGCTCGTTTAGTTATGACCCTAACGGTAACCTGCTTTCAGACATTACCAGCAGCACCGCACAGCGGGATTTGCTGGACTTTGTGTACGGCCGCGATAACCTCATTTTTTATATACGAGATAACGGCAACAGCATACACAACAATGAGTACCTGTACAACTACAAAAACCAGCGGGTATACAAGCAATACCTGCTTAATTTTGAGACTCCAAACGGGCTATACCAGTACACCCTCATAGACGAAAGCGGGCAGGCCCTGCTGCTGGTAAAACTTGTTTTAGACAACACCGATAATTTGGGGGCAGTAACAGCCCAAACTTTGGATGAACTGTACCTGAACGGAACAGAGCTGATTGCCCGTGAAAAATACACCAACAGCACTGAGGCGCTGTTGCCCGTGCGTACCTATTTTGTTTACGACCACCTGGGCAATACACGCGTAACCTACACCCCGCAAATTGGAGAAAACTGTACCCTGAGCAAGTGCAGCCTCGAAAACGTACTCGATTATTATGCTTACGGCAAACTGCTGCGCTTTTATATGAAAGACCAGCCTGAGCGCTACCAAAGTACCCACCATGAGCGCGACCAGCAAACCGGTTATGACTACCGCTGGGCCCGCTTTAGTGACCCTGATATTGGCAGGTTTTTGAGCGTGGATCCGATGGCACACGGCAGACCTGAAATGACACCTTACCATTTTGTAAGTAACAACCCTATCAACAGAATAGACCCAGACGGACGTTGGGACGATTGGGTTCAGGGTGCAGATGGCAATGTTAGATGGGATAAGGATGCTAATTCACAGGCTACAACCAAGGCTAAAGAAACGTACTTAGGAAAGACATTAACATTCAATTTCACTAGTTATATAGATGAAAAATTGTGGGATGGTCCGTTATTAAACATTCCTACTGGAGATAAGCTAATATCAAAAATTACACTCACAGGAAATGAAAATAGTAGTGGTGAATTGACAAGTATAACTGGAAGAATGTGGACTAAGCCTGGAATAACTCCAGTAGGTACAGCTAGGGATTATTATCCAGGGGAGGGTGGTAGTAATAATGTATTTAGTTTGAAAGGAACATCAAAAGGAATTAGTATGAATTTTGAACAACACGGTAGTGTTTCTCCTATAGAGGAATTTGGATTAAATATAATGGGATATAAAATTGTAGACGTAGCACAAAGGTTAAATATTAACTATACAAGCAGTACAGGTGCCCTTTCTATAGCTTCCTATACAAATGTTTTTCCTTCAGCAAGTATTAAAATGAATGGTATGAGCATAATGCAATATAATCAGCCGTCATTTAAAGCAACACATACGGCACCCATAAAAGGTTGGACAAGTCCAAGTCCTTATAAAGACAATTTAGGACCACGCCCTATAATGGATTTTTCATATTATCCATCAGTATTTTATAAACGATAGAAGTATGTTTAAAGTTAGCTTTTTAAATAGTGTTTGTTATTTGTTTGTCAAGTATGCTCTATTCTTTTTTGTTCTTGCGTTTATCGGAAACAGATTTAATAATGCAGTTACAAATAATGCTGAAACTTCAATGGAGATGATGAAATTATCATTAGTTTATGTTTTGTATATCCTAGTTTATATATTTTTTTTAGTTCTTTTATCCAGTGTCCCATTGTACTTCATTCTAAAAATAGAAAACAGAATAAATTTTGTGCTTTCAACGATTTCCTTTTTTGTTATTGAATATTTTGCATATACTTTTCTGTTTTCTCCCTCTGATAAAGTAATAGGGCTTTACAATTTGATTATAGGAATAGTAGTTTTTATTTTATTTTATTACAAATCAATCATTCAACTTTTTAGATTATAACAAAAGCCAACTACATAGGTGGTGGTGGAGTTAAAACAGCTTATCCATTAATTATTCCTTAAATGATACTAATATGATTTTAAGAAAAGAAATAATAGAGCAGTTGAGTAAGGAGTTATCATTGCCCTATAAAGGTATTGAGCAGGATTGGGATATTGAATTAGCAGACAATAAAAGGGTTGATGAATTTATTTCTTATTATAATGAAAATGATTTGTCAGATGAATTGAAATATGCCACAATGTCCATTATACTTGCTTCTTATGATGATTTTCTTAATGACAAAGAATTAGATAGAGATTATAAATGGAATGAGATTAAAGAAATATTGAAATCAGAAAAAGAAGTTTTTAGTAATTTGATAGAGTATTGGGCTGTTGATTCCGAAATAGAGAATGTATTTAGAATTACACCCTTGATAAGGGAAGCAAAAGCAACCGATTAATTGGCCTTTTGCTTCCCCCCGCTGGCGCGAGCTTACAGCTCGTGCCAATATTCATTCTACCCACACACACTAGCCCTCATTTGCAAGGAGGACTTTTTCTTTGCGTTTGCTCTCCCCTCATACAGCACTGTGCCTATATTATTTTCTATCAACCCTCTTGATAAATTTAATGCAGCTTCTTAACTTTGGTGTTTAAATACATAAACCATGAAATACATTTACTTACTCATCTGTTTGCATCTTTCAGTATTTGCATCAGCACAATTCAAACGTATCAATTTAGAAGGTGGCCGTATGACGGGCTTAATTCTGAACCGCGATAAAATGATTACAGCTTCTTACGGCAGCGGTATATTTACCAGCGATACTGCCAATATTGACTGGCAGGCCTCTAATACAGGTTTACAAAGCCGCAATATCAACAGCTTAAGCGTATACAAAGACACCCTGTACGTGGCTGCCGATACTATTGTTTACCGCAGCACGGATAACGGAAAGACTTGGACGGAGTTGTTCCGTAACTCAGGTCTCACCTACCTTTTTCAGTTTTTAAAAACAACCACGGCCATGTACGTTCTTAATCCTGATACCATCAAATGCTCCACTGATAACGGAGCTACCTGGAGCATATCCCTCAAAACATCTGGCAGCCTTATCAGATTGCCTGTCTGCAACACAGAAGATACATTATTTTTAGCGATAAACAAATCGCTGTTGTTTAAACCCAGCCCCACAGCAGTTACGGGACTAATTTCTGCAGCCAACTACTCCGTTCTTCATAACACCAAGGTAAATAATCACCACATTTTATTCCGTGATAATGCCATCCTGCACTATAACTTGGGCAAAACTGATACTACAATAATAACTACTTCAAATCCCGGATATACTCCTTACCAACTCTTCTCTACCAACGGTAAGGTTTATGCTATCTTGCAACAAATAAATAACAATAAAATACGTATTCTGCAATCTGCAGATACCGGAGCAACATGGTCATACCATTCCACCATCAGTTCTTGTAAAAATACAAAGGGCATGGTATTAGTAAACAACAAGCTGTATGCCGCAAACGACTATAGAGGTGTATATACAACAAACGTAACAGATACAGTATGGACTAAGGCAAACAAGAACTTAAACGGCTACCCTGTAATGTCTTTAGCAGTATCTGACAATGCCATGGCTGTAGCCACTACGGGTGAAGAAATTATGTACCTTGCACCTGATTTTAAACAGTGGAAAATAGCTTATCCCAGTGCATTCTTTTACAACCACAAGAAGATTTATTTAATCCATGATTCCCTTTACAATGTAACAACCAGTTTTATCAGGAGATGGGACAACACACGTAACGAATGGGAAACAATTGCCGGAGACGGTTATATTACTGCCTCCTGCCTGTACAAGGTGTTGGAGTTTTATTTTCTCCCGGTGTGTAAGTCTAATGGTTACGGTAGAACACTGGATGTAACAACCGGGGAATACGATGAGCGCTTTGAGAAAAAACCTGAAGGAAAATATGTTACCGATATGACAGAAGGCGATTGGGAACTATATGGCACTTTGAATGGCGGAGGGATTATATTGCTTGGCCCATCATCATTAAGTGCTCTAACAATAGTTAACACTCCCCCGATAAAAAAAATTGTGTTTGCCGGAGGTTATTTGTTTGGCATTCCTGCTTTGGATACCGGCACTTTTATGCGTGTACCTACAACTTTTGACAGCACTACACAAGTAGACTACCTTACTTCCAACCTGCCTGAACAAGGTTGGGTTGATGTATATATTGATGACAATGAAACCATTTTTCTGCTTAACAAAAACGGAAAAATATACTACTCTGTCAATCAGGGAACGGACTGGACGATTGCAAATACAAGTGGTTTGCCCGCTGATGAATATACCTCACTAAATAAAAGAAACGACACATTGTTTATAGGTACAAAAAGTAATTACATTCTGTACAACACTGTGTCAAGCGTTTTGAGCGATAAAAAAATAAAACCAAAGCAATTTAATGTAAACATTTTCCCTAACCCGTTTAGCAATGAATTCAGGGTAACCTGTGATAAACCTTTTGATTCCTTAAGTGTTCTTGATATGTACGGCAAAGAAGTATATTCCACTACAGTACCATCAACAGAACTTAGCATTAACCTGAGTGCCTCTCCAAAAGGAATATATTTTGTAAAAATTATTAGTGACAATAACATGGTAAAAACGATTAAACTCATTCGTGAGTAATAAAGACGGGACACTAAGAAATCTATTTGCTCTCATACTTTAATAGTTAGAAAACATTTGTATAGAACAAAAATAAAAAGCACACCGAATTTGGTGTGCTTTTTATTTTTTGGTCGCTAAGAAGCTTCTTTGAAAGTTACATAGAAGTCAGGAAGGTTGACACCCCCCCTGACAATTTTCCCTTTACTATCAGTTATTAGAACTGACTATTTTCTCTACTATACTTCAATTGCTAGAACTGACAACAAACTCCTTTCTACATTCAATCTGATCGTCTGGTCAAATAAGCCTGAACTTACACTATTTAGTGCGAAGTAGTGGAAACCCTAAAAAAATTTAGGGTTTTCACTACGCACATTTAGGGTTTTCCCTATTGCTTACACCCTGCTTTACGGAGTAGCTTTACTTAAAATTTAAAGTCATTGTTTATGAGACTGGTTAAAGCTCTCCAAAAAAGGTTGAAAAACGAAGAACGTATTCTGGTTGAAACTTACTTTCAACAGGTATGGATTGACTTTGATGCCTTCGAAACAAACCCGCCCAAAAAACGAACTTCCAAAAACACCTCTAAAAAACCTAAACTACGTTAATATGAAACTTTCCCAAATTACACTACTCATTTGCCTGCTACCGGCTATGGCGGGTGCACAGAATCAGATGGATTCGGTAAGCCAAACTGTTATTGCAGAACCTGTCCAAACTCCTGTGGTAACATCTGTAAAAAACATACGGGCAGATGCAGCCAATGACATCCGCTTGGGTGATGTAATAGAGGTAAGCGTGCAACATCTCAATGTGCTGATAAGGCAACACAGCAATGATACTGCCCGCATACAGCTGTTTCTTAACAATGTACCCATGAGCAGTATTAAGGCCTTTCAGGCCGATACCGTTGCCGGCAAACTGGTTTTTAAAATTACCCGCGGAAACGGGAGCAACCCCTGGAATGTATTTTATCAATCTCCTTTTCATCCTACCCTGCTTGCTGAAAGTGTAAGCATAGGTTACCCTTCTTCGGGAGCTATCGCTACTCAGGTTGATAGTAAAAGTGACATCCACATCATCCTTATCAGAAGCAGCTACCTAGTGCTGGCTCTGTTTTTAATGGCTCTACTTATTGTGCTTTGGCTGTTCGGTGTAAAAAGAGGCATGCTCAAAGATGACAGTCTGTTGCCCGATATTCAGCAACGTCCCTACAGCTTAGGTCGAACTCAACTTGCTTTCTGGTCAGTAATTGTAGCCTTGTCTTATATATTTATCGCATTGGTTACGGGTGAGCTGGCCCCGCTATCTACCTCTACTTTGGTGTTGTTGGGTGTAAGCGGAGTAACGACTGCTGCTAGTACTTTAATTGACAACAACGACAAACTCAACAATAAAAACCGCCACCAGGATGGCGAAAAATCAGCGGGACTACTCACCGATTTGTTATCAGATAACAACGGCATTTCCATTCATCGTTTTCAAATGCTGGTTTTCAATATCATATTAGGAGTGTTCTTCATAAAGCAGGTGGTAACTCAACTCAATATGCCTGATTTTGATAACAACATGCTGTTGCTGCTGGGTATAAGTAACGGCACCTATGCGGGCATCAAGATGTTTGAAAACAACAACACTCCACCCCCTGCAACCCCACCGTCAGCGCCTGTAAATAATCCATCCTGATGAGTTATTTAAAAGATCTGTTGCATCAACAAGCTACCCGACCGCTTATTGAAAGTGCAGGTAAAAAAGCTTCTTATATTCAACTCATCGGCTTCGCACTCATTTTTTCCGGTGTGCTATATCTGTTTGCCAAAGTAGCCATTCCGGGCAGGTGGTTTATTGTTCCGCTTGACGGTACAAAGGCCGCACTTATTTTCTTCATTATTATGCTGGGTTGCTCATTGGCTTTTCCGGATTTGTTGTGCGACAAACGCAAAGAATTAAGCACCATGCGCATTGTGGTTTTTATGATGGTAAATGTTATTTGCCTGCTACTTATCAAAACAGGTTGGGAAAGCAAGAACCTCACCGATGTAGGCTTAAACGGCTATTGGGTAAGCATTGTAGCTTTTGTGTTTGGCGGAAAGGCTGCACAAAGTTACTTCGAACAAAAGATGAGTATACCACAAAAACAGGAACAAGCACTTACTATGGATTATGATGAATTGCTGCAAATGGCCATTGACCAACATATTGATGCTATAAGAAAAATAAAGGGGTACACCGATATGCACATTGGTTTATCCAGTAACCCCAATACTCCTGAATCTACCTGCATCATCATCAATACCTCCCTGAATAACCGAAACGATTTTCCTTCAAAGCTCAGTGTGAAACTGGCCTCGGGAGAAACATATCAGGTAAACACTGAAGTAGTAACCGGTAGCGGAGTAGCCAAGATAAATGCCGGAAGTGGTGACGGAGTGTGCAACCAAAATACAACGATGATGAACGGAACCATTTGTTGTGCAGTAGTGCCAACCCGAAATCCTGATGCAATAAGTTACCTCACGTGCAGCCATGTACTAAGTGGTGGTGATCTACTTGATAAAGGCGGGGAAATAACAACAGATCGTGATACCGTACTTTCACCCACCTACAACTTTGCCCCGATAGGCAACTGGAGTTACGGCACACTTAACAACAACTTTGACGTTGCCCTGGTTGATAGCTCAGGCTATCAGATTCCTACCTCAAGCGGGTTGCAGCAACCCGTTAACTATTTGCCTGCACACATTGGCAAAAAAGTTTTCATCAAAGGTAACCTTACTCAATGCGAAGCTTACATCATTGGTAAAAGTAACGAGCCGGTGCCTTTCCAATACAACAATACTATACACACGCTCAACAACCTTATTAAACTATCGCGTTACCCTTACAACCATATAGGACTTACTGTTGGCGGAGACTCCGGAGCGATGGTTTATTTCACTGATAGCAATGTGGCGCTGGGTATGGTTATCGGATCAAATGAACAGTACACGTTTGTAAGTCCGCTGGCCGATATATTGACAACACTTGAGGCAAGTATTTATTAATTGCATGTATATGAAAAAATTAATCCTACTCTGCAATGTACTTCTGCTGCTTGTTGGAAGTATATATGCACAAACCGGCTTTGTGTATAATGATGCCACTGAAATACGAAATGCCATTACTGCGAAGGACTCTGCTCTAATAAGAAAAATAGTATCGTATTATTTTCAAAATTCCGCGGGACAGTTTGACACGAAAAGTTTTGACAAAAGTAACAGCCGTCACCAGTTTTTGCTCCGGTACATCACATCCGGAACGGGGCCCTCAGTTATGGCTTCTCCTCAAAGCGGATTTACCTCTCCATCACCCGCTATGGCTATTGACGCGATTGGTACATTTATCGCCAACCGTTTTAAACAGGAAATAAACATTGCCTTCCTAACCAAGTTCAAAAACGACCTCAACAACATTCCTCTTCTGGGTTGCTTACTACCTCAAAGTAAAATGGTACTGCAACAAAGCGACCCGTACAACTACACTAATTTTATGGAGGCCTTACGCGAAGCTTTTGAAAATGATTTGAAACAACTACCCAATGGAATAAGTAATGCCGTAAAAAAAGGTGAACTAAAATTTAATGACTCCAATGAGAAATTTCTGTTTCTGATACTACTCAACTACTCCCAAAATGTGTTAGCCAATCCGGGATCACCGCTCAGCTCTTTTGGCACAATGGCCAATGACGTTTACCTTGACAGTATAAGCGATAAAAATACTAGACAAACTGTTGAGGGTATTATCTACACAGTAAATGCTCTGCGTGTAAATGACAACAAACGAGCATTTATCGGGCTAAATGAGCTGAACGAATTAAGAAAAGATACCCTGCTCCAACAAGCTTATCTCGCACTTCTTGAACAACAAAATAAAAGCCTTAGTATAAGTGTAAACGTTGATGAGGTAATTAATAAATTATTCATAGCCTCCAATATGGTTAGTTCCATCAATGCACAAATTGCTCCCATTGTGAATGCCTCCAATATGGGTCAACTTAAAACCGAACAGGTAGTGAAATACTATCAAACATCTGTCAACATCTTAACCCAATTATTGAATTTTGGCAGAAACGAATTGAACATTTCCTACAGTGCAAAAGTTGACAGCATTTGGAGCGATTTACAACAACTCAGTAACATCAGTAGCCATCTGCTCAACAAGCAATATTCATTGGCCGCCATTAACAGCCTTGTGTTGTTGGAAAATAATGTTGCCCCTGCAACCTTACAACCCATCAGAACGTATCTGGTGTTTGCCACCAACATGCTAAAGGCTGAAAGTAGCGATGACATGGTACAAGCGCTGGAAAATGCTGCGCTACCTGTGGGCAGTTATCGTGTTAAACGTAACAGTACTTTTAACGTCAGTGTAAACGCTTTCGGTGGCACTTTCTATGGACACAACTTTAATACAGATACCGCTTTATTTGGTTTCAGTGCACCCGTGGGTATATATGCCGGATGGGGAAATATGGTATGCAAAGCAACGAATCAATACAAGGGCCGTGGAAAATCTATAGGACTGTTTTTCCCCTTGATTGATGTAGGAGCAGTAACTTCTTTTCGCCTGGCCGGTGGAACAGCCGAACTGGCAGATGTAAGCTGGGCCAATGTTTTTGCACCCGGTGCGTACCTTAGTTTAGGACTAGGTCGCTGCCCCGTTTCGATTAATATAGGCGGACAAATGGGCCCTGAACTGAGCAGTGTTTCCGCAACAGGTACTCCTGTATTTTATAACAAAGACTGGTTTTGGCGAGCCGGTGTATTAATTGATATTCCCGTGTTCGACTTTTATACACAGCAGCACCGCCACAAAACACCCTGTAAAAAAACCAAATAAATGAAAAAAATACTGTCTATTGATGGTGGTGGTATACGTGGAATTGTGCCCGGCACCATACTGAGCATACTGGAAGAAAAACTGCAAAAAAAGAGTAATAACCCGCAAGCGCGATTATCTGATTTTTTTGATTTTATGGCGGGCACCAGCACCGGAGGAATACTCACCTGTTTGTACCTTACGCCTGATAAAAATAATAAGGCACGCTTCTCTGCTCAGGAAGCTGTTGACCTGTACATAAAAAACGGAGGTAATATTTTTGATATACCTACGTGGAAAAAACTGGAATCCATGGGCGGACTAACAGATGAGCGTTATGATGTGATGGTGCTTGAAAAACTATTGCGCAGTTATTTCGGCTCACTCAAATTAAGTGAACTTATCAAACCCTGTCTGATATCTTCCTATGATATAAAAAACCGGAGGGCACATTTTTTCACACAGGCTGATGCGCTGCAACGCGGTGCTGCTTATGATTACTACGTAAAAGATGTTTGCCGTGCTACTTCTGCTGCACCAACTTATTTTGAAGCGGCCTACATAAAATCACTTTCCAAGGTTTCCTATCCGTTAATTGATGGTGGTGTAGTAGTTAATAACCCTGCTATGTGCGCCTACTCTGAAGTACGTAATGCCAAAGGTGAAAACAAAGAAGATAAGATTACTGCGGCTGATATGTTTATTCTTTCACTGGGTACCGGTAGCGAACAAAAGTCATACGAATACAGTAAAGCCAAAAACTGGGGCATGGTAAGCTGGCTCACTCCGCTGTTGGATATCATGATGTCGGGCAGCAGTGAGGTGACTGATTTTTACCTGAAAAAAATATTTGATGCTGTAAGCCGCCCGCATCAATATGCCCGCATTTCACCAACCAAAATGTACAATGCAGATACCAACATGGCAGATGCCACACCTGAAAACTTAGCGGCATTAGTTGAATTAGGTACCTTGTGTGCACAGGAAAATGAAGATGAACTGGAACGCATTGCCACCTTGCTGGTAGAGGATAAAGCAGATAAAGTAGTGTTTGAAAATTGAATGCCTCCAATTTAAAGCATAACCTTACTGAATACCTTAAAGCTCCATAAGCATAACTACACCGGCAAAGAGTATCACTATTAGTCCGATAGTAAAAAATATATCTGCCAAACGAAACAAATGCCTGTGGTTATTTTTCCGCATGGAACAATAAGCAAAGAATGCTGATAGCAAAAAAACAAATGTGGCTAAACACAAACACTCGTCCATGCGTGATAGTGCTCGCTTATCCGTTATCTGAAACAGCGACACCACAGTTAAGCAAACACCTATAAGGCCCAAAGACCCGTTAAAAACATTACTATTTACATCAGCAGAATTGTCGGGTTTTATTTCTTCCATCATATTATTTAACTGCCGCTAATTGCTTTAACACTTCTAAGTCACCATTCAAAATATCGTGGTCCACATTACCTACAGCTCCTTCTATTTTACCCCGCTCTGTTCTTTGCCAAATGAGCCAACCTTTTTTTGTCCAGGCAAAAGGAATTTTAGGCTTTGCCACACCATACTCAGCAATCCACAGGTGATAATTACTAAAATCAGCATGCCGTAAATATTCGTCACCAAAAGGATGATTGGTATATATAATGGGACGTATGCCTGCTTTTTGCTCCACTGTTTGTAGCCAGATTAAAACATCCTTCATCAGCTTTTCTTTATCTGTAGTGTTAGTCACACTTCCTTGTTCTATATCTAAAACAGGTGGCAACTGGCCTGCCTTTAGAGGCAACAGGTGTTGAAGAAAATGCTCTGCCTGTTTTACCGGATCATCTGCTGCCATGTAAAAATGATAGGCCCCATTATACATTGCTGAAGCCTCAGCTCCTTCCCTGTTGTGTTGAAAATTAGGGTCGGTACTGTTTACGCCCTGGGTAGCTTTGTAATACGTAAACTGTATGCCGGCTTGCTTTATTTCTTCCCAGTTAATTTTTTGCTGAAAATGTGAAACGTCAATACCCAAAACGGCTTGATTGTTTGCAGATGGAGCGGATGTTGCTGCTGTTTGTTGCTGACTATCAACCGGAGTGCTAACAACACCTGAACTGTCTGTTGTTCCGGGATTTTTTTCTCCCTTACTCATATCATGGCACGCATGAATAATCAAGAGTAAGATTACAACTGCTGGTAAAGTAAATTTTTTCATATCGTATGGTGTTAAATCTGACTTGTATATTATTATTTTCCTCTATGTCTATTCCCACTCCCGCTCATCTGTAAAATCCTCAGGTAAATACGTGAAGTACTGAGCCAGTCGGGGATGTTTTCCTTTGTTGGGTGTGGCTGCATGCGGAAGTGCCTGTTGCCATATTATAAAGTCTGCTGCTTTTCCGGGTATCACTTCAGCTTTAAGTTTCGATGCAGCCATGGCTCGAATATCTGTTGAAGAAGGAAATTGAGAAATCCAGTAGTCTATTTCAAGATGAAAGCCGGGCACACAACTAAATGCGCCTCCGTTAGGTTCCACATCATTTACATACATCATTCCCTGCAATACATAAGGGATAGGGCATTGTATACTGGTGTCCCAATGCAAAGCACTTCCCCTGAATTTGTAATTCTCAGTCTCTGGCGGATTAAAGCTGCACTTATCCACTAACGGAAAAATGCGGTTGGTTCCATACAGTTGCCTGAAAATGTTCCTGATTTTATCCGATTGACGCAAGGCGTTCAAAGAGGGATGATGCGCCAAAGTAAGCATAAGTCCCTTAATACCGGAATGTGGCTTGTACCAGCTTTCTGAGTCAGCAAGTGATGCTCCGAGAAAATCCCAAATGGCTTTTTCCACTTGTTTACATTCATCTGCTGAAACAGCTTCCGGAATTTTTATAAAACCGTTTTTCTCCCAAAACTGCATTTGCTCTGAACTGAGAACGGGTTGAAAGGGCAGGTTCATTTTTTGTTCATGCAGCACAAGTAGCTCCTCTAAATAATTACTGTTTATGTCCTTCCCTGTTTGTTCACTTAACCAGACGACAAAGTCCTCAAACGAACACCGATGGGAATAAAGAAACACCAGAACCAACTCCATACTTAAACCCAGCAAACTAATTACTCTGCGCGAAGAAGCATATTCCTCTTTCAGCGATTTCCTTAATCCGCTGTAAGCATTTTCCCAAAGCCTATACAATATTGCATAGCACTCACCCTCTTTCGCAGTTGCCCCGTTATTCATGTTGATGATTAGCAAAGCAATTTATATCCGCATTTTAGCTTTAGTAGAGTGATATCACTTCTTTTTGCTTAGGGAAAACCCTAAAAATAATTAGGGTTTTCCCTAAGCATTTTTAGGGTTTATTCTACAAACATTGACTCCGCTCCTTTATATTTTTGTCAAACAATTCAGGCTAGTATTTAAAAAATAAGATACCGCTATGAAGAAAAATTCTGTATGCAACACCGTGGTCGAGTATACACGGTAAAAACGGGTGTCTTAAACAAGGTACCCGTTTTTTTTAGAAAAGGAATTTATGCAAACACACATTGACCAAATACTGGCTTTTCTTCATGAGGTAGGCATACCCTGCAATTTTACTTCTTTGCCACACTCTACTTTTTTACCCGGTATTGACATAGTAAACGGCACATTACAAATTGATCTTGATCAACTTCAACATCCCGGAGATATTTTACATGAAGCGGGACACATTGCTGTGGCTGAACCAGCCGACAGAGTCCAATTGTGTGGCAATGTCTCCAAGGATAAATCAGAAAGCACAGCTATGGGGGAAGAAATGATGGCCATTGCCTGGAGTTATGCTGCTCTGGTTAAACTTGGCCTGCCTCCTGAAGTAGTGTTTCATCCTCAAGGATACAAAGGGCACTCAGACTGGTACATAGAAAATTATACCGGAGGGAATTACATCGGGCTACCCTTAATGCAATGGGCAGGCTTTTGTGCCAACCCGAAAGACAATACAGAACACCGTTACCCCAACATGCTGCGTTGGCTTAGGCTTTAAAAATTACTCTATAATAAGGTAGCCCTTTTTTATGGCAAAGGTTACTAAACCCACCACGTTTTTAGAGCCTGTTTTTGACAACAATTTGTTTCGGTAATTTTCTACCGTTTTCACACTCATGTTCAACTTATCACTTATTTCTTTGTTGGTTTGCTCGGCACAAATCAATTTAAGTATATCCACCTCAGCCGGAGCAAGTGCTGCCAGCGGTGTAGTAACCTGCTCATCAGTCTTGTTCAACTGATGAAAGAGTTTCTCATATAAAATATTAGATAACCGGCCCTTGAAATGGTAGTCTCCTTCATGTACTTTATTTATAGCATATACAATCTCTTCAGGCTCCGCATCTTTAAGCAAATACCCTTTTGCACCCGCTTCAAACATATTAGAAATATAAATTTCCTGATCAAATACTGAAAGGCCAATCACTCTGGCCTGCGGATGAGTTTGTATCAGATGACGTGTGGTTGTAATGCCATCCATACCGGCCATCTTTATATCCATTAACACTACATCAGGTAAAATAGCAGAAAATTGATCCAGCAAATCCTGTCCGTTATTCACTTCCAGCACTACCTCAAAGTTTTTAACCGGTTGTAAAACAGATTTAACTCCTTGTCTGAATATTTTGTGGTCATCCACAATAGCAATCCTGATTTTGTTCATATACTAAGTTTAGTTTAGTTCTTTAGCAGTAGTAATAATAAATTTCAGCCCCTTACCGGGTTCATTCTCCCATACACAGGTTCCTTTTATCATTTTCACACGGCTCTCCATATTTCTTATACCCAAACCTGCACGCGTTTTCATAGATTCAAAATAATCAGCATCCAACCCCTTCCCGTTATCCGCATAGGTAAAAACAACGCTGCTATTATCTTCCTGTAAAGTTATGTCTACTTCTGTGGCATGCGCATATTTTATGGTGTTACTCAAAAGCTCCTGAGTAATGCGGTAAAGTGCCAGTTCCTTCTCCTTTCCAAGGTGCCTTTTCTTTATCTCTGACTTTACGTTTACTTTTAAACCTTCTGTGTCAATCTGCTTACCTAATTGTTCCAAGGCATCGTGCAAACCAAAATCAGATAAAATGCCGGGTAAAAGTTTGTGCGATATACTTCTTACCTCATGGATAGATTGAGCCGTAATTTCCTGCAACATTTCCAGCTTAGGACTTAGTTGCTCATCACCTTGTACCAACTTTTTTACCGTTGATACATTCATTTTTATAGCTGCCAGCATTTGCCCTACACTATCGTGCAATTCGCGGGCAAAGTATTCTCTTTCCTTCTCTTCAGTTTGAATAATAGCCGTAATCAATTCTTGTTGTCTTTCCAGTTCTAGCTGAACAAGGGATAGTCTATACCGGGCATTTCTACGCTGGTACATAAAAACAAAAATCAGAAAAAAAACCAGTACCAAAAACATGAGTACGGTGCCTCCTAAAACAATTAATACGATGACTTCGTCTTTACTAAGCATAAAAAAGCATAGGTATAAATACAGTTTGTTATAATATTCACTACCGATTGTATGACCCAAGGGTAAAAGGGAAGTACATTTTTAAGAGCTGTTAATTCATTTGCAGAAAAAATGAAGAAATTAACAACATAATAAAACATAGTGGCAAAAATGATAAGAAAGTTCATGCTGTTAAAATTAACTTCATCTGCCTGCAAGTATTTTTGCATATAAATGAGGCACCAAAACGAAAACCATAGACTTTGAATGAACAATTGCAATGTGTCAATTATTTTAAGGTCATTTAGAATTAAGACATAATATAAATGCCACAAAAGAAAGGCGAATATTCCAATATAGGCAAAGCTTTTTAATCCTGTAGAGAAATCTCCCAATTTTACAATAAAGTACGTAAGAATAGAGAAATTTGTGGCATGAAAAAAATGAAATACAAACATGTTGTTTATGCCTTTACTTGAAAAGTAGTACGCAAATGCCTCTGTAACAACTGTAAAAATTAAGAAGCCACCATAAAGCCTGTATGGATGCTTTAATAACTTAAAATTTTTACACAGAGCAATGGCTGGTAAAATGGAAGAAAAAACTGAACAGGCAATTATAATTTTTGACAAACTTACTACGAATTGAGTGCGTTTGAAGAACTACAAAACTCAGGGCACCTGGTACCATGATCGGCCACAATTCCACCTACTATCATATCATTCTCATTGGCATCTGCTCCTACAAATACCAGTTCAAAATCTGATGCACCCGCAGCACCTTTACCAAAATAGACCCGGATGCCCATACATCCTTCCTGTGCTAAAATGGCGTTCAGAATGTCTTTCCCCATAAAGATGGCTTGAACTGAACCGGGATATTCCAGGCGATAATTGGCTGTGTAATCAGCTGCTGTGGTAATGTCAATTGCACTACCTTCTGTTCCGTTAAATGGCATAATTAGATTTGTTTAATTTATGAAGCAAAGCTAAGGAGTAGGGTAAACATTTAAATGAAAAAATGTTTACCCTTTAAATATTTAGGGAAAACATTTGAAAGAATTAGGGAAAACCCTATCAACATTTAGGGAAAACCCTATGGCTACTTTAATAGAGTACATGTAGTTTGCCAACTGCAAATGGAAAACAAAACTTTAGAATTCATTCAACTCACGCAGTTATTGAGTGCCCAGCAATTATCAGAAATTGATTTGTTGCTCGCCCAAGCAGAGTACATTGATGGTAAACAAACTGCGAGTATGGCCGCAAAAGAGGCAAAAAATAATCTTCAGGTAAACCTGCAGCAACAAAATATTTTACAACCCTTACAATACATTCTGTTACAGGCATTCAATCAATCGGAGTTGTTTCAGCAAGCTGTTTTACCAAAAAACATTTACGCTCCCTTGTTCAGTGCTTATGAGCCCGGCATGCACTACGGCTGGCATGTAGATAGTCCGGTTATGGGTTATCCTCCTGTTCGTACTGATGTAGCCATGACCATTTTTCTCGAACACCCTGAAGCTTATAAAGGAGGAGAACTGGAGATACAGGGACCAACCGGAACAACATTGTTTAAACTGGCCAAAGGTGATGCTATTTGTTACCCTTGCCAATACGTCCATCAGGTGCGAGAGGTAACCAAAGGCAAACGCAAAGTGGCGGTGACATGGATTCAAAGTATGGTCAAAGAATCTGACCAACGCAATATGCTCAGCCAACTTAAAAAAATTTACCACAGCTTATACAGCAAAGATCCTAAAAGTACTGAAGCCAATGAGTTGCTGCAAACCTACAGCAACCTCCTGCGCATGTGGGCCGAAATTTAATCCTGAGTTATATGCCGGATATTTTCAGATTTCCTTTTACCTTTAATGTAGAGCAAACAAAGCAACAACTCTTGGATTTGTCTGATGCTGCATGGATAGCTCATTACAACAAGAAAGATTATGCGGGTGACTGGAATGTGTTGGCTCTTCGTTCAGGCTGGGGACATCCGGATAATATATACTCCGTGCCCATGCCTGTTGATAAATATGAAGATACTCCTTTAATGGAAGTTTTTCCTGATGTAAAGGATATACTCAACCACTTGGCCTGCGATAAAACTTCCGTACGTTTTATGCGGCTTTGTGCAGGTGCAGAAATAAAAGAACACTGTGATGATGAACTGGATATAACTAAATGCAAAGAAGCACGTTTACATATACCAGTACAAACACATGAACAAGTGGAGTTTTATCTGAACAGTAATCGGGTATTTATGAAAGAAGGAGAATGCTGGTACCTCAATTTTAATCTGTCTCATCGGGTAAAAAACTCAGGCGCTATTGACCGCATTCATTTAGTTATTGATTGCGTAGTGAACGATTGGCTTTTGCAGCAAATGAATTTACCTTCTCGACATGCTGCTGAATGAGGGGTTCCCCGTTAGTCCTGTTTTAAACGGAGATAAAATAACCGTTTCCATAAAACAACTTTCTGCTGATGTTTTTAAGTATGCTTTCTTTGACGAAGGTGTGTCGGGAAATACTATTCAGTTATTGCAGGAGTATGTCGATATTGACGATATTGAACTACCCGCAGTAAATAATAAACCTGATGTTTTAATATTCCACATTTCCCATTGCGGTAGTAGTTTACTGGGGCAACTGCTCAAAATAAAAAATAACTTCCGTGTAATAGGTGAGCCGGAGGTCATCAATACGATTTTACTTCAACAGGTATTAACAGAAAATACACCCGATGCATTGTGTATACAACGATTATACAATGCAACTTACCTGATGTTAAATGCACAGCGTTCAGAGCCGGGACTAAGCGCTGTAAAACTAAGTTCGTGGAATATTTTTTATGCCCCTCTTCTAAAAACTGCATTTCCTGAAAGTCAATTCATCTATGTACATCGCCATCCGCTGGAAGTGCTTTCTTCGTTATTGCGGCATCCCAATGGTTTTGCCGGCTGGCACTTGCATACCGCACCCGTTCTTGCTGCACATTTTCTTTCCTGCGGCAGAGACGAAGTAAAACAAATGAGTGAACCTGATTACCTCGCCCGTATGTTATGCAAACACATGCAACATGCCTTACACGACCTGCCTGCTGAAACAATATACCTGTGTTATCCTGATTGGGTAAATGATTTTCCTCTCCATTTATCCTCTGTAACAACATTCTCTGAGGAAGAAAACGAACAAATTAAACAACTACTAAAAAAGAATGCTAAAGTACCCGATCAACTATTTAAGTACACTCCACACGATAAGGTAGCTCACTTGTTGCAACCGGAAATTTTAAATGAGTTGCTTCACCTGCATAAAAAGTTAATGCAAAAAATGACGGGATACAAAAAAGCATAACATTTTAGTAACAAGGAAAACCCTATAAAAATTTAGGGTTTTCCCTATGCAGATTTAGGGTTTTCCCTATTGTTTGAGCAATACACCACTTCTACTTTTACAAAACTAAACCCTACTTAAATTTTATCATGACAACACAATCCTCTCCCGACTTAACCTTTACTAATGCTGACACACAAACTATGATTAACTTCATTGTGTCAGTTGGCATTCCGGTGCGTAAAACAAAATTACCTGAAGGTTTACCAATACCCGGCATTAATGTTGAAAACGGAGTTCTGCTTGTAGACGAATACAACCTGTTGTATCCGGGTGATTTATTGTATCAGGCAGGGCGCATTGCCATTCTGCCCGAAAATGAACGTAGTCAATACATGGGCAAGGATGATCCGAATAAAGATAAAGAAGCCACAGAAGGTATGGTGGCCATGTGCTGGTCATGGGCAGCATTAACTCACCTGCAACTATCACCCGAAGTAGTTTTTCATAACAACGGATACAAAGGGCAATCTGTTCAAATAATTCAAGGTTATCAAAGTGGTGCATATATGGGCTTACCCATGCTTCAGTTTTACGATATGGCTTATGAACCTCAACAAGCCAGCTTAAGAGAGCTAAAGCCTTTTCCTTTTATGTACAAATGGCTTAACAATTAACTTTTATCAAATAAATTTCTCAACCTAAAAAATTAAATCTATGGAAGGAATGATTGGCGAAATCCGCATGTTTGCGGGCAACTTCGCACCAAAAACGTGGGCCTTTTGCTCCGGGCAAATTGTAAATATTGCCAGCAACACAGCCCTTTTCAGTATTCTGGGAACTACCTATGGTGGTAACGGCACAACTACTTTTGCTCTGCCCGACCTTCGAGGCCGAATGGCTGTAGGTACAGGAACCGGTCCCGGACTATCGCCCATTGCTCTTGGAGCAAAATCAGGAGTAGAAACCATAACCCTTACAACAAACAATTTGCCACCACACACACATGCTGGCATGGGAACCGTGAATGGCAACTGGGGTATGACGGCCGCTGAAGAGGCTTCTACTAATGTGCCAAGCGGCAATGTACCTGCATCAGGTCAGAAAATGTGGGGTACAGATAATGCAGTCAATATGGGTACTGCACCTGTTTCGGGCAGCATCACGGCAACCATTGCAAACAGTGGTGCAGGATTCCCTTTCTCAGTTATGGGCCCCTATTTAGCTGTTTATTATATTATCTGTCAGAATGGACTTTTCCCCAGCAGAAACTAAACCTTTAATCAATTTAACAACTTAAATTTAATACATATTTTATGGAAGGATATATAGCAGAAATGAGGTATTTCGCCTCCAATTTCGCCCCACGCAACTGGGCCTTATGTGCCGGACAATTGATGTCCATTGCAAGTAACCAAGCACTTTTCAGCCTGCTGGGTACCACCTATGGCGGTGATGGTAGAACAACTTTTGCATTACCCGATGCCCGCGGCAGGTTCATTGTTAGCCCAGGCCAGAGTCCAGGTACCAGCAATTATTCACTTGGCCAAAAGAGCGGTTCTCCAACTATTACTCTTACTATGCAAAACTTACCGTCACACACACATACCGTGGTAAGTTCATCTGTAACCGGCAACATTACGCCTAAAGCATCTGAAGAGGTTATAACTGATAGTGCAAATGCTGCAACCCCTGCTACGGCTGATGGGTTCACTCCTTACACCGCAGGACAGACCACTGATCAATCACTTGCAGCATTTCCTATCACGAATATAACCAACAACATTACCACGGGTACTGCAGGAAATTCTCAGCTGCTTCCTATCTCAAGTCCATTTCTTGGGTTGAATGTGATTATATGTCAGTATGGAATTTTCCCATCAAGAAACTGATTCATTTTTAAAATTAATTTTAACACTTTAAACAAAAAAATATGGAAGGATATATGTCAGAAATAAGGCTCTTTGGAGGCACGTTTGCTCCCCGGGGCTATATGCTTTGCCAGGGTCAGACTCTAAGCATTGCAGAATACACAGCCATGTTTGCCTTGGTTGGCACCATATATGGCGGTGATGGTCAATCTACTTTTAATCTTCCCGACTTGCGTGGTCGAACTCCTGTAGGTACAGGAGCCGGACCTGGAATATGGACAATTGACGAGGGAGATGTGGGGGGAACTGAAAGCATTACCCTTACTTCAGCTACCATGCCTGTTCACAACCATGTTGTTGTGATTAACTCCATTACAGCCAGTGCAGCCCCTAAGGCATTAAGTACTGCGGGGGGCGGAGACTCTCCAAACCAGCAATACTTTTCTTCGTTTACAGATGGATATAACACCCCTGCTAATGCAACTCAGAATATGACAACCCAAGCCGTGTCGGCAACCGCACAAATTACCTTGAGCGGAACAGGAGGTGGTACACCTTTCGCCAACCGTTCACCTTATCTTGGTATCAATTTCATCATTTGTGTAGAAGGAATATTCCCAAGCAGAAATTAAACAAAAAAAATCAGCCTGTAAAGTCACTGAATGTAGTAACAATACGAAAAGTGATTTTACAGGTTGATAATATAGTAACGCTCCATGAAAGTTGCAGTTTTGTGTAACAGCCGTTTAGGCATACCTGCCATCCAGCAGTTAATATCCATGAGGTTAATTACGGCTTGCGCCACACCTAACCTTGTGCATGAAGAAAATGATGAAATTGCCTGGATATGCCAACAAACAAGCACCCCTCATCGTACTTTTAGTAAAATACAGGTGAAGCAAGAAATGGAACAATGGCTGCAAACCTATACGCCCGATGTAGTATTGGTACTTACATTCCCCTATCGAATTCCTGAAAACTTGCTACACAAGCCCAAATACGGCTTTATCAATTTTCATTTCGGAATGTTACCAACCTACCGCGGTGCAGATGCCATCTTTTGGCAGTTAAAAAATCGCGAAAGTATGGGAGCCATCAGCATACATCAAATGACTGCAGAGTTGGACAAAGGTCCGTTGTATGCCATACAACAAGTACCCATACAAGCACATGACACTTATGGTTCACATAGCAACGCATTAGCCTTTGCCGGGGTAGGTGCTGCCACCAGTACATTGTCCATATTAGAACAAAATACAAAGCCTGTTTTTCAAAATGAACTGGAGGCAAAATATTATAAGCGACCAACTCTTGATGATGTAACTATTGATTGGACAGAAAAAGCTGATGACATACTCGCACTGATAAACGCCTGCAATCCGTGGAACAAAGGTGCACTTTGCACGATTGACGGATATCCGCTTAAAATTATACGTGCTGATAAAGGAAGCCTGCCGGTGAATGGCGCAACCGGTGAAATAATTCAACTTAATAGCGATAAAGGATTTGAAGTAGCGTGTGGCAAAAATGAATCAATTGTTATACATGTATGCTATTTCAACAATGAGTTTATAACACTCGATAAACTTGTCCATTCGGGCCTGCGCGCAGGACTTCGATTCGATAACCGGAGAAAAAAAATATCTCTTAACTGAATAAAATTTATATTTGAATACTAAAGTGCATAACATCTCATGAAAAAAAATATTCTCTGCGCAAGAAAAAATCTACTTCTTTTTGCGCTGTTTTTACTCACCTCAGTTTCTCTATCAGCTCAAACTACACTTGCTTTGGGCGACATTGCTTTCACAGGGTATAACTGTGACAACTTAGCCAACTCAGATGAGTTTACTTTTGTTGTCCTTAAAAGTACGGGGATAAATAGCGGTACCACCATTTATTTTACCGACCGGGGCTGGAAAGGCGGCAGTTGTGGTACCGATAATTTTTGCACCGCAACTGACTATTCTACATGCTTTGGCACTGAAAACGGCAGCCATTTTGTTTGGACATCCGGAAGTTTCTTATCTTACGGTACACATGTAAAAATAAGCGCAGGGACTCCTACCCCATGTTCTACTTGTTTTACCTGTTCAAATGGCTCAGCGTCTGGCACCTATTTAAACCTGCTAAACACCGGAGACCAGATATTTGCCACGCAAAATGGAGCATCAACCACCACCATTTCGAATGGTGGGTCAGGTACTATGCTTGCCGCCATTCAGGCTAATGTGGAAACTACAGCCAACTGCAACTTCAGTACAGCCAACTGGGACGATTGCACCTCTGCCCCTTGCACCGATGTGTGTGGCAGTTCCAACAACAGCAACAAACCCGCCTGCCTTACTACAGGCACCAACTGTCTTATCTTGTACAACACAGCTACTACACTGGAAGTAGATAATGGCGTGTATAATTGCACCAGTTCCAACAGCGGTACAAGTGGTGCTGCCATAACTGCTATGCGCACCGCTATAAATAACATCGCTAACTGGACTTTAAACGATGCCGCAGTTGTTACTATTCCACCTGCAGGTTGTAGCCCTTTGCCTGTAACCTGGGTTCATTTTATTGCTCAACTTAATAACAATGGTGGAGTATTGGAATGGAGCACCTCTTCTGAACGCAACAGCAGTCATTTTGAAATTGAGCGCAGTTTTGATGGTATAGAATGGAAAAATGTTGGTATAGTAAACGGGGCAGGTAACAAATACAGTACAAGCAATTATTTCTATGAAGACTTTTTTAATACCACTGATATAAAATTTGTGTATTACCGCATACGTCAGGTTGATTTTGACGGTCGGTATGAATACACTCCTATGCGTGTAGCCGGAAAGCCGGAACAGACAACCGGATATACTGCTTTTGCATTTAACGGCAACCCGCTTACTGAGGCTACTTACCTCAAAACATTTCTTCCACAACAAGGAGATGCACATATTGAAATAAGCGATACCCGAGGCAACATACTCTTCAGCAAAACATTTCAATATAATGGAGGTCACAACCGCTTTATGTTCAACAATGAAGTACCTGAGATTATGAAGAAAGCAGGCGTTTATTTTGTAAAAGCATCCATTGAAGGAGAAGAGCGGATATTTAAACTGGTGGTGCAATAGCATCAGACAATTTTCACAACACATCATTACAAAACCAACGTTAAATAGCGGTGGTTTTGTTTTTTGAGCTAAACAACGTTTCTTTATTTCATGAAATCGAACTCAATAGCACTGTATTGGTAGGTTTATGGCCTTTATAACTCCATGTATTTTTAGAATTCCCTTTAAATGTGCTCACCTTTAAAAGTCTTCTGAGCAAAAAGGCGCAAGCATAATGGTATGTCGCAAGTATTTTCAGAACCGTCTGCCGGGGCAACCGTATCGGCCTCTTCCGCTTAGTGTTTTACTGAGCGTGATATTAACAAAATAGTAGTTATCGTTGTTTTTGGGGTTACCTCTGGCACTGCCTGCAGGAAAACGCTCACTGTTTACTTCCACTGAACGATCTGACAATACCAAGGCCTCATATCCGCCCTGACTAAATGCCGTTGCTGAATCAATAAACTGACCGCTTACATCATCCAGGTAATCTGTAAATGTTTTTCTGAAACCGAACTCCACACCCAAAGTTACAAAAGGAGCAATGTTATATTTTATTCCAACACCAATAGGTATGGCAAACTGCGTTAGACTGTAGTTTTTACTCTGTTCGGTAGGTATAAATTGCAGCGATTGTTTATCCCCATTCAATCTGGCTTTTGGATTGTACCAAAAAAAAGCTACCCCGGAAAAAATATACGGTGTTCCCCTGTTTATCAACCCATGCCTGAATCGCGATGCACCGGAATAGTACCTGTTAAAGTTGTACTCCAATAGTGCGCTCCCTTCAATGAGCGGGGAGAAAAAACTGAGATTCCGTCTTTTACGCGCAGGGTCACTTGAAATATGGTCTGCTCCCCTAAGTCTTCCATAGTTTAATGACAGTCGGGCGGAGAGTTTATTACGCCAATTTCGTCTGAAAAAAACTCCCGCCATGGGTCCGGTTTCATAAAAGGTATAGAGTTGCTCTGTTAAATCGCCCTGATATACACTCACTCCGGCAGCGAATCCGATTTCACTGTCGGGAGCTCTTTGAGCATAGGCTTCAGAAAGAGACATGCACATAAAGAAAAATAGCAGTATGCGTATCATAAGGTTAGGTACGTAAAGCTAAGCTATTTGGATTTAATACGCAAATAAGGTTTATGGGCTGTGGAACAGAGTTCATGTACGGGAGAACTCAGCCCGGTACTACGATTTATTCTATCTCCACGTCATCCCGCCCGGCTGTCTTTTTGGATAATTCACCCTGTTCAAAAAACAGTTCCCATTCCAGCACATATTTACCCGCGGTATCCGGTGTTCTTAAAAGTACCTGCTGGTTAATACTCTTCTTAACATCACTCTGCAAAGGAGTTATTCTGCTCCACTCTTCTGATAAGGTGTTTCCGTTGGCATCCAACCAACGGTACGAAATGTACATACCATCCGTTTTTGTTCCTGAATAAAGAAGCCTGTCAGTAGAATGATTATCTATTTTTATATAAGGCAACAACTCCCTTTTTCTTTTCAACTTTTTGTACTCGCTGTGCAATTGAATTTTTATCTGCGCAAAAAAGCTATCCGGCAAATGTGCCTGCAAGGTGTCGGTATTTGCCCTGCGAAGACCTGTTTTATGCATAGGAAAATAAAACGTATCCAACTCACTGTGATCTTTCAGCCAACCATCTGGAGAATTGAAATAATTACTCCCGTCAATTTTATCATAAAAATCATCCGGCAAAATCTCTTTCACAAAAACCTGACGCGGATCTTGCGGATGACGCATAGCCGAGAGCAATATAGACTCTTGCGTTTGTATCCAACAATGCCCTATTAAACGCGGACTGATATCCCGGTAATAATAATTCGCTTT
Organism: Bacteroidia bacterium; assembly: GCA_041675505.1. Lineage (GTDB taxonomy): Bacteria > Bacteroidota > Bacteroidia > UKL13-3 > UKL13-3 > JAGPCK01. Next base: position 24,991 of record JBAYTR010000003.1, on the reverse strand, counting down.
TCGGTAAATAAACTTTGAGTGTGGAAACTGATACGCATTCTCAATGGCCATTTCCATTTGATCAAAGCGCTTGCTCACCAACCTGCCATACTGCAGCAACATAAATGTTTGTACTACAAGAATGACGGTCAATATTCCCAAATGTTTAAAGGAAGACAAATCAAGCACATAATATACAAAAGCAAATGCCACGGTAATGGGTATGGGCAAAAGGTAGCGCTCATAAGGCTCAAAACTATCGGGGTAGAGAAACCCTACTTTAAAATTAACAAAGGCCCAATATCCCAAACAAAAAAACAGTAACAAGGCCGCGTGTAAATATTGTTTCTTTCTGAAAAAATGCCAAACGGTTATAGCTATTAATGTAAATAAGGAGATGTATGCTAAGCCTGCATCTTTATAGTATGCCGGTTTCAGAAATTTTTCACGAAACTCTGCCAGCGTAGTGCTTTGCTGCTGGGCCTGCATGGGGCTGCGGTCATAATTATCCAACAACAGGTACCTGATTCCTTCCAGCACCAATAGTAAAAAAAACAGAACAATAAACGGCAGAGTGTATTCTTTACGCACTATCCTGTCAAATATGTAGAGTGCCGGAAAAAGCAACATGTGAAGAGGGTGCGAAAAAATTACACCACTCATCAGAAGCGCGGCTATGATATACTGCTTAGCACGCCAGTGAACTGTGCGGTGAACAAAACTGAAAAACATAAAAACAAAAGGTACAGCCAAGGTGAGTTCTGAAACAGGATTGAAATAATTGTAGCGTATACCAATGAGGTAAACCAGCAATACACCTATAGCTGCTTTCACATCTTTAAAAATAAAAAGTAAAGCGGCTACACACAGGGCATACCACAGCCATTCACCCACAGAAAAACCTATGATAATATCCTTGAGTGGTAAGTGAGCATAACTCATCAATAATGGAATGTACTCTATTACTAAAACGGTGGGGCGGTTATGTGCCGTTATAAACTCATGGCCATTCACTATCCAGAATAAAAGCGCTGATGAGTCACCGTAAATCCGTTCTCTCCAAAAAACACAGGCAAATAACAGCAACATGGAAAGTGTTGCACAAATCCAATAGTAGGCAGATTTAAATTTCATTTACGTTAAGCTACTCTTTGTTAAATATACGACTGTCGCTGGCGTTTTCCGACCGTAATATAAGAACGTAATTACCTTTAGCCAGTTGTTTAACCGGCAAATCAAATGAAGTACTTTCAAACGGAGCCTGCAACAATAACCGGCCGTTTAAATCATAAATAAGTGCGCGAAGGTTGTTGCCACTCATCTGATGTTTTATGTGCAACTGATCTTTACACGGATTAGGATAAAATTGCATCGTTACCAACTCTTTGGTTTTCTTTACCGAAGTAATGTTCCATTTATTATTGAGCCGTGCATTGAACATACCTGCCCCGAATGTGGCAACAGCAATACGATTGTCCGTTTCCCGGTAATCCATCATCGTAACAATATTGCTGCCTATCAATGACGGAGATTGTTTAATCCAGGTGGTATTCATTCCCACAACGGAATCCGCAGCATAGAGTCCTGTGCTTGTTCCCAGGAAATATAATTTTTGCCCGTTCACTCGTGCTATGGTCATCCACCTGCACGAAGGGCCGTTTCCTGTACCGTTTGCATTTTGCTCCAGGTTACCTGAAACCGGGACCCAAGTAGCACCACCGTCTGTTGTTTCAAAAACACTGAGCACAGAGTAGTTGGTAAACACGGCATACAATTTATTCGCATTATCCGGGTCAACGGTAATACAATTAATATATCCTCCGGGGAAATTACTTCCGTTGATGTTGGAAGGTACCGGATCTCCGGATTGAGCATTGTTGATTTTAAACAACTGCCCTTTGCTTGTTCCGTAATACAAAGTACCCGTTGAGTTTTTTGCACTGGTAATGGCCGTAATGGCTTCTGTAGAATCCGCCAATTGGGTGTTACTTAACTTCTGCCAGTTGAGTAACGTACGGTTGGTATCTAATGCCGTACTCAACGGAATAGCCGACACATCACTGTTGCGCCATACCGCTCTTCCTGTGGGGTGATACAAAATATTCCAGTTGTTGGCATCAGGTGTATACGGATTGATAAATTCATAATCATCACGCAAAATACCGGCTGGGTCAAGGCGGGCTGATTGTATACGTTTTCCAGTGTTATCCAACTTCATTCTGAAAACTCTGCCTTGTTGTGCCGCCATGTAATATTCCTGTGCATTGGCTCCTACAAAACAATATCCGCCATCGTAGGTAAGTGAAAGTTCCCAGTTGTTAAGCACATTGTTCACCCCTGAATACAATGTTCCGTTATCCTGCAATCCGCCAATAATAACATCATTGGTACTTTGCCTGTCAATAGCTACAGAATAGAATTGCGTAGTAAGGTACCCTCTGTTCAAAGATTGCCAAACCAGTGGTTGTGCCAAGCAATTTTCGGTACGCGATATACCTCCGTCATGAACAGAAATCATGCGGTTAGGTGAAGAGGGATAAAATATCACCCCGTGTTGGTCGGGATGTTGATTGGGGTATACCTGAAAATCGGGCCGCTTGGTATTTACTGCATACCCACCTACCCAAGATGTTTTGGTTGAAGTGGAAAATCCGTCAGCTGAGCGAAACAAACCTGTACCGCCCACAAAAACCACATTGGTATCTTTGGGATGTACCTGCACATCCAGGCAATATCCTCGTTGTGAAATAAAATCACCGAAGTCGCCACCTAAGGCAGGCATGTTGGCACTTCTGTCGCTCCATATCGCTCCGGCTCCTGTACCATCACCACTCAGGTAAGTGTATTTCCACAAAGCATTCCACTCTTCTCTGCCTTGAAAGTCGACCGTAAGCTTACCGAAGTTATATGCATGCGCCAAAAAGAAAACCTGGTTCTCATCTGAGGGAGAAATACCAATAACAATTCTTCCAGATGACCCCGCCACAAAACCTGCGGGAGTTATGTTCACCCAAGTAACACCATTGTTGGATGAACGCCAAATACCGGCCTGTCCGCCTCCGCCAGATAAGGTAGCATACACTATTCCGCTGGGGGTTACGGCCACATCTGTCCATACGCTGCTGGAAATTCCTCCTCCGCCTCTGCGTTTATTCCAGTTTGCTCCACCGTTTAAACTTCGGTACACACCATCATAAGCTGCAAGATATATTACATCAGCCGTGTCAATGGATTTGTTTATTGCCACCCGATGAATAAAATCAAAGTTATTGTCAAATGTTTGCGGAGTACCCGATGATGTGGAGGAGAGAACCGTCCACGTAATACCGTTGTCTGTTGATTTAAGTAATCCGTTACCTAAATAATTTGCGCCTGGTACATATCCTCCGTAGTATTCTCCGGTGGAGGCGTACCAGATATTGTTTTTACCTGCACGAGGGTCTTGCACAAGTGAGGTGATATTACAAATAGCTGTAGAAGTAACCAGTGTCCATGAACCTCCGTTGTCAGTACTTCTCCAAATACCTCCGGTGGCTGCTCCGGCCAGTATAATATTTTCGGCAGTACGGTCAATGCCTATGGCACGTGTTCGGCCTCCTATATTCCACGGACCTCTGGACGACCAGAAACCATCCTCTACAGCATTGGTTTTGTACTTTTCATCAGCAACCGGAAGTGTGCCGCTATAAGCCAACTCTTTCTGCCGTATCCCGTCAGGAATAAGTCCTGTAGCGGGATCTGCCAACATTTTCATTAACCATTTTTCACGTAATGGCGGTTGGCTGTCCATGCCGTAAATATCATCTGATACAGGTGCCCTTTTTTTCTGAAAAAGCAAGAAAGCACCAACTACAGCTACTGCAAAAACGAAGATGTATTTTATTTTATGCATAAGCAAAGTTCATCTTTTTTCTGAGTTTTTCTTTGTTTTCATCGGGAAGTAGTACCTTTATAATATGGCACGTCAATTTTTTGATGCTGAAGTATATGATATACTGGATGCATCACCCTCGGTAAAACGATTTTTTTTTCGCGTACCCTCAGTGGAATCTTTTGATTTCAAACCCGGGCAATTTGTGATGCTGGAATTGCCTATACCGGCCAAAGTAAACACCCGAAGTTACTCCATTGCTTCAGCACCTGATGGAAGCAATACCTTCGAACTCATTATTGTAATTAATGAAAACGGATTGGGCACGCCTTACCTGTTTAATGAAGTAAAAAAAGGTAGTGTGATAAAATGTGCAGGACCTTTGGGTAAATTCACTTTGCCTGCAACGCTTGACCACGATATACTTATGGTAGCCACCGGAACGGGCATTGCTCCTTTCCGCTCCATGCTGCATTACATCAAACAACACAATATTCCACGCAAAAATGTGTACCTGATTTACGGCAACCGTTTTGAAAAAGACATATTGTACAAAGACGAATTACAACACATGTGCGACAAGGAAGAACATTGCTTTTATTTTCATCCGGTACTTTCCAGAGAAGATGGTTGGCAAGGAGCCAAAGGATATGTTCATCCGATTTACGAAGAAATTCTTGCCGACCACCGACCGGCTTACATATTACTGTGCGGGTGGAGCAGCATGGTAAGAGAAGCGCGCGACAGATTATATGCTATGGGCTATACCAAAGAGCAAGTACATTTCGAACTTTATGATTAATATTTTAAACAGAACTAATTTTTAAACAACTTATCAGCAAGCACTTATAAAATGTTTTCAGTTTTGGTCCCTATTTTGCAAACCTTGGCCAAAGCCCTATTTTTAAACCTCTAAAATTTAACCTAATGAAAAAACACATTACTATTCTTTTCGCGATTATAGGTATGCTCAGCAATACACTTTTCGCGGCAACAAAAACATCTACAGGAAGCGGAAACTGGACTACGGGAGGTAGTTGGACTCCCAGCGGTTCTCCGGCTGCGGGCGATGTAATTAATATTGAAACCGGACACACCATCACTGTTTCCAGCGTTGTAAATATCTCCTCAGGAGCAGCAGTAACAATCAACATCAGAGGTACGCTTACGTTCTCGGGTGGAGGTAGCAAACTTAGACTCGCTACCGGCTCAGTTATCAACTTACTTTCCGGAGGCAACATTACTACCTCTGGCGGAGGAGGCGGTGGCAGCCAAACTATTGAAGCTGGCGGAACCGGATTATGGAACACCACCATGGGCAACTTCTCAGGACCAAGAACCATTACTGAAGCAAGTCCGTTGCCTGTGGTGTGGTTATCTTTTACCGGTAACAGAATGCCAAACGGAACTGTGCAGCTCAACTGGTCAACAGCATCTGAACTAAGCAACTCGCACTTTGAAGTAGAAAGAACAGCTGACGGAAAAACATTTACCAAACTTGATGAGGTAAAAGGAAACGGTACTACAAATAAAATAAGCAAATACACGTACACCGATAAACAACCCGGTACTGCTACCGTATACTACCGTTTAAAACAAGTTGACTTCAACAGTAAATTTGAATACAGTAAGCTGGTTGCGGTTAAAGGGCTAAAAAATAGTGCCTCTTCCGCTTCAAGCGGTAATAACAGCGGTGGCGGCTCTAAAGGCGGCCAGGGTGGTAGCGGACAAATAAAAGAAAAAGTGATGGTGGTTAAGCCTATGGCTATAATTGACATTGCGCAGTTTAAAATTGACGGACAGGATAAAGCGGATGTGATTGTTGAACTGGTGAATCAAAAAGGAAAAGTGGTGGTAAGTAAAAACACCATACTGTTTGGCGGAGCAGCCAAAATAGATCTCTCTGATGCCCCCAAAGGTGTTTATAAAATGGTGGTAAGACTGGCCTCTGATAAAACAAAAATCGGCTCAGCTAACGTAGTAAAAAAATAGATATTAATCTCTTCCTGTAAACTTTCTCAACAACAGCATCACTTCTACAAGTGATGCTGTTTGCGTTATAGTCATGATGAGTGATTTGGTGCTTTGCTTCATGGCCGCCCTTTTCCCCAACTGTTGAACACCGGTTACTATTCTTCCAAAAACTTCCGATTGGTAGTATGACTCTTCACTTACCGGAGGGAAATAAGCAGTGAGTTGTTTGTTCTTAATCACCAGTTTTTCAAAACCCAATTCATTGCCCAACCATTTCACCCGCATGGCATCAAGCAGGGCGATTACCTGCTGCGGCAAACGTCCGAACCGGTCAATAAGTTCGTCCTGAAATTTCAACAACTCTTCTTCCGTTTTCAACGAAGCGAGTTGGTTGTATAAAACCAGTCGCTCAGGGTTACTGCGCACAAAGGCATCAGGTATCAGAATTTCCATATCGGTTTCCACAATGCAATCACGGTTCACTTCTGCCTTTGCTTTTCGTTCCGCTTCCAGCTCTTCACTGAACACATCACTGAACTCTTCGTACTTTAATTCGTGGATGGCTTCATCCAGAATTTTATGGTACATGTCATATCCTATCTCGGCAATAAAACCACTTTGCTCTGCTCCCAGTAAATTACCTGAACCACGTATATCCAAATCGCGCATGGCCACATTAAATCCGCTACCTAATTCGCTGAATTCTTCAATGGCGCTTAACCGTCTTCTGGAATCATCAGACAGGGTGCTGAGTGGCGGACAGATCAGGTAACAAAATGCTTTTTTATTGGAACGCCCCACACGGCCCCGCATCTGGTGCAAATCACTTAACCCGAACATGTGGGCGTTGTTGATGATGATGGTATTGGCATTGGAAATATCCAAACCTGATTCAATGATGGTAGTAGCCACCAGCACATCGTATTCCCCTTCTATAAAACGCATCATCACATCTTCGAGATGGTCTCCTTCCATTTGTCCGTGGGCCGTGCATACCCGAATACCGGGAGAAAGCGTGCGCAATTTTGCGGCTACTTCCTCAATGTCTTTTACCCGATGGTGCACAAAAAATACCTGACCACCACGCTCAACTTCATAATCAATGGCCTCTTTTATTACCTCATCGTTGTACACGTGCAACTCGGTTGTAACCGGTTGTCGGTTGGGTGGAGGTGTAGTAATCACGCTCAAATCGCGCGCACCCATCAACGAAAAATGTAAGGTACGCGGAATAGGTGTAGCCGTTAAGGTAAGCGTATCTACATTCACGCGCATCTCTTTCAGTTTTTCTTTTGCCGCCACACCAAACTTCTGCTCTTCATCAATAATCACTAAGCCCAGCTCTTTGAACTTAACATCTTTGGCAATGAGTGAATGTGTACCGATGATGATATCAATTTTACCTTCCTGTAGTTTCTGTTTAATCTCTTTGTGCTCTTTGCTTGATTTAAATCTGTTGATGTAATCAATGTTGCAGGGAAACTCGCGCAACCGTTCTTTAAAAGTACGGTAATGCTGATTGGCTAAAATGGTGGTTGGCACCAACACCGCCACCTGCTTGCTGTCGCACACCGCCTTAAATGCCGCACGAATAGCAATCTCCGTTTTACCAAAACCCACATCACCACACACCAGTCTGTCCATTGGATGCGGTGATTCCATGTCCTTCTTAAAATCAGCAGTGGCCTTTACCTGATCCGGTGTATCTTCATACATAAAAGACGCCTCCAATTCCGTTTGCATGTAATTGTCAGGGGCAAAGGCAAAACCCGTTTGAGATTTACGTGAAGCGTACAGTTTTATCAAATCACGCGCTATGTCTTTTACTTTTTTCTTGGTAGTACGTTTGAGTTTATCCCAGGCATCACTTCCCAGTTTGTTCAGCTTGGGAGGTGTACCATCTTTACCTACATACTTTGATATTTTGTGCAACGAGTTAATGTGCACATACAACAAGTCCTCGTTTTTGTAAACCAGTCGAACGGCTTCCTGCCGTTGACCGTTTACATCAATTTTTTCGAGCCCTGCAAAACGACCGATACCATGATCTATGTGTGTTACAAAATCTCCGGGCTTTAATTCCCGAAGTTCTTTAAGGGTGATGGATTTATTTTTGGAGTAACGGGTGCGGCTTTTGTATTTGTAGTAACGGTCGAACAACTGGTGCTCGGTGTAGCAAGCCAGTTTTAAATCGCGGTCAATAAACCCTTCACTCAATCCGTGGTAAACAGGAATAAATTCTACGTCCTTATCTAAATCATCAAATATGCTGAACAGTCTTTCTACCTGACGGCTGCTGTCACTGAATATGAGTGTGTGATATTGTTGTTTGCGGTTGTCTTTGAGGTTATCAATGAGTAACTGAAACTTTTTATTGAAGGCCGGTTGTGGTGCCTGAACAAAATCAATTTCGTGTGCGGGTTGTGCAGTAAATCTTTTACCCCATTCAATGCTTGTGAACTGTTGTAGATTTTCTGAGAGTGTTTTTTCATTTGCATACAACAGTTGCGGAGATAGTATTGCGCCTTCCCCGTTTTTTATATCCTCCGGTAAACCCGCGTAATGCTTCTTCGCTTTCTGAATTCCTTTGCTCATCATTTCCGTAACAAGCTGCGGTTCTTTCGTCCAGATGATGGTAGAAGGTGGCAGGTAATCAAAAAATGTTTGCATCAGGTGCTCCTGCGCGGCTGATTGTACATTGGGCACTATGGAGAAGTGATCCATATCCTTCACCGAAAGCTGATCATTGGGATCGAAGCTGCGGATGGTTTCAATAATTTCTCCATCCAGCACCAAGCGATAAGGTAACTCGTTACTAAATGAAAACACATCCACTATACCGCCTCGAATGGAATACTGCCCTGCTTCAAAAACAAAATCGGTGCGGTCAAAACCATGTTCATTCAGAAAGTCGACAAAAAAATCGAGGTCAAACCGGTCACCCGTTTTTACATCATAGGTATTGCTGGTTAAACTTTTTTTATCCATCACCTGCTCACACAAAGCCTCGGGATAAGTAACCACCAGGTGGTAGTGGTGTTGAGTGTGGTTAAGGCGGTTGAGTACCTCGGCCCTTTCAAGCACAAGTGAATTATCTAAAGTTTCAGTTTGGTAAGAACGTTTAAGCGATGACGGAAGCAATAACACCGTTTTATCTTCGAGAATGTTCTGTAAATCGGTATAAAAATAAGAGGCTTCCTCCTTATCCGGCAACACCAGTAAATGAAAAGGGAAATCGTGTTGTATGACAGAAGCGGCCGTAATACTCCCTGCCGAACCCAATAAACCGTTCAGCCGGATGCGCTTCGTTTTTTGCTGTAACTGCCTCAGCAACTCCTGTTGTTTCGGGCTACCGGCATACAGCGACAAAAATTCCTGAATCTTCACTTGCCCGAATTAAGGGTGCGAATGTACGGAAATTATCTTTCCTGAAAATGGCCTCAGTAACTTCATTTGCAGGCAACCGTTGCAACCTTAATTTTTCTTACATTTGAGCACCTGATAACTTATGCTCAACAAAATTCTAACCCTTTGCCTGTTGATTTTCGGGTTTACAACACAAGCCCAACGTGCACCCAATTACAGCAACCTGCACGACTGGGCGGCACATCCCTGGAAAAAAGATTTAGCGGATACTGTTCACGCCTCATTTAACGGAGAACAACACGACAGCAGTGTAGATGTTTTCTTTATACATCCCACTTCCTATACACATAATTTAAGAACAAAAGTGTGGAACGGTAACCTAGATGATGAAGAATTAAATGCTGCTACCGACAAAGGCTCCATACTCAATCAGGCTTCGGTGTTCAATTCACAGGCACGGGTGTTTGCACCCCGGTACCGTCAGGCACACCTGAAAGCTTTTTTTCTGAGCAAAAATCCGAAAAGCAAAGAGGCACTGGATTTCGCTTATGCTGATGTGAAAGCGGCATTTGAATTTTACCTGAAGCATTACAACAATGGCCGACCTGTAATTATTGCCACACACAGCCAGGGTACACACCATGGCGTACGTTTAATGCAGGAATTTTTCGATGGCAAACCACTGCAAAAACAATTGGTATGTGCCTACCTCGTGGGTTGGACCGTATTGAAAAATGATTTTAAAAACATTGCATTGGGTACCTCTCCTGAACAAACCGGCTGTTACGTAACCTGGCGCTCATTTAAACACGGCTTCGTAGATAAATACTCCAAGGCAGCGGGAGAAAATGTGATTACCTGTTCCAACCCCATCAGCTGGGACACCAGCACCACGCTAACACCAAGGTCGCAACATGTGGGGGCCATGAAAGCAAATCTGGAAGCGTTTTTACCACAACTGGCAGAAGTGGAAGTGAACATAAAATACGGTATACTGTGGGTGAAATTAACAGATCATGAAATGGGCAACAACCACCGGTTAAAAAATTACCACGTGGGCGACTACAACCTGTTTTATGCTGATGTGAGAAAAAATGTAGCACAACGCATCAAAGCGTTTCAGCGGAAATAACTATTCCTCCGTTTCTTCTTCCCAAAACTCGCTGCGGTACACCTTTACCAATATCACAAAATACGAGATAAGCAGCGGACCGAAAATTAAACCCGGTAGCCCGAAAAGTGTTAAGCCTGCCACAACACCCAATACTGTAATTACGGGATGTACATCGGCAAAATGTTTTTGCAACAGCAAACGAACCACGTTATCAATATTGGAAATGACCAGCGCCCCGAAACCCAGTATTACCCAACCCTGCCACGGCTCTCCTATAATGAGCATCACCACGCCTGCAGGAATCCAGACAATGGCTGTTCCTACTACCGGAATAATGGAGAAAAACCCTGTGATAACGGCCCAGAAAAAAGGTTGTTCCAATCCGCACAAACGGTAACAAAGGCCGGCTGCTGTTCCCTGCACCACAATAAGTATAGGGATGATAATGGCATTGGAATACGTTTGCGATTTTAGTTCTTCAATAAACAACGAGGTATCTTTACGTTGATCAAACGGACTGTACATTCTTACAGCTGCCACCAGCGAAGCTGAGTGCAGAAGCATGTAGTAGAGTATAAAGTACATGATGCCCAGCAAACCCACAATGTTGAGCGTTTGGTTAACTGCTGTGCTGGTCCAGTCAAGCACAGAGGTTTTTACCTGTTCAATATTTTTTTCTGAGAAAAGTTCTATCCCTATTTTCTCCTTACTGAAAGCCTCTACCTGGTGCATGTAATCAATAAGAGATGTAGGGTCGGAAACAAAAATCTGCGCCTCATGAAACAACAGGTAACTCACGGAACCCATAGGCAGTAAAAAAACCAGAAAGGAGAGGAGCAGAATAAGCAACACGCTTAAGCGTTTGTTCCATTTGTACTGTATGGTGAGTTTCTCATGAAAGGGCTTAAACAACACGTAAAACATTATTGCCCCCAGAAAGGAGGGAATAAACGGATGGAGCGCGTAAATAATAAACACACCCACCACTAACATGGCCAGTAGTACTCCGTTTCGTTTAAGAATTTCTCTTTCGTTGAATTGCATAATCGCTAAAGTTCAAATCTACCTTTTATCTTTGAAGAATAAAATTTACTCTATGCGTATTCAACGTTCGCACCTAATTACCGCTTTACTGGCTTTTGCAGCCGGATTACTTTTGGGTAATCCTAAAAACAGACAAAAGCTAAAAGAGTGGTTTAAGAGTTAATTACTTCAGCAGTCTGGTAGCTTTGGCTGCGGGGTAATACGAGGTAATGAACCCGATAACGGCACTGGTCAGTAACACCACTACAAAATCAAGCGGTTTCATTTGAACCGGATAGGCGTTTACAACAGCCGTGTTACTTCCGCCAATAGTCACAAAACCGTAGGTCTGCTGCAACCAGCAAAAAACAAAACCCAAAGCAATGCCCAAAATGGAACCGGTTAATGTAACCAGTAAACCCTCGCTTAAAAATATGCGTTGAATAAGCCGGTCACTGGCACCCAGCGAACGCAACACTTCCATATCAGCTTTCTTTTCTATCACCAGCATGTACAGTGAACCCGTAACATTAAATGCTGCTATCAGTAAAATAAACGTGAGAATGAGGTACACGGCCAGCTTCTCTGATTTCATGATGCGGTACAAAACTTCATTCTGCTCGTAGCGGTTTTTTACATAGTAGTTTTCGCCCATCAACTCTTTTACCTGTTGCTGTACTTTATTTAAATCTGCTTCGGGGTGCACACTCATTTCTATGGCACTGGCCTGTGTAGGATAATCGAGCACCTCACGTGCAAAGCGCAAGGGCACAAAAACATATTTATCATCAATGCTTTCTTCCACCGCGAAAATACCTCCGGGTTGAATGTTGCTTCGGTTAAAGGCTTTATCGGGTTGCAACTGCGGGTTGGCTCCGCGCTTGGGCACATACACGTGCAGGTGTTCAAACTCACTGTGCGGGTTGAGTGAAAGTTTGTACGCCACTCCTCCACCGGCAATGGCATAATCAATTTCGCCTATCTCCAGAAACGGAGAACCCTGCACCACCAAACTATCCATGCCCGATACTTCCAGGTACTTTTCGTCCACCCCTTTTAACGTGGCAATACTTTGTTTACTCTCGTATTTAAGTAGCACATTTTCTTCCAGCACTTCTCCCGTAAAAATAACGTTTTCCATGCTGCGCAATTTTTTCAGCTCAGCTGCTCCGGCTTCAAACACCTTTCCTTTTTTAGCGGTAATGCGCAGGTCGGGGTAAAACGAATGGTACAGGGAATCTACCAGCACCTCAAAACCATTGAAGGCTGAAAGGACTATAATGAGCGCCATGGACCCGATAGTGAACCCTGCTACCGAAATAGAAGTGATGATGTTACTCGCATTCCGTTTTTTCCGTGTGAAAAAATACCGTTTCGCTATGTATAGGCTAAGGTTCATGCAGTAACTGAAAACGGAGAAAATTTTTGCCCAAGGTTGGCACTTGTGCCGGCCCTTTGCAAAACCTTATTCATTATCCTTTTTGTTGATGCGCTTAAACACCTCCTCCATGTGCTGCACATAATCGAGGCTATCATCCAGAATAAAATTAAGCTCCGGCACTTTGCGGGCCTGGTTGCGCATACGGCTGGCCAGTTCATGCCTGATGGTTTTTTTGTGCAATTGCACCAAGCCAAAAAGTGTCTCCTGATTTTTGCCGTTCAAAAAACTTAGCAGTATTTTGGCATAACCCAAATCGGGCGATACCTCTACATGACTGATGGTAATGAAGGCTCCTTCAAACAAAGAAGAACTCTTTTCCTGAAAGATGGATGCCAACTCCTTCTGAATGATTTTGGCATATTTTTCCTGACGTATACTGGCCATAATGGGCAAATATCTGCAAAAAGCGTGTACTTACCGAAAACGAAATGATTTTGGCAGCAAAACCGCAGCCTCGCACATAGGCCACACGTGCTAATTTACTATATTTGCCCGCAATGAATAAGTTTTTCAAACTTTTGCGCTACGTAAAGCCCTACAAGTCGAAGGCATTTTTTAACGTGCTCTTTAACCTGTTGTCTATTGTAGCCGGCCTGTTTTCGTTCACTCTGGTTATCCCTTTTCTGGGACTCATATTCAAACCTGATCAACTGGTTACCGCACCCCCTGCTGATGATTTAAGTTTCAGCTCCCTCAAAAATCAGTTTTCGTATTACCTGAGCCAAATGGTAATTGAAAACGGACCTTCACAGGCTTTGCTTTTTGTGTGTATGTTGATTGTGATTATGGTGTCGCTCAAAAACCTGTTCCGTTACCTGGCACTCTATTTTATGGTACCGTTGCGCACGCTGGCCATACGCGATATACGCAGAGATTTGTACGATAAAATTCTTCGCCTGCCGCTCTCCTATTTTTCTGATGAACGCAAAGGCGATTTAATCACCCGCATGAGCAGTGATGTGCAGGAAATTGAAGTCTCCATTATGAGTTCGCTGGAAGCCATTTTCAAAGAACCGCTTACCATTTTGGTGTACCTGGGCGCGTTAATTTACATGAGCCCGCAACTAACCTTGTTTGTACTGGTTTCACTGCCGCTTACGGCCTTTGTCATTGCCCGAGTGGCCAAAACCCTGCGCAAGCAGAGTACCCTCAACCAATCCAAACTGGGTGAGATGATCAGCATGTTTGAAGAAACATTATCGGGTATGCGCATCATCAAAGCCTTTACTGCCGAAGATAATTTTAACAAAAAATTTAATACGGAAAACGATACACTCGCCCGCATCAGTATATGGGTTAACCGCAGGCGCGATGCCTCTTCACCACTTTCTGAATCCATGAGTGTGGTGGTGCTGGTGTTGATTTTGTGGTTTGGCGGACAAATGGTACTGGCCAATAACGGTTCCTTAGATGCTGAAGTGTTTATTGGTTACATCGCCATCTTCTCTCAGGTAATCACTCCGGCCAAGGGATTCTCTACGGCCTTTTACAACGTGCAAAAGGGTGCTGCCTCGGCTGACCGTATTGATGAGATTATGCAAAGCCCCGAGCGCATTACCGACTCCCCTAATGCATCTGTTGATGTAAAATTTGAACAGCACATTGAATTCAGAAATGTGTCTTTTGCGTATGAAAAAGAAAAAGTGCTGGATGGCATTAACCTCACCATTAAAAAAGGAACAACGGTAGCACTGGTAGGCCCTTCAGGCAGTGGTAAATCAACACTGGCTGATTTAGTACCGCGTTTTTATGATGCCACGGAAGGAGAAATTTTACTGGATGGTGTACCCATTAAAAAATATAAAATATCAGAACTGCGCAAGCTGATGGGCATTGTAACGCAGGAAGCCATTTTGTTTAACGACAGCATTTACAACAACATCGCTTTTGGTGTACACCACCTACCCATGGAGCAGGTGGAAAAAGCAGCAAGGGTAGCCAATGCACATGAGTTTATTCTGGAGCAAGAAAAACGGTACCTCACCAACATAGGCGACCGCGGCAATAAACTGAGTGGGGGCCAACGGCAGCGTTTAAGTATTGCCCGTGCGGTATTGCGCAACCCTGAGATTCTTATTCTGGATGAAGCCACCTCAGCACTGGATACTACCTCAGAGCGTTTGGTACAAGAGGCCCTGAGCAATGTAATGAAAGGACGTACCTCCATTGTAATTGCCCACCGTTTAAGTACCATACAAAATGCCGACATGATAGTAGTAATTGACAAGGGGAAAATTGTACAACAAGGGACCCACAGCGAACTCATTAACCAACCCGGCCTGTATAAAGAACTGAACGAGATGCAGAAGTTGCTGGAGGGGTAGCTGGATTAAAAAGCATGAAGAATATAACATATCTTTTTGGAGCAGGAGCGAGTTGTGGAACTATACCTGTTGTAGGTAAGTTCAATAGCGGGCTAATTGAATTCAATTCTTTCCTTAGATCAAAAGCAAATATCGGTACTCATTTAAACAATGAGGAGCGGCAACTGATAAATACGTTGACAAGCTCAATAGATGAACTTACCTTGACTTTGGAGAAACATGCTTCATTCGATACATTTGCTAGAAAGCTATACTTACAGGGCAAAATACCTAAACTCAATGAGTTTAAAACAATCATTGCTTTATTTATTTTGTTCAGAGAATTCAATTATGGTACAGACAAAAGGTATGATTTGCTATTAGCAACTTTGTTTGAGAAACAAAAAAATAATAGAAGCCTGATTTCAATATCCAAAACAATAAATTTTCTGAGTTGGAATTATGATACACAAATTGAAAATTCTGTTAATTCATTTAATGACTCTACAGAATTTGATGACTCTATTATAGATTTTTTCCCAAATGAAAATCAATTAATGAATCAAGAAAAAAGTTGTTTAGTTAAACTTAATGGAAGCGCAGCATTATACTATGATGGAAGGAGACATAGCAGAATTAATGGTATGTCGTTCAAGTCAAAAGAGGAGATGGTTAGTGGACTTCTTGAACGATATAAACAACGCACAAGAAGACCAAATACACTCCCAATTCTTCATTTTTCATGGGAAGAAGATGAGCTAATAACAAACACAAGAAAAAAGGCCTTAGACATTGCTTCACAAACCCAGATACTTGTAATTATTGGCTATTCTTTTCCCACTTTCAATAGAACTTTAGACAAAGAAATTCTAAACGCTATGGGCAATCTTGAAAAGATATATGTTCAGGATATTGATACAAACTCTGCTATTCAAAGAATGCAAGCTTTGACTAACAATAAATACAATGACATTTTTGTGCCATTATCTAATACTAAAGAGTTTCACGTTCCCTTTGAAATTGGCTAGTATTCTGTCCGTGGTTGGCGTCCCCGCCACACCACTGAGTAGTCAGTCGGCAAGTATATTAAGATGAGATAGCATCTCTGAAGGGCTCTTCCTTCAATTACAATTTGTGTATTTCTATATTGTCGAGTATTACGTAACTATTCTTACTTTTCTTTTTGAGTCTTCTTCTCATGAACTGGTAATCTTGAGAACCGTGAATTTCTCCTACAAATAGAAAGTTATGTCTGAAATTTGCTGTAAAATTAAGGGTAACATGAATCCACTTTCTTTTATCAAATTTCTTTAAATCAAGTTTAATATTCTGTATTTGATTGTAGGAAAACATGGTGTCAAAAGAAAAAGTAAGTTGCTCATTATTTCCGTAAATAAAAATATCAGCATCAATCCTATAATGGAAGCCACTATCAATTGGCTGAGCAAGGTCTATATATATCTTGCTTGTGTTATTATAAATTAGCTTTTCTCGATTTATAGAATTGTATGTAAGTAACAGGTAACAATTACTTCCACCAGAGCATTTGAACTTTGTAGATGAATCAGAATACAAGTAATAACCGGGCCTGACATATTTCCACTCCATTTTATTATCAAAGGGAAAATAAAAAAACCTCTCCCCGGAAACGATTACCTCTGAGGGTTTGCGTGCAGCAGTGTGCTCAAACGATCCTTCAGGCAAAAGATTTTGACAGTATACAGAATGACTGACAAATAGCAAAAGAAACAGAGGTGTTTTCATTCTTACCCTGTAAGTAATCGTTATTTAGCTTTTCAAAAATAGGTAAGAATTTTGGTAAAAGCAGAATCCATTGAATAAAGCACTAATCAAAATAGATAATAGTTCTTTCTAAAAGATAGAACTATTATCTATAAATTTGAACTAATGAGAAAAGCAATTTGCTCTGTTTTGTTTCTTTTTCATGGCATATGTGCTGTGGGACAAATGCAAGCAGATACGCTGCTTCATGAAATATACAAAAAGTGCAGCTCCATTAAGAATGGACACTATCTGATAGAAAAGAAACAAAAGTCTTTTACCACCTCTGATACAATTGTAAGTTTTGAAGAGGTATACTTTACCAATACAAGTAACACTAATCTCAACCCTTTTTCAGCCAAAATAATAAATCGCACATTGAGGACAACTACCTACATTGATAGCCTAGGTAATGTGATGATATATACAGAAAATGATAGCTCCATAAAAGAAAGGCAGATACAAAACAGCAACGAATATTATGATTATGTGTTCAGATATTTTATTTCTACGTATAATAGAAATTCTTTGTCATTATATCAATCAAACCACTCCGACCTTATACGTAACCGTGATACTGTTCAAATAACATCTTTATACAACCAGTCGGATAACATGGGGCAAATAACCGGTACTGAAAAAATCTATGTGCCCTTAAAAACAGCAATCCCTTTCCGGATAGAGACCGAGGTGAAGTGGCAGAACTTAGTCCAGTATTCTTCCCTATCCATTCAAAATCTTCAGATAAACAACGACTCGTTTGTCAAAACAATATTCTTTTCCCCTCTTAATCACCCTGTACGCATACAAACAAAAAAAGACACTAAATATAGCACACAAGAAATTACCCGACCTCTTAAAATAAATGATTCATTCCCCGACTTCACCCTTCCATTTACTAACGGAAAGTTCTATCATCTGTATAACGACTCCTCTCCATTTATTATTCTTGATTTCGGATACATAGGATGTGCACCTTGTATTTTACTCTCCAATGAACTCAAAAAAATAAGAAAAGAATCAACCGGCAAACAATTATCCATTATTGGTATTAATCCCTATGACTCTGTAGAAAGTATTCGCATTTGGGAAAAAAAACGTGAGCTTAACTACCCCACATGTATAAACGCTTTAAAATTGACACACTCACTTGGCTTCAGGAGCTACCCAAAAGTCTATATCTTAAACCGGGAGAAAAAAATTATCAAAATCATTGACGGTTACAATAGTGAGGTGAGAAAAGAAATTATGGATTGTATGGCTAAATGAATATGTCTTATCCTGTCCGTGGTTGTAGTAATAATCCCACACTTCTAAATACATTTGCACCTCAGCCGACATGGTAATATCAATGACTTCCTGTTCTTTACAAAGCGTTGTGCCATTAAAAAAATAGTCTTTTCTGATATCTTCCCGTTAGGTTTTTCTATATTTGATTTATGAAAAACTTCTTCCCTTTAATTAAATTACTCCTCATTTTTCTTTTTATGTGGAGCCTGCAGGTTACTGCACGGTACGATTGCAAAATATTCTTAACTGCACGCGATTGCAGCAGCTGTTTGCATATGGCTGCAGCTATTGAGCAGTTGCCCTATTTCATCAGACCTGATGTGTACGTTGACGGTAATCTCGACAGTACAGAGTTCGACTACTTTATTGATACCCTTTTAAACCTTGACCGCAAGAGGTATAATTTTCACCAAACTAAAAAAGAGTTTACCACTAGCAATACTAATGTACTGTATTTTCTAAACAACACGGGGAAAGCTGTATTCAAGTGCCGCCTGGCTGAAATCCCTGTGTATATTGACAGCATCAGGCAACACTTTACAGATTTTTATGAAGTTAAAACCATCCCCATTAAAAAAATCTCGCCCCTTCTATCCAGAGCAAAGATTAGTAAGATTGATAACAACATTTTAATCTTTAACACAAAACTACATGAGTTAACGGTTATTAACGACTCCATACAATACACTATTCGCACAAAAGACTTACCTCTTGACAGTGTATTAACCATCCTAACCGGAGATACCTCCGCCATCAGAGACATTAAAAAAGCATACGAAGATCCCAACGTATATTTCCCTCCTGTTGAAATGGCTGATTATTGGTGCGACAATGGTTATCTATATGTGTTGTACTCATTTTATAAGCCAACAATTGAAAAAGATCCTAAAAGTAGTGTATCAAATATTCGGTTTATACCGGTGTATTTCACTGTACAATATGTAAATGGCAACTTGGTCAACATATACCGTATAAAACAAAAGGGATATGCAGAAATTGACGATGAAAAAAATTGGCCACACACTTTTTTTGGCAAGTATTGCTTTATGGTAAAAAAGGATAAGATGTATCTGACGGTAGAAAATCCCGAGCCTATGAAGCAGAAATACTATTTATGTGAACTGAAACTGAATAAACAAAAACACATATTTGAGTTCTCAAAGAAGATAGCAACAGGAATAAGCCCCTTAGTAAAAACTGTAGATAAAGGCAGCGGTATATATCCTTCATATTTAAATTGGTCCTTTGTTTCAGATAATAAACTGTGGTTTATGTCGCAGAATGTGTATTATGATTTCAAAAAGTGTGCATGGAATTACTACACGTTTCATTTACCGGAAATCAAGGCCGATACAGCCAGAATATTCAACCATCATCTTGTTTATGGTTTTGATGGTTATATAAACAACAAATACCCTGTAGTTACTATTTTACCTTCCGGCCCAAACAACAGAAGCAGTAACTTTTATACTACCATTTTTGATGAAAATATGAAGCAGGTAGAATACTACAACACCTATAATTTTATGATATGCAACAAATCAAGCGCCTATGTTGAGGGTGACCGTATTTACGTTATAGAGCAGGATAAAATGTTGCATGTGTATGCTATAAAACATGGATTAAATTAATTCTGTAAGTGGCTAACTGTATTTTATGAAAAAAAATAGTAGATGGAGATTTGAAATGGTGCTCATCTACACCATAAATACCAACAAGTATGACTAAAGCTTTAAAATATATTGCAATTGTATTACTTAGTTCTTCTTTCGTATTTACATCCAAAAATAAGATCAGGAACGATGGCATTTATATATATGACAATGGTCTGGATTCGATAGCACTCATGCCCGAAATGCTGGAACTTGCTAAAACGATGTCAAAAATTAACGGTGAAACATTTGAGGGTGAGCCAATGGAGTGCATGCCTAAGGGCACAAATGTTGTGAATACAGAATATACCACTAAACTTAGTTTTCTTTACTTTTCTTCACTTGACAGTATCTTCTACACCAGTTTGGTTTGCAGAGAGAAGAAACAAATTGACATAAGTATTAAAAAAATATTTACCAATAGGGCGCAGAACTATTTGCACCCTGAACAGGCTGATTTATCGACAGGGTCAAACATTTTTTACAAGGAAAATAAGGTTTCGTTTGAAACCGGTGTCAAATCCGGGTACAGCCACACAAAATTTTTAGGGCACATCTATCAGGATTCAATTACGTTTGAATTACAATGGCCCTTCTATCCCATTTTTAATTCCACAAAAGATTCATACCGTTTCCGAACATTATATTTTTACAGTTTTTCTGCAATTGATTCGATGTTAAAGTCAACTCCCCAAAACGGAAAATTATATTTTAAACTGAGGGGACTATAGTCTTCTGCCCTTGGTTGGCGTCCCGCCATACCACTGAGTAGCCAATAGTGAGTATTTTTGATGTGCAAGCAACCGCATTTAAAAGCTGTTCCTTCATCTATAATTTCTATATTTTGTAAATAATTTTATACTTTTGAGTATGGACATTCACTTTCATATAGCATTTTTTCTGCTGTTGGCATTTAGCCTGTTGAATTATTTTTTTATAGCAAAAAATGCTCAATACCCAAAATTTTTCCTTGCAGTTAAAATCATCATTTGGTTATTTGTAGGTATGTGGATTATTATTACACCGGGTGCCAGAACAACCTTTATGTTGATGATATATGCGTTTGCCACCTTCATGTTGCTGAAACAGGCTTGGCAAATGTTGCAAAAAAGGCAAAACTAAGTCAACCATCCTGTACATATGAAAACTTCAAAACTTCTAGTTGCATGTTTCATTGCCTTCACAATTTTAGCTTTTAGCATATCAAAAAAAGGCCTTAAAGCTTATTTGCTCAAAAATGATGAGTCAATTTCATTCTCAAATAAACCATTATTACCCAACTCCGTTTCATCAATCTTAATAAACAAAAGGGCTTTTGACGGCAGTGGTTATAAGTTAAAAATTGACACAGCAAACAACATTAGACTGAGTACAATCACACAAGCAACAGGTCCGACAAATGACGAATTTACCGTAGTTGGATGTACCGGAAGTTTGACAAGAACTCAGGACAAAGTGACTTTTAGCTTTGAAAAGGTGCACGAGAACTATTATTTAATCGACTTGAAAAATTCAAAATTGATTGATGTTTTTGATTCAATAATTCAAATTAGCCTTAAATCAGCTGACAATAATAATAAGCCTTGCGAATTTTATTGCCCTCAAAAGAAAAAATCAGTGGTTTATTATAGATCTGTTAATCAGAAATTAAATGATAATACGGGTATGAATAATAGTAATATGATAAAAGACAAAATAAGTTTAGTTGCGGTACCCAAAAACATTACCAAGGATGACTTATTCTGCGAAGTGCATAAGGAAAATTCTCTGGCACATTTTTCTGACTTTGAGATTGTATTAAAAAATAACAAAGTCCTCAAATTACCTAAAGGGACTTATATGCTTTGTGAAGGAAATTCATTTGCCCTTAATTAAGGTGATTCTTTCAGAGGTTGGCGATACTTTATGAAAAATCTAATCTCACTTTCTTTCCTCTTGACAAGTACTTTTTGTCACGCAATAGATTCCGTTCAGGTTGCAGCTCATCTTCCATTCTGTCCGTGGTTGGCGTCCTCGCCATACCACAGAGCATTTAAATTGCTACAGTAGATATGCGGGAGTAAGGATAAACTCCATTCACACGTTTTGTAACACTTTCTAAAGCACTACATCAAAATAAATAGCAAAAGCAACTGCTGTGGTGAATCAAGCTATACATGGGCCACACAAAAACGTTAACCAAAAGACAGATGTATTTGAGAATTTTATATATTTGAGAAGTCATTAACACCTCTCTACAAACAGAGTAATAATTAGTAATAAAATATGAGAAGCCTATTTACACTCAAAGCACTTATCTTAATGCTGTGTTGTCAATTATTACTGAACAATTCAGTTCATGCACAATGCAATGCTCCACTTTCCCGCATTTATTCAACCAATGGAAATGTTAATGCGTCAGTTTTCGATTCAGTTAATACTCTTATATACATAGCCGGAAATTTCACTGCCGTTAATGTGTACAAATCTCAAGGTGCCTTACTTGATACTGCCAGCGAGCAAGCAGAAGTAGCCTGGCCGGTGGTTAATGGAAATATTCGCACCTCTGTTCCGGATGGTAATGGGGGACATTACATTGGCGGAGATTTCACTCAGGTAGGAGACTCTGTACGAAACCGTATAGCGCACATCAATTCCAGCGGACAGGTTACCTCCTGGAACCCAGCCCCAAATGACTTTGTTTATTCTCTTGCTATCAGTGGCAGCACCCTATATGTAGGAGGATTTTTCTCCTCCATTGGCGGTCAAACAAGAAACCGTATTGCAGCATTAAATACAAGTACCGGACTTGCCACAGCTTGGAATCCAAATGTAAGCGGAAATATTTTAAGCCTCGCTGTGAATGGTAGCACTGTATATGCCGGTGGTAGTTTCACCTCCATTGGCGGACAAGCAAGAATCAATATTGCAGCAATAGATACCGGCACAGGGCTTGCTACCTCTTGGAACCCCAACGCTAATAGCGCTGTTCGCACACTCGCTGTTAGCGGTAGCACCGTATATGCCGGGGGGGATTTTACTTCCATTGGCGGACAAGCAAGAGGCTATATTGCGGGCTTAGATACAAATACCGGTGTTGCAACCTCTTGGAATCCCAATGCAAACTTAAGAGTTTATTCCCTCGCTGTGAACGGGAATATCGTATATGCCGGAGGGTGGTTTACCTCCATTGGCGGACAAACAAGAAGCCGGATAGCAGCGTTAGATGCATCCACAGGTCTTGCTACTGCCTGGAACCCCAACGCAAACAACACTGTTCTTGCCCTTGCGGTGAGCGGCAGCAAGGTATATACAGGGGGAAGCTTCACTTCCTTGGGAGGGCAAACAAGAAAATATATTGCAGCCATAGATACAAGTACCGGAATTGCCAAGGCATGGAACCCTAATCCAAATAATAGTGTTTATGCCCTTGCGGTGAGCGGTAGCAAGGTATATGCAGGGGGAGCGTTCACCTTCATTGGCGGGCAAACAAGAAACTACATTGCAGCATTAGATGCAAACACCGGGATTGCCACCCCATGGAACCCTAGTGCAAATGGTAATATTCAATCCCTTGTTTTGAACGGCAACACCATATATGCCGGGGGGTACTTCACTATGGTTGGCGACTCCATCCGGAACTATATTGCAGCATTAGATGCCGGCACAGGGATCGCCACCCCATGGAACCCAAATGCAAACAACCATGTTTTTGCCCTAGCTGTGGGTGGCAGCACTATATATGTCGGTGGTAGGTTCACCTCTATAGGCGGGCAAACAAGAAACCGTGCTGCAGCATTAAGTGTAAACACAGGGATTGCTTCATCCTGGAACCCCGATGCAAATAACCTTGTGTATACTCTCGCTGTAAGCGGCAGTACCGTTTATGCTGGAGGATGGTTTACAACTATTGGCGGGCAAATAAGAAATCGTATTGCAGCTTTAGATGCAAATACCGGGCTTGCCACCAACTGGAATCCAAATGCAAACGACAATGTTTATTCCATCGTTGTAAGCAACAGCATCGTATATGCCGGAGGTAGGTTCAGCTCTATTGGCGGGCAGTCAAGAAACCGCATTGCTTCATTAGATGAAAGCAATGGAATTGCCACCACGTGGAACCCCAATGCAAACAACGAAGTTACTGCCCTAGCAGTGACTGGAAGCACAATATATATCGGGGGATATTTCACCTCCATTGGCGGGCAGTCAAGAAACCGTATTGCTGCGTTAAATACAAATTCAGGGCTTGCTACTACATGGAACCCCAATGCCGACAGCTATGTAAATATCCTTGTTGCCACAGGCAACAAGTTGTATGCCGGGGGGGGCTTCTCCTCCATTCAAGGAAGTAGTTCTTACCTGTCTTTTACTGCGTTCTCTCTTGGAGCTCTTATAACAGTTGGTCCCGGTAACAGAACGGTTTGTTCAGGCAATTACACCTCCTTCAGTATTGCTGCTTCCAATGCAACCAATTATCAGTGGCAACAAAACACCGGGACAGGATTTACTAATCTGACCAATAGCGGAATTTATTCCAATGTAACTACCCCCACTATGCAAATTACCTCAGCAACTGCAAATATGAATGGATATACATATAGGTGCATTGTAATAGGTGATTGCGGCACAAATATTACAAGTAGTTCGGCTTTGTTAACCGTTAACAGTAGTACTTATTCTTCACAAAATGTAACGGCCTGCAATAGTTACACTTGGCTGGGTAATACTTACACCACATCGGGTATCTACATGGATACTATTCCTAATGCGGCAGGTTGCGATAGTGTGATGACATTAAATCTCACTATTAAGAATACAACATCTTCTTCACAAAACACAGCTGCCTGCGATAGTTACATTTGGCAGGGTAATACTTACACCACATCAGGCATCTATATGGATACCATTCCTAATGCGGCAGGTTGCGATAGTGTAATGACACTTAATCTTACCATTAAAAACGCTTCCTCTTCTTCGCAAAATGTAACGGCTTGCGATAGTTACATCTGGTTGGGTAATACTTACACCACATCGGGTATCTTTATAGATACCATTCCAAATACTGCTGGTTGCGATAGTATAATGACACTGAATCTTACCATTAAGAATACTTCTTCTTCACAAAATGTAACAGCATGCGATAGTTACACCTGGGTGGGTAATACTTACACCTCATCTGGTACCTATATGGATACCATACCCAATGTGGCAGGT
>JBAYTR010000002.1:0-323928 GCA_041675505.1 Bacteroidia bacterium | reverse complement strand
TCAAACTCTTTGAGGATGCTGGCAATTTGACTTGGACTGAATTTACTCTTTTTCATTTTTTTACAATTTAAAGTTAGAATTTTTTCTACTTATAAATCGTACTATTTTTGGGGATGCTTACAAGAGCAGAATAGATCTTTTGAAACCGACAAAAAACAAAAAACCCTCCAAATAGTTAAATTTGAAGGGTTTAAATCCTCTGGCGGTGCGGACGGGACTCGAACCCGCGACCCCGTGCGTGACAGGCACGTATTCTAACCAGCTGAACTACCGCACCGTTTTAGGGAGTGCAAATATACAGGCTTTCTTAAATGATGCAAACAGGGAATGCAAAAAAATGTAAAATGCACATTGTCAATTTTAAAGAGTTGAGTGGAGTCACGAACAGTGCCGATTTCACAAGGTTTTTTGGTTTCTATGTGTAAATTGCACGGCTTTTAATCGCATATACATGAGCACATTTTTTGATTTTGAAAAACCCATTGCCGAATTGGAGGAGCAACTTGCCGATATGCGCAAAGTGCATGAAAAAGGCAAAGTTGACATGACCGATAAAATCAAGGAGTTGGAAGCTAATATGCTCCAAACCAAGAAAGACATATACTTCAACCTGAACGGTTGGCAAAGGGTTCAGATTTCCCGTCACCCTGAAAGGCCATATACGTTGGATTATATAGAGAACATATGTGATGGTTTTATCGAGATGCACGGAGACCGCAATGTAAAAGACGACAAGGCCATGATAGGTGGCTTGGGTCAAATAGACGGACAAACGGTAATGATAATTGGTCAGCAAAAGGGTCGTAATACTAAACAAAGACAGTTGCGTAATTTTGGTATGGCTAATCCGGAGGGTTACCGAAAAGCCTTGCGTCTGATGAAACTGGCTGAAAAATTTAATATTCCTGTAGTTACGCTTATTGATACCCCGGGAGCTTCGCCAGGTTTAGAGGCTGAAGAACGCGGGCAAGGGGAGGCCATAGCTAAAAATCTCTTGGAGATGAGCGTACTTAAAGTGCCTGTAATTTGTGTGGTGATAGGCGAGGGAGCTTCTGGCGGGGCATTGGGCATAGGTATTGGTGATAAGGTGTTGATGTTGGAGAATACCTGGTATTCGGTTATATCACCCGAGTCCTGTTCTTCCATTTTATGGCGCAGCTGGGACTACAAAGAAAAAGCAGCCGAGGCGTTGAAACTTACTGCGGGGGATATGCTCAAAAATAAATTGATTGACGGAGTAATTAAAGAGCCTTTGGGTGGTGCTCATTATGACCCTGCCGTTATGTATGCCACATTAAAATCGGAATTATTAACCTTGCTCTCTGATTTAAAGAAAAAGCCGGTAGACAAATTGATTGAAGAGCGGATTGAAAAATTTGCTTCGATGGGAGTTTATATTGAAGAAGGCAACGAGTCAACGATGCATTAAGTCATTAAGTCAACATGCTTTTGCAGGTAATCAGTTGAAGCGGGCCCCATATTAAACAACAAATCCAGTATACTTAAGTCGGGTACAAAGCCGTATTTATGTTCGAATGTTTGCGGGTAACGGCTTAATAGAACAGGGAGTTCATATTTTTTTTTAGCATCAAACATTTTGCGGTAATCCACTGTATCCAATTGGGGAGTGTAGTTTTCTGTTTTACTCAGGTCAATAGTTAGTTTAAGTTGTTTGTTTATCCACTGAATAAGCGCAAAGGATAGCTCGTGTAAAAAAACATACTCATTAAACAAAACAGGTTCCAGTAAATAATCGTAATGCTCATAGAAAGGCGAAGAGCCATAGGCCGATTGTAAAGCCATCCGATTTTTTGCCATAAGGTTATGGGCGTAGTTTAATTTTATTTCATGCAAAGGGCGCTGAAAATTTCCTCCGCTGGTAGGTGCTGATAATGCTAAGAGCCCGTTAGCTGAGAGGATGTGCATACGGTTGTGATAACTCTGTTTGATGAAATATTCCTGCACGTCAAGTTGTATGGATTTTTCAGCAAGCGCATACACCCACCAACTAATGCTGCCCCCCATGTGTAAAGGAAAAATTGCTGAAGTACTGTGCATACTCATTACAGATTTTGCAAATCAACACGTGTAATGCCGGGCTCGAAAGGCAGGTATAGCAGTTTGTGCACGCGCTCAAACTGCTCCATGCTGTTGAGCATATCCATTGAGCTGTTATCAATAACTAAAATACGTTGTTGGCTGTTTTTGTTGAGGTAATCCCAATAGCCTTCCTGTATGTTAAGCAGGTAATCATCCTGTATATTTTGCTCGTATGGTCGGCCACGCAATTGAATTTGCTTCTTTAACTTGGTGAGTGGAGTATGCAGGTAAATGAGCAAATCGGGCTGAGGAATTTGCAGGTTAATAATTTCAAACAGTTTCAGGTACAAATCGTACTCGTCTTCCTTCAGGTTATTTTTGGAGAAGATTAAACATTTGTAAAAAATATAATCAGAGACTATGGTGTTGTTAAATAAGTCTTGCTCAAACAGGTGTTTTTTGAGCTGATTAAAGCGCGATGCCAGAAAACTCATTTCAAGAGGGAAGGCGTATCGTTCAGCATCTTCATAGAACTTGGGCAGAAACGAATTTTCTTCAAACTCTTCCATAATCAGTTTGCTGCTCAATTCACGGCTCAGAATATTGGCCAACGTAGTTTTTCCTGCACCAATATTTCCTTCAATAGCTATGTAACGGTAGTTTACCATGCCTTTACCTCTAAGTCGTCCGTGCATTCCAACAATAAAGTATTGATGGATTTTTTTAGTAAGGGGTGCATCATATCGGGAGCAATTTCGTTTAAAGGAACCAACGTAAATCTTCTTTGATGCAAATAGGGGTGGGGTACTTGTAAGTCAGGCTCATTGATTATGGAACTCCCTGCAAGCAGGATATCAATATCAATGGAACGTTCAGTCCACTTTTGTGTGCGCACTCTTCCCATTTGTTGCTCAGTGGTTAAAACAATATTTAGTAATTCGCTGCCGCTTATGGCTGTTTCAAACTGGATTACCTGGTTCAAAAACGAAGGTTGGTTTTCATTGCCCCAGGCTGCAGTTTCGTATATAGCTGATTCTTTTACAGGATTACCCAGTTGTTGAGAAAGTAAGGTGGCTGCAGTTTGCAGTTGTTGTGCCCTGTCACCCAAATTGCTGCCTGTTAGAATAAATACTTGTGCTGTGCTCACTTTATTTTATCTTTGAACTGTACCGTATGGAAATCAAAACCATTTTATATATCGTTGCTGCCATTATTTACTTCTACAGCCGCAGCAAAAAAAAGGATAAAAATCCAACGGGGCAAACACAACCTGAAGTTGAAGAAGAAGAAACCGATTTTGATTGGGAAGAAACCTTACGGAAACTTACGGGTGAAGAAGCAAAATTAAAACCCCCATTACGCCCTTCATCTGATCCATTTAGTTTTGAAACGCCAAAGCCCGTTGCCGAAACATGGTCTTATGAAAATACCAGTAAACCGGTAAGGGATTACGATGAAGAAGTTATTCGAAATCGAAAGCAGAGGGAAAAGGTTGAAGAAGAGACAACCCAGCAAAAGCAGCATAATATAGAGCAGGAGGCGTTACAGAAACACAAGGCAAGAAGTTTGGAGGAGACTGGTGTGCTGCGCTCGCTTTCATCAATTCAGGCACCGCATAGTTTAGATGATTACCATGCAGAGCCTATTGACGTTTCAGTGGAAGAGTTACGTAAAGGCTTTATTTATGGAGAGATTTTGACTCCTAAATATTTTTGATAATCAATGCCCCTTATAAAACAGAAAAGGCCGAAATAATTATTTCGGCCTTTTCTGTGCAAGAATCAGTTGACTATGCGTCTTTCTTGAACCAGGATTTGCAATATCCCTGAGGGTTAATTGGACCCTTCATTAACTGACATCCGCCACAAGCATTAGGGTCGCTGGCATTAGGCTGCCAGAAACGACAATTGCTGCAATTTTTTTCAGCTTCAGTGCTTTGGTCAACATAGGCCAGGTTTTCTCTTCCTTTTTTATCAGCATCGCTAAGTCCTGATAAATCGGTACAATCAACGGCAGCTGGGGCTGTTTCGGTGGCAGGTGCTGTTTCGGCAGGAGTTGTTTCAGCAGGTGCGTTTTCAGCAGGAGCAGTGGTTGTATTTTGCGCAGGCTGTTCACCTCCGCAGGCGCTTAAAATACTGGATCCTACCAAAGTAACTCCGGCTAAGGCCAGTGCATTTCTTAAAAAGTCTTTTCTGTCTATTTTTTTCATTTGTATGTCGGATTTAATGGTGCAAAGTTTAACGCGATATATTC
This sequence comes from Bacteroidia bacterium, assembly GCA_041675505.1. Taxonomy (GTDB): domain Bacteria; phylum Bacteroidota; class Bacteroidia; order UKL13-3; family UKL13-3; genus JAGPCK01. The sequence continues at coordinate 319,635 of JBAYTR010000002.1, read as the reverse complement.
AACCCGCAATCACAAAGAGTAATTTAAATACATTCCAAATAAATTCGTTTACACCACTTGCTTTAGTCCGTTTTTAAAAGAGTAAAAATATTCTTTTACTTTATACAGTAAATTTAAGAATGAATTAATTATTTTTGAGTTTTAAATAATCACCATATGAATATATTTTCTACAAAAAGAACACTTGTGATAAAATGTATTGTACTAGCTGTAGGTTTTATTTTTACTATCAAATCGGGCTATGCACAGGTTTTTCACATTAATGAGAACTTTTCAACCGGTTCAGGTTCAACTCCTCCCACCGGCTGGACCAACAACATCATTACAGGAAATGCAGGTTTCGATCAGTGGAGATTTAATAATCCTGCAACCAGAACATTAACACCCCCAATTACTTCTCCAGCAGCAATCTTCGACAGTGATAATCTTTCGTCAGGTGGAGGTGCTGAAAATGTAGCTTTAGAGTCCCCTGCCGTTAATACCACAGGTTACAATACCATAAGATTAAAGTGGGATCAGTTTTTCGCTGGAATATATAACAGTACAGATGGAATTTACGTGGAAGTATACAACGGTACAACCTGGCAAACAGTATACTCTAGTGCCATAGCTTATCCGGGCGGAGCTAGTTCTCAGGATATAGATGTATCAACACATGCATCTAGCAGAACAGGAGTAAAAGTACGTTTTCGTTTTGTAGGCGACTACTCTTGGTGGTGGATAGTAGATAATGTTCAACTTTATACCCCTGTAACAGATGTGCAGGCTACAGGAGTTTTATCTCCTGCCACGCCTTGTGGTGGTGCAACAGAGAATGTTGTAGTGCGTGTAAAAAACAACAGCCCTTCAGCTATATCTAACATTCCTGTTGTAGCTTTAGTTAGCGGTAGTTTCGGTACAGCCACTCTTAATACTACCCTTACCCGTAGTGTGGCAGCCAATGCTTCTGATACGGTAATTTTTTCTACTACGTACAATACTTTAGCAGGCGGAACAATTAATGTGAAAGCATATACCAATTTAGGTGCAGATGTTAACCGGGCTAATGATACTATTCAGTATACAAGCGATATTATCGGAACACCGGGCAACGCTACTCCAAGCAATGGAAGTCGTTGCGGAGCAGGCTCGGTTTCTCTTTCCGCTGTAACGTCAGCTGTGCAGGACTCGCTTTACTGGTTTAACAGTGCTTCATCAACCAATCAACTTGGAACTGGTGCTAGTTTCAACACTCCTTATTTATCTTCTACCACTACATTTTATGTAGAGCCAAGAAGAGGAGGTATAGCAGATAGTGTTCAAACTCCTACACCAACAGGAAATAATCAAACTGGTGCAATGTTCGACCTACTGTCTACTAAGCAATTGAGGCTTGATAGTTTTAAGTTTTATTCAGTTAGTTCAGGAGCATATAATGTTTCAATTTACTATAGAGTAGGGACATACGTTGGGAATGAAGCAAATGCATCAGCCTGGACACTTTTACAAACCTCATCGCTCACTCTAACAGGGTCAAATACTATCCCTAGCTTTTTTGTATTATCCGCAGCAAACAAATTAAATATAAATGCAAATCAAACTTATGGATTCTACATTAAATCTGATGGAAACATTTATTACAATACTATTGCTTCAAACTCAAGCTACCCGAACTCAAATAGTTCTATAACTTTAACTTGTGGTGTTGGGATTGCCGGAACATTTGGTGGGACTTTTTCTCCTAGAGCATTCTGTGGCAGTCTCTACTTTGGCGGAGGTTGTGCCGGAAGCAGAGTGCCCGTAACCGCTACAATCAATCCTTTACTGCAAGGTGTTTCTTTTGCCAAAGGTGCCACTTATCAGGGCAATTATTTATCAGGTATTGTATCCAGCCCTGATAATGCAAAAGCCGGATCTCAACTTCAATACGATATTACAGCCCCTACAGGTCTTACTAATGCTGACTACGGAACTTTGTGGACAATAACCTCTACCAGTGTACTTACCCCTTATGGTTTTGCTGCAGCCACTTCCTCATTTACTGCACCTACAGCATCAACAAACGGTAGAATAAATATTACCACTTCATCTGCAGAAATTGACAGCACATTCATTGTTTCAGTTACAGCACGTAATATGGCCAACGGATGTGATACCATTATTAACAGGTATATCTATGTGGCTCCTGAACCTGTACCCGGCTTCTCCAGCAACATTGGTTGCGCAGGTGCAGCAGTTAATTTTACCGACACCAGTAGCATTGTAAGAGGCACTTTGGCTTACAGCTGGAATTTTGGTGATCCTAATTCTACGTTAGATACTTCCAATGTGAAAAATCCTTCATATACCTACTCTGTGGGTGGAAGTTATACTATCACGTTGAGAGTGACCTCTAACTTAGGATACTCAACTACAATGACTAAGACAATTGATGTGGGTTACTTCCCTAATCCTTCGTTCTCTGTAGTAAACAAATGTGAGGGTGACTCTACCAGCTTCATTAACAAGACCACGCTTCAGGGACCGGCTTTAGCCATTTCGTATTTGTGGAATTTTGGCGACAGCGGCTTATCAGCGCTTCAAAACCCTAAATGGATGTACAACAATATTGGTGTATACAATGTAACACTAAAAGCAACTACTGCATTTGGTTGTTCTAATACATTCACAAGTAACTCTACTGTATTCCCTATTCCGGTTGCCGACTTTACTGCAGGAAATGCCTGTGAAGGCTCAAGTGTGAGTTTAACTAACAACTCAACTATCGGATTTGGTACCATGGGAGCCAATTGGAGCTTTGGAGATGGAAATAATTCTAATGAGTTTTCTACCCAACATACTTTTGCCACAGCAAATACCTACTCAGTTAAATTAATTACATACTCTGACTTTGGTTGCTCAGACACTGTTACTAAACAAGTAACTGTTTCTGCCACTCCAAAAGCTGCATTTACTTCTACAGGAAACTGTTCAGGAGATGATGTTGCCTTTACTAACACAACTACATTCGGTGGCTCATTTACTTCAGAGTGGGATTTAGGCACTAACAGCTTTGTTCAGAATAATGCTACTACTGTTACCAAAATGTTCCAACCCGGAACATACACAGTTCGTCTTAAAACTGTATCCGGACTTTGCTCAGACATTGAATCGTTTGAGTTAACAGTTAAAGAAAGCCCTGTAGCCGGTTTTGTTGTTCCTGCATCAGCCTGTATAGGTACAGCAGTTCAGATGAACAATTCTTCTACAGGCCCGGGCACATTGTCTTACGGTTGGTCATTCGGAGATGCCACTACATCTACAAGCATGAGTCCGTCTAAAACATATACTACAGCAGGTACGTACACTATCAACATGGGTGTGGTTGCCGCCAATGGTTGTGTTGATTCTGCTGCTGCCAGTATTGTAGTGAATACATTGCCTAATGCAGCTTATTCATTCTCTAAGAGCACTGTGTTTGAGTCACGTCAGGTAACCTTTACTCCCGGAAGTAATTCATTCTTTACGTACGATTGGGATTTTGGTGACGGAAACGGAAGTAACCAGTTAGCCCCTGTTTATACCTATTTATCCAATGGTCCGTTTAATGCTAAATTGACTGTTACAGATAATAACGGCTGTATGAACACCACTTCGCAGGTTGTTGCTTTCAATGTATCATCAAAAGCAATTACTGCTCAAAACTTTAATTTCGATGTTTATCCAAATCCATTTACTTCTTCAGCAACCGTTAACTATACTTTAGTTAAAGGTGGAAATCTTGAAGTGAAAGTTTTTGATATGTACGGAAGAGAAGTTGCCGTTTTGTTTAACGGTAAACAGAATGCAGGAGGTTACGAAATCAGCTTTGTAGCAGAAGAGTTCAACCTTAGTGCAGGAAACTATATGGTTCAGTTGACTTTGAACGGTGAAACTGCCAGCAAACAAATTATACGAGTGAAGTAGTTCACTCTTAAACATAAAAAAGCCCGGCCATTTTGGTCGGGCTTTTTTTATGTGCATCTCGTTCTGCCGTAAGTTGGCGTTGGCATGATGTAAATAATACAGAGAGGCATAACGACACCTCAGTCATCAGTAATGCAGCAATAACAATGTACGGATAAAAAGGTAATGTACGGATTACTATAAGAAGATAAGCGGAGAGAAGCGAACCTGATTCTAAAATATTTCTTTCATAACTTGTTTAGGCCTGCGATGCCCCAACCATTTGAAACCTTTGATACGGGTTTCCGGTTCAGGGAGGTTATCTACAGGAAAAATACTTCCTGCGGGTTTTTCATAGAAAGTGATTTTTTGAAGTTGATTAGAATCTAATCTGATGAGCATATGGCTGCAGCTGATGCGGTTCATTCCTATGTAACCACTGCTGTCTTTGGCGTAATAGATGCTTTCCCCATTGCCTATAACAATTACTCTTTGCAGTTGCTGGTTGTTGAAAAGCCCCTTCATGTTACGTCCTTTAATCTGATTAAAATGTTTCTCATTCTCTTTTGTCGCTATAAAAGCATTGCCTTGCATTAACATCGAATCGAGTTGATTTTTATGAATGAAGAGGCGTATGGTATCAGCTGTAATCTGCTTCTCTTCCGACCACATGACCGGTTGATTAAAAAGCGTGATAACAGAATCACGCAAGGAGTACACAATGGAATCACTCACAGCCTGCAGGTCTTTTTTGAGAATGCGCGAGTTGTAATATGCTTTTAATACACGATTGGAGTCGGTAGCCTGCAAATAATAAAGCGTATCGGCCAATAGATAGATAGAATCATTGCCCATCAGTTTTTTCGCCACGGGTTTTTGTGTGATGTAGGTGGTTTTTTTCAGGCGGTTGATTTCACCATAGTTGCCGCGTATAATTAGTTTTTCGGCAGTATCAATTACCCTGAGGTTACGAAATCCGCGCCCGAGACCTGTTTTGCGGTTATACGTGAGACTGTCGGCCATTACGATATTTTCTTTGCTGGTGAGCACCGCATTTCTGCTGAATTGCGATAATTCACGTTGTGTATCGTACCAGCCGTTTTCACAATAAATGGTGTTATCTTCACTTTTAATATTCGTAGGTCCGAGAAACCAAGCTGTTTTAGAAACGGTGTTGTACAACAAAGTATCGCAATCAATGGTGTATTCAGGATTCACAAGCAATACATCTTTTTTGAAATATACCTGATTGGTTTTAGTATAAAAGTAACCAAAACGGCTGGTGAGTTTATTCTGATTGTTCAGAATGGTAGCTCCGTTGGTATAATACCCGATGTTGTTTTCCAAATCAAAGTCCATTTCAGTTGTGGTGAGTTCCATGGAGGGGTCGGTCATGTGCACGTTTCCAATCATTCGTGCCCGTTTTATATCTCCCTCATAGCGTAAGAAATCTCCCGACAATACAAATCCGTCAGATCGGGTAATGCGCACTCTGCCGTATGCTTCAACCAGGTTTTCTTCATCATAAAAATAGGCACTGTCACAAAACAGCAGAATGTCGTCTTGTTTAAACTGTACATCACCTATCAGGCGTTTTACTTTTTCTCCCCTGCTTTTGTCAAATTCAAACGTATTCGAATTCACAATTTGCACACGGATTTTTTTGTTGCCTTTTTTCTGTCCTAAATTAATGGTAGTTTTCTGTCCGAAAGCAATATTGGCAACGGGTATCAGGAGTATGAGTAAAAGAAGTAATTTTGTGCGCCTCAAGTAGTAAAGTTTACTGCAAATAAAGGCAAAACAATCAGCATAAAACATACCAACATGCATCAGCGGGTTAAGGCGTTTATTGAAAAGCATCAGCTTTTGCCATCAAAAGGGACATTGTTGGTGGCCGTGAGCGGTGGTCTTGATTCTATGGTGCTGCTTGACCTGTTGCAGCAAATAGGGGTGGAGGTGGCCGTGGCACACTGCAATTTTTTATTAAGGGGAGAGGAGAGTGACGGAGATGAACAATTGGTAAAGGATTACTGCCAGCTTAAGAACATTGGTTTTCACTTAGCTCGCATCAATACCCGTCAGTATGCTGAGGAGCATAAGATAAGCATACAGGAAGCTGCGCGTGAGCTGCGTTATGAGTGGTTCCGGAAATTGGTAACAGAATATGGCTATTCAGCCGTAGCAACGGCACACCATGCTACAGACCAGGCTGAAACCATGCTGCTGCAAATGCTCCGAGGTACAGGCATCAAAGGTTTGCAGGGTATGGCGCCTGAAAACCACCTGGTTATTCGCCCGCTGCTGGAAATAACACGAAAAGAAATTGCGGATTATGCCAGGCAACATAAAATTGTGTTTCGGGAAGATAGTTCCAATGCCTCTGATAAATACAGCCGTAATTTATTGCGCAAAGAAGTTTTGCCCGTATTGGAAAAAATCAACCCGGCATTTGAACAACACTTTGTACAAACCTCTCTGGTAGTGCAGCAGCTCAACGGATGGTTACAGTCGGAAGTGGAAAAATGGGCTAAAAAGCACCTGCTGTCCACCTCCCGTTCTGTTAAAATTCCGTTGAAGCCTCTACTCAAACACAAAGCTTCACAAGTTTTATTGTTTGAATTGTTGCAGCCTTTCGGTTTTTCATCAGCTACTATAACACAAGTTTATAAGGCTTTGCAGGAACAATCAGGTAAATTGTTTTTCTCACATACACACCGGTTGATTAAGGACAGGGAAGAGTTAATTATTTCCCGATCTGCGGCATCAGATAAAACCGGTGTGTTTTTTATTACAGCGAAAAACGATGAACTCACTACGCCTGAATTCACTATTGCCATCAGCCATATTCCAACGCCCGACAACCTTTTTGTAAATCCGGGGACCGCTTTGCTGGATAGCGATTTAGTGAAGTTTCCGCTGGTTGTTCGTCAATGGCAGCCCGGAGATAAGTTTAAGCCACTGGGCATGAAGGGCTGGAAAAAAGTTAGCGATTTTCTCACCGATTTAAAACTGAGCATAGCCGATAAGGAACGGGTATGGGTAATGGAATCAGACGGAGAAATTATCTGGATAGCCAGCTGGCGCATTGATAACCGCTACAAGATTACCAAAAAGACCAAACGTGTTATTCAAATGAACTGGACCCCTGTTGAGTGATTTTTACTTTGTAAGACTTCTTTCCCTACCTTTGCTGCCAATATGAGCAATTCAAAAACACCGTCACAATCTTACACCATCATGAACGAGTTGGTTTTACCCAACGACACCAATACGCTTAACAATCTGATGGGAGGTCGTTTGTTACATTGGATGGATATTGTGGCCGCAATTTCAGGACAAAAACATACCGGTAAAATCGTTGTTACCGCATCGGTAGATAGTGTGTCTTTTGGTAAAAGCATTAAGCTGGGTGATGTGGTAACACTGGAGGCCAAAGTAACCCGCGCATTTAATACCAGCATGGAAATACATATTTCTGTTATTGCTGAAAGTATTCCCACCGGAGAAAAGTTTAAGAGTAATGAGGCGTATTACACTTTTGTTGCACTTGACAGAAATGGCTCACCAGCCAAGGTGCCCGAACTTATTCCTGAAACCGAAGAGGAGAAAAAGCGTTTTGACGGAGCCTTACGCAGAAGACAATTGCGCCTTATTTTGGCCGGAAAGATGAAGCCGGATGACGCAACAGAACTTAAAGCATTGTTTATGCCTGATTTGAGTTCCTAGCCGATTAATGGCAGGATGATACGAAACGTACTTCCTTTGTCTTTTTCGCTTTCCACTTCAACCCGGCCATTGTGTTTGTGCACAAATTCTTTGCAAATAAGTAAGCCTAATCCGCTGCCTTGTTCATTTGCAGTACCCTTTCTACTTTTGTTAGAACTTACCTGAAACAGAGTTTTCTTAACTTCATTGTCCATTCCTATTCCAGTATCTTTTATTTCTATTATGCATTCTTTAGCAAGAATTTTTGTTGTGCAAAAGACATCTCCTCCTAAAGGGGTAAACTTAACAGCATTCGAAAACACATTGCGTATGGCAGTTAAAATCATGTTGCGGTCAAGGTTAACAATAATATTTTCTTCTCCGGTAAAATTGATGTTGATGGATTTTGCTTCAGCATTGGCTTTAATGTAGGTAATTGATTCTTGAAGCAGGGTATTAATATTTACAGGAACAGTTTCCATATCCAACACGCCCTTTTGGGTTTTCCCCCAACAAAGCAAGTCTTCCAGTAAATCAATTGCCCTTGTTGCGGAGAGTTCAATCATACTTATTATTTCCTCCTGCTCATTTTTATCACCTATTTTCAGCAGCTCAATTAGCCCTGTTATTGAACTCATCGGGCTTCTGAGGTCGTGGCCGATAATGGCCAATAATTTATCTTTTGCAAGGTTGGATTGCTCTAACTCATTTCTGGTTTGAACCGGAGTTGAAATGTCGTTGAAAATTAGCAGCAGGTTTTGAGGTTGAGCGTAAGTATCAAATATTATCGAAACAGATGCATCTACCCACCGTGTTTTTTTGGTTGCAGTGATACACCTTTTTGTTAATCTGTAATTATTGGCTTTGTTTTTAAGTAGCTCATCAATTTGCTTAGATTCATTTTCTAAGTCGTCAGAATGTGTGAACGACCTGAAATTTTTTCTGCGGAGGTTTTCTTCCGTTTCTTCTAACAAACGACAAAAAGCCTCATTACACTCCAAAAGATTACCTTCCATATCAGTTAGGGCGATTCCGGAAAAAGAGTTGTCGAATATGGTCTTGAACCGTTCTTTTGTTTGAATAAAAAGTTTTTCCTTACGCTGGTATTCAGTTGTGTCGTTTATAAGCACAACAACCTCACTAATTTCATCGTCTGCAGATTCTGTGGCTGGTTTGAACTCAGCTCTGTAATACCTTATTTCTCCGGCAATAGTTAAATCATATTCTATATGTACTGATTTATTGCTTTTAATTACTTCACGTAGTTTTGACGTAAATAATTCAGCTTCATCCTTAGAAAAAATGTCACTTATCTTTTTGCCTAAAAATGCTTCAGGTGTGGTAAAAAGAGAAGACTTGTTCTCAGCAAAGTAGCCGGTTATGGCTAAATCTTTATTGACGAGAAAAATAATGTCCGTAAGGTTTTTTTCAGGTAACATAGTAGGGCGATTTGGCTGGTCATTTTTTACAGGGTGCAAATTTACAATTTATAATCAGGTATATCTGATTTTTGAGGTAAGATAAAACCTCATCAGGCGTGAGAGTGAAGAATACAGTTTGGTCAGGTTTGATTTATTTGGCTTTACTCACCCACATGTTACCTTTTATCCTGAATCTGTAAGGTCTCAGCGCATCTTCAGCTGCATAGGCTACGCCAACTCTGGGTGAGGCCACGATGTCTTGCTCAGGTATTGTCTGTCCCGCATCATCTATCCATATGACTTTATTGGTGAGTGGTATGCCGCTATGGATTGTTTGAATGCCCATGGCTACAGACAGAGCACCGGGTCCCTGAGTGAGAGCAGGTTTCAATTCTTGGTGCCCCCGTCTTTTCATCATCAGAGGTATGCCTGAAATAGGTTCTACTCCTCTGATTAATACTGCATCAGGAACCCCTTCTATATTGGTTACCACATTGAACAAATGGTGTATTCCGTAGCAGAGGTACACATAAGCATGCCCTCCCCGCAAATACATGGGGCGGGTACGTGTGGTTAAACGTCCTCCGTAGGCATGGCTGGCTTTATCTGTAACTCCGGCATAAGCCTCTGTTTCGGTGATTATGGCCTCGCACAATTGACCTTCAATGCTTGTAACCAGTACTTTGCCCAGCAGTTCACGGGCTATTTGTACCACATCGGTACGTACGTAAAACTCAGTTTTCAGCTTCATTTTTAGGATGTTGAAAAAAAGGTAGGCCTATTTGCAAGGATTTATTTTTTATATGTACGAAAAACGTAATTTTGCAGCGATTTTTTAGAACACACTATTTATCAAATCTACAATCATTTATGTCAAATAATATCGGAAAGATAGCTCAGGTAATCGGGCCGGTTGTTGACGTCAGCTTCTCAGGAGAAGGCGTTAAACTTCCAAAAATTTATGACGCACTGTACGTTAAGCGTCCTGACGGAACAAGACTGGTGCTGGAGTGCCAGCAACACTTGGGAGAAAACATCATCCGTGCCATCTCCATGGATTCTACAGACGGTCTCGTTCGCGGTACTGAGGTAGTTGACAGCGGTGCACCCATTCAAATGCCGGCTACTGAAGAAATCAAAGGCCGTTTGTTTAATGTGGTAGGTGAGCCTATTGACGGTTTAAAAGAGGTTGACGTAAAAGTTGGTCGTTCTATTCACCAATCGGCTCCAAGATTTGAAGACCTTTCTACAAAAGCAGAGGTTCTTTATACCGGTATTAAAGTAATTGACCTGATTGAGCCATACTCTAAAGGTGGTAAAATCGGTTTGTTTGGTGGTGCGGGTGTAGGTAAAACCGTATTGATTCAGGAGTTAATCAACAACATTGCAAAAGCATACGATGGTTTATCAGTATTTGCCGGAGTAGGGGAACGTACCCGTGAGGGAAATGACCTGCTGCGCGAAATGATTGAATCAGGTATTATTAAATATGGTAAAGAATTCGTCCACGCCATGGAAGAAGGCAAATGGGATTTGTCAAAAGTGGATTACAATGAACTGGCAAAATCTCAGGCAACCTTTGTGTTCGGTCAGATGAACGAACCTCCGGGTGCCCGTGCACGTGTGGCCCTTTCAGGTTTATCTATCGCGGAGTATTACCGCGATGGAAATGAGCAATCAGGCGGACGTGATATCCTGTTCTTTATTGATAACATTTTCCGTTTTACACAGGCGGGTTCTGAAGTATCGGCCCTTTTAGGTCGTATGCCTTCAGCGGTAGGTTACCAACCAACGCTAGCTTCAGAGATGGGAACCATGCAAGAGCGTATCACATCAACCAAGCGCGGTTCTATCACTTCTGTACAGGCCGTTTACGTACCTGCGGATGACTTGACTGACCCGGCTCCGGCTACTACTTTTGCTCACTTGGATGCCACCACAGTATTGAGCCGTAAAATTGCTGAGCTAGGTATTTACCCTGCGGTAGATCCATTGGATTCTACTTCACGTATCCTTACTCCGGCTATTTTGGGTGATGCACACTACAACTGTGCTCAACGCGTAAAAATGATTTTACAACGCTACAAAGAATTGCAGGATATTATTGCCATTTTGGGTATGGACGAGTTGAGTGAAGATGACAAACTCACCGTAGCCAGAGCAAGACGTGTACAGCGTTTCCTTTCTCAGCCTTTCCACGTGGCCGAGCAGTTTACCGGATTAAAAGGAGAGTTGGTGCCAATCGAAGAAACCATCAAAGGCTTTAACGCTATTATGGATGGTAACTACGATTATTTACCTGAGGCTTCTTTCAACCTGGTAGGTACTATCGAGCAGGCTGTAGCTAAAGGAGAGAAAATTTTAGCTGAAGCGAAGTAATAAAAATTATAGCCGTCAGATTAGTCGGAAGGAAAAATTGCAAGTCAGTTTACTTTCTCTACTCTCCGGTCATTAAATTAAAAATCATGCAAGTAGATATTTTAACACCGGATAAAGTACTTTTTTCAGGCGAGGCTACCTCGGTAAAACTACCGGGTTCACTGGGCCAGTTTGAAGTACTCAACAACCACGCACCCTTGGTTTCCAGCTTAAATGCCGGTAACATTCGTGTTAGAAGTGCTGAGGGCGACCAAAATTTTGCCATTAAAGGCGGAGTAGTGGAAGTAACCAAAAACAAAATAGTGGTGCTGGCGTAGTTTTTTTGCGGCAGTTGTATAACGAAAAGGGATGGAACTTCAGGTTTCATCCTTTTTTTGTTTGGAATAGATGGAATGGCCTTATCCTTCGGTGTATTTTTTTTATTACTCCAACTCACCGGTTACATTTGTTTAACTACTTTACTAAAAAACAAATGGATTCCCTGCGCAGTCGTGATGATATTATTGCCGTTCTTGATGAAGCTTACACCAGCCGAATCAATGACCTGAATCATAGCATACAGCTGGCCCGGCAGGCGTTGGAGCAAAGTCGTAGCATGAACGATACGGCATTGGTAGCCAAAAGCCTGAGCCTGCTCTCCTTGTTTTGCATGATTAAGGGCGAGTACGAGGAGTCGGTGAATAAAGCGAACGAAGCCATTGTGTACTACGAGGAGCTGGGCGATACCAAAGGCGTGGCAGATGCGAAGTACAACATTGCCGGGGTATATTACAAAACCGATAACTACCATTTGGGGCTGGTTTATTTAATTGATTGCCGCTACATCTACCTTAAGTTTAATGACTACCATAACCTGTCGAGAGTAGAAAAATCACTGGGTACCATTTACGAGTATTTTGGCGATTACAAGAGTGCCATCCAATCCTATGAGCAGGCTATTGAGGCCGCTAAACAGGTGGGCGACCTGAATCTAAAATCAAATGCCTACAATCCGCTTTCAGGTATTTACATCAAAGAAAATAAAATAGACGAGGCCACACGTATCATTGAGCGGTCCATTGAGTTAAAGCAAAAAACTGGAGATATAAGAGGCTTGGCTTTTGCCTTGTACGGAAGGGCGAAAGTTTATACCCATAAAGGCGAGTATGCAGCTGCTGAAGCAGACTTTAAAGCAGCCATGGATATTCATGAGCAGGTAGGTGAAAAGTTGGGCATGGGCATGGCTTACCATAAACTGGGCTGCCTGTACATTGCCATGAACAGATTGGATGAGGCAATACAAGTACTTAAGAAAGGAATTGAATTCAGTACAGCACACAACATTGTTATCATCAAGTTCAAGTGCAATTTCCACCTGTATCAAATTTTTAAACTGAATCAAAATGCTGAGCTGGCCTTGTACTACCTGGAGCAATACCTGAAAGAAAAGGAGTCAGTTATCAATACACAAACCCTTCAGGTAATTGAAAGTTATGCCCTCATCAAACAAATGGAAGAAGCCAAAGCAGAGAAAGAAAAGGCAGAACTTACCGCTAAAAAAGACCTAGCTGAAAACGTAGCTAAAGTGAGGCAGGATTTTCTTTCGGCAGTGAGCCATGAGTTGAGAACACCCCTTAACGGAGTACTGTCCATTGCACAAATGCTTCAAAGCAAAGTAGGGACAGAAGAGCAGCAGATGCTTCAATCCCTACAGGTTTCAGCCGAACGTTTAAAGCACATTATTTCCAATATTCTGTATTTTACAGATTTGGACTCAGGAAAAAATCATTTGGAGTTGAGCCGCCTGAATATGCAACAATGGTTGCAGCGTATTGTGGAGCGGTATGCTGATGATGCGAAAGCAAAACAGTTGCAACTTACCTTAACAGATAACACCGGTACAGCAAAAGACGATTACCTGGCCGATGAGGCAAAACTCACGGCCGTTATGGACAATCTGCTTTCCAATGCCATTAAATATACCGAGCAGGGAAGCATACAGCTTAGCGCTGAGAGACTATCCGGAACTGCTACACACGACACATTTAGATTGAAGGTGACAGATAGCGGGCAAGGGCTTTCAGCGCAGCAAATGGAAAATTTGTTTACCACATTTGTATTGCCCGATGCAGTAACCACCAAAGGAGAAGAAGGCGCAGGGCTGGGTTTAGCCATAGTTAAAAAATTGATTGAATTAAACGGAGGAACCATTACAGTTGAACCTGCACCCGACCGGGGAACGGTGTTTACAGTGGAAATCACTTTGGCAAAAGCGCATTCTATACTTGCGGAAGATGCAGGTACAGCAACTGCTTTACAAGGTAAGCGGTGTTTATTGGCAGAGGATAATGACATCAATGCATTTGTTTTGCGCAAGGTATTATCAGGGTGGGGAGTGGTGGCTGAGTGGACCAAAAACGGACAGGAAGCACTGGATTTAAGCAAGCAAAAATCATTTGATTTTATTTTGATGGATTTGCACATGCCGGTTATGGATGGGTTTGAAGCAGCTAAACACATACGCACCACCACTACGCTAAACACCAGCACACCTTTATTTGCTTTAACAGCCGATATCACCGCACAAAGCAGAACAGAGTATGCCACTTATTTTGATGCCTACCTTTTTAAACCGTTAGACTTTGAAAAATTGCAGAGTGCTTTAAGAGGTAGTGCCTCGGTTGCGGTATAGTTTTTTTGTTTTACTTTGAATACAGAAAGAATTTAACATTTTTAATTCGCTTTTCACTGCCGATATTCGTATATGTGGAAGAAGGGAAGGGTTACAAACGCAAATCAGAAAGAAGATAATTGTTGCAAACGAGTATCAATTAAGGAAAACATCAACTATGAAAAGAATAAACGTTGAATTATTTCTTATTACTAGCTTACCACTTTTAATAATATTTAATGGTTGTAAAAATGATATTTATAAAGGTATCCATCAAGTCAGTTGGGAAAAATCAATTGAAGATGCACCAAGGTGGTACTTTTTGATTTATCTTAAAGAAAAACCTACTATTACAGATACATTTCCAAGCGATATCCCCTGTCCAAGAGATTATCAACCCTATCAAAATGCTAAGCAATATAAATGGGTAAAGCTATCGATACGGATAGTAGACGTATATGTGAATAAAATTGAATATGACCGATTGAACAATAGCAAAATTTTCACTTCAAATTCAGCTCCCTATCCTTTTAGAAGTATTAAGAGCGTGATTTACCCAATTTGTTCTAATAAACTTAAGCATAATATACTTAAAGCTTACTCTAAAGCTGAGCTTTTATACTTGCTAGATGGCACAATGTTAGATGGGGATGAGGATGGGTCTTATGATGTAATTCTTACGGAAACAATTCAAAAGGAAGATCATAGATATAGCAGTAAACTTTTGCCTTTTCCTAAAAATACTGATCTTGATTAAGTAGGGTAGTGTACAATTAAACAAAGCAACAATCATCGTTCAGCAAGGAACATACTTCAACAAAGCAATACTTTCATGCAGGATATTTATCCTGCCGTACATTTTAAGCAAAGCAACAATCAGCGTTCAGCAAGGAACATACTCATACCGGCAAGAAAATTCCATACTTTTTAATCCGCTCTTCCCTGCCGATATTCGTACACGTGGAAGAAACCCCATCATATCAACCCAACAATACCGTAACGCCTGACTTGTCAGACGCTTACCTGCGCAGAGCATTTGAGGCCATTGAACAGACTACGGAGTGTTTATTTATTACCGGTAAAGCCGGTACAGGTAAATCAACTTTGTTACGTCATTTTGTGGCCAATACCATCAAACGCTGTGTGGTGCTGGCTCCCACAGGTATAGCAGCCATAAATGCTGGCGGTCAAACCGTACATTCCTTTTTTTTGCTGCCTTTTCGCCCCATTGTACCGGGAGATGAGGAAATAAAACTTTTCCCCAAGCACAGCAACAAGTTCAAAATGATTCACAAAACAGATTGTTTCATTATTGACGAGGTATCTATGTTGCGGGCCGATTTGATTGATGCCATTGACCAAACACTGCGCTTGAATTGCGGCCAACCCAATTTGCCTTTCGGGGGTAAGCAGGTGGTCTTTTTTGGCGACCTGTTTCAACTGGAGCCGGTGGTGCAACAAAATGAAGTGGAGCGTTACTTGTTCAGCGAACATTACCGCAGCCACTATTTCTTTGATGCGAAAGTGTTTGAAGATGTACACATGCACTGCATTGAACTACGCAAAGTGTTTCGCCAAAGTGATCCTGATTTTATCAAACTGTTGGATGCTATACGTCTGAACAGAGCCGATGAATACGAACTGGCGGAGTTAAACAAGCGGGTTAACCGCTACTTTCAACCGGATAAAGATAATTTGTATATTACTGTCACCACACGCAATCAGGTGGCCTCAGGTATCAATGAATTTGAACTGAGTAAATTGGCGGGCGAAGAAAAAATATATAGCGGAGCCGTGGAAGGCGACTTCAGCGAAAAAAACTTACCTACTGATTTGCATCTGGTGCTCAAAGAAGGTGCACAGGTGATATTTATTAAAAATGATGTGGGCAACCGCTGGGTAAACGGAACCATCGCTACCGTTCATGCATTGGATGAGGATGTAATTAAAGTGCGTATGGCTGACGGAGACATTGAAGAGGTGAAACGAGAAACCTGGGAGAACAAGCGCTACACGTGGGATGCTGCCAAACGCAGAGTGGAGAGTGAAGTCATAGGTCGTTTCAAACAGTTTCCGGTAAAGTTGGCCTGGGCCATTACCATTCATAAAAGTCAGGGTTTAACGTTTGATAAAATGATTGTGGATTTAGCCGGTGGTACATTTGCACACGGACAATTGTATGTAGCTTTGAGCCGTTGCCGTTCACTGGAAGGTTTGGTGTTGCGGGAACCCATTCGTCAGCGTGATAGTATTATTGATGAGCGGGTGGTAAGGTTTGCGAGGAATTTTGCTGCGTTGGAGGATGCGTGAGAGGAGTTAGAAGAAAGATTTGAGAGGAAAGATTTGAGAGGAAAGAAACGAGAAGAAAGATACGAGAGATAAGATACGAGATGCGAGATGAAAGATAGAAGAAGAAGGATACGAGATTTGAGAAGCGAGACAAAAGAAGAAAGACTTGAGAGGAAAGAGGCGAGACTTGAGATGTGAGAAGAAAGATGCGAGATTAGAGAAACGAGAGGCGAGACAAAAGAAGAAAGACTTGAGAAGAAAGATACGAGACTTGAGATACGAGATGAAAGAGATAAGATAAAGGGCTTAAGAAACGAGTATATTTTTGAATGTGGTTACTAATATATAGCGGATGAAAACAGAACTTGGTTTTAGAAAGTTTAAGGATAGTGATGCTAAGCAATTGGCTAAAATAGGGAACAATAAAAATATAGCGCGCAACATGCGTGATATGTTTCCGCATCCTTACACACTTAGTGATGCGAAAGCGTTTATTCAAAAAGCCAATGAAGATAACCCGGGGAGACACGTTATTGCCATTACGTTGAATGATGAGGTTATTGGCTCTATGGGTGGTTTTGCGGAATCTGATATCTATTCGAAAAACATGGAAGTGGGCTACTGGTTGGGCGAGGAGTATTGGCACCAGGGGTATGCAACGCAAGCGGTTCAATGGCTCATCAATTTTTTATTCGAGAATACGGAGGTGAACAGGCTATTTGCCGGAGTGTTTGAATACAATATTGCCTCAGCCAACGTGCTGGAAAAATGCGGTTTCAGAAGAATAGCGCGTGTGCGTCAAAAGGTTTACAAAAACGGGGCTTTTTACGATGAGTTTTTATTTGATTTGCTGCGTGAAGATGTAGAACAAGCTTAATTGTGTACGTATGACAAAACTCTCGGTTAACATCAATAAAATTGCTACTCTTCGCAACTCGCGCGGAGGAAATGTGCCCGATGTAATTCAAGTGGCCAAAGACTGTGAGCGTTTCGGTGCGCAGGGTATTACGGTACATCCACGACCAGATGAGCGCCACATTCGATATGCCGATGTAAGGGAATTAAAAAATGTAGTGACTACTGAGTTGAACATTGAAGGCAATCCTAAAGAACAAAAATTTATTGATTTAGTACTGGAAGTAAAACCCGCGCAGGTAACATTGGTGCCTGATGTGCAAGGTCAGTTAACCTCCGACCACGGATGGGATACAGTTGCACAAAAAGAATATCTGATTGATGTGGTTTCGCTGTTTAAAAACAGGGGTATTCGCACATCCATTTTTGTTGATGCAGATGAGCGAATGGTGGAAGGCGCTAAAGCAACGGGTACCGACCGGATAGAACTGTACACAGAGTCTTACGCCCGGGATTTTTTAATTGATAAAGCTAAAGCCGTTGAGCCGTTTGTAAAAGCAGGTTTGCTGGCACATAATTTAGGTTTGGGTTTAAATGCAGGCCATGATCTGAGCTTGGTCAATCTTCATTATTTTTATTCGAATGTACCTGCATTACTGGAGGTTTCCATAGGCCACGCACTCATCAGTGATGCGCTTTACTTTGGGTTGGAAAACACCATTCAATTGTACCTGCGACAGCTTAAGTAAGATTGTTGAATCAGTGTTTTGTTGTTTTTTCGAGTTTCCCGTTGTTGTAAGTTTTCCAGGTGCCGGTTGGTTTTTTGTCGCAGGTAGGGCAGGCCACACTATAGTAGCGTTCTTCAAATAATTGCCCTGAAGAGTTGTATTCCCGTTCACTTACCAATCCTTTTTCATTATCGAAGTTGCTGTACAATCGCATTACCCCGGTGGAGTCGTACTCCCGTGCATCTCCGCTCAAAACTTTCGGAGCTGTGCTGTCAGCTTGTGTAAAGTAACCGAAAAATTTCATACGTCCGTTGGGGTGGTAACTGATGATGAGTTCTCCGCTGGGAGTAATAATGCGTTCAGCAGAACTCACTTTTCCGTCAGTCACTACTTCATGTAACAGTTGCTCATTGTTGTTGTAAAAGTCTTCAGAGAGTAAGCCTCCGTTGGCATTGTATGATTTCCACCAGCCTGTTTTTCTGTTGTTGGTAAACAAACCTACGGAGTAGCTGCTGCTGTCGTCCGCATACACTTTGTTCTCTTGGTCAGTTGTGGTTTCTTCTGTAAGGGCTGATTCATTTGCACAGGCACTTAGAAGGACTGCTGCGTAAGAGAGAAAGTGAAGTTTTATATATTTCATAAAATGTGATAGAACCGCAATTTAGAAAAAGCTACAGAATTCACTTAATCGTAATTTGTAACTTACTTGAATTTTGCCAGTTCAGCTTTGTCCTTTTTGGTAAGTTTGGCTACCACTTCAGTATAGGAGTGGTCAACCAATTCTTTCAGCAAAGGGGCAGGAACTCCTCGAAAATACACGGTGTTCCATAATTTTTTGTTCATGTGATATCCCGCAATGATGGCTTCAGGGTATTCGGCCCGCAGTTCAATCGACTTTTCAGGGTCACATTTCAGGTTAACGCTATCCGGTTCGTTTATGGAAATGAGCGCAAACATTTTGCCCAGCACTTTAAACACCAGTACATCTTCGCCAAACGGGAAACTTTCTGTTACTCCCGCCTTACTCAGGCAATAATCTCGCAGCCATTCTATATTCATTTTGAAACTGATTGAAAATCAAGCGCAGTAAAATTCACTTATTGCAGCCGATTATCCAAACTATTTGTATTTTAGCGTCCCAAAACAAACTATATACAGGGTAAAGGCAATTGTAATGATTGCCTTTTTTTGTACATCCAAACGTATGATAGAACATTTAAACGGTAAGCTTACCACCATTACTCCTGCATTTGCGGTAATTGACTGTGGGGGAGTGGGTTATGGGGTGAGTATTTCCCTGCAAACCTTTGAAAAAATTAAAAGTCAGCAACAGCTTAAGCTCCTCATTCATATGGTGGTGCGCGAGGACGCGCACATACTTTTCGGTTTTGCCGAAGAAACAGAGAGGGTACTTTTCAGGCTGCTGATATCGGTTCAGGGTATCGGCCCGAATACAGCTCGGATGATGCTTTCTTCCCTAACAGCCAGTGAATTACAGAATGCAATAATGACGGGCAATTTAGCGTTATTGAAGTCTGTTAAAGGCGTGGGTCCCAAAACGGCCCAACGCCTGTTAATTGAACTTCAAGATAAAATGAAAACTGGCGGAACTGAACATACAGCTACCTTTAGGGCAGCAGGGGCACAAGTAGAGGAGGCATTAACAGCATTAACCATGCTGGGCTTCACTAAGAATGACTCTGAAAAGGCCCTCTTAAAGATAATCAATACAGGCTCGACATTTACTGTTGAAGAACTGGTAAAACAGGCATTAAAAACGTTGTGATCTGAACCTGAACCTTGGCAGCTACATTTAGAAATTATCTTTTCCTGTTACTGGCTTCCACACTGATTACTGTGGTGTGGTCAAGCACACCATCACAGGAATGGCTTGACCGTTTGGATAACTTCATGATTATTCCTCCCGATACTATTCTACCCAAAGACACCACCAAAACCAAACTGCCTTATCCGCTCAAAGACAAAAAGCCATTTGAAAAGAGGTCAAAGAATCCGGTTGATTTAGATGACCCGCCAATAATGGAGGAAGAAACGGAACTTGATGAAGACGGCACCTCTTTTACCACTACGCAAAAGGTAGGTAACCAACCAACAGGTTTGCCGGCTACAGAGGAATTCAATAAGTTTCTGAAAGAATCAGAACGTAAAAATCAACAACTCTATTTCCAGCAAAGAGCCAAAGCACAAAACTTTGTAAGGGGCGGGGGTATTATTCCTCCGTTAAATGTCGGGCCCAAAATTTTCGATCGTATTTTTGGCAGCGGAGTTATTGATATCCGTCCGCAGGGTACTGCTGAACTTTCCTTTGCCGGAAATTTCAACACAGTAAGAAACCCGGCTTTTTCTGCCCGTCAGCAAAAAACAGGTCAGTTTGATTTTAAACAGAAGATACAGTTAAACGTGCAAGGTAGTGTGGGAGATAAGTTGAAGGTGAGCATGAATTACGATACGGAAGCCACCTTTGATTTTGAAAACCAAACCAAACTGGAGTACTCTGGTAAGGAAGACGAGATTATTAAAAAAATTGAATTGGGTAACGTGAGTTTACCTTTACAGTCCTCATTAATTCAAGGTAGCCAAAGTTTATTTGGTGTAAAAACACAAATGCAGTTTGGCCGTTTAATGGTTACCTCAGTATATTCACAGCAACGTGGTAAAATTACCGAAACCGAAATTTCAGGCGGTGCGCAGGTAACCAAGTTCGATATTCAGGGAGATAATTACGAGGTAAACAAACACTTCTTTCTTACCCAGTATTTTCGCTCCAACTACAACAGCTGGATGTCGGGTTTGCCCATCATTTCTTCGCCTGTTATTGTAACCCGTGTTGAGGTATGGGTAACTAACCGTACCGGTGCATTTGAAGGTGTGCGCGATGTATTGGGATTACAGGATTTGGGTGAGTCGGATACCAGCAAAATGGCCAACCATGCTACGCAAGTAGTTATTCCCGGAAATGACCGGGCTCCTTCCAACGGATCCAATAACCTGTACAATATTCTTATCGGAGATGATCGTTTGCGTAATTCATTTGATGTTATTCAAACCTTACAAAACCAATCATTACAATACAAAGACTACCTGCAACCCATACGCGATTATCAGTTGCTTAATTATGCCCGACAACTTACGACAAGTGAGTTTACATTGAATGAACGCTTAGGATACATTTCTTTAAACAATTCACTTAACCCTGATGAAATGTTGTGTGTGGCATTCGAGTATACCATTAACGGTGTGCCCTACAAGGTGGGTGAATTTTCAGGAGATGTGCCATCCAATTCTCAACGCCCTAATGTATTGTTCTTAAAAATGCTGAAAGGGCAGAATATCCGCACAGACTATCCCATGTGGGATTTGATGATGAAGAACATTTATTCTTTGGGAGCCTATCAGGTTCAACCCAAAGATTTCAGGTTGAATATTATTTATGCAGATGACCCTTCAGGTGCTGATTTAAATTATATACCTGCTAATGGTGAACCGCAGTTAAAGGGCGTTCCGCTGCTTACTGTACTTAACCTTGACCGTGTCAATACACAACAAGAACCTACTCCCGATGGTAACTTTGACTTTTTGGAAAAATATACGGTAACAGCCTCCAACGGGCGAATTATTTTTCCTGTGGTGGAACCATTCGGGTCATATTTGAAAAGTAAATTTATTGATACTTCCCGGGCCAATTATTATGTGTTTCAGGAATTGTATGACTCTACGCGATTTGCTGCGATGCAGGTGCCGCAAAAGAATAAATTCTTCCTTCGGGGTTCATATCAAAGTGCCGCAGGTTCTGAAATTCCATTGGGAGCCATCAACGTTCCTAAAGGTTCAGTAAGGGTTACTGCGAATGGTACTCCATTAACTGAAAACGTAGATTATGTGGTTGACTATTCAGCCGGTCGGGTGCGGATAATCAACTCAGGTTTGTTATCCTCAGGTGCGGTAATTAAGGTGTCATCTGAAACCAATTCTTTGTTCAATATTCAACAAAAAACACTGATGGGTTCACGCCTTGATTTTAAAGTAAACAATGATTTTATTTTGGGAGGTACCATCATGTACCTGCGGGAACGCCCGCTAACTCCAAAGGTAAATATTGGTGAAGAACCTTTGGCTAACTTGATGGTTGGGGTTGACGGTTCGTTCACCAAACAATCACGCTGGCTTACTAAAATGGTAGATAAGATGCCATTTATTGAAACCAAAGAAATGTCATCCATTCAGGTGTCAGGGGAATATGCTCGTTTGATTCCCGGCATCCAGAAGAATATAGGTAAAAAAGGAAATGCTTACATTGACGATTTTGAAGGAAGTGAAACTCCTTTTGATTTGAAAGGGATGAATAACTGGGTACTCGCCAGTGTACCGCAAGGGCAAAGCGACCTTTTTCCTGAAGCGGCTTTAGCCAATAACCTGGGTTCAGGTTTTAAGCGTGCCCGTTTGGCCTGGTACAACATTGATCCGCTGTTCTTCAGAAATGATAACCTTACACCTGATCACATTAAAGATGATTTGGACCAACAATCCAATCACAGTGTTCGTGAGGTAACCATGGATGAGATATTCCCCAGCAAAGAAATTCAACAGGGAATGCCTACCACCATACAAACTTTTGACCTGGCATTTTATCCTTACAAACGTGGTCCGTACAATTACAACGTAGATGATTTGAATAGTGACGGATCATTAGCTAACCCGAAACTCAACTGGGGTGGGGTAATGCGCAGATTAGAGACGAATGATTTTGAAGCGGCCAACATTGATTACATAGAAATATGGATGATGGATCCTTTTCTGGAGATTAGAAAAGTGGGACGTAAAAATCCCGGTGAACTCTATATCAATCTGGGTAACGTTTCAGAGGATATTTTAAAAGACTCCCGTAAAAGTTTTGAGAACGGTTTACCAAAGGCTGTTGATTTAAGCGGTCTTGAAACAGACAGAACAGAATGGGGAAGAGTGCCCGTAAGACCAACCATTAACTTTGCATTTGACTCAGACCCTAGTGCCCGCCAGAATCAGGACGTGGGCCTTGACGGACTTTCTAACGTGCAGGAGAAAACCTTTTTTGATACTACGTACATTCAAAAAGTGCGTGCCCGCTTCCCCGCCTCATCGAATGCTGTTTTGCAAGCTGCAGATGATCCTTCAGCAGATAACTACCATTATTACCGGGGCACTGATTTCGATAATAGTGATGTGCCTATTCTGGTGAGGTATCAGCGAATCAATAGCCATGAGGGCAATTCCCCAACACAGGACCAGGGTAGCGAGAGTTACCCTACTGCCATTTCAAATACTCCCGATGATGAAGACTTAAATAAAGATTTTACAGTAAATGAACTGGAGGAATATTTTCAATACAAAATTGAAGTAAGTGAAGATGGTTTAGTAGTAGGCAAAAATTTTGTTACTGATAGCGTTGTTAAATCTGTTAAGCTGGCCAATGGCAAATCGGAAGCAGTTACCTGGTACCAGTTAAAAATTCCGGTTAGGGAGTATCAACGTAAAGTAGGTGAAATTACAGATTTCAAATCCATACGTTTCATGCGTATGTTCATGCGCGGGTTTGAAGACAGTGTGATATTACGTTTTGCGCAAATGCAACTGGTGCGTGCTGACTGGAGAAAATACCTGAACTCACTTGTTCAACCCGGGGAACACATTCCGCAAGACCCCAGTGACCCTACCAATTTTGTGGTATCTACCGTAAACATTGAGGAAAACAGTACCCGTACACCTATCATTTATACTTTGCCTCCGGGTATTGCACGGGAGCAGGATATCTCCAATCCGCAACCTATAAAAATGAATGAGCAATCACTTTCCCTGAGTGTATGCAATTTGAAAGACGGTGATTCAAGGGCGGTGTTTAAGTCAACTGTGTTTGATATTCGTAACTATGGTAAGTTACGCATGTTTCTGCATGCTGAAGGAGATAACCTGCGAGCAGGAGAATTATCAGCCTTTATACGTTTGGGAACAGACCTTACTAACAACTACTACGAGTATGAGATTCCTTTAATCCCTACTCCAAATGGCTCTACTTCACCCAGCTTAATCTGGCCTTCAGCAAATGAGATGGTAGCTGATATTGAAGATTTTTATCTGGCCAAACAAAACCGCTCCAGCAACAACGAAAGCCTGACAACTCCATACACTATCAATGTAGGTGACAGAAAAGTAACGGTATTGGGTATTCCTGATTTGAGTAATGTGCGGGTAATTATGTTAGGTGTGCGCAATGTGAAACGCGATGGAAATAATCCGTTGGATGACGGATTGCCTAAGTGTGGTGAGGTTTGGTTCAATGAATTGCGTGTATCAGATTTTGTGAGCAGAGGCGGATGGGCAGCTACGGGCAGGGTAGTAACCAAACTGGCAGATTTTGGAACGGTACAGGCAGCCACCAATTACAAGAGTGTAGGTTGGGGAGGTATTGATAAAAAGCTGAATGAGCGAAGCCTGAAAGAGGAATTACAAATGTCGGTTGCTACTAACTTTGAGTTGGGTAAATTTTTCCCAGCTAAGGTGGGCATAAGCATTCCGATGTTCTACTCGTATTCACAAACGTCAATCAAACCATTGTATAACCCGCTTAATCCTGATATAAAACTAGCTACTTCGCTGGAAACAAATAATGAAGCTGAGCGACAACGCATACTTGCAGCAGCAGAAGATTTTTCTACTCAACGAAGTATCAATTTTACCAACGTAAGAAAAAACAGGGTAGGGAGTAAGAAGGCTCATTTTTATGATGTGGAGAACCTTAACGCTACATTTGCATTTTCTGAGCAATACAGAAGAAATGAAAATATACAATACAGCCTGCTAAAAAATTATCAGGTTGGTTTGGGGCATGGGCATACCTTTCAGAATAAACCTGTGGAACCGTTTAAAAAATTGAAACCTAAAAGCCTGAAACTAATCAAGGAGTTTAATTTCAATTACATGCCAAGTTCAACTAACGTGAGGTACACGTGGGACAGAAGGTTTGGTGAAACCATTTACCGCAATAATGACAGCCGTTCCACTGCCATCACACCGTTGTACGATAAAAACTATACCATGTCCCGATTCTATGAAATGCGTTGGGATTTAACCAAGTCCATCAAGTTGGATTATAATGCAACGGTTAATGCACGTATTGATGAACCCAACGGTAAAATTGACTCAGAGCAAAAGAAAGATTCTATTAAGACGAATCTGCTCAACCTGGGTCGTACAACTCAGTTTAATCAAACGGTATCGGCTACGTATAATGTGCCCTTAAATAAGATTCCCGCTTTAAACTGGATTACCCTGAGTGCCCGTTACAGCGCCAATTATGTATGGCTCACTGCCCCGCCCGCAGCAGATAGTTTGGGTAACACTATTTCCAATACACAGGGTAAAAGTTTGAATGGTCAGTTCAACATGACCACCCTGTACAATAAATCTAAATTCCTGCAGCGTATCAACAATCCTCAGTTGGCCAAAAGAGAAGAACAAAAGAGGAAAGAGGAGGCAGAGAAGAATGCCAAAAAAACGTTCAAACTTAAACTGAACCCTAAGACGGGTAAAAAAGATACGGTTTGGATAAAAGAGAAAATTAAGAAACCAAAAGAAATACCTGACATTGCCAAAACAGGTTTGAGGTTGATGATGTCACTGCGCAACGTGTCATTTTCATATGCAGAGAACAACAGTACCGCTCTTCCCGGTTTTCAGCCTAAGCCCTCTTACTTAGGGCAAAACTGGACTGAGTCGGCTCCCGGGTTTGACTTTATAATGGGCTCTCAAGATCCCGATTTTAAATACAAGGCAGCACGAAATGGCTGGCTGAGTGCCGACCCGAGAATTGCCACACCTTATACCATGTCGAACAGTAAAAATTTCAATGCGCGGGGTTTAATTGAACCTATTCCAGACCTGCGGATTGAAGTTACCATGAAAAGGGATTTCACCAAATCTACCACCTCAAATTTTAAATTTGATACTACAGCCGGCTTTAATGACTTCAGGGATTTGGCTCCCGTTGAAAGCGGAACGTACAGCATAACCTACAATGTTTTTAAAACAGCTTTCAAAGATCCTGATGAAATATACAATGATTTTTTACAGGCCCGTTATGATATTGCTACGCGATTGAAGAATGAGAATCCGGGTAAGTCAACAGGCATTGACCCCGCAACAGGATTTCCTAATGGCTATGGCTCCGGTCAGCAGGAAGTACTCATGTATTCATTCCTCTCTGCCTACTCAGGTAAAAATCCTTCGAAACAAAGCACCAAATTGTTCCCGGCAATACCCGATATGAACTGGAGAGTAAATTATAACGGACTAAGTAAGATTGAAGCGCTGAAGGAATACACATCCAACATCAGCCTTAATCACAGTTACACTTCCAACTACAATATTGCCAACTATACTACCTCCGTTTCCTTCGTTGATTCTTCCTTTAATCAACCAGGTACAACTATTCAACCGAAATACATTATCCGTTCTGTTTCCATTACCGAGCGTTTTTCGCCTTTGTTGGGAATCGACATTACATTCCTGAATAACATCACTACCAGTTTCAGTTATAACACAGGCAGAACACTTTCTCTGGCCTTAACTAATCCGCAGCTAACTGAAACCAGAAATAAGGAATACACTATTGGCTTAGGTTACCGTACCAAGGAACTTAAACTGCCCTTTGGCAGAGGTCGTCAGAGAGTATTGGAAAATGATGTGAACTTCAGGTTCGATTTTTCTATTCGTGATGACCAGACGATTGTTAAGAAAATTGATCAATCAGTAAATGAGCCGGTAAACGGAAGTAAGGTGATTTCTATAAAACCCACTATTGACTACATGTTTAATGAGAAACTTAATCTGCGCATTTTCTATGATCGCAGGGTCACTAAGCCGGCTACATCCAATAGTTATCCTACTGCTATCACCAGCGGTGGCTTCACCATCCGATACACCATTCAGTAAATCCTGATAAGTATCATGCAGTAAAAGGAATAAAATTTTCCTAATTACCGTCTAAAAGTATAAATTGCCCAAAAATTTAACAGCATGAACTTTCCTGAAAATTTAAAGTACACCAAAGACCACGAATGGGTTAACCTCGAAAACGGAGTTGCTACCATTGGCATTACAGATTTTGCTCAGAAAGAATTGGGTGATATTGTTTTTGTTGACATCAGTTCAGCAGGCAGAACACTGGCACAACACGAAGTGTTTGGAACAGTAGAGGCAGTAAAAACAGTTTCTGATTTGTTTATGCCGTTGGGTGGAGAAGTTACTGAAGTAAACAAGGGTTTGGATGCAACCCCTGAGTCAGTAAACAGTGATCCTTACGGAACAGGTTGGATGGTGAAAGTGAAAGTAAGCAACACCGCTGAATTTGATGCGCTCATGTCAGCTGCTGATTACAAGTCGCTGATAGGCCACTAAGAAAAAAAATATTTTGAAACAGCTGATTCATTTTCAACTGAACAGCATACTATGGGGAGCAGTTATACTGCTCCTCTGTGGTTTAGGGGGTAACCAGTTTCCATCTTTTACCTGGGACTTTTCTCTCTCATTTGATAAAATCATTCACATCAGCTTTTATGCAGTACTCAGTTTGTTAATCACTGTGGGGTACTACAAACAATACGTTCATTCCCTCAAAAGAAGAAGAGCGTGGCTGGTGGCTTTGCTGGTTGGAATAACCTATGGTATAGTAGTGGAGTGGATGCAGGCCAATGTGTTTTTTGAACGTTCAGCCGATTTTATGGACATGATAGCGAACACTGAAGGCTGTATTTTGGGTGTAGGGTTGTTTTACCTTATTTACGGTAAGGCAGCTATTGTTCAGCAGAAGTAGTTATAGTTTTCCAGTCCCATTTTTTATTTTGTACATAATGCAGCGCTCCGTTAGCAATATGAAGCGGAGATGAAATATTGTTGGTATAAAGCTGACCTGTGCCCAACCCCTGCGGAATATTTACCTGCAGAGTAGAGGTAAATTGTGCAATGGCATTCAGCCCGATATTACTTTCCAATGCAGACGTAATCCAATAGCCGGTGTTAAATTGCTGAGAAGTATTTATCCATTGTTTACACCGGGTAAATCCGCCCAGCAGCGAGGGTTTCAAAATGATGAATTGCGGTTTTATTTTCTTCAGCATTACTGCTCCGTCTCTGCAAGGGTCTATACCAATCAGTTCCTCATCCAATGCAATGGGTAGCCTGCTTTTGGCGCACAGTTCTTCCATCACTTCCCATTGGCCTTGCTTAACGGGTTGCTCAATAGAATGCAGGTCGAAGCGATGCAGTTCATTTAGTTGCTCAAGGGCTGTATCAGGTGCAAATGCACCGTTGGCATCCACCCGCATTTCGATAGCAAAGGCATTGTATTTTTTACGAATAGTTTCCAGCAGGCGACATTCTTCATCAAAATCCAATGCGCCTATTTTTAATTTGATGCAGGTGTAGCCCTGTTCTATTTTTTCTTCCACCTGCTTCAGCATATTGGCACTGTTATCCATCCACACTAACCCGTTGATGGGGATGGATGCTTCACCTGTAACAAATGCACTGTTGAAGATGGTAGCTTCTTTTTTAGTTGCCCAGCCAAGTATTGCACTTTCCAATGCAAAAGCTATGGACGGGAAAGCAGATAAATCAAGAATATCCAGTAATTCTTCAAAAGGCAGATTCAGCAGCTCGGCATTGTTTTCACTCAGGCGTTGAACTGTTTTATTCAGCTTGCTATAATACTCCGGTACATCATCAATACTGAGGCCGGGTAGTGTTCCTGCTTCACCCCAGCTGCTGAAACCGGGAGAGTGGAACTCAATGAACCTGATATTGCGTTCATGCAAAACCCCGCGCGAGGTACCCGCTGGTTTTTTGAAATGTAATTGATACGGATGAACTTTAATTGAAAACATTACCAATACCTGTAACAACCACAATAAAGCTTAGGATGTAACTTACGCAAGTCATCAGCGCGAAGAAAAGAACACTCAGCGAAAGTTGCTTGAGCAGTTTATTGTAAGCAGGAGAGGGTTCGGTTGTCCAAATACTGCGAGTATTCGCAAAAATAACTGGGAAAGAAAGAAGGTATAAAAAGTCCACAGCACTCTGGTAGATAATTACTGAGAATATAACTATGCTTAATGTGGCTCCTGCTATTAGAAACAAATGATATTGTTTAGCTTTTTTTACACCTAACTTAACCGGGATAGTAATTTTTCCGCAGGCTTTATCATTGTCTATATCACGAATGTTATTTACGTTGAGTACTGCCGTTGCCAACAATCCTATAGCGATTGCGGGTAAAATCATCTCAGGCACAAGCACGTGGTATTGTACATATGATGTTCCCAAAACAGCAAATATGCCGAAGAAAAGAAACACGAAAATATCTCCCCAGCCTTTGTAACCGTAGGCATTATTCCCAACGGTGTATTTAATGGCAGCACCTATGGCGGCAATGCCTGTGGCGAGTAGTATAAAGGTGGCAAGGTTTACTTCAGGGAAAGCCAGTAACAACAAACTCACTCCGGTAAGTAGCGTAGCGGCTACAAATACTACCATCATTCTTTTTACCTGGTTTGGTTGCAATGCACCGCTTTGTAATGCTCTTTGGTTACCTAATCTGTTTTCATTGTCGGTGCCTTTTACAAAATCTCCGTAATCATTAGCGAGGTTAGATAATATCTGCAGTTCAAAAGCAACCAGCAAGCACAGAAAAAGAATAAGTCCGTCAGCTTCGCCAAAAATACCGGCCAGCATAGATCCGGTTAAAACAGATGCAGCAGCTAATGGTAGCGTACGTAAACGGAAAGCGTGTAACCAGTGTTTCATTTTTTAGTGGTGAAAGCCTCTTTTTGCAATGCTTTACTGTACTCAGATGACATACGCTGAAGCAATTTCGCAAGCTCTTCAGTGGAGGGTGAGGCCGGATATGGTGAGTATTCACCTGTAGGTTTTTGCTGCAAAATTTTGCCGTCTTTTATGTAAAGGCTGTTTTGATAAACTACCTGCATGCGCTTGCGGGCCTGTCCGCTGTCATCGGTATAATTTTCTACTGTCTCTGCCTTTTCATAAATGAAAATGAGTTGGCCTTTGTATAAATAAAACTCCCGCATCATTCTTCCTTTGGGTATTTTAGAAGATTCTTTGATGATGCAAAGTTTATTGTTTTTGTATTGACCTATTACTTCAGCTTTCAGGTATTTTTTACCGTCTTCTTTGTCCAGTTCCCAGATTAATGCCTGCTTGCGTTGGTAGTCGGGAAACTGAGCTAATTCCAGGTACTGGTATTTAATTTGGGTAACAGCTTTTCGTACATCTGATTGCCCGAAGCTTGCCAATGAGCTTAATGCGACTAAAAAAGTTATTGCTGCTGATTTCATTTGAATAATAGGGTGTTGATTTCAGGTATTACTTTATTGTCTATATACTCAATGCCGCTTTTGTAAGCATAAATGCCGGCTTCTTGCTGTTTAAGCCGTATGCCTTTAATGTCGTTTTTTTGATGCGAATAAACGGGTTTTCCTGAGGCATCTTTTATGGTTAAAGCAAATTGCAGGTGACAGGTAATCATTTCGTAAGCTACGTTTATCTGCTGTGTGTTGGACGTAAGCTCGAAAATCAGATCAGCCTCTGCTTTATTCATGGTTAGCTGAAGTCCGTTATCAAACATTCGCTTATCTAAATGCTTCATCAGTATGGATTCTTCCAAAGGTGAGTTCAAATTTTTCTCTGAACTGTTGCTGTAAAATTTTGGTGCAATTACCTTTATGAACATACGGTGCGAGGGAATAGATAGCTGTGATACAAAAGGTTTGAAATACTTCCACGAGGTATCTGTTGAACACATTTTTTCAAAATCCAGTGCGGCCTCAATTTCCTGATAGGCTTGTGTAGAAGTAAGTTTAAAGATGGAAAGCATTCCCCTGCCCTGATTGTTGGTGATAATGCTTTCGTTGATGTTTCCTTTACCGCTCACAAAAGAAAACTTTACGGGTAAATCATTGAGTTTTGTTTTGTTCCTGTCTTTAGTAAACGCAGCTACAGCATACCGTTGGTTAATGGGTAGTCCAAACTTCAACTCCTGAGTAGAATCGCTGAACTCAATGCGAATGTTATTTATCACTCGTTGTAACTCTGAAAAAGTTTCATTCACCAATAAAGTAGTTTTACCATCTATTTCAGCCTCTACAGCCTGATTGAGGTAGTTACGCATGGCAGACAAAGCTTTGCCGTAAAATAATATAGAGGAAGGATAGTAACTGCTTTTGGTAAACTCTCTAGCCTGTTTAATAAATCCAACTGCAGTTGATGCAGCTTGTTGCATTTTCTCCTGTTCACGTTGTTTGTATTCTTCCCGCGACAGACTCAGGTAAACCCAATATTCTTTATCGTTTTCAAACTCGTCAATTATACGGTAGCCTTCAATATTGGTGTTTACAGATGATTTGGTAGAAGACAGGTAGTCCTGCTGAAATTTATAGTCGCGGTTAATGGTAATGAGGTAAGAATTGCTATTTACTGTTACCTGAATTTGAGAACACAATTCGCTCAAGGCGTCTTTGAAGGCTTTGTCTTTGTAATCTTTCATACCAGGACGTTTTTCTATCATGGCTATGCCAATATAATAGTCATCGTCTATTGGTCTTTTTCTCACCCACCCCGGGCGTGCCCCGTCTTGTTCCACCTGAACGATTTCCTTAGCTGGAGGAGGAGGTGTTTGCGTAGTTGCTTTTTGTGAGGAGCCGCAGCCTGAGGCCAGTAAAAGTAAAAGGGTAAAAAGAAGAAAAGTTGGTTTGCTCATTATTGACCGTTGCTCATTTGTTTGTGGAATTGCAAAATTTCATAAGCGATAGTACCTGCCACTTCGCGCAGCATGTGCTCATTTAGCTCATCCCTGCTTTTTAATTCCTGCCGGCTGTTAAACATAGAGCGGAAACTATTGACATTGCCCAAACCTTCCTGTGTTGGAAAAATCTGGTTAAGTTTAACGTTTCGGGTAGGTACAGCATATTTTATCTCATCGGTGTTGGTATCGGAGTAAGATTTAGAATACAGTATTTTACCTGTTTCGGTTGATACCAATTTGAAATCTGCTGATACACGGTAGCTGGCAGATGCCTCATATTCGTAGTAGGAAAAGCGGTCCACATTTCTGCGCAATACAGTTTCTCCTGCATGGTTGCGGTAACTTACAGTTGATATTTCGAAACCGGTGCGTTGGAGTTTACTCGGTCCGCTTTTAGTAAATGTATTCTCTGTAACGTTAATGAATAAGCCGCTTTGTACACCAAGCATTTTACCGGCAGTAGCTGCTTTTTTCTCGTCAATCATGCCGCTCATGCCCAGTTTTTGTTCTTGCAACAGTTTGTCTATGTTCTCTCTGTCCACAACATGAATAAACGGGTTTTTAGATTGCATAATTTCATCTGTAATCATGCTGGCCAGCTTGCGTTGCAGTTCCCTGTTTTTAGCATCTTTATCATCAACAAAAAAACCAATGGTGAAAGTTGCTTTCTCTATTGCCTCGGCTTTTAGTTTTTCGGTCTCTTTGTATTTGCAGGTAAAGCGGCATATTTTTTCCAGTTGTTCGTAGGCCAAAGCGTATTTTTTCTCACCCATGTAATTTAGTGCCTGCTGATACATAGGCTCCAGTTTGGCAGTTTCTTTCAAGGTGGCTACGTCCTTGTACGTGGGGTTAAGGGATGTAATTTCTGCAAATGATTTTTGTGCTGAGGTAAAATCGTTACGTTTCAACTCTTCCAATCCCTGATTGTATAATTGTTCCAGGTATTTGTTTTTGGCGTCTTCGTAATCGGGTTTGTAGTGGTCGTCCCACTTAAGGTAAACTCCCAGGTCATTTAAATCACTGTAATACTTTTCGGCATTGCGGTAGGCATAAACTGCTTCCTTATTTTTATCTGTATTGTAGGCTTTGAAAAACTCCTCAAAGTAATCATTGAGCACTTTCTGACCGGCTAATTTTAAACCTATCTGTGCTTCCACATTTCGTTTGTCATACCTGAGGGCATCATAATAATATGTGGCCGCCTCCCGGTACATGCCGGCTGTTTCTAATTTTTTGCCCTTTGTATACAACGATTTGGAAGGGTTGCAGGCGCCCGCCACAAAGGCAATACTTAAGGCAATCAGGTATAAATGCTTCATATTTTCAGTATGCAATCTTACTTTATTTGCTCCCTTTTGCAAAGAAGAAGCCAAATTAAATCCAAGACTGTTCTGTTGATGTTTTTGTTGCAAGGTTCAGGAAATCAAGATTGTTTTGTAAGTCGGATGCCGTTGGTTTCCAGTGTAATCAATTTTTGACGATACAGATTGCCCACTGCTTGCTTAAATGCTTTTTTGCTGATACCCAATTGGGCATATATCTCTTCGGGGTCTGATTTATCATGTAAAGGCAGAAAGCCGTTCTGGTTCCTGAGCTTTTTCAACAACTCATCAGCAATTGGGTCAATGCGGGAGTAACCCGGTTCCTGTAACAATAAATCAAGTTTACCGTCTTCTCGAATCTGGCTGATGTAGCAGGTAATTTTATCTCCCGCAGTTAAAGGTTTAAATACCTCGTTGGCGTAAAGCATGCCCAAAAACATGTTGTTCACTATGCACTTGTATCCCAACTCGGTTGATTTTACCACCAGCGCATTTACTTTCATGCCATTTTCCAGAGTTTCATCGGCATGGTAAGCAAAATTATCTAAACGGGTACTGCCGTAAAGGCGCTTGCTGGATGGGTCGAACGCAATATATACCACATGCTTTTCGCCTTCTTCCAGTGGCGATTGTTGCTCGGCAAAGGGGACAAACAAATCTTTGGGAAGCCCCCATTGCATAAAGGCACCAACACCCGTAATGGCTTCAACGGTAAGGGCAACAAAATCACCCTCCTGTCCCAAAGGTTGATCTGTACTGGCCACTAAACGGTCGTCTGAGTCGGTGTAAATAAATACGTTTACTTCATCGCCTTCGTTAAGTGGTTTTTTGATATACCGTTTGGGTAGCAATATTTCGCCCAGTTCTTTGCCGTTCAGGTACACGCCAAAGTCAACGGTTTTGAGCACCTTAAGTACATTAAATCGCCCTATTTCTGTCATGCGGTAAAGGTAGGGAAATTTAATTGGCAGTTAATTTCAGATTGCACATTTGTGAAATTGAAGTAATTTGCATTCAATATGATAACTTCAGAAATATCTGTTTGTGTTAGAAAAGCCTTGCTGGTGCTTTTTATTTTTTCTGCATTCAATGTTACATATGCTAATTTAGATTCGTGTGAATGTAGTTGGACTAGTTTTCAATCTTTTGTAGAAAATGATACGCTTTATTTCACGCAAGAAAGAACTAACATTATAAAAGGAGATTCGATTTTTTCAGGTACAGTAGAATTATTACCTACAGTTAAAGGGAACAGGTTGAAGCATTATTTTAAACAGAGTATATATGACACCTTATTGTTAAAGGGAGACTCGATAGTTTGGATAAAAAATGGCATGCAAGGACTTTTTTTTAGGCATACTTCTTTTTTGAGAGGTGATACGTTTTTTGTTTTAAGAAGTAATCCGAGTGTTGTTGCTTTAAAGTTAATCCCTAGTAAGGAAATAATATATGAAGGAAGACGAATTTTTAAGTTTAAAGCAATTCATGTTAAGTATGATACAATAAGCGAATCATATAGCTCTTCTTACCATGAATCTGATGTTTTCATAGATCCTTTATTTGCAATTATTCAGGAGGAAAAGGGCTATGAGGAGCTGATTTTAGATAACTTTGTTAAAACAGAAGGTAAGATAGATCACTATAGACGATTCCTTCCAGACAAGAGAGAGTGCGAAAGTCAGTTATTACAATTGGAAAAAAGACTTGGACTTAGATAAGCTGGCTCATTCATGCTTGTACAACGTAAACATTGCTACTCCATAAGGATAGTAGAAAGTTTTTACGGGAACGTATTCGTTTTTCAGTAACTCAGCAAAAATTTTGGAATCGTGGTGTTGCAGGTGATGCAAATCAAGGTAAGAAGCTACTGCATATGGATAAACTATGTGGCTGTCTCGTTCAGCTACATTGACCAGATGTTCTCCACTCAGGCGGGTCGCTGATGTTTCCTGCTTTAATATTTTTGTGTCGGACTCCTCTGCTATAAGGTCGTTTATCTCTTTGTGCAGTTCACTTACACCTAACCCATGAACCACAGCAGGCCCGTAAAACTGGCCAATAAAACGTTCTCCGTATTGTGCTCCGTAAAACAACAGGTTGGGGTAACATGGGTACATCATAATTCCCTGATGCAACAGTGCAACTACAGCAATTGCGTTGATTAAACGCTGCTTTTTTTGCAAAAAATCAACTACCGTAATGCTGATAGCCGCATACACCGAAGGGAAAAATTGCACCTGATGGTGGGGAGCATCGTAATGAAATACGCCCGACTTTACCCAAAGAAATAAAAACACCCCGATGGAAACAGCAGCAAAAAAACGGTGCAATAGTATTTCGCTTCTTCCTAAAACCACACAGGAGTAAAGCAGTATCAGTACAACAACGGGGTGGGCCTTTACGGTAAAAAGCACCAGTGAAAACCAATACGGGGCTTGGGTTTTACCTGTGTTAAAGTAATTCCAGTAAGTGTACTCATGTCCTTCAAGGGCTTCCTTTATGGCTGCCTGCAAAATTACAGGGTCACAATAAATAATGGTAGATGCCAAAAAAGTGAGTAGTGCAGCTCCTGCAAAAATGAACAGGTTTTTTAAATTCACGCCTTCCTGTTTCCGAAAAAAAGTGACTAAGAGAAGAAAGGGTAATACTGCAAAAACACCCAATAAAGAGAGTGCGATGCTAAAGCCCCAATATATTCCTGAAACCAACAGGTGTTTTGTTTTTTGTGTGCTGAGAAAAAGATACAGTTGTATGAAGGTTAAACTAAAGAACAACGTAAATGTAGCATTGGAATGGGTGAGCAAATGTCGCCCGGCAGTGATGAGTGGCACAGACGATAGCATCAACACCAATATTACATTTGCTGCACGTTTACTGTGATGTTTATACAAGAAAAAATACCACAAAGGCATCAGCAACAAGATGCTTAACGCACTGATGAGGTAATGCACCAGCGCTTTTTTGCTGATTGATTCAGCTATAGCATGCAGGTAATATACTAAACGTGTTTGACTGGGGATTTCTATATTAGCAAACGGACTTCCACCTTCTTTCAGTTCCCTGGTGATGCGCAAGTCAGCCGTTTCATCATAGGTAGTTCCTGTAGAGCCGTAATTCCACAATAATATAATTCCCAGGAGTACTGTAGACAGAAGAAAAAGCCGATGATGCTGCCACTTCATGCACAAGTATAAGGCAGAGACAGGTAAATAAAAAGTCCCGCGCATGGCGGGACTTTTTATAGGATGGCTCTATGTCACTTCGAGATTTGCTATTGTACAATCAGTTTTCTAAAAGTGTTTCCAGTTACTCCTGAAATGCGCACCAGATAAATACCGCTTTTTAAACCGTTAAGGTCAAGGTCAATGCGGTTATTACCACTGCTCAGTTCACCTGAATACGGTGTGCGGAGAACTTTACCACTCAGGTCAGTAATGTTAATGATTGCAGAAGTGTTTTGTTCAGTTACCAAATTCACCGAGGTATATTTGCTTGCCGGATTAGGGTATAACGTAATTTCAGCAGCAAATGATTTGCTTTCTCTCACGCTTGTTACATTTGAAAGAGGAATAACATTACCAGAAGCAGTAGCAACAAATAAACCAAACGCAGCACCTGCATCTTTTCCTACCGGGATATTAGGAGAAAGGAATCCTGAAGCAAAAGCAACAATAGCACTGTCTTTAAATACTGAGAGAGGAGCAGCATATGCAGCAACTACAGAAGAGCTACCTGCCGGGCGCACTTCCAAACGAATGTTGTTAGGATCAGCAGCAAGATAATTAGCTGTTGCTTCACCAAACTGTACATTGGGAACAAGCACTGGTCCGCCAGATACAGCAATGTCAACAGCCGGAGCATCAGTAGCACCATGTACAACGGCAATGTCTACTTTATTTGCAGTTGATGCGGCTTCTCTGCCATTCAAAAGTGTAAGACGGAAGTTGATGGATTTTCCTCCGGGATTGCTTTCAAAGTTGTTTACCAGCACTACACCGTTGGCCATCGCCACAAAGCGACCTCCTGAAGGTAATACACCTAATGATTGAGACAATAATGTATCAGTAATGCTGGTGCTGCTTGCACCGGCTACAGCTACAGCAAGTTCGTCACCTGATGGAAGTTCAACATAACCCGTAGCAGTTCTGAAGGCGAAGTTGTCAATGATTTTTGAACTAGTCGCTTGCGTTTTATTGATGAGCCAAATGTCAACACTGCTTGCAGCAGGGTCGGCACTGTTGTGTATTACCTGAACGCGTGCAGGCGATTGAAGCGGTAAAGGGACAACACTTCCATTACTCAATGCAGCAAAAAGTCCGAAGGCAGCACCGTTTTTGTTTTGAGCCGGATTGAGGAAACCCGAAGCAAACACCACTAGGGCGCTGTCTTGCAATCCCAATGTGCTCAGTGGTGCCTGATAAGAAACTAATCGGGCAGAGCTGCCGGCTGCTTTTACATCAATGATGAGGTCAGTTGTTTTAACGTTGAGGTAAGAAGTAATGGCTCCGTAAGCTGCATTACCTACCAGTGGAGTTTGTACTCCGCGAGCATAAATGTCAACTGCGGGAGCATCGGTTGAGCCATGATAGATGGCTATGCTTGTAGTATCTCCTGCTGTAATGTAACGCTCACGGGCAGGGACAAGCACATTCAAACCAAACGGCTGCTGTGGGTTGAAACCTGTTGCAACATGTCCCTGTGCAAAAAGAATGTAAGTTTCATTAGGTGTAAGGTTGTAACCGAAACCGAGCAACGTGTCGGTTATCATTGTACTGTTTTTGCCGGCAAAGGCAAGGCGGATGTTCCTTCCGGCAGGTGCATCAATAAAACCTGTAGACTGTCTGAACGCCAGATTATCTTTTATTTT
The DNA here is from genome assembly GCA_041675505.1 of Bacteroidia bacterium. Lineage (GTDB taxonomy): Bacteria > Bacteroidota > Bacteroidia > UKL13-3 > UKL13-3 > JAGPCK01. The sequence goes on along the minus strand of JBAYTR010000002.1, from coordinate 281,646 downwards.
CACAGAAGAATTCCCATCCACCAGCCAAACATCCACTGTGTCTACAGCGGCATCGGGGGAGTTGTGAACTGCCATAACACGGGCGGTTTGTGCACTTGTAGCAAGCGGAACAAATGTTGCCGCAGCCATCACCATACGTACAAAATTTCTTTTCATAATTGTTTATTTATTTTTTGTAGTTTAACATGATGGCAAAGACATCGGACTAACATTTTTTGTTTGTCATAAAATTGTCACTTTGTTTTTTATGTTTTCCGGTTTCTGTTTCTCAGCTAAATAGCAGTTTACGGTTACCTGTATACGAAATTTATTTTCCAAAAGAATAGTGTGATTTCTTGTATGTGCAAACGGTTGAAAACAAAGTGCATAAAATGCCCCTAAAACAAATCAACTTCCGTGAAATACCTTAATATTGCAAAACTTTTTGAACCATTTAGGTATTACCTTTAAAAACAACACATACATGAGTATCAGCGTGCACAATCCCGATCGTTTTGAACGCAGGCACATCGGTCCTGACCAACGTCAAACAGATGAAATGTTAAAAGCCATTGGAGTACCCTCCATTGACCAACTTATCGATGAAACCATCCCGGCCCACATTCGTCTCAAGAAGCGAATGGAGATAGGGGAGGCACTTACTGAGCAGGAAGTTCTCAGCGAGCTTAAATCCATAGCGGCTAAAAATCAGGTGTTCAAATCCTACATCGGCAGCGGATACTATGATACGTTTACTCCAGGTGTTATTCTGCGTAATATTATGGAAAATCCGGGTTGGTATACACAGTACACTCCCTACCAGGCTGAGATTGCACAAGGCCGTTTGGAAGCTTTGCTCAACTACCAAACTATGGTGATTGACCTTACCGGAATGGAGATTGCCAACGCGTCTTTGTTGGATGAAGGTACTGCCGCTGCTGAAGCTATGCATATGTTTCATGCTATGCATGCAGAGCCCGACAGACACAAATTGTTTGTTTCTCAAGAGTGCTTTACTCAAACTATTGACATACTCAAAACACGTTCAGAGCCATTAAACATTGAGTTGGTTATTGGTGACCACAACACGGTTGAATTAACCAATGATTTCTTTGGCGCAATAGTGCAGTATCCTGCTGCTGACGGTGCCATATACAACTATGCTGATTTCACCAAGCGTGCAAAAGAAAAAGGTATCTACGTGTGTGTAGCGGCAGATTTGCTTAGCTTAACCTTGTTAACTCCTCCGGCAGAGTGGGGCGCAGATTGCGTGGTGGGTTCATCACAACGTTTTGGTGTTCCTATGGGATACGGTGGTCCTCATGCAGCTTTCTTTGCTACTAAAGACGATTACAAACGTCAGATGCCCGGCCGTATCATTGGTGTGTCTATTGATGCACAAGGTAACCGTGCATTACGCATGGCTTTGCAAACACGAGAGCAACACATTCGAAGAGAAAAGGCTACTTCCAACATTTGTACTGCACAAGTATTGCTTTCCATTATGGCTAGCATGTACGGTGTTTACCATGGACCTCACGGACTGAAAAAGATTGCAGAAAAAACACACGGATTAGCTAAAACGCTTACACGTGGTTTGGATAAAGTAGGTGTTAAACAATTAAACAAAGATTATTTTGATACACTGAAATTGCAATTGAAAGATGCTGCTGCAACAACGGCTTTAAAGAAAGAAGCTTTGGCAGCCAAAATTAATTTGCGCTACATTGATGATACACATGTTGGTGTTTCCATTGATGAAACCACTTCAGTTAAAGATATCAATAACCTGTTGAATATTTTTGCTAAAGCAACCGGTAGTTCGGCTCCCGCAGCAGATACAAGCAACCTGACTGTTGAGTGGCCTGCTGAACTGCAACGCAAGAGCAGTTACATGACGCACCCTGTCTTTAACAGTTACCACAGTGAGCATGAAATGTTGCGTTACATCAAAGCGTTGGAAGCAAAAGATCTTTCACTTTGTCAATCGATGATTTCATTAGGCTCATGTACCATGAAACTGAATGCAACTGCAGAAATGATTCCTGTTACCTGGCCTGAATTTGGCGGATTGCACCCTTTTGCTCCGGTAGATCAGGCAGCAGGTTATACTCAAATTTTTGATGAGCTTTCTTTCCAGTTAAAAGAAGTTACCGGTTTTGCCGGCATGTCATTGCAACCTAATGCAGGAGCACAGGGTGAGTATGCCGGTTTAATGGTGATTCGCGAATATTTCAAAAACAAAGGTGAGGCGCACCGTAACATCGCATTGATTCCCGCATCTGCACACGGTACAAATCCTGCTTCTGCAGTTATGGCCGGTATGCAGGTGGTAGTGACCAAAACTGATGAGCGGGGTAATATTGATGTAGAAGATTTAAAAGCAAAAGCTGAGCAACACAAAGATAATTTGGCTTGCCTGATGGTTACTTACCCGTCAACACACGGTGTGTTTGAAGAAACCATTATTGACATCTGTAACATGATTCATAGTTTTGGCGGACAGGTTTACATGGATGGTGCCAACATGAATGCGCAGGTTGGATTAACCAGCCCCGCTGCTATTGGTGCTGATGTGTGTCACCTTAACCTGCACAAAACATTTTGCATACCACACGGTGGTGGCGGTCCGGGTGTTGGACCAATTGGTGTGGCAGCTCATCTGGCGCCTTTCCTTCCCGGACACTCTTTGGTAAAAACCGGAGGTGATAAAGCCATTCATGCTGTTTCAGCTGCTCCATGGGGCAGTGCCAGCATATTGCTTATCTCGTATACCTACATTAAAATGATGGGTACTTCAGGGTTAGAGAATGCAACCAAATATGCCATACTGAATGCAAATTATATTGCTAAGCGTTTAGAAGGGCATTACGATATTCTGTACAAAGGAAGCAAAGGCCGTTGCGCACACGAGATGATTCTTGATACCCGCGGATTCAAATATACAGCGAATGTAGAAGTAGAAGATATTGCTAAGCGTTTGATGGACTACGGTTTCCACGCGCCAACAGTGTCTTTCCCTGTGGCAGGTACTGTAATGATTGAACCAACGGAGAGTGAATCAAAAGCTGAGCTGGATCGTTTCTGTGAAGCAATGATTGCTATTCGTAAGGAAATCAAAGCCGTTGAAGACGGTAAAGCAGATAAAGCAGACAACGTATTGAAAAATGCTCCGCATACTTCAGCAGTTGCTACGGCTAATGACTGGAGCCACCCTTATACCCGAGAAGAAGCCGTGTTCCCCGCAGCTTGGGTTAAGTCGGGTAAATTCTGGCCATCAGTTGGTCGTGTGAATAACACTTACGGAGACCGCAATCTGGTTTGCGCCTGTTTGCCTATTGAGGCTTACGAAACAGCCACCGCATAACTACTAAAGCATACACTTAAAGTCCGGTTGGGGATAAGAACATTTCTATCACCTTCCGGACTTTAATATTTTTGCATCAAATTTATAGTTTGATACATCACATCATCAGTATACTGTTTTTTATGTTGGCCTGGTTGGTTGCTCCTGTCGCACCAGTTCCAGTTCATGCCCCAAAGCCTTTAAATGTTTTTAAAACCGATTTTACCGGAAAGCCGGTGAAATTGTCGGTTAATGTTATCAAGGCAAATCATGGTGACGAGCTAAACTTTTGGATGGATGCCTGCGACAGTGTGTTGCAATACGGGCAGTCAAAAATTAGTGTGATGCACATTGGTGATTCACATATTCAGGCTGATTATTTTTCAGGCAGAATGCGCGAGTTGTTGCAATATTCATTTGGTAACGGAGGAAGAGGGCTGGTATTTCCTTACCGTATAGCCAAAACGAATAACCCCGATAATTACAAAGTGCATTGGACGGGTGAATGGGCCAACTGTAAAAATGTTAATTACAGCAAGGTTGGCGACATGGGCATTTGCGGAGTAAGTGTTACTACCAAAGATTCACTTGCAGGTTTTATACTCAACCCAAGTTTCAATTCTTTGTTTAATTACGACTTTAAACGCGTTAAGCTGTTCAGCAAAATATCAACTGATGCGCTCAATTATGTGCTGAGAAATGATACCATGTCTATGGGGTCTTTTATTCCTGAAGAGTTTGACAGTACCTGCACATGGCTCTCATTCGACTCCTATCAGCAAAAGTTTGTATTAGGTTTTAAACCTGTTGATACCCTTAGCAGAGAATTTGAATTTTATGGCATGAGTCTGGAAAATGATTCTGCCGGATTACTGTACCATGCAGCCGGAATAAACGGAGCAGAATATTTTTCATGGAACCGATGTAATTTATTACAGAACCAGATGAAACAACTGGCACCTCACTTGGTGATTATTTCATTAGGGGCCAACGAAGGGTTTAATAAACACTACAGTGATGCTGTACTGCGTGAAAATGCTGCAAAACTTATTGACTTAGTAAGACAAGCCAACCCTCATGCTTCTATACTTATTACACTTCCCGGAGAGAGTTGGTACAGAAAAAGAGCGCCCATTAAACGTCATATTGAAGTGCGAAAAGTTTTGAATGAAGTTGCTGCTGAAAAGCATTGTGCCGTTTGGGACTTGTATGCGGTGATGGGTGGGCCGGGGTCCATGCGCAAATGGCAAAAACGCAAACTAACCGCCAGAGACATGGTTCATTACAATGCACCCGGATATCGATTACAGGGCGAACTTTTATACTCGGCACTCATGGATTATTACCTCAAAAACCGAAAAAAATAGTATGCTTCACTGGGAAGAGTTACTTACATTTTATGAGCGTTCACCGCTCATCTTCTCCCAGTATACTTTTCTTTTTGTGTTTACCATTTTCTTCGCATTTTACCTTGCCGTCTTTAAAAATATTACGGTACGTAACATTTACTTGCTGGCCTTTAGTTTGTTCTTTTATTATAAGTCGGGTGGTTTGTATTTCTGGATGCTTATATTTTCCACCTTTGTCGATTACCATTTGGCCAACTATATTTTTAAGGCAACAACTACAGGCCGGAAAAAACTTTTTTTGGTGCTGAGTCTCTCAGTTAACCTCGGGCTTCTGGCATTTTTTAAATACTCGTATTTTGTAACGGATAGCTTAAATACTTTGCTGGGTACAGACTTTATAGCCTATAACTTTCTTACAGGTATATCGAATGTTTTGGCCGGAACTTCATACGATGTAACCGAAATTATTTTGCCGGTGGGCATTTCGTTTTACACATTTCAAGCAATGAGTTACACGCTTGATATTTATCGGGGCCATCTTCAGCCAGTAAAAAATATCTGGGATTTCGGATTTTTTATTTCCTTTTTTCCGCATCTGGTAGCAGGCCCCATAGTGCGGGCAGCAGATTTTATTCCGCAAGTTTACAAGCCGTATAATGTAACAAAAGAAGAAATGGGTGCGGCCGTATTTCTGATTATGAAAGGGCTTATTAAGAAAGTACTCATCAGCGATTATATCAGTATCAATTTGGTCGACCGCGTTTTTGATACGCCTCAACTGTATTCAGGTGTAGAGAACCTGTTAGCCATTTATGGCTATACGCTTCAGATATATTGTGATTTTTCAGGCTACAGCGACATGGCTATTGGTTTGGCTTTGCTCATGGGCTTTCGGTTAGGTATTAACTTTAATTCCCCTTACAAAGCAGCAAACATCACAGACTTTTGGAGAAGGTGGCACATTTCACTTTCTTCCTGGCTCAGAGATTATTTATATGTTTCGCTGGGCGGAAACAGAAAGGGGAAATGGCGTACTAAAGTGAATTTATTGCTCACTATGCTTATTGGTGGTTTGTGGCACGGAGCATCAGTAAAATTTATTTTGTGGGGTGCATTGCACGGAGCGGCATTGGTGGCTGATAAAGCATGGACTAATTTCTCAGCACCATTTATCAATCAAAAGTCATTTGTTTACCGGGCACTGGTGTGGTTAATCACGTTCAACTTTGTTGCTTTCTGCTGGATTTATTTCAGAGCAGCTGATATGGAAACTGTTCGTTTAATGCTGTTTCAGGTAGTAAATGACATGTCTTTATCAGCAATAGGAGAGCGTATGTGGGCCTATAAACATATTGTAAGTTTGCTCATACTGGGCTTTGGCATTCACTGGTTGCCCGATGAATGGAAACAGAACTGGCAAAATATGTTTATTCGCACGGCATTACCTGTTAAAGCTTTTATCATAGCTGTAGTGATTGCCTTGTTGTATCAGGTAGCTTCATCAGAAGTGCAACCGTTTATTTACTTTCAGTTTTAATCTCATCCAACAATTCCCGCTTACATTTGTTACCACAAGTTATGCAACAAGAACAGGTTATACTGGTAAATGAATCAGATGAACCCATCGGAGAGATGGAGAAGATGTTGGCTCACGAGCAAGGTGTGCTTCACCGTGCATTTTCTGTCTTTATCTTTAATGCAAAAGGAGAGGTGCTGTTGCAACAAAGGGCACTAAGTAAATACCACTCTCCGGGTTTATGGACGAACACCTGCTGCAGTCATCCACGACCGGGAGAAACTACAGAACAAGCCACACACAGGCGATTAAAAGAAGAGATGGGTTTTGATTGCACATTGCAGCATAAATTCAGTTTTATATACAAGGTACAGTTTGATAACGGACTGTATGAACATGAGCTGGATCATGTTTACACCGGGGTTTATGAAGATGAGCCAAGCATCAATCCTGATGAAGTGAATACGTTTAAATGGATGAAGTGGGAGCAGCTTTTGGAAGATGTAAATAAAAATATGGCTGATTATACTTTCTGGCTAAGGCAGATATTAGAACAACATCAACAGATTATTTAATGAATTCCTATAAACAGAAAAGGCTTCCGTGAGGAAGCCTTTTCTGTTTATAGGATGTTGTCCTTTTGATATTATTTTATAGTATCCATGTGGCAGATAAGATCAACCAGTTTGTTGCTATAGCCCCACTCGTTGTCGTACCAGCTCACTACCTTCACAAAGTGAGGGTTCAATGAAATACCTGCATCAGCATCAAAAATAGAGGTACGGGCATCTCCAAGGAAATCATTAGATACTACCGCATCTTCAGTGTATCCCAAAATTCCTTTTAATTCACCTTCAGAAGCTTTTTTCATGGCAGCTTTGATATCCTCATAGCTGGCAGGCTTTTCTAAACGGCAGGTAAGGTCTACTACAGATACGTTAGGTGTAGGAACTCGGAAACTCATTCCGGTTAATTTGCCTTTAAGTTCTGGAATTACTAATCCCACAGCTTTAGCAGCACCTGTAGAAGACGGGATGATATTCTGGTAAGCCCCACGTCCGCCTCTCCAGTCTTTTACTGAAGGGCCGTCAACAGTTTTTTGAGTAGCAGTAACCGCGTGAACGGTAGTCATTAAGCCTTCAGTAATAACAAAGTTATCATTCAATACTTTAGCCACAGGAGCCAAACAATTGGTAGTGCAGGATGCGTTAGACACTACTGACATGTCGGCAGTATATTTAGCGTGGTTCACACCCATTACAAATGTAGGAGTATCGTCTTTAGCAGGAGCGCTCATGATAACACGTTTTGCACCGGCTTTGATGTGGCCCTCTGCTTTGGCTTTTTCCAAAAACAGTCCGGTTGACTCTACTACGTATTCAGCACCTATTTCGTTCCATTTTAAGTTAGCAGGATCTTTTTCAGCAGTTACGCGAATTTTCTTACCGTTAACAACCAGCATACCTCCGTCAACTGAAATCTCCCCTTTGAATATTCCATGGGTAGAGTCATACTTCAACATGTAAGCCATGTAGTCTACATCAATAAGGTCATTGATACCTACGATTTCAACTTTGGGGTTGTTGATGGCAGCCCGGAAAACCAAACGGCCGATTCGGCCAAATCCATTGATACCTACTTTCATTTCTGAGTTTATTTAGCGTCTTATTGTCAATTTTTTGAGCCGCGAAATTACGAGGTGTAGCCGTCAATTCAAAAAAAAGCAAACTAAATCTTCAGTTAACAGAGAATTCCCATATTACACCCTTGATAGCAGCTATACACAATAATGATAAATCAATGTGCTGTGCTATAGCTTGAAAATGAATGTAAAAGAAACTTTTTTCAGCAGTTACAAAACTTTTTTATTTTCAGTGTTGACATAAAAGATGAAAAGTATATCTTTGCAGCCCCGAAGACAAAAAGGCCCGTTCGTCTATCGGTTAGGACGTTAGGTTTTCATCCTAGAAAGAGGGGTTCGACTCCCCTACGGGCTACTACAAAGCCGCTCAATTGAGCGGCTTTTTTTATTAATAATTTATCAAAAATAATGAGCGGTGCAGTAAAGCACTTTATGTTTGATGCAACATAGCCGAAGTGCTTGTTTGAGGCTGTCAGTTATACTTATCAACTGATGAATTCTTTTTCGGAGTTTAAATTGTCCAAAAGTCGCATGGTGATTCATAAATTAAAGTCAACAATTTGTGATTTAACGCTTTTTTCTTGAAGCTTTTTCTTTACTTTGCACAGTACAATAAACATGTAACTTGTTGACTGGAAAATAAATGCTCTTAGTCTGTCCTGTTTTTCAGAAGTTCATTTTGATTGGTTTAGTGTACATTAACTTACTATGCTATGATGATTTTTACGAAAAAGCTATTACTACCTTTATTATTTTTAACTGCCGTTTTCTCCTCTCATTTTGCTAATGCTCAATGCGTTGCCGGCTTTACATCAACTCCCGGTGCACCAATTGTTGGTTGCGACCCCTTTAACGTGTTGTTTAACTCCAACACAACGGGAACAGTAGTAAACAGGTTGTGGAATTTTGGTAACGGAGTTACCAGCACAGCTCAGAACCCGTCACAGGTTTTTACAGCTAACCTCAATGATACCATTTATTACTGTTTCTTAGCTATTGAATGTAGCGGAGGGTTGAGGGATACTGTTTACTTTCAGGTTACAGTAAGGGCAAGACCAAGGGCCACCTATACTGCCAGCAAAACAAGTGTTTGCGCCTTAACTGATTCTGTGTGTTTTACCAACACCTCTTCAACCGGAGCGGGTTATGCATACAATTGGGACTTTGGAGATTTTACATCATCCACTCAGTTTTCACCTTGTAAAAAATATTCAACACCTGGAACATATCAGGCCAGATTAACGGTAACCAATAATTATGGTTGTACACGGCAAACTACTCAAACCATTACGGTAAACGATATTCCGAATACAAATTTTAACGTGAGTTCAACAGCCGGCTGTACTCCTTTTACTGTAACATTTACGAATAACACCGTGGCAGGAACATCTCCCATTGTGAGTTGGGAGTGGGATTACGGTGATGCAAGTACACCTACCGTACTACAGAATTCTCCACCGCATACGTATTTTGCAACAGGTACATATACCATTACACTCAGGGCAACCAATACATCCGGATGTTCTAATATCAATACCAGAACTGTAATAGTAAGTAATACACCTACAGCCAGTATTTCAGCTCCCACCAATATCTGTCAGGGCGAGCCTGCCAGTATCAGCTATTCAGGCACTGCAAGCCCAGCAGGTACCTACAACTGGGGCTTTTCAGGAGGAACATTGAACTCCGGTAGCGGACAAGGACCTTTAAGCGTTACATGGAATAGTAGCGGAACAAAAACCATTACGCTTACAGTTATCAATACTAATGGTTGCAGTACATCTACGTCAAAAAGTATTAATGTTTACATCAAACCCACTATTAACCTAACTTCTTCAAAAGATACCGTTTGTGAGGGTGATACTGTAGTGTTTACTGTTTCACCTTCCGGATATGCGCAAAACCTTTTTTATAACGGAGGTTCTTTACTTGCCACACAGGCACAGAATGTTTATTCAGTGAATAGCTTTTTACTATCGAGTTTGATCAGGGCAAGGGTTTTGGATTCCAATGGTTGTTATTCAGATTTTGACACCTCTGCTGTTTATGTGAAACCTACTCCCTCGCTTACCATTAGTAAATCACCTAATAATGATACACTTTGTAACGGAGTTCCTTTAACTTTTACCGCCAGCCCCAACACCTTTGGACAATATATATTCAGAGTTGGCTTTGCTAATGTTCAGGGTGGCCCATCCAACACCTACACCTCATCATCTATTCCGTCTAACACCCCCGTTACAGTTTCGGCCATTAACAACGGTTGTTCAGGCTCTTCATCTAACAGTATTTCCACCACCATACTTCAACGTTTACCTTCTCCTCAGGTGTATTGCGGTACGGGTACAACCAGTTCAATCACTTTCCAGTGGAATGCAGTGTCGGGTGCAGTAGGGTATAAGGTGAGTATAAACGGAACTGCATTTGTGAACCCCAGCTCAGGAAGCAACGGACTCACTCATACTTTAACGGGTTTGAACCAGGGTGATTCGGCACTTATCAGAGTGGTGGCTTTTGATAATTCGATATGTAACTACGGAGATACATCGTTATCTTTCAAATGTTATGCATTGCCTTGTACACCTGTATCGCTCACCATTACACCAAGTAAGTCATTGGCTTGTGACGGTGAAAGCTTCAGTGTTTCTCTCTCCAACTTTTCTGTACCCAAGTATTCCATTTCATGGGATAGTCTGGTAACTTTTACCGGACTTACTTTTTTTAATTATACAGCTCAAGCAGGCAAATCATATTACATTTATATATACGATTCGGCACAAACCAATTGTCCGCCAACACAACGTTTAGTGCCTATTACAGTCAATCCGGTTCCTACAGTAACATTAACCAAATCGCCCAACGTATCTACTATTTGTGCGAATTCAACAATAACATTTACAGCATCTCCCCAAACGTATTCAATATACAGATTTTATAACGGTACTACTTTACTTCAACAAGGTCCCAATCCGGTATACTCTACCAATAACCTTCCCAGCGGAAACAGTATCCGTGTTGTAGCCGTTAATAACAATTGTACTTCTCCGGCTAGTAATGCTTTGTCAACAACTGTAATCACCAGTACTGCTGTAACACTTAATTCAAGTATTTCAGCAGATACAGTTTGTCAGGGAGACGGTGTTACTTTCACAGCTTCACCAGGCACTTACCAGACATACAATTTTTACAACGGCTCCAGCCTGCTACAGACTGGTAACGGTAACCAGATAACAATAAGCAATTGGTCAATCCCCAACAGTATTTATGTAATTGCTTTAGATGCATCAGGTTGTAATACGGATACTAGTAATGTATTTTCGTATTATGTACAAGTAACCCCATCCATTACTTTAACCAGCCCTATAAACGGAGATAGTATTTGTATTGGCCAATCTGCAGCATTTTCCATTTCTCCATCGGGGTTGGCGCTTTATCGTTTTTTGATAAATGGCAATGTGGTGCAAAGTGGAAGTTCATCCACATTTAACACTACAAGTCTTGCCGACAGTCAGATTGTTACCGCCAGAGCAGGGGTAACGGGTTGCCCGCCTGTATCCCAATCCAATGCGATAATGGCAAGAGTAAAATCTCCGATTAGTGCACCTACTGTTTCCTGCGGTACTACAACCAACAGTACCATTCAATTTGTATGGAACGCTGTTTCAGGTGCAATCGGTTATCAGGTAAGTGTAAACGGTAGTCCCTTTAATTACCCTAATACAGGGCAAACAGGCACATCACACATCATTAGCGGATTAAGTCCCGGTGATTCGGCTACGATTGTTGTTCGGGCACTAAGTGGTAGTCCCTGTGATACCAGTGCTCGCTCTGCACCGGTTAAGTGTTACTCAATTCCCTGTTCACCAATTTCTTTTTCGAAGAGTACGTTGCCAAGCAATATTTGTATAGGTGATTCCGTGTTTCTATATATCACTAACATGAGCACGAACAATTATGGTATTTCATGGGAAGGTGGCGCAATTGGTTCGGATACAACTTTCCGTATAAAGGTATTGACTGATACCATTATCAGTGTGGAATTAAAAGATAATAATCAATCAGCCTGTCCTACTGCAAGTAACTCATTTAACATAGTTACTTCAAAAACACCCGGTATAACAATATCCAGCAATGCTCCTGCTTTCGGGGTTTGTGAAGGATCGGCAGTAACTTTTACGGTAACTTCAATAAACAGCAGTTATGTGTATTCGAACTATAAGTTTTACAACGGATCAACACTTATACAAAACGGGTCAAGCAATGTGTTGGTTACAACAGCTCTGCAGCCGGGAAACAGTATTTATGCTGTGGCCACTTCCAACAGCTGTCAGGATATTTCCAATACTTTGTCGTTAAATGTTATTCCCAAGCAAAAGATTTTTGTTACCAGTAACGTAACACAAGATTCTATTTGTCGCGGAGTTCCGGTTACGTATACGTTATCACCTACCAGTTATCAGCGTTTCAGATTTTTTAATAATGTGTCGTTGATGCAGGATTCTACTTTGAATACGATAACCGTATCCACATTGAGTAATCCGAACAGGATATTTGGTCAGGCAGAAGATATCAACGGATGTTTATCTGAATTCAGTGATACTATTTCCAAATTTATCTATCCGGCCACTTCTGTTTCTTTAGTAAGTACCGCACCGCAGGATACCATTTGTGAATTAAAGCCGGTAAGTTTTGTTGCGGCACCTTCCGGTTATTCCAACTATGAGTTTTTTGTAGATTTCGCTTCAGTGCAAAACAGCAGCAGTAATGTTTATACCGCCAACAATTTTAATACCTCGCATTTTGTAAGAGTAGTATCAAGAAATGCTTTTGGTTGTTATGATACTTCTCAGATTAATTACAAGATTACTGTAATCAGCAGACTTCCGGCTCCTAATGCTTATTGCGGAAATACAACCCTAACGAGCATTGAGTTCAGGTGGGATGCGTTAACCAATGCAGGAGGTTATCTGGTAAGTATAAACGGAGGGCCTTTTATTACTCCAAGTTCAGGTCCCACAGGTCTTACCCATTTTATAGGTGGATTGAATACCGGTGACAGTGCCACTATTAGGGTGCTGGCGTATAATTTTAACTCACCTTGTATATATGGCGATACTTCATTACTAGCCAAATGTTTTGCATTGCCATGTAACTTTGTAGGATTTAACGCGGTATCGAGTGTTCCTGAAGCTTGTGCTGGTGATACGGTTGAGTTTTCTGTAAACGGAGTAACCACAGGCAGTTTCTCAGTTTCATTTAACAACCAAACTACGTATCAAACTAAAACATATGATTCCATTGCGGTTGCATTGAGTACCACTTACAGAGTATATCTGGTAGATTCTAATCAGCTTACTTGTCCACCGTTTTTCCGAAATGTGGCTATTACGGTCAACCCTATTCCAACCATTTCCCTCACCTCAGATGAGGATACTATTTGTGAAACGGAAACCGTGAATTTTACTGCTTCTCCAGCAGGCTACGAGAATTATAAGTACTACAATAATGCAACGCTTGTTCAGGATTCAGGATTGCATTTATACGGAACTCCGTTTTTGCAACCCGGCAACAGCATGGTGGTTGTGGCAACAGATAAAGGTTGTAGTGTAACCTCTTCACCCGTAAACGTTCTGGTAATACCGGCTCAAAAATTAAATATCACAAACTCTACGTTGAATGATACAGCCTGTTACCAGTCGCCCATTATGTTTAATGCCAACCCCGCAAGCTATACCAATTACAAGTTTTATAACTCAGGGGTATTGCTGCAGAATAATGCCTCCTCCAGTTTTACCTCCTCCACTATTGCCAACGGGAACAGAATATACTTTGTAGCATCAGATGCTTTCGGGTGTGAAATTCATTACAGTGATACCGATAATATATATATCAAACCATTTACAAGTATCAGTATTAATAGCTCAGCCATACTTAATAAGGTATGTCAGGGAGACACTCTTTTGATTACTGCATTTCCTGCCAATGCTTTCCAATCTTACCGGTTTTATTGGAACAACAGTTTAACTCAGGATTCAGCCATCAATCAGAAATATTTATACAATCTGGTTGACGGGGATTCTGTGATAACCATAGGGGTAGATTCCAATGGATGTAATGCAACCAGCAATACCATTCGTATTACGGTTCAGCAACGTCCGGGTGTTACAGTTTTTGGAGACACCCTTGTTTGCCAAGGAGACTCCGCCACAATTACCGCCAATCCTACTCAACCGTTTCCCGGAATTACGTATCAATGGCTTTCAGGAGAAACGCAGCAAATAATTAAACCTGTTCCTTCTGTTACTACAACTTATACAGTCGTTGCCTCTGTTAACGGATGCCCGGGTCAACCTGCATCACATTCCGTGGTGGTAGATGCACTGCCCAAGCCCGTAGCTGATGCAGGCAATGCCCGAATAGGCTGCATAGGAGATACAGTTATCTTACGAGGCACAGGCGGACAAACATACTCCTGGGAGCCGGTGAACAAGTTGGTTTTGCCGAATACAGATAAGCCTACCTTTTTTGTTGACAGTACTACCTTATTTACTTTAACAGTAACGAATATTAAATGTTCAAGTGTAGACACCATTACTATTTTTGCTGATAAATGTTTGGATGATGTCTACTTCATCCCGCAAATCATTACCGTAAACGGGGATGGTGTGAACGACTTCTTCTTTATACCTGATATCGATTATTTCCCTAACAATACAGTTAGAATTTACAACAGATGGGGTGATGAGGTATACTCTGCCCATCCTTACAACAACACATTTGACGGTAAAGGAGTTGGAGGTAAGGAACTGCCCGAAGGCGTGTACTATTATGTAGTTGATGTTGCCAACGGTAAAGGTAAGATTCACAAGGGAATGTTTATTATTCAACGATAGGAGGAAAGAGCAATGAAGAAGTATATATACATTTTTGCCTTAGTGTTAGTTGTGGCTGTAACCAATGTTTATGCCCAACAGCAGCCTATGTTTACTCAATACATGTACAACGGTTTACTTATCAACCCGGCCTATGCGGGCAATAAAAATGCAGTTGAATTTACAGCCCTTCACCGCAGGCAATTTGATGGTATAGAAGGAGCCCCTAAAACGCAGGTGTTTTCAGTGAACTCACCTATTCCCAAGAAAAATATGGCTTTGGGTTTAAAGATATACAACGAAACACTTGGGCCTGCAGTAGTAAATAACAGTCTTGGTTTGTGCTATTCGTACCAGATTAATTTCCCAAACTCCAGATTATCGCTGGGGCTGGAAGCTAATGTAATGAATCAGTCAATTGATTTTCCCAAGTTGCGCAGAAACGACCCCAATGATCAGGCAATACCATTAAACAAAGAGAGTGTATTTATACCTGATGCATCGGCAGGAGTATATTACGACAGGGAAACTTTTTTTGCGGGTTTTGCCATGAGTAATTTATTTAATAATGAATATGTGTATGAAGGAGTAAACAACAGAAGTCTTTCAGGCAATTTATTCAGGCACTCTTATTTGTACACAGGAGCTATATTTCCTGTATCACCTAAAATAAAAATTACCCCTGCAATACTGGGTAAATATGTGAGTGGTGCGCCCATACAATTAGATATTAATGCAATTGCTGTTTACAATGAAATGCTTTCTTTGGGTATGGGTTACAGAACAGACAATTCGATTGCAGGTATTTTCAGATTTACCGTGAAAAAGAAAATAAGTGTAGGCTATTCGTATGACTTTGCTACCTCTCCAATGGGAACATACCACAGAGGAAATCATGAGGTGATGTTAACCTATCGATTGCTTTTCCCAACCCCGCCCGGTCAGAAAATTGTTCACCCCAGATACTATTTTTAATCTCAGCTAAACTACCTTCAATATTGTTATGAACTATTTCAAACATATACTTTCTATTCTGTTTTGTGTATTAGCATTCAATGTTCAGGCGCAGGAAACGCCCGCTCAGATAGGAAACAGATTGTTTAATCTGAACAGGTTTGCCGATGCCATTCCTTTTTACCAGCAGGAGTTGGAGACCTTAAAAGATCCCAAACTTTTTCAGGATGTTACTTTCAGGCTGGCTGAATGTTACCGTATTTTGGGTAAAAACGAGGAGGCTGAAAAGGCATACAAAATCATGTTCCTCAAAAACAGAAAGTCTCCCGGAGTACTCTATAATTACGCGATTTTTTTAAAGGGGCTTGGTAAATACAGCGATGCGAAACAGAAGTTTGCCAATTATGCAACGATGTTTCCCGAAGATACTTTGACAAAATGGCAAATGGCCTCTTGCGACTCAGCAATAGCCTGGCTTAAATCTTCAACCGGGTATTATGTGCGTGAAATAAAAGAAGTGAACAGTGCAGAACCAGAATTCAGTCCGCTATTATTAAACAACACGCTTCATTTTGTTTCTTCCAAAGTAAGTGCAGCTGAATTAACCGGCCAGCCCGCTCAGGATGGAGAAGGAAATACCCGAAAGTCGGCATCATCCTCCAAAGGCAAAAAAGTTCAACCGGATAAGAATGCATTGGATGCTCCTTTACCAACTTTAGATATATTCACCACCCTTATTTCTGATACAACAGTAAAAGCAGCAACCCCCAAATTAATGACAGGTTTTGGAGAGTATTTGCATGAAGGACCATCCGCAGTAAATGCAACAGGAGATGAGATTTTTATAACCCGTCCGTCAGAAACAGGTGTAAGGGATAAGTCAAAAAATTTGGTTGAGAATAGATTAATCATTGTCAGTTCAAAAAAAGAAGCCAGCGGTCAATGGTCAGCACTTAAAGAAGATTTACCCTTTAACAGACCTGAAGAATTTTCAGCGGGTCATCCGGCTATTTCTCCTGATGGTAGATTTCTTGTTTTTATGTCGGATAAGCCCGGTGGGTTTGGTGGAACCGATCTTTACCTCACTATCCGCAATGGTGAAACATGGGGTGAGCCGGTAAATCTTGGTCCGCAAATAAATACTGCAGGGTACGAGATGTTTCCTTACTTCAGAGATGACGGTACCTTTTATTTCTCCTCCAACATGCATCCGGGTATGGGTGGTTTAGATATCTTTTCTGTGAAGTATGATTCTGCATCTTCCGCTTGGGGAAAGGTAACCAACATGAGACCTCCCGTTAATTCATCCTATGATGATTTCGGGATTACGTTTGTAAAAGGAAGTGACAAGGGCTTTTTCTCTTCTAAACGTCCTGAAGGTACCGGTGATGACGATATCTATTCGTTTATCGGCAATAAAGAAATTCAGGTAACTTATGACGGGGATGAGTTTAGAATACGAAACGAATTTTTTTATGACCAGTTAACTTATGCAGTTAAAGATTTGGAAACAGGTAAAGAAACCCCGGTAGCCGGAAACGCTCCTGAGCTTAAGTTGAAATTATTTCCGAATAAAAAATATGAACTGAAATCCATGCGTGGAAAGCAAACGGTTAATACTCTTGCTTTATCCTACGGCCTTTCACCTGAAGGTGCATTTAATCTGGCGTTTTCATCAGATAGTTTGCCGGTAAACATTAAAGGATACATTCGCTCATCTGATGCAACGGGTAGTGCTCAGTCCATACTCAATGCCGCTAAAAACTCAGTAGGTTTACCCGGAGTGGATATAAAAATTAATAACAGCAAAAATGAATTAGTGCAAGAGGCCGTTACAGATAGCTCAGGTAAATTTAATTTCAAAAAGAGATTTAGCCCTAAAGAAAACTATGCATTAGCTCTTTCTGATCAGAAAGCTGTTTCGTTTACTCAGCCGCTAACTACAGCCAAAGAGACTGTAACGGATAAGCCGGATAGTTTAATTGCATTTAAGGGCAGGGCAGTAAGGTTAGGAACAGCCGCTCCGGTTACGGGTGTTAAGATTTCTTTATTTAAAGGAACTCAGGAGATAACTAAGGTAACCAATGATAAAGACGGTAGGATATTGTTTAACCTGAGCCGTGGTGAAACATACACCGTTGTTGGTTCAAAAGACGGCTTTTTTCAATGTCAGGTTAAGGTAAGTACCATAAACAAACCCAACATCTCTGCCATTGAAGAGGTGCTTGCTATGGAACCGATTAAGCGGGATACCAGCATCAACTTAATTGATATTTATTATGACTTTGCTAAGGCTACACTTCGTTCTGAGTCTAAAAAAGTATTGATGCGTATGTATCAGTTTTTAAAGGATAATGACTCTATTGCTATCGAACTGATGGCGCATACCGATGAGGTAGGAACAGATGCATCCAACATGGTACTGTCTCAGAAAAGAGCCCAGTCGGTAGTTGATTTTTTAATTGAAAAAGGTGTTTCACCTCAACGCATGTTGGCTGTTGGTTATGGTGAATCAACGCCTAAGGTTCCCAATGCCCACAATGCAAAAGACCACCAGTTGAACAGAAGAACGGAATTCAGGATTGTAAGTAAATCTGACATACCTAAATTGATGGCAGTACATAAGCGTAAGATTGCTGAATATGAATCAACATTCAGAAACGAACAGCAAATTGAAGCATCAAAACCTGCTGAGAAATCTATGTTTACTGTTTCGCCTAATCTTGGTTCAGGTAAGATTGACGGAATAGTGCAGGCTAAACAGGAGCAGGGTATAGTATACAAGGTGCAGATTGCATCATCAGAAACAGAAGTACCACCGGATTATTTCAGTGGATTTAAACGTGTAGAAACGTTGCGTGATGCCAAAGGTATCCACAAGTATTTCGGGGCCTCTACCACCAGTTATGATGAGGCTTTAGTGATGCTCAACAAAATCAGAAGTGAAAATAAAATTGGCGATGCATTTGTTGTTCCATACAAAGACGGAAAGCGGATTGAGTTTGATGAGATTGAAGGATGGGGAACTAAAAAATTCACTACTCCTCCAGTATCAACTTCACAACCTTCAGGTGCACAGATTACAAATGAGCCGGTAAACGGATACGTGGTACAAATAGCTGCACTGCGTACAAAGGATAAGTTGCCAGATTTTAAAGGGGTAGATGTGAAAGAGAAAAAGGGGGAGGATGGATTCTACCGTTACTACGTGGGGCCTTTTGCCAGTATGGAGGAAGCCAATGCTGAACGGCAGCGTTTAGTGAACTTAGGATTTTCAGGTGCGTTTATTAAATCAGGCCTGTAATCAACTTGTTGCACAATTTTAATGCATGATTAACTACAACTCACGCGCTTGGTTCACGCTTATATTTAAGTTTCATAAGAGTGACACCCTGCGTATGCTGTTACCGGCCATGCTGGGCTTAGCAGCTTTTGCCACCCTCATTATTTATCTGGAGTTGGAGGTGTTTAAAGTGAGTTTCAAATCAGCATCCATCATGTTTTCTCTGCTTGGGTTTGTTATTTCCATGCTTTTAGTGTTTCGTACCAATACAGCCTATGAACGTTGGTGGGAGGGCAGAAAACTTTGGGGTAGTTTGGTGAACTCCTCCAGAAACCTGGCCATAAAACTGAATGCATTTTTGCCGGAGAAAAGTGAACACAAAGCATTTTTCGCTGAATACATTCCGTTTTATGCTTTTGTGCTTAAAGAACACCTTCGCGGTAATAAGGTAACGAAACTAAATAGCTCATTCGCACATCAGCCCAATTATGTAGCGCTATTGATTGCCCAACGTTTGAAAAAAGTGCAGGAAGAAAAACTCATAACGGGGGAACAATTAATTGTCCTCAATCAGGAGTTTACCAACTTTACTGATGTGTGTGGTGCATGTGAGCGTATACGTAAAACGCCTATTCCTTATTCCTATAGTCTTTTTCTTAAGAAATTCATTTTTGTCTACATTATAAGTATGCCTTTTGGTTTCGTGAATGAGGCAGGATACGGCATTGTTCCGGTTATGGTATTTGTATTTTATGTACTGGCCAGTTTGGAGCTAATTGCTGAGGAAATAGAAGACCCCTTTGGCAGTGATGCAAACGACTTACCTTTAGATGAAATTGCCGAGACTATTGATGTGAATGTAAATGAACTATTAACCTAGTCCTTAGGCAAAGACACAAAAAAAGAAGTTCCGGTACCCGGTTCGCTTTTAACCCATATTTCACCACCAAGGCGGTCAACTAAACGTTTTACTATATACAGCCCAAGTCCGCTGGAGGTTTCATTACCTGTTGGCTTATTGGTAAGTAGTTGGTATTTATTAAACAAACTTTTTTGCTGTTCGGCAGGTATTCCGGGGCCATTATCTTTTACCTCAAAAATAAAGTGGTGGTCATCATCTAAAACAGTAATAATAATACTCGAACCCCAAGGGGCAAACTTAACGGCATTGTTGATCAGGTTAGACAGAATTTGACGCATACATTGCAAATCAGTATGCAGTACCACTTCATTCACTGCAATGTGAGGAACGATACTGATATTTTTTGATTGTGCATCTGGAGTGAATCGGTTTACTTTTTTGGTAATCAAATCACGCACATCAATAGGCTCTTTCTGAACCTGTATATCCACCCAATCATTGCGGTCAATACTCAGAAATTTGTTTATCATTTCCAGACTCTCTTTGCTGGTTTCCGTAATAAAGTTAGTGTACTGTGAAAACTCTTCCTCGTTTTTATAGTCTTTGTGATTGAGCAGCTGACTCAGGAGATTTATTCTGCTTAACGGGCTTTTTAAGTCATGCGCAACTAACCGAAGTAAATTACTTTTTTCTTCATCTAATACAGATAGTTGTTTGTTCTTCAGGTTAAGCAGTTGTATGGTTTTGTATCTTTTCTTCAGAAAAAGAGTAAGTATGATTACCAGAACTAAAGCAAAGGCAAAAATGGTGGCCAGTAGTATTTTTTCTAACCTTAAGCGTTCCACGTCAGCATCCAGTTTTTTTAACTCGTATGATTGTTGAATGTCACTTACCTGAGCAGAAATACTTTCTTTGTAAAGGGAATCTCTAAGCTGCGTGTAGCGACTAAGACTCTGGTAGGCCTCCGCAGTTTGCCCTTCTCTTTCGGCAATTGTAGCCAGTAGTTTGTAAGCGTCAAGCATCTCATTTCGCAAGCCAATTTTTACAGCAATATTCATACTGCTATCGGCATACGCTTTACCTCTTTTGCTGTCATTAAAGGCAGTATAGTAGGTGGCTTTAAGAATATACCATTCAGTGTATTGTTTTTTGTTGAATTTGTTGTTGTTCAGTATTTCAGCAGCAGCAGCCATATACCGTGTGGCACTATCCTGCATTCCTTTTTTGATGTAGGTCTCGGCAATGTTTCGCAGATTAATGAAAATAAATTTCTGCTGGTTGTATTTTTTGTTAATGTTTAATGCCTCAAAAAAGTAGGGTAAGGCAGCATCATATTGATTGCGGGAGAAGTAAACATTGCCGATATTGTTTATTGTGGAAGCCGTTTCTTTTTCCATGTTTTCCTGCTTTTTTATGCTTAAGGAGCGGGAGAGGTGGTCAAGGGCTAAAGCATAATTTTCCTGTAGTTTATATACTATACCAATGTTGTTGTGAGCTGATGCTATGGATCTGGGTTCCCGTCTTTTTTCTGAAATCTCCAGGTATTTATAGTCCCAAAGAAGTGCGGTGTAATAATTTCCTAAATCTTTGTTGTAGGTACCTTGCTGGTTATAATACTCACCAAGTCCTTTGTCGTAACCTGCTTTTATACTCAGTTCTTCGGCTTTTTTACCAAAGATCATGGCACTGTCAAAGTCATTTTCCAGGTACTCCCTGAATAAGGCATTATACAAATCGGCTTGTTGAGTTATTTCAAGTGTACTTACTTGTTGGTAGGCCTCAAGCAAACTATCCAGTTTGTTGGTTTGGGCACTGCAATTAATTACTGAAAGTGTAATACAGAATAGGGTAAATAATGGTACAGGTCGTTTTGGCATAACATAAAGGTAATCAAAAGCAATTATGTGTCAATAGCAAATAATCTATTTTTGAAATACAGGCGAAAGCGATATAGGTCAAAAAGGTTACTTTTGTGGCAAAAGAAACAAAATGAAAACAGCCGAAATACACACCAATAAAGGTGTAATGAAAATTCAGTTTTACGAGCAGGATGCACCCAATACCGTTGATAATTTTTGTAAATTAGCTACAAGCGGGTTCTATGATGGTGTCAAATTCCACCGTGTTATTCCTGACTTTGTTATTCAGGGTGGAGACCCTACAGGAACAGGAGCAGGCGGACCGGGTTACACCATTAAATGTGAGTTAAACGGAAATAACCAGTTGCATGATCGTGGAGTGCTTTCCATGGCACATCGCGGAAGAGATACAGGAGGTTCCCAGTTTTTTATCTGCCACAACCGGCACAACACACAACATCTCGACAGGAACCATACCTGCTTTGGCAAGGTGATAGAAGGGCAGGAAATCATTGACCAGATTCAGCAGGGGGATGTGATGGAGAAGGTAGTGATTATTGAAAATTAATCAATGGCCGGATTTGGGAAGTGGCTGGCCGGGGGATTGGGCTGGGTGTTGGGCGGACCTATTGGCGCTATATTGGGTTATGCTGTGGGCACTATATTCGATAGTGCCTCATTGCCACCTGCTGATGCCAGACGGGCAATAGGCGCTGAAGAAACAGCTCAGGGCGATTTCAGTATTAGTTTGTTGGTATTGTGTGCGGCCGTTATGAAGGCTGATGGCCGGGTAGTGAAGGGAGAACTGGAGTTTGTAAAAACATTTCTGGTTAAAAGTTTTGGAGAGGCACATGCTAAGGAAAGGGTGCTGTTGTTGCGGGAATTACTGCAGCAGGATTTTTCTTTAGCGGATGTTTGTCTACAGATTAAACAATATATGCCGCATGCTTCGCGGTTACAATTACTTCATTTGTTATATGGAGTAGCCAATGCCGATGAAACCATTGACGCCCGGGAGCTACAGGTAATTGAGCAAATTGCACACTATCTGGGAATAAGCTATGCCGATGCTGCCTCTCTCAAAGCGATGTATTATAAAGACATCGAAAGTGCCTACAAAATTCTCGAAATTGAACCTGCTGCCACAGAAGAGGAAATCAAAAAAGCCTACCGTAAAATGGCGGTAAAATACCATCCCGACAAAGTGAGTCAATTGGGTGAAGATGTTCAGAAGGCGGCCAAAGAGAAATTTCAGAAATTACAGGAAGCATATGAGCAGGTTAAAAAACAGCGCGGCATTGCCTGATGCGTATTCGTTAGTTACAGTCTAATTACTTTTAAATGGCTAATCAGGAATACAGCAGGAAACTGATGGCTGAGTTTGATAAACGCAAATCAGCTGATTATCTCGAGAACAAAAAGAAAATTCAGGAGCTGAAAAAACGCTCATCCGGAGCAGTAGATGAATTTTTTCATGAGAAACATGAGGAAGTTTTTTCCGGAATGGACTGTCTTGAGTGTGCGAATTGTTGTAAGACCATCAGCCCTATCATAACGCAAGAGGACATGGATGCACTGGCTAAACACCTGCGTATTTCGGTTACACAGCTACTCAAAGCATACATTGAAATGGACGAAGAGGGAGATTTTGTCTTTAAGCAAACGCCTTGCCCGTTTTTAGATACCGATAACAAATGTAAAGTATACGAAAGCCGACCCAAAGCTTGCAAACAGTATCCGCACACCAACCGCAGAAAAATGAAACAGATTCTTGACCTTACCCTTCAGAATTCACTCACCTGCCCTGCCGTGTGGAAGATGTTGGGGGATTTTGGATTGTTAAGTTGAATTTCTTAAATTTGAATTAACAAATAATCTGAAGTATGAAAAAAATAATTACATCATT
Source organism: Bacteroidia bacterium (assembly GCA_041675505.1). GTDB lineage: Bacteria > Bacteroidota > Bacteroidia > UKL13-3 > UKL13-3 > JAGPCK01. Next base: position 258,078 of record JBAYTR010000002.1, on the reverse strand, counting down.
ATCCTTTCTTTGCTGTTTTGCTACCTTCATCAGGGCACAAAATATTTCCAATGGACTTATTCTTCACCTTAATTTTTCAGGAAATTTTGCCGACTCATCTGCTAATGCTTTCTTAGCTACAGTTGGTTCCGGAGTAAGTTTAACTTCCGATAGAATGGGGAGTAATAATAGTGCAGCAGCTTTCGATGGCTCTGCTAATTCTTACATTTCGTTTGCAGATAACTCCGTTCTCAGGCCAGCAAATATTTCGGTTAGTATGCTGATAAAACCATCAACAAATACCAGGCAATATAATGCTTTAATGGCGAAGAGATCATTTGCAGCTTCTGCAAATGAAATGTATAATTTCACACTTGAGTCGCAGTCGAAACTAGTAGCGAATGTAAAAAGAAATAGCAATTGTGTTACAGGTACAGGTTGGGAAACAGTATCAAGTCAGGTTAACACAATACCATCTCAAGCGTGGACTCATGTGGCCTTCACATACGATAGCACTACAATTAGAATTTACAAGAATGGGGTATTGATTTCCTCGGCAACGGCTTCAAGTCCAGGTGCTATTGACAATTGTTCTGGTGCTGAGTTACTAGTGGGGTCAGCATGGGGTACAATATGGAACACCGCAAATTTTGTAGGACTTATAGATGATATTCGTGTTTACGATAGGGTAATTTCTAATCAGGAAGTAGCTATTTTGAGTTCGATTGCTACTGGAGATCAAAAGATTTTGACCAATACGTCCATGAGGTTATTCCCCAACCCTATAAATTCATCCGAAAAGAAAATTACTATATCATTTGATGAGATAATTGATAATGCTTCTGTTAAACTAGTAAATAGTCTTGGGCAAAATGTTTCAAACGATTATGAGTTGATGCAGAACGATATTAAGCTTAATGTTAAAGCAAGTATTCCTTCTGGAGTTTATTACATTCAGGGTACAGTAAACGGAAGTGCCTTTAGTCATAAGTTATTGGTAAATTGAGACAAATGAAGCAGGTAATTTTATTAATGTTCCTCTTGCCATCTTTGATCGTAAATCAAAATGCAAGGGCTCAGCCTGTTAATCTTGATTCAGGGCTTGTGGCCTATTATCCTTTCTCAGGGAATACAAATGATTATTCAGGAAGCGCCAATCATGCTTATAATGGAGGGGGAGTTAGATTTACCACAGATCGCTTTAATACAATCAATTCATGTTGTTATTTTGATAGTAAATACAATTCTTATCTATACGCATATGATAAGAAAAGCTTACGACCAGATTACATTACAATTTCAGCATGGATATTACCAGAAAATGTTTTGGGAACCTATTCGGCCATTGTAGCAAAGAGGTCTCTAAATCAATCTGCTAACGAGCAGTATAATTTTACTCTCGAATATGATACAAAATTGATTGGTGACGTAAAGCGAAATAGTAATTGTATTATTGGAAATAACTGGTTTGAGGTGCAGTCATCAGTTGGAGAAATTCCTTTACTAGTATGGAGCCATGTTGTATTGGTTTATGAGCTACAAAAATTTGACAATAAAAGAGATGCAGCATTTAAAGGCGTTTTAAAGCTTTATAGAAATGGAACTTTGATTGCACAAAATGATAAAGTCCCAGCCGGCTCAATTGACAATTGTATTGGTAGTGAACTGCTCATAGGCACCGCATGGAAGGGGGTATGGCAAGATGCTAACTTTAAAGGTAAAATTGACGATATTAGGATATACAATAGGGCTTTGAATAATGCTGAAATTAATGAATTAGCAGGTGTGAAGACAACATCTGTTCCGGATGCCTCTGTGCTTTTAGGTGATAATTTTGTTCATGTTTATCCCAACCCTTCTATCTCAGGTGTCTTTTCAGTTGTTTGTAAGTCAATGAAAAGGGTACAAATTACAAATAATTTGGGGCAGGTTGAACAAATACTTTCTCTAAAACAGAATGAGTGTGTTATTGATTTATCAGCGTGTAAAAAAGGTGTCTATTTTGTCAATATTGAAACAGACACTGGGCGTATAATCACAAAAATTATTTACCTTTAATTCTAAATCCCGATTGGATATTGTCACCTCTCAGTTCAAGACCCTCATAATACTCACAGGTGCAGGGCAAAGGGGCATCCCAACACTTCTCATCCCAAGTGGCAAATAATACAGATGTGCCTTTAATTTGTATACGATCTTTATTTGGGGTGGGATAAGGGATAGGCCTTATCAGTGCAATATTGTTCTTGTGTTGAAATACGAAAACGACAATCATTAGCGTAACTACTCCTAAGATCAGTTGCAGTACGTTTTTGTTTTTTTGCAATAGTGTGATTGACCATTTGGTCTCTGCAAAATATATTGCAGTCAGGGGCAGCAGATAACCATATACAAATCTGAAGTCGGGGGCGTTGATAAACCAAAACGCAACGCCCACACCAATCGGAATCAAAGTTGTTCTTGTCGAAGCTTTTTTAACTAACAAATAGATATATAGTCCTAGTCCGGTGATGCCTGTTATTTTGTTATATACAGCCAATTGTTTCCACCATAATGGAATCCATTGGCTTGCTTCCATTTGTGCTATTGTGCTGCTTTCCTGATATGGCACGCGTGCCCATCCTTTTATACTATGCTGCTCATCAATAATCAGGAAATCAGGAACCTTCCAGTCAAAGTTGAATACATCCAGTATTTGGCTCGGAAATACAATGTATCCTGAAAGTATAATGTTACCGACTACCCAAGGTAATATCCAGAAAAAACCAGTAATAAAACATAATGCAAGCAAGGGTTTATAGAGCCTTGTTTTATAACTATGAATTAGTTGTAATAAGGTGATTAACAAAACAGGTACAGCAGAAATTTTAATGGTGATAAGAAATAAGGGTAGTATAGTGATGAATGCTGAAACTAATGGATTAGACAAAGATTCTTTTCTGCTATTATAATACAGCCAGATACAATAGGCGGAAAGAAGTAGTACAGGTAAATCCGGACTTACGGAGCCTACATATTTCATAGTACCGATAACAACCAACGCCAATAAAAACCACAATGTTGGAAAAGGATTTTTTACTTCATAAATAAAAGCGGCACAAATAACCAGATATAAAAAAGCATTTGCAGTATACAATGAAGATAGGCCTATGTGATTTCCCCCGGTTAACGCCTGCCAAATAAACCAGTTGGAGTTAAAACCAAGCTGACGGATAAGATTAGCTAAGCCCGGTACTATAGAATAGTTTTCTATCCATTTTATAGCCTGTAAGTGATATGTTCCTGTATCATATGGCAAAGGTGTTCTACTCACATTAAGAATTGTCAGCAGTACGAATGAACCAAAGAGTAGCAATAGTTCAGGTTGAATATTTGCTTTTGCAACCACTTTCAGTAAGATTGATTGAATGTATTTAATGCTAAATACTAAGGGGATTAGCATGCAGAGCCCAATGGTGAAGTCTAGTGCGTGAAAAAAGTGGATATAGCGAAGAACACCCGTACACAAAGTAATGCCTAGTATAAGCTGCATAGCAAAAGGCATGGGGTCTTGTTTTTCTGGTTTGAATAGATGATGCAATAACCGTACAGCAAAATTTGCCCAGCCCAAGATTAGCAAAAGCACCATAGTAAGAGATGCTAGGGCAAGTACCATGGTTAGTTATTTGTTAAAACAGTAAACTTGATGCTTTTTGCACCTATTTTGATGTAATACAATCCGCTTTTAAGGTCTGAAACATCAATAATAGATTCATTATTGTTTAACAAAATTGTTTTTTCTATTCCTCCGTTAATATTGAAGATATCTGCCTTGTTTGGTGTAGACGCAACTTGATAATCTTCAAAAACGATCTTCAAAGTAGATTTTGCAGGGTTAGGATAAATTGAAACGGAAGGATTAACGGAATTCTCTATACTAGGAACAACAATTGTTTTACTAATGCTGGTATTCCCATTAAAATCTTTTTGATTAAGTCGATAATAGATATTTATATTCTCGGGTATAGTATTGTCAATGTGAGAATAGTTGCAGATTGTACTTGAAGTTCCATTTTCATGTTTACTGCTTATTTTCTCAATTTCAACATAGTTGAGGCCGTCTATGCTTCTCTCAATTCCAAAATAGTTGTTATTCAATTCCCAAGTGGTTGTCCAACTCAAACTAGCAGAGTTGTCGCCTTTTCTTATTCCTGAAAAATTTAATAGTTCAACTGGTAGGAGTTGACTGTTGGTTTCAAATGACGATATTAAAAAATTAGAAGTTGCATCTTGGCCATTGTATTCAAATATTGCAAAATGATAGGTTATTCCGGTTGTTAAGCCACTTACAGTAACAGAATTTCCAGAACCTGAATAAACAACATAGTTGCCAGATCCAATTTGGCTTCCAGATCCAAATGTTGAATTTGCAATATAATCTCTTTCATCAATGGGAGTGCTATTGACAGAACTATTGGCCTTCGCAAGTATTATTCTTCTTGCGCCATTACCTACAGTAAAATTTAATTGAATTGAACTTCCGAGATTATTGCTGAAGGATAGATTAGAACTTGCTAATGTAGGTTCAGTGTTTATTTGAGCATTCCTATATATTGTGAGGCTTGTTGCATTATAGTTAGCAGAGATAATTTCCGGTTTGTAATCACCGTCAATATCAACTGCAATTGCCATGAATGGTTGATCCCCAGTGGAGAATGTGTTTCCAGTTGCTATTGAAATGGACCCAGATGAACTGTTGTTTTGATAAACCTGCATATTGTCTGAGCCTATATTGGCTGCTATAATATCAACCTTGCCATCTCCATTCATGTCGTTGAGTCTAACACTGCGTGCAGTATTTCCGGCAGCTAGAGTAGTTGCACTTGAAAAACTAAGTGAACCGCTTGAGCTTGTATTGCGGAAAACAGAGATTGTACTTCCTGATTGATTTGTGCAAAGTATATCATGCTTACCATCTCCATCAATATCACCAGATTCAACCCCAACAGGATTTGATCCACTTCCAGTTGATATGTTAAAAGAGGATGCGAAAGACGATCCTGATAGTGTTCCACTAGTATGAATATTTCTGAAAATGTATAAATTGTTTGCATTATAGCTTGCATTTACAATATCATTCTTACCGTCACCGTCCAAGTCTTGTATTTTGATGTCATGAGGTAGAGATCCTACTGATAGGTCAAATTTAGCTGCTAAAGAAACTGATCCGCTAGAGGATGTATTTCTAAATACAGACACGGTATTACTTCCGTAATTTGTTATTACTATTTCTGGTTTCCCGTCAAAATCTAAGTCTCCTGTGCTTAAAAAGTAAGGGGTAGAACCAGTGGAATAACTAGCTGCAGATGCAAATGAGACACTCCCACTTGAGCTGGTATTTCTAAATACAGAGACCAAGTTAGAACTACTAATAGCTACAATAACGTCTAATTTACCATCCCCATCAATATCACCCACAGTTAAACCCTGCGCTTGATTAGCACAAGAGAAATCTGCCTTACTAGCAAAAGAGGACGATGATATAGTTCCTAATGTTGAAGTATTTCTGAAAACACTGAAAGAACTTGAAGTTTGGTTAGCTGTAACTAAATCAATTTTACCATCTCCATCAATATCGCCAGAAGCAATACTTAGAGGTCCACTGGCTGCCGTTATTGATGTTGAGCCTGAAAAAGAAGATGAGCTAAGAGATTCACTATTTCCAAATGTTGGTGTAAAGCATGAAAAACTGCTATAGCTTAGATTTGAGACATTGACGCTAATTGGACCATATGTGGCTCCAATTGGTAGTGTTGCAGTAATTGATGTTGATGTTGATGCAGTCACATTCGCTCTCATTCCTCCAAAGTGCACAATGTTATTTGAAGGTGTTGTATTGAAATTAGTGCCGTTTATTGTAATCGCTGAACCAAACTTAGCGTTTGTTGGTGTAAAACTGCTAACGGTTGGTTGACCGTATGTTTTTATGAATGCAATTAAGGTCAATAAGGTGCACAGATGATTAAGCTTTAGGTTCATATAATTACGTATTATTTTATGCAATTATTGCAATATATTTATTTTTGTGCAATTACAACAGCTTGAGTGAAAAAATCTTTTATACCAAAGTAAAACTCAATGAAAGTAAAATCAGTTTTTTTAATAATATTCATTGCATGTTGTTTATTCTTTAACCGAGTTATCTCATCTGGATGAAGTTTGATGTTTTTTTTGAGGATATTATTAAGAATAAAATGAGCTGAATCTAAGACCTTTACAGTTATTCCATTCACAGGTGGCCAAAATAAAACAATTTTCCCTTTTGGCTTGAGGACTCTATAAAACTCTTTTAGTATAATTTGAATCTCTTCTTCTGTAAAATGCTCCATAACTCCCAAATTATAGATGCCGTCAAAAGAGTTATCATCAAATGGGAGGTGAAATATACTCCCTTCATTAACTACAGCCTTTTCACCATGCACTAGTTTGTATATTTTACATGCTTCCGGGGAAATATCAAGTGCTGTTACAGAGGCGTACTTCACTACATCCATGTCAACCTTTCCGCTGCCACAGCCTGCATGAAGCAACATATCTCCCGGTTCAAAATGTTTCTTTATAAAATGATTGAGTATTTTAATAATGATATTGTATCTGTAAAAATTCGCGAATACATCATAGGCCTTTCCGGTAGACTTTTTCTCGGATGCTGTCCAATACTCATCCCAGTCATCTTGAATTTGCTTTTCGTTAGTCATTATTTTAATAATAGAGATTTTTTATCAAACAGTTTTCTCCTCAAGGTGGATAAGAGGTACCTGAGACTTTTTAAAGCGTCACGTATTTCCATTTTAGAATTACCATATGTTCTTGCGGGTAAATCTATCGGAATCTCATTGATCCTAAATTTATTATAATTGATAATGAATAGACTCTCAAAAAAGAAGGAGTACCCACGAGATTCAACCAGATGAAATAGTTCTTTAGGGATTTCATTCAATTTGTAAAGTCGGAATGCACCGGTAGCATCATAAGTAAGGTTAAGAATGTATTTGGTTAAGACATGTCCCAAATGAGTTAGTGTTTTCCTGAAGAGATTCCAATCTTTCAGGCTACCTTCTTTCATATACCTGGATCCTACAACAACGCTATGGTTAGTGGAGCCTTCGATGAAGTCAATAATATATGAAGGAGAGTGTGTAAAATCACAGTCCATGGTAATTAAGGTTTCATATTGATGGTCGTACGCCCAGTTTATCCCATCCATATGGGCACTACCAATTCCAAGTTTACCACTACGGTGAATTACATAAACGCCCGTATTCTCTGTTACAATACGGTCTATTATTCGCCCTGTACCGTCTGGTGAGTTGTCATCCAGAAACAGCAAATCAGCGTCAAGTGCCAATGCTTTAATCTGTGTGAAAATGTTCTCAACATTTTCTGATTCGTTGTAAGTTGGAATAAATATCAGTTTCTTATTTGCCATGTTTTGATAATTCCGAGTCAACTAAAATATGTATCATTTCTTTGAAGTCAACACTAGGTTGCCATCCTGTTAATTTTTTTAATTTGGAGGAATCTCCTTTCAAGTTTCGTTTTTGTTTTTTAATCAGCAATCCTGGTATTTCTTGTACGTAGTCTTCCCAATTTAGTCCAAGCAAGGCAAATACTTCTTCTACAAAATCTTTAACTGTATGTTGAACACCACTTGAAATGATAAATTTATCTGGGTTGTCGAGTTGTAGTATTTTATGCATTGCATTAACATAGTCTGGTGCATAACCCCAATCTATTTTGGCTGAAAGGTCTCCAAGGAAAAGTTTAATGGAGGAATCATTGCTAATAGCAATTGCTGTTTTTACAATTTTCTTGGAGACAAATTTTTCTGCTCTTAAAGGAGATTCGTGGTTATACAAATAGCCCACGCTACAGTATATTTTGTGCTGGTTAATGAAGTAGTCAATGGATTGAATAGCAGTCGATTTACTTATGCCGTAGACACAGACAGGTTTAAATGGGGTTTCTTCAGTTTGAAAATTATCTGAATTATCTCCAAAAACATGGGATGAGGCAGCATAAAATATTTTGCTTGCAGAACTATGTTTTGCAACAGCATTCAACACATTTAATAAGCCAAAAACGTTAATGTTAAAACTCGACTTAAAAAGTTCAGATTCATTGGTGTGTTGTTCTGTTGCAGATTGATGTACAGCAGCAAGATAATATATTTCGCAGGGCTGTATTTCTCTAATAAGTTCAGTTACCTCTCTTTCATTTAAGATGTCTATTTTAGAGTTCAGAGAAATTGGTGATTTTACCTCTTTACTTGAGATTCCAGTAACTGCATAACCAAGATTTTCTAAAAGACTAAAAAGATAAGTACCATCCTGACCGGTATGGCCAATAATTAGTGCGTGCTTCATTTTCCTACCTCATGTATATCGGGAAGAGGGAAGAGGAATTTTCCTCCTTGTTGTATAAAGTCTTGTTCTCGTTCTATAGTGTTTTCTTTGAAGTGCCATGGTAGTACAAGGAAGTAATCAGGTTTCATAGCCTTAGCATCAGCTTCTGATACCATCGGGATTAAAGTGCCGGGAGTGAAAGAGCCAAATTTATCTTCATTTACTTCTGCAATACAATTGATGTCATTATTTGTAATGCCGCAATATTGAAGGATTACATTTCCTTTTGTTGATGCACCATAACCCAACACCTTTTTCCCTGCTGCTTTTAACTCTTTTAGCTTGTTAATTAACTCAGTTCTGTGTTTAATGATTCTTTCATTGAATTTGATAAAAGGTTCTAAGGTATTAAAGCCTGCTTTTGCTTCATCCTCCTCAATAGGACTTATTGCAACCATATTTGGAGAATAGGAAGACTCTTTTTTTGCACAAATAACTTCAAAACTCCCACCGTTAGAATTGTTTAATTCAACATCGATTATTTTGAAGCCAACTCGGTCAGCCATCCATTTAATTTGCTTTAAAGCATAATACTCAAGATGTTCGTGGCAAATTGTATCATAAGCATTCACTTTTAACATACTGGGCATATAGCTTTGTTCAAATATCCATATTCCCTCATTATCAAGCACATTATATATGTGTTGCATGAATTTCATAGGTTCCTCAAGGTCATAGAACATGGCTATTGATGAAACTACTTTGGCTTTTTTTCCTGGAAATCTAGAGTGGAATGCTTCATCAGAGAAAAAATCTGCTATTAAACTGATATGTTCAGGGTAGTAGTTTTTGAATTTGTTTCCCGTAGGGTCTATTCCAACTAATTGGAACTTACCAGCTGGGTAAGTTCTGAGGGTAGTGGCATCATTACTGCCGATGTCAATAATAAGATCATTGTCATTTAGATGGGCAACTGACATAACTTTATTCACTTTAGCCTGCAAGTGCCTTACCATAGACTTGTTTAAACCTGAACGATATCCATAGTTTTCCCCATACATTTCGTTATGGTCGTAACTATGAGCCAACTGTAGTAAGCCGCAGGCAGAGTCATTTGATATGTCGTCACATTTTACTAAAACCAATGGCCCCGAACTGATTTTTTCTTCGGGTGACTTGGGGAATACACCTGTTAAGTATTGATTACCAAGGTTTACGACTTCAATCAGGTTTTTATTTCCACAAATTCGGCAACTCGAAATGGCTTTATGCATGATGCTTTTATATATATTAAACCGTCAAAAATAGCTTTTTTTGAAAAAACTGTTTAACAATTTCTGAACCCGTATAATTTATTGTCATTTATTGGTGCTTGTTTTATTGATATATGTTTTACTGAGTTAGTAATATATTTGAGCGGTATTTGAATCAAATAAATATGAATCAAGAGAGATTAAAACAGTTAGGTAGTTATTTTAGTGAATATCAGCTGAGTAAATTAAAGTCATTATATTTTAATTTTTATGTTCCGCTTATGTCAAAACTATTCAGTTCTGATTTGAATAAATTAGCAGAATTAAATGGATCTGATAAATGGGGCAGCCATTGGTATACTCAGCATTATAACGCACACTTTAAGCATTTAAGAAAAAAGAAGCTAGTAATTCTTGAGATTGGGGTGGGGGGATATGAAGAACCAACAGCAGGTGGAAATTCATTGAGGATGTGGTCGAATTACTTCCCTAATAGTAATATCTATGCAATTGATATCTATGACAAAAGCCCTCACAATTCGAGTAGGATAAAAACGTTTAAAGGAAGTCAGGTCGATAATGATTTTCTAAAATCAGTATTAGACGAGATTGGCACCCCTGATATTATTATTGACGATGGAAGTCATATAAATGAGCATGTTATCCACAGCTTCAAATTTTTATTCCCGTATTTATCAGAAAATGGTATTTATGCTATTGAAGATACACAGACTTCTTACTACCCTATTTTTGGTGGAGATAGTCATAATTTGAATAATCCTAATTCTATGATGACTTTGTTTAAAAGTCTTGTTGATGCATTGAATTATGAGGAAATAATCAAACCTGGTTACGTCCCATCATACTTAGATAAAAACATCACATCCATACATTTCTATCATAATCTGGTTTTTGTAAATAAAGGTGCAAATAACGAGGGTAGTAATCTGATTAAGAATAATGATATCACAGAAGAGTATAAAATATGTCAGGAAATATATTTAAATCAATAGTCTTTACTCTGACGTTTTGTCTCGCTGTTTTTTCTTTAGTTACAATACTTTGGTCAACTAATTTTGGGTTTGATATAGATGATGAAGGATGTCTATTGCTACTTGCCAAGTTCCCATTAGAAAGCAATTATTTCATTTTTAAAATTCAAAATGCTACATCTTTACTTTTGAACTTTATTCCAATAAATATTATTTCTTATAGAATTGCATGTGTCTTTTTTCTTTCTATAGGCTGGTTGATTTTTTCGATAGGAAGCTGGCTTTTTCTCTCTAAGTACTTTCATGATCTTGTTAGTTCAACACTCAAATGGACTTATTTCTCACTTTTATTCACATCAGTGCTCCTGTTATTTGTCTTTAATTATCGAACACTCTCCTACAATTCGTTTAACTCTGTATTAGTTCTATTGATAGTTGGAGTACTTTTCTTTCATCTTCATTTCTTAAACAACTCAAAAGTACTATCAACACTATCGATACTTTTTGTTGGCTTCCTTTTTCCGTTTCATTTTTTTGTGAAGTTTATCTCTTGTTTTTCATTAATTGTTGCTATTGTTGTTATTTTAATTTGCTTTTACTGGGGCAACATAAAATTACTTGTCTGGTATATGTCTTCGCTGATTGTTGGTGTTGTTATTTCAATTTTATTTATTTTATTTATATTGAAAGATTCCCACTCTTTTTTCGAACCTTATTTGAACCTTTTCTTATCTATCCTGGGAAATTCTGAATATAAGGGTACTCATGGTTCCTCTTTTATTCTTCAGCGTTATCTTAACGATATCTTTATTCTTTTAGTTAAATCAGTTAATACGGGAGTTGTTTTTTTAGTTTTTTTAAATTACTTTTTAGTTAACCTTTATAAGCAAGGGAGAACTAAAGCATGGACATTATATGTTCCAGTTTTGTTGTTTGCATTAATAATATATTCTTTTGGTCTATATAAAGTTTCTGGAGAGCTTACATACATTTATAATTCATCAAAATTCTACATTTTTATTAATCTTTTTTTAATGAGCACTATTGTGCCATTTGTTTCAATTAGACAAACGAAATATTTACTTGGAAAAGCTCACCTCATATTGATTTTTCTATTTTTATTGATATTGCCATTTATAGCAGCAGCTGGTACATCTGTTAGTTTAATAATGCATACATTACTTAATTTGACAGGATGGATTTCAGTGGCATTTTTTTTCATTATTTATCTTTCAAAAAAAATATCAAAACTATATGCTTTAGTAATGTATTTATGTTTGGTAATTGTTGTTTTTTTTCATTTCATAGATGGTATCATTTTCTCACCGCATAGACTTAATGCCCCATTGTTTAAACATGAGTATATAGTCAAAAACATGCCAATACTCAAAGGGATTAAATTTGACAAAGAAACAAAACTTTTTTTTGATGAAATTAAAAATGTTTTTGAGACAAAAACTAACTTTAAAAGTGGAGATTACATTATTGGTTTGTATGGTTTGGGAGGTGTGGTTTATGCTTTGGATGCCGTTTCGCCAGGGAATAATCTTTTTTTAAATGGATATCCAAGTGATGTGGATATGAATTGTAAAGCCTTAATGTCAAGGAAGGGGAAAGTATCTGGTGCATTTTTGATTTTAGATCAAGAAATAAGTGAAGAAACAATTATGTGCTTAAATCAAGTTGGGGTTGATTATCCCAAAGGATATTCATTAATCAGCAAGCTATACAATCCATACCATATAGGTAATCCTGATAGGACAGATTCAATTGAGATTTGGTCGCCACTTTTCAGAATGAAATAAAAAGCAAAAAAAAGTGAAGAATCCGTTAGTTGAGATATTAGTAAAAATGAAAATCATTGGCAGTGCTGGTAGCACTAGGGGTGTTATTGCTAATTTTTTCTGGCTTGTTACAGATAAGTTTCTAAGATACGGACTCAGTATTCTTGTGAGTGTTTGGATGGCCAGATATCTTGGTCCCAAAGATTTTGGTGATTATAGTTTTGCAATTGCGTTATTAGGGTTATGCACGCCCTTATTAACCCTAGGACTTGATTCTATTGTTGTAAAGGAGTTAGTCGAGAGGCCCAAACATACAAATACAATATTATCTGCAACAATAGGTTTAAAGTTTATAGGAAGTATTGTAACTGTGATATTTTGTATTTTATATGCTTTTTTAACACAAAACGAAGGTAGTGCCTTTTGGGCTGTTGTAGTTATATCTTTAAGCTCAATATTTCAGATCTTTGATGCGATTGATTATTGGTTTCAAGCTCAATCACTTTCTAAGTATGCAGTTATTTCAAAAAATATTTCCTTACTTATTATTCTTGGGTTAAGAATAGTATTATTGATTTATCATTATCCACTTGAATATTTTGCATTTGCATATTTTTTCGAGATTCTGCTAAATGCCATCAGTTTATTGATAATTTTTAAAATTAGAAGTAAGTCTTATTTTAAATGGGACTTTTCTGTAGTAGAATCCCGGACATTGCTGGGTCTTTCTTGGCCGATTTTTATAAGCCATGTTGGTACGTTTGCATATTATAAGATTGGGCAGGTTATGATTGAAGGTATTTCTGGGCCAGCATCTTTAGGGGTTTATTCTGTGGCATTAAAATTTTCAGAAATATGGTATTTCATTCCAAGTATGATATATATATCCGTGATGCCAAACCTAATTGAAACCAGAGTAAATGACAAAGAGGTATTCAAAAAGAAAATTACAAGAATGTATAGTGGAATGATTTGGATGAGTATTGGCATTGCGATTGTTATAACACTTCTTTCAGATAGTATTATAAATCTGCTGTACGGTATTCAATATGCACTAGCTGCAGATGTATTAAAAGTTCATATCTGGTCAGGAGTTTTTATATTTTCAGGTACATTAGCGCAACTGTGGTTCTTGATAGAAGGGAAAATAAAGTATACAATTTTGTACAATTTTTTAGGTGCTATTTCAAATATCATCTTTAATCTAATCTTGATACCTCATTATGGACTTTTTGGCGCAGCCACATCAGCAATTTTATCTTATGGCATTTGCAATTATCTTTGTCCAGCATTATTTGTAAGTACTAGAGAAAACTTTTATCTACTTTCAAAAGCATTTAATCCCAAAAATATTTTTTAAGTATTTGAGATGGTCCTATGATTAAAAGAATTGAGAAAGTCTAAATTATGTATTTCATATAAAATCAGATGAGTTTTTCCACCCCTGTTCTATTTATCACATTTAATCGGTTAGATACTACAAGGCAGGTATTTGAAGCCATTCGTAAAGTTCAACCGGAGACACTGTACCTCTTTAGTGATGCGGGCAGGGAAGGTAAACCCGAGGAGGAGCAGCAGGTTACAGAAGTGCGTAAGTGGTTGCTGGAGCAAATAAATTGGCCCTGTCAAATAAATACACTTTTCCTTGATAAGAATATGGGACCACGATATGCCATCGGGCATGCCATAAACTGGCTATTTGAGCAAGAGGAGGCAGGGGTAATCTTTGAGCACGATTGTTTACCCCATACATCTTTTTTTAGATTTTGTGAGGAGCTTTTAGACAAATACAAGAATGATGAATCAGTGATGCATATTTCAGGAAATAATTTTCTGTTTAATGAAGTCCCCTTTGAAGCATCATATACTTTTACAAGACACAATCATATATGGGGCTTTGCAACATGGAAAAGAGCCTGGCAGAAATATGACCCTGAGATGAGCGGATTTGATGAGTATTACAAAAACGGATGCTTCAATGAACTTATCCCAAACAAGAGAATCAGAAAAGAATACCTAAGTATCTTAAATGGAGTTAAAGAGGGTTCAGTAGACACATGGGATTACCAGTGGTTTTTTAATACATGGTACAATAATGGGCTAGGGGTTATACCTGCAAAAAATCTGGTGAGTAATATTGGTTATGGTGATTTAGCACTGAACACTAACAAGGCCGACCATATTCTGGCTAATATTGCTACACATGAAATAGGAGAAATAAAGCAACCGGTTACAGGTGTGAAAGTAAATAAAGAGGCCGAACGAGTTTACCTTAAATATGTATTTCCCCCTCTGCTATACAGGATAAGGGTTGTGAATAAATTACTAAGACAGTTCGGGCTCAATGTTTGAATAGGCTACGGCAATAATATCGTTTTTTACGTTCACCTGCAGTTTAGGGTCAAATTCGTAGATATATTGCTTTAGCCCTTCTATTGTCGGATAATCATTGGTTCCAACAAAATAACGTGCATCGTCAATTAAGATAATATCTTCTTTGTTTAGCTTAGCGAAGATGAGCGATAGTTCTTCTATAATAGGGGTGTCTTTGTCTGACTTACCGGTTACCCCACCTGAATAGTGACTGTCCAACCAGTAAATGGCAGGTTCATTTTTTTCATCCAATATTTTTTTGAGCTGACCGGGGCTGTTACCTAACAATAAAGTGACATGTTTTTCAGAAACAAACCTTTGCTTAGCTTCATTGTGAATGGCGGGTTGAATTTCAATGGAATATATCTTTTTGAAATTTTTCAGGTTGGCATAAATCATATCTCCCATAAACGTCCCTGTTTCAATCAGAATAGATACATGGCTGTTTTTTTGTATTTTAGAGACAATTTGTTGCTTGTATATTGCCGGAGGCGGAGAAGGGCGACCCAGCTTTTCCCACTCTTCAATGGAGTTAACCCCATTGAAATTTTTAATTTGTTCATTAAGAATTTTTTTGAAAAATATCTTCCTGTATAAAGCCTGAGCCAAGGCATATAAACTGTTTTTTTCTTTTTCCATATCTGAATGTATATTGCACAAATAAAACGCAAAAATATACTTTACCCCATTTAAACCCTACATAGTGATAAAGTTAGTAAGAAGAATTGTCAGGAAAATGCTCAATAAGGCTGGTTTTGAAGTTGTTTTATTAGGATATGAAACTTCTCATTCACTGGTTTTGAAGAAACTTATTGATGATTTTCAAGTAAAAACGGTGTTTGATGTGGGGGCAAATGAGGGGCAATTCGGCAATATGTTAAGGCAACTAGGGTACTGTAATAAGATAGTTTCTTTCGAGCCTTTGAGTAAAGCATGGAATAGTTTGAAAGAAAATTCAAAAAACGATACGGCTTGGATGGTTGCAAAAAGGGCAGCATTAGGAAACCAAGAAGGAACAATTGAAATTAATGTATCTGAAAACTCCCAAAGCAGTTCTATTTTGGCTATGGAAAAGTCACATAAATCTGCAGCACCTGAGTCTGAATACGTTTCTGTTGAACAAACCGAAATCACTACATTAGACAACTTCATAGAAATGAATAGTGAGATATTGTCTGAATCGATGATGCTCAAAATTGATACCCAAGGTTATGAAATGAATGTGTTAATGGGAGCTGAAAAGGTTTTGGAGAAAATTAAAATTGTGGAATTAGAGCTCTCGTTTATAGAGTTATACACTGGTCAGCAGTTGTATAAGGAAATGGTGGAGTATATGGAAAAAAGACAGTTTGTATTGTGGTCTGTTTTTCCTGTTTTCTGTGATAAAGACACAGGGCGTATGCTTCAGGCAGATGCAATTTTTGTTAAACAAGTTTAGAAATGAAGAAAATACCTTTTCTCACTGCATTAATATTATTTGTTCAACTTTGTTTTGCACAAGTACCCACTATTTCAGGCTTCACACCTTTATCAGCTTATGTTAATGACACAGTTACGATATCCGGAACCAACTTTAGTTCAATAGCAGCAAATAACACAGTAAGAATAGGTAGAATAAGAGCGACCATTGTTTCAGCAACAACCACACAGATAAAGGCAATTGTACCTTATGGCGCAGTAAACGAACGTATTTTTGTTACAGTGTCTGGTCAAACAAGCATTTCTGTAGCCAATTTTTTACAGAAACACTTGCGTTGTTCAGATACATTATTAACCTCCTCTTTATCTTCTGCAGTTGCTTTTGCATCAGGTACCAATCCTCAGAACATTAAAGCCGCAGATATTGATGGAGACGGGAAAAGTGATTTGTTACTCGGCAATATGACTAGCAGTACGCTAAGCGTTCTGAGAAACACCTCCACCAATGGAGTTATTAATTCATCAACATTTGCATCTAAGGTAGATATTACAACAGGTGCATCATCCAGATTAATTTCAATTGTTGATTTTGATGGTGACGGAAAGTTGGATGTTGCGGTGCCATCCTACAATGCTAACATGGTATCAATATTAAGAAACACCAGCACTCCCGGGACAATTAGTTTTGCAACTAAAGTTGATTTTTCATTACCCGGGCAGGGTTTTAATTCGGCTGTTGCTGATTTTAATTTAGATGGTAAACCTGATTTGGTGGTTACAACTATTTTTGCAAGTAAAATCACCGTTTTCCCCAATACCTCAACTATAGGAGCAATAAGTTTTGGAACCTCATTTGACTTTACTACGGGAGCTACGGTTACCAGTGTAGATGCGGGAGATATTAATTTCGATGGTAAGCCGGAGATATTTGTTGCCAACGCAGGATCGAATACAATTTCAGTCTATAGAAATGTTCATACAACGGGGAGTTTAATCAGTACTTCGTTTGCTGCTAAATTTGATATTTCGGTTACAAATCCGGTTGCTGTCAAAGCAGTTGACTTTGATGGGGATGGTAAACTAGATATTGGTGTAACAAATGGAGCAGGGCCACATTATTTTAGCGTTTTACGAAATTTATATACTACGGGAGCTTTTAACGCTTCTTCGTTTGCGACTAAAGTTGATGTAGCAACTGGTGCAGGTCCGCAATTTTTTTCAACAGGCGACATAAATGGAGATGGTAAAGTTGACATAGTCACCCCCAATAGTCAGGCAGATAACCTGAGCTTAATCAGAAACAAAAGTGTTCCGGGAACACTTTTGTTTTCTGCACATGTATTGTTTTCTACAGGACAACTACCTACTGGCTCAGAAATAGTTGATATAGACAATGATGCCATGCCTGATGTTGCGATATGTAGTCAGAATAGCAGTCAGGCTACCGTTTTCCGAAATATTTCACCTGCTCCGCCAGCAATAAATTTAGGTGCAGATTCTACTTTTTGCGGAGGCTTTAGTAAAACACTGAATGCAAATAATTCCGGTTCAACTTATCTGTGGTCTACTACTGCGGCAACACAAACTATCAATACAGCAATTCCGGGTACTTATTGGGTAAAAGTAACTAATCCGGTAGGCTGTATGGCATACGATACAATCACGCTCAACCAGATAAACATAAGTGTTAATACTGGCACAGATAAAACAATTATGCTGGGAGATAGTGTTGTATTGAATACTACAGCTTCCAATGCAACATCTTATTTATGGAGCCCTTCAACAGGATTATCTGATAGCACGTTGTTATCACCTTGGGCAAAACCGGTCATTAATACAAGGTACGTTATTAAAGCAAGTAACGGAAACTGTTTTAAGTACGATACAGTAATGGTATATGTGAGTTCAAATATTTGTAGCGATTGTAACTCAGTTTACCCTGTAAATGACAGTTTGGTGCTTTGTTATTTGTTTAATGGTGATGCGAATGACCTAAGTGGGAACGGTAACCACGGTAATTTATTTGGAGCTACTCTTTCAACTGACCGGTTTGGTAACACAGGAGGCGCATATTCATTTAACGGTAGTTCGCAATACATTGAGGTGCCTAACTCTGCGTCCATTTCTTCTCCCGTTGCAAGACTAACCACTGTCTTTTGGGTTCAGGTAACCGGATGGAGTACTCAGTTTGGTGTAAATTATGCCTCCATTTTAAGTAAATCCAACTCAACAACAAATTGTCAGTACAGGGTATCATTAAAAGACAATGGGGTATCAGTAATCAACAACGGTAAGTTATGGGATTTTAATGGTACAGGCATTAGTTTAAATACATGGTACCACATTGCTGTAGTTTTTAATAATAACAACTCCTCCTACTATGTTAACGGGGTGTATGCTGGGCAGTCAACATCACCCGGAACGTTTGCATCAAATTCAGGAAGTTCAATGTATATTGGTAGGGATGATCCAGGTACTATTGATTATTTCGGAGGTAAGGTTGATGAGTTAAGGGTTTTTGCAAGAGCACTTTCTGCTGCTGAAATAATGCAGCTTTATAGCCGTTCATTTACTCAGTTCGCCAATGCGGGTACTGATACCTCAGTATGTGCAGGAGATTCCATTCGGTTAACAGCAAGCGGAGGTGTCACTCATGCTTGGTATCCTCAGCAGGGCCTTTCAGACACTACAGGCCAAACACCATTTGTTAAGCCCAACCAAAACAGAACGTACGTGCTTAAAGCGATAAGAGGAGCCTGTACAGATTTGGATACTGTATCAGTAACCTATATTCCCGTTGGAGTGAATGCCGGCAGCGATACCAGTATTTGTCCGGGTAAGTCAGTTCAGCTAAATGCAACCGGTACCGGTGTAATCGGGTGGAGAACCTCATCTGCATTAAATGACTCCACGGTTTTTAACCCTATAGCTTTACCGTTAACTACAACCAATTTTATTGCAAAATCTTCCAATGCTTATTGCCGTAGGTATGATACCGTATCAGTTACCGTGAAGTCCCCACAGTCTGTTGATGCAGGTGCTACGCAAATTATTTGTTTGGGAGATACTGTGCAGCTCGCTGCAACTGCCGGGCTTAGTGCATACAGGTGGACACCATCCAACGCAATGAATGACAGTACTATTTATAACCCCAAAGCCTTTCCTTCAACAGCAACCATTTTTACAGTATATGCCACCGAGAGTCAGGGCTGCGAGGTCTCTGACACAGTAACAGTATTGGTTACATCAGGCATTACGGGGAATATTACGAATGCAGACACTGTTGTTTGTTCAGGCGCTGCAATTCAACTTTGGGCAACAGGTGGCAGTAAGTACACCTGGACACCCACCGGAGGTCTTTCCTCACCGCTGATACATAATCCCATCGCCACAGTGTCTTCAACTGTGAGGTATAAAGTAGAGGTATCCAACGGGGGTAGTTGCAAAGGATATGACAGTGTGCTTATAACAGTGAATCCGGCTCCTGAAGTAAAAGTTAATGATACTGCATTTTGTGAGGGTGGGAAAGCTTTCCTGTATGCTACCCCATTGGCAGCAGGAACTTATCAATATGAATGGAGCACGTCAGATACTTCGTCCTCCGTAAACGTTTCACCGCAGGTTACTAAAGAGTATTATGTAAGGGTAAAGTCGGCAGGTTGCTACAGTTTAATGGATACAGCGAGCGTAACAATATGGCCTGTACCCCTTGCGAAGTTTGCTGCCACACCTGATAAGGGTTTCCCTCCTCACAAGGTGTATATTCAGAATCAGTCTATTGGTGCAGTGAATTATTTCTGGAACTTTGGTGACAATGCCGGAATTACGGGAAGGTCTTTTGATACCAACTATGTTTACAGTGATACAGGAACATATAGAATCAGATTGATAGCCGAAAGCAATTTTGGTTGTAAGGATACTGCATGGAAGTTTGTAAAAGTTTCCGATTCACTCTCAATTTATATCCCGAACATATTTACGCCTAATGAAGATGGAACAAACGACACCTGGGAGGTTACATTAATTGGCGTTTCTGATTACTCCGTTATGATCTTTAACCGCTGGGGAGAAAAGTTATTTGAGCAAGATTATACCAGTGGCACTAATGTAGTGAGTTGGAATGGCAGATACAGAGGGTCAGACGTTGCAGACGGGGTCTATTTCTTTATTTTGAATTACACCGTAAGGGGCGTGGGCCGAAATGAGCGTGCAGGCCCTATACACATAGTCAGGTAGTTAAGTGTTTTAGGCACTATTTTATTCTTTTGAATTGGTTATGTTTTTTACTAACTTTGTGCAAACAGGTTAGGTAAAATTGTTACAATCAAAGAATGAGGCAGATTAGAAATTGGCTTACATCAGTTTGTGTAGTGTTAGCATGGAACTCTTGGGCGCAAACCCCTACCATTACAGATTTTAACCCCAAGGCAGCATCGTACGGTACAACGATTACCATCACAGGAACTAATTTTAGTACTACTCCGGTTCTGAATGCCGTTTTTTTCGGAAACGTTAAAGCCACAGTGGATAGCTGTACATCAACAACTATTTATGTGAGGGTGCCCGCAGGAGCGCAGTACAAAAAAATCACTGTAACAGCTAACAACAGAACGGTTGTAACAAAATATGTATTCAAACCTGTTAATCCATGTACCCCACCGTTGTACTCTAACTCATTTAGAACGCGAGTGCCCCTAACTAATACTGGATTGGTATTACCTGTTTTTCCTATAATTGCAGACTTTGATATGGATGGAAAACCTGATGTGGCTACTGTTTCAAAGCAAGGTAATCCTCTTAAAGTTAATATATACAAAAATAATGTTACAACGGGAGCCAATATCACTGCTTCATCATTTACTAAGCTTACAGATATTAATACTTTTGGTAGTGGCACGCCTGCAGGTGGAACTAACATTGTAGCTGCAGACTTTGATGGTGATGGTAGACAAGATATCGTAGTTCCTGCAGGTGGATCTCCTAACATTGCTATTCTAAGAAATACAGGTTCCTCAGGCACCATACAATTTGATCCCGCCACATCAATAATATGTTCAGGATTGCCCATTTATGCTGCTGCAGCTGATATAGACGGAGATGGAAGACCTGAAATTTTAGCTATTACTTCCGGTGCTTCTCCGATATTGAATATTTTAAGAAATCAAAAGGCTACCCCGGGTAACTTTGTAGCGGCAGATTTTGCCACCGCTGTCACTTTTGCCTTGCCGGGTACAGTTGGCGTGTCCCATTTTGATATAGAAGATTTTGATGGCGATGGAAAATTAGATATTGCAGTTGCATGTAGTTCGGCTGCAACCATCAGAATATTCAGAAATCAAAGTATAACGGGTGTAATCAACGCCAGTTCCTTAGCAGCACCTGTAAATATTGGTACATTCAATCAACCCATGGGAATAAAGATTATTGATGTGGATGGTGATAATAAGCCTGATATTGTGTATTCCAGAGTTAGAACACCTGTTACTACAATACCCGACAGTATAATTACCATTCACAGGAATCTCATAACTGTGCCGGGTTCAATTACAGCCGCGAGTTTTTCAGGGCCAACGCATGTTCCTGTACGCATAAATAATAATGCACATTATTTTGATATGGCCGACTTTGATGGTGATCAAAAACCTGAAATTGTGACACCTGATTATTTGCCTACCTCAATTTCGGTAGCCAAAAATACATCTACAGTAGCCTCCCCATCATTCTCGTTTCCTTTAGGAAAATCAGGTATTGACATTTCTAACTATACAGGCCGCCCTACTGGTATTGCCATTGGCGATTTGAACGGAGATAACACACCTGATATTGTTTGTGTGAGTGTAGGAAATGGGGTTTCATTCCCTCCCTACGTTACCATCATAGAAGGTCAAAAGCCTAAAGTAACTATTACAGATTTAATAGGTGTGCCTACCTGTCCGGGAAGTCAGGTGAAAGTAGTATACACTACGTCAGGTGCTTCTTATCAGGCAGGTAATTTCTTTAAAGTGGAGATGTCTGACATGAATGGAAGTTTTGCCAGTCCGGATAGTATGGGAGGCAAAGCGGGCACAACCTCAGATACCATTACCATCACTATTCCGGCCAATGCGGTAGTAAACGGTAATTACCGGTTACTTATTAGTACAACATCTCCCTTTGTAGCCTGTGTTGATACGGGTTACCCAATTCCGATTATTGCTCCTCCGGTTGCCATTGCGGGTAATGATACCACCATAAATTTAGGGGACTCTGTTCGCTTAAATGCATCAGGAGGTAGCATTTACACCTGGCAAAGTTCTGATTGGATGAGCGACAGTACGGTAAATAATCCTTATGCTAAGCCTTACAATACCAGAGACTTTGTTGTACAAGTACGTGTAGATAATTGTGTTGCATATGACACAGTCAAAGTGAATGTTACACAAAATATAAATTTTTGTTCTGATTGTTCCGCAGAGTATCCGGGCAATACTAATCTGGTTGCCTGCTATCCTTTGCGTGCTTCAACATACATGGAAGAAACAGGCAATGCTTTGCATCCTGCCTACATTAAAAATGTAGGCTATACTTCAGATAGACTTGGTAACCCGTTTTCAGCCGCAACATTTAATGGTGCTAACAGCATTGCCACAAGGCCCGTTATAATGGCTGCAGAAGATAGTGTAACAATAATGGGCTGGGTGTATTCCAATTTCAATGGTCAAAATACCCCTCTCATCTTCTTGGGTAATAATACTACAGGCGATGGGTATGGAATTACACTTGATAATTGTGCAGCATCCGGTGGAAACAATCTGAGCATTAAAGTAGGTAATAACTGGATTTGTGATGCATCGGCTAAATTAACTCCTATCGCATGGACTCATGTGGCCATGACCAAAGCAGGAGATACCTATACTTTTTATATAAATGGCGTGCAAAAATACACCGGCACTCAAACATCGCCTACAGTTTCAGGTGTGTTGATGATGGGCGGTTCGCCTTATTCCAATACTGCTTTTAACGGACGTTTAGATGATGTGAGGTTATTTAACAAAGCCCTATCAGCGGCTCAAATTTCATCCTTTACTTATGGTTCCTACAAGAGATTTGCACAAACTATAGCTGATACATCTTTATGTCAGGGAGATTCTATTCGTTTGCCTGCTACCGGAGGTACTACTTACCAATGGATACCCGCAACCAGCACCCTGGGTATAAGTAACCCCAACAGCTCCAACCCCTGGATAAAACCGGTTACACCTAACAATACATCTCAAACCCTGAATTACTATGTATACGTAACGCGTACATTATGTACGGATAAAGACACGGTAAATGTAAAGGTAGATAATTATAAAAATTTCACTAATGCAGGTTCCGATGACGGTTTTTGTTACGGTGGCTCTGCACAGTTGGGCGCATCATTCGGGCCAAGTAACTATTTTTGGTCACCTAATATAGCCATTACCAGTACAACTATTCCTAACCCTGTGGTAAATCCGCCTACTACTACCAACTATATTCTAAAAGGTACCAAAGGGGTTTGCATCGGTTATGATACTGTCAGAATTACGGTGGATAGTAATTTTAATTATGCCAATGCAGGTCCTGATACTACCATTTGTATAGGAGCTTCAGCTAAACTTGATGCTTCGTTATCAAATGGAAACTCATACGATTGGGGAGCAAGTTTTGGTACAATAAGATATCAGGATACTCCTACAGTTGTGCCCACTGTTACAACTACCTACACAGTAACTGTAGTGAAAGGATACTGTACAGATAATGATGATGTAAAAGTGACAGTTGATAATTTTGTCGGCTTTTTAGATTTGTATAATTACCCCGACTCGGCCATATGTGACGGAGATAGTATACAATTGTGGGCCGGAGGTGCCGATACGTATGCGTGGACTCCTTCCCTGACACTTAACGATGCAACACTGCCTAATCCTAAAGCAGCCCCTGTAACAGAAACAACTTATAGGGTAACAGCTAAACGAGGTGTGTGTGTTGAATCAGATACTGTGAGAGTGCGGGTAGATAATTTCAAGAATTTTGTCAATGCATTTACAGGCGATTCTACTATTTGTCCCGGTGAACCGGTAGAACTTTCGGCAACAGGAGCAACATCCTATTTCTGGAGCCCGTCCACAGGTATTGATCCGGGTGATATTAGTAAACCAACGCTTACGGCATTCCCACCCGTTACTACCAAATACAAAGTGTTCGGTGTAAAAGGTGCTTGTTTAGCAATAGACTCACTTACTATCACAGTAGGTTCCAACTCCAGTTCATCTGTAGATGCGGGTAATGATACGACCATTTGTTTCGGTGATTTGGTATACCTAAATGCAAAAGGAACAGGTTCGTTTAGCTGGGTAACAGTACCTCCTGGCGGAATTAGTAGCAGTACTATTCCTAACCCAGTTGCAAATCCAACCACTACCACCTGGTACTACCTTACTGTAGAAGACAATACTACTATTGCGTGTAAAGCCATAGACAGTTTGTTAATTGTAGTTCAGCCAATACCCAATGCAAGTATTGAACTTCCTGATCAGGATATTAGCATATGCGAGGGAAAGATTGTGAGTATGGCGGCCGCTTTAGGTCCACCGGATTACAGTTATTTCTGGACACCGGCCACCGGCATTTCGGCACAAACCAGCAGAACTCCCAAGGCTACTCCTCTACAAACTACCACATACACATTGAAAGTGTCTGACGGAAAATGTCTGGCATATGACTCGGTGACTATTTTTGTGAATCCTAAGCCCATTGTGAATCTTGGTCCTGATATCACAATTTGTAAAACTGATTCAGCCATTTTAGTTGCTAATACCAATGCAATTGATCCCAAGTATACTTGGATAGGTAAAGATGTAGAGCCTGAAGACACGCTCTCCTTCTTATCAGTAAAACCTGAAAAAACAACAGCTTACAGAGTTAAAATTAAGGAAGGCGAGTGTGATAGCCGTATGGATACCATCAATGTGAAGGTTGTTCCTAAGGCGTATGCCTCATTTGAATTTGAGCCGGAACGAGGAGAAGCTCCTTTGGTGGTTAGTTTCTTTAATACCAGTATTGGTGCCGACACTTATTTTTGGGATTTTGGAGATACATCAGGATTATTAGGCCGGAGCAGGGATACCATTTTCACCTATCAGGATACCGGTTTTTACCGCATCATCCTGAAAGTAGAGAATTCTTTGGGAGCTTGTGTAAGTTATGATACCGCTTATATTCGGGTTGATGACTTTGTTAGTTTTTATATTCCAAGTGCCTTTAGCCCCAACCGTGACGGACTGAACGATAATTTTGAAGTATTTACCTCAGGAGTTGAAACATACAAAGGAATTATCTACAACAGATGGGGGCAGATAGTGTATGAACAGGAAGTGAAAGTGGGTGAAAAATTCAGTTGGGACGGAACATCAAAAGGAGAAAAGTTACCGGGAGATATGTACTACTATTACTTTGACTTCATCACCTATGGGGATGACAGGGAGTCGAGAAGTGGTGCCGTTTTTCTTGCCCGATAGCAATGGTTCTTCTGATTGATAATTACGATTCTTTCACTTACAACTTACAACATTATCTCGCTTTGGCAGGTGTTCAGTGCGATGTAAAGCGTAATGATGAACCTGGTCTTACACCTGATGCACTAAGTGAATACGATGGAATTGTGTTATCACCGGGTCCCGGAATTCCGCAAAAAGCCGGTAAGTTGATGGATATTGTTGTCGCAAATTTTACTAAACCCATCTTGGGCATTTGTTTGGGGCACCAAGCTATTGGCGTTCATTTTGGTGCGGTTATTGACAAAGCAGTGCAGCCCATGCACGGTAAGATTTCTTCAGTTGTACACCACCATCACCCTATGTTCAGCGGGATTAAAGTCAGCAACTTTGATGTGGTAAGGTACCATTCTTTAGTACTTAAATCAGTACCTGAACAGTTGGAGGTAATCTGCACCTCTGTAAAGGAAGATGAGGTAATGGCCATTGCACACAGGCAGTTTCCTTCATGGGGAATTCAATTTCACCCTGAAGCCGCACTTACACAGTTCGGCAATAGGCTAATTTCAAATTGGGTGAATCACTTTTCATTATCAAAGCAGTAAAATTCATATATTTGGTCATTAATTTTGCTATTTCATGAGTTACGAATTAAAAGAAGGCGGTAAATTCAAATACATTGATGAGGGAGAAGGGGAGGTGTTGTTATTGCTTCATGGCTTATTTGGGGCACTAAGCAACTGGAAGGATGTGTTAGATAGATTTTCTCCCAACTACAGGGTGGTTATTCCGCTAATGCCTATTTATGAAATGCCCATATTAAGCACCAGTGTTGAAGGGCTTGCTGATTTCATTTATGAGTTTATACAATTTCAGGGCTTTAAAAAGGTCACATTATTGGGTAACTCTTTAGGAGGGCACGTAGGTCTTGTTTTTACTAAAAAACACCCGGAGTTTGTGCACAGCATGGTGCTCACCGGTAGTTCAGGTTTGTATGAAAATGCTATGGGAGGGTCTTACCCCAAAAGAGGCGATTACGACTATATCAGAAAAAAAGTAGAGTACACTTTTTATGCTCCCGAAACGGCAACAAAAGAATTGGTAGACGAAGTATACAACATTACCAATGATCGCAATAAGGTCTTGCGTATTCTTACCATGGCCAAATCAGCAATAAGGCACAACATGAGAAAGGATATTCCTAAATTTACTATGCCCGTTTGTTTGGTTTGGGGATTAAATGATATGGTCACTCCTCCTGAAGTAGGGGAAGAGTTTCATAAATTATTTCAGGACTCTGAGTTGCATTTTTTAGATAAATGCGGGCATGCTCCTATGATGGAATTACCGGAAGAGTTTAATGCCATTCTATCCAGATTTCTCAGCAAAGTATACCACACCACAGGTTCGTAAATGAAGGATGCCGCCAGCTTTATCTCTGCAGATATTTTTCCGCTCAAGTTAACGGATAAGTGTTGTAAGGCACTGGAGCTGATGAATGAATGGTCTGTATGCCATTTGCCGGTATTAAATAAAGAACTGCAGTTGGTAGGGTATGTATCAACAGAAGATTTAGCTTTTCCTGAAAATGATAATGACCCTGTCGGGGATTATTTGCGGAATGACGTGCAGTACAAACTGGGTGTTGGCCAGTCCATTTTTGATTTGTTACGTGATATAGGGGAAAGCCGATTATCAGCGTATGCAATGGTTGATAACTCGGATAATTTTCTTGGGGTTGCGGATTTAAGGCACATAATGAAAAATTTGGCCTCTTTTATTTCTTTCAGTCAATTGGGTGCAGCATTAGCTGTAGAGATGGCATCAAGAGATTATTCTATTTCGGAGATAGGACGAATTATCGAATCAAACGATATGAAACTGATTGGATTGTTTGTCAGAAATGCAGAAGCAGAAGGCAAAATAGAAGTACTGATTAAAGTGAATAAAACAGACGTTAAGAGTCTCTTAGCCACGTTTAACAGATATAACTATACCGTGCATGTACTAAATATAAATAAAGAAGATATTGATTATTTGAAAGACAGATATGACTCATTTATGAAGTATCTTGACATTTGATTTGAGGTATCCTGTAATAATTTTATTTTTACTTTCGGCCTGCATTACTTTAGCCACCGCAACAACTTACGGAGTTGACGCCACAGCTATTCTAATGCCTGAGGATAGTGTTCTTGTGATAAAATCAATATGCATTACCGGCAATAAAAAAACTAAAGAAAAGATATTAATCAGGGAGTTGCCTGTGAATGTTGGAGATCAAATTTATCATTCAACATTAGACAGCATGCTGGAAAGATGCAAGCAGCAATTGGTCAATCTGGGTTTATTTAATGTGGTAAGGGTAACTCATACCCAACACGAAGGTGAAAGTGAAATTAATATTTTTGTCATTGAGCGTTGGTATTCCTGGCCTATACCCATTTTTCAAATTGCCGACAGAAATTTCAACCAGTGGTGGATTGAAAAAGATTTGCAGAGAATAAACTATGGAATAGAACTGGCACAATTTAATCTGAGGGGTAGAAATGAAACACTCAGGTTAAAAATTCAAAATGGTTTTACTCGAAAGGTAGAAGCCACATACACATTTCCATGGATTGATCGTAAGCAACGATTAGGATTGTCATTTAAAATAACCTACCTTGGGAATAAAGAGGTATGGCACACTACTGTCAATAATAAACTTGATATTTACCGGGACAACGACAGGGATATGTTGAATCGTTTTACAACAGGGTTAACCCTTAAAATTCGCCCCAAGTTTTTTAATTCAAACTACATCTCACTTTTTTATAATGATGTAGAAATAGCTGATAAGGTGCTTACTTTTAATAAAGACTATTTACTTAACTCAAGAACAAGCCAAAAAGCGTTTGTGCTATCTTACAGCTTTGTCAGAGACAGGAGAGACTATAAATATTACCCACTAAAAGGACATTATTCTATGGCCGAAATCAGCCATACAGGCCTAGGATTATCAAAAGATGTTAATATTGCTCAACTCAATGTTACCCATAACAGGTATTTTCATCTCAAAGGTCCCAATTACATGGCCATAGGTTTCAGGTCCAAGATAAGTCTACCCGAAAAGCAAGCGTATTTTAATTACAGAGCACTGGGGTATACCGATTTTGTGAGAGGTTATGAGTACTATGTAATTGACGGGCAACATAGCTTTTTGTTAAAGTCAGCATTCAACCGAAGGGTTTTCAGAAAAGAAATTGCTTTTCCGTATATACCTTTAAAGCTGTTGCAGGCAGTTCCTTTTGATATTTACCTTTCAGCTTTTTCTGATTATGGTTATGCAGTCAACAATCTTTATCAAACCAGTAATTCTTTTGCTAATACATTGCTGGTGGGTTATGGTTTAGGAGTTAATTTTGTAGCGTATTATGACCGGATACTAAGAGCCGAAGTTGCAGTAAATAAAGAAAACAGAGCAGGATTATATCTACATTTGTATTACCCTCTTTAAATTTTACCTACATGAAAGTAGCACTATATAGCAGAAATGTTACCCCGAATACCGCTGAGGTGCTTCTTGAGTTATCTCGAGTCTTCAATGAAGAGGGGGTGGAACTTGTACCCCATGTGAACCTGAATATCCCAACATTATCAGCATTATTTTATAATTGCACTTTTTTTCAGTCCAATGCTGATTTTCAAGCGGCATCAGTTGACTTCCTGATTAGCATAGGAGGAGACGGTTCTTTGCTCGATACCGTTTCACTTGTTAAGGGAACCAGCGTTCCTGTTTTTGGGATTAATACCGGCCGTTTAGGATTTCTGGCAGGTGTGCGTAAAGACTACATACAGGAGACCGTCACTGATTTACTCAAAGGTCATTTCCAACTGGAGGCCAGATCATTGATTAGCCTGCATTTGGATGAAAACTCCTTCGGAGACAGCAATCTTGCATTGAATGATTGTGTTATTTATAAGAACCATAGTTCTTCGATGATAGTGGTAAGAGCATTCCTGAACGGAGAATACCTGAATTCTTATTGGTCTGATGGCATCATAATATCCACACCTACAGGCTCAACAGGATACTCTCTCAGTTGCGGGGGACCGATTCTTTTTCCCAGCTCATCCAGTCTGGCCATTACACCAATAGCCCCTCATAATCTTAATGTTAGGCCAATAATTATCTCTGATGAAAATGTAATTTCTCTAGAAGTGGAAACCCGTTCCGCTTCATTTATGGTCAGTTTGGATTCACGAACAGAAGTTGTAAAATCTCCCGCCCAAATGGCAATTAAAAAGTCTGATAATCAATTCAATATACTCAGGTTTAAAGGAGAAAATTACCTGGAAACGCTTAGAAATAAGTTGATGTGGGGTCTGGATAACAGAAACTAGTATTTTTATAAATAAAATTTATATATTTGTGCTTTGCCATTAACACGCATCAGTATGAAATACAAATTTGCCACTCTGATAACAGTAGTATTACTTTCAGGGAATTCATTAAAAGCCCAATTCGATATTGGCGGCTTTATGGGTACCTGCCTATATCAGGGCGATATTACCAATAACTTTGTAGGTAAAGCAAACTTTGCCGGAGGAATTAATCTGCGGTACAATGTAAATCCATACATTGCTGTTAGAGCAGGATTGACTTACGGAAGAATTGGTGGCGATGATAAGTTGGCTAAAAGTGCAGGAAGAAAAGACAGAAATCTGAATTTTAAATCACCAGTTGTTGAGTTGAGTATAGTAGGCGAGTACAACGTTTTCGGTTACAATTCCGGTTCCAGAAGAAGATTTCCCGGAATGGTAAAATCAAAATGGAGTCCATACCTTTTTGGTGGCATATCTTATTTCATGTTTAATCCTACCACAACGTATTTGGGCGAAACTGTTAATTTGAGTGCAATACAAACGGAGCCTAACAAAAGCTATAGTCTTATGCAAGTGGCTATTCCTGCCGGTATCGGAGTTAAATATAATTTCGAAAGGTTTTGGACCCTTGGATTTGAGATGGGTTACAGAAAAACATTTACCGATTATTTAGATGATGTAAGCGGGCAAACTGTAAATGCAACAACTTCATTAGATGCAAGAGCAATTGCATTAAGTGACCGTTCTGTAGAACTAACTCCTGATGGCTCATCAAAATTTCCTTTAGGTTATAACAGAGGAAATAAAAAGAATTTAGATTCATATGCCTTTATTGGGGTGACTATTGCTAAAGACTTGGGAAATACCTACGGAAGAAGAAGAAGATAACCAGTTCCATTGATTAAGAGGTCGAAAGTGATAAAGATATTGGGTGTTAAAGGCAAAATACTTGTATTATTTTTTGCACTGTTCTATTCACGTGTTTCGTTCAGCCAACAGTTGGAATTCGGACTACAGTTCGGAACTACAAATTATTCCGGAGAACTATCCTCTTACAAAATTAAATCACAATATTTCAGACCGGCAGGCGGAGCTATAATCAGGTACAACCTCTCTCCCCGTTTTACGTTGAAAGGAAGTGTTTTTTTTGGCCAGATTGCCGGTGCAGACAGCACAAGCGCCAGTAAAAAAGATCAGGCAAGAAACCTTAGTTTTAAGTCGAATATTTTCGAATTTTCTGGTCAAGTGGAGTTTAATATAGTTCCTTACGATGTGATGAACAAAAAGGGGAAGTTTAAAAGAATAATCCCCTGTGTTTTTACCGGATTGGCTGTTTACAAGTACAACCCTTTGGCACAATACAAAGGTACCTGGTGGGAGCTTCAAACATTAGGAACAGAAGGGCAGGGGACCACACAATTTCAATCCAGAAAAAAATATTCACTCACTCAAATCAGTATACCGTTGGGCATAGGACTTAAAATAGACTTTTCGAAAAGACTTAATATTGGTTTTGAAGCCGGGGCCAGAATCACTTTCAATGATTATATAGATGATGTGAGCAGAAGCTACATTGATACGCAATACCTCCGTGCCGCATACGGACCAGTTTCGGCTGCATTATCCGATCGCTCAGGTGAAAAGAATGACGGTCTTAATTTAGGTGCCCCGGGAAAGTCGAGAGGAAATAGCGCGAATATGGACTGGTATTATTATGCGGGCTTCTCCATTACCTACAAACTGCAAAATAAGGGCATGAAATGCCCCAGGTTCTGAAATTTTTTACTCAATTTTACGTTTTGAAAACGTGAAAAAAATTATTTTCATTTTATTTCTTCCTCTTACTATTCTGGCGCAGAATACTGATATAGGCGTGATGCTGGGAGGTGCAAATTATATAGGAGATCTTGCACCTGATGTCGCTTACAATGAGACACGACCCTGCGGAGGGCTATTTGTCAGAAACAGATTGTCTCCGTATTTCGCACTCAGACACAGTTTGTCCTATGCCCGAATTAAAGGAGATGATGCTAATTTTGAGTTCAATCGTCCGCGTAATCTCAGTTTCAGGTCAGATATAATAGAGGTGGCCTCAGTTGTTGAGTTCAATTTCCTTCCCTTCGGAAGAGAAATTCTGACCAAAAATTTTACCTCATATGCATTTATCGGGATTGCTTTTTTCAGGCATAATCCTAAAACAGAGTTTAATGGCAAATGGATAACCCTCCGGCCATTAGGAACAGAGGGGCAGGGTCTGCCGGGTGGTAAAAATTATGGACTTATGCAGGTTGCGCTTCCATTTGGTATGGGGTGCAAATACAATATTAACGACAACTGGTTAATTGGCGCTGAATTGGGTTTCAGGCGGGCATATACTGATTACATAGATGATGTGAGTACAAAATATCCTGACTTTAATGCTGCCGGAATTCCTGATGCGATGTTGGTTTCTGATCGTTCAGGAGAGATAAACGGGGGTAAAAGCCTTGCAGCAGCAGGAGATGCGCGTGGTAATCCTGATACAAAAGACTGGTATGTTTTGGCCGGGATAACTTTAGCTTACCGAATAATTCCACCTAAAGCATGCAACAATAATTTTTATTAAATTCGCCAGCTAAATAAATAATCAATTGTCACTGAAAACACAGCTAAATCCCGAGAAGTTACCTTCGCACATAGCTATTATTATGGATGGAAATGGCAGGTGGGCTAAAGGTAAAGGCAAACTGAGAATTTTCGGTCACCATAACGGGGTGAAATCAGTGAGGGAAGTAACAGAAGCATCTGCAGAACTTGGAATTAAATACCTGACACTCTATGCATTCTCAACTGAGAACTGGAATAGGCCAAAATTAGAAATTGATGCATTGATGGAGTTGTTGGTGGCCACCATCAACAGGGAAACCAAGACCCTGATGGAAAACAACATAAAATTGGCTACGATAGGAG
Source organism: Bacteroidia bacterium (assembly GCA_041675505.1). GTDB lineage: Bacteria > Bacteroidota > Bacteroidia > UKL13-3 > UKL13-3 > JAGPCK01. The sequence goes on along the minus strand of JBAYTR010000002.1, from coordinate 225,077 downwards.
ATACTGATTCTTTGCCGCAAAGGTGCAGAAAAGAGCTTTTGGAGGCTATCAAAACTACTTCTACAAACACCGGGATGACTCTCGTGCTTGCATTGAGTTACAGTGCAAGATGGGATTTGGTGCAGGCTGTGAAGAAGATTACCAAACAGGTAGAAGCAGGTAAAATAAAGCCGGATGATATTAATGATGCTATCGTTTCTACTCACCTTACAACAGCAGATTTTCCGGAACCTGAGTTACTAATCAGAACCAGCGGAGAAGAAAGGCTAAGTAATTTTTTACTATGGGAATTGGCCTACAGTGAGCTTTATTTTACTGATACACTATGGCCCGATTTCAGGAAAGAGGATCTTTACAAGGCAATTTTAAACTACCAACAGCGGGAACGCAGATTTGGAAAAACAAGTGAGCAGCTAAACAAAACATGAAAAACCGCATCGTATTATTTGTACTATTCCTATTCATCTGTCATGCCGGTCTTTTTGCTCAATCAGACTCGTTATTACAACCGGTTACAATAGACTATGCTTACCCTACTAAATATGAGATTGAAAAAATTACAGTTCGTGGGGCAGAGCATTTTGACAAAAATGTGTTGATAGTTCTTTCAGGGTTATCTACCGGTTCAAAAATTAAAGTACCCGGAGAAGATATATCTAAAGCCATATTGAACTTGTGGAAACAGAAACTCTTTGATGACATTAAAATATCTATTACGGCAATACACGATGATAAAATTCAGCTGGAAATTTATTTGCAGGAAAAACCTCGTATGTCAAGGTTTTCTATCAGAGGATTAAGTAAAGGGAAGGCCAGAGATTTACGCGAAGAACTCACTTTAAAGGCGGGGATGATTATTACAGAGAACCTTATTAGTAATACCGAGAATAAAGTTAAGAAGTATTATGCTGAGAAGGGCTTTCTCAGGTGTGAGGTAAACGTTACATACGAAATAGAAGATGCTGCCAAAAATCTGGCTTTCATGAGAATATTCGTTTCTCGCGGACCCAAAGTGAAAATCAATAAGATAATAATAAACGGTAACGAAAAACTCTCTGACAGAAAAATATGGAGGCAGTTCAAAGAAACCAAGCCACGTTCAAGGTTTTTGGCCAAATCACGCTACATAGAGGAAGATTTTCAAGATGATAAACAAAAAATAATTGATAAGTACCTTTCACTGGGTTATAGAGATATTGCTATTTTATCTGACTCTATTTTTTACCACGATAGAAGGAGTGTTGATTTGGTTATTAATATCAACGAGGGTAAAAAATATTACTTCAGGGATATTGATTGGACAGGTAATACCAAGTACACAGATACCGAGTTAAGCAACATTCTTAAGATAAAATCAGGAGATGTATATGATCAGTCTATTTTGGATACACGCTTAAATATGAACCAGAACGGACTTGATGTGTCTACATTGTACATGGATGATGGATATTTGTTTTTTAATGTGACACCGGTAGAGGTTTTAGTTGAAAATGACTCCATTGACCTTGAAATAAGGCTTTATGAAGGACAACAGGCTATCATAAATAAGGTTACAGTAAAAGGAAATACTAAAACCAGCGATCATGTGGTTTTAAGAGAGCTTAGAACAAGACCTGGTCAGAAATTCAGCAGATCAGATATAACCCGTACCATGCGGGAGCTTTCTCAGTTAGGTTATTTTGATCCGGAGCAATTGGGTGTTAACCCTATACCTAACCAAGCTACGGGTACCGTTGATATTGAGTATAAAGTAGAAGAGCGGCCTTCAGATCAGATTGAACTTTCAGGAGGATTTGGTAACGGGTTTGTGGTAGGTACACTTGGGTTAAATCTGAGTAATTTTTCTTCTAGAAAAATGTTTAAGGCCAAGGAGTGGAACCCCATTCCTTCAGGTGACGGACAGCGTTTGTCTTTACGCATACAAAGTAACGGAACGTTTTTCCAGTCATATAGTTTATCGTTTACTGAGCCTTGGTTAGGTGGCAGAAAACCTAATGCTTTCAGCATTTCACTATATCGCTCTATTCAAAAAGCCTATCAAGCAGTTCCGGCACGAGGTTTATTTACCAATGGAATAGTTTTAGGTTTAGGTAAGCGATTGAAGTGGCCCGATGATTATTTTACACTTCAGTATGCACTTAGCTATCAACACTATTACCATCAGGGACAAGTAGGCAATGAGTATATTGCAGGTATTCCTTTAGGTAATTCGCATAACCTTAACCTTAGGTTTGTTTTCGGACGTAATTCGGTAGATCAACCCATTTATCCAAGATCGGGGTCTAATATCAGCTTTACCGCACAACTTACACCGCCTTACTCTATGCTTAGGAGCAAGTCTTTTGAAGAGTTAAGTAGCCAGCAGCGAACAAAGTTTGTTGAATACCATAAGTGGAAATTTGATGCACAGTGGTTTACAAAACTGGCAGGAGATTTGGTATTTATGACCCGTGCCAATTTCGGATTTATGGGGTATTACACAAAAGAGTATGGTATTACAGGCTTTGAGCGTTTTTGGGCAGGTGGTAGCGGTTTAACAGGATTTAATGTTGATGGTCGTGAGCTTGTTTCGCTCAGAGGCTACAGTGACTTTTCATTGGCTCCATACACCGTTGTTGCCGGTAGGTTAACACAGGTGGGGGCACCTATACACAACAGATACACTATGGAGTTAAGGTATCCAATATCCCTCAACCCATCAGCTACAGTATACCTCCATACTTTTGCCGAGGCAGGTAAATCTACCCTTATGTTCAGAGAGTTTAATCCATTTGAAGTTTATCGTTCTGCAGGAATGGGGGTCAGACTTTTCCTACCTATGTTTGGTCTCATCGGGCTTGATTATGGTTATGGATTCGATTTAGTTGACGATTACACCAAATATGGTTTCCAACAACCAGGTAAAGGAAATTTTCACTTTTTCTTAGGACAACAATTTTAATTTGTATGAAAAAATCATTCATTCTTTTATTCGCTGTATTGGTAATAACACATTTTTCAGCTCAGGCACAGAAGTTTGCTTATGTGGATACAGAGTATATACTTGAGCAGGTACCCGAATACAAATCTGCTCAGAAAAAGCTGGATTTAATGGCGGAAGACTGGCAGAAAGATTTAGAGAAACAGAAAACAAACATTGAACGGTTAAGAAAAGAATTACAGGCTGAACAAGTATTGCTCTCAGACGAATTGAGAAAGAAAAAAGAAGAGGAGATTACTGAGTTGGAAAAAGCCATGAAAGATTTTCAGAAGCAAAAGTTTGGCTATGAAGGTGAACTCTTCAAAAAGCGTCAGGAACTTATAAAACCTATTCAGGATAAAGTGTTTGATGCGGTAATGAAAGTGGCCAAAGAAAGCGCTCTGGACTTTATTTTTGACAAATCAAGTGAGCTAACCATGCTGTATACCAACGCCAAATATGACAGGAGTGACGATGTGCTCGAGGAAATGGGTATTACAGTAACCAATAATAATCAAAACAATAACGACAAGAAGTAATTACATTTGCAACAATAAAAAGATTAAAATGAAAACAACAAAAACTCTCTTTGCAGCGGCTATCCTTGCTGTAACAACACTATGGGTGACCGAAGTAAAGGCACAAAAAATTGCTCATATTAATACTCGCGAGCTTCTTATCATGATGCCTGAGTATAAAGAGGCAAATAAACAGATGGAAACATACAGCAAACAATTGGAAGAGCAGCTTTCCTCTATGAATGCAGAGCTGGAGAAGAAGTACGGTGAATACAGTAAATCAGCTAACCAAATGCCCGATGCTGTGAAAGAGTTAAAAGAAAAAGAAATACAACAACTACAGGAAAGAATTGAGATGTTCAAACAGAATGCGAGCGAATCAGTTCAAAAGAAAGAACAGCAATTGCTTGAGCCGATTGTAAAAAAGGCGAAAGAATCGATTCAGTCTGTGGCTAAAGAAAACGGCTATACATATGTATTTGATACAAGCACAGGTGCTTTAGTTATGTTTCCTGAAGGGGATAATTTAATGGGTCTTGTAAAGAAGAAGCTTAATATAGTTGAGGTTGCCACACCTCCTACCACAACCCCAAAACCGGCACAAAAATAATAGGGCATATAAACTTTGAAAAAGCGGAGGTGTACATTACATCTCCGCTTTTTTGTTTATTAATTGTCTTCAAAGCCGCTTCCCAAAACACTCTTATCCTATTCTTGTGTGTCTGAATAGGATGAACTTGTTCATTGAGGATATAAGTTTCGCTTAAACTGTATCATTGAATTATTTAATTGTCACATCAATAACCAAAAAGAAAGGCCCCGACAGCTAACTGTCGGGGCCTTTCTTTTTATGGAACTATGTCCTACTATTTAGTTACAACTATTAATTTTCCGGTAGCCACTTCATTGGCTGTTTCTACTCTTACAAAGTAGTTGCCCAGTGCTAATCCGCTTACATCAAGAGTTACTTTATTCAATCCTTTAGTAAAACGTTTGCTGCTTTCGCTCAGCACGGTTTTACCTTTAATGTCCAACACTTTTACAGTACCGTTTGATGCACTGGTTAAGATGAACTCTACATTAGTAAAGGCACTTGCCGGGTTAGGATAAATGTTGGCCGTTTGCTTAACAGTATTGTTCGATTCATTTTTACGGATACCGGTTGTTAATGATTTGCTCTTGAATATGCCGCGTCCGTGTGTGGCTGCGTACAAAACAGGTCCTTCCCAAGGTTTCCACTCGTATTGTCGAAGCATGTAAACCGGTGAGCGGGTTAAACCCACATTTTGTTCTATCCAGGTTCCTCCGTTGTTGCTGGATGCCCATACACCAAGCTCAGTTCCGATAATGATGTGATTTGCATCATCAACATTAATTACTACATCGTAAACAGGCATTTTGGGAAGGTTATTCTGAATGGAGGTGAAGCTTACATTTTGAACGCTATCCAGTATATTGTTAGAAACAAAAACATAGTTATTGTTTCCATAGTTACCACATGTAATCACCATTTTATTAGAATCAGTAGGGTGAACAGAAATTCCGGTTATTGCTCTTGAGCCAGCAATTTCACCGGGAAGTGGAACCTGTTCTACTTTAATTCCTTCTGCAGCAGGGCTCCAATTGCCTTGTGAGTCATATACATAATTGGCACCCCTAAGTCCTGAAATTCTGAAAAGGTTACCGTTCATTGTTCCTACGAAGAATGTGTTGCCTGAACGAGTATATTCACCTGTAAGTGAAGCACCCGAAATGGTAGCAATACGGAACCAGTCAGGAGTTTTATTAAAGTTAAGAGCTTCGGTTGTCATCCAAACTGTACCTACGCCACACATAAACATCATGGAGTTTTTAACGGTATCGTTGATGGTTGGATCTAATACACTTTCCCAGAGAAAATAAGGAGTATTAAAACTTCCTGCAAATGCACCAGGGGCAGAGATTCTGGCATCAAAATACTCATTCCAGCTTTGTCCTCTGTTCAATGATCTTTCAAATCCGCCAATGTTAGCAGCAAAGAAAGATTCAGGGTACATACGTGAAATTTCGCAATGGAATCCATCTCCTCCGAATATTCTAACACCACTTTGGCTAACCGTTCCGGGAGTTGCATTTCTAACTCCGTCAATTAGGATAGTATTGTTGTCTTGTGTTCCGCCAATAATTTCACCTTTCAGGTTGGCTGAAACGGAGTAAAATTGGGTAACATTATAGTTTTTATTTATGGTAGTGAAGTTTTTTCCTTTATTAGTTGACCTGAAAACACCACCATCATTTGTAATGTACATGGTATAAGGTGTGGTTTTAGTATCAAAAGTTATAGTGTGGTTATCTGCGTGAACATAAAAAGGATTAGTAGAACCATCGTTATATTCTGAAGAAAGTGAAGAAATCTGTTTCCAGTTTCCTAAGTAGTTCCATTCCCAAACGGCTAAACCCGCAGCAAAAACCCGGTCTTTGTTCTCAGGGTCAACTGCAATCACGTTATTCCAGAATCCTTGGTTGGCCAGAATGCTGTTTTCAGGGCTGCTGAAAGCAATTTGTGACCAAGTATCTCCTTTATTTACAGAACGCCAAATGCCAAGCAAAGATTCGTCATTGCTTTTTGAGGCCATTACGTATACGTAGTTAGGGTCTTGCGGAGATATACCGATAGATACTCTGCTTGAACTTGTTGCTCCTGTAATTTGTTTCCATTGCCATGAACCCGGATCTCCGTTTTGGGTAGAACGGAAAACACGACTTGTTGTGGCCGCGAAAATTGTTCCGTCAGTGGCAACTTTTATCTCTGTACAAGCCGCAGTTCCACTGAATGCATTTGTTGTGGTCCAGGTTGTACCTCCGTTATCTGAATAGTAAACGCTTTGCATATTTCCGGCAAAAATTCGATTGCCTTCTTTGTTTACAGCCAAAGCGCTAACATTTCTCCAAATAGAGGTTGAGCCTGTAGGGTTAGTAGAACTTAGTTTGGTCCATGTTGCACCTGCATCAGTTGATTTCCATATGCCACTGCCTAAAAAGCCCGGTGCACCAAACTGGTTGGCATTAGCTCCGGCTTCGGTTGGCGTGAAAACACCCTCTCCTGTACCAATGTATATGGCGCCTGTATTGTCCTGACAGATACTTACAACTGGTAAATTGTCCTGATTGGAAGGGGTAACCTTTTCCCAGGAAGTTCCTCTGGTGGTTGATTTCCATAAACCACCGCCTACACCTCCTGCATATAAAATAGAGCTGTTGTCTTTATCTATCAAAAACGCACGGGTTCTACCTCCTACGTTATTGGGGCCTGCTTCGGTCCAGGAAATATTGCCTGCATTTGATTTGTATAGAGCGGACTGTTTATCGGCTTGTGCAATAGCTCGGTATACATCTTCAGGATTTATTTGTCCCGTAAACTGGTTAGCCTTAATGTTATTCATAAAGGCAATCCCTCTTACATCTTCATGTTCTCCTCCGGTCTCTTTATCAAATTCGCTTATTTGGAGAGAAGAGGAACGCATTTGGTATGAATCGGCCCTGTTACTCATCATTACTATAGCAGACGTGGCTGTAGCCAATGCTATGCTAAATAATGTTAAATGTTTCTTTTTCATTTTGAAGATTTTTATTTCTTATAAAACATGTTTCTCTGCGTGGTAGGAAGACCGAACCAGTGCACCGGATTCCACATATTTGAATCCTTTTTGCAATCCGGCTTCTTTATATTTTTCAAATACATCCGGGTGAATAAATTCTTCAATGTTCAGATGCATTTTGGTTGGTTGAAGGTATTGCCCCAAGGTAAGTACATCACATTTATGGTTAACCAGGTCATCCATTGCTTCCATTACTTCAACCTCTGTTTCTCCTAATCCGAGCATAATACCTGATTTTGTTCTGAGCCCGAACTCGCTGGTGCGTTTTATCTGCTCCAGACTTCGTTCGTATTTGGCCTGAGGCCTTACTTTTCGGTATAATCTTTTTACAGTTTCCATATTGTGAGAAACAACTTCAGGCCTTTCTTCCAAAACAAGGTAAAGTAACTCCCATTTAGCAAGAAAGTCAGGAATCAGGGTCTCAATGGTTGTATCAGGGTTCAACTTTTTTACTTCTCTGATGGTATCGGCCCAAACTTTTGCTCCTTTATCCTTGAGTTCATCTCTGTTAACAGATGTGAGCACACAATGTTTAATGCCCATTAACTTTACGGCTTCGGCTACTCGTTGGGGTTCGTCAAGGTCATATTCGTTAGGTCTTCCGGTAGCAACTGCACAAAATGAACAGGAGCGTGTACACACATTTCCTAATATCATAAATGTAGCAGTTCCTTCTCCCCAACACTCTCCCATATTAGGGCAATTACCGCTTTCGCAAATGGTATGCAACTTATATTGGTCAACCAACTGACGAACTTTACGGTAATTTTCACCCGTAGGTAACTTCACCTTTAACCAAGAGGGTTTTTTTACCCTTGGGGTTGCTTTTTCGTCTATTACATTTAACTCTAACACGTATTCAAATAAAAATAAAAGTTAATTCAATTCAAAATCTGCTTAGTTACCATCTTGTTCCCCAGTTAAATCCCAGATAAACGGACAGAAAATAAGGTCTGTTTTTAGAGAAGGCCATTACGGGAATCTCTTCAGGGTAAACGTCCAAAACCGCTCCGGCCTCAATACACTTTATTTCATCTTCTTCGGCACCCCATTCAAAGGTGAAGGCAGTTTTAGCAAAGCCACCTGGGTGTAGTTTCATTTCGTCAATTCCTTTGAAAAAATTGGTTCGGCCAAAAATTCTGCTTTGGTCCATATGTTTCTCCGGGTCATATTTCTCTACGGCAAAAGACCCTGTCGATTGGTCGTTATCCCGGTAATATATCTCCAAATAAACGGGCTTCAGCAACATGGCCGAGAACCCACCGTAATAATTGAAATTTACCACTACTGCTTTTTGAAACATACGCTTGGAAAGTGCGGTTTTTCTTCCTGCCCCTAACCTCAATGCAAAGGTTTGATTAAGTTGGCCAAAAACATATGGCTTCGAGTTATTAAAAGCAGGGTTTACAATGCGGACCTCTTTTTCATGTTTTACACGGGCAAAATCGAACATAATTTCCGATGACTTATCTTCACCTTTATCGTGAAAGCCGTACCTCATGCCGGCACTCCAGCCACTGCTGCTGATATTTCCTCCGCCCAAAAAATACTTTTTGTACAAAAGCACAGGTTTAAGCAAAGGGTCATTTTGAGAAAACCCTTTGATTGTCAACAGGCAGAATACTATTAATATGCTCTTTTTTACACTCATGAAAACTTTTGTAAGTTAGTATCAATAATATATATTTACAAGAAATTGTTTTAGAATGAATACAGCTGAAATTCAATACTTAGGGGAGCTCAGAACCAGTTCTGTCCATATTTTATCCGGTGAAAAAGTTGTAACAGATGCACCTCCTGACAATCAAGGAAAAGGAGCGTTTTTTTCTCCCACAGATTTAGTTGCATCGGCTTTAGGTAGTTGCATGCTTACTATTATGGGCATTGCAGCCCGAACACATCAAATCCACATAGATAACACACGTGTGGAAGTAAGGAAAATTATGGCTTCAGACCCCAGAAGAATTGCCGAAATTCAGCTTGATTTTTACCTGCCGGAAATAACATACACGGATAAACAAAAGGGAATATTGGAAAATGCCGCCTTACATTGCCCCGTTGCGAAAAGCCTGCACGCTGATTTAAAACAAACCGTCAGCTTTAATTATTTTCAATAGCTTTCAACATCTCCTCTACGTCAATGCCTAAGTGTGATTGGTGGTAGATGCATTGTCCGTTGTGAAACAAAATAGCCTGTGGGGACTCATGTTCTACTAAAGCTATAGATGACAACAGCGCAGAGGAAGCCCTGTTGGTTAAAACATCAATATATGCTGCCAGTATGCTATGCGTGCTGAGTTGTGGCCATAGTTTTTCCAAACGACTTTTTGCAGTATTGCTTATTGAGCAACGTGTGCTGTGTTTAAAAAACAAGACCGGATGTCTGTTAGACATCTCTATTAAAGGTTGTATTTCTGCCTCAGTTTGTATTATTTGCCACTCCATTAAAACTTAACCAACGAGTGGATAGGTTTCAATGAGAAGGAAGGACACTTTTGTCTGTGACAGGCAGAAGTACCGATTAATAATGCTCCGAGAAAGAAAAAAAGTACTAACTTTTTCATGTTAAAATTTAGGTTTGTTGCCAATGATATTTATTTCTAACCACAACCATTGAAACTGTTGCAAATTAACAAAAAAAATATTGATATTTTCAAGGGAGATGAGTTTAAGCGCTTTGTTATTGAAAATGTGCAAAAGGATAGTTTTGCCCTTTCCCTGTCAGCTAAAATGTCTTCTAACTCGCTCCAGCAGCAGTTTACACAGCAATTACATCTGTATCAAAAAGCAGCAGACAAACTCCCGGCTTTTGTTGAAAAGTTTTGTTTATTTACCCTTAAATCATACGAACAATGCAGCTCTCAGGCTACAGCAATGTATAAAAGTTCGCTTTTTTCAGAGGGAAATCTATTGGATTTGACAGGTGGGCTTGGGGTTGATGACTGGGCTTTTGCCAAAGCAGGTAATGAGGTAGTGTCCCTTGAACCGGATGAGGAACTCAACGAAATTGCAGCATATAATTTCAGATTGTTGGGAGTAAATCACATCCAAAGAATCCCTCAGAAAGCGGAGTATTATTTACAAAACAATAATCAAATGTTCGGCTGGGTGTATTGTGATGCCGACAGGAGACCGGGAGGTAAGAAAGTGTACGACTTATCAGGATCTGTTCCTGATATATTGTCGCTGTTGCCTCAAATTTTCTCTTGTACCTCAACCTTACTGATTAAGGCGTCTCCAATGGTAGATATAACTTCTTGCATCAGGCAGTTGAAAAGTGTTGAACAAACCATTGTAGTACAATGGAGAGGGGAAGTAAGGGAGATTTTGTTTGTAGTCAAAAAAGGATTTGCCGAAGAGGGTAGTATTTCAGCTGTGGAAGTGGGTGATGATGGAAATGTATTCCAAGAAGTTTCATCTGCTAAAACAAAAGTCTCCATTTTGACAGAAAATGCTGCTAGTCGGTTTTTATACGAGCCGGTCCCTGCTGTTGTAAAAGCGGGATTGGTGAATGAAGTAGCAGCCGCTTACGGGTTGAGCCGTGTGGGGATCAACTCAGCTTATTTATTAGGCAATGAAGAGGGCGTTTCTTTTTGGGGCAGAACTTTTCGTATACAAACAAGTATGCTTTACAAGCCCGAAGTACTTAAAAAATACCTCAAGGAAAAAAACATTGTGAAGGCCAACGTGGCTAAGCGTGATTTCCCACTACAGGTGGAGGACATAAGAAAGAAGTTCAAGCTAAAAGATGGGGGTAATGATTACCTTTTCTTTAGTAAAGGAGCCGGGGGAGAACTCCTGTTTTTTCATTGTTTAAAGTGAACCCAACTGATTTTTGAGTGCAATCATTTTTAATGTAGTGGCGGCAGCTTCCATACCTTTATTGCCGTGCTTTCCTCCCGCACGGTCCATGGCCTGTTCCTGATTGTTGGTGGTGAGTACCCCGAAGGAAACAGGCTTGTTAGAGGCTAAATTTACCTGAGTAATGCCATTGGCAACGGCATCACATATAAAATCAAAATGACGGGTTTCCCCTTGAATAACGCAGCCCAATACAATTACTCCGTGAATGTCATTTCTGTCGGTTAATAGCTTTGCTCCAAGAGTTAATTCAAAAGAGCCGGGAACATAACTGACTATGATATTATTTTCTTTAACTCCTGATTGTTTTAAAAAATCTACGGCACCTTTGAGCAAAGCCCCCGTTACAGCTATATTCCATTCAGCTACAACCACCCCTATTCGGAGCGTTTCATACAGGGGGAGAACCTCAAAGGGAAACTCTGAAAGATTTTTATTAGCACTTGACAAAGCGAAAAGATTAGCTGTTTTCGGCCAATGTTTTTGCTCTGGCAATGTATTTATCCATTTCCTGACCTTCAGTTGACTCTTTATAGTCTTTCTTAATCAGTTCATAGATTTCAGCCGCTTTGCTGTACTCTTTCATTTCTTCGTACACCAATCCGGCCTTTTTGTAGAAAAGAGGGGCCGAGAATTTGTTTTTACTCATTTGTGCGGCTTTGATGAAATGTTTGAGTGCAGCATCGTAGTTCGCTAACTCAACATTGGCATCTCCTATGGCACCTTCTGCCAAAGGGGCAATAATGTCGTCATTAGAGCTGAAAGACTCCAATTGATCTATGGCATTTTGGTATTCTCCTTTTTTGAGAAAGCACATACCGGCATAGTATTTTGCCAGATTACCTGTTTTGGTTGAACCATACTCATCAACAATAGTGAGCATACCGCTGAATTGTCCTTCTTTTCCGTTAAGGGCCAAATCAACTGAGTCCTGTTCAAAATATTTTTGAGCCATAAAAATGGCTACCTGCGCTTCTTCTTCCTGAGGTTTAATAATAAACTGTTTGTAACCTGCATATAAACCGGCCAAAGCTAAGATGCCTATAGTAGCCATGTAAATTTGCTTTTTATAGCTTTCAAAAAACTGCTCTGCCTTACTTACCGATGTGTTTAAGGCTTCATCCAGTACGATTTCTGATTTCTTATCTTTATTAGCGTCCATGAGTTATGTTTTGTAGTCGATTAATTATTCAATAATAAAAGGGTAATTGGGCTCAGCATATACATCTTCATAGAGTGCTGATGGTTCAGGATAAGGTGAGTTTTCAGCAAATGTTACGCTGTTATTCACCACTTCCATAATTCGTTCTTCCAATGCATCAAGTTCCTGTTCGGTAGCAAATTTATTTTTCAGTATAGTGGCTTTGGTTGTTTCCAGAGGATCTTTCTGTTTGTATTCTTCTACCTCTTCTTTTGAGCGGTATTTGGCGGGGTCTGACATGGAATGACCTCTGTAACGGTAGGTTCGTATTTCAAGAAAAGTAGGGCCGTCTCCTTTGCGTGCCCTTTCAACCGCCTCACTAATGGCTTCATGCACGGTTTCGCAATTCATGCCGTCAACTTCCCGACTGGGCATGTCGTATGCGAGGCCCATTTTATAAATATCCAGCATGTTGGTGGTACGTTCAACAGAAGTACCCATAGCGTAACCATTGTTTTCGCAAATGAAAATAACAGGCAATTTCCATAGCATAGCCATGTTAAATGTTTCATGCAATGCACCCTGACGAACAGCTCCGTCACCCATGTAGCATAAGGTTACAGAGTCGTTTCCTTTGTACTTATCAGCGAATGCAATGCCTGCACCTAATGGAATTTGTCCACCCACAATACCGTGTCCGCCAAAAAAATTATGTTCTTTGGAGAACATGTGCATCGAACCGCCTTTGCCTTTGGAGCATCCGGTAGCTTTGCCGTATAGCTCTGCCATAACGGAGTCGGCAGAAAGGCCGAGTGCCAGCGCATGGCCATGGTCGCGATAGGCTGTAATGAATGAATCTGTTTTGCGGGTAGCTGAGACAGACCCGGCCATTACCGCTTCCTGACCGATGTAGAGGTGACAAAAACCTTTGATCTTTTGTTGACCGTAAAGTTGTGCGGATTTTTCTTCAAACCTGCGCATGAGCAACATCTGCTCGTACCAGTTCAAATATATTTCTTTCGAAAATGTTGATTTAGACTTAGCCATTTCTAAAATTGAGTCGCAAAAATAACATTTTTTGACTATTAGCAAAGGCTTCTGATGGTTTTGCACAAATGGCTATTTTACATAGCTTCGCAGCTATGCTCATACGGGAGCTTTCTTTATTCCATTTTCGCAACTACAGTGAGGCCGGCTTCAGTTTTGAAGAGGGGCTGAATTGCTTTGCCGGTAAAAACGGATCGGGTAAAACCAATGTGCTGGATGCCATTCATTACCTGTGTCTTACACGAAGTTTTTTCCATGTTCAGGATGTGTTGAATAAGCAACTTGGCGCAGAGATGATGCTGGTAAAAGGTGTGTTTGATAAGAATGGCTCAGAAGAAGTGATTACCTGCGGCATCAACCAAAATTCACGCAAAGTATTGAAATGCAATGGAAAAGAATATGATCGTATGGCTGACCACATCGGACGTTTTCCGGTAGTAATGATTGTTCCTTCCCAGATAAATCTCATTTATGAGGGCAGTGAGGAGCGCAGGCGTTTACTGGATATGGCCATTTCACAAACAAATAAGCAATACCTGGATGACTTGATGCGCTACAACAAAGCTTTGGAACAGCGCAACCGTCAGTTGAAACAGTTTGGACAAGGGCGTGATTTTGACAGGGAATTGCTGCATATATGGGAGAAAACGCTTGTAGATACAGCGCAACGTATATGTGTGGTAAGGCAGCAATATGTTTCGGAAACCTCGGCCATTTTTCAAGAGCAGTATGGTATTATCAGCAACAATGCTGAGCATACCGAAATCATTTATCAAAGCGAACTACTGAATGCTTCACTGGTTGATTTGCTGGAACAGAACCTGAGTAAAGACTTGGTGTTACAACGTACTACTTCCGGTATTCATAAGGACGACCTGTTGTTTAATATCAACGGAAACCCATTGAAAAAATTTGGTTCACAAGGCCAGCAAAAAAGTTTTATAGTGGCATTAAAATTAGCTGAGTATGCCTATTTGGCCAAACACAGTGGCATTCAACCCTTGCTTTTGTTGGACGATATTTTTGAAAAGATTGATAGTTTCAGGGCTGTGGCCTTGTTGCGTATGTTGGATGAGTCGAAGTTCGGACAGGTATTTATTACAGATACAGATATGGAACGTTTGCAAAAGGCTTTGGAGCATAACCGCGTGAAAAAACGTTTTTTTCTTATTGATGAGGGAAATGTTGTAATTTTGGAAAAGTGAGAAAAGGTAACGAGCAACCCATCAAAGATGTCATCAGCGAAATGCTGAGTAGTTATCATATAAAAGATAAGTTAGCTGAAGTGGATATTGTTCAGCAATGGGAGAAACTTATGGGTAAACTTATTGCTAAAAATACTCAGAAACTCTACATCAAAGACAAAAAATTATTTCTTCATATAGAGTCATCTGCTTTAAAGCAAGAACTCACGTACTCTAAGTCGAAAATTATTGAAATCATCAACAACGAATCCGGCACTGATTTAATTCATGAAGTTATTATTCGTTAATCTTTTATTTATTCTGCTTACTGTTTTGACGGCTTCTGCCCAGCAAAACAAAAAGGGACAAGCTACTCAACATAAGCCAGGCGGAGATCCTACTTTCGAAATAAAGGATGGAGACACCATCAACTTTACTGACGCCAACGGAATAAGGCAAGGGTGGTGGAGACAGTACTGGCCCGATGGTGATTTAAAGTACGAATGCATGTTTGTGAATGGTCAGAAAGACGGGCTTGAATTAAAATATTACGATAACCAGGATTGCCTTGAACTTTCTGTGAATTACAACATGGGTGTGTTGGATGGACCTACAACATCGTACTATAAAACGTGTAAAGTAAATTGCGAGGAAACCTATTACAATGGAATCAAACACGGTTCAGAAAGATGCTACCATGAAAAAGGCTGGCTCATGTCTGAAGGGTACTTTGAAGAAGGTAAACTAAAAGGCGCCTTCTCTCACTTTGATGAGACAGGTAAAGTAAAGTTTGAATCATCAGAAAAAGATTTCACAGTTAATCTGGATAAGTTTTTATCCGGTGAGTATAAACTGAAAGACTCCACCATTTTTAATGTGCTGAAGCGAAACGACAATTGGGCCGATATGCTGGTAATTGTTGATATGACAGGCAGCATGTTCCCTTACATGGGGCAATTAGTTATTTGGTTCAAACTGAATTTTGATTTAGGTCGTGTAAAGTATTTCTGTTTTTTTAATGACGGAGATGCGAAGACAGACGCAGAAAAAAAAGTAGGTCAAATAGGCGGTATTCACATGTATGAGGCCAAAGATTTTAAGCTGCTTAAGAAGAGCATGGAAGAGACCATGAAGCTTGGAGCAGGTGGAGATGCACCTGAGAACAATGTGGAAGCGTTGATACGCTCCACCACATATTTTAAAAACTACAAACAGGTGGTAATGATTGCTGATAATTCAAGCCGTGTCAAGGACTTGAAATACGTATCACGTGTAAAGAAGCCTGTGAAGATAATTTTATGCGGAGTAGGTGAAGACGGAATTAATCCCGATTACCTTAAAATAGCCAAGGTAACGAAAGGATCTATTCATACCATAAATTCCGATATCAAGAATCTGGCTCAACTTCAGGAAGGGCAGAAAATAACCATAGAAGGCTTTACCTACCAGTTAATCAACGGTAACTTTGAGTTGGTTGATGACGGTGGTCGCAGCCGGAGAAAACGTTAATTTAAGCAGTCTGCATTTTATTTGCGTTCCGCTTTCTGTCTGTTTCGTTCAGGAAAATTTTACGTAAGCGTAATGATTGAGGCGTAATTTCTACATACTCATCACCCTGAATATATTCCATGCACTCTTCCAAACTCATGTTAATTTTAGGTGCTATACGTGTTTTATCATCCGAACCTGAGGCACGCATGTTGGTTAACTTTTTCTCTTTGGTAATGTTTACCACTAAGTCATCCTGACGGTTGTTTTCGCCAATAATCTGACCCATGTATATCTGATCGCCTGCTTCAACAAAGAAGTTGCCTCTGTCTTGTAGTTTATCAATGGAGTAAGCAATGGCAGTGCCTTGTTCACCACTGATCATTACGCCCGACAAACGGCTGGGTATAGAGCCTTTCCAAGGTTCGAAAGCTTTGAAACGGTGAGCCATAATAGCTTCTCCGGCTGTTGCTGTTAAAACGTTGTTACGTAACCCGATGATACCACGTGACGGAATTTCAAACTCCAGGTGAATTAAATCTCCTTTTGGTTCCATTACCAGCATGTCTCCTTTACGTTGACTTACGAGCTCGATAACTTTACCGGAAACTTCTTGCGGTACATCAACAGTTAATATTTCAATAGGTTCACATTTAACGCCATCAATTTCTTTAACGATTACCTGTGGCTGTCCTACTTGTAACTCATATCCTTCACGTCTCATGGTTTCAATTAAAACCGATAAGTGCAGAATACCACGTCCGAATACCAGGTAAGAATCAGCTGCGCCTGTTTCTTCTACTCGCAGTGCCAGGTTTTTTTCTAACTCTTTAAATAAACGATCGCGCAAGTGGCGGGAAGTAACGAATTTGCCTTCTTTTCCAAAGAAAGGAGAGTTGTTAATGCAGAACAGCATGCTCATGGTAGGCTCATCAATATTAATAGGAGTTAAGCCTTCAGGATTTTCAAAATCAGCCACAGTGTCTCCGATTTCAAAACCTTCAATACCCATAATGGCACAAATGTCTCCGGCAAATGCTTCTTCTACTTTTAACTTACCTAAACCCTCAAAAGTGTACAGTTCTTTCACACGTGATTTTTGTATGGAGCCGTCTCTTTTTACTAAAGATATTGGTTGGTTCACTTTGATGTTTCCGCGAAGGATACGACCAATGGCAATACGACCTGTAAATGAAGAATAATCTAATGAAGTGATTTGCATTTGCAAATTCCCTTCCTCTACGTGTGGTTCAGGAATTTCGGTAATGATATCATCCAGTAAAACGGTGAAGTCTGATGTAGGGTTTTTCCAATCGCGGCCCATCCAGCCTTGTTTAGAGCTACCGTAAATGGTATGGAAATTCAATTGTTCTTCAGTAGCATCAAGGTTAAAGAATAAATCAAATACCTGGTCGTGGATTTCATCCGGACGGCAGTTGGGCTTATCCACTTTATTGATAACAACGATAGGTTTTTTACCCAAAGCCAAAGCTTTTTGCAATACGAAGCGTGTTTGTGGCATCGGACCCTCAAAAGCGTCTACCAACAGTAACACACCATCGGCCATGTTCAATACACGTTCTACTTCTCCGCCAAAGTCAGCGTGACCGGGAGTATCAATAATATTAATTTTAGTGCCCTTGTAGTTTACCGATATGTTTTTAGCCAAAATGGTAATGCCGCGTTCACGTTCCAAATCATTGTTATCAAGGATTAAATCTCCTGATTGTTGATTTTCACGAAACAATTGGGTTTGGTGAATGATTTTGTCAACCAATGTAGTTTTACCGTGGTCAACGTGAGCGATGATGGCTATATTGCGTATGTCTGACATGCCTTATTTTTTGAGGGTGCAAAAGTAAGTAAATAAAATGGCTTTATTATGAAGTAATTGTAAATCGCTGTCCTGATTATATTCTTCAGGCACTTTTTATCGCGGCAACGTTTATTTACTACACACTCTTGTCAAATAATTTTACTTTTGGCCATGCCGGTACAGGTTTTAAATATCTCTGATTTTTTAGCTTTATCTCCTAAGGGACAGGTACTTGATGTGCGTTCACCGGGGGAGTTTTTGCAAGGACATATTCCGGGTGCGGCATCTTTTCCCTTGTTTACGGATGAAGAACGTAAAATTGTAGGAACCTTATACAAACATCAGGGGCGCGAAACGGCTATTGAAAAAGGGTTAGAATTGGTAGGTCTTAAGCTGGCCAATTTTGTAAAACATGCGCGGGAATTTAATAAGCCGCTATTTGTACATTGTTGGCGCGGAGGTATGCGCAGTGGTAGCATGGCTTGGTTACTGAGTACGGCAGGTATGGACGTTTACACGCTCAAAGGAGGTTACAAAGCCTACAGGAAACATGTGCTTAGTGAATTGTCAAAACCCTACAAGTTATTTGTTTTGGGCGGTAGAACCGGAAGCGGCAAAACAGATGTGTTACTGGAGTTGAAAAAAAACGGTGAGCAGGTTATTGATCTGGAGGGTATGGCACATCACAAAGGCTCAGCTTTTGGCAGTATACATCAACCGCCTCAACCAACAACGGAGCATTTCGGTAATTTACTGTGTGAGCAGCTTAGCTTACTTGATACATCAAAGTACATCTGGATAGAAGATGAAAGCCGCATGATAGGCACAGTTAATATTGACGAAGCGTTTTTTAATACGTTACGAAAATCTCCTCTTATTGTTTTGCAGGTGTCGAACGAATACCGGCTAACACGTCTTGCAGCGGATTACGGTACAGCCGAACGGCAATTACTTGATCAGGCATTTGAACGCATTAAGAAAAAACTGGGAGGGCAGCACCTTAATTCCGCAATGGAGGCTTTGAACAACGGAGATTTGAAACTTGCTGCTGCGGTGGCTTTGCGTTATTATGACAAGGCATATGATTTTGGTTTATCCACCAAAGAGGCAGAAGTAATATGGCATTTTGAGCCGGAGGTTGAAACCATTCAGGCAATTGGACAAGAGTTGAGAGAGTTTGTACAAATACATTTAGACAAATGGAAAAAATCAGATTAACACAATACAGTCATGGTTCAGGGTGCGGGTGTAAAATTGCCCCGGCTGAACTGGAGAAGATACTTTCAGGGAATAAATCATCGTTGCAAATAGAGGAGCTGCTGGTGGGCAATAATACTAATGATGATGCCGCAGTATGGGATTTAGGAAACGGGCAGGTACTTATCAGCACCGTTGATTTTTTTCTTCCGGTGGTTGATGATGCTTTTGATTTCGGGCGTATTGCTGCAGCCAATGCTATCAGTGATGTTTATGCTATGGGAGGTAAACCCATATTTGCGAATGCAGTTTTAGGTTGGCCCATTGATAAAATCCCCTCTGAAATAGCCACGGAAGTGCTAAATGGAGCCAGAAGTATTTGCAGTGAATTGAACATACCCATTGCAGGCGGGCACAGTATCAACAGCAGTGATCCTATTTTTGGTTTGGCTGTTAACGGTATTGCAGTCAAAGGAAATATTAAACAAAACAATACTGCTAAGGCAGGCGACTTACTTTATCTCACCAAACCGCTGGGTGTGGGTATAATAACGACAGCCATAAAGCGTGGCCTTGCCCAAGATGAGCATATTGTACACACGGTTGAACTTATGTGTACAGTAAACAGTATCGGGGAACGCTTAGGCGCTATAGAAGCAGTTCACGCACTCACTGATGTTACCGGTTTCGGCTTATTAGGTCATTTGCTTGAAATAGTTGAAGGCAGTGGTTTGAGTGCTGAATTAGATTTCAGCAAAGTACCTGTCTTACCCTTTCTGGATACCTATCTGCAGCAAAATTGTATTCCGGATAATACCTTTCGTAATTGGAATAGTTGGGAGAAAAAAGTGAGCGGAATAGAGGATTTGAAAAGCTTTCAGGTATTGAATGATCCGCAAACAAGCGGAGGTTTGTTAATTGCTGTTTCGGCAGATAAAGCACAGGAGTTAGAGACATTACTTGATGCATGCGCTTTACCTGTTCACTGTATTGGTTTCATGAAATCTTTTGACGGTCAGTTTATTCATGTAAATGTTTAGTCAGTAGGTCATAATTGGGCTTGCAAACGGCATGGCGTATATTTTTTTATTTTTTTGACAGATTTTTTTTATAGTTTCGACCAACTGCTGAGGCTTTCTGTTTGCGCGTGCTTTTAATCTCCTGCTAAGAGAAATGACTAAACTATTCGATATTAATGAAGCAGTGTGTATTAACCTGCTTGACAATTTACCCGGAATGTTTTTTCGCTGTCTGAATGATTTCAGACGTACCATGCTTTATGCGTCAGTAGGAAGTAAGACTCTTACAGGCTATTCGCCTGAAGATTTTATGGGTTCAGAGGGGGTATCGTATGGTTTGCTTTTACATAATCAGGATAGGGAAAGAGTCTCTTTCAGCTGGTTTGATTATGTTGCCAAAAAAGAAGCGTGCAACATTGAATACCGTATCATTTGTCGCGAGGGAAGAGTGCGTTGGGTAAGGGAGTTTTCCAATGGTATATATGATAGTAAGGGTAACCTTAAATATATTGAAGGCTATATACAGGAAATCACAGCTGAAAAAAACAGCAGGCTACTTACCAATGCATTTACTTCCTATCAAAAAGCAATCAATCGCGGATCTATTGTTTCTATTACAGACAAGGCCGGGTATATTTTGTACGTAAACGACCTTTTTTGCACCTATTCAAAATACTCCAGAGAAGAACTTACCGGCCACAACCATAACATTGTTAACTCAGGATTTCACCCCCCTGAGTTTTTTGCTGATTTATGGGCGACCATAACTTCAGGAGAAATATGGAGAGGCGAAATAAAGAATAAAGCTAAAGACGGAACTTGCTATTGGGTTGATACGGTTATTTCTCCTATCTTTAATGATGAAGGAGAGATAGAGCAGTATTTTTCTGTAAGGAACGATATTACAGATAAAAAGGAAGCCATTGAGGCATTGGTGAGAAGTGAATCGCGGTTAAGGGAGGCTCAACGTATTGCAACTATAGGAAATTGGGAACTGGATATACAAAAGAACCACGTTTACTGGTCAGATGAAGTGTACAGTATTTTTGAAGTAGAACGTGAACAATTTGAAAATACGTATGAAGCATTTCTGCAGTTCCTTCATCCGGATGATGTGGAGTTGGTGAACTCAGCTTATACAAATTCTATTGTCAATAAAACGTCCTACGATGTTGTACACCGAATAGTATTGTCTTGTGGGAGAATAAAGTATTTACAAGAGCGGGCAGATACCAATTATGATGAACTCGGAATGCCGGTAAGAACCTACGGCACCGTTCAGGATATCACAAGTATCAAGGAGACTGAGCTTAAATTAATCAAAACAAATAGAGAGTACAAGCAACTGGTAGATCACATCAGGGAAGGGATTATGATTGATGATATATCAGGTAAAGTAGTGTTCGCTAACCAACAGTATCTTGATTTGTTCGGGATTGATGAAACAGATTTAGAAAACCTGATGCTCGAAGATTTTGTGGATGTTGAATACCGATCGGTACTTCGTAAGCGGCACAACAGAAGGGTTAGGGGAGAAGAAGTACCCGGTAATTTTGAGTATAGAGGTGTGCGCAAAGACGGGACTAAAATATGGCTGGAAGTAAATGTGACTCTTTTAGTAGATGATAAGGGTGTTATTCAGGGTACCCAATCCATTATTCGTGATATCACCAACAAGAAAAAGATAGTGTCTGATTTGATGGCAAAAGAGATACAATTGGAGAGTATGGTGGCTGAATTAACACGAAAAAATACTGAGCTGGAGAAGGTGAACAATGAGATAGATCGTTTTGTGTACAGTGCTTCGCACGACCTCAGAGCTCCGCTCATGTCTGTTATCGGATTAATTGATATGTGCAAAGACGTGGGTGGAGAAAACCCGGAGCTTATGGAGATGTTGGATATGATGAGGGCCAGTGTAAACCGATCTGACGATGCCATAAAAAGTATCATTAACTACTCCCGTAACAAAAAACTGGACTTTAATATTGAACCGATTTCTTTGCAGGATATAGTGGAAAATCATATCGCTAATATTCGCTTCATGAAAGAAGCGGAGGGGGTGGAGTTCTTTGTGGAGTCAAATCAGGATACCGAATTTTTCTCAGATAAATTGAGAGTAACCACTATACTGGTTAATTTAGTAACGAACGCGGTAAAGTACCAGCAAAAGGAAAATTCTCATAAGCAAGTGTCTGTTGCGATAGATGTAAGTACCGAGAGGGCTGTAATAAAAGTAACAGACAATGGAGAAGGTATAGCGCCTGAAATGCTGGAGAAAGTTTTTGATATGTTTGTTCGTAATTCATTGAACTCTGATGGCTCAGGCCTTGGCCTGTATATTTCGATGGAAATGGCTACTATGCTGGGTGGTAAAATCACACTGGAGTCAGAGCCGGGTAGCGGGAGTGTTTTTAGTGTTGAATTGCCTAATTGGCGGGAAGATAAATAGAGAGAAATTATGAGTGTATTATTGGTAGATGATGACGATATATCGAATTACCTGAATAAGCGTGTAGTAGAGAAATCAGGGTATTTCAAACGTGTAGATATTTGTAACTCTGCACAGGCCGCGATTAAGATGCTTACAGAACGAAAAGAGGCCGATGAACCTCTTCCACAATTGATTCTGCTGGATATTATGATGCCCGTGATGGATGGGTTTGCTTTTCTGGAAGAGTTGAACAGGCGTTTTGCAGATAACCACAAGCATTTTAAAGTGGCTATGCTTACCTCTTCTCTCACATCTGAGGATATGAACAAAGCCATGAAGTATCCTCAGGTAGTGGCTTATCTGAATAAGCCATTGGATAAAACAGCCTTGGAAAAGTTAACAGGTGAGTTGGGTGCTTAGCTGCCCAAGTACTCTGTTTTGAGTAAACCGAATACCTGAGAATCATCAAGCTCGCCTTTAACCATGTAGTGCTTGCGTAAATTCCCTTCGTATTGGAACCCTAATCCTTTCAGCAAACGGAGGGAGGCTTCATTGTCTTTTGCTATAAAGGCTTCAATTCGTTCAAGCCCCATTTCATTAAAGCCATAATCTACTATTTTGTGAAAGGCCTCTTTCATTAAACCTTTCTGTCTGAACTCAAGGTTGTGTATGATGTAACCTACCTCAGCCCTTTTGTGTTGCTGGTACCAGTTGTGATAACCACATGCACCAATGGCTTTGTCAGATCCTTTATCAATAATTACGAATAACAGAACCGTTCGGTTATAGGAAACAATGCCTCCGCTTAAGCGGGCCATCTCTTTTTCTGCATCTTCCACTGTATTGAACCCGAAAAAGGTTTGCCACTGTTCGGCAGTATAATAGCGGAAAAGGTGTTCATATACCTCAGGAGTAATTAAACGCAGTTTAAGGCGTTCTGTTTCTATATAAGTGAAATGATATTCAACCGGTAACATAAGTGTGCGCAAGTTAGTGTTTTTCTCCTTTTTGGGGCCGCTTTCATTCCGATAAAAAGCCTATTTTTGCCCATTATGAGTCATTTAATAGCCCCTTCCATACTTTCGGCAGATTTTGCCAACCTGCAACGTGATGTAGAAATGATTAACCACAGTTCAGCCGATTGGTTTCATGTGGATGTAATGGATGGTGTTTTTGTGCCCAATATCTCTTTAGGTTTGCCTGTTATTTCAGCCATAAAAAAACACGCTAAAAAACCACTAGATGTACACTTGATGATTGTGCAACCTGAGCGCTACATTGCTGATTTCAAAAAAGCAGGGGCAGATATTTTAACTGTTCATCTGGAAGCCAGCACGCATTTACACCGTACTATAGGTGCGATTAAAGAAGCGGGTATGCAGGCAGGAGTGGCACTTAATCCGCATACTCCCGTACAATTGTTACGCGAGGTGCTGGCAGATATTGATTTGGTTTGCCTGATGAGTGTGAACCCGGGTTTTGGCGGACAAAAATTTATTGAAAATACGTACAATAAAATTACGGAGTTGGCTACCCTCAAGCAACTCACAGGCTCTAAGGCCCGCATTGAAATTGACGGAGGTGTAAACCTGGATAATGCGCCAAAATTATTGAATGCCGGAGCCAATGTTTTGGTAGCGGGGAACTTTGTTTTCAATGCATCCAATCCCGTTCATACCATACAAGAGTTAAAACAGGTACACCACGGCAATAAGGCAATATAAATTTCGTTTTACACACCGTACATGCCTTTTCGTATAACCGCATTTGCTTTTTTACTCTTACTTTCTTCCACCGCTTGGGCGCAACGCAAAGCCACTGTATTTGGTATTGTGCGCGATTCATCCAATGCTGTGTTGGAAGATGTAAATGTGGCAGGCGTGGGAAAATCTTTTGGTACCATTACCGCTAAAGATGGTTCGTTTGTATTAACCGTTCCTTCAGAAGAAACTTTTCAACTGGCTTTTTCATTTGTGGGCCGCAATACTATTTACCTGGAAGTTGCAGCTTTGCAACCTGGCACAAGTAAACGGGTGGATGTAGTGATGGGCACAGCCACCAAGCTGGGTACTGTGGTGGTAGAAGGGGCTCAGGAAAGAGAAAAGGTAAGCACCATGAGCATTGACCCCAAATCGCTGGAGGTAATGCCGAATATTTCAGGAAACTTTGAAGCGATATTAAAAACACTGCCCGGAGTTTCATCAAACAACGAACTAAGTTCACAGTATAACGTGCGGGGTGGCAACTACGATGAGAACTTAATTTATGTGAATGACATTGAAATTTACCGGCCTTTTCTGGTTCGCTCAGGCCAACAGGAAGGGCTAAGTTTTATCAACCCTGATATGGTGAATAATGTAAAATTTTCAGCGGGCGGTTTTGAAGCACGTTACGGAGACCGTATGTCATCTGTATTGGATGTGCGCTACAAGCAACCCCGAAAATTCGGTGTAACCACACATGCCAGTTTAATGGGTGCCAACGTAACCGTAGAGGGCAGTTCAAAGAATCTTCGGTTGAATTACATTGCGGGAGCACGTTACCGCAGCAACAATTATTTACTTAATTCATTAGATGTGCAGGGCGATTACAAACCCCGTTTTGCCGATGTGCAGTCATTGCTTACCTATCATTTGCGCGATAATCTGGAGATAAGTTGGCTGGCCAATTACGCAGAGAACCGTTACCTGATTGTACCTCAAAACCGCGAAACAGTTTTTGGCACCGTAACCAACGCACTTCGGTTAAATATAGGTTTTGAGGGAGCCGAGCTGATGCGTTACCGCACCATGATGAGCGGGCTTACCCTCTCATACCGTCCGAGCAATAAAGTAGTGTTGAAATTTATTTCCTCAGCATTCAATACCATCGAGAATGAATATTTTAGCGTGGAAGGCGCTTACCGTTTAGATCAGTTAGAAAGCAATTTGGGCTCTGATAATTTTGCTGAATCTGTGGCCAACAGAGGAACGGGGTATTTTATTAACCATGCGCGAAATAACCTGGAAGCAACCGTTGTAAATGTTGGCCACCGCGGATATTATTCCTCAGGTGCACACAACCTGCAATGGGGAGTACAATACCAGCGCGAGATTATATACGACAAATTACACGAGTGGAAATACATGGACTCAGCCGATTTTTCAGTGCCTCTTTTGGTGAATGGAAATTTTGAAATGAATGAGTTGTATCGTGGCAAGGTAAACATGAGCAGTAACCGTTACACAGCTTATGTTCAAAACGCGCAAACCATTCACCAGGCCAGTAACATGGTATTCAGTTACGGAGTAAGAACCAATTACTGGGACGTAAATTATCAGAATGTTATCAGTCCGCGTTTTCAGTTTTCGTTTGAACCTAATCGCAGACATAACAGGGATATACGGTTTAACAATAAAGGAGATAGCTTACTCAAGAAAGATGTATCGGTTAAAGCAGCCTTCGGGTACTATTACCAGCCGCCCTTTTACCGTGAATTGCGTAACCTGAAAGGGGAGTTGAATACCGATGTACAAGCACAGCGAGCCATTCACTTTGTGTTGGGAACAGATTTCCTTTTTGATGCCTGGGGCCGCCCGTTTAAATTTTCTGCTGAAGGATATTACAAGAAATTAGACGGATTGATTCCATACGAAATTGACAACGTACGTATTCGTTACCATGCTCAAAACAGTTCGCAGGGTTTTGCTACCGGTGCTGATTTCAGAGTGAACGGAGAGTTTCTGAAGGGAATAGAATCATGGGCCAGCCTGTCTTTTATGCGTGTTGCAGAGAATCTCTCTAATGATTCAGTTGTGGCCGCAGATGGGTCAATAAAGTATCCGGGCTATATTCCGCGCCCAACCGATCAACGGGTAAATTTCAGTTTGTTCTTTCAGGATGAGTTGGCTAAAAATCCGAAATACAAAATGCACATGATGTTGGTGTACGGTTCTGGTTTGCCGTTTGGCCCGCCCAATAAACATGTATACTCAGACAAACAACGCATGCCGCCTTACCGCAGAGTAGATATAGGTTTTTCCAAAATGATTGTAGATGAAAAATTGCCTAAAGACAAACGTTCAGGTTTAACCAAAACTATTAAATCAGCCTGGATAAGTTTGGAAGTATTTAATCTGTTACAAATGAACAATACCATCTCGTACCTTTGGGTAAAAGATGTAACCAATACGCAATATGCTGTGCCCAATTACCTTACTACACGCAGAGTAAATCTGGCCTTATTGCTTAAATTCTGAGTTATGGAAAAACTTACACAGGAATTCTGGAACAACCGATATGCAGAAGGACAAACCGGCTGGGATATGGGCCAAATTTCTGCCCCGCTTAAAAACTATTTTGACCAATTAACGAATAAAGACATAGCCATTCTTATACCCGGGTGTGGCAATGCTTACGAGGCGGAATATTTGCTCAACGCAGGTTTTACCGATGTTACCTGTATTGATATTTCACCTTTGTTGTGCGACCGTCTGCGGGCATCTTATGCTGATGCAGGTTTAAGAGTGCTATGTGGAGATTTTTTTGAACATACGGCAACGTATGATTTGATTGTGGAGCAAACATTTTTTTGTGCGTTGGACCCGTCACTTCGCAATCACTATGCAGCACACATGCACCGCTTGTTAAAGCCCGTGGGTAAGCTTGCCGGATTGTTGTTTAGTTGTGTGTTTGAAAAAGAAGGTCCGCCATTTGGCGGAAGTGCAGAAGAATA
This sequence comes from Bacteroidia bacterium, assembly GCA_041675505.1. Lineage (GTDB taxonomy): Bacteria > Bacteroidota > Bacteroidia > UKL13-3 > UKL13-3 > JAGPCK01. The sequence continues at coordinate 198,061 of JBAYTR010000002.1, read as the reverse complement.
TAAAACGTATTTTGAACCCTATTTTGAATTTAAGGTATTTGCACCTTGCTATAATTCTATTCCGCAGCGTGCGGGTAATGAGTTATTTGTGGTGCTTAATAAAAGGGATTGAGTTTAATCATACTTTCAATAGAGGTAAAATACTTACTTTGCCTGAGTAAACTACATTAATATGAGTAACGTACATTACAGCGATTATTTACAGTTAGAAAAGATTCTTAAGGCGCAGGACATGGAAAGTGTAAAACACGGCACACCTGCACATGACGAGATGTTATTTATCATCATTCACCAAAGCTATGAATTGTGGTTCAAGCAGATTTTGCATGAAATAGATTCCATCGCTGAGATTCTGAGTAAAACTGAAGTAAATGATAACAGTCCCGAGTTGCAAATGGTTACACACCGCTTAAACCGTATTGCAGTTATCTTACGCATGCTGGTAAATAAAGTGGATGTGTTGGAAACCATGACTCCTATGGACTTTCTTGATTTCAGAGATATGCTTCGTCCGGCTTCAGGTTTTCAAAGCTGGCAGTTTAAAATTACAGAGGCTAAATTGGGATTAAAATTTGACCACCGCCACGGCCAGCAATACTACACTTCACAATTGCGCCCTGAACAGGTAGAGATGATTAAGGAAGTGGAGAAACAACTCAGTTTATTGGAGTTGGTTGATGCCTGGTTAAAACGCACTCCGTTTTTCAATAACAATGATTATTGGTCAACGTATAAAACTACTACACCCGAGGGTACTCTTCACCATCCGTTCTGGAACGATTACCGCAACATTTATGCATCAGGATTGGTAGAAGGGGAGTCACAAAATCTGGAAGAATTTGATAACCTGTTTTTGCGTGGCAACAGCGGAAGTTCTTTCAGTGCAGAAGCCAATCGTGCAGCCTTGTTTATTATGTTGTACCGTGGATACCCCATGCTTCAGTTACCTTTCCGTATGCTGGAGTTGTTACTGGAAATTGACAACCTGCTTGCCACCTGGCGCTTCCGTCATGTTAACATGGTACACCGCATGATTGGTACACGTGTAGGTACCGGTGGCAGTAGCGGTAAGGATTATTTGAAAGGAGCCCTCGACAAGCACTATATTTTTAAAGACATTGCCCGCCTCAATACTTTTCTTATTGAACGCAGAAGGCTGCCTCAACTAAGCCCTGAGCTGGAAACAAGATTAGGATTTGCAAGATAATTTTTCGGGTACATTTACGATTACGCATCAATTTAACTGGATATGAAATTCGGAACAAAAGCCATACATGCCGGTCAGGAGCCTGACCCAACCACCGGAGCCATTATGACTCCCATTTACCAAACATCCACCTTTTGGCAGGAAAGCCCGGGCAAGCACAAAGGCTATGCTTATGCCCGCGGTAAAAATCCTACACGCACAGCTTTGGAAAATTGTATTGCGGCTTTAGAAAATGGTAAACACGGTTTGTGTTTTTCCAGTGGTATGGGTGCCACCGATGCGGTGATAAAATTGTTGCAACCCGGTGATGAGGTAATTACCGGCAATGATTTGTACGGAGGAACGTATCGCATGTTCACCAAGGTGTTTGCCAAGTTTGGGATTAAATTCCATTTCATTGATTTGGATGATGCCAATAACATCAACAACTACATTAATGCCAATACCAAACTCATTTGGATAGAAACGCCTACCAACCCCACCATGAAAATTGTTGACATAGCGGCCTGTGCTGCTATTGCTCAAAAAAATAACCTGATACTGGCGGTTGACAATACCTTCGCTTCACCTTACCTGCAAAACCCGCTTGACTTGGGTGCTCACATTGTAATGCACAGCGTAACCAAATACCTGGGCGGACACAGTGATGTAATTATGGGTGCTTTGATAACCAATGACGATAAGTTGCACGAGCAACTGGCATTCATACATAACAGTTGTGGTGCTACTCCCGGACCGCAGGATAGTTTTCTGGTGCTTCGCGGTATCAAAACCTTGCACCTGCGCATGAAGGCGCATTGCGAAAACGGAAGAGCCATAGCTGCATTTTTACGCAACCATCCAAAAATTGAGCACGTGTACTGGCCCGGTTTTGAAGATCACCCCAATTATGCGGTGGCAAAAAAACAAATGCGCGATTTCGGAGGCATGATTTCTATTGTACTCAAAGGAGCCGATTTGAAGGAAACCTTTCGCATAGCGTCTTCCTTCAAGGTATTTTCTTTGGCTGAAAGTTTGGGTGGAGTAGAGTCATTGATTAACCACCCCGCCACCATGACCCACGCCTCTATACCCAAAGAAGAACGAGAGAAAGCAGGTGTAGTAGATAACCTGTTGCGCCTGAGTGTGGGTGTAGAAGACCTGGAAGATTTGATGGACGATTTGAAACTGGCGTTGGGTTAAAAGGGCAATCAAATTATCTATTCAATCGCGATGAGATAATCAGTAAGGTTCTTCTGTTTTTTTGGTGTTCTTCTTCTGTACAGGTTGAGCGAACATTTCCTTCACAGCGACAATTGTTTATCGGGTTACTTTCTCCCATCCCTTTTGCTGTTATGCTTACAGTGTTTAGTTTTTGTTTTATGTATTCAGCCAATTGATTTGCTCTTATTTCCGAAAGTCGCTTATTGTACATCGAATCTGCCCGACAATCTGTATGACATTCTAGGCGGAAGGAAAAGCCAGAAAGTAGGCGCATGATTTTGATTGCGGAGTCAAGTTCAGCTAAAGAATGAGGTCTGATTCTATTGTTACCTTCTATGTCATAATAAATATGCATTGACAGGTATTGCAAGGGTTGCGGATTATTCAGTTGAATGGTGGATGTGTCAAAATGCACCGTATTGTTTTGCGCATTTACATTTGCAATCAAAATGATACAAAAGATACAAGTAAGTGGAATTTTCATTCTGTTTTTGTAAGTACCTCTACTAATCCTCGTTTGCAACGAGGATTTCTTATTCTTTGCGTTTGCAACGCTCTCTTTTCTTTCATATGCATCAGGTTCAGAACTCATAAAACAAAAATAACATTTGCTCGTTGCAATCGAGTGGATAAAATTTCGGTTCTAATCTCACAAACTCTAGCATCCTCGTTGCAAACGAGGACGAGTGGGAGCATAATCCTTAAACGTAATATCTAAAAATTATTTAGGATACCACTTGAAAATACGTTGACTAATTTCATAAATGACATCAAACTGAAATTGTCCTACTTCCATTTTATCGTCCACCGTTGCTAATACTTTATTAATTTCATGTGGATCTATACCACTGAGTATGTAGCGGTCAACAATACTTTGCAGTTCTTCATATTTTTGATGAAAATTTTCCTTACTTACGCTTTGTAAGTATTGCATTACCTCTTCAAGAAATATATCTTCCCAAGTTTTTTCCATTTATATTATATATTTAAGGTTTCCATACGTGCCAATATGCCCTTGTTTCCCTAAATAGTTGCTGATATTTTTCTTCTGTCATAGTACCTCCTGGTTGAACAGAAGCCTGGTTCAGTATGTAATTATCAATTGCCAGTCTACATTTTACCAATTCTGTCTTTTTGATTCTAAAGATAACTAATGGCTTTCTACCAATCCTCAATTAAATAAAACGGAGGACAATTACCATATAACCGATTTAACATTTCTTGTAAAATTTCTCTTTTATAGCGGTCTGGTGTAATTCTCATAATTTCTAACACTGCGTCTCCTATATCATTTTTTGATATACCATCATTCTTAAATTGATATATTATTAATACAAATCCCTCATACATATTTTCGAAATTTTCTTTGTTAACCATGTTGAGATACTCGGCAGCAATGTCTTTGAATTTTAGTTTTAAATCATTCATATGTTTTCTCTTTAAAGGCATGTTTTTGAATAAAACTTGGTATAATATGGTACTACACAAAAAAAATGGATGGTGATAATAGCGTATTTTACTTTTAAGATTTGTGTACCTGCCAATATTGCCTTTTTTTCCTTATTGCTGTCTGGTATCCTTGTTCGCTCATTTTATTTCCTGGCTGTACCGATGCATGATTTATCCCATCATAATCAAGTGATAACTCTACTAATCCTCGTTTGCAACGAGGATTTCTTACTCTTTGCGTTTGCAACGCTCTCTTTTCTTTCACATGCATCAGGTTCAGTACTCATAAAGCAAAAATAACATTTGCTCTTTGTAAACGAGCGGATAATTTCGGTATTAATCACACAAGCTCATGCATCCTCCTTGCAAACGAGGACGAGGTGAGGTCCTCGTTACAAATGAAGACGAGTTGGGGCAAAATCGAACACTACGCATTAACTTCATCTTTTATTCCCTTCATTTGAAATAAGAAAAAAATATGACCTTGTGTTCTTATATTCAAGAAACCTGTCAATTATTTCCCGCTTACCATTCAAATGAAATAATGTATCAAGTGAACTAGTGATTATAAGTTCCTCATAAGGAAATGTTATCCCTTCTGGTTGTAAACCTATTGTGCCAAATACTTTAAATGTATCATTTGGCTGCACATGGAATTGTTGCCTGCCCAAGCGCAGTTTTAAGTTCGAACTGTCAGCTTTAAGCAGCAGCATGATAGGCTTTGATGTTTGATTAACGACATAACACCTAACTCCTGGTTCACAGCCTATAGCGATAAAAGTGATCAAGATTAAATTAAAAATACTTTTTCTCGAGCCTTCTTGCATTACTTTCTGTATAAAATTTATTGTAAATAATACTTCTACCAAGCCTTATTGCCTCCACTAATCCTCGTTTGCAACGAGGATTTCGTATTCTTTGCGTTTGCAACGCTCTCTTTTCTTACATATGCATCAGGTTCAGTACTCATATAACAAAAATAACATTTGCTCTTTGTAAACGAGCGGGTAAAATTTCGGTTTTAATCACACAAGCTCATGCATTCTCGTTGCAAACGAGGACGAGGTGAGAGGGGAGTTGAGCAGGTTGATGGTTAGAATACAATCGGCTCTTGGCTTGAATGCCTAACCCGAGCAATAATAATAGAATCAGAATCGATTTTATATGATACCCTAATTCTATCCTGATTAAAAACCCTCCTCTAATCCTCGTTTGTGTAACGAGGATGTCTTTTTACAAGCAACGTATAACAAAGGTACTACGTACTACGCCAAAATCTTAAAGACCATGCTTTCCAGAAACTGGCCCACAAATTCGTTTTTATCTTTGGCGGGTACATCAGTGAGGCGGGGTAGGTACATGCTAAAAAACTGCTGGTGATGTGCGGTTTCAATAATGGTGCTGCTCAGCGATTTTGGGTAAGCATATTTTTTGTTGCACACAGAAATTACGTCAGCAATTTTTGCGCACAAATCCTTGTAAGGTTTAAATACCTCACTTTTGTTTATTTCAGTCACCTCTTTTACCAGATATACTTTGCTGCTTTCTGAAATAACTATCTGATTCAGGAATTTTTTGTTGTAGTCGAGTCCGCCTGAACTTTCGGGTAATTCATGTGTTAGTATGCGGATGATAGTTTTTAGTTTTTGTTTACCATCTGTAATATTCTGCAATTGAAAATCGAGCAAAAAATCAATGTAGCACCAATACCAACTGATAATGTACAGGAGCAAACGGTGTTTATTTTCAAAGTAACGGTAAATGGTGGCCTCTGTGGTACCCACTTCTACTGCCAGTTTTTTTATGGTAAATGCTTCAAATCCAAGCTCATTAATGAGGTCAATGCTGCATTTTACAATCTTGCGCCCCAGCTCACTGCTTTCGGGATCGCGCAGGTAAATTACCTCGTTAACTTTAAATGACAGTTTAAAATCCATGATGTCTGTGTGCAAAAGTAATCAAATTATTAATTTAAGTAATTATATTTTGAATGATTGTGGTATGTTTATTGATAATAGTAATACTATTATTTTAAAAAGTATTTGTATGTTTGTAAAAATATCGGGCCCGGGTTTATGGCTATAAAAGAAAATGATCCGTTAGGAAGGTTTTGGCACCTGCTGCTTATAGAAAGAAAAGAAATTACCTCAGTATATTTCTATGCTATACTCAGTGGTTTGTTGCAGTTGAGTGTTCCGGTGGGAGTTCAGGCTATTATTGGCTTTGCTCTGGGGGCCTCCATGGTTACATCTATTTACGTGCTTATTGTTATAGTGGTAATAGGTGTATTGGTGGTGGGCCTTATGCAAATTAACCAGATGAAGATTATCGAAAAAATACAGCAACGTATTTTTACCCGATACGCTTTTGCCTTTACAGAAACACTTCCGAATATTGATTTAAGAGCAGCAGATGCGGTGTATTTGCCTGAGAAGGTGAACAGGTTTTTTGATACCGTAAACCTGCAAAAAGGACTGGCTAAGTTGCTGCTGGATATTCCTACTGCGGCTATTCAAACCGTATTCGGGTTGTTGTTATTAGCACTTTATCATCCGGTTTTTATTTTATTCGGACTTATTCTGGTGCTCATCTTATGGCTCATTTTCAGATTAACCGGCAAGTACGGCTTGCAAACCAGTTTAAAAGAAAGTTCATACAAGTATGCCTTGGTAGGCTGGCTGGAAGAAATTGCCCGTACCGTTGTTTCGTTTAAGTTTCATTCAGGCGACAACCTTAGTTTACATAAAACTGATGAACGGGTAACAGGCTATTTGCAAAGCAGAACAGCTCATTTTAAGGTTTTACTTATTCAATACAAAACCCTGTTGGCTTTTAAGGTGATTGTTACCGCAGTAATGTTAACGGCAGGCACGTATCTGTTGATTGATCAGCAAATCAATATCGGGGAATTTATAGCGGCTGAGATTGTGATTCTTTCTGTGATCAGTGCTTCAGAAAAACTCATTGGTAGTTTGGATAGTGTATATGATGTAATTACAGGTTTGGAAAAGTTATCCATGGTTACAGAGAGTGAACGTGAAAAAGACGGCACAGTGGAGTTTCAGCCCGGCAACAGCGGCACAGCTATCGAACTGCACAATGTTTCTTTTCAATATCCTGATGGTAAAAAAGTATTGCAGAACGTGAGCTTTTCTGTAGCGCCCAATTCAATCGTGAATATATCCGGACATCAGGGTGCGGGCAAGTCAACGTTAATCAAATTACTTAGCGGAGTGTACAACGGATTTACAGGAGATATACTCGTGAATGGTATTCCTATAGGCAATTATAAATCTCATAGCTTAAGGCAGAACATCGGAATATATCTTGGTTTGCAAGGAGTGTTTGCCGGTACTGTATGGGAAAATATCACCTTGGGCAGAAAAGAGATTTCCTTTGAAAAGATAATTGAAACAGCCGAACGTGCAGGGTTGAAAGACCTATTACGTCTGTTGCCTGAAGGTTTGGAAACCACTATTGACCCCAGCGGTAAAAGATTGCCGTCTCATCTTATCAGAAAAATTCTTTTGCTCAGGGCGCTCATCAATTGCAACAGATTACTCATACTCGAAGAACCTTTTCCCGATGATGAAGCAAGTAAAAATATACTTCTCAATTATCTGATGGAGTTGCGCAAAACCACCACCATAGTATTGGTGAGCAATGAAAATAACATTATACATCAGTGTGATCATGGCATTCACCTGATTGACGGCACTGTTACATCAGCCCAAAGCTAACGGATATGAAACAGACCACACAACATACGGAACTGAGATCATTTCAAGAGATTTACCGCAATAACCGGGAGAGCAATATCAACTACTGGTTTATGGGTATTATGTCCTTTCTGGTTCTTTTACTTTTTTTACCGTGGACCCAAAATATTAAAGCTAAAGGAGCCATCACCAGTTTGTATCAGGAGCAACGCCCGCAGGATATAAATTCACCCATTCCCGGCCGGATAACCAAGTGGTGGGTAAAGGAAGGCGATTACGTTAAAAAAGGTGATACGCTTTTGCAGCTTTCAGAAATTAAAGAAGAGTACCTTGACCCTAACCTGGTAGGAAGAACCAGAGAACAACTGGAAGCAAAAAAAGGAACTATAACTTACTACCGTGCTAAAGCAGCTACTGCCGACACTCAAATAAAGGCACTATTTTCAGCTCAGAAATTAAAGATTGCTCAACTCAACAATAAATTAAAACAGCTCGATAACAAACTGGCCGGTGAGCGGGCTGAGTTATTGGCAGCAGAGAATGAATGTAACCTGGCTAAGGACCAGTATGAGCGTCAGCAAAAGATGTTGCAGGATGGTTTGGTTTCACAAACCCAGTTGCAGCAGCGCAACATTGCATATCAGAATGCACTGGCTAAAAAACTAACTGTCGAAAACAAAGTAGCCCAAACCTTACAGGAGGTGCTTAATATTCGGTTGGAACAAAATAGCGTGGAGCAGGAATACACCGAGAAAATAAGTAAAGCTGAAGGAGACCGTTTACTGAGCATGGGGCAAATTGCCAATAGCGAAGGAGAGGTAGCCAAGTTAGAAAATAGTGTAACCAACTATTCTATTCGTAACGGAATGTATATTCTGCTTGCGCCACAGGATGGTCAGATAGTTCAGGCTAAAAAATCAGGGATAGGTGAGATGGTAAAAGAAGGTGAACGGATAACCGTTATCGTTCCAACAAAAGTAAACTATGCGGTAGAGATGTTTGTTCGCCCTGTTGATCTTCCTTTGATTAGCATTGGCCAGCCGGTAAGATTTATGTTTGATGGTTTTCCGGCTATTATTTTTAGTGGTTGGCCCGATAACAGTTACGGTACGTTTGCCGGTAAGGTGGTGGCGTATGAAAACAGCATTAGTCCAAACGGCATGTTCAGGGTATTGATTGCTGAAGATTCTACGGTAAAAAAATGGCCTCCGCAACTTAAGATGGGATCGGGCGCACAGGGAATAGCCTTACTTAAAGATGTGCCGGTTTGGTATGAGTTGTGGCGAAATATCAATGGTTTTCCACCGGATTATTATCAGATAGCACAACCTGCATCGGCCAAAGAGGGTAAAAAATAATGAGAAGAAGTAAATGGATTTTTTGTTTTTTTCTCTTTCATCTTTGGATGTTGTCATCCGCACAGGATACCATCAAAACACTTAATGCAGAGCAATTACTTTATCTCATTAAAGCCTATCATCCGGTAGCAAGGCAAGCTTCTATTGAGGTGGACAGGGCGAAAGTCAATATTCTGAATGCCCGCAGTGCTTTTGACCCCGTGCTGAGCCATGTGGCCGGTAAAAAAACGCTTGACGGTACTCCGTATTACAACTACAATTCAAGTGCTTTAACAGTGCCTACATGGTACGGTGTTGAATTAACCGGAGGGGCAGATTATCTCACAGGGAGTAGAGTAGATCAATCGCAAACAACTGGTCAAACCGGTTATGTGGGAGTGAGTGTGCCTTTAGCAAAAGATTTGATTATAGATAAACGCAGGGCACAACTTAAGCAGGCAAAATTCTTTAAGGGAATGGCTGAAGCCGGTCAGCAGGCAATGGTCAATGATTTATTAATGGAATCCCTGGCGGCATATTGGAATTGGGTAAAGGCATACCAGACTTACGTAGTGGTAAAAGACAATGTGAACATCACCTTAAAGCGAACAGAGTTAGTTAAAAAATCATTTATAAACGGAGAAAGACCTGCCATTGATACCATTGAAGCCGTAACACAACTGCAAAGTTTTCAATACCAGCAAAACTTGAGCTGGCTACAATTTCAGAATGCGGGTTTACAATTGTCGGTTTATTTATGGCAAAGCAACAACCAACCTTATATATTGCCCGAAACTGTAATACCTGCTCAGGGGTGGGAAAATGAAACAGTTATCAGTAATTTTAATCTGGTATTGGATGATTTGTTAAGTGTGGCAGAAAAAAATCACCCCGAACTATTGACCTATAATTATAAACTGGATGTTTTAGCTGTCGAAAAAAATCTGAAGTTTCAGGAATTGTTGCCTCAGGTAGATTTTAATTACTATCAATTGGGCAAAGGAAATAACTGGGCTACAGATGCGGCCGGAAGTGCTTTTCAGGGTAGTAATTTTCAGTACGCGTTAAAAATGCAAATGCCGTTAAGGTTATCCAAAGGGCGCGCAGAATACCGTGAGGCCAGATTAAAAATGGAGTCTGCTCAACTTGAACGTTTACAAAAACAACAGTTCATTCAGATTAAGGTGAAAAGCTACTACAATGAAATGATTACACTGCGCAGCCAGATTGCTCTGCAGAGTAGCAATTACAGTAATTACAGGCAATTGGTAAAAGCGGAGGAAATCAGATTTATGAACGGTGAGAGTTCCCTCTTTTTAATCAACAGCAGAGAAGCTAAAGCTCTGGAAGCATTGGAGAAACTTATAGAACTTAAGACCAAATACTACACAACTATTTACGCCTTACAGTGGAGTGCGGGAATTTTATCATTTAAATAAATGTAGCGGATGAATACAGAGTTACTGATTGCTAATCTTACTAACCCTACTCTGCTTTTTTTTATACTGGGTGTATTAGCGGTGAAAATAAAAAGCGACCTGGTTATTCCTGAGTCATCGGCTCGTTTTATTTCGCTTTACCTGTTATTTTCCATTGGTTTTAAAGGTGGGCAGGAGTTAGCTCACAGTCCTTTCACCTCAGAGATTGCCTGGTCATTGGTTTTTGGAATTGCGTTAGCATCTCTAATTCCTTTATATACGTTTTACATTCTTAAAAGAAAGTTATCTATCTATGATGCAGGGGCCATTGCATCTGCTTATGGTTCAGTAAGTGCAGTTACCTTTGTGGCGGCAGCCTCTTTTCTGGAGAACCAACAGATTACGTACGGTGGGCACATGGTGGCGGTAATGGCTTTTATGGAATCGCCTTCCATCATTGTAGGAGTTACTATGATTATGTTGTACGACACACAAAATAAAAAGAGTGTCAATATCAGGGAGGTTTTTACGCACTCACTTACGAACGGAAGCGTATTGATGATTGTGGGCAGCTTACTTATCGGGTTAATAGCTGATTCAAAACAGGCAGAAGGTATTAAGCCATTCACTACTGATATATTCAAAGGTTTTTTAGCTCTTTTTCTTTTGGAAATGGGCATGGTAACAGCAAAAAAATTTACTGCCTTTAAAACATACGGTGGTTTTGTTACCGTGTTTGCTATGCTTATACCATTGATAAACGGTTGTGCTGTGGCGGCATTAAGCGGGATAGTTACAGCAGATACCGGTAACCGATTTATGTTTGCAATTCTTGCTGCCAGTGCGTCTTACATTGCAGTACCCGCTGCTATGCGGCTGGCAGTTCCCAAAGCAGATCCGGGATTGTATATTCCCATGGCCCTGGCAGTCACTTTTCCAATGAACATTACTTTGGGTATGCCCTTGTATATGTGGGTTGCTCAATCAGTTTGAGAAAAGGCAAAGTGATATTTTTATTTCTTTACACTAGAACTCAGTCTCATGTAGTACTGATTTATTCTTGTATGTCAGTAGGGTAAATGCTGATTAATTTGGGGCTGTTAAGACTGAAATAACCATATCCGTTCTCAATGTTTCCATACAAACGAATGGGGTCGCCTGTGCTGCGGTTTAAAAGCGTTCCCGATTTTTTTTGAGTATCCAAAAAGTAGTAGTAGCCTTTCTCAATGCACGACACCATCACATTAATCGTGTCATTGAGGTACGTGTGGGGTAAGTAGGAGGTCACTTGTATTTTCCCGTGCCGTTCATTTACATCAGCGTATAAATTTATAGTGGGATTAGTTTTGAAAATCTCTTTAAACAAAGGGTTTAAACGTTCATGAAAAATACTGCCATTATTTTTTCCTTTTTCTAAAGGATACACATAACTCATGTAGTAACTGTCGGGCAAAGGGTTGGCATTAAATTCAACGATTACCTTTATTGCGCTATCACCAAAATTTTTGAGTTTTTGTGCTTTGTAAGTCTGTACATTGATTTTTTCAGGCATGGTAGAGGAGGCTATAACTGTTTTGCCCGTTGACTTTTGAAACGCTTTCAGCAAATAGGTTTGTCCGGGTTCCAGTTCTAACTTATCAGAAGTGTATATGCCAAATTCTTCATGCTGCAAAGTGTCGGATAAACCATTACCTGAGATGGTCACAATGGCATCGCGCACACAAAACTGGTTGAGTTGTTCCAGTCCGGTGCTTCCGCTTTTAATAGTTCCATTGCTATTTGTAACGCTTACCCAAATGCGACCATTGATGGTTAAGGAGGAATTGATAACCAATTTATCCGCTTCAGGATTGATGTCAGTTTCCAGAGGTTCGGGCATGCAGCTCTGTGATAATGTACACAAAGCCAGAGCAAGTAATAACAGAAGTTTGTTGATCATAATTTAGAATTTTATCTGGTAGCTGATGTATGGAACAAAACCCAATAAACCCAGTTGAGCATAGGTGTATGAGCCATTGTCATTTTTAGATGTGAGTACACGATAAGGCTGAGCGCGGTTATAAATATTGTAACATCCCAATTGCCATTCGCTGTATTTTATTTTTTTACCTTGTTTGTGCCAGCTTATTCCAAGGTCAAGGCGATGTGTCGAGGCGAACTTAGCTGAGTTGGTTTTGCCGTAAACAGGTATTTCAATCAGTTCACCGGAGCCTGGTGCAGGAACATAATAATGCCCCGTACGTGGTGTAAACCGTGAGCCGGTGGCAAATACCCACACCGCACTTACCGACAGGTTTTTAGTTATTTGGTAGTTGCCGTTTACCGACAGGTCGTGCCTGCGGTCGTATCTGGCATAAAAGTTTTGAGCCAGATTTACTGAATCAAAATTGCGTGTGGCCCACGATAAGGTATAAGCCACCCAGCCGGTAAATTTACCGCTTGATTTTTGTACCATAAACTCAGCACCGTAGGCATTGCCTTCACCTTGTGCCACGTCTTCCACAGCCGGCATAGTAATACTGGAACCTTTCCCTTCAATAAATTCACTTACACCACTCATTTTTTTGTAATAGGTTTCAATGCTGTAAGTGATGTTTTTTTCTTTAGGAGATGTAAAGTAGCAGCCCAGTGTGAAATGGTCAGCTATTGCGGGCTTCAGGTGCTCATTGGTAGAGAACCATACATCAGTAGGCATGGAAAAAGAACTGCTGCTGATGAGGTGCATGTATTGTACCATGCGCGAATAACCTGCTTTGATAACGGTATTTTCTTTGGGTTGATAAGCCAGCATTAGTCTGGGTTCTACATTGGTGTATGTTTTATGAGCACTTGAAGAACCTGAAAAAGCCACTCCGCTTTGCATTAACCACCGCTGATTAAACTGTCTGTTGTAGCTAACGTGTGCCGCAAATTCAGAGGCATCTGTCCCCTGTGAGGTGGTATCAGTTACTCGTCCGTTTTCAGTAAGTGACTTAGCCCGGTAAGCCATAAAATGATGTTTCGTTAGGTAAAATCCGGCACCAAAGGTGTTTTTATCTTTTGTGTATTCAGCTCTCACTTTATAGCCCAAATCAGCTATACCGGAACCCAGATGCAGGTTATTGCCGGCAAATGAGCCATCAACAGCATACTTGTACCGCGTATAATGAACAGTTTGTTGTGCAGTAAAATTTTTATTTGCATACTTCCAATTCAGGGCAAAAGCATTGTTGCTAAAGTTGGTTCCGGCATTTAGTAGATCACTGTTGTTGGGTAATTCTTCATTTGTAGCCTGCAGCACATCATTCCCTTTGTAAGCAGTGAAACAGAGCGTTTGCGTGTTATTTATGCGGGAAGTTAATTTGAGGTTAATGTCCTGAAAGTAATAGGGGAGGTCTCTTCCGGCCAGTTTAAGCGTTTGGTCTAAGTACGATCTGCGGTAGCCCAAACTATAAGACAAGCGGTTCTTTATGAGTGGTCCGCCTGTTGAGATTTTTGCCGAAAGTGAACCCAGAGTTGCCTCAGCCTGATGTTGCGTAAAGTTTCCGGAACGTGTTTTTATTTCCATTACACTGGAGAGACGTCCGTTATATTTGGACTGAAAAGGACCTTTGGTCATTTGTACCTCTTCCAAAATATCACTGTTAAATACAGAGAATAAACCCAAGGCATGCGCAGGATTGTATACTACCGCTTCATCCAGTAATATCAGGTTCTGGTCATTCCCACCTCCGCGCACATACATGGTACTGCTTCCGTCTCCGCCACGTTTTACTCCGGGCATCAATTGCATTACTTTCAATACATCCTGTTCACCGGCAAGGGAGGGCAGTTGCTTTATTTCTTTTTGAGATAGTTTTACGGTTCCTGCATCAGCTGCCAGGGTTGACGTGAGTGATTTGTTTTTGTCGGCTTTAACCACTACTTCCTTCAGCGTTTTTTCCTCCGCTTTTGCTTTTAACCGTATGAATTTATTTTCGCCCAGTTTTACAGGAACCTGCATTTTACTGTATCCGAGGTAAGTAATATTTAATACGTAGTTGCCCGGTTTCAGGTTGAGAATAAATACACCTTTGTCATTGCAAACAGTTGCTAAACTTGTGCCTTCAACACTCACCAAAGCCCCGGCCAGTAATTCGGCAGTTGCTTCATCAGTAACAACTCCCGACAGTGAGAGCATTTGGGCTTGTGTGGTTTGGAAAGCACAAAGGAGAATAAACAGGATACAATAACGCATGTTGGTTTTTAGTTACCTACCTGACAAAACAAGTTGTACCTAACGCTGCATGCTGTTGTGAAAAAAGATGAAATTTTTTTAAGAAGCCCTGTGTTTATTGACTTTAAGCGGGGTGCTTTTTTTAATTGATTGTAACTACCCCGGCAAGTTCATGCCCAATTTTACTTCCCAAAGCCACACCCATACCATTGAGTTTTATACCTATGCTTATGTGGGGGGTGATGCGTTTTACCTCAGGCAGTTTCTCTTTTCCAAAGCCCATAATGCCTGTCCACCGGTCGGTGATATGGAATTTTTTCCCGGGAGCAATTATTTCGCTGAGGTAGTATTCCAGCTTTTCCTGTATTTGAGGGTTGAGTTCAAAGGTGGTGGTTTTTTCTTTTTCAAAGTCAAGGTTTCTGCCACCTCCGAATAAAATACGGTTGCCAAAATTTCTGAAATAATAGTACCCTTCATCAAAATTGAAAGTGCCTTGTAAACTTAGTCCTTCAATGGGCGAGGTGATGAGTACCTGTCCACGACCCGGAGTTACATCTACATCAGGTAGTAAGTCTTTGGTAAATGCATTGGTGCATATGGCCAGTTGCTTGCAGGTAAAGGTAAGTTCACTGGTGAAAGAGGAGGTAACCTTTACCCGGAGTAAATTATTGGCTTCTTCAAACTGCGTAATATTGGCTCCTGTAATAATGCGTATATGATTCTGCTGGCAAAGGTCTATGAGCCTGTTCAACATTTTACCGCTATGGAGCTGACCATCCAATCTGTTCTTGATAAGTGTTTTTACTTCTGAACTGTTTAATCCGAAACGATTAATGCCTGTATAATCTTCAGCATATACAGGTTCTTTAAAGTTGTCACTCAGCAAATGATTCAAACGGTGCATGGCATCATAGTCAAAAGTCTCGTGTTGGAGCACCAATTCATAACCACCCAGGTTTTCAAAATCCATATTTTTATCACCAACACGTTTACGAAGTAGTTGTAGACCTTCCCAACGTTTCAGCATAAGCTGTACTACATTTTCTTCCCCCATCAGTTTAATATCATGCAGCTTTTCTCCTACCGTACCTATACAGGCAAATCCTGCATTACGTGTACTGGCTCCTGAAGGCAGTAAACCTCTTTCCAGAATAAGCACAGATGCGTTCGGCTCCAATTCTTTAATGGATAAAGCCGTGGAGAGTCCTACAATGCCTGAACCGGCAATGATATAATCGTATTGAATAAAAGATTCTTTTTCCCAGATACTGAGCATTAGTTTACTGATTTTAGTAATTGGTCACAAACAATTTTATCTATGGGGAAGGTAAGCATGTCTTTACTCAATGAATCAAGTGGCACCCATTCAAACTTCATAGTAGCCACTTTGCTTTCGCTTTCTTCTGTATGGTTGGCAAAGAAGTGGTGCTCTTTTTCAGCGTGCACAAAATAATAGATGGATACCAATTGGTCATTTACCTTAAAGGCACTGGGTTGGTAAAAATCTGTGGTGTAAAAATGTTTGCCTACCTCAATGTTTAGCTGAAGTTCTTCTCTGAATTCACGTTTAAGGCAGTCAATGGTACCTTCGCCCAATTCCATGCCACCTCCCGGAAATTTAGTGAAATGAAAATCATTTATGCTTTCGTGAACGATGAGTAGTTCCCTTTTGCGGTTAATGAGAAGTCCGTAAACACGTATGTTGAATCGAACAGGTAAGCTCACGAGGTTATTTTTTCTCGTCTTTTACGGTTTGGAACCGGTAATTTACACCCACAGCGGCTGTGATAGAGTAGGGGCGCATTTGCAACTGAGAGGAGCTTGAAGGAATAAGGTTGTAATTGAATAACGGCTGAACACTCAGAATGATTTTATTCTTCATCAGGTATTCAAACCGGAAACCAATGCTGCCGTGCATGGTTACTTTTTTCATATCAAATCCAACACTGTCGAAGTCAAGTTTGCTTTCACCATTCATAGTGAATCCCTCCAAATCGGCCCGAATCTTACTATCCAGAAGGTAGTTGATTCCTATTCCTCCTGTTGCATACAAATTGTATTGAAAGTTCATGTTTTTAAACGGAAGGCCGTAATTTATCATGAGCGGCATGTGTAAATAACGGAAACGGTAATTAAAATAAGCCGTTTTGTCAAAGGCCTGGTCCACTACCAAATCTTCACCCGGATAGATGTAGTCCAGAAATTTAATGTTTTCTACCGTGCGTACAAATCCGGTTTGGTAATAGTATAATCCCGTTTGAAACTCAATATCACGCTTTAAATTGTACATGAACGATAAGCCTATCCCATTGGTATAAGCCATTTTATCCTTTTTGCTGCAAGAGTCGGCCACATCTTTAAATGTAACCGTTGAACCTGGTGCTATAAAATCATTTGACCCACCGGTAATTACAGATTTAGATAATGTAGGTAAAAGATGAATACCCAATTTAAAGCCGGTTTGTTTTACCTGAGCAGTTACAGAGAAATATCCTGCGGCTATGAGTATAGTGAGTAGTACTTTCTTCATAATGTGAGACAAAAATACAGAAAATCGGTCCATCAAAAAATTTATATTTGAAAGCAACACAGAATGCGCCAGATACATGAAAACATTAGTAGTACTGACAGGGGCCGGAATAAGCGCTGAGAGCGGGTTACAAACCTTCAGAGATGCTGACGGATTGTGGGAAGGGTACAATGTTTATGATGTAGCCACCCCCGAAGCGTGGGAAAGAGATGCTGCTTTGGTACAGGAGTTTTACAACATGCGCAGGAAAGCCGTATTAGCAGCTGAGCCCAATGCCGCTCACTTTAATCTGGCAAAGCTGGAAAAATATTTTGATGTACACATCATTACTCAAAATATCGATAACCTGCATGAAAGGGCAGGCAGTAAAAATGTGATGCATTTGCACGGTGAAATTACCAAATCCAGAAGCAGTATAGATGAATCGTTAATCTACGATATTGAAAGTTGGGAACTAAAAATGGGAGAAAAATGTGCGCTGGGTTCTCAACTGCGACCTCATATTGTCTGGTTCGGTGAGGCTGTTCCAATGATTGGTTCAGCAGCTGAACTGGTAGCCAAAGCCGATGTGTTTGTAGTGATTGGAACGTCACTGGCGGTATATCCTGCTGCGGGTTTGGTGAGTTACGCTCCTGTTCAAAGTGAAAAGTATCTGATTGACCCGAAACTCAGTGAAGTCTACGGTATAAGTAACCTGAAAGTAATTCAGGAAAAGGCCACTACCGGAACCGATATGTTACTTCAAAAATTAACATTGGGTTAAACCTAAACGGTTTTATTTTCGCAGATTGATATGGAAATTTCATTAAATCACTTTCTTAAATATAACCTGTGGGCAAATACCCGTATAGCAGCTTTAATACCCGATGAGGTGGCTGATGTAGAACTTATCAGCAGCTTTCCAACTATTCGTAAAACACTCTATCATATGTGGGATGCACAGGAAGTGTGGTTCAATCGACTGAATGGCGCTACGGTAAATCATTGGCCAAGTGAAAATTTCAACGGAACACTTAGTGAGGCTAAGGAACTTTTTATTCAATCATCCCAAAAGATGATGGAATTTGTTTTAGCTAAAGACGATTCATTTTTTACAGCTTCACTTGCCTACACCAACATGAAAGGTATTACCTACACCAATACACATGAAGAAATTCTGATGCATGTTTGTAACCATGCTACACTTCACAGGGGACAAATTATTACAATGCTGCGCAATGCGGGAGTTACCTCCTTGCAATCAACAGATATGATTACTTACTTCAGAGAAAATAAATAAACATCAATCATGGCTGATAAAAACTTTAATCCCAACAACCCGGGTGCTGCCGATAGCAATCTGTTCGGGCTACCTTACAATGAAAAGGAATCGGAACTGGTGATATTACCTGTTAGCTGGGAAGCAACGGTTTCATACGGGGCAGGAACGGCTAACGGACCCGAGGCTATATTAGAGGCCTCCAAACAAATAGACCTGTATCATCCGCTTATCAAGGAGGTATGGAAACGTAAAATGGCCATGGCTGAAGTGGATAACGGCCTGAAGAAACAAAGCAAGCAAATGCGCAAACTGGCTGAAGATATTATTGACAGCTGGACCAATGGTGAAGTTCCTTCGCAAAAAAAGCTGGACAAGGTAAATGCAGCTTGTGCAGCCATGGTAGAAAAGGTACGCAAACAGTCAGAGAATTTACTGAAGCAAGGGAAACTGGTGGCGACATTGGGTGGAGACCACAGTACTCCGCTGGGGTTAATGCAGGCGCTTGCCGCGAAGAAGAAATTCGGTATACTACAAATTGATGCGCATGCTGATTTGCGAAATGCATACGAAGGGTTTACGTATTCTCATGCATCGGTTATGTTTAACGCACTCAAGGAAAAAAATATTCTATCCTTAACACAAGTGGGCATAAGAGATTATTGCGAAGAAGAGGTGAAGTTGATAGAAAAAAGCAAGGGTCGGGTTAAAACCTGGTACGACCACGATATACAGTTTGCTAAAATTAAAGGGACTACATGGGCCACACAGGTGACTGCCATTATTAAGAACCTGCCCGATAACGTATTTATTTCATTTGATATCGATGGCTTAACTCCCGACCACTGCCCCAACACAGGCACTCCTGTACCGGGCGGATTGTCTTTTGCTGAAGTAAGCTACTTGATAGAGCAGTTGGCACTTAGTAAAAAGCGGATTATTGGTTTTGATTTAAATGAGGTGTCTCCGGGTAAAGATGATTGGGATGCAAACGTAGGTGCACGAGTATTATTTATGCTCTGTTGTGCAACATTGCTTAACCTTAAAAAGTAGTCCCGTCAGTACGTTGGGCTATTTTACGGTACAGGTCTTCGCTGTTAAAAGGTTTACTTAAAAAATCATTAAACCCCGACTGGTATACTTTTTTTCGAGTTTGTTCAAATACATCTGCAGTAAGGGCAATAGCGGGTATATCTTTATTGAGCTCACCGGCTATACCTTCACGTAAAAGTTCAATGGCTGTTAGCCCGTCCATGTCGGGCATTTGAAGGTCCATTAAAAGCATATCAAATTTTTCCTGCTTTAACTTTTCAATGGCCATTCGCCCCGATGAAACTATAAAAAGTTCGCAGTTCCATTTTTTGAAAAGCTGTTGAACCAAACGCTGATTAATAACGTTGTCTTCAGCCATTAATACTTTCAAATGGGAGAGGTCCTTCTCGTTTTGTGCGTTGTGGTTTGCTTTAAGTAAGTTTACATCATAAGAGTAACCAAAAGGAAGATTCACATAGAACGTACTGCCCAGATTCAATTTGCTATCCACCCGTATGGAGCCACCTAAGATATCGCACAATTTTTTAGAGATGTTTAGCCCCAATCCTGACCCTCCATACTTTCGGGTAGTATACGATTCAGCCTGAGTAAAGGAGTCAAAAATACTTCCTATTTTTTGCGGAGATATACCAATACCTGTATCGTGTACTTCAAACTGTAACACTATAGTATCGTCATTTCGTGACAGGATAAATACTTTTATTCTTACCGATCCTTCCTCTGTAAACTTTACTGCATTTGTGCACAGGTTAAGCAGAATCTGATTTAATCTCAGCGGGTCACCGGTTAGTACAGGTGGCAAATCTGCTGCGAAATCAGTAATAAGGTCCAGCTTTTTCTCGGTTGAACGTATGCGGATGGTTTTTTCCAATGTGGAAAGTAAATCAGCCACACTAAACGGAGTTTTTTCAGCAGTTATTTTTCCTTCTTCAATTTTAGATAAGTCGAGTATATCATTAATTAATGCCAGTAAGTTGTTGGCAGAGTAGCTGATGATTTTCAGGTTCTCATCCAGATTGTCGCGTTTATTGTCGCTCACAAGCAAGTTACTCAACCCGATGATGGCATTGAGGGGAGTTCTTATTTCATGGCTGATATTGGAAAGGAAATTACTTTTGGCTTTTGATGCATTTTCGGCCATTTGTTTGGCCTCCATAATTTTAGACTGAGCATTCTTTTGTTCAGTAACGTTAATGCCATATCCTATTACAAGGTTTACATTACCATCTTCATTGATAATGGGATGAAAGTACCGTGAGTGGTAAATTGCTTCTCCCTTAGCATCAATGTGGGTTTCATCTAATTGTACGGGTTCCAGCGTAGCCATACATTTATTAAAGGCATTCCGTCTTCTCTCTGCAAAACTTCTGTCCAACCCGCGTTTTTCACAATAATCAAAATCATCTTTACCAATAATCCATTTGCGTGTGAAGGGGTCCTTTACCCCTTTAGGATTAATGTAGGTATACTTGTGATGTTTATCAAACACAGCTACATCAGCAGGCAGGTTCTCGAAAATATTTTCATAAAATGTGCGCTGTGAGATTAGTTGGCTTTCTACAGTATGGTTTACGCTTTTCAGGTAGTACACACACAAGCCGGTAGCTGTGATAGACAAAAGTAGGGTGGTATAGTATACAGCATAATTGGCTTCTCTGTTTAGTTTATAGGAGACAGAGAAAAGGGAGTGATTCGTTATTTCGAGCATTACAATGAGGAACAACGAAAATGCGGCTACCAGAATAATGGAATTTTTTTCATTAAAACTGAACAGCACTAAAGAACTGGCCATTATAGGTATGTAAAGCAAAAAGAGTCCGGTATTACGCCCCAAAACAACATCGGCAATAAATACAGTAAGGTTAATGATTACGTAAAGTGTTACACGTCCGGTTTTCAACTTTCCGTTTTTGTTGAGGTAAAAGGATGCGAGAAACACCACCGTAATTACAGCACATAGCAGCGATAGGGAATATACACCAAGTCCTAAAAAGACAAAACTGTAAATAGCTGTTATGCTCATCACCAATAGGCTGATGCGCATACTGAGTTGTTGACTTTTCTTTAGTTGAGAATGATGGAAATCTTTGGATAACATAACCTACCCGCAATTTAGGTTTTTTTCTTTAAGTTACGTTTAGATTGACGGGCAGCCTTTTTACCGCTTCGTATGACGTTGAGTTGTTCTTTGGTAAACAGTCCGCTTTCACTCTTCTTCTTTTTCTTGCGGATGTTTTTTTTGATGTGTTTACGCTCTTGAGTTTTTACAGATGCATATGCCGGACAATTCGAATGTTTGGAACATCCTGTTAAAAGGCCCAACATCACCGCAAAAAATAAGAGTCGTAACACTAATGTACCGGATGAAATTCCATTCGCTGGCCAAGCTGTGATTCATCCAACTTGCCTTTGTGGTATACCAGATGACCATTGACAAAAGTACTGTGTATACTTGCCGGGAAGGTGTGCCCTTCAAAGGGTGACCATCCGCATTTGTAGAGTAGATTTTCTTTTGTTACGGCAGTATTTGTTTTCAGGTCTACCAGCACCAAATCAGCCCAATATCCTTCTCTGATGTAGCCTCTGTTGTTTATGCGAAACAAATCAGCAACAGCATGGCTCATTTTTTCGACTATTTTTTCTAAACTTATTTTACCCTGTTTATGGAAATCAAGCATGGCCAGTATGGAGTGTTGTACCAATGGCCCGCCTGAAGGAGCCTGCGTATACTTGTTTGCTTTTTCTGATAAAGTATGGGGAGCATGGTCAGTGGCAATTACGTCAATGCGGTTATCCAGTACCGCTTTGAAAATGGCATCACGGTCGGCAGCAGTTTTTACAGCAGGGTTCCATTTGATGAGTGTACCTTTCGTGTCATAATCAGCATCGCTGAACCACAGGTGGTGTATGCAGGCCTCAGCTGTTATACGTTTCTCTTTTAACGGAATATCATTGCGAAATAGTTGTAATTCTTTAGCTGTGCTGATGTGCAGTACATGTAAACGTGTGTTGTATTTTTTTGCCAGCTCAACAGCATAGGAAGATGATTTATAGCAGGCTTCTTCACTGCGAATAAGTCCGTGAAATTTAACGGGTATGTCTTCGCCATATTGCGCCTTGTAATTGGCCACATTGAGTTTAATCATAGGGTCGTCTTCGCAATGTGTGGCTACAAGAGTGGGGGATTCTGCAAATACGGCTTCCAACTCATGCGGATCGTCCACCAGCATATCTCCTGTAGAAGAACCCATAAAAATTTTCACTCCGCAGATGTTATGCGGGTTAACTCTTTTCACCTCATCTATATTGCTGTTGGTGGTGCCCATAAAAAATGAGTAATTGGCCAATGAACATTGTGCCGCACGCGAATACTTTTCTTCCAGCAATTCAATAGTTACAGCACCCGGTACAGTGTTAGGCATTTCCATGTAACTAGTTACTCCACCCGCTACAGCAGCTTTTGCTTCGGTATAAATTTCACCTTTGTGGGTTAATCCCGGCTCACGAAAATGCACCTGATCATCAATAGCACCAGGAATAAGGTAAAGGCCTGAAGCGTCAATTTCTTTGTCGGCTATAGCATCAATGTTCCCGGCAATACGCTCAATGCGTCCGTTTTTAATCAGCACATCTGAAATATACTGTTTGTTTTCGTTTATTATGGTAGCGTTTTTTATGAGTATAGATTTCATTTTTCTCGGGTATTTGAATGGTAAAAACGATTTAAATATACAGCTATCAGGTTGTGAATACCAAAAGCAGCAAAAGGAATAAGGGCTATTTTCATGATAGTTTGGTAGCGGGGTAATACAAAAAACAGCATGGCAACAACGGAGCAGGAGAATAAAAATAAAAGCGCAGCATGTGTGGATTTGTTTTTACGTTGTAACCAGATTACAGGTGCTGCAAACAGTACTACCAATGCCCAGGGGAAGGCATACAAGGGATGTGAAGCACGTTGATCATTTCGGGGTAACCACCACAGTTCACCTAATTTTTCAAAAGACGAACGTAAGGTTTCGGATTTTTGTTCTTTAATATATGCCATTGCTAAATCAGCATAGAGGGAAGAAAAGCGTACTTCAAAATTGTCATCTCCGCACAAATAAGCTGTGTGAGGATAGACGTGCTTGCTCCATCCCCAACTGCCGGTGCCGTCTTCATTGTGTCCGCGATAGAGGTTAATACCACTGCTGGTAGTTAGAGGGATGATTTTTTTAAACACTATATAGTTGCGCAATGGCCAGGGTATAAAGAAGAGAAAAGTGATCACGGCAATTTTAATTACAGGTATGAATTCTTTTTTTGCAATTAGGTAACACAACCACATTACAGTGAACACTATCATTTCTGAACGTAGGTAAAGACCCGCAGCAAACAATAAAGAAGTAATAACAATGCTCTTGTTATGGAGTGGCTTATTCAGTTGAAGCAATAACCCACATACAACCAAATGATAAAATACGGTAGGTCCGAAACTGTTCCCTGAATAAATCATTTCAGGCATAAGGCCGTAGATCATAGCGGCTATCCAGGCTGCACGCTCAGAGTTGAACCATTGCATTACAACTTTGAACAGCAAGCACATTACACCCAAAGATGCCAGGTTTTGCAACGACAATATCAGCACATTTCTCAGTACATTATTTTCAAAGAACCAGAAGGGAGTAAGAAACCATACATAACCCGGAGGTACGTAGGCTGAAGGATAAGGATGGGCTGCAGCCTGATAGTAGATATCAATTTTTTCGTTGAACAGGTAAAACAAGGAGTAGCCACGGCCCTCAAAGAGGTTGCGGCTTATTTCGCCATACTCCCAGTAATGACTGTTGTTTAAATCAACAAGTAGTAAAAGGAATAGAGTACGTGCTGCAAACGATAGTATAAAAAGCAGGAGCCATTGCTTACGAAACGATAATGATGTGAGGTAAGCAATCATTTTTCTATCACTTGCATAAACACGCGAAAACCGGTGTATGGGTTTGGTGTGGTTTTACCATTGTATTCATCCAGTGCGTTGATGGACATAAATTTGCTGTCGCTGTCCCAGCCGCCTCCCTTGGTGCGCTTTTCTAATTCGAGCATCTCGGCTATGTTGCCACACATGTTGTATAACCCAATGCTGTTTGGCGCAAAAGATTTAACGGGGCACAACAGAAAAGCTCCACGGGAAATGCGCCCTACTATTTCATTAATGCCATTGTTTACAGCGGCTCTGTTGGTGTCAGGCGGATTTTGAACAAGCCGATTGAAGTTGCAGTAATAAGCGCCCAGGTGATTTTGAAAAGCTTCTTTGCCCCAGGGATATTTTGCATTAAAGGGTAAAAGTCCTCTGGCGGCCTGTGCCCATTCAGCATCATTGGCAGGTAAACGGAAGATGACTTTTTTGTATTTTCTTTCATCCCACCGGTTGTAATGTAACGTGAGCCATTGGCAGTAATATCTGGCTGCGTTTTGTGAGATATTCACAACCGGATAATCAGCATATTTTTCACTGCGGTGGTAAGTGCTTATGAGAAAATTACTGGCTATGTAAAACCATTGGTTACTGTCGGGTTGTAACTGTCGCCACAAGGCTGTATCTCCATTATTCCTTAATTCCTGTAGAAAATCACTATACATGCGGTTGCTTATTTCCGTTTCATGGGCATACAGGCTGTCGTTAACCTGACGCATAGATTTTTCTGTTGCCTTAACTAATGCAGATTGTGAAAGGGCATTCAGCACCAGTAAATTGAATATAATAACGGCTGTGATTTTCACTGTTCAAATTTACTGATTGCTTTCCATACCATTGCAGCATTTGTTTACCATATTTGTATGATGGAAAATTTTACAGATATTCTCCTCAGGGCATCCGTGGTTTACCTGTTTATGGTGGCTGCTATCCGCCTCTTTGGGAAAAAAGAGTTGTCCCAACTTTCCGTAACAGACTTAGTATTTATCTTACTTATCAGTAATGCAGTTCAAAATGCGATGCTTGGGCCCGATACCAGCCTGGCAGGAGGGGTGCTGGCAGCACTTTGCCTTTTTATACTTAACTACTTGTTGAAGTTGGTAATGTACCGCAGTAAAAAAGTGAAAAGTTTAATTGAGGGCGAACCGGTTATGCTTGTTTATAAGGGAAACCTTATTGAGGACAACATGGCGAAAGAGAAAATTACACGAGATGAACTGGAGGCTGTAGTGCGGGAGCATGGCGTTTCTTCAATAGATAACGTGGCTTTGGCTATACTTGAAATTGACGGGAACATCAGTGTGCTTTCCAAAGAAATAGAGCACCAGAGTTTTCATAAACCACTAAGAAAGGAATTGCATCTTAAACATAAGTAGTAAGGAAACAGGATACTTATTTTGAGTCATCAGGTATTCTCATAACATAAAAACCCTTCAGGCTAACCTCAAACCGTTCTTCACCTTTCGCTCTGTTTGCGCAATAATCACATGACCGTTTTCATCCGGAAATCCGGTGAGCAAAAACTCGGAAATAAACTTACCTATTTGTTTGGGTGGGAAGTTCACCACACCTATAATTTGTTTGCCCAAAAGTTCTTCTTTGCTGTACAAAGCAGTAACCTGTGCACTTGTTTTTTTAATCCCCAGCTCTTCACCAAAATCTACCCAAATCTGGTAAGCGGGTTTACGGGCTTCAGGGAAGTCTTCCACGCGTGTGATGGTGCCTGCCCTCAGGTCGGTCTTTTCAAAGTCGGTCCAGCTTAGTTCGTTCATGGTTGAGTGAAGGTTGTAATGAGTTGAATAAAATTATCGTACACCTCAGGCAGTTCAGTAAGTGTAGTCAGGTTGTTGTCTACAATAGCAAACCTGCGTTCTTTGTTTTTAGTGTAGGCAATAAGTAGTTCGTTCTCCAGTGTTTGCATCACAAAGGGTTTCTCTACATAAAATGATTTAACCATTTCCAGTTTCAGGTTATACAAACACAATGCATTTTCTTCGGTAATGTAAAGGTGGTTGTCGTCTTTCCAGGCAACATAATCATTGGTACGCGGAATAGATTTTATGTGCCTGCGCTGCGGAGTAATGAGGTAGGTGAGGTTGCCTTTTCCGGGGAGGCTGTAGACTAACAAATTTCCGTTTCGGTAGCCTGAATAATCGGGATAATTAAACAGTACGTTGCTTTTAATTTGCTCAGTTAAAAAATGATAATCTGTTTTGTAGATGGAGTCACGGTATACGTAAATAAAACTGTATCGGGTGCTGTCACTTAGCAATTGATAATTTCCTGAATGAAGCGTAGCAGGAAACAATCTTTTATTTTCCTTGCTGTTCAGGCTTATTTCTTTTACCCAGCCTTCGTTGTAGTCATACAAAAGCAGGGTGTTTCTTGCCTCATTCAATTCCCAGGGAACGTACATGGTGAGAGGTAATTCGGCAACACGATTAATCTTTTTGGTTGCAAACTCATACATAAATAATGCGGTCCACTTTACGGTATCAGCATCTGTTTCAGACGGTAAATAATACAGTGAAAAGTACATTCTACTTCCGTCAGACGAAATATACGTGCTGCGTAAAGCCCCGGTGGTATGGTAGTTCTCAGCTGTGGGGGAACCTTTTAAATCTGCAATATTTACTACTATGTCGTTCTCTTTCTCCCATGTGCTGCTGTAAACTTGAACTTTAAATTTATTCACGGCATAAGTAACAACGGCATGTTTCTTTTGCGACCACACCAGAAGTGGCAAACACAAAAGCAACAATGTCAACGGCATCTTGTTCATTAACGGCAAATGTAGAAGTTGTGATGTAAGTTCGCAAGAACTTGTATTTCACCTGCCGGCCAATACTTTTTTTAATACCTTTGCCACATGACCCGCAAAGCACTTTTAGTAATTCTGGATGGTTGGGGAAAAGGTCGTGAAGATAATTCCAATGCCATATACAAGGCCCAGCCCGCATTTTTTAATCAGTTGTTACAGAACTACCCTTATGCTCAGTTGCGAACTGACGGAGAGAACGTAGGGTTGCCTGAAGGGCAGATGGGGAATTCGGAAGTGGGCCACCTCAACATTGGTGCGGGCAGAGTGGTGTATCAGAATCTGGTACTCATTAATAAGGCATTCAGAGAACGAACCATTCACAGTAACCCCGCAATTTTGAATGCAATTGATTATGCAAAAAGCAACAATAAAAAGGTACACTTAATCGGTTTGGTTTCTGACGGAGGCGTACACTCCCATATTGAGCACCTCATTGGTTTGTGCCGATTGTGCGAGGAAAATCAACTTCAGAATGTGTTTATTCATGCGTTTACTGATGGACGTGATACTGATCCCAAAGGAGGAGAAAATTATCTGAAACACTTGATGGAAGCTACCTCATCCACCCACGCTAAAATTGCTTCAGTAGTAGGGCGCTATTATGCGATGGACAGAGATAAACGCTGGGAGCGGGTGAAACTGGCTTATGATGCAATGGTAAATGGTATCGGAGTGCATACCCAAGACGTGCTTCAAAGTATTGAGCATTCATACAGTGAGGGCGTAACAGATGAGTTCATCAAGCCTATTATCTGTGTTGATGGAAAGAATCAACCGCTGGCTACCATTGCTGAAGACGATGTGGTGATTTGTTTTAATTTCAGAACCGATCGAGGCCGCCAGATTACAACTGCTCTTACTCAACAAGATTTTCATGAGTTCAATATGCACAAGTTGAAATTGCATTATGTAACCATGACCAATTACGATAACACATACGAAAATGTAAACGTAGTGTTTAAGGAAGATAACCTGCAAATGACTTTAGGTGAGGTATTGGAAAAGAACAAACTCACACAAATGCGCATTGCAGAGACAGAAAAATATCCGCACGTTACGTTCTTTTTCTCAGGAGGAAGAGAAGTGCCTTTTCAGAGAGAAGAACGATCAATGTGTCCCTCGCCCAAAGTGGCCACCTACGATTTACAACCCGAAATGAGCGCAGAAGATGTATGCAATGCCACGCTGGATGCTCTTAAGAAAGGGTTTGAGTTTGTAGTTGTGAATTTTGCCAACCCCGATATGGTGGGCCACACCGGTGATTTTAATGCAGTAATGAAAGCCATTAAAAAAGTGGATGATTGTTTGAAGCTCGTAGTGCATACTGCACAGGAGCAAGGCTACAGCGCATTGATAATTGCCGATCACGGGAATGCTGATTTTATGATTAATGATGACGGTACACCCAATACAGCACACACCACAAATCCGGTTTGGTGTATTTGTACCGATAAATCCAGAAAAGTTCACAACGGCATACTGGCAGATGTGGCTCCTTCCATTCTTGATTTGATGGGAGTGGTGCAGCCTGCTGAGATGACCGGTAAATCAATGCTCAGCTAAATGATTAATCGCATTATATTTTTCTCGGTAGCATTATCGCTCATAGGTTGCTCAGGCGAAAAGGCAGCTGATTTACCAAAGGCTTATTTTGATTTAGCTGCTTTTGCCGACAGTTCATTTTTAAATTTGGACACTGTCAACGTAAGGTTGGAAAAAACAGTTGAATTTAACGGACAAACAGAAACAATGCTCACACCGGCAGCTTTTTTGAAAGAGGATATGGAGATTGTGAAGCAAATGGATATCAACAAACCTTCCTGGAAAACATCGTTTACTGCTAGCACCAAACAAACTGAAGCCGGAGAGCAAACTACCTATTTAGCCATTGACGAAAAATTGCCTGTTAGACAAATGCGCATTACCCGATATTCAGGTACTGATAGGGTGAGGCAGATTTATGCTTTCAGAAAAAGCAAAAACCTCCTTTACGGAATTGAACAAGAAATTCACTGGCATTGTGATAGTGTTTTGGAGATAAACACAGTTCAGAATATTACTTTGCTTAAACCCAAACGCTACCATAGCATTATCAGGTTTATTGCAAAATAAATTACCTCAAATCTACTACCTGTACTCCGGGATATTTTTTCTTATCGAATACAAAGTAGCTTTTATCCAACTTAGGGTTAGCTGTTTGTTTCGTAACGTTGTAAGTATAGATGTTACCGTTTTTGTCGTAAATAACTGAACGTATAATCTGGCTGGCTGCTTTATCTACTGTTACTTTCACTTTGAAAAAAGTTTTCTTTTTGTCTTTGGGTGTGAGTTCCAGATTTTGTACCACTTTTCCCCCTTCGGTTTTTTCATCAATCAATCGGTATAAAAATCCTTTTTGATACATGGTGAAAATTTCAGATGGATTGATATCAGCATCTTTGGGTGAATAGTTATTAATAGATACCTCGTTTACTTCTTTGTTGTAGGTGTAAATGACTTTTCCGTCAGAAAAAATTTCTTGTCCGGCTATTTCCACCCTAAAGCTGGAACCGCTGGTGCTAATGGTACCGCTTTGGTTTTCCTTAATGTTGTCGGCTTTGTTTTCTATCGAGTAAGTGAATTTAGCCTGAAAGGTTTTATTGGCTTTGTATTTTTTGCTTACAGCATCCAGAATTTTCTCTGCCTTTTTATCATTTGTTTCTGCGGGACCTGACTGGGTTGTTTTTGACTGTTTGCGCTCTACACGTTTTTGTTGACGGGCTTGTTTCCCTTTAGGTTTAGGTTGCTGGCTAAAAGAAACCAAGAATGTGGATAGCAAAAAAGCGGATATAAAAAATCGTGTCATGTTCATTGTCAGGATGGATTGTCAATGTTTTTCAATAATTGTTCCAAAGCGTATTCATCAGGAATTAAAACTTCGCGTGCTTTGCTTCCTTCAAATGAGCCTACTATGCCGGCTTGTTCCAGTTGGTCTATCAACCGTCCGGCTCTGTTATACCCTAGTTTTAATCTTCTTTGTAAAAGTGAGGTAGAACCCTGCTGGTGCTGAACAATGATGCGTGCAGCTTCTTCAAATAATGCATCCCTGTCATTGGGGTCAAAATCTCCGCCACCACTATTTTCACTGCTCTCATCTTTTACTTCAGGCAAAATGTATGCATCCGGATAACCTCTTTGAGAGCCAATGTACTCCGCCACTTTGTCTACCTCAGGCGTATCAACAAAAGCACACTGCAACCGCACCAAATCATTGCCGTTGGAGTATAACATATCACCTTTACCAATAAGCTGATCTGCTCCGTTGGCATCCAAAATTGTGCGGGAGTCTATTTTCGATGAAACGCGGAAAGCCAGTCGGGCAGGGAAGTTCGCCTTAATGGTACCTGTAATAATATTTACTGATGGGCGCTGGGTGGCCAGTATAAGGTGAATACCAATTGCACGGGCCAGTTGAGCTAAACGTGCAATGGGATGTTCTACTTCTTTACCGGCTGTCATCATCAAATCGGCCAATTCGTCAATTACTACTACCACAAATGGTAAGAAGCGATGACCGTTGTTAGGGTTTAATCTTCGTTCAATAAATTTCGCATTGTACTCTTTGATGTTACGTACCTGAGCATCTTTGAGTAAATCGTACCGTGCATCCATTTCAATGCACAAGGAGTTGAGCGTATTGATTACTTTTTTAGTATCGGTTATAATGGCTTCTCCTTCACCGGGTAACTTTGCCAGAAAGTGACGTTCAATGGTTTTGTAAATACTAAGTTCCACTTTTTTCGGGTCAACCAGAACAAACTTTACCGATGAGGGATGTTTGCGGTACAGCAATGAAATCAACACGGTATTCAAACCAACTGATTTTCCCTGACCTGTAGCACCTGCCATTAGCAAGTGAGGCATTTTGGCTAAATCCACTACATACACTTCATTGGTAATGGTTCGTCCCAAAGCGATGGGCAGGTCCATATCAGCTTCCGTAAACTTAGGACTGGAAAGTACAGAGCGGATGGACACAACGGCTTTGTTGATATTAGGTACCTCAATACCAATGGTACCTTTGCCGGGCATAGGAGCAATTATGCGTATCCCTAAAGCTGCCAGACTCAATGCAATATCATCTTCCAGATTTTTGATTTTGGCAATACGCGTACCCTCAACAGGAATAATCTCATACAAGGTTACTGTGGGGCCCACTGTAGCCTGAATCTTTTTAATTTCAATGTTGTAGTTGCGAAGGGTTTCAATGATGAGGTTGGTTTTTTCTTTAAGCTCCTCATCACTTACCCGGCCTTTATTGTCGGGATATTCGGTAAGTAAATCTAATGTAGGGAATTTATAGCTGGACAGTTCCAGTGTGGGGTCATAGGGTTCATTCAACCCAATGTGTTCCAGACTATCTTCTGTTAGTGTTTCTTCTTCCTGTGCCAAGTTGTTTTGTACATTCAAAGTAATTTCACCGGTGTTGATGCTGCTGTTAATTTGTGCAGGTTGCTCAACAGGTTCAACTGTTTCCTCTTCTTCTTCGATAATGTTTTCAGTTATTTCAATCTCAGAAGGGGCTTCTTCTTTAGGTAAAATAATTTCAGGTGCAATATTAACTTTTGGCTGTTGTACGCTTACAGGCTTTGCTTCCTCGGCTTGTTTTACTACGAAAGCAATCTCTTCTTTTGTAGTTTCCTCTTCCCATGGCGGTTGTTCAGTATCGGTTTCAGAGAAGCTGTTGCCCTTTTTGCTGTTGTTTACAGGAACCGGTTCAGATATTTCTTCTTTTGTGCTTTCTTCTTCTAAAGCGACTTCTGTTTTTGATGCTTTCAGGTTCGCTTTCGGGAAATTAATATTGAATACCACAACCAGATATACCAACGCGTAAAACAGCAAAATGAAGAATGTACCTATGGTTCCCACTATGCCTTTGAGCCACATAAAACCTTGATGCCCAAATGCACCACCCAGTACTTCCCAGCTGTTGTTAAAAATGAAACCAAATGTTACTGAAAGCCAAATGAGAATAAAAAAGGTGTGTTGAAGTATACGTTTAACCGGTAGCAGTTGTGTTTGAAAC
This sequence comes from Bacteroidia bacterium, assembly GCA_041675505.1. Taxonomy (GTDB): domain Bacteria; phylum Bacteroidota; class Bacteroidia; order UKL13-3; family UKL13-3; genus JAGPCK01. The sequence goes on along the minus strand of JBAYTR010000002.1, from coordinate 165,849 downwards.
AAAGTATTGAAACCAGAAACAAAAAACAGCAATACAAAAGCAAAAGAGGCTAATCCGAATCCCTTGTAAATAAAGAGGTGAGCCACCATAGCCCCCAACATGCCCAACCAGTTGTCAGCTGCATCCGGGTTGATGGTGAAAAAATCACGTACACCCATTCCCGTTACCAGACTCTGGTCAGTTTTCCACGAAAACAGATACGATAAAAAAGCTACAAAAAAGTAGATTGAAAGCAGCAGGGAAAACAGCCCCCATATTTTAATCAGTCGCTCATCTTTCAAAAAAGCAACAGTTTTATTGCTCCCGGGCTTTGGTGCGGGGGCAGGAGGGACGGCACTTTTCATTTCAGGTTCTTCTGAAATGTAGGCATTCTCCTTGTTTTCGTGGTTTGATTTTTTAGCCATCAATATGCATAAGGCAGCACAACAAAATTAACCTTCACAGCATCAATAACAGGGAGAAGTTACCCACCTCTGTTTACTTTGCTGGGCAGGTAAAATTACCTTTTTCGGGCTTCAATAATTTCACTGATTAATGCTGGCCCCTCATAGATAAATCCGCTATACACCTGCAGCAGTTGAGCACCTGCTTTGAACTTGCGCTGGGCCGATGATCCATCATGAATTCCACCTACGCCTATAATGGGTATGCTGCCTTTACTTTGCTGATGCAGGTAAGCAATAACTTCTGTTGAAATTTCCTCTACGGGTTCTCCGCTTAAACCTCCGGCACCAATCTTTTCAATTTCGCCTGCAGCAGTTTTTAAGCCCTTGCGCCCAATTGTGGTGTTGGTGGCCACAAGGCCATCAAGCTGTATAGTTTTAACAATCTCTATGATGTCATCTAGTTGGGAGTGAGTTAAATCAGGAGCAATTTTCAACAAAACAGGTTTTTTGATTTTACCATTTTCTACGTATTGTTTCCTGATGTCAAGAAGATGCTGTAACAGCTTTTGTAAAGGTTCTTTTTCCTGTAATTCCCTTAGTCCGGGTGTGTTGGGTGAACTTACATTTACCACAAAATAATCTACATAGTCGTACAGCTTAGTAAAGCAAATTTCATAATCTTTAACCGCATCTTCATTCGGTGTGCTTTTGTTTTTGCCTATGTTGCCTCCAATGATAATTCCTTCAGGTCTGTTCTTTAATCGCCCGACCATAGGGTCAACTCCCAGGTTGTTAAAGCCCATGCGGTTAATAATACCTTTGTCAGAAATTAAGCGGAATAAGCGTGGTTGTTCATTGCCGGGTTGTGGCAGCGGTGTAACTGTACCCACTTCAATAAAGCCAAAACCCATCGCAGCAAATTCATGAATGTACCTGGCGTCTTTGTCAAAACCGGCAGCCAAACCAACGCAGTTTTTAAACTTTAGCCCCAGAAATTCTACCGGAGCCTCATTTTTTCGTATCCCTACCAAAACTTTTATCAACCGATTGAGTAGCGGAATTTTTAACGTAAACCTGAAAATGTCGAGAGATAAATAGTGTGCCCGCTCGGGGTTAAACAGAAAAAGAAACCTCAGAATTAACTTATACATTGCCGGCAAAATTGCATCAGCTACACCACATTACCTATCGGGAAATTAAAAAGTTATTAAATCGTTTATGCTCCGGCAAAACCTTTTTAGTACGCAGGAGTTTCTTTGTCATAGCAACAGTTTTCCACAGTTTAGAATGATTATAAATACAACAACCTAATTTATGTCATTAGCTATACTGCTAACAATTTTTAAATTCGCCCCGATTTATAACCCATCGTAAAATGAACTGGATTATCAAAACTTTTCAATCTTCCATTGGTCAGAAGGTAATTATGGGACTCACCGGCATATTTTTATGTACTTTTTTGGTGGTTCACGTTTCAGGAAACTTTCAACTTTTCAAATCAGACCAAGGATTAGCTTTTAACGAATACACCGTATTTATGACCACCAATCCGCTTATCAAGGTGGTATCTTACCTACTGTATGCGTCAATCATTTTTCACGCAATAAAGGGATTGCACCTGGCATACAAAAACACGCAGGCCCGTCCGGTGAAGTATGCGGTAACTAACGGAAAGGCCAACAGTCATTGGACCTCACGTAACATGGGCATTTTAGGAACCATCATTTTGGTTTTTATAGTGGTGCACATGGGCGATTTCTGGTTTGAATACAAATTCGGGAAAGTACCGTATGTAGAATACCGTGAGAATATTATTACCGGAGATGTGACACGTGCCGACTATGGCAAAGAGTTACACGGTAAAAAACAAGAGTACATAGAAGGCAATGACCGTGTAGTGATTTTGAAAGATCTTTACCTTGAAGTGAGTGAGGAGTTTAAAGAATTGCCTTTGGTATTGCTCTACATCTTGTCTATGGCAGCAATTGCCTTTCATTTGTACCATGGCTTTAAGAGTGCATTCCAAACTTTGGGCGTAAACCACCCCAAATACAATGGTATTATTCAATTTATTGGAATATGGGTATTCTCAATTCTTATACCGTTGAGTTTTGCTGCCATGCCGCTTTATTTTTATTTTGTCAAGTAACTTAGATTGTAGTAGATAATATGACTTCACCCAAATTAGATGCTAAAATACCCGAGGGAGGATTAGAGCAAAAATGGACCAAATACCGCTCAACAGTTCCTCTGGTAAACCCTGCCAACAAACGCAGCATTGAAATCATCATTGTCGGTTCCGGATTAGCCGGAGCATCAGCAGCGGCTTCATTGGCTGAGCTGGGTTACAAGGTAAAGGTGTTCTGCTTTCAGGATTCTGCCCGCAGAGCACATAGTATTGCTGCTCAGGGAGGTATTAATGCCGCCAAAAACTATCAGAATGACGGAGACTCAACTTTCCGTTTATTTTATGATACCATCAAAGGTGGCGATTACCGTGCTCGTGAAGGAAACGTTTACCGTTTAGCTGAAGTAAGTGCAAATATCATTGACCAGTGTGTAGCGCAAGGTGTGCCTTTTGCCCGGGAGTACGGGGGAATGTTAGATAACCGTTCTTTTGGCGGTACCCAGGTAAAACGTACTTTCTATGCTGCAGGTCAAACAGGTCAGCAGTTATTGTTAGGCGCATACAGCGCTTTACAACGTCAGGTAGGTTTGGGGCAGGTTGAAATGCTTACCCGACATGAGATGTTGGATATTGTAAATATTGATGGCAAGTGCCGTGGTATTATAGCCCGCAATTTGGTTACAGGTAAACTGGAGCGCCATTTCGGTCACGCAGTATTATTATGTTCAGGTGGGTACGGAAACGTATTCTACCTATCAACCAATGCCATGGGTTCTAACGTAACGGCTGCCTGGAAAGCGCACAAACGTGGTGCATTTATGGGTAATCCTTGTTTTACGCAAATTCACCCTACTTGTATTCCTGTCTCGGGTGATCACCAGTCAAAATTAACCCTGATGAGTGAATCGTTACGTAACGATGGACGTATTTGGGTACCCAAAAGAAAAGAAGATGCTGAAGCCATACGTGCGGGCAAATTGAACCCTAACGCAATTAAAGAAGAAGACAGAGATTATTATCTGGAAAGACGTTACCCGGCTTTTGGTAACCTGGTTCCCCGTGATGTGGCTTCGCGTGCAGCGAAGGAGCGTTGCGATGCAGGATATGGTGTAAACCAAACCGGTGAAGCCGTTTACCTTGATTTTGCTTTTAACACCAAATATAAATACGGTAAAAAAGAAGCTACCAAAAAAGGTATTCAAAATCCCACTGAGGAACAATTAACTGAACTGGGAAGAGCAGTAGTAAAAGAGCAATACGGTAACCTGTTTGATATGTATCAGCAGATTACTGGTGTTAATCCGTATGAAAATCCCATGATGATTTATCCGGCAGTGCACTACACTATGGGAGGTTTGTGGGTTGATTACAATCTGATGACTACTGTTCCGGGTCTTTACGCTTTGGGCGAGGCCAATTTCTCCGACCACGGAGCCAATCGTTTAGGAGCATCAGCATTAATGCAAGGCTTGGCTGACGGATATTTTGTTATACCTTATACTATAGGGTCATATTTAAGCAAAGAAATAAGCACAAAACCTATTTCTACTGATCATGAAGCATTTGTTGAGGCAGAGAAAAATGTTCAGGAACAAATCAATAAGCTGTTTTCTGTAAAAGGAGATAAGTCGGTTGATTATTTCCACAAACGTTTAGGCAAGATAATGTGGGATAAATGTGGCATGGCCCGAAATGCTGAGGGATTAAAACAAGCTATATCTGAAATTCAGGTGCTTCGTGAAGAGTTTTGGAAAAATGTGCGTGTTACAGGCGAAGCAAACGAGTTTAATCCCGAGTTGGAAAAAGCATGCCGCGTGGCAGATTTTCTGGAGTTGGGTGAACTTATGTGCAAAGATGCTCTGGAGCGTAATGAGAGTTGCGGAGGTCACTTCCGCGAAGAGTACCAGACAGAAGAAGGGGAAGCTTTGCGCGATGATGATAAATATGCCTATGTAGCAGCATGGGAATTCAAAGGTGTGGGCAATTGGGACATGCACAAAGAAGACCTGAAGTTTGAGAATATTAAAATAGCACAACGCAGTTATAAATAAGTAATCAGTTAATATGGTTGATGGGGTAGTTTTTCCCGTCAATCTGAAACATATCAACCAATAACTTAAAAGATGAGCGGAAACATGAATATCACACTGAAAGTGTGGAGACAAAAAAACACCAACGAGAAAGGCCGTTTTGAAACGTATAAAGTAGAAGGCGTTTCTCCTGATATGTCATTTCTGGAAATGTTTGACGTATTAAATGAGCGTTTGGTTTCAGAAGGCAAAGAAACTCCGGTGGCATTTGACCATGATTGCCGTGAGGGTATTTGTGGTATGTGCAGCATGTACATCAATGGCAGGCCACACGGTCCTAACTATGGTGTTACTACCTGCCAGTTGCACATGCGCTCCTTTAAAGATGGTGATACCATTGTTGTAGAACCATGGAGAGCAGCAGCTTTCCCGGTTATAAAAGATTTGGCCGTTGATCGTTCTTCATTCGACCGTATCATATCAGCGGGTGGCTATGTGTCTATTAATACAGGTAATGCACAAGATGCCAATTCTACCCCAATAGGAAAAGAAATTGCAGACGAAGCTTTTGAAGCAGCAACCTGTATAGGATGTGGCGCTTGTGTAGCCGCTTGCAAAAATTCTTCAGCCATGTTGTTTGTGGGAGCAAAAGTATCTCAATTTGCATTACTCCCTCAGGGACAGCCTGAAAGACGCCAAAGGGCTATAGCCATGGTGAACCAGATGGATGCTGAAGGTTTTGGTGCTTGTACAAACACAGGAGCCTGCTCTGCTGAATGCCCTAAAGAGATTCCATTAACAGTAATTGCCCGCTTGAATAGAGAATTTATTGCGGCTGAGTTGGTTTCAAAAGACTAGTATTCAATATATTATAACGCATTTTTTAAAAATCCCGCCATTCAGGCGGGATTTTTTTTGCTTTATGAAATCCATAGTTCATTGTTTTTCGTTCGTTTATTAGTTGAATGCTTATTATTTTTAGATGAATACTTAAAATAATCAGATGAATTATTTGGAATTATAAATATTTGTTATATTTGTTCAGCAATTAAGTAATAAATGAGACATTTTAATATTAAATATACCTACTTCAGTCCTAGCCAAACCGGTGATTATACCGCCTGTAGTGTTTTGCAAATTGATAGGGGTGTTGACAGGCTAATCTCATTTAAAGGTTGTGTTGATTCCCTGAAACAAGTCACCTCATCGCCTTTCGTTCGGATTTTCTCTTCTCTTTTTTCCACAGGAATGGCTGTTTTGAGCAATCGGGTATATTTTTTTCTCTTCTTTTTCGGTTTTGCACATCCCTTTTTGTTGATAATAGGTTTTCTGTATAGTGGAATCCGAAAAAAGCTACAAATGAACATCTTCAAGTGTGGAGAACTGAACTTGTGCGGGTATGGCCTACGATAACTTTGTACTCCTTTAACCTAAATAAAGCAGCATATGAAAAAATTTAACCAGCCCTTTAAAAGACCAAGCAGCTCACCTGTTGCCTGGGAGGTAAATTCCTTTTTGATGATTATTGTCTCTATTGCTTTTCCGTTTTTAATAAATAAAAGACCTGTATTTCAATTTATTAAAACTAAGCGTACTATAGGTGTTGGTAATTTTCGTTTTAAATCAAAGTCTCACGTATTCTTTTTTCTGGTATTGAGTTTTCTTTCGTTAACCCTATCAGCTCAGGAAATTTCGGCTACAAACACTGCGGTAGCTGAAAAGAATAAAATGTACGGGGCTTCTGCTAATAGCTTTCAGGCAACTGCTTTTACTTCTTTGTCATTTCCGGAGGGTAACAAACTGGAGTGGTTTCCTGTAGTGAATACTAAAAAAGAATTTGAAGTACAGCGCAGGCTGGAGAATGAAACAGATTTTTCTACAATAGATGTTGTAGAGGGCAAAGGAAATGCTTCAGCTTCGGTTGCTTACAGCTATTTTGATACGGATGTTAGCGGTGCGGCCTACTATAGACTTAAATCGGTTGATGATGCAGGGATACATTATTCATCAGTAGTTTACGCTAATCGTAAAAGTGTCACTTTACCTATAAATGTCGTGTTGTACCCTAATCCGGTAAATACGAGTTCGCTTCAGTTGGATTTCAAGGAGGCTATTGCAGGTAAAGTAGATATTAAGCTGTTTAACCTTTCAGGAAAACAAATGCCTGTTGGTGTTCAGCAATCAAATGATTTTCTCTGTAGCATTAATGTTACAGAAATTCTAAAAGGTGCCTATACCGTTCAGGTTAAGCAAGGAAAACGCATTTACAAACAACGTATCATGATCAAATAGATACAACCTAAAAATAAAAACCAAAAAACACTAAAATCAAATAGTATGAAACACAAAATTGTACTTTCGTTAATTTCAGCCATGTTGCTTATCTCTGGGAAGATGAGCTTTGCTGCCACTAAAACTTCAACCGGAACAGGCAATTGGACCTCAGGCTCCAGTTGGTCTCCCAGCGGTCAACCGGCTGCCGGAGATGTGGTTAACATTCAAACAGGGCACGTAATCACAGTTAGCACGAATGTAAATTTATCTTCAGGTAGTGCAACCAATGTTAATGTAAGCGGAAATCTGCAGTTTGACGGAGGAGGAGCAAAGCTCAGGCTTAGCAGCGGATCAGCTGTTTCGATTGCCAGTGGAGGATTGTTATCATCAACAGGTGGATCAGGATCTTCCAGCCAGCAATTGCAAATGGGCACCACAGCAGTATGGGGTGGCACAATGGGTAATTTTACAGGCCCAAGGGTTGTTGATGAAGTTTCTCCGCTACCGGTAAAATGGTTGACAATAAATGCTGTCCGTACTTCACAAAATGAAATCACCATCAGTTGGTCAACATCGGCAGAGTTGTCTAACTCACATTTTGAAATAGAGCGCACTACAAACGGGGTTAATTTTATCTCATTGCACAAATTGACTGGTCAGGGTACTACACAAAAGATAACTGAGTATAGTTGGGTAGATGAAACTGCGCCACAAGGAATGGTATATTATAGATTAAAGCAGGTAGATTTTAACGGAGACTTTGAATACAGCAACATTATGGTGGTTACGCCCGCAGTAAGCAATGTTGAAGGTATTACAGTAACTGCGTTTCCTAATCCTGTAACAGAGGAACTGAGTATAGATTTTTCGGCTGAAGCACCTCAGCAAATGGATGTTACATTTGTTGACCTTTTCGGGAATGAGGTGAAAAAGATTGTAATTGAAAAAGGCAGACAATCAGCCAGGCTGGATGTAAGAGGCCTGAAAAAGGGGTATTATTTTCTGATTATTCGTACCTCAGATATACAAAAATCGCAACGGGTTTTAGTCAATTAAATATATAACAGAGCTTAAGTTATAAGGCCGCCCAACTTGTTCGGGCGGCCTTTTTTATTGTGTTCATGCAACTTGTGTGGCTGAATTTTTGTTATTAAAGAACAAATGATTTCATCTGATTGTATTCCTCAGTATATTCGTAAGGTTTGAACAGGATATTAATAATACTGCTACTGTCTATCTCCGGCATCAATGTGTTTGCTTCACATTACAAGGCGGGTGAAATAACTTATAGACTCATTTCAGGCCTTACTTACGAGGTTACCCTTATAACATATACTGAAAACCAGAACCCTCCGGAGGCGCCATTGGCCGACAGACCTCAGGTGGATATTTATTGGGGTGATGGGTCATCATCAACCGTTAGCCGCCTTTCGAGAGCAGATTTGCCTAATACCACCTGGAAGAGCACTTATGTTGCCAGACATACCTACGGAGGGCCAGGCATTTTTAAAGTTTTTTTTATTGATCCGAACCGTATCGGTGGAATCAATAATATGGATAACTCCTACCTGACCCCGTTTTATGTAGAGTGCTATATAAAAATCAATCCTTTTTTCGGAGTAAACAGTTCACCGGTTCTTCTTTTACCTCCTATTGATTTTGCCTGTGTGGGTAAAACATTTATTCATAACCCCGGGGCATATGATCCGGACGGGGACAGTTTGGTGTTTACGATTGTACCACCCAAGCAAGGCCCTACTATGGATGTATTTGGTTTTAACATACCACAAAGTTCCGTTAAGTTTACTATAGACAGGTCTAACGGAGAACTGGTTTGGGAGAATCCGTTGAATGCAGGTATTTATAACATTGCCATTTTGATTCAGGAGTTCAGAAACGGTGTAGAAGTAGGTTACATCATTCGGGATATGCAGATTACGGTGAGCATCTGTTTAAATGATCCACCCGTAATAGATAACATTATCGATACCTGTGTTGAAGTAGGAACACAACTGGTTATTCCGGTGAAAGCAAAAGATGTAAACAGAGATTTTATCAGGTTAACAGCATTTGGTGCACCGTTCAGTATTGCCGGTAATAAAGCACAATTTACTCCACCGGCTCAGGTAGCTAGAGACAGTGTGAAATCAACATTCATCTGGACACCCTCGTGTGAGCATATCAGACGTTTTCCTTTTCAGATAGTTTTTAAAGCGGAAGACCAAAGAACACTTCCGGAAGTGAACCTGGTTGATTTGGAATATTTTAATGTGAAAGTGGTGGCCCCTTCACCCAAGAGCCCAACTATTAAACAATTTGAAGACGGCTTTATTCTGAACTGGAATCGTGATACCTGCAGAACAGCAGTTGGATATTATATTTATCGCAGAATAGACAGCTCTAAATGGACGCCTTCAAATTGCGAAACGGGAGTCCCTTCATATACAGGATTTGAATTGTACGATACCATTATCGGAAATGAGAATACGCAATACTACGATAATGAAAAAGGACTGGGTCTTGCTCCGGGTACGCGTTACTGTTACCGCATTGTAGCAATTTATTCTCCTCGCGGAGGAAATGGAGAACCCATATACAGCGCGCTTACGGAGAGTTATTCCAGCATAGAAATATGTAATGAACTTATTAAAGACCGTCCGGTAATTACGAATGTAAGTATACTGAAAACAGACAATGTCTCCGGTAGAATATTTCTGGGTTGGTCTAAGCCAGATAAAATGGATTCAGTGAACTACCCCGGTCCTTACAAATATGTGATTTATCGCTCAGAAGGTTTTGACGGAAGTAATCTGGTGCCTGTGGATTCACTCACAGGTAATTCATTCGCACTGTTTAATGACTCCAGTTATGTTGATTCATCGGCTAATCTGAATACGTTGACAAAAGCACATTCTTATGTGATTGAATTTTATAGTGATTCGCTTGGACTGAAGCGTCAATACATAGGCAAGAGCCGACCAGCTTCTTCTGTTTTTCTGATACCCGTGCCTGATGATGAGGCACTCAATCTGGGTTGGTACACCAAGGTGCAATGGAAAAATAACCGTTACGTTATTTACAGGTGGAACAACAGTGCCAACCAGTACGATTCTATAGGGCAAACAACAGTTCCGTACTACCGTGATGCAGGTTTGATTAACGGAAACAGCTATAAATATTACATTAAATCTGTTGGTCAGTTTTATGTACCAGGTTATGTGTTTCCGGTAATTAATTTTTCACAAGAAGCTATTGGTATCCCTAACGACACTACTGCACCATGTCCGCCTAACCCGCTTGCTGAAACCGAGTGCACGTTATTCAGAAATAAATTGAGCTGGAACAACCCTAACAATACCTGTGCTAAAGATGTGATAGGATACAAAGTGTATTTCAAATCAATTCTGGATACGGGATTTGTTTTACTGGCAACAATAAACTCAGCAACAGATACTACATACAATGATTCCAGAGATTTTCTCAAACAATCTGTTGCCGGATGTTACCGGGTAACGTCAATTGATTCATTTAATAACGAAAGTATACGCAGCTATGCTACTTGTGTTGACAATTGTCCGGAATACAAATTGCCCAATGTGTTTACACCCGGCAAGGCTGATAATTTGAACGATTATTTTGGTCCGTTCCCGTATCGTTTTGTTCAAAAGGTGAACATGCAGATTTATAACCGTTGGGGGCAGCTTATATTCAAAACCAATGACCCCGATATTTTGTGGTACGGTAAAGAGATGAATTCAGGCAAGGATGTAACTGACGGAGTATATTTTTATGTTTGTGAAGTATATGAATATCGGTTAGAAGGTATCACTAAACGGGTATTAAAGGGTAATATTCAATTAATCAGGTAATGTTTACAGGTATTATAGAGCAGAAAGCAAAGGTGATTGCATTAAAGAAAGAATCCGGGAATTTGCATATCACGTTTTCAAGCAACCTTACTGATGAACTAAAAATTGACCAAAGTGTGGCGCACAATGGTGTTTGTCTTACAGTGGTGAATATTGCTGAAACGGAATACACAGTAACCGCTATTGAGGAAACGCTGTTAAAAACCAATTTGGGAGATTTGAAGATAGCTGACGAAGTGAATATAGAACGTTGTATGCCTGCCAATGGCCGCTTTGATGGTCATATAGTGCAGGGCCATGTGGATACTACAGCCACTTGCAAAGAGGTACGGGAAACAAATGGCAGTTGGTATTTTTCATTTAATTATGAGCCAAAAGAAAAGCACCATGTTACCGTAGAAAAAGGCTCAGTTTGTATTAATGGCGTAAGTCTTACTGTTGTTGAATCCGGTATCGGCTATTTCTCAGTAGCCATCATTCCTTATACATTTGAACACACCAACTTTAAACACCTCAGGGTGGGAGATAAGGTGAATCTGGAATTTGATATTATTGGTAAGTATGTTGCCCGAATGTTGCAACAAAGCCATCTGATCTAGATTCTTTTCATTACCTGCTTCAGTGCTTCCTTGTCACTGGTTTTAGGTAACCATTCTTTCCAACTCATTTTATTCTCTTTATTGAAACGGTAGAATAGAAAGATACAGTTGGTAAGGTGAGAGGCGTTCATTGCCCAGGCTGCACCCATTACTCCCCATTCAGGAATGAATAATAAACAAAATACAATGGTCACAATTAAACCGGTAACAGAGGCCTGTGAACTGATGTTGTGCCTGCCTGTTCCTGAAAAATAGGAGGCCAGAATAGTGTATGCACTCAAACAAAGAATGCTGATGCTGATTAAACCGATAATATTACTGATGCCGGAAAAATCTTCTCCTAATAAATAGGTATAAAGGGATTCAGGAAGTAAAATCAATATTAAGGTGAGTACAGCGGTGCCGGCAACACTTATTTTCAAAAGACTAACTGCCATTACTGCTGATGCTTGTTTGTCTTGTTCATTTACCGTTCGCGCATATTGCAGCGTTGATAAACTCTTGCTGTATACCCATACCGATTCAGCAATGGAGACTCCTGTGGAGAACATGCCCAATGCACTTATGCCTTTCATGGCCTCTAAACAATAATAACTGAAACGGTAATTCATCAGTTGAGCCAGGTTGGCCACCTGCGACCAGCCACCGTGAAACAAAAACTTCTTGCCTATTTCTGTAACTCCGGCTGAAGGCAATTCAGGTAGGCGTTGTAAAAAAATAAAGCTGATAAAGTACACCAACATAAAACTGTAAAAACCTCCTGTAGCATATAAGGCTATAGCTTGTGTGTAGTGCTCCTGATTTTGAGTACCGAAGTACCAAACATAAGTCAGTAAAGTAAGAGGTTGTAGAACACTCACCAAATTATAGGCATGCACCCGTTGAAAGGCAAGCAGTAAACTCTGCTGGTTACTAAACAACGCTGCGGGTAAAGCAAACATCAATAACAATGTTTCTGTTCCGGGGTGTATGAGATGAAATTTTTGCAGCAGCCACATCATGGTATAATTGACTACAATACACCACAGTGTTGAGATAAGCCATAGCTGGCTGAAACGATAACGGGGAGCAAGGTAGGTGAGCGCACCACCACCTGCAATACCTGATAAAATTTGAATGATAGTAGCACTTAGCACCAGCAGACTGATTTCTCCGCGCCCTTCTGCACCGAAGAGTTTTGCTGTAATCAGTACAATGGCAAAGTTGAGTACAGCCGTTAAAATGCGGTTGGCAAATGTTCCTATAATGCGCAAAGCCATAGAGCGAATGTACGCATTAAGAATGTAAAACTTTTTGGTACTGCGCCATCAGTTGTTTACCTACTGCTTCAAAACTAAACTGATGGGCGATGAGTTGGTGCTGTGTTGCTGTATCTGTTTGTTTGGGATACGTGATAGCCTCCAGCATAGCTTTTTGCAAGGCATCTGTATCGTCTATGTTAATCAGCCAGCCATTCTCTGATGTTACCAGTTGAGCGGCAATACCTGTCGGGGTGCTTATAACCGACAGCCCGCAACTCATAGCTTCTGCCAAAACAATACAAAAAGTTTCGTAGTTGCTGTTCGATATGAGTACATCGTTTTGCCGGTAAATTTCAGCTAAAGCCTCACCCTCCAAAATCCCTGTGAAAGTACAGAAGGCAGAAAGGTTAAGCTCTTGCACTTTCTGTTCTATGTGTTTTTTGTCTTTCCCTTCACCAACAAAAGTGATGTGAAAATCACGCTTTCCTGAAGAAACTAATCCGTAAGCAGCATGTAGTACACTGGTCAGGTTTTTTGATTTTTCATCAAAGCAGGTAACACTTAAAAATCGTGTTTTTTTGCTGCTGGTTTTGTGACCGGCAGGAACAAAACGATTCGTGTCAACTACATTGGGAATGATGTGGTAGTTTGAATTCGTTAATCCGTGGGTGAGCATAGCGCTTTTCAATACTTCACTCACCGGGTAAACGGCACTTGCTTCAGCAACAAACTTTCGGGTATATTTTTGTCTTGTCTTACCCTGATAGCTTGCTGCATTTTGCGGGAAATACCTTGACCAATGTTCGGATATGACGTAGGGAATCTGTTTGGTTTTTTTGAGTTGATGCGCCAGCCATCCGGCACGGGTTAAAATGTGTACATGACACAAGTCGGGTGTTCCCCATTTTTTCTCTACCTGTGTGAAGGCGTATTTAGCGGCCCATTTATAATTGAGCAGGTTGATGAGTTTTCCTATTACCGGAAAACTAACTTGTTTGAGGTAAATGCGGTAAATAAAAATGCCGTTTTCAGTTGTACTCTCTATTAAATGCCGCGGAACTTCAGGCTGCTGAACAATTTGTAAAACGGCTACATCTGCATAAGGTAAAATGCACTGTGCATGTTGTTGTACAAACAGCCCCGCCATGCGGTCATACTTGTGCGGATACCAGGCCGGTAAGAATAATACTTTGGGTTTAAGGGCCGTTGACATACTATAAAAACCACCAGAATCATGCGTAAACAGGACTCTGATGGCTTTGTGCGAAGGGTTTACTTTTTTAGTTCAGCGAAGTACTTAAAGAAGTACGGAATGGTTTCTATGCCTTTGTAATAGTTGACAATACCGTAGTGCTCATTAGGCGAGTGCAGAGCATCGCTGTCTAATCCAAAACCCATCAGTACTGATTTTAGTCCGAGTACACTTTCAAATAAAGCTACAATAGGAATACTTCCTCCGCCACGTGTGGGGATAGGTTTTTTGCCAAAGGTTGTTTCCATCGCTTTTGCTGCGGCCAGGTAAGCAGGTGAGTCGGTTGGTGTTACTACGGGCTCGCCACCGTGGTGAGGCCGTACTTCTACTTTAATGCCTTTGGGGGCTATGCTTTCAAAATGTTTTTTAAATAAGTCGGTGATTTCATCTGTAGTTTGGTTGGGCACTAAACGCATAGAAATTTTTGCGAATGCTTTGGAAGGTAAAACAGTTTTTGAACCTTCTCCGGTGTAACCACCCCAAATACCATTGCAATCTAAAGTCGGACGAATGCCGGTGCGTTCCAATACGGTATAGCCTTTTTCGCCCCACACATCAGTTATTTCCAAATCTTTTTTATATTCTTCAATGTCGAAAGGTGCTTTGTTTAACTCCGTACGTTCAGCGGTTGAAAGTTCTTGCACTTTTTCATAAAAGCCGGGAATGGTAATGTGGTTGTTTTCATCGTGCATGGAGGCAATCATTTTTGCCAGAATGTTGATGGGGTTAGCAACTGCACCGCCATAAACACCACTGTGTAAATCGCGGTTAGGGCCGGTTACTTCGACTTCAACATAACTTAAACCACGCAAGCCGGTGTCTATAGAAGGTACATCATTAGCAATCATTGAGGTATCAGAAATCAATACCACATCAGCCTTTAAGCGCTCCACATTTTCTTTACAGAAAGTGCCTAAGTTGGAACTTCCTACTTCTTCTTCACCTTCAATCATGAACTTTACATTACAAGCCAAAGAGTTGGTTTGCATCATGGTTTCAAATGCTTTCACGTGCATGTAAAACTGTCCTTTATCATCAGCTGAACCTCGCGCGAAAATGGCACCTTCAGGGTGAACAGCTGTCTTTTTAATGGTAGGTTCAAAAGGTGGTGTGTGCCACAAATCCAAAGGAACTGCAGGTTGTACATCGTAGTGACCGTAAACCAACACCGTGGGCAATTGAGGGTCAATCATTTTTTCACCGTATACAATAGGGTGGCCGGCAGTTGGGCAAACCTCTACTTTATCAGCACCTGCCGCTATAAGTTTTTCTTTTACATATTCGGCTGCTTGTGCTACGTCACCTTTATAGGCTGAATCT
Organism: Bacteroidia bacterium; assembly: GCA_041675505.1. Taxonomy (GTDB): domain Bacteria; phylum Bacteroidota; class Bacteroidia; order UKL13-3; family UKL13-3; genus JAGPCK01. The sequence continues at coordinate 150,750 of JBAYTR010000002.1, read as the reverse complement.
GCGCTGATGGAAGGGATGCGCAGCAATTCAAATAATTCATTTAAGAAACGGTCTTTGTTTTGAGCTAAAAATTCTTGTTGTGTCATGGTAACTTGCTTTTCGGGCAAAGTTAGGGGAGGATGTCATGAAAACAAGTGACTATTGAAAGCTTTATTCAGCCTTAAGCCAGCGGTATTTCATTACCAGTTCGTGTGCTGTCATAGCCATTATGTTGGGAGATGTTGTGGCCATATCGTAGCTGTAGGCCAGTATTTGCACAATTATTAATGGTGAAATTCCTAATTATATTTATAGGGGTTGTTCCTAGAAGTAAATCATCGTAAATCAAAACCTACATCTGTTTTATTGATTCTCGAGTTTAACCATTTGTAATTAAATATCAAGCAGTTTGTGTGTTGATATTTAACCCCGAAATGCCCGTGTACTTTACCTAATTTCGCACCAATGAAGCACCACGAACTCGATTACATTTCTTTACTTAATGAACCTCAACGGGAGGCGGTTTTACATACGGAAGGTCCGGTGATGATTATAGCGGGTGCAGGCTCCGGTAAAACCCGTGTGCTTACATACCGTATTGCCCATTTGCTGCGTAACGGGGTGGATGCTTTTAATATTCTCTCTCTCACCTTTACCAACAAAGCCGCCCGTGAAATGCGGGAACGAATTGAGAAAGTAGTAGGGCATGAGGCACGTAACATTTGGATGGGAACTTTTCACTCCATTTTTGCCCGCATATTGCGTACTGAGTCAGAGAAGCTGGGGTATCCGAGAAACTTTACTATTTACGATACAGATGATGCAAAAAGCTTAATCAAAAGTATTGTGTCTGAAATGAAACTGGACGAGAAAATATACAAGCCGAATATTGTACTCGGCCGTATTTCAAATGCCAAAAATAACCTGATTAACGCCCGTGGTTATTTTGAAGATTCCGCATTAACTGAAGCGGATGCTGCTTCGGGTCGCCCCAAGATTGCTGATATTTACCTCGTTTATCAGGACCGTTGTTTTAAAGCAGGTGCCATGGATTTTGATGACCTGCTGATGAAAACCTATGAGTTGCTTCACCGCCATGCTGATGTGCTCAATAAATACCAACACCAGTTTCGTTACATTATGGTGGATGAGTTTCAGGATACCAACCATTGCCAATACATGATTGTACGTAAGCTGGCCGCAGCTTTTCAAAACGTGTGTGTGGTAGGTGATGATGCGCAAAGTATTTATGCTTTCCGCGGAGCAACCATCAAAAATATTCTTGACTTCAACAAGGACTACCCCGATTTGCAGGTGTTCAAACTGGAGCAAAATTACCGCAGTACACAAACTATTGTGGAAGCTTCCAGCAGCATCATCAGCAAAAACCGTGATCAACTCAAGAAACAAGTGTTTACGGAGAATGTACCGGGGAGTAAGATAAGTGTGTTCAAAGCCATCAACGACAATGAAGAAGGGCGCATGGTGGCTTCTTCCATTTTTGAAGAAAAAATGCGGGAACACAAATCCAATGCTGATTTTGCAATTCTTTACCGAACCAATGCCCAATCACGTGCACTTGAAGAAGCCTTGCGCAAATTGAATATTCCGTATCGCATATACGGAGGTTTATCTTTTTACCACCGCAAAGAGATTAAAGATTTACTGGCCTATTTCAGGTTAGCCATTAACCAGCAAGATGAGGAAGCATTGAAACGTGTGATTAACTATCCTGCGCGTGGTATTGGTAAAACCAGCATTGATAAGTTGATTGTGCTGTCGGCACACCACAATACCTCCATGTGGACCATCCTCGAAAATGCCGAAAGTTTCGCAGCCGATTTAAAAGCAGCATTACGTCCGCTTACTGAATTCAGAACCATGATTCAGAGTTTTGCTGTGCAGGCTCAAAACAACAATGCGTTTGATGTGGCGTTGAATATTGCCAAATCATCTACATTACTTAAGTCATTGCACGAAGACAAAACTGTAGAAGGAATTGCACGATATGAAAACCTGCAGGAATTACTCAACGGTATCAAAGAGTTTAGCGTAGAAGAACCGGTGGAAGGAGAGGTGAACTTTCTGGCCCGTACTCTGGATAACTACATGCAGGACATTGCCCTTTTAACCGACTCGGATAAGGTAGATGACACCGACAATGATAAAGTAAAACTGATGACCATTCATGCGTCAAAAGGGTTGGAGTTTCCATACGTGTACATTGTTGGATTGGAAGAAAATCTTTTCCCCTCCCAACTTTCGGTTAACAGCCGTCAGGAGTTGGAAGAAGAACGCAGGTTGTTTTATGTGGCCATGACACGTGCCATGGATAAACTTACCCTGGCCTATGCCACCAGTCGCTTTAAATTCGGTACGTTAAATCCGGCTGAGCCCAGTCGTTTTTTGTTTGAGATTGATCCGCAGTTTTTACAAATGGAGCGCTTGTTTGCTTCAGGAAATCAGCAGGCCTCGCGCGATTTATCCGGTTTTGAAGATAGGGTGGCAGGAAAAAAAACATCACTCTCCGGCTTAAACGTAAAAAAACTTCCGGGCAATTTTACCAGTTTGCCCAAAGCCTTTGCTAAACCTACTCCACAGCCCGTTGATAACGATTTTATCCCCGATGATACCCGTAATCTCACGGAAGGAGCGAAAGTACTGCACCAGCGCTTTGGGAAAGGAGAGGTGATTAAACTGGAAGGCAATGCCGATAACCGCAAAGCCACTATCAATTTTATGGGATTGGGTGAAAAACAACTCATTCTCAAGTTTGCTAAACTAAAAATACTGAGCTGAGCTTTTGGCCGGGATGGAATAAAACCCTGTGGCAATAGCCGAATAATGCTTATTTTGCAACGTTAATTACAACACATGGAATACAATACTTCACGGCCACACATGCAAATCTCCGAATATGGCCGTAATGTGCAGAGTATGGTGGAACACCTGCTCACCATTACCGACAGAGAAGAACGCAACCGCAAGGCCAATCTTATAGTGAACATTATGGGCTTTTTAAACCCGCAAATGCGCGATTCAGTGGATTGGAAGCACAAGTTGTGGGACCACCTCCACATCATTTCTGATTTTAAACTGGATGTAGATGCGCCTTATGCTCCTCCGGCACCTGAACAAATTGCCAAACGCCCCGAGCCTTTAGGTTATCCTGATAACAAAATACTTTTCCGTTATTATGGCAAAACAGTGGAGAAACTCATTCACAAAGCCACAGAGATGGAAGACGGACCTACCAAGGTGCTCTTCATTAATCTCATTGGCTCATTTATGCGTACCGCTTGTCGTCAATGGAACGATGAGGCTTTACCGGATGAAGCCGTAATTTCTCATCTGGAATACCTTTCAGAAGGAAAAATTAAATTACAACTGGAAGAAGGTGTGCATGACTTTGGCAGAGGAGATAAACTTCAATCCCGCAGTCGTCAACAGTTTCAGCAAACGCCTAACCGCAACAATAAAAACAGAAACAATAAGTTTCGTCCCAACAACAATAACAACCGTAACAATCCCAACCGCAACAAGAAATAATACCGTATGGGTTCATTTAAAATTACCGGTGGCCATTCCCTTTCAGGTTCAGTAATTCCGCAGGGAGCCAAAAACGAAGCACTGCAAATTATATCGGGTGTTTTACTCACTTCAGAAAAAGTAACTATTTCCAATATTCCCAACATACGCGATGTGATGAAACTCATCGAGCTGATTGGCGATATGGGTGTGCAGGTGAATAAAGTGAGTGAGGATACTTTTACTTTCGAAGCTAAGGAGGTTAACCTCGATTACCTGCGCAGTGATGATTTTCGTAAAAAAGGAGCAGCCTTGCGCGGTTCCATTATGATTATCGGTCCTTTGCTGGCACGTTATGGCTTGGCTTATATTCCTGAACCCGGTGGAGATAAAATTGGTCGCAGACCGGTAGATACTCACCTGCGTGGTTTTGAAGCCTTAGGCGCTACGTTTGAGCACTTGCGTGATGAACGCTATTACAAAATAGATGCAAAAAATTTGCGCGGCACCTACATGGTGTTGGATGAAGCCTCCGTTACCGGTACAGCCAATATTCTGATGGCAGCTTCGTTGGCAAAAGGCACCACACAAATTTACAATGCAGCCTGTGAGCCTTACCTGCAACAACTGTGTAAGATGATTAACCGCATGGGCGGAAAAATCTCCGGCATTGGTTCCAACCTGCTTACAATTGAAGGTGTGGAAAGCCTTGGCGGATGCGAGCACCGCATGTTGCCCGATATGATTGAGATTGGAAGTTTTATTGGCTTAGCGGCCACCACCAATTCTGAAATTACCATCAAAGATTGTTCAATACCCGACTTAGGGGTTATTCCTTCTGTGTTTCGCAAGATGGGCATTGAACTGGAATTTCGCGGAGACGACATTTACATTCCTAAACAGGACTCGTATAAAATTCAAACGCTTATTGACGGTTCCATGCTCACCATTCGTGATGGTATATGGCCCGCCTTTACGCCTGATTTAATTTCTATTGCACTGGTTACCGCTACACAAGCCAAAGGCAGTGTGCTTATCCACCAGTGGATGTTTGAGAGCCGTTTGTTTTTTGTAGACAACCTGATTGACATGGGCGCAAAAATCATTCTATGTGATCCACATCGTGCAGTGGTAATTGGTTCTAACCGCGAAACCAAGTTACGTGGCATCACCATGAGTTCTCCTGATATTCGTGCGGGTGTGGCCATGCTTATAGCGGCCTTAGCCGCCAATGGTACCAGCACCATTAACAACATTGAACAAATTGATCGGGGTTACCAGTACATCGATACCCGCTTGCGTGCCTTAGGTGCGAAGATTGAAAGAATAGATTAAACGCAAAATTCTAAATTTATATGAGTAAGGCTGCAAAGTATTTTTGCAGCCTTTATTTTTATAATGAAATTATTTTAGTTTTACACTTTATTGTAAGCATCAGATAATAAGTATATTGTGTTTTAGTTAACCGTGAAAATTTAAAATTCAATTTTTAATTTTCACGGTAGTTGATTATACTTGTGCTATGATAAACAGGCAAAATATTCTTAAAAAGTTAACGGTACTCAGTAAAGAGTTTCCGGTAATTGCCTTGTTGGGACCAAGGCAGGTAGGTAAAACTACTTTGGTGAAGCAGTTTACAGATACCCTCAAAAAAGATGTTATTCATTTAGATATGGAGCGTGCCGCTGATAGAAATCAACTGGCAGATCCGGAATTGTTTTTTGCTGCACACCGTGATGCTGTGGTGGTGATTGATGAAGTGCAACTGATGCCGGTGTTGTTTTCTGTATTGCGCCCTGAAGTAGATACCTTACGTAAAAATGGCCGTTTTATACTCACCGGTTCTGCCAGTCCTGATTTGGTGAAAGGAGTTTCAGAAAGTTTAGCCGGTCGCATAGCCTTTATTGATTTGCATCCTATAAGCTTAACTGAAGCTGCTCCTGCTGATATTCCGATGTCTAAGCATTGGTTTCGTGGCGGGTTTCCTTTGGCTTTAACGGCCAAGAGTAATGACAGTTTCACCCGTTGGTCAGAAAATTTTGTGCGTTCTTATGTAGAGCGCGATTTGTCTATGCTTTTTGGTACAGGAATATCACCGCAACTGGCCCGTAATTTTTGGAATATGCTGGCCATAAGCAACGGTAATGTATGGAATGCTGAGGCGATGTCGCGCAGCTTAGGGGTTAGTGGCCCTACAGTGAGCAGGTACCTAGATTTTATGGAAGGTGCATTTTTGCTGCGCAAACTTCCGGCCTGGTTTATTAATGCAAAAAAACGTTTGGTGAAAGCACCTAAAGTTTACATTCGTGATTCCGGCATCCTACATTTTCTTACCCATGTAAACGATATGCGAAGTCTGGCTAAGAATCCTGTTGTAGGGGCCTCATGGGAAGGTTATGTGATAGAAGAAATATGCAAGGCTTTGCCCTATTCCGTAAAGCCATATTATTACAGAACTCATCATGGGGCAGAAGTTGATTTGGTTTTGGTAAGAGGGGTTGAACCTTTAGCCTGTATTGAAATTAAGTATGGCCTATCGCCCAAAGTGAAAGAAGGTTTTTATAACTGTATTGCTGATTTGGGTACAAAGCACAACTATATTATTTATCCCGGTACTGATGTTTACAAGAATTCACCCGATAGTGAAGTAGTTCCATTGGATATTTTTTTAGCTAAAAAGTTAAGATACATTATAGGTTAGAACCGTGAAAATTCGAAATTTAATTTTGAATTTTCACGGTTTTTGCATTTTAACCTCTACAAGCAAAAGCTACTGCTTCCATCATCCAGGCAATGCCAATGTGTACAATTACACCTCCCCATATGGAGCGTGTTTCATACGTAATAATACCCAGTAAAGCTCCGCCAAATAGAGAGCTAATGCATTCTCCTAAAGGTTTTTGGTAATGAATGGAGACGTAAAAAATGGCCACCGGTAAAATGCAATAGCGACCTACATAAGGTGCAAAAGCCAGTATAAGAAATCCGCGGAAGAATAACTCTACTGAAAAAAACTCCATGCCGTAAACTAGTTCGTATAAAAGGGCATAGTTGGTTTTGGAATAATTACCCGGCAAATACCTGAGTACCTTTTCAGCCCTCGGGTAATAACTCAGAAAATCACTTTGTGTACCTGCCAGCAAGATGAGCGGTAACATGCCTGCCAGTATGAGCCAGTATGGTTTAAGGTTAATATGTCGGGTTGTGGTACCGTAAAGTGGTTGTTGTTTTTTATGCAGTAACCACCAGCACATTATTATTCCGCCACACATTACCAGTGTACGTTGCAATCCCTGTATAAGTTTATACCAGTAGTAGCCGTTGGCTTCCTGCGATAAGGATATGCGCATAGTAGCACTAACCTGCAATGCAGACCGAAAGCTGAATAATAAAATTGCATAACTAAGCAGTATCCAGAACTCACGTGGTAAAGTACTTAGTTCCTTTTTGTTCAGTTTAAGGTAAACCACATATGGCAAAGCAAACGTGATAAAATATAGCACCACATGATGCAAGGTGTACAAAGGCAGGTTGAAAAAATCTTTCCGGTAATAATCAGCTTCAAATCCGTAACTGGCCATGGTGCACAAGGCTATCCAAATTAATAAGGGCAAAGCGGTGCGCCAAGTGAATACCTCAGTGAAATAACTGCGGATGTATGTAAAAAGTGTTGTCATGCTTCAGGCAGACAAAGAAAAGGGAAATTCCGCTGCACTGAACACATAGGGCAGGAATTTGAACTGTTTATTTCTCAGTTTTAATTTTTCCGAAGTGATAAAAGAAGGTTAGGTTAGAAGGTACATGTAAATCAAGACTTCTCCCACTATAATATGCTCTTCCACCTGTATTGAATTTCAATAACAATGATGTTTCCAATTGCAAATATATGCGCGAACAAGGCCGCAGATATATGCCTATGGAAGGACCTATGCCAATGTATTTTTGTTCTAAATTGATGGTGTCTTTTTGTCGAATAAAACCACTGTACGTATAATTATAAGCACTTACACGGTATTGACGGTAATGCACATCTCCGGCTAACAGAAAACCTGCGTACTTCCAACCCACATTATATTGGTAACCTAGTGATGCTTCCCACCCTTCAATCGAACCTTTCCAGTCATAACCTTCAGGACTTCTGTTGTCGGCAACCGTTTCTTTCAGGTAAAGGTATTGTATATTGCTTCGTAACTTTTTCCGGGGAGATAAATGGTATTGATAGTTCAAACCGTTGAACCGAAATTTATCAACACCGGCAGAATAAGGAACCAAAGGCATTTCAGGTATCCACTTCCAACTGTATAAAGTGATACCGGCACTATGCCGTAGATTGCTTTTTTGTGCTGCTGCAAAAAATGGCAGTACAAATAGAAGAACGAGCAGATGAATTCGCTTCATTGTATAAAGGTAACTAAACATGATAAAATCTGCAAGAGTTCATGAGGGTAAAAATCTGAACCTCGCATTTGGTCTATTTTTAATGGATATTTCCGGAAGCTTTTTGAATTCAGTGGGTTGTGCACTTTTCCCCATCCTTTCAACACAGCGTTTTAAGTGCTGCTTTGTGTGTATTTTTGGTAGCTAAAGTTCACATAAATATTTCAACGGTTTTACCTGATGCAGTTTTCACATTTACACGTTCATACTCAATACTCCTTACTTGATGGTGCCTCCGACATTTCTAAAATGCTCAAAAAAGCAGTGGCAGATAATATGCCTGCCTGTGCCATTACCGACCACGGTAACATGTTCGGGGTATTCAGTTTTGTGGCCGAGGCAAACAAACAGGGAATAAAGCCTGTTGTGGGGTGTGAGTTTTATGTTGTAGAAGACCGTTTTAAACGTCAGTTTACCAAAGAAGACAAAGACAAGCGCTACCACCAGTTGTTGCTCGCTAAAAATGCTGAAGGATACCGTAATCTGGTAAAACTTTGTTCGCTGGGATACATGGATGGTTTGTACGGCAAGTATCCACGCATTGATAAAGAACTTATTTTAAAATACCACAGCGGCTTAATTGCCACAACGTGTTGTTTGGGTGCCATGGTGCCGCAAACCATTATGCGCAAGGGCGAAGCCGAAGCAGAGAAAGAATTTCAGTGGTGGTTTGATTTGTTTGGTGAGGATTATTACATCGAACTGCAACGCCATGAACTGAAAGAGCAGGATCAGGTAAACGAAGTGCTGTTGCGCTTTGCAGAGAAGTATAAGGTGAAAGTAATTGCGTCCAACGACTCGCATTACATCAACGAAGAAGATGCCAACGCGCATGATATTTTACTTTGTATCAACACCGGTGAAAAGCAAAGTACCCCCACGTTGAAAGAGTTTTCAGATGATGATACCTCTACCAAAGGCAAACGGTTTGCTTTTCCCAACAATCAATTTTACTTCAAAACTACTCAGCAAATGAGTGGCCTTTTCAGTGACATTCCGCAGGCTATTGATAACACCAATGAGATAGTTAGCAAGATTGAAAACCTGAAACTGAAACAGGATATTTTACTGCCTCACTTTCCCATTCCGCCAGAGTTTACCTCACAGGATGATTTTCTGGAAGACCTTACGTGGAAAGGTGCTAAGAACCGTTACAAGGATATTACTCCTGAGGTAGAAGACCGCTTGAAGTTTGAGCTGCACACCATCAGAACTATGGGGTTTGCAGGTTACTTTCTGATTGTGGCTGATTTTATTAACCACGGAAAAGATATCGGAGTATTTGTTGGCCCCGGGCGAGGTTCAGCAGCGGGAAGTGTGGTGGCTTATTGCATTGGTATTACCAATATTGACCCCATTAAATACAATCTCCTGTTCGAACGTTTTCTGAATCCCGACCGTAAGAGCATGCCGGATATAGACACAGATTTTGATGATGCAGGTCGTCAGAAAGTGATTGATTACGTGGTGGAGAAATACGGTAAAAATCAGGTGGCACAAATTGTAACGTACGGAACAATGGCTGCCAAGTCGAGCATCAAGGATGTAGCTCGTGTAATGGATTTGCCTTTGCAGGAATCGAACATGCTGGCCAAGTTGGTTCCCGATAAACCGGGCACCGTATTGGAGCGTGTAATGAATGCGCCTTTTGACGGAGAGAAAGGGTTGAAGGAAAAAGAGGGCTACCAGTCAGATGATATTGAGAATATCAAGAAACTGCGCGAGATAGCTAAAGGAAACGACTTACAGGCGCGAGTATTAAAAGAGGCATTAATACTCGAGGGCTCTGTGCGTGGTACAGGCTTGCACGCTGCTGGTATTATTATAGCTCCAAAAGATTTAAGTGAAATTATTCCGGTGGCAACTTCGAAAGAAACGGAGTTGCTTATTACGCAATACGAAGGAAGTATTATCGAAGATGCCGGTGTAATCAAAATGGACTTTTTGGGTTTAAAAACGCTCACCATTATTCGTGATGCCCTTAGTCTAATCAAACAAAATCATGGCATCACGATAGCCATAGATGAAATTCCGTTAGACGATAAAAGAACCTTTGAACTTTATCAGAAAGGTGAAACCAACGGTACTTTCCAGTTTGAAAGTCCGGGTATGCAAAAGCACCTCATTAATCTGAAACCCGACCGCTTTGAGGATTTGATTGCCATGAACGCGTTATATCGTCCCGGGCCAATTGCCTACATACCTAACTTTATTGCACGTAAGCACGGCAAAGAAGTCATCAGTTACGATGTACCCGCGATGAAAGAATACCTCGAAGATACTTACGGTATTACGGTGTATCAGGAGCAGGTAATGTTGCTGTCTCAAAGTTTGGCAGGCTTTACCAAAGGTGATGCGGATACACTGCGCAAAGCAATGGGTAAAAAGCAGAAGGAAGTACTCGATAAAATGAAGAGCAAGTTCATGGAAGGTGCACAGGCCAAAGGGCACCCTGCTGATAAGCTCGAAAAAATATGGACCGACTGGGAAGCATTTGCCCAATATGCATTTAATAAATCACACTCTACCTGCTACGCATTTGTAGCTTACCAAACGGCTTACCTCAAAGCGCATTATCCGGCTGAATACATGGCCGCTGTTCTTACCAATAACCTAGGGAACATTGATAAGATTACATTCTTTATGGAAGAATGTAAACGTGCCGGTATTCCTGTGTTAGGGCCTGATGTAAATGAAAGTTATATTCAGTTTGCTCCCAACCTGCGTGGTGAAATACGTTTCGGATTAGGTGCAATAAAAGGAGTGGGTGAGGCTGCTGTGCAAGCGATTATTGATGAGCGTGATTCGAACGGACCATTCAAATCGTTATTTGATTTAACCAAACGGGTGAACCTGCGCGCAGTAAATAAAAAAACAATTGAAGCTTTAGCCTTTGCAGGCAGTTTCGATTGTTTTAACGGAGTACACCGAGCTCAATACTTTGCTGTACAACCCAATGAAGAGAGCAACACCATTGAAAAAGCTATACGTTACGGCAATGCGGTTCAAAATAACGAGGCCGATAGTCAGCAGTCGCTTTTTGGCGGGGCCGGTGGAGGAGGTGATATTCCTGAACCTTCCATGCCCATAGCAGAGCCTTGGGGTAAGATGGATCAACTCAAGTTTGAAAAAGAAGTGGTGGGCATGTTCATTACCGGCCATCCCTTGGATGATTTCAGAATTGAGATTCAGCAGTTTTGTAAGAACCAGTTGAGTGAGTTGAAGGATATGAAAGCCTTGCTCAACAAAGATGTGTCAATTGCAGGTATTGTAACCGGTGCCGTGGAGGGTGTAAGTAAAAACGGCAAACCATACGGGCGTTTTTCACTGGAGGATTACACCGATACGCATGAGTTTATGCTGTTTGGCGAAGACATGGCTAAGTTTAAGTCTTTCTTAACACCGGGCTGGTTCCTTTTTGTAAAAGGAAAGGTGCAAACCCGCTGGAACAAGGAAGACGATTTTGAACTTAAAATTTCCAGCATACAACTCCTGTCAGAATTGAAGGATAAAATGGTAAAAGCTGTCACTTTGAGTGTAGATGCACAAAAGGTTGACAGTGTTTTTGTTGACCAGATGCAGCAACTTTTTGACAAACACAAAGGCAATTGCATTGTTAAAATGAACCTGGTTGAGAAGAATAGAAAATGGTCAGTAGGCACATTTTCAAAGAAATACAAGATTAAGTTAGATAATGAATTACTGGAGTCATTTGATGAAATGGAAATAAATTACCAACTTAGTCAGGCATAATTATTGACAACTAAAGAACAATTAAAAAAGAAATACATGGCAGTAGAAATAACAGACAGCAACTTCGAGGAAGTAGTGCTGAAATCAGACAAACCCGTTTTAGTAGATTTTTGGGCAGAGTGGTGCGGCCCTTGCCGCATGGTGGGCCCCGTTGTTGACGAGTTGTCGAAAGAATACGAAGGCAAAGCCGTAGTGGGTAAATTAAATGTGGATCACAATCCTAAAGTAGCTACAGATTATGGTATCATGAGCATCCCGGCTTTGTTGATTTTCAAAAACGGACAATTGGTAGATAAACAAGTAGGTGCAGTACCTAAACACATTCTTGACGGAAAATTAAAAGCACAGATTGCTTAATAACATAATCTAAATTCTGATGTTATATAGGTTACTTAGAGAATAAGTAACCTATTTTTTTTAATGTGAGCGATTAATAGATTGTCAATGGCTTTTGGTATGTTCGGGCAAATTTCTGAGCCAATTAAGTGACTCAATTTTTTTTTGTAAGCGAATTGAGAAAATTGTTTTTGAATTGATAAATATATTTCTCCTTCAGATATACTAGACGGGTATACATTAAAAAAAGTTAATGTGTATCTCCAATCTATTGGAACAAGTGTGTTGGGCAAGACAAAATGCAACAATTTTGAAGTTGAAACAATCTTAGTTTTACATTTGCTTATAGTTATATTGTGAAACAGATTAGAAATTTCTTCTTGTAAATATATGTGATGATGGATATCTGTAATACTGTATTTTCTTAATTCAATAATTGAGTTCTTGTGTTTGTTAATCATGTCATCAAATTCACTAAAGCAGACTAATTTCGCTCGTCTACTATTCATCCCCCATGCCATAAGAGTTAAGTAGCACAATTCAATAAAGTCAGGAGATATTTCATGTTGTCCGCCATGTCTTAAAAGTTGATTGTACATATATAGTGCTGGATTTAGGTTGTCAAAGTACGACAGTGTAGATAGTATTTCACTATCATTTAAGTTGAATAAAACTTCTAATGTTCTCAATTCGTTTCGCAGAATTTGTAGAAATAGTAATTTCCATTCTTTTTACCGTCTAAGCCTAAGCTTTTATTAGGATATAAAAGGTGTTGTTCTGACCTTCCTTCAACATAATATGTTCTTCCTAAGTAATGAACAGTAATCCTACCGAATTCAACGCTTAAAATATTCCTAAAGTTAGGAGTGCTAAGAATGTTGAATGCCATGAAGTCATTACTTTTATCTTTTTTTAATACAACTTTTATTTTAAAGTCTAAAAACCTGCGATCATTTTCAAGCATTGCAACCCTTTGCAAGTAGTCTGCCCCTATTGATGCAAGAGAGTAAGGAAGATAAAGATCCACATAAAAGCTGTTTTGTGGTTTTGGAGAGTTCCAAAATGCATAAATATCATAATATCCTTTAATCGTTAGTTCGCCTAGTCCATCTTTGTAGTTAATATTGATGGCAACTTCACAAATATTAGATGCAGCAGGGTGTGTTTTTGTAATTTCATTTAGTTTTGCTACGAAGTAGTCTTTACTGTTTATAAGTTTATGGGTAAGTTGGCCAGATAAGCCAACCACTTTTATTGAGTTTATACACGTAGAATCAAATAGCTGTCCACTACAATTTAGGGACAAAATTAACACAAATGAGAGTATGACAGTTTTTTGCATTGTTTGATTGATTTTATATATCTCCTAAGGCAAAGATATATGATAGTTTAAATTTCTTTTAATGCGAATTAATTTCGTCCCAGCCACTTTCTTACTGTTCCAACGGGTAGCCTTGCCCAGGCGCGCTCATGCAGGTAGTAGAGTATAATTTTAGTTACCAGCTCGGTGCCGCCAATTTTCAGCCCTGTAAACGGGTCATCCGTAATTAAAGTGGAAAGAATAATCGTATCAATGGTGCCCACCACTCGCCAGGATATAGCCTTGAGTATAGAGAAACGCGGGGTTTGGCTCCATTGGTAACGTACCATCAGGTACACCCAAAAACGTTCGTGAAAATAATATAGGGCAATTTTGGTAAGTAGTTCGCTAAGGCCTATGGACAAAGCCTTTACATGTCCTCCGCTGCCAATAATAAACCACGAAACCAGAATGGTATCCAACGTGCCAACTGCACGCCAGCTGATGCTTTTGATTATACTACGGTAGGATGATTCAGTCAAGTTTACAAATATATGAATTATTATGAGGCACAGTCTGCGAAATACCGCCCAAGTTATTAGTTTTGTGTGATGGCCGAATTAAAATTAGATACTGAACATCTGTTGCAAACAGGCAACCTCGAGTTGCTGGCCAAGCAGGTAATTGAAGGTTTTATAACCGGGCTGCATAAAAGTCCGTACCACGGGTTTTCTGTGGAGTTTGCTGAGCACCGTTTGTACAATACTGGGGAGTCAACCCGTCATATTGATTGGAAGTTGTATGCCCGTACTGAAAAGCTGTTTACCAAACGTTACGAGGAGGAGACTAACCTGCGCTGTTACATGGCCATAGATTGCAGCTCGTCCATGTTTTTTCCGCAGGAAGGGTTGAGCAAAATTTCGTTCTCGGTTTATGCCGCAGCCTCACTTATGCAATTGTTGAGCAAACAGCGCGATGCATCAGGTTTATGTTTGTTTGATGAACAAATCAATTACCTCTCTGAAGCACGTGCCACGGCCTTGCACCGCAGGCTGATGTTTGGCAGAATGGAGCAATTGCTCAAAGTACCGCAACAAAACAAAGGGAGTAATATTGCCAAAGTGTTGCATGAACTGTCAGAGAGTATTCACAAGCGCAGCATGGTGATGGTGTTTACCGATATGCTCGATAGCACTGTGGATTTGGATGAATTGTTTTCAGCCCTGCAGCATTTACGTTTCAACAAGCATGAAGTAATTTTATTTCATGTGTCAGACAAAAAACTGGAGGCTGAGTTTGATTTCAGCAACCGTCCGTATGTATTTGTAGATATGGAAACGGGTGAACGCATGAAGTTGCAACCACAGGCATTAAAAAAGCAATACCTCGAAGCCTGGGACAGTTTCAAAAAGGAACTTGTTACCCGTTGCATGCAGTACAAAATTGATTTTGTAGAAGCAGAGGTGGGCACTGATTTCGCACAGGTGCTTTTACCCTTTATTATGAAACGTGCTAAGTTGTATTAACAGTAACATTTAAGTATATGAAACATTTACTTATTCTATTCACTACTTTTCTTAGTTTACAGTTGAATGCTCAGGTGAGTTTTATCAAAGCCGATTGGAGTAGTTTAAAGGCTAAAGCAAAGGCAGAAAAAAAACTAATATTTATTGATGCCTACACCGATTGGTGCGGCTGGTGCAAGGTGATGGATAAGGAAACCTTTGCCGACAAACAGGTGGCTGATATAATGAACCGCAGTTTTGTGGCTACTAAGTTGGAGATGGAAAAAGATGTGTTGGGGTCAAAATTATCCCGTAAGTACATCATTACTTCTTTTCCTTCTTTTTTGATTTTGGACGAAGAGGGTAAATTGCTGCACATCATTAAAGGCTACCAGAAACCCAAAGACTTTATTCAAACACTTGAGCAGAAACTGGCTCAAAAAGAAGGAGTAAACAGACCGGGATATAACCATGCCAACCTTGATTTAGTTTACCCTGATTTTTATGTGAGTGCGTTTGCTGAGAACGGCAAGCGTAAGTTTCCAACTGATAGTATACTGCACCGTTACCTTGACAAGCAAAAAGATTTTTTTACAGAAATAAATGCCAATGTGATGTTTCGTTTCAGCCACCAGCTGAATGATAAATACCTGAGCCTGCTTGTTTCAAATGAAAGCAAGTATGCGCAATTATTTGGTGCCGAAGAGATCTCAGACGCCATATGGTCATCAGTAGTAAGTAAAATGCGAAAATTGGCAAAGGATAGAAATGAAAAAGGCTTTGCTGAACTCGAGGTCAAATACGGGAACGTTATTGCTCAGAACAGAGAGAACAGATTTTATTTTTATTCTGAGTACTATAAGTCTACTGAAAAATGGGAGTTGTATGTTTCCGCTATTCAAGATGCAAAATCCTCCGGAATTCAGCTTAGTAACAGTTTTATCAATTCAGCAGCGTGGGAGTTATATGAGAAGTGTGATAACAATGAATTACTGGTGCAGGCAAAAGAATGGATGGGTACTGTAGTGGAAACTGAAAAGGAGTATGACTATTTAGATACCTATGCTGCTTTACTTTTTAAAACCAACAACCCCAAGGAAGCCAAAGAATATGCTAGGTTAGCTATTGAGGCAGGCAAGCGCGCAGATAAAGACGTAAAAGCTACGGAGGAGTTACTTTTGAAAATTGAAAAAAGCCTGGAATCCGCTCAGCCGGCAGGTGTTATTAAAGTGGATTAATGATAAAGTTCCCCGACTGTAAAATAAATTTAGGCCTCCACGTTATCAATAAACGTAAGGATGGGTTTCACAATATCGAAACGGTATTTTATCCGGTACAATGGAATGATGCGCTCGAGATAATCACGGCCAAACGTTTGCGGAAGCAGAAAGTATCATTCAGCTCGCATGGCTTAGTGATTGACGGCAAAAGCGAGAACAACCTCTGTGTTAAAGCCTACCATTTACTTGATGCAGATTTTGATTTGCCTCCGGTAAATATTCACCTGCTCAAAAATATTCCTATGGGAGCCGGCTTGGGCGGTGGTTCAGCAGATGCGGCTTACACCATCAATTTATTGAATGAAAAATTTGAGTTGGGATTAACCTTAAATCAACGGCAAGCTTATGCGGCTCAGTTGGGAAGCGACTGTGCATTTTTTATAGATAGTGTGCCTGCACTTGCTTCAGGCAGGGGAGAGCAACTGAAGAAATTGTCGCTTGATTTAAGAGGGTGGCACATAGTAATTGTGCATCCTGCTATTCATGTGAGTACGGCTGATGCTTATGCAGAGGTGAAAAAAAGAGGCAAAACAGAGGGTAACAATAAACTGGAATACATCATTCAGCAGCCCGTTACCAAATGGAAGAAGTTGCTTGAAAATGATTTTGAGTTTTCTGTATTTCAAAAACACCCGAAGATTAAACTTCTTAAACAAAAAATGTATGAACTGGGGGCTACTTACGCTGCCATGAGTGGGAGTGGTTCAGCAGTATTCGGTTTGTTCAAAGAAAAACCGCAATTGCCTGCTGCATTTAAACGTTTGAAATATTATTCAGGTAGATTGTAAACAACATAGCATGAACTTACTCATCAAAAATATCAAACAACTCATTGGTGTTGACGAGCATAAGCTGCTTCGCAGAGCAGGCAAAGAGATGAAAGAGATGCACGTGATAGAGAACGCCTTTCTCTACATTGAAAACGGTAAGATATCGTCTTTCGGCAGTATGAAAAACTTTGATGCCATTGCGGTAGTTAACAATCACTCAACGGTTACGCAGATAGACGCTTCAGGCAGAGTGGTGATGCCCACGTTTGTGGATGCACATACGCACCTGGTTTTTGCCGCTACCCGTGAAGAAGAATTTGTGATGCGCATCAAGGGTATGCGTTATGAAGAGATAGCTGAGAAGGGCGGGGGAATACTGAATTCCGCCATACGCCTGCAAGCCATGAGCGAAGATGATTTATATGAAGGTGCTCGTAATCGTTTGCTGGAAGTGATTAAACAAGGAACAGGAGCCATCGAAATTAAAAGCGGCTATGGTTTAACGGTGGAAGATGAAATCAAAATGCTGCGGGTAATTCAAAGGCTCAAAAAAGTTTCACCCATTCCCATTAAAGCTAATTTTTTAGGGGCGCACGCTTTTCCGCTGGAGTACAAACAAAACAGAAGCGGCTACATTAAACTCATCATAGAAGAAATGTTGCCGCGTATTGTAAAGGAACAACTGGCAGATTATTGTGATGTATTTTGCGATAACGGATTTTTTACACCCGAAGAAACCGATAAAATTCTAAAGGCAGCTTCAGCACTTGGTCTCAAAGCCAAAATTCATGGCAACGAGTTGGGCTACTCAGGTGGAGTTCAGGTAGCAGTTAAAAATAACGCCTTAAGTGTTGACCATTTGGAATACTGCGGAGAGGAGGAAATAGATTGTTTGAAAAATTCCTCTACCATGCCTATGGCTTTGCCGGGTTGTTCTTTTTTTCTGGGAATCCCCTATGCCCCTGTGCGCAAAATGATTGATGCAGGCTTGCCTGTTTGCCTGGCTTCTGATTACAATCCCGGCAGTTCACCCAGTGGCCGAATGAGTTTCGTATTGTCACTAGCCTGTACACGTATGCATTTAACACCCGAAGAAGCCATTCATGCCACCACCATTAACGGGGCGGCTGCTATTGAGCTGGCACATTCACATGGCAGTATTGCAACAGGCAAAGCCGGCAGTGTGATTATAACTAAACCTATTCCTTCCTATAACTTTATACCATACAACTTTGGCAGCGACTGCATCGAGCACGTAGTTCTGAACGGGGAGTTGATAGTTTGAAGAGGTTGATGCCATATGGATACCAATCAACTATTTCGTTCTTTCTTCAGTAATACTATTAGAGTAATATTGGTAATAATGTTTCTGACTAAAGTGTCAGCAGCTCAAACGGATTTATTTGTAGGTGTTTACGAAATAGAAGATACATTTTATAAATACCGACTAGAATTGAAAGCTGATAGCACTTTTGAGTACATTTGGACATGGCACTTGATTGGTGGTACAGAAAGAGGCAAATGGCATTCAAAAAATCAAAAGTCTCTTATTCTTGACTCTTTCAATAAGCCAATCAAGAATCAAGGGTATGAGAAGTACAACTGTATTTTTAGTCAAGACTCGATATTAACCGAAGTATCCTTTTTTGATTTATATAATAATGAGTTATCAGTTTTTCCCTATTTTATTTCAGGCAGAGATACTCTCTTATATAACAAGGTTGATTCAAATACTTTTAAAGTATACAGAAATGGCGCAAGAAAAGATGAACAATTAGTTTGCTTGGCATACCCTGACAATATTTTCAGTACTAAATTATCTCACAAGTCGGCACATTGCATCAACTACTATGTAATGTCGGAACCTTACCAGCGGAGGGTATTTAATAATGAAATAATACACTTTGATATCAAAGAGAAAACAATACGGTTTAAAGGAGCATCTATGATGCTTTTGAAAAAATAGAGTTACTCCAATTCCAAACCCAACTTCATACGCAGGTCATTGATGGCTGGGTTATCTGAAACCATGGCTTCAAACTTTTCTTTGTTGGTGAAGAAAGTTTTTTCAGTGCTTTCTGTTTTGCTTAGCTCAATCTGAATAAGAATGCTGCGGTTATCCAGTTTTTCTTTGAGGTAAGCGAGCAGGTTCAGCTTGTCTTCTTCTACCTGATCAACCTGTGCTTTGTTACTTACGGGTAAGGTAAGCACATTGTTGTTCACTACCGGTTGTATGGTTTTGTATATAGCGGCTAAACTTGGTTTGCAATTTTCGCGGTGGGCCGAAAGGCAGGCCTGTAACTCATCAGGGGAAATAGCTTTTGCCTCAATTACCTCTTCTTCCAGTTCACTTTCTGCTTTTTGAATGGCCTGTTGCTCGGCCAGTTTATTTTTGATGGCACTCAGGTTACCCAGTTTGGGCAGGGCAGGGGCAGCGGCTGAGGGTTTGGTTTCAGCAGGAGCTTCAACAGGAGACGGTGTTTTAGCCGGAGCTACATCAGTTTTTTTTTTATCCTCACCGGCTGAGGCTAGGAGCTTGCTGTCAAGCAAAGATTGCAGGTAACACAACTTCATCAGGCACAGTTCCAGATGCAGGCGTTGATTCTTGCTGCTCTTGTAATTAATGTCGAATTGGTTGGTGATGTTGATGGCATTAAGCAGGTAAGAGGAGGGAATGTTGCGCGACTGTTCCAGGTAGCGTGAAGCTACATTGTCACTAACTTCCATCAGCTTAATGGTTTTTTCATCTTTGCACATCAACAGGTTACGCAGGTGTTCACTTATTCCAATAAGGAACTGGTGAGAATCAAATCCTTTGCTCAGTATTTCATCAAACATGAGCAGAGAGCCGGGTAAATCCTGGTTGTACAGTACATCGATGATGCGGAAGTAATAATCATAATCCAGAATGTTGAGGTTGGAAATAACATCCTGATAAGTGATGTGTGTACCCGAGAAGCTGACAATACGGTCAAATATGGATAAGGCATCACGTAAGGCACCTTCTGCTTTTTGGGCCACTACGTGAAGCGCGTCTTCTTCCGCAGTAATACCTTCTTTAGCACAAATGTTCCGCAGATGTTCTACGGAATCCTGCACGCGAATGCGCTTAAAGTCAAAAATCTGACAGCGGGAAAGGATAGTCGGCAGGATTTTATGCTTTTCAGTAGTAGCTAGTATAAATATAGCATACGCTGGTGGTTCTTCCAGTGTTTTCAAAAACGCATTAAATGCCGCAGTAGAGAGCATGTGCACCTCATCTATGATGTAGATTTTGTACTTGGCGCCCTGCGGAGCATAACGTACCTGATCCACTAAACCCCGAATATCTTCTACGGAGTTATTGGAGGCTGCATCCAGCTCATATATATTAAAGGAGCTGGAATTATTAAAGGCCATACAGGAATCGCAGGTATTGCACGGCTCAATATCAGCAGTAATATTGTGGCAGTTGATGGTTTTGGCCAAAATGCGGGCACAGGTGGTTTTTCCTACCCCTCTGGGACCGCAAAAAAGAAAGGCATGGGCCAGGTGGCTGCTGTGAATTGCGTTCTTAAGTGTTTGTGTTACATGCGATTGGCCTATCACACTGTCAAAAGTGGACGGACGGTATTTGCGGGCTGATACTACAAAGTGCTCCATATACGCGAGCAAAAATACTTAATAATTTTGCATCTGATGATTTGTATATGAAAATATTATGTTTACCTTCGCACCCCTGATTTTATCAAAAAATGACAACAAAAAATTACGAATCAGTTATTATTTTAACCCCGGTCCTATCTGATGAGCAGATGAAAGAGACTGTTGCGAAGTATCGCCAGTTAATCATCGATAATGGCGGTCAGATGGTCCACGAGGATAACTGGGGTTTATGCAAACTAGCGTATCCTATTCAGAAGAAGAACACAGGATTTTATCATGTGTTTGAATTCGCAGCTCCGGGTCAAGTGATTGACAAGTTGGAGATCTCCTACAGGCGCGATGAGCGCGTTATGCGTTTTATTACAGTTGCTCTTGACAAACATGCGGTTGTTTACAACCAGCGTAAGCGCAACGGTGAGTTCAATAAAAAAGAAACCGCAACAACAGCCTAAGTTATGAGTATTAAGAAACATTCATCATCGAACTTCGTGTTCAACACTACACCTGAGGCTCCTCAAAAGAAGAAGTATTGCCGTTTCAGAAAGAACGGAATTAAATACATCGACTACAAGGATGCAAATTTCCTTATGAAGTTTGTAAACGATCAGGGTAAGGTATTGCCCCGTAGAATTACCGGAACTTCTTTGAAATACCAGCGTAAAGTGGCTCAGGCTATTAAACGTGCCCGTCACATGGCATTACTGCCTTACGTTGCTGATTCATTAAAGTAAAAGTTGGGAGGAAACAGTATCATGAAAATTATTTTAAAACAAGACGTTAAGAATCTGGGGTACAAAGACGATGTGGTAAACGTGAAAAACGGATACGCCAACAATTTTCTTTTACCCGGTGGTTATGCTGTAATGGCAAGTGGTTCCAACCTTCGTATTCTGGAAGAAAACCTTAAACAAGGTGTGATGAAACGCGCCAAGTTAAAGCAAGATGCAGAAGGATTAGCCGCTAACCTGAACGGTTTGAGCATTACTATTACCACCAAAGCCGGTGCAAATGGTAAAATCTTTGGTTCCATCACTGCGCTTCAAATTGCTCAGGAGTTGAAAAACAAAGGTTTTGAAGTTGACAGAAGAAAGATTGACTTTAACGAGGAAATCAAAAATCTGGGTAACTACAAGGCAAAAATCAACCTTCACAAAGAAGTAAAAGCTGAAGTAGCCGTTGAGGTTGTTGCTGAATAAGCGCAATATTTCCGGTGAAATTTCGTATAATGCCTGACCTTTTATCGGTCAGGCATTTTTATTATGAAGAAATTTTTAACATTTATATTCTTTTCCTTTCTGTTGCTTCCCGCTTTTGCCCAGCAGGAGGAAGAATCTCTTGTAGATGAATTTGGTGACACCATCCAGGTGAAACCACGCTTTTATCCCGTATACCGTTTAGGGGTATTCGGGCACGGTATGTTTTCTTCTTCACGTGTTATACTTACTGATTATGCCGGTTCACGCGATAGCCGCATAGGTTATGTACCGCTTAGTTATGGTGGCGTTGTGCGTATTGATTTTAAGAAATGGGCCATTGAATCCGGGGTTGGTTTCACAGAAAAGCAGGTTTTTCTCAGCACCGGAAACGAACAGTTTAATGATAAACAGTTTCTGTCATTAAAAGCCAAGGCTTCTTGCATGGAAATTCCATTGCTATTTCATCTTCCGCTTCACCGGCCCGATTCTAAAACTATTGTAAGTCCGTTTGTGGGTTTTTCATTTAACGCTATGGGCAACTGGACCGTAAGCGACTTAAAACAACAGGTTGCCTCTTTTGATACCAGTGTAAATTACCTGGGTTCAACCACTGCCACTAAAGTAAATCCTATAGGAAGTTTTGCCGGTTCATTTATTGCAGGTGTGGGTACGGTACGAAAAATAAAAAAGTTGGGTGCCATTGATTTTGGCGTAAGTTATCACGTTGATTTTTTATCCATGCCCAAGGTTCAATGGGATTACAGCTATAAATATACGGGAGGAGCTGATCGTAATTACAGCCACTACTTCAGGTATGCCAACCAAAGTATTCGTTTCAGACTTACCTATTACTTCCTCAATTTTACTACGGAGAAAAAACCAAAACCTCCGGTTGTTCCTGCATTAGTATTACCTGCTGCAGCTTCACCAATTGATTCTATACAGGCACCTTCAATTATACAAGCACCTGTTGATTCAGTTCCCGCAGACTCACTCAAACCTGAGCGCTTCTATAGGGTCAAGTTTTGAGGCCTTGATAGCAGGATACAAACCTGACACTAAACCAACCGCAAAACAAATAAACAGGGATAAATTTATCCAGGCCCAGGGTATGATAAACGTACCGCCTACTAAAGCTGATACGCTGTTTCCCATCAGAATGCCCAGTATTACTCCGCCAATACCACCTATCTGGCAAATAACTATTGACTCCACCAGAAACTGTGTTCGGATATTTTGAATGGTAGCCCCAAGAGATTTTCTAACTCCTATTTCACGTGTACGTTCAGTTACTGAAACCAGCATAATATTCATCAAGGCAATGGCTGCTCCCAGTAGAGTAATCATAGCAATGATGATGGCGGTTTGTGCTACAATGGAAGTATTTTCAATGAGCATGTTGGCGAGGTTATCGCTTTTCATGATTTCAAAATTATCTTCTTCCTTAAAGTTGAGTTTTCTGATACTGCGGAATACACCCGTTGCTTCGCCAATGGCTGCTTCCATCTGGCTCACATCAGGTACTACGATGGTGAGCACAAAAGACATGTTGGGTTTGGCAAAAACCTGACGGGCAGTATGTAAAGGAATAATTGCAATGCGGTCGCCACCAAAACCCATGGAAGATCCCTTGCCGGCAAGCGTTCCCACTACTTTGAACTTTACTCCTCCAATAGAAATAATCTTCCCTTCAGCAGGTTTGTTTTTGAATAAGCGGCTTTTTACTTCAGAACCCAGCAGCACTACGCGGTTGCCATAGATGATTTCAGTTTGCGAAAAATTCCGCCCGCTGGATAAATCATAACCCGCTGCTTGCAAGTAATGTTCGTCTCCTCCCATCACCATGTTGTTGGGGTTTGTTTTTTCAGAACCGTACCTTAATGTAGATGCAAAGGAAGCATTCACAGAAATAGATACTGTAGCCGGGAATGCATATTGTTTCTTGAAAGTGCGTGCCTCACTGTATGGGATACTTCGGTAAACTTTATTTCTGCGGTTTCGTCCGCCAATGTGCATGTTGCTTCCGCGGTTCTTGATGTTGAACGAATTGGCCCCCATGTTGGAAAAGTTATCGCTGATGGAGCTTTGTATTCCGTCAATGGCGGTTAACATACCCACCAAGGCCATTATTCCGATGGAAATAATCAACGAGGTAATGAAGGTGCGCAACTTATTCCCCATTATGGAATTAAGTGCCACTTTTATATTTTCCCAAATGCCCATATACTAATTTCGAATTACCCCTTAATTAATAAGCAGAACAAATAAATCCGACCAATGTGGTGTAACGCTCTACAAAACCCGACTATTCTTTAAAAATAAAGCCACGTTCCTCTTCAGCAAAATCAATTGTTATGCCCACCAGTTGCATGCTCTGTAATTTACTGTAACTAAATGTTAATCCGTTAAGTTCAAAATTCAGGTCGTTTTTATCGGGCAGGTCAAATCCCAATGTATAAGGAACTTCTCCCTCGTTTAGTTTTTTCTTGATACTTATACGTACCACATAATCATGTGGTACTTTGAGTAAACGGGACAGTCTTTTTACTTCTTCAAGTGCAGTAGGAGTGATGTGTATAGGGCTGGTCATGGAGGCAAAGATAGAGCCTGTAGTTAAGTAAAATTTTGTGTTTTTTTACCTGTTGAAATTTATTTTTTCGTTATAGTTTTACACCATCATTCGTTTAAAACATAATCATATGGATGTCTGGGTAGTATTGTTGGAAATGGTAAAAATTTTGGTTCCCGCGTTAATAATTTTTGCGGTAACGTATATTTTACTGAATAACTTTTTTAAAAACGAGTACAACAAGAGATTGCTGGAACTTAAGACCAAAAATCAGGATATACTCACACCTGTTCGTTTGCAGGCATATGAGCGCCTGGTGCTTTTACTGGAGCGTATTTCTCCCAACAGCTTGGTGATGAGAGTAAACAAGCAGGGGATGACGGCTTCACAGTTTAAAGCAGAGTTAATAGCTACTATCAATGATGAGTTCTCTCACAATCTTTCCCAGCAGGTTTATGTATCTATACAGGCTTGGACATTGGTGAGGGCCGTGAAAGAAAAAATGATTAACATTATTAACATGACCTACACCACGCTTGATCAAAATGCCAGTGGTATCGATTTGGCTAAAGCCATTTTTGAACACCTGATTAAGTCAGAGGAAATACCTACCCAAACTGCGATTGATTTTTTAAAGAAAGAACTTCAGATTGTTTTTGAGCAATAAAGCATGTCAGAAAAGACGTTTACTACCGATTCAGGTATAGAAATTAAGCAGGTTTATACAACATCACCGGAGCAAAAAGAATTGCCGGGTGTATTTCCTTTTACCAGAGGTATACAAAAAGATATGTATCGCGGTCGCTTATGGACCATGCGTCAGTATGCCGGATTCTCTACCGCTGAAGAATCCAACAAACGTTATCACTACCTGCTGCAACAAGGTACAACCGGACTTTCAGTTGCATTTGACTTACCTACACAAATAGGGTACGACTCTGATCATGCTTTTGCTGAGGGTGAAGTAGGAAAAGTAGGAGTGGCTATTGATTCGCTAAAAGACATGGAAGTGCTTTTTAACGGAATCGAATTGGAGAAAATTACCACCTCCATGACTATTAATGCAACTGCTTCTACTTTATTGGCCATGTACATTGCCTTAGCCAAAAAGCAGGGAGCTGATATCAGCAAAATATCAGGCACCATACAAAATGATATTCTGAAAGAATATGCGGCACGTGGTACTTACATCTATCCGCCCAAGCCATCCATGCGTTTGATTACGGATATTTTTGCTTATTGCAGTAAAGAAGTTCCCAAGTGGAACACTATTTCTATTTCCGGTTACCACATTCGCGAAGCAGGTTCAACAGCTGCTCAGGAACTGGCCTTTACACTAGCCAATGGAAAAGCATATTTACAAGCAGCTATTTCAGCCGGTTTGGATATCAATAATTTCGGACAACGTTTGTCATTTTTCTTTAATGCGCACAACAACTTTTTTGAAGAGATAGCCAAATTCAGAGCAGCCAGAAGAATGTGGGCCAAAATTGCATCAGAGATGGGAGCAACAGAACCCAAAGCTCAGATGTTGCGTTTTCATACACAAACAGGAGGGTCCACTTTAGCTGCTCAACAACCTGAGAATAATATTGTGCGTGTAACGTTGCAAGCTATGGCGGCCGTGTTGGGCGGAACGCAATCATTGCACACCAACGGTTTTGATGAAGCACTTTCCTTACCCACCGAACATGCAGCAAAACTGGCGTTACGTACGCAACAGGTTATTGCACACGAAAGTGGTGTTACAGATACGGTTGATCCTTTGGCTGGGTCTTACTTTGTAGAAACACTTACCACGCAATTGGAAGAAGAAGCATGGAAATACATTCAACGTATTGATGCTATGGGTGGTTCAGTTAATGCAATTGAAGAAGGATACATTCAGAAAGAAATAGCTGACGCTTCGTTTGCTTACCAGAAAGCAATTGAGAACAACACGAAAATTATAGTGGGAGTAAATAAGTTTACTTCAGCAGAAAAAAATAATACGGAAATCCTGAGGGTAGATGACAGCATCCGTAAAGTGCAGATGGAAAAACTGAAGCAGTTGAAGTCGGAGCGAGATAACGAAAAAGTTAATGCAATTCTTCAGCAACTCTCAGCTGATGCAGGTGCAGGGGTGAACCTGATGCCTGGAATTATAGAAGCTGTAGAGCATTACGCAACATTGGGCGAGATTGCCGATGTATTCAGAAACGTATTCGGAGAATACCAGCAGTCATAACCATGAGGCTGCGGATTTTACATATAGCGTTATGCGCATGGATTTTTGTTTCCTGTCGATCATATTACCAGCCGGAGTTTATTTCCGCTAATGCAACCAACATCAATAAAGAAACAGTTGCCAAAGATGACAGTGCTGTATCGGCCATTATTTATCCCTACAAAATGGCGCTTGATACCATCATGTCGCAGGTGCTTGTAGAGAATCTTTCGGTACTGACTAAAGCTAAGCCGGAAGGCACATTGAACAATATGTTTTGCGATGTTCAGTTGGAATTGGTAGGTAACCAGCACAAAGAGTTTGCACCTATGTTTTGTGTAATGAATTACGG
The DNA here is from genome assembly GCA_041675505.1 of Bacteroidia bacterium. GTDB lineage: Bacteria > Bacteroidota > Bacteroidia > UKL13-3 > UKL13-3 > JAGPCK01. The sequence continues at coordinate 123,894 of JBAYTR010000002.1, read as the reverse complement.
AGGAATAAGGTTACCTTCCATTGCTGCAGGAAACATTACACGGGGTAAAGTTTATGAGTTGATGCCTTTTGACAACGAGGTGGTGATTGCAAAAATTAAAGCTTCAACTGTAAAAGAGTTGTGTGATAAAATTGCAGCAAAGGGTGGTGAGCCCGTAGCCGGAATTTCAATGAGCATAAAAGCAAACGCTGCAAGTGACATTAACATTAACAAAATGCCCCTGAACGATACCACACAGTATTATATACTGGTATCTGACTATATGTTAAACGGGGGAGACGGATACGGATTTTTAAAAGAACAGGCGATTAGTATACATCCGTTAAACGTAAAGGTACGTGACGTGATTATCGGAGAGTTGGAGTTGATGCAAGCCAAAGGACTAAAACTATCAGCAGTAAAAGATGGACGGATTAAAGAAGTTAAATAGGGCGGAATTCCTGCGGTTAAGCGGAATGACAGCCGGTGCGTTTGCACTGAGCCAGTTCCCTGTTGACCTTTTTGCTGCTGATGAAGAAGCTGAAAAAATCACCATTTTACATACCAATGATTGGCACAGTCGTATTGATCCTTTTCCCATGGATGGGTCACGAAATCAAGGGCAGGGTGGAGCAGCGGCACGTGCAGCATTAATAAAGAAAATTCGCAGTGAAGAAAAAAACGTATTGCTGCTGGATGCGGGTGATATTGTTCAGGGAACGCCCTACTACAATTTTTTCGGTGGAGAACCTGAAATCAGGCTGATGAATGAAATGCAATATGATGTGGCTACTATGGGCAACCATGATTTTGATAACGGGCTTACCGGTTTACAGCACATGGTTAAGGCAGCGGCATTTCCTTTTGTAATAGCTAACTATGATTTTAAGAATACCCCTTTACAATACCTTACCCGGCCTTACAAAGTTTTTACCTTTGATAAGATAAAGATTGGTGTGGTTGGAGTTGGCATTAACCCGCATGAGTTAATACCGAAAAATTTATTTGGTGATACACTATACAGTGATGCACTTGTTGCAGCTAACACTTATGCCGCAGAACTTAAGCATGAGCACAAATGTGATTTGATTATTTGTCTTTCGCATTTGGGGTATCAGTACACCGAGAAAAAACTAAGTGATGAAGTGTTGGCTGCCGAAAGTGAAAATATTGATCTCATCATTGGCGGACACACACACACTTTTTTAGAAAAACCAAAAGAAATTCTGAATAAGAAAAATAAAAGAGTTATTATTAACCAAGTTGGTTGGGCCGGACTTAAATTAGGCAGGCTCGATTGGCATTTTCACAAAAAGAGAACGAAAATTTTCGCCACCTCCCATACTGTGAAAAAAGTCGAAAAATCAATCTGAGAAAAATTTTTTTATTCAGAAAATTATATACAATTTTCAGAACTGAAAACGGAATTAGACACTATGACAGAAAAAACTTGTGAATCAGTATGGAACGATTGTTTGGGCATTATAAAAGATAATGTTCCGCACCAAAGTTTCAAGACCTGGTTCGAGCCCATAAGGCCAGTTAAGTTAGACAATAAAATTTTAACCATTCAAGTGCCCAGCCAATTTTTTTATGAATGGCTCGAAGAACACTACGTCACACTTCTCAAGAAAACGCTTAAGCATGTTTTGGGCCCGGGCTCAAGATTGGAGTACAGCATAATAGTTGAAAACAGCTCGTCTAATTCCAAGCCGTACACTATTAATGTACCAACCAACTCTGCCGCCAGAGCTGATAACCCGAATGTTGGTGTTCCGTTGAATATCGGTACCAGCATCCGAAATCCGTTTATTATTCCCGGCCTCAAGAAAATCAACATTGAGTCGAATCTTAACCAGAATTATTCTTTCGATACTTTTATAGAAGGAGAGTGCAACCGTTTGGCTCGTTCAGCAGGTTACGCTGTTGCCAATAAACCCGGAGGAACTGCTTTTAATCCGTTAATGATTTTTGGTGGTGTAGGTTTAGGTAAAACACATCTTATCCATGCCATAGGCAATCAGATTAAGATGAACAACAAGAACAAGATTGTTCTTTATGTGGCTGCTGAGAAGTTCATCAACCAGTTTGTGGAGTCCATTAAGAATAACACCAATCAGGATTTCACTAACTTCTATCAATATGTGGATGTACTTATAGTAGATGACGTACACCAACTTGCGGGAAAAGAAAAAACACAGGAAATATTCTTCAATATTTTTAACCACTTACACCAGTCGGGCAAACAATTGATTCTGACTTCTGACCGTGCACCAAAAGACTTGAAGGGTATGGATGAGCGTTTACTCTCTCGTTTCAAGTGGGGTTTAACTGCAGATTTGCAGGTGCCCGATTTCGAAACACGTTTAGCCATACTTGAGCAAAAAATGTATGCTGACGGTATTACCCTGCACAAAGATGTGGTGGAGTACGTTGCACACAATATCAACACCAACGTTCGCGAACTGGAAGGTGCTCTCATCTCCCTGCTTGCTCAGTCGTCACTTAACCGCAAAGAGGTTGACCTCGAACTGGCCAAGCAGATGCTGAAAAACTTTGTGAAGAATACCTCGCGCGAGATTTCCATTGAGTACATTCAGAAAATGGTGTGTGAGTATTTCACCATTGGTGTTGACTTGGTAAAATCAAAAACACGTAAACGTGAAATAGTTCAGGCTCGTCAGATTTCCATGTACTTTGCCAAAGACTTAACCAAGGCTTCCCTCAAAACCATCGGTATGCATTTTGGCGGTCGTGATCACTCCACTGTAATTCACGCTTGCCAAACGGTAAACGATTTGATGGAAACTGATAAGAAGTTTAAATCAGATGTGGAAGAGTTAACCAAACGCATTAAGATTAATATGCTTTAAACAGCATAAGCTCTATAAACAAAAACGCTCCGTAAATTTTTACGGAGCGTTTTTGTTTATTAATATTTCTGAATAAGGATTTTGCTGCGATAAAATTCCCCGGTTGAAGAGCGTAATACAATGAAATAAAAACCACTGGGTAAGTCGGAGCAATGGATGAGGTGTTTTTGTTTGTCAGCATCTGTTTGAAGGCTTACAATTTCTCGGCCTGTGATATCAATCAGGTCAATTGATGTGAGCGGCTGCTGACATTCTACACTAATTTCATTACTTGCCGGATTGGGATAGATGCTGACATTGAGCGCAGAAATATTTTCAATACCGGAAGGCGAAACATTTATGTAGTTGGCTTTGTATAAAGAATCAGTACACGTGAAGTTGAGCGTGTCTTTTGCACTTGCTTTTAACCATACACTATATGTGCCCGCAGTTGTGTATGTATGAAATGTGTTTTGAGTAGTAGTACCAAAACTCCAGAGGTAATTTAATGCCCCGGTTGTTTGGTTGCTGAAATTGACCGTAAGGGGTGCATTGCCTGAAATTTTATCAGCAGTAAAACCTATTGATGGTTTAGGTAAAATTAATACAGTGGTACTATCGAGAACAGAACAAACCGTATCAGTAGCTTGTAGCTTTATTTTATAACTGCCGGCCACATTAGAAGAAAGAAACAATCCGTTGATTGTGCTTGTAGCGGTTTGTTGGGTGGATTCATAAACTACAGTCCACAGATAATTAGGGAATCCCTGTGCCGAATCAATAGTGGCAGAGAAAAGTAGATTGCCTGGACGGGCGCATTGTTTTATATTTCGTTGATTTATGGTAGCCTTTAAATAACAACGTGGTTTTACCCGCAAGTAATTAGCTTTATAAAGAGAGTCAGAGCAGGAGTTTCCGGCTGTATCTGTATTGATTACTTTTAGCCACACGCTGTGGTAAGTGATGGGTACATAGCCCCAAACAGGATTATTTGTTGTGTCGCCAAAACCCCATAACGTTTTATTGAATGGACCTGTACTTTGATTGGTGAACTGTGTAAATAATGGAGAAAATCCAGAAAGAGGTGTAGCGGAAAAAGCTGCTGTGGGCTTGTTTAATACCGGCAACTGTAATGAGGCCTCAGCAGCACATACGGTATCTTGGGCAATGGCGGTTATTTTCCAATTGCCATTTGCATTAGTAGCAAATGCAGCACCTGCATTTACCGTATCAAAATAGGTGGTTTGTTGGGTTTGTACATTTGTTGCCAACCACGAATAGGCTACTGAACCACTCGCAGCAGAATCCTGTTGCACAAAATATATGGAGTCACCCTTACATCCGTTTTTAATTGTAGTTGGTAAAATGCGCGTGCTTATGCGGCAATCAGCATTAATGGTGTCAAAGTAATAATACGTGCAGGGAATATTATCAGCACTTTGGTAAGACAACCTTACCACATATTTACCCGCACTGTCAAATTTGTGTGTGGCATTTGCTCCAATGTAAGTAATGGGGTTTTTATATGCTCCCGGACTGCTTGATACTTTCCAGGTAAAACTTGTGGCATTGGGTAACTGAGGGTTTAATTTTACTGCTGTTAAACCAAAAGTGTTGGTTGATGTTTTTGTGATTTTTGTTACATAGTGAGAGACATTGCCTCTCACGTATATAGAAATAACACGTTTGGTAATAGTGGGTATTGGACAATGGTCTTCTGAAGCGGAGACAACAAAGCGGTATGGTAAAGAACTTACATGAGTAGCTTGAGGAGTCCAGCAAAATCTTCCTTCATCCTCCCGCTTGATTTTTGCAGGAGTGTTTAAGGTGGTAAAGGTAGCTGAAGGGATACTCATGTCCCATCGCAGAACAGTTGTATCTGGCCCCATTGGTAGAACTGAGTCGCGATCTAAGCCAACAAAATCAAGACATAACGCAGAACCTGCACACACTGAAAAACTGAAAGGTCCTGTACTACTGTTGTCAACTTTGATAATTGGAGGATTATTGGGTGGGCATTGAATAGTAGTAAAGATTAGCTCCCTGTATGTTCTTCCAATAAGTTGATAAGTTCCGTTTATTTTTCTCCACTCATTAATACGGTAGCCCATTACTGGACTCTGGATGGCTGTTGAAACAAACCCTCCTTGACCGCTAATGTTTTCATAAAAATGCCCTGCCGGAAATGGGAGCGTATTATTTGGAAATCCTAAAAACTGCATTGGCCTTTGCAAATTATATGAGCCTTGGTAGTTTAATAATGTGGTTTCATTTGTTTGTGGATTAAATAATTCACTACTTATAGAGTCATAGTCAATACTGTCTTTAAATCCGTGGTTGTATGAGAATGGCATCCCGTTGCATAATAAAAAGAAGGGTTCTTGTGTTGCTTTAGGCGAAGTATTACTTGGTGCAAGGCATCGGTTAAACTCCGTTTCAATATAAAATGGACTCACTACAGGGTCCATGTTGGTGATGCCCGAGTCACGGCAGCATTCATTGAAATATACTTTAAGTCGGCAGCAGTTACTATCTAAACCGCCACTAAAAATTGTGTTCAATGCTATAGTTGCTTCGTATTGGTGCAATTGCACTCCAAAAGGGGAGGTGCTGTTATCGCAACGGGAACCCAATGAGGTACAAGTAACGTCAAGGTTGCGGGTCGCTACGCGGGTTACCGTAAATGCGGATGTACCTGCAAGGTTGCATGACATTTTTTTGATGTAACAGGTGTAAGTTGCAGGGAAAGTATCTGTTCGTACACAATTGCGGTATAGTTTCAAGGTTACTTTAACGGTATCTTTTCCCGTTAGTTTGTATTCGATGTCGCCACCCAAGAAATTGTTACGGGCATACACTTTTACTAAAAGTGCGGGTAACAACAATAAAATTAAGCAAAGAATCTTTTTCATTTTATTCAACAATTAACTTGAATTGGTAAATGTGTCCGTCAGGTGTTTGTAAAATCAGGATACATACTCCAGAAGCAGTAATATAAATTTTTTCACTTACGTTGTTTTCTGTTTTACCTGTTAGTATTTGTTTTCCTATACTGTTGTATACCGTATACTTACTACCTGATACGGCATTTTTAATGTGTATTTCTCCTTTACTGGGGTTAGGTTCCATGCTTACGTTGTTGTCAAGGGTTTCTTCAAATCCTGTTGCAGACGAAATAGTTATAAATGCAGTTTTGAAAACTGAATCACGGCACCTTAATCCGAGCGAATCTTTAGTTTGTACGTTGAGCCATATATCATAAACTCCGGCAAAGTTGAAAATTCGCGAAGGATTGGCTGTAGTATCACCAAAACTCCACTTGAACTTTTCTGCAAAGGCAGATGTATTGTTAAACTGAATGATGGTTGGAGCAATTCCACTAATAGGAGTTGCAGTGAAATTGGCAACAGGTTTACGTAGAATAATTGCAATGGTACTGTCTATAACTGAACAGGCAGTATCACTTGCTTGTAGTTTTATTTTGTAAGTACCCGGTATTTGTGTTGGAACAAATAAACCGTTAGCAGTACTGGTGACTGTTTGTTGCGTTGCCATGTTGGTAGCTATCCATAAATATATGGGATAGCCTTGTGCTGAGTCAATGGTAGCTGAAAAAATTGCATTGCCTGATTGTGCACAAACTATGGTGTGCCTTTGATTAATGTATGGCTTAATAGTACAAGGTGGCTTTACACGAATGTAGTTTTGCTTGTAAACAGAATCAGTGCAGGTTTTGCCAAGTGTATCTTTAGCGGTTACTTTTAACCACACACTATGAAAACCTAAAGTGGAAAAGCTGCGGGTAGATAAAAATGTAGTGTCTCCGTTGTTCCACATATATTGTTTGATGCCGGTTGAACTACACGTGAGCTTAACGGTAAGTGGTGTAACACCCGTAGTTTTGTCGGCTGTAAAGTTGGCCGAAGGATTGGGCAAAATAACAGCTGTTACACTATCTGCAACAGTACAAACGGAATCAGAAGTTTTGAGGACAATTTTATAAGTAGTGGCAGTATTTAATGGCAGAAAGAATGAATTGCTACTATCCTGCTTACTCTGTTGCGTTTTGGTATCAATAACTTTCCATAGATATAAAATATTCCCTTGCGCAGAATCTACATTTGCAGTTATCAAAAAACTATCTGCCCGCGAACATTCTACCAACTGCCGTTGAGAGATGCGAGGTTTAACGGTACACGGTGGTTTTACCCGAATATAATTTGATTTATAAATGGAATCGCTGCACACATTGCCTGCTGAGTCGCGGTTAATAACTTTAAGCCAAAAACTGTATTGACCAATGGAAGTTAACGTTCCGGTTGTTTGAGGACTTGTATTCTCGAACGTTCCCAATGCCTGATTAAATGCGCCTGTTGTTGTATTGGTAAAGGTGACGTTTAATGGAGAATGCCCGCTTAGAGGTATTGCCGTAAAACCAGCAACGGGTTGGTCAAGTACATACGAGTAAACGTAGGTTTCTCTAACGCATACACTATCTCGGGCGCTGCCTTTTATGCGCCAATGCCCGGCTTGTGTTTTAGTGAAGTTGGTAAATACATTTCCTGAATCAATAAGGGTAGTTTGTTGTGTTTGCAGGTTCATGGCGTGCCATTTATATACTGTTGGCCCACTGTTGTTTTCTACTTTTATTCTGGCATATGAGCCTGTTGTACCTTTGCAGTATCCGGCATCGAATGATGAATCAAGGCTTACCTTCAGGTTGCAGGTGATATGAATTGTATCAACATGAATTTCATTGCAGCTATTATCAGGTGAAGTACATGTTAATCTTACCACATAGCTGCCTGCACTATCGAATTTATGTACTAAGGAGTCGCTGGTGTATTGAATAGGATTTTTGAAAACACCGGGTGTTGAAGATACTTGCCAGTTTATTGTGGAGGCACTGGGCAATGCAGGATTAGTTTTAATTGCCTTTAATGTGTAACGCATAAAACCCGCAGGCGTTATGTTTTGTTGATAGGTAGAGAAGCCTCCTCCCACAATAACTCCTACGGAATAGGTGTTTCTTCTTGGAACGGGGCAGTCTTGATTTTCTACTTGAATAACAAAATAGTAGGGTAGACTGCTTGCGTGATGGCTTTGAGGTGTCCAACAAAAAGTAGCAGTATCTTCTCTTACAGTTCTTTGAGGTGTATTGGCGCTATTGAATGTACCCCATGGAATACCTTTGTTCCAACTTAGTGTTGTTGTGTCAGGCCCAAAGTTAGATGTAGAATCTCTGTCTTCACTTTTAATATTTAAACAGATGTTTCTGTTCGCACATACTCTGAATAGGCGTGTTCCTGTTAATAAACTAAAACCGTCTACTTTAGCTGTTGGTGGATTATCAGGCTGGCATTGATAGTTTTGTAGAATGAACTCTCTGTTAGTGCTGCCAATTTTTTGATAAGTACCGTTAATCTTTCTCCATTCATCAATGCGGTAGCAAAGCAGAGGCTTTTGAATGGCAGTGCTGGTAAACATTCCTTGTCCTGTAACGTTGTTGTAGTGGAAGCCGGCAGGTGTTGGTAATGTGCTATTTGGGAAACCTAAAAATTGTAAGGGTCTGTCAAGATTATAGCCCCCTACATAAGATAGCGCAAATCCTGTTGATATCGGATTTGCAATAGCACTACTTACTGAATCATGGTCTGTTGAATCTCTAAAGCCGTGGTTATAATAGAAGGGATGACCGGCACAGAGTAAAAAAAACGGGTCGCGTGTGATTTTGGGCGAGGTATTGCCGGGAGCCAGGCAACGGTTAAATTCTGCTTCAATATAAAACGGGCTTACCGCAGGTGTCATGTTGGTAATGCCTGAGTCGCGGCAGCATTGAGAAAAATACACCAATAAACGGCAACAGTTGCTGTCTAATCCGTTAGCAAAAATACTGTTTAGTGCTGCTGTACCTTCATATTGGTGTACTTGAACCCCATAAGGGAAAGTGCTGTTCTCACAACGTGATGCTTGTGTTTCGCAGGTTATTTTCACAGGGCTTGTGGCAACGCGGTTTAATGTGAGTGTACCGGTGTCGTTGGTATTGCACGATACTTTTTTGATGTAACAGGTGTAAGCGGATGGGAAAGTATCTGTTCGTGCGCAATTCCGGTATAGTCGTATGGTTACTTTTACGGTGTCTTTTCCGGTAAGTTTATATTCGATGTCGCCACCCAATATGCCAACAGCGTCAGCAGAAAAGCTGGTTAGTATAAATATCAGAAACAGAAGTATGTGGTTGTTTTTCATAACTCACTTAAAGTTACAAGTTAACGTGTTTACAGCTAAAATGCAATGCTTAAAATGCTAGAAAATATACCTCGCCTCAAATCGTGCGGTGTGAATGGCATCAAATCCTTCTGACTTTCGTCCGTCATAGAGGATGTTGATTTGAATGCTGTTACTTAGTCGTTGTTGAAAGGTAAGGTTCCATAACATGTTGTTGCCTTTTTGCAAGCCCTGTAACATATCAAAACCTACCTGTGAGTTTACGTTGCCATCAAAGTTAACTTTGAACTGACTGAGTTTGGCAGTGAGCACTCCTTTCTCCAGAATGTTGTAACGTAACTCGGCCCCCACTTCGCGGTTGGTAGCTTGTTCATTACCCAGTTCCTGTGCATTGCCTGCACTGTAATAAGTGTACAAAGCACTGGCGCGCAAGTTGGTGTTTACCTGATAGGTCAACTTAGGTTTAGTTTCATAGTACACAAAACTGAAATTATTGGTGCTGAAGAATTGCGAACTGTACGCTTTGCGTCCGGTAATGGAGTTTACGTTAATGGACCACGCACTACCCGGACTGTATCTGATGTTGAGACCCTGTTCCAGTTTTAAGCGACTTTCAAATCCATTGGTGAGTTGGTTTTTGCTTCGAGTTTGTTGCCAGGTGTAGTCAGCACCAAAAACAGGGTTATTGCGCTGGAAGAAAAAGGTATTGCGTAAATCGGAAGAGGTAGTTACCAGTTCAGTATCGTTAACATTAAGTTCGAAAGGGTTGAGGTAGTTGAGTGTGTTGTTGTTTTTTACTTTGCGGTCAATGCGAATGCCGGTGATGTTGCTGAAAAGGGAAAGGAATTTTTTAAGTCCGGTTTTAGTGTTCCATACTTCAGCAGGGTTAATGTTGAGCGTTTGGTTAAACTGATTGCTACGTACACTAATGAACGTATTGGTAGGCAAAAACACTTTGATGTAATTCGCCTGATTGGGAAATGGTGCGGGTACAAACTCATTGTTTTCCTGTACTTCGTTTTCATTAAAATCATACCAGGCATATAAACCTTGCCCCGGCCGCACTTCCACGTATTGGAAATCGCGCACCAGTTCTTGCCCTGAACCTACCTGATAGTATGTATTGGCTGAAAAAACACGTTTGGCAAAAGTGTATTCATATTCAACACGGGCAAGTAAAGAATTTTCAGGAGTCGTTTTTATTAGTGCCGTATCTTTTATTTTGAATTCGCGGTAAGTTACATTCAGCAAAAGCCGGTTCCCGTTTTGTTGGTTCCATTCGGTTTTAATGTTACCTGTTTTGGCATCGGTAGAGTTTTTGAAACTATTGTTATCGGCCAGATAGTCGAGACGTTGGGTGAGGTCAATTCTGAAACGGAATCGTGATGTATCCGTGTTGTTGATAAATGCATTGTATTGGTTAAAGGCATAGCTGGAGGCTTGCAAAAACTGTGTGCTATCACGAAATCCACTTTCTTCCCTGTCAAAGTTTATGCCTGTAACTACTATCGGAAATGTGCGTGCATAACCCGCTTTGTATCGAGAGTAGCTGTTTTCCGGGGCTTTTACTTTGCTGCTTGTATTGAGCCATTCTGTTTCTGCAATAAGTGTATTGCGTTTGTAAGTTAAGTTGGCATATGTTTTATGTTGCCAGCCATTAAAAGATATCTCACGGTTGTAATAGGCCAGTTGGTAGCCTGCAGATAACAGTCCGCTTTTGATGATGTTGGTGTTGAAGCTGATGATTTGCTCCTGGTACGAGGTGTCGGCCTCAGCCTGATTCTGTAGCTGCCTGTTCCAGGTACGAATAAACTCTACCGGCCGGTAACGTTCAATGTACCGAAAGTTTTCACTCACTAGTTCAGCCTTAGCCTGAGATTTAATTTTCCATCCGTCAGCTCCTTTTTGCAAAGGCAATGTGTGTTGTATGTTGGCGCTTAACCCGAAGCCATCATCATTTCTTTTGTCTAAATCAGAGAAGGTGTTTTTGTTGTATTTACTATGTGCCAGTTCAATGTTGATGAAAGTGTTTTCTGAAGGCATGTAATCAGCACCCACAGTAAACATCTGTTGTTGCTTGGGGCTTACCAATGGGATAAGCGGTTCAAAATTTCCTTGTGGCACACCGGCAACAGGAGCCACCCATTGAAACACACGCCCGTTGGCAGCGGTGGATGCCTGAATGTAGTTGCCCTTGTTGTTCCCAACAAAGCTGAAGGTTACCTGATAAAAAAGTGTATCGCTACCCTGTGTAGGTGCGTGTATGTACACCCCACTAAAACCGGCTGTATCAATTTTTCTGTACAAAATCATACTGCTGCTGAAAATGGTAACGGGAACAGCGCCTGATGTAAAGGCCTGTGATAAATTGTCCCCGGCCAGTTGCAGTGTTTTTTTGTCTTCGTTGCTTAAGTCTTGTTGAAAGGGTTGGTTCTTGTTGTCCTGCTCACTGAAGTAATTTAGCCGTACACGGTATTTTTTATTTTCTATTTCAGTACCGGTATGAAATACTGAACGTGCGAAATTTCTATCGGAGTATTGAAACTCGACTACAATGCGTGTGTAGGCAGTGATGAGCAAGCGGGGCATAAATACAATTTCACCTGAGTTGTAATCAATGATGTAATCATGCTGTTCTCCACGGGTCAGTTTTTGTCCGTCTACATAAACTACTTCTGTGCCTGAGATGATGATGATGTATTGTTCTCCGTTTGTTCCCGTTAAACGATACGGCCCCAGATTACCTTCAATACCGTTGATGATGTTACGTGCAAATCTTCCGCGCGAAACGGCTGCATCAGCCATTACACTCATGGTGGTTTTGGGCGACAAATTAAATTGTGTAGAGGCTTGCGCACCACGCGATTTTTTGTTGTAATGCATAAAGTAACTGCGCTCAGGTTTCAGCATCGGAAAATCGCCTATCAGCAGTTGGTGTTTGTCTTTCGAAAACTGAATGTAGACTTTATCAAAATCCTGTAGTTGTTGGGTATTTCCTTCCGGCTGAATGGGATTGTTATCGTCACTGATGGCTGCGAGCACATCAATTTCATTGTTGAGTTTGCCGGCGACCTGCAGGTTAAGGTAGGAGTTGATAGTAAGGTCCTGATTATTGCCGAATGAAATGCCGCGGGCCAAACTTCCGTTCAGTTTTAATCCGTCAGTACCTGCAAAAAGATTTTCACGGGTATCTTCCTGAAAGCTGAACGGGTTGCTGCTCATCACCACATCCTGAGCTATCAAAGAGGTGTCTTTGTGACGGTAGGGTTTGCGCAGGTTAACACTCAATCGTTTGTAGGTAATTGAAATACTGTCGCGTTGCGGGGCATGTAGTCTGATAGAGGCCGTAACATAGTTAACAGTATAGTCAGATATTTCATTTAATACTTTATTTCCTGATTTTATCGTCACACTTCCCGGTGCCAGCGGAAGTGTATCTACCACAAGGCTGTCTTGTGCCGGAAAAGTTTTAGAGAAAAGGTTGGTATTTGTCTGCCCTGAACAAAATTGGCTGACTACAATCATCAAACAAATTGCAGCGATTATTCTCATGCATTGTTCGCTATGGGAAAATTGACGAAGAAGGTGGTTCCGGTATTTTCTTCCGTTTCGAAACGGATGTCCCCACCGGCACTCTCCACAATATTTTTTACAATAGCCAGCCCCATGCCCATACCGGAGGTTTTGGTACTGAAGTTGGGTAAAAATATCTTTTGCTGTTCTTCTTCATTTATTCCGGTTCCGTTATCACGGATGGAAATAACAAGTTGCCCGTTTTGACTGAAGCTGCGAATAGTTATAAGCCCTTTGCGGTCATCAGGAATAGACTGCACGGCATTTTTAATTAAGTTATTAAAGACCCGCATTAGCTGGTCTTTATCCAGCAAGATATTCACAGCATTGTTTTCATTGTTCACCGTTATTTCAGTTCCCTGGTCTTTGTATAAATCAATAACCGATTGCAAAATTTCTATAGCATTGATTACTGCAAACCTTGATGCCGGAAGTTTAGCGAAACTGGAGAACTCAGTTGCCAGCAACGACATGCTGTCAATTTGTTCAATCAACACACCGGTTACGCGTTTAAACGTATCATCTAAGTTGGGTGCTTTATCTTTCCAGGCTCTTTGCAGGTGTTGCACACTCAACTTCATGGGTGTAAGCGGATTTTTAATTTCATGTGCTACCTGTTTGGCCATCTCGCGCCAGGCATCTTCTCGTTCAGATCGTGCCAGCTTTTCGGCACTTTTTGCCAATTCATCAATCATGGTATTGTACTGTAGCACCAGTTGTGCAATCTCATCATTTCCTTTCCATTCTATCTGCTCATTTTTGCCACCCAGTGAGGTAACGGCCATTTTATTTCTGATCAGGTTGAGTGGTGCGGCAATGTTTCTGGAAATGATGTAAATAATAATGATAACCGTTATAAATGCGATTACATAAGTGTTGATGATACTGATGAAGAGGCTGGTGACTTCATTGTATACTTCGCTCTTTTTAACAAAGTAGGGCAGGTTGAGGTAGGCAACAATATTTTTCTTGTTGTCGAGTACCGGTACGTAGGCTGCCAGAAATTTGATGTTTCCAATATCTTCAGGTAGAAATACTTGTGATTTTTCCTGAACATGCAGCGCGTAAAATGCATTGATGTTCATGAGTGGTGCAAGTATTCCAGCATCATAAATACGCGAGGTAGTGCTGGTTAGTAACTGTCCCTTGGTGTCGTAAAGATTAATATCTGTGTTGTTAAATTCAGCTACCTGATGGGTGAATAAAGCAAGGTCTGATACGGATAGGTTACTTATGCGTATTCTGGGGTCATTCTCGATAGCTTTTACTACGTTACGTATTTTTCGGGCTACTTTCTCATTTTGTGCCTTTTCGTATTTGGCAATCATCGAGTCTATGGTGAAATAGAACGTGAACAACAATGTAGGAAAAACGATGATGATAATACTTACCTGAATTTTAGTGCTGATAAGATTGAGCCGGAAGTCGGAGAGGTGAAAAAGGTCAGAGAAAAGTTTCTGTATTTTCCGGATGACCTTTTTCCCGGCAAAACGTTGTTCGGTATAATTGAGTAACAGGGAAAGCGCGGTGAGTAAGGCAAATATTACTAAGGTGATGGTGGTAAACGATACAAACAATACAGAGAATATAGCTACCTGCTCGTTTATCTTGTTCTGTTTTTTGCTGATAAGAATTTCAAAACTGTTGTTGTCGGTAAACAGCAAGTGGGAATAATCGGCCTCATTAAAGTAGGTATAGTTGTTAGGGTGCTCCAGCAGAGGCAACCTGATGGGATAGGCATAGTCTCCGCTTTTGTTCAGCAGTTTGCGGTTTCTGTACAAGGCATAGGAGTAAATGTCATTTCTGTTTTTTATGCTGTTACTTCCTTCTGCCAAAAGTTCATCAAAGCGGTTTTCATCCTGAATAATTTTGGGTTGCAGTAAAATGTAAAGTACGCCAAAGGGGTGCAGGCTGTCACCAAAAGAGAAACGTGAAAGGTAACCCTGAATATCAGGAGAGGATTGGATGTTTTTAAAATATGAGCCTACAGTTGAAACGGAATTAAAAGCATATATGGAATCAATTTCACGGTAGGTAAGGCTGTTGATTTCTTTGTACGGATTACCCAATGAGTCGTAATCATAGAGCGAGATATCGTAACGCCCGATGTACCCGCTAAAGTAATTCTGATTAATGTACCTTTCCATCTGCTGTTTCAGAATAATGGAACTTTTGAAATAGTCACGTATCAGCGGATCGGCAGCTATTTTGTGTTCTACTTCACCAAAATAATATTCAGCGTTTACATCATTTCGGTTAATGAGTTTAAAGGCATACACCTTTCTGCTTTCCTTTTCTTTTTCACTGTTCCAGTAAAAAATATAGTTAGCAGCAAAAAGTGAAATAACAATAATTACTCCCAGTGCTTTTTGGTACCATATAAGCTGTTTGATGAGAAACGGAGTGGACGCTATAAGCACTACATACATGAGCACCAGCGAAAGGTTGAGCAGATTGTTATTGCCCTTTATTATTTCTCCTGTAATGAGTGCCGCGGTAAATAACAACAGGTAGATGAGTGCAGTTTTAAACGGAAGGCCAGTTTTGAGAAGCAACTGTACAAGTACATTGGTAATGATGATGTGACTGAAAATTAGAATACCGATGGTGGTCACACAAATAAAATAGTTCCATCCGGTAAGGTAAATGGTGCTTACGTCAAACAGCAGGTTGGAGTCAATGATAAGGCTTTTACAAACGTAAAGCACCACTACAGTAAATATAAAAAAGAGGAGGAGAGTAAAAATGGCAATTGTTTTTGCTTTATCAGGTGATTGCAAGTACAAGTGCTCTTTTGTTTTTTCGGTATAACGCCTTATCCAGCCTGAAATTCTAGAGCACAACAGAAGGAAAAGCAAACTGTTAATTAATACATCACCCAAAGAAGGGAGCCATGTTGAAGAGGCATAGGTAAGGCTGCTGAACAATTCCTGATGGTACAGGTGATGAGGAAATTCCATTCCCGTATTCAGTACCCGCAGCATAATCAGCAAGGTTGTTTCTATGGCAAAGGTGGCCAGGTAATTTTTAGGATAAGAAACAAAACTCCAGCGGAACAGTGCAATAAAGAAAAAGCAACCGGCCAGGCAACTGAGCAACGTTACATAAAAAGGCAATTCGGGTGCAGTGGCACTTATGCTGATGTAGAATAATTTTTTGGATTGAATGTTTCGTA
This sequence comes from Bacteroidia bacterium, assembly GCA_041675505.1. Classification (GTDB taxonomy): domain Bacteria; phylum Bacteroidota; class Bacteroidia; order UKL13-3; family UKL13-3; genus JAGPCK01. The sequence continues at coordinate 108,087 of JBAYTR010000002.1, read as the reverse complement.
TCCCTCTGTATTCATCCGTCTTAATGAGGCTTATTCTGCTGCTGGGTGAAAGGCGCAGTTCAGGATTAAATTCATTTTTGAGGTAATCATTTTGAAACGGAAATTCTTTTTTGATAAGAAAATAACTGAAGTAGCTTATTTCACCGGTATCAATGCGGTGAACCATGTACCAACCGTTGTTGCTTTTATGTACTCCTGTGCCCGGGGCAATTTCATTCAGGTGGTCGCGTATGTTAAACAGGTTGTTGTTCCAAAGTATTACAGAATCACTTTTATACGCCTGCACATATACCTGCTGATTCATGGAGTAATCATGCAACATGTCCTGTAACTGCTGTTCACCACCTTTTGCAGAGGAGATAATTCTGCAGGCATGCTCAAGCATCAGTTCTTTTTCATGAATAATGCGCTGCAGGTTGGTGTATTCTGTTTCTATGTTTTGTTGTGAGTTACTTAAAACCACATTTTGCCAATACACGCAGCCCAATACCATAAGCAGAGCAATCAGCAACCAACCCGTTTTTTTTGTATTGAACAATTGCTGTGTATTTCGCATAGTTTAGTAGTAGCTGCGTTTTTTCAGGTACGTGTTTACATAATCAGCAATGCCGTCCTCTAAAGAGGTGAAGGGTTGATGGTAACCTATACTGATGAGTTTGCTCATGTTGGCTTCTGTAAAGTACTGGTATTTGTCGCGTATGTCGGCCGGGGTATCTACCCATTCAATGCTTTCGTTAACGCCCATAGCTTTAAAGGTAGTACGTGCCAGGTCAAGAAAAGTTCTTGCCTTTCCGGTACCCAGATTATAAATGCCGCTGTTTTTGCGGTGTTGCATCAGGAAGTAACACACATTAATCAGGTCCATCACGTATATAAAGTCCCGCAGTTGCTCTCCGTCTTTAAAATCGGGGTGATGTGAGCGAAATAATTTTACCGACCCCTTCTCCTGAATCTGGTTAAAAGCATGCAGAATAACGGAAGCCATGCGGCCTTTGTGGTATTCATTTGGGCCGTATACATTAAAGAATTTCAAGCCAGCCCAAAAGTAAGGTTTACGCTCTTGCTTCAATGCCCACACGTCAAACGCTTTTTTAGAATCGCCATAGGGATTAAGCGGTTTCAATTGTTCAATTTTAGTCTCGTCATCATCATAACCAAATTCGCCTAAACCGTAAGTGGCCGCAGAAGAAGCGTACACCAGCGGCAGACCAAATTCTACACAATGGTTCCATACCTGTTGGGAGTAAGCTACGTTCAGTTCGTCAAAAATAGTTTTGTTGAATTCTGTGGTATCGGTACGTGCGCCCAAATGGAAGACAAACTGAACCAACGTGTGATTTTCACTTAACCAGTTGTGAAAAATATTCCGATCAACCAGTGCCGTATACTTTAAATGGGCGTAGTTGTTATTTTTTTCAGGACGGTTAAAATCATCCACCAGTATCAGGTCATTATATCCTTCGCGGTTCAGAAAAGAGGCCAAACAACTGCCAATAAAACCCGCGGCTCCGGTAATTACAATCATGTTTATTTAAATATTGTGTTCAAAATTAAGCTAAATGCCCATAAATCGTATATTTGCGGCATTCAATAACGGCAAACCTACAGCATATGGCTGAGAAACCTAGATTGTTATATATAACACGAAAAGAGCACTTTAATGCAGCTCATAAACTCTACAACCCCAATTGGACAGAGGAGCAGAACAATGAAGTATTTGGCCGCTGTGCCAACAAAAACTGGCATGGACACAACTTTGAGTTGTACGTTACCATTAAAGGTTACCCCAATCCCGATACCGGATTTATTATGGATCTGAAAAAACTGAAACGTGTTATCAGCGAACATGTGGTAGATAAACTGGATCACATGAACATCAACGAGGATGTGGATTTTATGAAGGGTAAACTGGCCTCCATTGAAAATATTGTGGTGGCCATTTGGGAACAATTGGTACCGCACCTCGACCCGGGATGTAAATTGCATTGTTTGAAGTTGGTAGAAACCGAGCGCAATTACGTGGAGTACTACGGAGAAGAATAAACAAAAAATAATATGAAGGCATACGTATTTCCCGGACAGGGTTCACAATTTTCAGGTATGGGCAAGGATTTGTACGAGCAGTATCCGTTAGCCAAGGAACTCTTTGAAAAAGCAAACGACATTTTAGGATTCCGCATTACGGACATCATGTTCAGCGGAACGGAAGAAGACCTGAAACAAACCCGTGTAAGCCAGCCCGCCATATTCCTTCATTCAGTAATTAAAGGTTTTACCATGGGCGAAAATTTTCAGCCGCAAATGGTAGCCGGTCACTCTTTGGGTGAATTCTCAGCTCTGGTAGCCAACAAAACACTCACTTTTGAAGATGGGTTACGTTTGGTGTCACAACGGGCTATGGCCATGCAAAAAGCCTGTGAAATTAAGCCTTCTACCATGGCTGCAGTGCTTGGTTTGGAAGATGCTAAAGTAGAAGAAATATGTGCTTCTATCACGGACGATGTGGTAGTAGCTGCCAATTATAATTGCCCCGGTCAGTTGGTTATATCTGGTACCGTAACCGGTATTGAAAAAGCCTGTGAATTATTAAAAGCCGCTGGTGCTAAACGTGCTTTGGTACTTAATGTGGGTGGTGCATTCCACTCTCCTTTAATGGAACCTGCACGCGTGGAACTGGAGGCAGCTATCAACAGCACTAACTTCAGTACACCGGTGTGCCCCGTTGTTCAAAATGCCACAGCTGCTTCCGTTTCCGACCCCGAAACCATTAAAGCCAACCTGATTGCTCAACTTACTGCTCCCGTAAAATGGACGCAAAGTGTACAAACTATGGTGGCCGCAGGTGCGTCAGAATTTATTGAAGTTGGTCCGGGTAATGTATTGCAAGGATTAATCAAGAAGATTCACAAAGAGGCGGTTACCTCAGCCGGTTAAAATAACCAATACACTCAGGCAACGATTTGGCCTTGAGAGTTGTTCTACTACTAAAATCATTTCGAATGAAACGTATACTTTTTCTTTTGCTGGCGGGTAGTCTCCTCTCAGCCACCGCTCAAAATTTTACAGGAAAAACAGATGTAAGGTTCAAACACCAGCTATTGCAGGATAAACAGCAGGTAGAAGCTAAGTATAAAACGGCTGCTACTATCACTTACAAGGCATTGTTGCAATTAACTGATGAAAAATATTTTGTTGAATTAACTTCAGCCGGAATAAAAACAGGAGCCCGTATCGGTACCATTGTAACGGCTGAGTTTTCTTACGAGCAGGCTATGTTTCTGCTACAACAAAGCTGGGTTACACGTGTAGAGCTTGCACAAAAGTTAGTTACACGCAATGCCAAAGTGCGGGAACACCTGAGAGCGGATAAGGTTTATGACGGCTTGCTAAGCGATGGAAATGTTTACACAGGCAAAGGTGTTATTGTGGGCGTGTATGATTCAGGATTGGATTATAAACATCCCGATTTCAGGGTAAAGGGTAAACCAACACAATCAAGAATTGTTGCGTTGTGGGACCAGACAGTAAACGGTAACAAACCCGCAAACTTTAATTACGGTGCTGAGTGGAACAATGCCGAAATAAGTGATGATATTGATGGAACACCTACCAATAAACTGGCTCCACACAAAGATCAGATAGGGCACGGTACCCATGTTACCGGTACAGCCGCAGGAAATAAAGGTGTAGCCTACGAAGCAGACATTGTGTTTGTAAAAGGCAGTTTGAGTGGTGCAGGTGGTTTTGCCTCACTCACTACAGAGATACTGGATGGTGTAAAATACATTTACGATAAAGCAGTAGAGATGAATAAACCTTGTGTGGTAAACTTGAGTTTAGGTACACACACCGGAGCACCGCATGATGGCACTAGTTTGTTGGAGACTGCTTTGGATAATCTGGTTAACTCACGCCCGGGCTTTATTATAGTGGCAGCTGCAGGTAATGAAGGCGACAGTTACATTCACTTTGGCGACAAACGTAATATCAGTGACTCAGCCTGGACTTATTTTCAAACGCAGATAAGTGGAGTGCCTGCTGAGGCATATTTAACCATTCCGCAAAGTAAGCTCAACTCCATGTCCATCGCTTTTGGTTTAGATAGTGCAGGAACAATTTTTTCGCCAGCCACTAAAAAGACATATCAATCGCAATGGTATACAATTAATCAGTTGCTCAATGAGGGGGAATTAATAGTCCCGGTAAAGTATGGCAACGGTGCCACCGCTGGAACAATGACTGTTACATCCAACATGCTCAACACCGGTATGGTGGAAATACTTTTTGAAATTAATGAGGCATTTAGTTTTTCTTCCCGTAAGCCGGCCTGGAAAATTATTTATAAAGGAGATGCAGATGTGCATGGTTGGGTAGAAACCGGAGCTTGGGTACAAAATACCGGTACAACATCAGGCTATTTTAGCAAGTATGTGAACCCTGACAATGCCTTCTCTGTGGGTATTCCGGGTACAGCTAAAAAAATGGTTACAATTGGAGCATACGTGAATCTGGCCAGTTTTGTTAACATCAACGGTGATGTGGTGAAAGGGCTTAATCAAAATAATGATCCTGCCGGTGCTATTGCCTTCTTTTCAAGTAACGGCCCGACACGTGACGGAAGGATTAAACCCGAGATTACAGCTCCGGGATTAAATGTAATATCCTCCCTTTCTTCCACCTCTACTTTTGTTCAGAATAAAGATAAAATATCAGACTATCGTGTAGCTCAAAGCGGAACCAGTATGGCATGTCCGGCCTCGGTGGGAGCCATTGCTCTTTACCTGCAAAAAAATCCTTCAGCTACCTACCAGCAGGTGATATTAAGTTTACAACAAAATGGACGTACAGATAATTTTACTGCAACATCAGGCAGTTTGCCCAACAACACCTGGGGATATGGTAAGCTGGATATTTTTGATATGCTCAACAGTACTATGCCTGTGGGAGTTCGTCCGTTAAGCAGTTCAGCATTTTTAGAGTTATATCCTAATCCTGCTCACAGCTCAACAGCCTTGTATGTAAAAAGAGATGTAGCACAAATGAACATTCAGGTGGTGGATTTAAGCGGACGTGTAATGCAGCAGTTGTCACAATCCAATGTGACAGCAGGAGCAGAGATAAGCATTGATATATCGTCATTAAGTAAAGGTTTATATCTGGTACATTTGCAGGCAGACGATGATCGTTACAGCACCCGCATCATGGTTCAATAATTTATATGAAGCACCCGTTTCTGAAAGATATTATCAACGTACTAAAGCAACCTGTTAAACAAGGTAAGGAGGTATTCATTGCGCCTAATGCCACGGTGATAGGTAATATTACTTTAGGAGATGAGGTATCGGTTTGGTTCGGGGCAGTTTTACGGGCCGATGCAGATGAAATAAGCATTGGTAGCCGCACCAATATTCAGGACAATGCCGTGGTGCATTGCGACCCCGGAGCACCCGCCATTATTGGCGAAGATTGTATCATTGGACATCTGGCACTGGTGCATGGAGCACAATTAGGCAATCATGTATTGGTAGGTATGAACTCCACCATACTTAATAATGCTAAAATAGGAGATTACTGCATCATAGGAGCCAATGCTTTGGTAACAGCCGAAACAGTTATACCTCCTAATTCATTAGTGCTGGGTAGTCCGGCCAAAGTGGTGAAACAACTTACCGAAGAACAACAGCAAAAGATTCGCGACAATGCGGAAGTATACGTGGCACTTTCAAAAGGCTATCTGGGTTTTTTTAAGTCCTGAATTTTACTTCGCGTATATTCTGCTTCAACACAAAAGCAAAGCCCTGAAAGGGTGACAAACTCAATGCGAAGGGTGCAGCCCTTCGCTCCCCCTCCCCAATCTTTACCAAGTTGTAAATTAGCAGCATTAGATTAATTTTGGACTATACATACTCAAGTTATGCCTGTTCAAAAAACATTTAAAAATACTGTAGCCATGTTGACGGCAAAAAATCCTCAACCTGCTGTAAGTTTTACGTTGTTATTACTATTGGTTTTCATGTGCGTTGGGGCAAGTGCCCAACATCCCGCTTTGAGGGTACAGAAATATGTTTTGGAGAATGGATTTACCGTCTATTTAAATGAGGACAAAACAGCCAAAGAGGTTTTTGGTGCCATAGTAGTAAAGGCGGGTAGCAAAAATGATCCTGCTGATGCTACAGGAATAGCGCATTACTTAGAGCATTTGTTGTTTAAAGGCACCACTCAGTTAGGCACTACTGATTTTCAGAAGGAAAAAATACACTTAGATTCTATCAATATGTATTATGATTTGTTGGGTAAAACTACGGATAAAGCAGAACGCTCTCGCATACAACAGCTCATCAACAACCAAAGCGTTCAGGCAGCAAAATATGGCTTACCCACAGAGTTTGACAAACTGATAAAAAGTATAGGAGGTAGAGCACTTAATGCTTTTACTACAAATGACATGACTGTTTACCACAATGCTTTTCCCGGTGAGCAAATGGAGAAGTGGCTGGAGTTATACAGTCATCGTTTTCAGCAACCTGTTTTTCGTTCCTTTCAATCAGAGTTGGAAGTGGTGTATGAAGAAAAAAATACTGATTTGGATGAACTTGATTCAAAACTGATACAAGAAATGAATAAGCACTTATTCAAATTTCATCCTTACGGCACGCAAACCACCTTAGGTAGTGTGGAGCACCTGAAAAACCCATCGCTAACTAAAATGTATGAGTATTTTAATACTTACTATGTAGCAAACAATATGTCGCTGGTGCTTTGCGGCAATTTTGATGCAGCAGATGCTCTTGTTATGATTAAAGAAAAATTTTCAAAATTAAGAACCGGTAAAATTCCGGAGTTTCCCAAATACCCCGAGACTGTTTTTAAAAAGAAAGAAATTTTGACGGTGAGGTATTCCCCCATCAGAGTGGCTTTTATAGGTTACAAAACTGTTCCCATATTGCATGAAGATAATGCTGCACTGTTGGTTTTTAATGAACTCTTATCCAACTCATCCGAAACAGGTAGATTGGATAAATTGAGGAGAGACGGTAAACTTTTAGCTGCCGCAGGTATGAATTACTCTTTTAATGATGACGGTGCAGTAATGCTTCTTGCTGTTCCCAAACTTATCGGCCAGTCCATTAAACAGGCGGAGAAATTAGTATTTGCTGAAATTGAGAAAATAAAAAGCGGAGAGATATCAGATACCGACCTGCAAATTACCAAAACGCAATTGTACATCGATTGGCAATCGGAATTGGAGCATTATGGCAGTCGCACCATGGCCATTGTTGGGGCAATTGGAAGCGGTACTACCTGGGAAGAACGGTTAAAGTACAGCGAAGTGCTGCAACGAATTACCAAAGAAGATGTGGTACGTGTGGCCCGAAAATATTTTAACGACAACTATTTCGCTTTGCATTCACGCACCGGTTTTCCTAAAAAACATAAGTTGCAGAAACCGGGCTATAAACCTGTGCTTACTGACCAGAAGGAAGAATCAGACTATGCTAAAAATTTCAAGAAGCAGATTGCTGCAAATAAGGAACCACGGTTTTTAGATTTTGAAAAAGATGCGACAGTCTTACAACTTAACAGTAGCAATAAACTGTATGTTACACCAAACCCCATCAATGATATTTTTAATGTTAATGTAGAGTTTATGGTAGGGTCTGACAGTATCAGGCTGTTGAAGGAGGCTGCTGATTTGTTACCTTATTTCTATACAAAAAATCTTGGCTTAGATCAGTTAAAAAAGGAGTTTGCGCTACTGGGGCTTACATATTATGCCAACTGTTCCAAAAGCAGGTTCTCACTTACGTTTACAGGGATAGAGCGTAATCTGCAACAATCGTTGGTCTTAATCAACAGCATCATCAATCAGGCTCAGGTTGATGAAAAATCCATAGAAATTATTACAAGAGATTTGCTGGCTGAAAGAAAAATATCCGAAAAGGATCCCTCAACGCTGGGATATGCACTTTATGAATATGCACGGTATAAAAACAAATCAGATTTTATAGACCGCCTAACCAAAAAGGAGCTGAAGAAACTTACTGCTACTGAAGTGCTGAGTGCTTATAAAAAAGCAATTACTTACAGTGCGGTATGGCATTATGTAGGCACCCAGCCTGTGGATAGCATCAGGCATTTATTCAACAGTAACATAACTTTGAACAATACCAACGGGAAGGCACCCATAACTGCCCTCGTAAACAATACTTCACCGCAAAATATTATTTACCTGTTGAATGATAAAAAGGCAGTACAAAGCCACATCTATTTTCTGGTGAACTCTGACTGGCCTTCACTACAACCGGCAACCATGGCGGGTATTTATGCGTTTAATGAGTACATGGATGGTGGATTCTCCGGACTTATTATGCAGGAAATTCGTGAGTACCGTTCATTGGCCTATTCCACTTATGGTGGCTTTTCTTATTCAAGAATCAATAAATCGGGTTACTTCTATTCCTACATAGGTTGCCAGGCTGATAAAACCAACGAGTCCATTGTGATTATGGACAGTTTGATTAATCACATGCCCCGCAAACCTGAGCGAATGGAAGACATTAAAACTTCCATGAAAAAAACTGCTGCGGCCTATTACCCTTCCTTCAGGTACATATCCGGCAGTATTGAATACAGCAGACAAATGGGAGATACCACCTCTATCATGAAAGCCATTTATCCCGAGTATGACCGGGTAACCTTTGATGCAGTGGTGAAATTTTATGAGCAATACATAAAAAACCGACCCGTCATCATCACCATTTATGGTGACAAATCAAAAATGGATTTAGCCAGGCTATCGAAGTACGCTAAAATTATTGAACTCAAAAAAAGCGACATTATCAGCCATTAGTAGTCTTCCAAAGCCCTGAAAGGGCGAGCTACCCAATGCGAAGGGTGCAGCCCTTCAGCACGAAACCTCTCACTCTTCAACCATCACTTTTAACACCTCAAAAAGAAATTTCATTCTTTTCATGGTGTTGCCGAAGAACATACTCAACTTTGCACCCGGAAATAAAATTTCCGTAACCTATGTCGTATTCGTATTTTGACGAAACCCTGCCACACATCATCATTGTGGGAGGTGGCTTTGCCGGTTTAGAACTGGTAAAAGCACTCAACAACCAACCTTACCGCGTTACCCTTTTTGATAAAAACAATTACCACGCCTTTCAGCCTATGTTGTATCAGGTGGCAGCGGGTGGTGTGGGGCCCGATGGTATTGCGTATCCTTTGCGCAAACTGGTATCCCGTTTTCCCAACATTGCTTTTCGCATGGCCGAGGTAAAAGAAGTGAAACCCGAGCAAAACCTGCTCGACACTTCCATCGGAGTTTTTACTTACGATTACCTCGTTATTGCCACAGGTGCACAAACCAATTTTTTTGGTAACGCACAACTGGAGCAACATACCCTGCAACTTAAATCCATTCCCGATGCCTTGGATTTGCGCAGTGCTATTTTGCAGGAGTTTGAAAAAGCCATTACACTCAAAAATACACCCGAAGAAAAAAGCGTGCTCAACTTTGTAGTGGTAGGAGGTGGCCCCACGGGGGTTGAAACCTCAGGCGCATTGGCCGAGATGAAAAAGAATGTTCTTCCTGCTGATTACAAAGAACTCGATGCCTCGCACATGCAGGTACATTTGATAGAAGCCGCCCCGCGATTGCTGGCTGCCATGTCAGAAAACTCCTCGGCTGCGGCATTACGTTTCTTAACCGATATGGGTGTGCAGGTACAACTCAACACCTCAGTAACCTCGTATAACGGGCAGCAACTCACCCTCAGCAACGGACAGGTTCTCGATACCGAAACCGTAGTGTGGGCAGCAGGAGTGAAGGCCAAAGGTTTGCCCGGCTTGCCATTTACTGCAACGGGCAGGGCAGGACGTTATGTGGTGGACGAACACAACAAACTCGAAGCGTATGCTAACATTTATGCGCTGGGTGATGTGGCCTTGATGCAAGGTGATTCCAAGTTCCCTAACGGACATGCCATGATTGCTACACCTGCCCAACAACAGGCGAAGCATTTAGGTAAAAACTTTTTCCGCATGAGCCGCAAGCAGGCCTTGTTGCCTTTCCGTTATTTTGACCCCGGCACAATGGCCACCGTAGGCCGACATAAAGCTGTGATGGAAATATTTGGCACACGCACGCAAGGGTTAATAGCCTGGTTGGGCTGGATGTTTTTGCACCTGATGTTGCTGGTGGGTTTTCGTAACCGATTGGTGGTATTTGTTAACTGGATGTGGAACTACCTCAGCTACCAAAGAGCTATTCGAATTATTACGCGGCCTTATGTTAAGAAGTAGTAATTGGCTGTATTAGGGGGGATTTTTATCTTGTGCATGGATGGCGACCGAACAAACTTAAAAAATGACAATAAACGAACAGACAGAATCAATTTTAGAATAACAAAATGGAACAGTTTTTAACAGGTGACATTTGGAACACAGTAAACAAATATTTTACTAAACGACAAAGTAAACTTGCTTGTATCGCATATGTAACTTCAGATAATTTGCAGCTAATAAAAGGCGATACTTTAATTTGTGATGCTTCGGATTACGAAATAAAATCTGGCGCTACATCAGCAAAAGTTCTTGACATATATTTTAAAAAGGGAGTTACAATACTATCCAACCAAGACTTACACTCTAAACTACTTTTGACTAACACGTTTTTAGTAATAGGTTCAGCAAACTTATCCAATCATAGTGCGAAAACATTAGTTGAATCGGCAATTGTAACAAACAACGATATTCTACTCTCACAAGCAAAATCATTTTGTCACAATTTGATAAAAGAATCTATTCCTTTAACAAGAATGCATATTGATCGAATTTTAAAGATTGAAGTTGTAAAACGGCCATTTAAACCATCGGAAAAATCTGCTACACGGGAAAAAGTATTTGGTAATCGATATTGGTATGTTCCTATATTAGAAATGTCAGAAAAGGCTTTTGAGAAAGTTGAAGACCGAATTGAGAACTCTAAACAGAAAGTAACTGCAAAAACAAAATTTACAGATGATGACCTTGGGGCTATTTATTTCCGTAAACAAACAACTTTTAGTTCACAAGCCAAAGAAGGCGACCAAATAATGATGAATTGGCAATTAAAAAGCAAAACTCGATATTATGTTTCTCCATTCGTAACAATACTTCGCATTGACAAAGAAGATGACGAAACAATTTTTATTTATGATAATAGTAAAACAGACAAAGAGATTTTATTTTCAAAATTCCTTGTATTAACAAAGGAAATAGATTTAGAAAAAAATCTTCAGAATCGCAGAACAAAAGAACTATCAGCAAGTGATGCAAAAAAACTTAAAGATATTTGGAAGTGATTTTAGCAGCCTCAGAGTGGAAAGAAAATTCCTTGAACAAAGCAAATACAAAATTGTCTGTAATACTGTGAAACTGCAACTCAAAATCTCTTAAACACACTACATTTCAAAACAAAAAATATAAAAAACCAAACAGCTTATGGCAAAAGGAAATAAAAAAGAACTGTCAGCAGCACAACGAAAAGAACTGCTAAGTGTATTAAAGGCCCGTTTTGAAAAAAACAAGCACCGCCACAAGGGTATAGAGTGGGCCAAGGTGCAAGCAAGATTGGAAGCAGCTACAGATAAACTGTGGTCGTTGAATGAAATGGAACAAACCGGTGGGGAGCCGGATGTGGTGGGCATGGATAAAAAAACGGGTGAATATATTTTTTATGATTGTGCCGCAGAAAGTCCTAAGGGCCGCAGAAGTGTTTGTTATGACCGTGAAGGGCTGGAATCAAGAAAAGAGCACCAGCCGGCAAACAATGCGATCGATATGGCCGCTGCTATGGGCATTGAAATGTTAGATGAAGAGCAATACCGCGAGTTACAGCAACTGGAGAAATTCGATGCCAAAACATCCAGTTGGATCAAAACCCCTGAGGCTATCAGAGCATTGGGTGGTGCCCTGTTTGCAGATTTTCGCTACAATCACGTATTTGTTTACCACAACGGGGCGCAATCGTATTATGCTGCCAGAGCTTTTCGTGGATGCTTGAAGGTGTGAGCACATAACGTTAACCGTTAGCAGTTTTGCTAATTATAATTTTAATAATATATTCCCTGCAACTGCTTAAAAACAGGTAGTTGCCGCACCCGTAAATAATAACAGGTTTTGCCTTACCTTTGCACCTGCAAACCTTCAGGCATATTTTGAGCAGCGAAATCCTTTATTTGTCCTTATTCATCCTTTTCATTATTGCTGTGTTGGCAATAGATTTAGGTCTGTTATCCAAACGTGATAAAAAAATGAGTTTGCGTGAGGCCCTCATCTGGACCTTTGTATGGGTAAGTTGCGCTTTGGGTTTTTATGTTTTCATCAACCAGTTCGGAGAGCGTATTCACGGCATTACAGATTATGCTTCTCTGCAGGCTGTAGTTGAAAAATATGCCAAAGTAGTTAACCTCATTCCGGGAGACTATGAGATGAGTGTGGAGCTATACCGCAAAAATCTGGCGCTGGAATTCATTACGGGTTACCTCATAGAATATGCCCTTTCAGTAGACAATATTTTTGTTATCATTCTTATTTTCTCTTCTTTTGGCGTGGCCGAACGTTACCACAAGCGTGTATTGTTCTGGGGTATATTGGGTGCCATAGTCATGCGTTGTTTGTTTATTTTCTCGGGTTCAGCTTTGGTACAATCGTTCAGTTGGATATTTTATTTTTTCGGGGCCTTGCTCATTTTTACCGGAGTGAAAATGTTTATGAGCAAAGAAGACGATGAAAACATTGACCCGCAAACACACCCTATTGTAAAGTTCTTTGCCAAAAACTTTAGTGTGTTCCCCAAGTATGTGTCGCATCACTTTATTGTTAAAAAGGGAGGTAAATGGTTACTAACTCCCTTGTTTATTGTGTTGATGGTAATTGAATTTACCGATTTGATTTTCGCAGTAGACTCAGTGCCCGCAGTATTCTCTATCACAGCCGATCCGTACATTATTTTCTTTTCCAATATTTTTGCAATCATTGGTTTGCGTTCGCTTTTTTTCCTTATCACCAAAGTGATGCACCTGTTTCATTACCTCAAAACAGGCTTGGCGCTATTGCTCACCTTTATCGGCTTTAAAATGATTGTGCACGATTGGTTGCACCACATTGGTTTCACTACGTTGCATTCATTGCTCATTGTTTTATCTATTCTGCTGGTAAGCATTGTGGCATCCTTCATATTCCCCAAAAAGGAAACTGAAACAGCATAAAAAAAGCCCCGCATCTGCGAGGCTTTTGTATAGAATACGTTTTATAATTTCTTAGTCATTCAGCACACCAAACAGTTTGTATGCAACGGTTAACTGGAATACGCTGCTTCTGGTACTGTTCTTAACTCCGCTTACAGATTTGGTTACATTGGAGATGTTACCGTCATAACGTAAATCGACTCCGATTTTCTTAATGTCTACACCTACGCCTGCCTGGTAACCTACTACAAAAGAGTTATAACCGTTTTTTACATCTACTGATCCGTTTTTAGCACTTAACAAGTATTGGAAGCTAGGGCCGGCATTTATGCGCACAACGCTGAAGAAGCTTTTACCTAATAAGACGGGCACATCTAAATATGCATTGTTAAGTTTAGATTCAATTGCCGGAGTAAATGGAGTAGCAGGAACAGTAGTTTTCCCACCTTTGGTAGAATACAGTGCTTCAGCCTGTACAAAAAAACCAAGTACCTTAGCTCTTACCCATAATCCGCCAACAGGTCCAACACGCATGTCAGAGGTTATACCGGTAGTTTTTGGATCAAGTTTGTTCAGGTTGAGTCCGCCTTTTAAACCAAATGCAGCACCTGCCTGCGCTTTAACGTTGTTGATAGCAAACAAAGAAACGATGACCGTGAATAGAATTACTTTTTTCATATTATTTTATTTTTACAATTTTTACTGGAGTTGCGTGGTCAAAGTTGAGGAAATAAATTCCATCAGGCAAATCTCCGATGAATAAATTTTCTTCCGGCTGATTCACAGTAATTGTTTTTACTGTTTTGCCGGTAACATCGGTAAGCGTAAGCAATTTGTTTTCAGGGTTAACGGCTTTAATGCGGATGTAGTTTTTTGCCGGGTTAGGGAATACCGATAGTTGGCTTGCCTCAGGTTGGTTAATACCTACATGCCACAAAGCGATATCAATAGTGTAAGCATTACCTGTGCATCCGCTTTGATTGGTTTCAGTTACTGATACACTTCCTACACCTGCATTTCCCCACTGCACCGTAATGGCATTGCTGGTGCCGCCTGAAATCTGGTTTCCGCCAACAATTTGCCACAGGTAAGTAGAGCCCGGGGTAAATGAAACGGAATACGAAGATGTGGCATTGCGGTTAGAGTTTATCGGACCCAGTATGCTGTTGATATTGGGTTTGGTTCCCACTGTGATGTTCACACTACCCACATCAGAGTTACAGCCGGCAATAGCAGCAGTAACATTGTAAGTACCTGTGTTGGCTAAACTGATACCTGACACCAAAGGATTTTGATCATACGATAAGAAGCCGTTAGGTCCGGTCCACGAATAACCTGCTCCTGTAATAGAAGTGGCATTAAGTTGCAAATCGGCACCGTCACAGGCAGCACCAGTTTTGCTGGCCACCGGTGTAGTTGGTTTGGGGTTAACCACCACAGGAATATTTACGGTAGATGAGTAACAATTGTTCACCTTCACTTTTACAGAATAGGTGCCCTCGTTAGTAGATGATGCATTCGGAATGCTTGGATTCTGGAGTGTTGATGAATAACTGTTGGGGCCGGTCCATTCATAAAAAGCATTGGGTATAGCAGAGGCATTCAGATTAACTGTGCGTCCCTGACAAACCGGACTGTTGTTGCTTACATTAGGTACTGAAGGTATAGGGTTAACAGTAACTTTTACCGTGCCCGCAGGTGATGTACCGCAATTGGCAATAGTGGCAGTAACGGTATAGTCTCCTGAATTGGCTGTGCTGGAATTAGGTATTACAGGGTTTTGCAAAGAAGAGGTAAAGTTGTTTGGTCCGCTCCAACTGTAAGTGGCACCTGTAATGGTGGATGCCTGTAGGTTGAGTGAACTGCCTGCACACAACGGATCATTGCTGCTCACTGTTGGCGCAGATGGGCCGGGGTTATACGCTACAGTTGTGGTGCCTGCACTGGAAGTACCGCAACCGGAAACTGTTGCTGTTACACTATAATTTCCTGCCGATACAGCAGCAAAATTGGTGATTACGGGGTTTTGATCGGTTGAGGTAAAACTGTTAGGGCCGGTCCAGTTATACGTAGCTCCTGTTATAGTAGATGCTGTGAGTGAAAGTGTTTTTCCGTCACAAATAGGCCCGTTATTTCCCGCAGTAGGTGCATTGGGTAAAGAGGTGATGGTAACCACTGTACTGGCTGCTGAAGAAGTACCGCAACCGGGCACGGTAACCGTGCAGGAATAGGTTCCGGCAGCTCCCGCAGTTACTCCGTTTATGGAAGGACTTTGTGTTGAAGAACTAAAACTGTTGGGTCCGGTCCAGGTATACGTAGCATTGGTTGAATTGGATGCCGTGAGTTGCAGGTTTTGGCCTGCACACAATGGACCGTTGTTGGAAACAGATGGAGCAGCAGGTTGTGAACCTATACTCATAGTTGTAGAGCCGGCTTGTGATTTACATCCGCCTACAATTACTTTAACGGTATATGATCCGGCATTGGCATTGGTTACATTAGTAATTACAGGATTTTGAACGGTTGAAGAAAAACTGTTCGGACCGGTCCATTCATAAGAAGCATTAGTTAGGGAAGGAGTTGACAGTTGTAAATCCTGCCCCAGACAAAGTGGCCCGTTATTGCTGGCTGTTGGTGTTGCAGGGATGTTATTGACAGTTGCCGATAATGAACCCGATTGTGAAGTACATCCATTAACAGTAACTGTTAAACCATATGTGCCCGAGTTGGATGAATTAACATTTCGGAGTACGGAGTCTTTGGTAGTTCCGTTAAAGTTGGATGGGCCGCTCCAGGTATACGTGGCACCTGAGATGGCCGGCCCTGAAAGTATCAATGAATCTCCCGCACAAACAGGAGCATTGGAAGTAATGGAAGGTGCAGCCGGTGTAGCAAAAAGAGATGTTGTGGCAGTATCGTAACAATTTCTTATCCAGCCCAACATACCGGCCACCATTTGTACGGTGTAGTTGCCTGCTGAAGTATAAGTTCTGGATGGATTAACTGCGTAGTTGGCCCCGTTGCCAAAATTCCAGTAGTAAGCATTTTGCGGAATGTTAAAGAACACCCATCTGTTGTAAAATTTACTATTCAACAGAGCAGATGATGTATTGGTAAAGTTGATGGTACCGTTGTTGGAAACACAATTGCTGGATACAGTAAATCCGGCAGTGATGGCATATTCTACATAAGGTAAAAAGATAAAATCTGCATCAAAGGTTACACTGCTTACATTAACATTGTATGACCTGGTCCAGTTGGTAGCGAACCTCACTGAAGAAAGCCATTCAGATCTGCCGTTTCCTCCTCCGGTGGCATTCCAACTGTTGGCTACAATGGAAACACCGGTGGTGCTGGTATTCTCAATAGTGATTACATATGGGCTTGAAGTAGTGTAGGAGGAAGTGAAAAAAGCAGTTCTTTTGAGTACACTCAACATGCCGCCACCAAAGCTGGAGTCAACGGCAACAGTTACCGTTCTTACCGGAGAACCGGTAGGCATAGAATCAGCTCCTGCATTATATAAGTTGCAGGTCACATTGATGGGGCCGGAATAATTAGTTGAAGATACCCACGCATAAAAATCAAAACCCGACACTGTAACGGCCTGAGGGGCCGGATACCACTGTGCAAATCCGTTGCCGTTGTTGGTTGTATTGATTACGTTAATGCCCTGAAACTGGGTGGCTTTATTGTAGGGATAATAAACAGTATCTTTACCACACTGTGTAGTTAACTGCTGTGCTCCGCTGCCGGGTTGTAAATCATTTACAAGGGTTCTTCCGGCTGTCGAAAGTTGATTTTGTGCATGTACAATAAAGTAGTTAAACTGGAAAAGAAAAGTAAAGAAAACCAGTTTTAGAATATTTTTGCTCATAATGTTTGGATTTTAGGTTATCAAATATAACAAAAATCAGGAAATACAAAAGCAGGAATAATTACATCTTAGCCTAAATTTGGCTTGATTTTAGAAGGAAAGCAGTCCGTTTATGAGTACTATAAAGCAATACCTGTTACAAGCAGTTTTTACATTGGCCATCGGGCTGTCAGGGAGTGTTGCCTCCTCAGCACAAGTTACGGTGCAGCCCGGGTCAACAGTGTTTATTCAGGATACCATTATCGAATTTGGTATTATCAGCCTGCAGGATTCACTGGTGAAAACTGTTTCTTTTAAAAATACAGGCAAAGTTGACTTTCAATGGATAGATGCTGTTTCTGAATGTGGCTGTGCTACTATTATTTTACCAAAGAAACCTGTAAAGCCGGGTAGAAAAGGGGAGTTTCAGATTGTGTTTAAAAGTCCATATATTGGCACCATAGAAAAGAAAATAACCATGGTGAGCACAGCAGGTATTCATTACCTCACTTACCATGCGTATGTAAAAGAATAAAAAATATGATGAAAAAAGTATTGGCAGTTGTTTTACTTACCACCTTGTTAACGGCTGTTAAAGCACAGGATGTAAACAATGGAGGCAAAACATATTATTACTACGATGAACTCACTAAGAAAAAAGTGAAGGAGATATTTCACTTTGTAGAGTTGATTCAGATTACCCCCGACAAAAAAAATCCCGGTAGTTATGTCGATACCCTTATTCGAGTAAAACACGGTCCTTATACAGCTTACCACGAAAACGGATTGCTGATGAAATCAGGTTACTTCAGAGATGGCCAGATGGACAGCGTATGGATTTTCTACAACATTAAAGGTGCAGAAACCAACAGAGAATTGTATAGACACGGAAAATTAGTAAAATGAGAAAACTATTGTTGATACTGAGTGTGTTTTTTGCTGTGACTTATGCTTTTGCTCAGGAAAAACCTCCTGTGGTAAAAAAGAAGAAAACAGCGAAAAATACCCGCATACAAGAGCTGCCCTCAGAAAAAAATACGGTAACACAACAAGCTGATTCCGTCTCCAAAAAAGTTAAACGCCAACGTGGAGATATATTGGCGGGTGATAGTATTTTAATTTTGGCCCCTGCTGACGGGAAAGAGTTTGCCAGTATAGAATTGTACACTAAAAGCCGGTTTGTTGACGTGCCCCTTAAATGGGATTCTGTTACAGGCGAAGGTTTTTATGAATATTACTTTACCGTGGGTGATTTTGACGCGAAACCTTTGTCTATAGAATACAGCAATACCTATGTGAAAATTATTTCCATAAAATCATTCCGGGATAAGGAAAATAATCTGGTGTCGGTTTTCTTTTGCCGTGGCAAAAAAGAACATCAGGTGCTTTGGCTCATGTTTGAAAAGGCTGTATTGTCGGGCGAAGTGGAGGTGCCTCGTCCGCAATGACCAATGATGAAATAGCCGATGTGCTTAAAATGTATGCGCAGTTGTATGAGCTGCACGGGGGCAATCCTTTTAAAATAAAATCATACAATGCCGCGGTATTTCGCATTGACAAATTCCCCGTTCCGCTATCAGGAAAAACAGAGGAAGAACTTGCGCAAATTGATGGAATAGGCAAGAGCCTCGCAGAGAAAATAGCACAGATTGATGAGCGGGGAACGTTTACAGATTTAGACGACCTTATCAGTGAAACGCCTGAAGGTGTTTTTCAGATGTTACGTATTAAAGGACTTGGTCCTAAAAAGGTGCAGGTTATTTGGAAAGAACTGGGCATTGAATCAGTAGGTGAATTGTTATATGCCTGCCATGAAAATCGTTTGGCGCAAGCCAAAGGTTTCGGACAAAAAACACAGGAGAGCGTAGTTAAAAGTATTGAGTTTGCGGCTGCAAGTGCGGGCAAATTTCATTATGCTGCAGTGGAAGAATTGGCCCATACCTTACTAAAATCTTTGCAGCAGTTTCCATTTGTACTATCGGCTGCTCTAACCGGAGAGGTAAGGCGGAAATCGGAAATTATCAACGCAGTGGAATTTGTTTTGGCTACAGACGATTCAACAGATGCAATACAAAAATTATCCGCATGTGATTTGTTTCATGAAGTGGCTATTGACCGGAATATATTAACAGCAAAATGGAACGAGGTACCGGTGAAGATTCACCTCACCTCAGAGCAGGAATATATTTATCATTTGTGGCAGACTACCGGAGTTGAGGCACACAACACACAACTGAATGTAGCGGTAAAAAACTACAGCAGTGAAGAGGAAATATACAACAGCCATCAGCTGGATTATATAGTTCCCGAATTGCGTGAGGGAACCAAAGAAATTGAATTAGCTAAAAGTCACAGCTTACCACGCTTAGTTGAGGTAAGTGATTTAAAAGGGACCTTACACAACCACAGTACTTACTCTGACGGTTCCAATACCTTAGAGCAAATGGCACTCGAGTGCATTAAACGCAGCTATGAGTACTTAGGTATCTGCGACCACTCCAAAAGTGCACAGTACGCAGGCGGATTAAAAGAGGATCGTATTATCGCACAACACAACGAGATTGATGTGCTCAATAAAAAACTTGGTCCCTTCAAAATATTTAAAGGCATTGAGTCAGATATTCTAAATGACGGCTCACTGGATTATACCGCAGATGTGTTAAGTAGTTTTGATTTTGTAGTGGCTTCGGTGCACTCCAATCTCAAAATGAATGAGGAGAAGGCAATGGGCCGCCTGCTCAAAGCCATTGAAAATCCTTATACCACCATACTGGGTCACCCAACAGGCAGGTTGTTACTTATTCGTGAAGGTTATCCCGTTGACCACAAAAAGATGATTGATGCCTGTGCTGCCAACGGGGTGATTATAGAACTGAATGCACACCCGTACCGGCTGGATATGGACTGGCGCTGGATAAGTTATGCGTTGGATAAAGGCGTAAAAATTTCCATCAATCCCGATGCACACAATACAGCAGGGTTCAGTGATATGTATTATGGCGTATGTGTGGCCCGGAAAGGATTCTTAACAGCCGATATGTGTTTTAACGCGCTTACTCAAAACGAAATTTCTGCTTACTTTGCACAGCGAAAAGCAGGTAAATGAAGATTCTTGTTATACGTTTCAGTTCCATCGGAGATATAGTGCTCACCTCACCGGTAGTGCGTTGCATTAAAAAGCAAGTACCACATGCCGAGGTTCATTTTCTTACCAAACCGCAGTTTAAAGCGGTAGTGGAACATAATCCATACATTGATAAAACACATTACCTCGCTGACTCTATTGCTGAAACTATTGCGGAGTTAAAAGCAGAGAACTTCGATTACCTCATTGACCTCCACAATAACCTACGCTCACTGAGAATAAAACTTGCCTTAAGTGGTGTAAAATCCTCCAGCTTTGATAAACTGAATTTTCAGAAATGGTTACTCGTTAACATGCATCTTAACCGTATGCCTGAGGTTCATATTGTTGACCGTTACCTCCATACCGTTCAATCATTGGGTGTAAAAAACGATGGGGCCGGACTGGATTATTTTATGCCCGAAACAGTGGCTCAGAAAACGCAACCTCTTTTGCCCGGTGTTCCTTTTGTTGCTTTTGTTATAGGAGCCACCCACGCCACTAAACGTTTGCCCAAAGAAAAGATAGCTTCCATCTGCCGGCAGATTTCAACGCAAGTGGTTTTGCTTGGGGGTAAAACAGAACAGGAAGACGGGGAGTGGATAGCAGCTCAGGCCGGCAAACATGTGGTGAATAGGTGCGGACAACTCACTTTACATCAATCTGCTTATGCGGTGAAAAAATCTGCCTGGGTCATTACGCACGATACCGGCCTTATGCACATAGCCGCGGCTTTCAAAAAGCCCATCGTTTCAGTATGGGGAAACACCGTTCCAGAATTGGGCATGTATCCGTATTTTGGTGAAGATAAGGTAAATCACCTGGTAGCTGAAGTGAAGGGATTGTCGTGCCGCCCCTGCTCTAAAATCGGTTATGCGCAATGTCCTAAGGGGCATTTCAACTGCATGAATCAGCAGGATGAAGGGGAAATCAGCTCCTTCAGGGCTTAATAATCCTTGTCAAACTGTCAGCATTCCCCCTTTTGGCTTCGTTTTTGGCTACTTTTGCCCGAAATGTTTTGGAAGAAAAAAGATATGAACGAGCAAGACGTAAAAAACGAACAACAGCAACAGAATGACGTATCAGGGAGTGATAACCTGAACAACGGTCAACAGCCTCATAACACTGAAGAAGTGTCAGCCGTAAATGATTCAACTGAAAATAATGCAGGTGATTCAGCAGAGACTTCTCCTACTCCCGAAGAGTTAATGAAGCAGGAAATTGATCAGCTAAATGACAAGTACATTCGCCTTTTTGCTGAGTTCGATAATTACAAACGTAGAACAGCCAAAGAACGGTTGGATTTAATGGGTTCAGCCAATAAAGAAACGGTGGTTTCCATGTTACCGGTTCTGGATGATTTTGAGCGTGCATTTAAAGCATTTGAAAATGCCAATGATGTTACAGCCTTGAAAGAAGGTGTCGAACTTATTTATACCAAGTTCAAAAACATTATGGTATCAAAAGGAGTGAAGCCGATAGAATCGATTGGTCAGCCTTTCAACATTGATTTTCATGAAGCAATTACCAATATTCCAGCCCCATCAGAAGAGCTAAAGGGTAAGGTGATTGATGAAGTAGAAAAAGGATATTTTCTCAATGATAAAGTAGTTCGCTTTGCCAAAGTTGTAGTAGGCGAATAATCAAAACGAAACAATGGCAAAAAGAGATTTTTACGAAATATTAGGTGTAAGTAAGGGCGCATCAGAGGCGGATATTAAAAAGGCATACCGCCAGATGGCCATCAAGTTTCACCCGGATAAAAACCCCGGCAATAAAGAAGCAGAAGAAAAGTTCAAAGAAGCTGCTGAAGCCTACGAAGTTTTAAGTGACGCAGATAAGCGCAGAAAGTACGACCAGTTTGGCCATGCCGGAATGGGTAATGGCGGCTATGGTGGTGGCGGAATGAATATGGATGATATATTCAGCCAGTTCGGAGATGTGTTTGGAGAAGGGAGTCCGTTTGAAGGATTTTTTGGTGGCGGAGGCGGAAGAGGCGGTCGCAGAGCCAACATCGGAACCAATATTCGTGTGCGTGTAAAACTCACTATTCAGGAAATAGCTCAGGGCGTCAATAAAAAAATAAAATACAACCGTTTAGTTTTGGCTGACGGGGTAAAATTCAAAACCTGTACTACTTGTAACGGAGCCGGTCAGGTACGCAGGGTAACCAATACCTTCCTCGGTCAAATGGCTACCACATCACCTTGCCCTGCCTGTGGCGGAGCAGGTAAAAGCATTGAATCAAAACCATCGGGCGTTGACAACAACGGACTGGTGAGCAAAGAAGAGTTGGTGGAAATAAACATTCCGGCAGGTGTGGCAGAAGGCATGCAACTTTCAGTAAGCAGCAAAGGAAATGTAGGCCCGGGTGGTGGACCGGCAGGTGATTTGATTGTGCTGGTAGAAGAGATAGAAGATGAAAACCTGAAACGTGACGGGAATAATGTGGTGTACGAGCATTTTATCAGTTTCCCTGAAGCAGCTTTAGGCACGCAGATAGAAGTGCCGACAGTAGACGGTAAAGTGAAAATCAAAATTGATGCAGGTACGCAAGCGGGTAAAATACTGCGTTTAAAAGGCAAGGGTTTACCCAGCGTGAACGGATATGGCAGAGGTGATCAACTGGTACAAATAAGTGTGTGGACGCCTAAGAAACTTTCTTCTGAAGAGAAACAGATATTGGAGAAGATGATGAAGTCAGAAAACTTTCATCCTAAACCCACAAATGCCGATAAAGGATTCTTTGACAGAATGCGTGAGTTCTTTCACGGATAAATAAAATAGAATAAAAAATATGCAAAAGCCCGATTTACTTCGGGCTTTTTTCATTTATCAGCATCGCTTCTTTCATCCATTGCAAGATGGGTTCCACCAGTGCATTATCAGCCGAGTAAAGTTTAACGTGGCGCATCCCTTTGCCTGTGCCTTCCAACAACTCTTTTTCATCAGTAAGTCCGGTGCCGTTAAAAAAGCCCAGGTTCATGTACACCGTAGTAGCGTAAGTGTAAATAAAGGCCAGATTTCCTTTGTAAATAAAAGTGAGGTTATTCCATTTGATGGCCTCTTTGATATCAGGGCTCAATGCCAAAATTTGTTCCCGGTAAAAGAGCGTGATAAGTCTTTTCTCCTGCGGGAGATTCATCAGAAATTGTTCTACTTTTTTGTCCATTATTTAATCAAAGATAAACCTTCTAAAGCAGATTTATCATCAGGCGACATGAGCAGTACTTTATTGAAAAGCAATTTGGCTTCGCGCAGTTTGCCCAGTTGAAAATTGGTCCAGGCATACATCAACGTATTGTCGTAATCAAACGGATACAGGTTCGCTACTTTTTCAAAATAGCGGAAAGCATTTTTGTAGTCTTTTTTGTTGTAATGGATAAGTCCCATGCGGTAATTGACCACAGTATTTTGCGGGTCAATGGCTAATATTTTTACATACTGGTCAATCACTTTGTCCCACATTCCCAAAGCCGAAGCCGGATTGACATAACCCAACTTGGCCTCAATAGAATAAGGCATTTGCGCAGTGGCTTTGGTGTAATAGTTCATTGACTCATTGTGTAAACCGGCCATATAACTCAGCCAACCCAATCGCAGGTTGAGTTCATAATTTCCTTCACCGTAAGCTTCTTTAAGCGTTGCAATGGCGCCTTTGTAATCGGCTACTTTTTCCAGTTGGTAGCTTTTCGCAAAGGCTTCAGTAATTTTATCTTTTTGTGCAAAGGCATTAAATGTGAGGGCGAAAATCAGGGAGGTGATGAAAAATATTTTATTCATGGTATTTAGGGTTTGTATCTTAATCCGATAATGAGGGAATGGTAATGAATGTTTTGAAGCGTGAAAAATTCTTCACGTTGTTCGGTTACCGCAATTCCGTAGATTTCTTTCTTGGGGGTTAGCGGGTAATTGTACTGGAGTGCGTATTTGTTTTTAATAAGGTCAACGGAATTGTTGACGAGAAAACCGTTGGCTTCACTAAAGTTTCTGGCTCCTCCGTTCATGGTGGAAACTTGAAGAGTAGATTTATTTTTAAACGAGTACCCCATGTTAGCAGATACAAATAAGCGGGAAGACTGCGTCTCTATGTTAAGATAAGTCGGGGTGCAGGTAATCCATACCGTTTGTTTTTTGATAGAAAACCAGGTGACAGAGACATTGCTCTGGTGCTGGTAACGATTAAAAAAGTCGGAATAATTATATCCTGCAGCAAAAATGAATCGGGAGAGTTGTTTTTCTATGCTGAGGTTTCCCAGAGCATAAAAGTCTTTGTTGTAGGGAGCTGCATAAAGCTGCACCAGATGTATTGCCGGTTGTATGTACCAGCCTTTTTTCACAGGTAGTCGGGCCTTTAGGTAATACTGGTATTGGGTGTAATTTCCCCAATGCGTTTCCTGTTGTAAGTAAGTAAACCCATGAAAGAGTGTGAACGCATTTTTTACCCGGTGGTTCACACCGGCAAAGCCGTAATGCATATTGTTCGCAAGACTCTGATTGCTGCTTATTTTTATTCCGGCTTCAGTTGTTACCGAATAGATTATCGGGATTTTAAAGTTGGGGTTATTTTTTTTTGAAAGTTTCAGGGCTTCTTCTGTTCTGCCGGTATAGGTATAGCACCAGTAAAGATATTCATTTGCGGTTGTTTCAAACGGGTTCATCTGTTGCGCCCTTTCAAAATGAACAGTGGCCCTGCGGTATTGCTCCAGTTCATAATACGCAACGCCACCTCTTAATCTCAGGTAATAGAAATCAATGTTACGGCTAAGCACATCTTCAGTATACGCAGCTAATACTTTCCAGTTTTGTTCTAAGTACAGGCTGTAGGATTGAGCATCAACCTGCTCTGTTGTGAGCGTGTCTGTTTGAGCCGCTGATTTTAATGTAACTAACATACAACACAACATAAACACGAGTTTCAGCCTACCCATTGCGCATTCTTTGTTTTTCCTTTTTCTTTTATGCTAAGGTGTTGAAGCTTATTTTCACTCAATCGGAGCTCAAACTCTATTTGTCTTTTAATAAAACTACCCTTGCGTATGGTGACTGACGAATGCAATTCTATAAACGAAGGGTGAGTGGGGTCGTCAATAGCCGTAAAAGTTGATTTGTATTCGCTTTTAAGAAACACATAAAATGGCGCACATACATCCTGCACAAATTTTAATCCGCCTGAATACAAACCCTGAATGGGCAAGGTGTCTTTTACCTCGGTATGCTCGTAATATCCGAGCAATATTTTATGCGCAGCGAGGTAAAAATTATAAAGTACTGAGTTGCGGTCTCCTTCAAAATCGGTGAAATAGTGCAGGGTTTCATTGTTTACCAACCAAGCCGTAGATTTTGAGTGGTGACAATAGAGGTAAGCATTGTTCCAAGCATCAACACCGGCTTCCCATTTAAGTAATATTTTGTTCTTTGAATCATCCGTTGTTTCTATATGAAATATTTCTCCGGGTACAAAATTGAAAGCATCTTTAAGCAGCCTGTTAGTCACTACCCGAGAGATAAGTTCATTCTCCTGAGGATGTGTAAAGGAATGAAAAATGTTTTTATCTGCTTGGTGACTGATGTAGTAGCTGATAGGATGCAGCAGTGTTTTGGAACCAATGTAGGGTGTTGATTGCAATTGGAAATGTATGTGAGGTTCAGGCGAGCGGCCTGAGTTCCCACAAGTTGCGAGCAGTTCTCCCTTTTTTACATAATCACCTGCTTTTACTTTAAAAGATCCTTCTTTTAAATGACTGAGTTTACTATAGAGTAACTCGCTGTGTTTAATGATGATGGTATTTCCCCAGTTGCGTTCTAGATTAACGTTGCCTATGGCATTGTCTTCAATGCCGTCTAAGGCTTCAACAATGTAACCGGCTGCAGGCGCCAGCACAGGTAAATTGTAGCAATAAAAATCTGTAACATCAGTGCCGGGTAACCTGAATGTGCGTCTGTTGTCATCTGTTACCACAAAGTCCCAGGCATATTTCCAGTCTTCTTTGTGAGTGAGTTTTCCGTCATGCGACTGGGATACGCTCCACTTTCCATAAAAAGGTAACTGGATATGAAAGTAGGTGTCATGCTGAAAACGTTCTTTCTGATTAAGGTGCTTGTAGAGGTTTTTTTCCGGAGAATAATTTTGCTGATACACTAGCTCAGGCTGGCTGCCCGCATTACGTAAGCGCAGGGTGAACATAAGCAGCATCACCATCAGTGTGAAGGGAAGGGAATACATGGGCAACTGATACACAGCCAATAATCCGCCAATGGCATTTATGAGCAATACAATAAGCGGAGTGGATATGATGACCAGCAAAAAGGAGCGTGTAGAGGGAATAAGAAAAAAGCCTCCAATGGCAATAGCCGAGAGGATAAAATTAAAGCCGATGTAACTGTATTCAACTTCCGCCATGTTGCCTTGCAGAAAATAGTAAAACAGGTACCCGGTCATAAAACCCACAAGGGAAAGTAAAAATGCAATGCGTGAATGCAACAATAATCCGATGGCAATAAGAACACCTGCTATAATGTTGTACTGAAAATAAATAGCTCCGAGTGATTTGAAATAGACTTCAACAAAAGAGGGGAGTTTGATCTGTTCAATGGTGTTGTAAAGGTTCACCATCTGTTCTCCGCCATAGTGCCATATTTCGTTGATGGTATAAATGCCCCTGTCGCTTAACCCTATAGCCGAGTAAGTACGTGTGCTCAGTAAGACCAACCACACACCGGCAATAAACGGTAAACTTAGAAACGGGGTGTTTGATTTAAGGGTAACATTAGCCAGCCACACGCTCACCAGTAAAGTAAACACCGCAGCTAAAACAAGCACTACAAAAAACTGCAGATTAAAATTGTAATACACCCCCAAGGCAAGTCCCACCATAAGGCTATTGTAGGTGTAGGTACCGCTGATGATGTAGCTGTAATTAAAGCGTAACCATCGTGCCGCAAGCACAGAGGCCAGTAAAGCAATTAGTCCGCTGGTTCCGGTGTAAGGGTCAACAAAAGAGGCCAGCAAAAGTAAAACTGCCAGCCAACGGTTATTGGAAAAAAACATTTGTGCATAGCTGTTAATGACAGCTTGCGCGGTTGTTTTGAGGTTATGCTTGTTTATAAGGTCCAAAATGGTCAGGTCGTTTACAATTTAAACGATTGCAAATATTCGGGAATTTTTTCTTCACGGTCAATACTTTCTAACGTTTCTCTTTTTCTGATTAAATGAGTTTTTTCGTTCATGTCAATCATTACAATGGCGGGGCGAAGGGAAATGAATTGCATCCATTGGGTCATGTTATAGGCGCCTACGGTATGTACCACTACATTGTCGTCTCGCTTAAGTGGTGGTAGGGTAACGTGTTCACGAACTACGTCAATGTTCATGCAAAGAGGTCCGTAAAGCACGGCATCTTCGGTGTACTGACTGAACTCCTGGGCAGGGCTGATTTTATGGTCGTACCAGAAGGAGGTAAACATTACATTTACTCCAAAGTCCATGATGGTGGCTCGCCTTCCGTCAGACAGACGTTTGTTTGACAGTACAGTTCCAAGCAGGTATCCTGCATCATCAATTAAAGCTCTTCCGGTTTCCAGAATAAGCATAGGCAGATCATCTTCTACAAAACCTGCATTGAGTATTGCGGTACAAATGGCCTCAGCAAATTGGTCAAAAGAAGGAGAGGCATCAATACCCTGAAGATAAGAACCCTTGAGCGTATTCTTAGAGGCAAAACCTCCACCCATGTCAATGTAGGAGATATTCTTTTTGAATTTCTTTTTAATGCCCAGCGCTAGATCACACATTTTAGAGGCTGCAATGGCGTAAGCACTCGGAGCCAGCATAAATGTCCCGATGTGGCAGTGTAACCCCATCAGGTCCATAGTATCAGTCAGGATAATTTTATTGATGGCATCCCAGGCACTTCCGTTTTCATAGTTGAATCCGAACCTGTCCCACATTGGGTAAACGCCTGTGTCCATATTTACCCGAATGGCAACCTTGGGGCGTTTTTTCATTTCCACCGCCAGTTCTTTTATCAGGTAAAGTTCATCTAAGTGGTCAATGTGAATGGGAGATTGATTGTTAATCGCTGTTCGTAATTCTTCCTCAGTTTTATCCGGCCCGTTGAAAATGATTTTATTTCCGGGTACTCCGTTGCCTATTGCTTTGGCATATTCAAATCCTGATACTACCTCAGCCCAGGAACCCTCCTGGTGGAATACATTGCATACGGCATTTACGTAGTTGGTTTTGTAACTCCAGGCAAACTGTACCTTGGGATATCTTGTTTTAAAAGCGCGGTTCGCATCTTTATAAGTTTCACGAATGGTTTTTTCAGAGATAACAAATAACGGAGAGCCATATTCTTTGATCATCTCTTTTACAGATACTCCGTCAATGTGAGTTACTGGAGCATATTCTGTGCGTGTACCAAATTTATTCATCACCCCGGTATTCAAACGCTGAATTACCGGCCGTTCATATTGTACTTTTTTCATGCTGATTTGTTTAGATTAGTTTAAGTTTAAAAGGTTTACAATTCACCCAGAGTAGATATTTTTTCAAACTCCTCCAGTTCCACTATCATGTCGTAGGAGTAACGTATGAACATCTTTCCGATATCGTATTTTTTCCAGGGAGTTACTTTCTCGCCTAAAGCCAGTTTTACCAATGCTTCAGGATGGTTTTGGCCGCATCCTACAGCCAGGTATACCCAAGCCGGGAAACGCGGGTTAATTTCAATAAGGTAATATTCTTCCTCCTGTGTTTTTATCATCTCCATCTCCATCCCTCCACGCCATTTGGAACCTTTGATTACCTTTTCGGTAGCTTCAATAAGTTTTTTATCCTCCAATGATATTCCTGCCCAGGCTTTTCCTTTATCGGTGATGTACTGTTTGCGCATGGGTACTGCACCAACAGTATTCCCTTCTCCGTCTCCAATGGCAGTAACGTTAACCTCAGAGCCGTATACAAACTCTTGTATGATAATGGGCAAGCCCCACTTGGTGCTTATTTTGTTGAAGTGACTTACCACCTGTTCAGGTGTATAGGCAATGGAAGCATCATAAAACTTCCCCTTCACTACCACAGGATAGCTGAACTCATTGCGTAAAGCAGGCACTTCATTCAAACTGAAAATCATTTTACTCTTAGGAACTTTGATGCCGTATCGGTCGCCAAACTCATTGAGGTTAGATTTGTGTCTTTCTTCAAATTGTTCCAGAGTTGGCAAAAACATGCGGATTCCCATGTCGTCTTCCAATCGTTTGGTTAGTTTGATAAAGTTGAATAATTCCGCATCAAAGTTGGGAATAAGTACATCAATTTTTTCCTGTGCATGGATGTACCCCAAGCGGGTAATCAAACTGTCAATTCCTGCTGAAGGGAAGGGAATCTGATAGGTTTTATCCACCAGGTTGTGCATGTAAATACCCGGCTCCAGTGTTTCGTATGATAAGCCGATGATGCGCACATCAAATTCTTTACTCTCTTTAAGAGCGCGTATAACCGGCACTCCCGGGCCGGGACTGTCAATGGCGTTTAAGCCCGTGACAGCTACATTAATCCTGCGCCTGGTTGTCATCAGCTTCTATCAATTGAAGTTTAGTAAGCATGTTCACAAAGTCATAATAGTCTTTCTCAAACGTAACCTCATCGGTCATGTAATGTTGGAGTATATGCTTCTTTACCTGCTCAGCATCTTTGTCCTCTTTAAGTAGCCGTATAATTTCCAATCCGATAGGGTTGGTAGAAAAGGAGTCGCCTGTAGTGGGATTAAATACAAATCCGGAATCACTCAGAGCTATGTTGCGTTTAATTTTCATACATGTAAGGATTAAACTTTTTTACGATACAAATTTGCCTTATAAAGCAGGTGGGTTTGTTATAGTTTGAAATAGAAATGTTATAAAATTTCGAAAGTGGAATAAGGGAGGAAAGGTGTTTTGTTTAGAAAATCAGTTGTTTATGATTTTGCTGAGCGGGGTGCGGTGCTTGTGTGTGCTGCTTTTGTATTCAGTTACAGACATACCGGTAATCTGTTTAAACTGGTTGCTCAGGTATTGAACGCTGCTGTAGCCCATCTGGTAAGCAATTTCACTTAAGGTCATTTCATCGTAACTGATTAATTCTTTGATACGCTCAATCTTGATAAGCAAAATATATTTTTCGAGTGTAGTGCCTGTTTTCTCTGAGAATAATTTACTGAGCGAAGTGTAAGGTTGTCCTATTCGCTCACTCAGAAAATCAGAATTTCGGATAAGCGAGTTGCTGTTGTTACCATAAAAAATGAGTTGTATAACCGAGGTTTTTATCTGCTCTACAATCTTGGTTTCTTTGTTGTTAATGAGTTCGAAGCCGCAATTCTTCAGCAGTTCATTGATAAAGTTTTCATTAATAACCTGCGGGTTGTAGCTAACCTGTGCTTCACCCAATTCAATGTGCTGTACTTTTATAAAACCTGTTCGTTCCAACTGTTCCTTAACTAACCTTATGCAACTGTTGCTGGTCATATTTTTAATGTGCAAGGTAGTGGTATTGGTATTGAGGTCAGCGGGTTGCATACGGCTTAATCTTTAATAACATCGTAATACGCTTTGTACAATTTGCTCCAACGGTGTTCAAAGGCCCATACACGGGCATTCTTAGAGAAAGCAGGGTAGTTGTTCAATACATGTCTTATGGCCGCAATTACCTCATCTTTACTGTGCGGGTTAACCAGAATGCCGCTGTAACCATCTTTGACCGTCTCTCTGAAACCAAAATTGTTGGTGGCAATAACGGGAACCCCTCTGGCATTTGCTTCGAGTAAAGCAATACCGTATCCTTCCACATCTCCTCTTTTGGTTTGCTCACCCAAAGCCAGGTAAATACACACATCTTTGAAGAACAGTTGTATGTGTTCAAGATTGGTATTGGTGAAAGAATCTGAAATTTCAATTCTGCTTTTCAGCAAAATGCCGGTAGAGAATTTATTAGCGGCATTGTAAAACTCCAGCACGTTGTTAATGCCTGAAACTTTATAGGTGCCTTCGGGCCACTCTTCCAGTAAATACGGCAATATCTTCAGCACGTTGATGTATCCTTTTTTTGCCGTGAATGTGCCAATGGTGGCTAGTTTTAGTTTTGAACACTCTTTGTGCTCTGTTTCCGGAATTAAGAGTTGATCGGGAATGCCGATGTGGCAAACATCAGTTCTTTTTCTCAGGAAGTTGAATTTAAGAATACTCTTGGTGTAGTGTGAAACGGCAATGATTTTTTCTGAGGCAAAAAGACCCAGATAAGACAAGGATTTGAATACAATGTTGGTATGCCTCAACTCTGTGCCGTGTATAATGGTAGCATACCTCGCTTTAATGTAGAAAAGCCGGATAACAGGTAACAACCAAAGGAAAAAGTAGTTTGACACAATGATGGTATCCGGTTTTTCCTCTTTGATAATTTTAATCACATTTATGGTAAGAGTAAGTAACCTGAACATGCCCCATTTGTATTCTTTTCTCCGGTATATTTTAAAAGGCTGCTTTCCGTCAAAGGTAAAATCGTGTTCCGTTTGGTAGAAGGTAATTACACTAACGTTGGTGCACACTTCGCACAGGTATTTAGCCAGATAGTAAGCCTGATTGCCTACTCCACCCTGGGCCGGGGCAAATTCATTGACTAAAATAACAACACTTTTCATTAGGCTGGCTTCAGTTTTGCAATCTACAAATTTCAGTGGGATTTCTGTAATAATCGCCTATGTGCCGTAGTTGCCTTACTTTTGCAGGCAAAAAACTATGTCGGATATATTTCTTCTTCTGTCGAATACACTTGTTCAAACTTTACGATTTGATAGTTTTGCCTAAACATTTTTCGAAATGAGCTTTTTAAAAATAAACAATATCTCAAAACAATATGCACATCACAAGGCACTTGATGATGTGAGTATGGTTATTCCTGCACAATCTGTCTTCGGGTTATTGGGCCCGAACGGGGCAGGTAAAACTTCGCTTATACGTATCATAACACAGATTACAGCCCCTGATAGCGGGGAGGTGTTATTTGACGGTCGTCCGTTACAACCTGCTGATATTTATGCGATGGGCTACTTACCTGAAGAGCGCGGACTTTATAAAAAAATGGAAGTAGGGGAGCAGTTGTTATTTTTTGCACAACTGAAAGGGTTAAGTAACAGTGATGCCAAAGCACGTTTAAAAGTATGGGTGGAGCGTTTTGAGATTGGCAACTGGTGGAACAAAAAGGTGGAAGAACTCTCGAAGGGTATGCAGCAGAAAATTCAGTTTATTGCAACTGTTCTGCATGAGCCTAAATTGATTATTCTGGATGAACCCTTCTCCGGCTTTGACCCCATTAATGCTAACCTGATCCGGGATGAAATTCTTCGGTTAAATGCTGACGGAGCCACCGTTATTTTTTCCACTCACCGCATGGAAACAGTGGAGCAAATGTGTAACAACATAGCCCTCATCAACAGGTCGAAAGTTATTCTGGAGGGTGAGGTTAAGGAAATCAGAAAAGCATTCAGTACAAATGTTTTCGAAGTGATACACCACAGTGCTGAACTTAAACTGGGTGACGGATTTAAAGTGATTTCCACTGTGCAACATGACCGTGATGAATACCTTTCTGCCATTCAGATTATACAGGGAGGTACGAATGATTTGCTTGCACAGTTGTTACAGCAAACTACAGTAACGGGTTTTACAGAACGTATTCCCGATATGAACGAGATTTTTATTCAGGCAGTAAAGAAAAACCAACCTCAATCAGTTTAGCACATGAACAAAATACTTTTAATAGCACAACGTGAATTTTTGACCAGAGTTAAAAAGAAGTCATTTCTTATCATGACTTTGCTGGGACCACTCCTTATTACAGGTTTTTACGGAGCCATTATTTACGTTTCTGTCAACGATAGCCTGTCTAACGAAACCAAGAAAGTACTGGTACTGGATGAGAGCAAAGTTTTTGTAAACCGCCTAGAGGACAGTGAGTTTTATAAGTTTTCTTATGATAGTATACCTGTTGAAGCAGCCCGGTTAAAGCTTCAGAACGAAGATTATTTTGCCCTGTTGCATATTTCGGCAACTGCTCCCGATAGTCTCAAAGGTTTTGAACTGATAGGTCTTAGTCAACCCAGTGTAAAAGACCAATCGTATATAGAGAATCAACTGGAGAATGTTTTACAGGCGGAGTTATTTGCTCAGAAAGGCATAGACAGACAAGTTATTGATGATATTACCGGTACAGAGATTAAACTTACTTCTTCCAAAGACACCGGTGAGTCACTTGAAGCAGGTAATGCGGGAGCAGCCACGGCCGTTGGCTTTTTCTCGGCTTTTCTCATCTACATATTCATATTCATTTACGGTGTACAAATTATGCGCGGTGTGTTGGAAGAAAAAACCAACCGCATTGCTGAGGTAATTATTTCATCTGTTAAACCTTTTGAGCTTATGATGGGCAAAATATCAGGTTTGGCCATGGTTGCCTTATTGCAGTTTGTGGTATGGATATTACTTACTACCGTGTTGGGAACATTCGTTACCTCTTCATTAGCAGGGCAGATGGGAATGGTGCAGGATGCACAAAATGCCATGCAGCAAACACCTCAGTCATCAGAAATTACAGACGTGCTGGGTGGTTTTACCGGATTAAACCTGCCACTTATTGCAGGTATGTTTGTGTTTTATTTTTTGGGAGGATATTTGTTTTACGGGGCACTATTTGCAGCTATCGGCTCTGCAGTTGACAATGAAACCGACACACAGCAGTTTATGTTCCCGATTACTATTCCGCTAATATTCGCGATTGTGATGTCACAATCAGCGGTGGTGAGCAACCCGCATGGAACGCTGGCTTTCTGGCTTTCTGTTATTCCTTTTACTTCACCTATTGCAATGATGGTACGCATACCATTTGGTATGGAAGGGATAGAATGGCAAATCATACTCTCTATGGCAAGTATGCTGGCGGGCATCATATTCACCACATGGCTGGCAGGCAGAATTTACCGGACCGGGATTTTGATGTATGGTAAAAAAGCGAGTTGGAAAGAATTGGGCAAATGGTTGTTCTACAAGGGATAGACGGATTTTAAGGTATTTGGACCCTTATTTATTATATTTGACAAATCGTCAAATACATTTCATTTATGCTTAGGTCAATTATCATAGGTTGCATTATCATTTTTAACACATCTTCTTTTGCTCAAATGATAGTAAAAGAACCCAAATTAAAATACTACGGACACACAGATTTGATTGAGTGTGTTGCTTTTTCACCTGATGGTAAAACAGTTTACTCCGGTTCATGGGACAAGAACATTAACATTTACAGTGCAGATTCCAGTTTCCTTTTAAAAACACTCACAGCACATAACTCAGCTGTAATGAATCTGGCCTTTTCGAAATCACGCACAAAACCTATGGTACTTGCTTCAGGTTCAAAGGACTTTTCCATTAAGTTATGGGATTCCACCGGGACATTTACCAGAGATTTGGTTGGGTACAACACGGCAGTTACATCCATTGCTTTTGATTTTGCAGGCAAATATTTTTATTCAGGATCAGCTCAACAGGGTCTGTTGGTTTGGGATGCTGTAACCGGGTTGAATACCAAATCATTTTCTATACAGGGGATTAATGCATTGGCTTGCCCCAAAGGAACCGGGATGGTGTTGGTGGGTACTAACTCGCCCGGCATCACAGTTGTAAAAGTGGCTACGGGCCCATTGGCAGAAACCCTTAAAGGACACACTGATGCAGTAAACGCATTAGAGGTGAGTACAACAGGTAAATACTTTGTTTCAGGTTCTAGCGATAAGACAGCTATTGTTTGGGATGCTGTAACCAACAAACCACTTACCACATTAAAAGGACACACCTGGAAAGTAACCAGTGTATCTATAAGCAAAGATGAAAAATATGTTGTAACCGGTTCTAATGATGGTACAGCCAAACTATGGGAACTCGCAACAGGAAAACTCATTGCCAGTTTTGAAGGGTATGGGTATAATGTCCGTTCGGTAGCCATTAGTCCTGATAATACTAAAATTGTTGTTGCATCTTATGAACGGGGAGTTACCGAGCATGGGGTGAGGCTTTACGCTACAGGCCTTACCGCAGGAACCCCTAAAGCACCAAAAGCCGATGCTGATTCTCCGGTGAAAAGCGATAGTTCCAAAACAACCAAGCCGCTTCCTAAAAAATAGTCTTACAGTTTTCTGAATCGAAGCCTTAGTGAGTTTCCGATAACAACTACATCGGAAAACGCCATAGATAATGCTCCAACCATAGGACTCAGATAACCGGCTGCCGCAACAGGAATAGCCACCACATTATATGCTAAGGCCCAAAACAGATTTTGTTTAATGGTTTGATAGGTGAGCACACTCAAGCGGTGGGTGTGAACCAGGGTAAGTAAATTTTCTCCTTTTATAATGACCTGTGCAGATTGTTGCGCTATGGCAGTTGCACCTGACAATGAAATACCAATATGCGCAGTGGTTAGTGCAATGGCATCATTTATTCCATCACCCACCATTATGGTTTTTCCTTTTTGTTTATACTGATTGATGAGCACATTTTTTTGCTCAGGTAATACGCCCGCGTGGTAGTCGGTTATTTTTAATTCGTGAGCTACTGATTTTACTTTTGCCTGTTTGTCTCCACTCAGAATAACCGGTGTTATTCCAAGTTTTGTAAAGTAAGCAATAGCCTCTTTGGCTCCCGGTTTTAATTCATCGCTTATACGTAAGCAGGCTAATGGCGTTTCATTTTTCACCACGTATAAATCGTAGGAGTCATCTGTGAAATATTTTTGAGTATAAGCCAAAGAGCCCGCACGGTATGTATTTCCTTGTTCATCAGTTGCACTTAGTCCTAACCCTTTTTCTTCTGTTATTTGAGTGAAGTTAATAGCAGTTGACAGCCATTCTTTGTGGCGAACAATACTTTTAGCAATAGGGTGGGAGGAGTGTTGTTCCAGATTATACAAGAGGTTTTTTATTTCCTCTAAAGGGGTGTTGTTTATTTCTTTTATCTCAGCTACGGTAAATTCACCCGTGGTGAGCGTACCTGTTTTATCAAATACAATGGTTTGGGCTTTGGCTAATTCTTCAATTGTGTCACCGCCTTTTACCAGCAAACCTGATTTTGCTCCACGACCAAGTCCAACCATAATAGCTGTTGGAGTGGCCAGTCCCATAGCACATGGGCAGGAGATAACCAACACGGCTATGGCACGCATCATGGCCACCTGAAAAGGAAGATTAAGTGCCAGCCAGGTAACGAAGAATGTTATCAAAGCAATGGAAATAACTACTTGTACAAACACAGCACTTACCTTATCGCCTATTTTTTGTATTTGAGGTTTGTGTGCCTGAGCATTTTTTACCAGTTGAATAATGTGTGCCAGAGTGGAGTGTTGTCCGTCAGCTGTGGCTTCAAATCTTAAAGCTCCATCAATAAGTAAGGTGCCGCTGATGATGTTGTCTCCTTTGGTTTTGTTCAGAGGTAAACTTTCTCCGGTAATTGCTGCTTCATCAAAAAGTCCTTTGCCGTTGATGATAATGCCGTCAGCAGGAATATTTTCTCCTGAGCGAACAAACAGAATGTCCCCCTTTTTTATTTGATCTGTCAGTATTTCGGCACTTACTTCAAAACTGTTTTCATCTTTGCTGATGCGTGTAGCATGAGTTGGTAAAATAGCCTTTAAATCAGCAATGGCGGTGGTTGTTTTTTGTACGGCCACATGTTCAATCCAATTGCCAAGTAATACCAGCGTGATAATAGTGGCTCCTGTTTCAAAAAACAGGTAGTCATGAACCTGATGTGTTCCCCAAAACATCCAGGTTCCCCAAACGCTGTAAATAAGGGCCGCTCCGGCTCCGGTGGCAATCAGCACATCCATGTTGGGTAACCCGTTTTTGATGGATTGAACAGCACTTCGACCGAAGAAATATAATCCCACAAAATACACCGGTAGGGAAATGAACAGTTGAAACACGGGATGGTGTAACAACGGCCAATTTACAAACATGTGTATGAGCAAAGGCAAAGTGAATACAGAACAAAAGATAAGTTTTCCTTTCAGTGTGTTCAGAAAACCTGTAGCACTGATTACCTGTTCGGCCCCTTGTATCTTTACTACCTGGTAACCCAGTTGCTCAATACCTTTGGTGATATCCTGAATAATAACCGGTGCTTCAGCTTCAAAGTTCACCTCGCCTGATGCAAAGTTTACACTTACATTTTTGAGGTTTTGTTTCTCTAAGTATTTGCGGACAGAAAGTGCGCAGTTAGTACAGGTCATCCCATGTACCTCAAGTTCTATCGGCTTTGATATTTTAGTGTCTGTCATTGCAGTTTCAAAATTGCGTAAAAAACCACCCAAACCACCAATAAACACTTAATTTTGTTCCACTAATTTTTAAAAGTATGACAACTAACAGAAGAGATTTTATAAAAACCGGAGGATTGGTACTTACCGGATTAATGGCCGGAGCAGCCCATGCAACAGGACTGGCTCCTGAAACTGACACAACTGAGGTTATTCAGGAGGGTCTGTTTGTTTTGCCTCCTCTTGGTTTTGCCTATACTGCCTTGGAGCCTAATGTAGATGCCCGCACTATGGAGATTCACCACACCAAACATCACCAGGCATACATTACTAAGTTAAATGCTGCTTTGGAGAAGGAGCCTTCACTAAAAGCTAAATCACTGGAGCAATTGCTCTCCTCCATTAAAACCCTTCCGGAATCAGTCAGGTCAGATATTCGCAATCACGGTGGCGGGCATTGGAACCATAGTTTTTTCTGGAGTGTTATCGGTCCGTCTAAAACCGAGCCCTCAGAAAAACTATTAGCAGCCATTCACAGAGATTTTGGCAACATAGAGTCTTTCAAAGAGCAGTTTGAGAAAAAATCAATTGGTGTTTTTGGCTCGGGCTGGGGCTGGTTGGTAAAAGACGCTAAAGGAAAACTGAGTATAGTTTCTACACCCAATCAGGATAATCCGTTAATGGATATTGCAGAAACCAATTCCAAGCCAGTATTAGGCGTGGATGTGTGGGAGCATGCCTATTATTTGAACTACCAAAACCGCAGACCTGATTACCTGAAAGCATTTTGGAACATAGTAAACTGGCAAAAAGTGAGCGAATTGTACGAAAGTTAATTCCGCACTTGCCTTAAGTAAAGAAAAAACCTATTTTTGCCACTTCTAAAAACGGTGGTTGTAGCTCAGTTGGTTAGAGCATCGGTTTGTGGTACCGAGGGTCGTGGGTTCGAGCCCCATCATCCACCCCAAGTTTTAAAGTCCTGCGAAAGCGGGACTTTTTTTGTTTAAGAGGAATGCTTATCCGGTTTTTAATTTTATATCTCAGAAAGGTGAAAGACGTCTTTTTTTCGTATCCCCTTCTCTGTAACACTTACTGTGCAGGCCTCATTCACGGCATCGTGTTCAAAAAATAAAATGTAGTTGTTGGCAGCGGCTTCTTGTAAGAAGTCCGATTTTTCCTGCATAGCATCCAGTGGACGCACATCGTAGCCCATTACATACGGAATGGGTAAGTGATTTATGGTTGGAATCATATCAGCCATAAAAACCACTGTTTTATCCTGCCATTGTATTTTTGGATGTACCATGCTGCGGGTATGTCCGTTGCCGGTAATGAAATCAATTTTATCATGAATCTTGTCGCCCGTGCGGAACAGTTTCAGCTGACCGCTTTCCTGAATGGGAAGTATGTTCTCCTTCAGAAAGGATGCTTTTTCACGTACGTTAGGGTGATTGGCTTCATCCCAGTGGTCTGCATTAACCCAGTAGGTGGCATTAGGAAATGTAGTCTCGAATTTGGTACGGTCACTATTCCAGCTTATGCTGCCTCCGCAATGGTCGAAGTGCAGATGAGATAGCAACATATCGGTAATGTCTTTCAAATCAAACCCCAACTTATGGAGAGATTTCTGTAAAGAATCATCACCGTTCAGGTAGTAATGACCAAAGAATTTATCATCTTGTTTGTTGCCGATTCCGTTGTCAATTAATATAAGTCGGTTACCGTCTTCAACCAACAGACACCGCATAGCCAAATCAATCATGTTGTTGGCATCAGCAGGGTTGGTTTTGTTCCAGATGGTTTTGGGTACTACGCCAAACATTGCTCCGCCATCCAGTTTAAATTGGCCGGTATTAATAGAATATAAATGCATAAATGAAAAGCGTATTAGTCTTGCCCTAACATGCGCATGGTGCGGTAATGTGAAACAACTGCTGAACTCATGCTGTCAATACAATTGTAACGAACGCCAAACTTCTCGCAATTCTGTTTAATGATGGGTTGAAGAGCAGGGTAGTGTACATGGCTTATGCGGGGGAACAAATGATGCTCAACCTGAAAATTAAGACCACCTACCATCCAACTTACCAATTTATTTTTAGGAGCAAAATCACTGGTGGTTAAAATCTGGTGTACGGCCCAGTCATTGAATTGTTTCTTTTCTTCGTCATCGCGTACTTCAGCAAATTCTGTAACCTCTACCACATGTGCTAATTGGAAAACTACTGAGAGCATTAAACCAAAAACTGCATTCATAGCTAAAAATGCCCAAAGCCAGGGCATAAAGCCTACCACAGCAATCGGAATGAATATATATATTGCCAAATACAATGCCTTGCTGAACCAGAAAATAGCATGTTCCTTGGCGTCCATAGGCGACATTTTGGTTTTGTACACCTTCTGTTTGAAGTATTTGTCCATATCAGTATAGGCCATCCAGATAATGGTACTCAAAGCGTAAAGGAAAAACATGTAAATGTGTTGATACTTGTGCATCGGTACTTTAGGTTGGCTGCTGCAATGGCGCAATACAGGTGATTTGGCAATGTCATCATCCACTCCGTCAATATTGGTGTAAGTATGGTGAATAACATTGTGCTTCTGTTTCCAGATAAAGGCATTGCTGCCCAAAAGGTTCATGGAAAAGCCAAACAAATCATTCACCCATTTTTTAGAACTGAAACTTCCGTGGCAGGCATCATGCATTACATTAAACCCTATTGCTCCGCATACGAGGCCAAATAAACCGGCCACAGCCAGTCCTATATACCAGGGCATGGGTACAAATAAAAGTGTGAGGTATAGGCCTACAAAGGCTGAAAGCAATATAGCTGCCTTAAGATAAAGCCTCCAATCGCCAGTCTTGCTGATCTTTTTTTGTTCGAAATAAGTGTTTACGTCCTGCTTGATAGAATCAAAGAATGCGCTGTCCTTGTTCGTGAAAGTGATTTTAGCCAATGTCGTTCTTTTTTTGCACAAGATACACATTTGGCAGCATACGAAGCAATATACTTTTGCAGGTTTTCCAGCAACGGTGGATATTTAGCCTGAAAATGCCTGATAAGCATGAGTATATTTGTTTACAATGAATGTACATTTTATCAGTATTGGAGGTGCAGTAATGCACAATATGGCATTGGCATTGAGGCAGAAAGGGTACACCGTATCAGGTTCTGATGATGAAATTTTTGAACCTGCACTGTCAAGGCTAAGGAACAGCGCTATTTTACCTGAATCAATTGGTTGGTTCCCCGAAAAAATTCATGCCGGATTGGATGCTATTATTTTGGGTATGCATGCCCGTAAAGACAACCCCGAGTTGCTAAAAGCGCAAGAAATGGGATTGAAAATTTATTCATTTCCTGAGTACATGTACGAGCAAACCCGCAACAAGAAGAGACTTGTGGTGGGTGGAAGTCATGGTAAAACCACCACTACAGC
Organism: Bacteroidia bacterium; assembly: GCA_041675505.1. Lineage (GTDB taxonomy): Bacteria > Bacteroidota > Bacteroidia > UKL13-3 > UKL13-3 > JAGPCK01. The sequence continues at coordinate 67,090 of JBAYTR010000002.1, read as the reverse complement.
CATGATGTTGCATGTATTGAAGCAATGCGGACGAAAATTTGATTATCTGGTAGGTTCTCAACTGGAGGGTTTTGATACTATGGTCGGGCTATACGAAGACAGTGACATTGCTGTTTTTGAAGGAGACGAGTACCTTACGTCACCCATTGATTTACGTCCCAAATTTCATGTGTACCATGCTGATGTGGCCATAGTAACAGGTATTGCCTGGGATCATATCAACGTTTTTCCAACTTTTGAGGGATATGTGGAGCAGTTTGCCATCTTTATGAGGCAAATTCCGGCAAGCGGAAAATTGATCTGTTTTGATGAAGACACACACCTCAAACAAATTGTGCAGCAAAACACTCTTCACGCGGAAGTACTTTGGTATAATGCTCCCGAGTATAAAGTGGAGAACGGGATTACTACCATTAAAACGGAGCATGGGTGGATAGAACTTAAAATATTTGGCAAACACAACCTGCAAAATATGCAGGCAGCCCGTTTGGCTCTTAACCAGATTGGTATTACAGATGAACAGTTTTACAACGCCATTGCTTCCTTTAAAGGAACAGCCAAACGTTTGGAGTTGTTGGATAAAAATGAATCAACGGTGATATACCGTGATTTTGCGCATTCACCATCCAAAGTTACTGCTACAGTTGATGCGGTTAAGGACCAGTTTCCTGAACGTAAACTGGTGGCCGTTTTTGAACTCCATACCTTCAGCAGTCTGAATAAAAATTTCCTTTCAGAATACAAAGGGGCCTTGGATAAAGCCGATGTAAAAATAGTTTACTTTAACCCGCACACACTCGAACTCAAACGCATGGAAATGCTCTCCGACACACTTATAAAAGACCATTTCGGAACAGATGTAGAGGTGTTACATGATTCAGCTCAACTGGAGCAAATGCTGAGGGGAATGGATTGGAGTAACACCAATTTATTGCTCATGAGTTCAGGCAATCTTAACAACTCTAACCTTAATATTTTGTCAAACTAAGCACTATGCAAATCAACCTTAAAAGACCGCTCATTGTTTTTGATTTAGAAACCACGGGTATCAGTATTTCCAACGACCGCATTATTGAAATGTGTACTATCAAAGTATTGCCTGATGGCAAAGAAGAAATACGCACACAAAGGTTTCACCCCGGTATGCCCATACCTCCGCAATCTACCGCCATTCATGGTATTAAAGATGAAGACGTAGCTGATGCCCCCCGTTTTGCCGACAAAGCCAAAGAGATAGCAGAGTACCTGAAAGGTTGTGATTTTGCAGGTTTCAATTCCAATAAGTTTGATTTCCCTATGTTGGTGGAAGAGTTTTTAAGGGCAGGGGTAGAGTTTGATGCCGACAATAGAAAATTTATTGATGTGCAACGCATCTTTCACACCATGGAGCAACGTAATCTGGTAGCCGCATACAAATTTTACTGCAGTAAAGAACTCACGAATGCCCACTCTGCAGAAGCTGATACTGCTGCTACACTGGAAGTGTTAAAAGCACAACTGGAACGTTATGAAAACCTGAAAAACGACATTGATTTTTTACACTCCTTTTCGGGTCAGTCATCCAATGTTGATTTAGCGGGCAGAATGGTGTATGATGATAAAGGACGTGAGCTGTTTAACTTTGGCAAGCACAAAGGAAAGCCAGTACAGGATGTATTTAAAATGGAACCTTCTTACTACGAGTGGATGATGCAGGGAGACTTTCCTTTGGAAACTAAACGCAGACTCACACAAATAAAACTGCGTGCGTTTAATGCCAAGTGATTACTGTGTGACAATTTTTTGATAAGTTGTTGATGTTGGGGTGACGATTTTCAACAAGAAAATACCTTTTGCAAAATCAAGCTGAAGCTGGTGAGAACCCGCCTGCTTGTATACAACTTCTTTAAGCAACTTTCCTTCTGATGAGAATATAGAAACAAGAGTATGTTCTTTTGAAGTGTTCAGCATTATGTAGTCTTTTGCAGGATTTGGATACACCAAAAATTCGGACTGAGTTTCATTATGATGTTCAATTCCTGTAGTTATAGACTGATCATCACATGTAGCACCATATTTCTCTCCCCAATTTATTTGCCACCATACACTGGAGAACTTATAGTTCCCTGAAGTGAAGCATCTGAGAGAACACACATCGTCAGAAAGGAAGATTACATTTACAGGAATTCCAATAAAGAACTTTCCTTGGTTTTGCTCATCTGATATTATTTTCTCTGTAAATCTGGAGTTGAAAGGGTTGGGTTTTACTAAAAACGGGATTTCAGAAGAATCAATAGAGTAATGAAAATGTACCGTTTTTAGCTTCTCATCAGAAATAGCGTTTTGAAGAAATGAAATGGAATCTACAATTACCGTTTTGTTGTGTAAAGCGTAAAAGCCGGTATCATGACCTATTGCACCAGCCTTTCTCCCTCTTACAAAAACATCGAGTAACAGTGTATCTCCTGCCTTTGCATTAAAGTCCATAAGAAAGCAGTCCCTACCATGCCAGTAGTAATAAACTTTTCCGCTATCATTTCTAAGTAGCCTTGCCCCCTCTGTATAGCTGGTATTACCTGTAATTTTCGAATAGGTTTTGCCACTCACCAGTGTGTCTTTTTCTACCTCAAGAAACTGATACTGGTGGGGGAAAATTCGGGGATCCATGTTAAGCCTATAGCTTCCACTAGCTCTTGAGTAATGCCACCTTGTTCCCACAGGAGCAAATTGTCCTGAAGATGCAAGTGATAGAACAAGAAAGAAGAGAAGCAATCTGGTTTTCATAGGATAAAGGTAACAAATGTCGGTAAAATAAAAAAAGCCCGACTACATTCAGCAGTCGGGCTTTTTATGGATATGTCTTTTATTAAACACCTACATCATGCAAGGCACTCTCCATAATGTAAGGGTGCTTGGTAGGGTATAAATTTGCTTTGGTTAATGAGGTAAGTACAGTGTAAATAAAACCACCGGCAAACATAGCTAAGAAGCCTATTTCCATTAATCCCCAGCCCGGTGCTACGCTTACTCCGTTGTGGTCTTTCATGGCACCTACAAAGGTCATGGTGTATACATCGTTCCAGTGACCGAAAAGTAGAACTGCACCTACAAAAACTAACCACTTTTTGTTACGTTTTGCATCACGCATCATAAGAGTGAAGAATGGAAAAACAAAGTTGCAGGCTACGTTGAGGTAGAAATGGAATGACCAACCAGAACCCGGGCGTACACGGTCTTTGTAATAGGTTACTTCTTCAGGAATGTTTGCGTACCAAATCAACAACATCTGAGCTACCCACAGGTAAGTCCAGAATACACTGAAGGCAAACATCATTTTACCTAAGTCATGGATAACATCATCGTTTACGATATTGAGGTAACCTCTGCTTTTAAGGTATATGGTAAATAAAGCAATACAGGTAATGGCACTTACCCATCCGGTGGCAAAATTGTAAACCGAGAAAATGGTAGAGAACCAGTGTACGTCAATACTCATCATCACATCCCAGCTGAAAGAAGAAAAGGTGAATGCGAAAAGAAATACGAATGCTGCTGCTGCTTTGTATGTTTTGTCGAAATTAGTTAAGCCACCATCAATGTCTTCCTGTAAAGACCATTTGCGGAATGTGCGTGCGAATAAAATCCACATGCCCGCAAATACAATCAAACGGCCCATGAAGAACGGGATATTAAGGTACCCGCTTTTACCCGCAATTATTTTGTCATAATGGGGTGAATTAGGGTCTGTAACTCCTTCATGCATCCAGTGGTAGATGTCATGTCCGCCAAGGAAAAGAACAGCAATAAGTACTACCGCTGCAAAGGGCATAAATGTACCCATAGCTTCCGGTATACGTTTTACTGAGGTATGCCATCCGGCATTGGCAATCGCTTTAATAGCGATAAATGCAGTGGCGCATAAACTGATGATGAAAAAGAAATAGCTATCGGCAATAAGGTTTGCCCAAAGTCTTTTTACCACCATGTGATGATCAGGAGCGTGAGCGGTAAAGTAGCCTATTAAGGCCAATACAAATCCGCCAATGAGTAATCCCAAAGCAACTTTTTTGTCTTTGGCGCTCATTTCAAATTTTTCTTCTTTTATCACTACTTCGTGTTCGTGTCCCATGATATAGTACTCTTTAATGTGTTGGTAGATGTTTACTTCGTAGTTGCGGTTGAATCAGTTGTTGCTGCTGCAGGTGCAGCTCCTGTTAATCCGGCTAATGAATAAATGTAGTGAATCACTTTCCATCTTTCAGCAGGAGAGAGGGAAGAGGCATAAGAACCCATCAGGTTTTTACCGTAAGTGATGCTGTAATATGCTTTACCTGGGTTGATAGTAGGAAGACGATCACCGTAGGCAGGTACCTGAGGGTATTTGCCGTCCTGTACAATAGTTCCTTTACCGTTACCGTCAGCTGCGTGGCAAGGGGTACAGTTGATTTCATAAAGGTGTTTTCCTTCAGCCAATACTTCATCGTTTACGGCAATCGGATTTTTTAATTCCGCACCGGCACGTTCGTAGTCTTCAGCCGTTTTTGCATAAGGAAATACGTAATCTATTTGTCCGCGGGCAATGGTTCCTTTTACAGGTTCACGCATATTTTTTCCGTCAGGGTTAATGAGCCATTCTTTTCCGCTTTCACTCATTACCGCACGTTTCTGGTCTTCGAGTTGTGTGAATGGTTCATATCCTTTCGATACATACATATCAGGTGCATATTCAATACCTGTATCGTTAGGGTCGTTTCCGCAAGAAGCGGCAACCATCAGAATTGCTCCTGATAAAATAAGTTTTATAGAATGCTTCATTGAGTTACCTCTCTTTCTCTAACTTCTAATGCTCCGTTGCTGATGAACATATCGCTTATAGCTTTGTTCTCCGACTCATTTTTCAGGTTTACTGCAATCACTATACGGTCATCAGTTTGGCGCGGGTGCATCAATTCTGCATTTTTACCGTGTGCCATTCTGCTCACAATAAAAAATGTAGCCACCATACCAAATGCAGTGAATAGGATAGACAATTCAAATGTTACGGGAATGTAGTTAGGAATATGCAGGTTAGGTTTACCACCCACATCAATCATCCAGTCATCTCCCCATGACATGTATACCATCATGGTTACAGCTGTTACCATTCCTGTCATAGCAAAAATGAATGCAGCTACAGCCAAACGTGAACGTTTAATGCCTAAAGCCTTTTCCATACCGTGAATAGGGAATGGAGTATATACATCGTCAACATCGAACCCGCTTTTCTTAAGCAGTCGGGCTGATACTAATGCTTTATCAGCATCATCGTAAATACCCAGAATAAGTTTGTTATTATTTTTCATTAACAATGGCTCCTTTCTCATTTACAAATGCACCCGAGTGTGCATGTCCGTTGCTGTGGTGATCATGGTTCTTAGGAAGTATCGCTTTAATCTCTGCCATGTTGATGGTAGGTAAATAGCGGCAAAACAGGAAATACAGGGTGAAGAATAATCCGAATGAGCCCAAAAGAATACTGAACTCAGTAATGGTTGGGGTATACATTGCCCAGCTCGATGTTATGTAGTCACGGTGCAATGAAGTTACGATAATTACAAATCGTTCGAACCACATTCCTATGTTCACTATTATAGAGAGTAAGAAAATGAACCAAGGTGTTGAACGTGCCCATTTGGTCCAGAATACCTGAGGAGCAATAAGGTTACAGCTCATCATAATCCAATAAGCCCAAGCGTATGGTCCGGTAGCACGGTTAATAAAGGCATACTGTTCGTATTCCACGCCTGAGTACCAAGCGATGAAAAATTCAGTAATGTAAGCCAAGCCTACCATGGAGCCGGTGAGCATTACTACTTTACACATAGCATCCAAGTGACCCATTGTTATGTAGTCTTCCTGTTTCAGCACCACACGTCCGATAACCAGAAGTGTGAGCACCATTCCGAATCCGGAGAAAATCGCACCGGCAACGAAATAAGGAGGGAAGATGGTGGTGTGCCATCCGGGTATAACCGAAGTAGCAAAGTCCATAGATACAATGGTGTGTACGGAAAGTACCAGTGGCGTAGATATACCGGCCAGAATCAGGGAAACCAATTCATAACGGTTCCAGGTTTTGGTTGAACCATTCCAACCCATAGCGAAAAATCCGTAAGCGAATTTGCGCATTTTGGTGGTGGCACGGTCGCGAATGGTAGCAATATCAGGAATCAATCCGAGGTACCAGAAAACTAATGATACCGAGAAGTAAGTCGAAATCGCAAATACGTCCCATACCAATGGAGAGTTAAAGTTTACCCACAATGATCCGAAGGCGTTTGGCAAAGGAATTGGCCAATAAGCTACCCACGGACGACCCATGTGTGAAACGATAAATGATGCAGCGCATATTACAGCGAAAATCGTCATCGCTTCTGCTGAACGGTTGATGGACATCCTCCATTTTTGGCGGAACAGCAAAAGAATAGCCGAAATCAAAGTACCTGCGTGACCAATACCCACCCAGAATACGAAGTTGGTAATATCAAATGCCCAACCTACAGTTTTGTTCAGCCCCCAGGTACCAATACCGGTCATGAGGGTGTAAGTTGTAGCTCCCAGCCAAAGTCCTAATACAAGAGCTGAAATAATGAATCCAAACCACCATGCTTTGGTAGGTTTATTCTCAAGCGGTCTGCAAATGTCGTTTGAAACATCTGTGTAGGTTTTACCGCCTGTTACTAATACTTCTCTTATTGGAGATTCGTACATATCAGTAGTGTTAATTTTTTACTTTTCGTTTGTAATTAATGAGCTGCTTCTGTTTTGTGTTCTTCTTCTTTGTGTTCAGCACCGTGAGCAGCGGCATGGTGTTCTTCTGCTACCAGACTTCCTTCAACATTGCGAATTTTGGTGAGGTAGTTAACTGAAGGCTGAACGTTAAGTTCTTCTAACAGGTGGTAACCGCGCTCATTTTTCATGGCTTTGGCTACTTCACTGTTGGCATCATTCATATCTCCGAAGATGATAGCGTTAGCAGGGCATGATTGCTGACAAGCGGTTTTAATATCACCGTCCTGAACGGAGCGGTTTTCCACTTTAGCTTTCAATTTACCGGCCTGTATACGTTGTACGCAGAAGGTACATTTTTCCATCACACCACGGGTACGAACGGTTACATCAGGATTGATAACCATTTTACCCAAATCATTGTTGAAATGGAAATCAAAGTTATCGTTGTCGTTGTAACGGAACCAGTTGAATCGTCTTACTTTGTAAGGGCAGTTATTGGCGCAATAACGTGTTCCTACACAACGGTTGTAAGTCATCTGGTTCAAACCTTCTGAACTGTGTACGGTGGCTAAAACAGGGCAAACAGACTCGCAAGGAGCGTGACTGCACTGCTGACACATCAATGGTTGGAAGGCTACAGAAATATTTTCAAAGTCTTCGACATTTTTGTTGATGTCTTTTTCTTTGTTGGATGTTTTTCCTTCTTTGTTTTTAAAGCTGTAGTAGCGGTCAATACGCATCCAGTGCATTTCTCTGCGGGTAAGTACTTCTTTACGTCCAACAACTGGAACGTTGTTTTCTGCATTACAGCTTACTACGCAAGAACCGCAACCGGTGCAGGCATTCATATCAATGACCATTCCCCACTTGTGTCCTTTGCTATCACGCTCAGCCCACAGGGAAACCAGTTTGCCGTCTTTGTCACGCAATGAACCGTGGTGGTCATGGTTACCGGCTAATGGATCTTTGATGTAATCGCTCAAAGAAGCCTCTTTAATTATTTCACGACCCTCAATGTAATTGTGAGTTTGTGTTTGAGCCAGTTCGCGGTTTCCTTTTCCTTTCTCAATGTTGATGCCTGAAACTGTGTAACCGGTTTGTCCGTTGTTTGATGCAGTCAGTACGAATGCGTTCAAACCAACATCTTTTCCTACTTTTCCGGTAACGGTGCGTCCGTATCCTAAAGCGATTGAGGCAGTATTGTTTGGTTGACCGGGTTGTATTAATACAGGAACATTTTCAAGAGTAGCATTACCTGCTTTAATGTTTACCAGATCAAAGTTTTCTAATTTTAAGTCGTCAGCTATGTTCTTCGCAATAGCGAGGTAGTTATCCCAAACTACGCTGGAGATAGGATCAGGCAATTCCTGCAACCAAGGGTTGTTGGCTTCTTTACCGTCACGCAAAGCTACACTGCTGTAGAGGCTCAATTCAATTTTACCTTTTCCTGCGGTGTAAGCAGTAAGAGCAGCATTGGTTACGTTACCTAAATTGGATGCATTGGTATACACCTGAGTAGTTTTTTCAGGAGCTACAAAGTAGCCGTCATGCAGGCTCTTGTTCCAGAAGCTATCGAAAGAAGCACCTCCGGAAAGAGGGAGTATAGCCGATTTCCAGTTTTCACGTATGTAGCTGTAAGCATCAGTATTGACATCAGCCCAGGTTAAAAGACTTTCTACAACCTGACGTGTTTTGAACACAGGAGAAATGGTAGGTTGAACCAAACCAAAGTAACCTACTTTAGGTTCAGCATCACCCCATGACTCGAGGTAGTGATTATCAGGAGCAATGTATTTAACTAATTTAGCTGTTTCGTCCCATGATGTGGCGGTAGAAACGGAAAGGCTTAATTTTTTTACACCGTCAGCAAATGCTTTGGCATTGCTGTAACTGTATGCAGGGTTAGTATTGTAGAAGATAACTGCATCAACAGTTCCGGCATTCATTTCTTTTACCAGATTATCGAATTCGCTGTCGTTACCAGCTTTTTGGTTGGAGTAATTATCCAAATCAACAGTAGAACCTACGTTACCCAATAGGCTGTTGATAGCTGCTACTATAAGTTGGTGATCAATGTTGTTGGTACCGCAAATTACCAGCGAAGCACCTTTGTTGTCCCAAAGTTCTTTAGCAGCAGTAGCGATAATGTTACCTGCCTTTTCAATGTTTTGAGCATTGCTTAGTGCAGGAGCACCAGCCATGGAAGCAATTTTATTATACAGGCTGATGAGTATAGCGCCTTCTTCTGATGGCTTAACGGGCACGCGAACATCAGCACTTGAACCGGTAATGGTTAACAGCGATTCAAACTGAATGTGACGTGACATGGTAGGATTTTCTTTGGTGAGTCTTCTGTTTTTAGAATACTGCTTGGTGTATTCCACAGGAGAAATCCAGGTACCTAAGAAATCAGCATTAAAACCAACAATGGCTTTGGCTTTATCAAAGCGGAACCCGGGAGTTACTGCTTTACCAAAAGCTTGTTTGTTAGCTTCAATCAAAGCACTGTAAGAAACAGGCTCATATACCACATGTTTAGCTGATGGATATTTAACTGCAAAATCAGCTACCGCTTTCTTAATGGAAGGGCTGTTAACGGTTCCTGAAACGATGCGGATATTTTGTGCTTTAGCTAAACCGGCTTTAACTTCTTTGTCTAATGTTTCCCAGTTGGATTCTGTGCCACCTACATATGCATTTTTGAAACGCTCTACATCATATAAGCTGAGTATGCTGGCATGTCCCTGCGCACAAACACCACCCTGAAACAAAGGCGACTCTTCGTTACCTTCAATTTTAATGGGGCGACCTTCACGGGTTTTAACCAACACACTGCAACCTGATGAACAGGCGCTACAGGTTGATGCGTAATAGTTGGGAATACCGGGAGTAATCTGCTCGGGTTTCACCACATACGGAATAGCATTCTTGATGGGAGCATTATTACATGCAGCCAATGCTACTGCCGAAACGCTGAAACCAAAGAACTTTAAAAAGTCCCTGCGGTTGGAAGAAAGTTCAAAGTCTTTCTCTGAAATTACTTCGTCTAAAGGTAAACCCTCGGAAAACTCGTTTCTCTTGGTTTGAACATACTCAGGAGTATTGTTCAGTTGTTCTATACCTTTCCAGTACTTATTTTTTTGTTCCATTAATATAGGATGCTTATAGTGGAAATTTCAATTGATTAATAATGGCATTTTGAACACTCCATACCGCCATTTCTGGCAACGGTAATGTCTGCTTTGCCTTCTTTCTTTAAGTTAGCATGAAGTTTTTCGTAGTATTTGTTGCCCTGTACGTCAACTTTCTTTTCGCGATGACAATTGATACACCAGCCCATTTGTAAAGATTGTTGCTGACCTACTACTTTCATAGTTTGTACTTCACCGTGACACTCCTGGCATTCTACTTTGCCCACTTTTACGTGTTGCGAGTGGTTGAAATAAGCGTGGTCGGGCAGGTTGTGAATGCGAATCCACTTGATTGGAGTTTTAGGTTTGCTCTCATCGTACTGACGCTTTTCAGGATCCCAGTTGATAGCCGCGTAAATCTTTTTGATTTCAGGAGAGATGTTGCCGTTGTATTTGTCTTTAGCTGTAACATGAGCGTGACAGTTCATACAAGTATTAGCACCTGGAATAGAGGCTTGTTTACTTTTCTCTACTGTGCTGTGGCAATATTTACAATCAATTTCATATTTGCCGGCATGCAATTCATGAGAGAAGGCGATAGGTTGAGTTGGTGCATAACCTTTTTGCACACCTACTACTGTATTACCATAATTGAAGCCGTATCCGCTAAGCAGAATAACCACAATGGTCATAACCAACATTACACCTACTACAGGGTGTTTAGTAAACAGCTTATAGCGAAGTGTGGTTTTCGGATCAACCACTTCTTCAGCGGCTTCTTCAGGGAATTTCTGGGCGTAGAGGTTATTCACCACAGCTTTAATGCGCACCAGAATAAACACAACTACCACCAGAATAATAGCCATTACCAACAAGGCAATGAGGGTGTAATTGTTGTAGAACGGATCCTGGCCGGCACTTGCAGTAACAGTGGTTCCTTTGTTGTCACCACCGGTTGTTTGTGCTGGAGTTGTTGTTGCCGTTGCAGCAGGAGCCTCACTCTGTTGCTTGATGTAAGCTAATACAGATTTGATGTCGGCATCCGAAAGGTTCTCGAAAGCCTGCATCGGCATTTTGTTGAATTTGTTGAAAATCTCAACTGCGTAAGCATCACCGCTTTTTATAACGGCATCTGAATTTTTAATCCACTTGATTAACCAGGCTTCGTCTTTGCGCTTGTGCACATCTTTCAAGGCCGGGCCAACTACCTGCTCGCCAATGGCGTGGCACGATACACAGTTGGCTGTGAAAATTTTCTCTCCTGCTGCTACATCCTGGGCTTTTACCGCCCAACTGTATGCGGAAAGAATCAGTGTGAGGGATAAGGCTAATCTCTTTATGCTCATTTTTTGTACTGATTTTGTCATTTAAAACGTCTGAAATTCCTACTTGAAGTTTCAATTTTTTACAAGTAGCTTTAATTTAACCACCTCGTAATAATTGATTTACCCTCCAAATTAAATGTCAGATTTTAGTCATTTTTTCGCGCTCAAATATATGTACAAGTCGCAAAAATGCTGAGGGTGGCGAGATAAAATAATAATTTAGAATACGTCTAAATAGTGGATATCTTCAAACGAGTAGAGAATCAGTTTTCCTGAAGATGAGGATTTTTATCGAGGGAACTGTAAACTGAATTGCGTGAGATGTATTCAGGAACAATATCTTTCATTTTACGAACGATATCTTCTTCTTTTTGCTTTAGGTTAATATCGAGCAGTACGTTGGTTTCTTGTTTTACGGTATGGAAGTCGTAGGTACGCACTTTTGCAATCATTATCTTAGGGTGATGGGTTGCAATGGTGTTCTCACTGTCATTAAGCAGTTCTTCTTTTATTTTTTCACCCGGGCGTAATCCGGTAAACACAATCTGTATGTCTCTTCCTAGTGTCAGTCCGGAGAGCTTAACCATTTTTTTAGCCAAATCAACAATCTTGATGGATTTACCCATGTCGAAGATAAAAATTTCGCCACCTTTACCCATTGCACCTGCTTCCAAAACCAACTGACAGGCTTCGGGAATAGTCATGAAGAAACGTGTAATATCAGGGTGGGTAACAGTTATAGGGCCGCCTTCTTCAATTTGTTTGCGGAACCGGGGAATAACAGATCCGTTAGAACCCAAAACATTTCCAAAGCGAGTAGTAATGAAGCGTGTTTTACAGTAGTTATATTGTTCAGAGTTGTTGAGTGACTGTATATAAATTTCAGCGATTCGTTTAGAGGCTCCCATAATATTAGTAGGGTTCACCGCTTTGTCTGTAGATACGAATACAAATTTTTCAGCTCCGAATTCCACGGCTAAATCAGCCATTGTTTTTGTACCCAGTACGTTGGTTTTAACGGCCTCAGAGGGATTGGACTCCATTAGCGGCACGTGCTTGTAAGCCGCAGCATGATAAATGATGTCGGGTTTATACAGTTCAAACAACGACTTCATTCTTGTTTTATCACAAACATCTGCCACAAAAAGCTCAATATTATTGCCCAAGGCTGATTTGTCTACCTCCAATAATTCATTTTCCAAATGATATAGCGGTGTTTCCGCTTTATCTACCAACAATATTTTGTCAGGGAAAAAGGGAAGAAGCTGTCTTACAATCTCACTGCCAATTGAACCTGCTGCCCCGGTAATCATTACTTTTTTACCTTTGAGCTGACGGGCAATTATTTTCTTATCCAGTTCAATAGTATCGCGTTCTATCAGGTCTTCAATTCGTACGTTTTTCAACTGATGGAAACTCAACTCTCCGTTAATCCACTTATCTACAGGAGGCACATTCAGTACTTTAATGTTGTGCTGAAGACACTCTTCAATAATCTGTTGTTTTCTTTGCAAGGAGAGGGTACTGGTTGATATAATTAATTCATCAATACCGTACTTAGGCAATACTACCTTTAAATCCTGTCCCCCGTTAAATATTTTAACGCCTTCAACTGTTTTACCGCTCTTACTCAATTCATCGTCAAAAAATGCGACCACTTTCACATTGGCTGAGCGATCCTGATCGAGAGTTCTTTTGGTAATCAAACCTGCTTGGCCTGCTCCGAATATGGCTACCCGCTTTTTTTCTTCCGAAGAACGTGTTAGTTGTACGTATAAAATTTTTGCAGCTAACCTGAAAGAGGTGAGTAGAAATACTGCAGATACAAAGTCAATAATAATAATTGAAGTGGGTACAAGTACCTTTGATTCAGGACTGTTGTAGAAGTAAAGGAGACTGATGCTGAGTATGGTAACTGATCCGAAGCCGGTTGCTTTAAAGAGGCGTATGGCATCTTGTGTTCCTGTAAAACGAATAATTCCCGAGTAGGTGCGGAAGAGAATAAAATAAACTAAGCGAATAGCAATAACTAAAGGAAGTGTGCTGATGAAGTTGTTAAAGTCTTCTGATGAAAGGGTGAAATTGTAACGTAAAACGTTGGCCCCTACAAAAGAAAAAGTACAAATCACTAAATCCAGTGAAAAGATCACCCACCTCGGTGTATATCCGCTGGATAAATTGAAAAGTTTATGTACTCGCTCAGAATAGCGCATAAATAGGCTAGGTTATATTCTCAAAAGTAAGGTGAAAATCAGATACAAACAAAATAAAATACATAAAACGCATTATTTCAGTTTATTAGTAGTTTTTTGCTGTCTACAAATCATACATACGGTATACTAATGGTTTTGGTTTTACAGATTCAGTTTTTTCTGTTCGTATATACGTTCGATTATTTCAACCACTTTCAAGCCCTCTGCGGCATTTGTTGTAATGGATTCTTTACCGTTTAATACATCAATCACATTTTGAATAATGTATTGATGGTTAGCGGCACTGCCGCTATACTGGCCGTAATTGTTAGACGGATTGGTTGGCGGTAGTTGGGGCATCTCATAATTTTCTATGTGGCAATACTCCACTTTGTCCATGTATTGCCCGCCAACTTTAACGGTTCCTTTCTCTGCAACAATGGTTACACTGCTTTCAAAATTTTTATCCCACAGCGAGGTAGAGTAATTTAATGAACCCATACCCCCTTTTGTAAATTTGAAAATAATGTTTCCCGAATCTTCAAATTCAGTGAGGTGCCGGTGATTGAAGTCTGCGAAGTTTCCTTTTATTTCTGTAATGTCTCCGAATAACCAATACATCAAATCAATAAAATGGCTGAATTGGGTAAACAGTGTTCCTCCGTCTGATTCAAGTTTACCGTGCCACCCCTCAGGATGATAATACCTGCTGTCACGGTTCCAGTAGCAGTTTATATTTACCATATATACATTGCCTAACCAACCTTTCTCCAGAATGTCCTTCAACCATTGAGAGGGAGGTGAATACCGGTTTTGCATTACACAAAAAACTTGTTTGTGATGTGTTTCAGCTTCCTGAATAACCTGAGCACAACTTTCCTGCGAAAGGCCCATTGGTTTTTCAATAACCACGTGCAAACCGGAGCGGATACCGGCAATAGCCTGTGAAGTATGGTATCCGTTGGGAGTTGACACAACCAGTACATCGGCTTTTACAGGGGAATCAAGAAATATTTCCAATGAACTGAAAAAGGGTACATCGGGATAAAGTTTTGATAATTCTGCTTTCAGGGAAGTGTTGGTATCTATAAAGGCCACTAAATCTGCCTGCTGATTTTTTACAATCATGTCCGCATGGCGCTTACCAATGTGACCTGCCCCGCATACCGCAAATGTTACTTTCTGCTTGTTCAACGCAACGTATTTTGGCAAATTTACTACTTTTTCACTGCCGATGTCTTTAAAAACAAAAACGTCAACCTAGCGGGGTTGACGTTTTTGTTTTCAGGTATTAAAAAATCAGCTCAGCTGATATGTTTTACGTTTTATGGCATGGTAAAGTACCAGTAACGCTATGCCCAACAGTATGCAACTCCATAAATGTATTTTAATATACAGCACCAGTATGCTGATAAAAAGCTGTAACAATGCATAAATGAGACTTACCTTAAGGTGGCTTATCTTCAGTTCGTTGCTCAGTAATTGGTACAGGTGGGTGCGGTGAGGGGTAAGAATATTTTCTTTTTTAAGTAGTCGCTCAATAACAGTATAGCCGCTATCTACCACATACACGGTAAGCAGTGCCAGCGGAGTAATCGAATCGGTATTCAGTATACGAGCACCCAGCAGAAACAATAACAGAATAGCTAAGGTGATACTTCCGATGTCTCCGGCAAAACAACGTGCTTTTTTTCGTGCGTTGAACCAGGAGAAGATGAGAATGGAAATCAGTGCGTATATTTCCATTTGCAGCAATGTGCTGTTTTCTTCCGTAAGCAAAAGCGGCACTAAAATACTCAGGGAATAAAAAGAGGTGATGCCGTTGATGCCATCCATAAAGTTATACATGTTGATACTTCCTATGGCAATAACTCCACCGGCTATATATACCCATATGGGGAGGGGCTCGGTAGTAAGTTGTATGAAAAGGCAAATGACTGCTACAATATGTGAGGTAAACCTTACTGACGAACTGAGGCTTTTGATGTCATCCAGAAAACTTATAATGCCCGCAATGGTTACACCCGCAATCAGATACGGATAGGGCCAGTTGTTGAGCACAGAAAATAACAGTACTGCCAATAGAAAAATAATACCTCCGCCCCGAATTGTAGGAATGCTGTGAGAGCTGCGTTGGTTAGGTTTATCGATAATGTTGAATTTATCGGCTATTCTGAAATAGGCCAGTTCAGCCAGTAAAAGTAAAACAGCCACTATACTAAAGGTAATATATTCTTTACTACTGAAGCTCATCAGGCAATATCTTTCCAGGTATTAATAACAGGGTGGGGGTGCCAATTCAATTCCTTTACGGCTTTGGTGTCAGAGAAAGTAAGTGTTTTGGTTATTTTGTCGAGTTTAGACGAGTTGATAGGAGCGCGACTTCCCAACATATCTCCAACCAGTGCGGCCATTTTAATGAATAAGTAGGGAAGAGCTAAAGGTTTTTTGAGTTGCAGCTCATGAGCTATGTGTTCTTCTAACTGTGCAAAGGACGGGTGCTGTCCATCGGACAGGTTATACGTTCCGTTTTTATCAAACAAACGTGGAATCAGTTCTGCCACATCTGCTGCGAGTACAATGGATTTTTTGGCTTCACCTTTTCCTACTCTGAAATAGATGCCTTTACGCATGGCCTTAATCATTGTTTCCAGATTACCGGGAGGATTTACCCCGGCAATAAGAGGTAAGCGCAGAATACAACAGTTGATGTTTTGTTGCTTGCAATAATCTGTAATCAGATGTTCAGCTTCAATTTTACTTTTGCCATAGCTGTCGGTTGCACTCAGTGGTTCGTTTTCAGAAAAAAGTTCTCCGCTTTGTTTTCCGTATACAGCTACCGAGCTGATGAATACAATTGACTTGATTTGTTTCACCGGAAGTGCATCCAACAAGTGTTGCGTGCCCAAGGTATTCATGCGGAACATCTCTTGTTTTTCTTCCTCATTCCGAGGAACCATGTGTGCTTTACCCGCAGCATGAACTACATATTCTACTTCACGTAGTTCTTCACTAAGGCTTATAGGTTGGGTAAGGTCTGCTACCACATTGTTGGAGTGGTCTCTTCCTAATGTTATAAACGGGATATTTTTTTCTTTAAGTAAGCGGGTGATGTATTTGCCCAAAAAACCCGATGCTCCTGTAACAAGTACTTTACCCACGGTGTACTTCCTCCAGTATTTTTAACATTTTAGCAGCGAGCATATGTTTGTCAAATTCTTTTTCAGCAATTTCCTTACCGCGTTGCCCCATTGCTTTTACTGTCTCGGGTTGATCAGCCAGCAGCAGTAGCTTCTCTACCAGTTCATCTTCATTGTCTGCATCCACTGTAAAGCCACATTGGTTAGCCTGAAGCAGTTCTTTTATCCAACCGTTTGTGTTTTGTATAACAGGTACCCCTGCGGCTAATGATTCATATAGTTTATTCGGAGATGAGGTATCCAACACCGGTGTGCCTTTTAAAGGAACCAACGACACCATAGCATTTTGTATAAGTGCCACCAAATCTTCTTTAGGCATCAAATCCATGAACACCAGATTGTCGAGTTGTTGTAATTCTTTTTCTTTAACCAGTTTTTCTTTCAGTTGACCGTCACCAACCAGTAAAAAAAGTATCTCATTTTCACCCATCTGCTTCAGTTTTAATGCAGCTCTGAATAACAGTACAGAATTATTTACCTGACCAATGTTACCTGTATAGATGGCCACTTTTTTGTTCCGGTAAAAATCGGGTAGGTGTCGGGTGCTTTTAGGTTCTCCAAATAATTTTAAGTCGGCAGCGTTGGTTACAGATGAGATATTTTTGAGGTTAAACCGTTGCTGAATATTCTGTACCATTCCGGGCGAAAGACAAATGATGTGTGAGGCACTTTTATAACAAGCGGCTTCGAGCCAGTAAGCCAGTTTTTTGATTACCGGGTTTTTGATAATACCAAGCTCAATGGCACCCTCAGGCCAAAGGTCACGGGTTTCAAAAACCATTTTGCGGCCGCGCAGCCATTTGGCAGCTAAACCGGGAAGTCCGGCAGTAATCGGACCTGACGAGGCGATGACTACATCTGCTTTCAAGGTGATGGCATACCAGGTAGAAAGCAGGCAGTAGTTAATAAATGATGCGATTCGTTTTATAAGGGGTTGTTTGTTGTTGATGTGAATGTTGAGCACTTTTACATGTATACCTTCGAAGTACTGGTCCTCTATAAATTTGGTAGCCTGTAAATCTGATTTGGAATAAATACTGCTCACCACAGTTACTTCATGCCCTTGTGCAACCCACTCTTTACAAAATTCATATACACGTGTACCCCATGAGCCTTTAGGGGTGGAAAAATATTGATAGAAGTAAACTATTTTCATTTAGTTGTTCAGCGAAAGAGCCAGCAAGGCATCGGCAATTCGGAAGGCTGTTTTTCCATCCCATAGCGGAGGAATATTTCCTTTTTTCCACTCTCCCTTCATCAGCTTTTCCAAAGCAGGCGCAATGGCCTCCGGGTTGGTGCCAATAAGCTCATTCGTGCCAATGGTGCAGGTTTCCGGACGTTCTGTTGTGTTACGTAAGGTCATGCAAGGTACTCCCATTACCGTTGTTTCTTCAGTAATCCCTCCTGAATCGGTAATTACAGCCTTACTGTTTTTAACCAGGTAGTTAAATTGTAAATAACTTAACGGGTCAACAAGATGCAGGTTAGGAGAATGGATATTGGCAGCAGCAAGTGTTTTTTGTGTTCGTGGGTGCACCGGGAAAATGATGGGGATATTGCCCGAGTTGTTCAGTATTTCCGTAATCAGTTTCGAGAGTTGTACAGGGCTATCTACATTAGCCGGGCGGTGCAAGGTTAAAACGAGGTAGTTCTTCTCCGAGAGATTAGCCGTGTTATATATTTCAGGTGCACTAAAACGTGGCATCTGTGTAAGTAAGGTATCAATCATGGTATTGCCCACAAAAAATATCTGCTCATCTTTTACCCCTGCTGCTTTCAGGTTGTTGTTGGCCACATCAGAGGTGGTGAAAAAATAGTTGGTAATACTATCGGTAACCAAGCGGTTAATTTCTTCCGGCATGGTCCAGTCGCCTGAGCGGATGCCTCCTTCTACGTGAGCCACTTTAGTATGTAATTTTTGAGCAACAATGGCACAGGCCATAGTTGAGGTAACGTCACCTACCACCAGCACCAGGTCAGTGGGATGTTGCAACAGCTCCTGTTCAAACTTTACCATAATGTTGGCGGTTTGTTCAGCTTGTGTACCGCCACCGCATTCCAGATTTACATCCGGTTGCGGAATGTTGAGCTCTACAAAAAAGGCATGACTCATTTTTTCATCGTAGTGTTGCCCTGTGTGCACCAAACGGTAAGCTATTTTATGACCCTCTGCTTGTCGTTGCTTGATGGCATGTATAATCGGAGCAATTTTCATGAAGTTTGGACGGGCCCCGGCAATGAGTGTAATTTTCATGGTGTAAAAATCAGGCTTGTTTAAGTCGGTTGTTGTTTTGATTTAATTGTCGGAAAAGTTTTATGCCGTGTTTGGCAAATGAGTAAGCTTTTACGCTTGGAGTTCCTCCGGCTCTGTTCAGAAAATGAATGGTTACCCAACTGATGCCAAAAAATTTCTGTTGAATTACACTCAGCAGAATATTGGCCAGATGAAAATCAGCCGGAATTTTGTTTACATAATTTTCTAAGGTACTGCGGTGCATCAGGCGGTAGGGTACGTTGGCATCTTTTACCCAAACCCCTGTGGAGAGGTAAGCAAACAGCGAAACAACTCTGGAGATTAAAAATCGTTTTGTGCCGTCATCACGTGTTTTTCTATAACCGTAAACTACCTTTTGATTTTTAGAAGCTTCAATTACTGCAGGAAAATACTGCGGGTCACATTGTCCGTCAGAGTCCATTTGAAAGATCCATTCGGCACCGTTTTCCAAAGCCAGTTTGTAACCGAATACACAGCTTTGTCCATGCCCGCTGTTGGGTTTATCAACTACTTTTACATTCTTTTCATGTAAGGCAATTTCATTGAGTATATTCAGTGTATTGTCTTTTGAACCGTCATTGATGGCACAAAAAGTAAAGTCGCTGCCCAATGTACTTTTCAATACCTCAAGCCAGTCTTTTATTACTTTCGGAACGGCTTCTTCTTCGTTGTAAACAGGCATTATTACCCAGTAACTAGTCATGGTGATTGGTTTTAATATGTTCAAACATGCGCAGCGCTTCTTCAATAGCTTCATCCGTATTCATGTACAGATACTTCGCTAATCTTCCGGCAAAGTACACTTTCTTTTCTTCAGTTTCTTTTCCAGCCAGTTCCCAGTATTTGTTGAAGAGCTCTCTGTTGGCTTTTGCTGGAACGGGGTAATAAGGGTCTCCTTCTTCTTTGGAATATTCATATGACACCACAGTGGCCTGATGTTTCTGCTTGGTTACGTGTTTTATTTCCACACTTCGGGTGTAATCGTATTCATTGGGGTAATTGATCTGAACGCAGGGTTGCACAAATTCCTTTTCAGTAACTCTGAAGTCGAACTCTAACGAGCGCCAAGGTAACTTCCCCAACTTGTACTCAAAATAAGTATCAATAGGGCCGGTGTATAAAGCTGCTTTTTTAGGTTGTACACTTTTTTGCACTTCAATAAAATCACTGTTCAGCATAACATGAATGTTGGGATGATCAATCATCTTCTCAAACATTCGGGTGAAACCGTGTTCCGGGGTCAGTTGATGTTTGTGGTCAACATATCGTTCGTCCTTATTCAAACGGATGGGAATTCTTCCGCATACCGAGGGGTCAAGATCTTTAGGGTGGCGATCCCATTGTTTTAAGGTGTAGCCCAGGTAGAAGGATTCATATAATTCTTTACCTACTCTGGAAAGAACAAACTCTTCTGAGTTGGCCGGGTGTTCAATTTTCTCTCTCACCTCTTCCAGCAAAGCTTCAGCTTGCTCAGCGTTGAGTTCGCGTTTGTAAAACTGACTGAGTGTATTCAGGTTAATGGGGAAAGGAAACAGTTCGCCACGGCAATAACTTTTCACAAAATAGTCTCCGGGAATCCAGGAAGTGAATTTGGAAAGATAGGCCAGCAAATCTTCATTGTTGGTACGGAAGTAATGTGGACCATACTGGTGAATCATTACACCCGATTCGTGGTAGCGGTCATAACAGTTGCCTGCAATGTGGTGTCTTTTTTCTACTATAAGCACCTTCCAGTTAAGCAATGTGGCTGCACGTTCAGCTACCACACATCCCACCGGACCGGCACCCGCAATAATTAAATCAATGTCGTTAAGCATTAGGAGAAGAGTTTATGTTGAATTTTTGTATGAACGAGGGAAAATATTTATACAGCATATTGATGATGCCTATGGCGCTGAAGCTCACAATCACTGCACGAATAGGGAACAGGTACCTGTATTCCATGTACGTTGTTGCATGGAACAGTAGCAGGGCCAGCCAGGGAATCAGTACCAGCAACAGCATGTTCCATCTGTATTTTCGGAACAGCGTTGTGAGCGCCAGTAAAATCAGTATCAAGTTAAATGCGTTAAGTGAATAATAGAAAATCAGGTATCCGGTTGTTCCTTTAAAAGGCCCCAGATTAAAGTTCTGTGGTTTTACAGAGCTTACATTCAAAGAATGTCCGTAAAGTGTTTTGGTGATGCATTGCCTCAGGAACGTAAGCGGATGTGCTAAGATATCATCTTTCATGTAAGTCAGATTTACCTCACTTAATGATTTGTTCTCAGCCTCCATCTGTTGGTACAGTTTTTTTTGGGTAGCCTGATAATTAATCATGTCTTTGCTGTCTCCGCGAATAGAAGGGTCAAAGAAACGCCAATCATTCGGTTCATCTCTGAACTGAAAACAACCTTGCAGTATAACATATGACAGGTAGTCGAGTTGCTTATAACTTTTGCGTGTGTTGGGCAACTGTTTAACCAATGTTGAAATGAGAAAAATGGTACCTAACGCAATTCCCAAGCCATAGGATAATGGTTTAAACATGGGCGATTTTTGTCTCCACAAAAGGTACAACACCGGAATCATTAAGCCGAAAATGAGGCTGGTGTTCGGGCGGCTTAGCGCTAAAAGAGACAATCCGGTTGCGAAAAAAATGATGGCTTGCCTGCCTGCTTTTTTTGCGTTCAGGTTATTCAAATAGGAGTAGGCATAAATAATCAAACAGATGCCGATAAAGGCGGGTACTTCTCCGGTAACCGATGTGCCGTAATACACGTGTAAGGGAACGGCAAATGATAATAACACCGGAATAATACCGGCCAGTGTATTGGAAGTGAAGCGGGTTACGGCTACCGATAACAGGTACAATGCAACTGACGACCATATGGCATTCCAAATCATGGAGAATATCCAGTAAGTGTTTTCTTCGGGGTGACTGCCTGAAAGCAGGTAAGGGGTGAAGTAGTACAATATCGGTCCGGGTGCTTTGGTTACCGACACATAGTTGTAGTCTACATTACCCCACAGGTATTGTGTGAGTACTTTTGTTTCTTCATGAAAGTCGCCATCACCAAAAGGCCTTGTCCTTACTGAAGAATGGCTGAGCATATAAAACAACAGACCATTTACAGCCAGTATGGAAAGAAAAAGAAAGATTTTTTTGTAGTGTAGTTTCATGTGTTAAATAAGAGCACCGTTGATGTCAATGGCCTCTCCGTTTATGTATTCAGAAGCAATCAGGAAATTTACTGCATTGAGAATATCCGTTGGGTCGCCAAATTTACCTGATGGTATTTTGCTTTTTATAGCCTCTTGCATTTTCTCCGGCACAATGCTAATCATACCGATGTTGAAATATCCCAGGTTAAGGCAGTTGATGGTAATGTTTTTGGCAGCACTTTCTGCCGCAATGGCTTTACTCATGCCCCACAAAGCAGATTTAGATGCTGCATAAGCGCTGGTTCCGGGTACGCCTGTTCTGGCAACTACAGAGGAGAGGTTGATAATGCGACCATAATTGTTTTCACGCATGGCAGGCAGTACCGCGTTGATAATGCCGAAGGTGCCTATAAGGTTCACCTCAATCACTCTTTTCCATTCATTCATATCAGCCTTATGGCCAAATGCGTTGTAGTTTATTCCGGCACAATTAATCAGAACAAGTTTTTTATCCGTGCCTGAAAAGTGGTTTCTGAACTGCTCCAGTTGTTCGATGTTGCTGATGTCAATTTTGTATAACTCAGCATCTGTAAAGCCTTCCGGTTTAACGGAGTTATAAAGACCCAGCACAGGCTCTCCCGCGTCTTTAAATGTTTTCATCAGATATTGGCCAATGCCTCCGGATGCTCCTGAGATAATAATCATGTTATTCTCCTATAAAGTATGTGGTAAATTTGTTTTCTTCTAAGAAATCAATCCAGCGAATGAATTCTTTTCTGAAGAGGGTATTTTTGTTGATGAGCTCTATGCCCGCTTTTTTACACAAGCTGTTTGCTGGTTTTTCGAGCAAAAGGTATTTGATGTTGTTCCAAAGCTGTTCGTTGTGATTCTCTCTGGCAAAACGGTTGGAAAACACAGAGAAACTATGGAAGTTGATGTTAATATAGTCCATCTTGTGCAGGTAGTCTTTCACACTATCTATGGTAAAAAAATCCGGAGAAAGGTTGATGACTTCCCTTGTTCCCTTAATTGATTTTACTTCAATACCCGTCACCGGATATTCTGTAATTCCGTTGGATTGCTGCTCAACTTTTGCAGGTTCAAAATGACCCGTTACAAAACTGATATCGGGTTTTTGAGGATTCAGTATACTGCTGTATTTATAGCCGGCAGTCTTCAGGGCATCGTAATATCCTCCGCTCAGTTTAAAACCTCCGGGGCGAAATGCAGCGGTTTCAATGCCCAATTGTTCGAATTCTTTCTTTGCCCAGTGAAGCAATTGAGTGGCCTGTTCGTTGTTGTAGCCGGAGAAAAAATCATTGTCGGTGTTAAACGGCATTGGTATGCCTTGTACGTGCAGGTGAGGTTCCAGCCTGATGTTGTTGAACGGTTTTAAACTGGTGAGCAATGTGCGAATGTATCCTGTATACTCTGTAAAAGATAAGCCGGGAGTTTTGGGAGACAGGCTCACAAAAAATGTGGCTTTCTGATTTCTGGCCTGTAACTCCTGAGCGATGTAGATGCTACCCAACATTACGTTGGTTAATATGGTGGGATTAAAACTTCTTTTGCTTACAATAGGTTCTATGTCTACTGTAAAATAAACCTTTTTCATTTTTTATGTTGTTTTAAACCGCTCTTCTTCCATCTCCGGTCTCAGTTGATCTTTATCGCCATATACACTATACATGGTTACACCATTTTCACGGTAGTTCTTCACCATGGAGTCAAGGAATTTTTTAGCATCAATTAAAGAACCGTGTGCCTCTCCAATGTTACCCAATACCATAGCTCCGTCTTTTACAAACATAGGCACCATTTCATTGTATTTTCTTCGCATAGAGTAAGCACCATCATGAATACGAGTTTTAACTTTTGTCGTAGTTCCATCGTAATCAATCATGTTTACCTCATACCATTCTTTGCGGTATACCGGGTATTTAAAGTCCTCAATGTAGTCTTCCAATACATGAAAGCTGGTATAGGTTTCAATGTACAAACCAATGGTAAGTACTTTTCCGTTTTTTTCGGTAAGCTTATAGAAAGGCGAGTTTTTGTTGAAAGGGGTGGGCTGATTGTAATGGTCCTTGGTGTAATATTCTGCTAAAGGTCCTTTAGCTGCAACCGGGTGAGTAGGGTGGAAGCTGCGGGTTACGCCATCCATTTTTCGGAATACTTCTGTTATCTTACCCATTTTAGATGGGGTGTTGCTTCGGTCAAAGGTGGTGTAGTGTTCAAAAAATACTTCCAGTAAAGTATCAAACGGGAAAGTAGGAAACATCAAAGTTCCTTCGGGGCCAATTGTTTCGGTTATGGCCTCAATTACCGTAACAGGCCCGCCTTCTACATAACCCATTTTACTCAAACTGCTATGCACCAATACTGAATCCCCTTTTTTTAGTCCCAGTTTTATCAGGTCAGCAATTACCTGCTCTTTTGTAATGGCATTGTTGCTGTTTTTCTTTTCTTCTATACGTTTGCGCTTCTCTTCTTTTTCCAGCTCTTTCTGTTTGTTTTTGCCTTTGATGAGCAACTGAATCAGAAAATCAGGCGCATTTTTTCTTACAAATAGTTTTAATCTGTTCAGGAGCATGTTTTTATTTATAGAGAAACATTCAGTTGTTTGGTCCAGGTGTCAAAGTTAATCAGTCTGTATACTGTTTGCCACTCCTCATCATTGCCATTCATGAAATCATTTACATGACGGGTGGCATCATCATGATTAATAATACCAAAGGTGGCGGAATTTTTATTTTCGGTAATGGACATGATGAGTGGCTTAAGTTCATTGCGCATCCACTTTTCTTTCGGAAACTCAAACGCCCATTTGCTTCTTCGCTTGTAAATTTCTACCGGTAAGTATTCTTTCATGGCTTCGCGCAAAGGGTATTTGGTCCACCCGCGGTCATACATATGTTCCACGGGCATACGGAGGCAGGCTTCAATAAGCACATGGTCAAGCAAAGGATAACGTCCTTCAATGGAGAAGGCCATCAGGTTACGGTCGTCCCATTTCAATAAGCGGGGTAAAATGAATTCCCTTACTTCGAATACACGTTTTTCCTGACTGCTCATTTTCATGTATCCGGTCATGAATCCTTCTTCTTCCGGCAAGTCGGTGTGTAATCTTATTTTGGTTTGAGATAATGTTTTTTTC
The DNA here is from genome assembly GCA_041675505.1 of Bacteroidia bacterium. Taxonomy (GTDB): domain Bacteria; phylum Bacteroidota; class Bacteroidia; order UKL13-3; family UKL13-3; genus JAGPCK01. The sequence continues at coordinate 41,916 of JBAYTR010000002.1, read as the reverse complement.
CGGTTGAGGTACCTCTTTAAAATGAAACTGAACTGCTGAATTAAATCAGGATTACCTCCAGGCAGCAAGGCTCCGGTTAAGTGTTTGATTAATCCCGGTACTTCACCTCTTTTTAATTTACTGAACAGGTAAGCATAATATATCTGCCAGTAACCGCCCAGCATTTCATCGCCTCCTTGTCCGTTAAATACTACTTTGATGCCTTGTTCCTGTGTGAGCTTTGCCAAACGGTAGCTGGCATATTGCGCAAAACTTCCTACGGGCTCATCGTGTGTCCCCACAAAAGCGTTCAAGTCGTGAATGAATTCATCCGGAGTGGGAGTAGAGAAGTAGGCATCCGCTTTTATCTTGTCGAGTACACTTTGTATAAAATGATCTTCGCTGCGTTCATACCCGGGAAATACACTGGAGAAGGTACTGATGTTGGATGAATTTTGCTGAATATGATTCATGGCCATAATGATGGAACCTGAATCCATTCCTCCGCTTAGCTGACATCCCACAGGCACATCGCTGCGCAAATGAATTTTTACACTTTCAAAAAAAAGCTCTTTGAACTGCGCCACTGAAGTTGTTCTGCTTTGTGCTACGGGTGTTATTTGTTCCGGGTTCCAGTAAGATTGTGGCTGTATACTTGCCGGCCATTGTTGCAGCGGTATAGTAATAAATGTACCGGCAGGCAGTTGGTGTATGTTATTGAAAAATGATTCTCTGCTGTTTTCAAAGCCTGAATCAAAATAGTTTTTTACGGCAGAAAGATTGGCTTGAGGAGCAACAATGCCTGTTGTTACCACTTGCTTAATTTCAGAGAAGAACAACAGCGTGTTGTTGTCACTGTAGTAGTACAGCGGTTTAATACCCAAACGATCGCGGCAAATGATGACTTCTTTTTTGCGCAGGTCATAGATGCCAATGGCCCACATACCGCGCATTTTGGCAAAGCAATCGGTTCCCCATTCCCTGTAAGCTGCCAGTATTACTTCTGTATCGCTGTGACTTTTGAAGGTGTATCCTTTTTGCAATAACTGTTCTTTGAGTTCTACGTAATTGTAACACTCTCCGTTGAAGGTAATCCACAGCTGTTCCTGATCATAACTCATAGGCTGACTTCCGCCTTCTGTTAAATCAATGATGGAAAGTCTGCGGTGCCCCAGGGCCAGTTGCCAGGCTGCATCAGCTGTTTCTGCACCCGTAGTGCTGAAATGTTTTATGCCTTCTCCATCCGGTCCGCGGTGGGCTATGGCCGTGTTCATTTTTACAAATGCCGCAGCAGTAAAATCTTTATTGTTCCGAATGGCTATGCTTATTCCGCACATGGTGGTTGGTTTGTATTACCTGCTGTAGTGTTGAGGTGCGCAGTATTTTTTACTTGTTGGCAACGGAGTTTTGTGCTCATTATTTTTTTACCATGCTCATGGTTACCTGCAGGCACCTGAATAGTGGAGCTCCTACTTTGTTACTTTCCTGTAAATCTTTTTGATGGGCCTTGATGCCACGTTTTACAGCCCATTTTTTATTAATGAACAGTAAAGGAAAGGCCCATTTCGACCTGCCATACGTGCCTTGTACACCCTCTATTTCAAAACGTTTCTGTATATGGGCAAAATTGCTTTTTTCAAATGGCCATTCCCAGGCTGCATCGTTCTGGAACGGACGGAACATGGCGCGTATCAGTTTTGAAATGAAGAAGGTATTTAACGGATCGTAGGTTATCATTTTTCCGCCCTTTTTCAATTTGTTCTGTGCAGTTTCCAGAAAGAGATCAAAATCTTCAAAGTGGTGCGCTACGCCTAAAGCATAAATGAGATCAAAATCTTTTTGGCTAAACTCATCGGATAAAAAATCGGCTTTGTAGGAGTGGGCACTTTGCAGACCTTTTTTATTTAACACTTCCTGAAATTGCTTGGCCAGTTTCTCGCTCAAATCAATGGCATGGTACTCTTTGCAGCGGCTGGCAATGCTTACAGACAGGGCATTTCCGCCACCTACACCCAGGTCGAGTACTTTCTTATCTGACAAATCGCCCAACCACAGTTCATGCAAATCATCACTGGTTTGCATGATGCCTATGTCTGTTCTGAAGTGGTGAAATTTGTCACGTGTATCTCCCCACAAACGAACCAGCAGGTTTTCTTTCTCGCGGTGAGTGTATATGTTGTCATCATAAAATTCCGCCTGTTTTTTGTTCAGTTCAAGGAGCCTTTTGCGTGATTCTTCTTTGCTTTCCATATGCGTAGTATTAGGATAATCGGTTGTAAATATTTTTTATTTTTTGAATAACAGCCGCATTGTCTATTTGCTGTGCGAGCAGCTGTTCTTTGCCATCGGAGCGTTGCCCTTTATGGTGTACTAGTAATAAAGCCGTTGCCAGTTCAGTGGCGCTATAGTCTGTTGTTACGTAAGAGTTACTCACGCCATTCAGCCTTTCCGCTACATCACCGCAATTAACTGTTACTACTGGCAGGTTGCAGGCCATGGCTTCTTTTACTATGTTGGGTGAACCTTCATGCAAAGAGGTAACCAATAAAGCATCAGCTGCATGCATCATCAGGTTGATTTCAATGTATGTTTTATTTTCAATCAGCATCAACTTAGTTTGAGGCAGTTGTTGTTGAAGTAAGGTAATGGCTTCATCGGCAAGTGGTTTGTTTTTGACATACGCATTGTTTCCTGAGCTTGGATTGAACAACACTATAAAATCATTTACAGGCAAGTTGAGTTGTGCCCTTGCTTCGTTTTGTGCAACGGGTATAAATGTATATAAATTTACCCCGTTAGGTATAATGTCACACATTTTTTGTTGAAAGGAAAACATGCGGTCGTAGATGTTTTTACTTTTTGCTATAAGGTGGTTGGCCCATAAAGTACTCAGGTGGCTTATCGCTACCATCAAACGACTACGGATGGCCCATTTCCACCCTGTTTGTTTGGTGCCCAGCATATCGTCTCCGCAAAAAGAAATGACAAGCGGGTTATTGCCTTTGCTTAAGGCAGCAGTGAGTGCAGTTACTGAACCGTATTGTGCATGTACAATGCAGTTTCCCATGGCTTTTATTTTTTGCTTCCACTCACGAATATTCTGTATTACGGCTTTGGGTGAACTGTTATTTAGTAGTATGGCCACTTCTACCTTATGGTACTCTTTTTCCATCGCCTCAATCTGGCTGCGCATAAAAGGAGGGAAGTAGCAGCTGCCGTCTTTGTTCACACTACCTGTTACAAAATATACTATGGTGGCAGACATGGCAAACAAGACTAATTTGTTTTCGTAGGTTTAAGGCAACGTGCTTCTACACCAATGCCTCCTCTGAATGTTTCAATGCTCACAGCTCCCAGTTTTTCTAACAGGCTGCGCAGTTGTCCCTGTGTGCGCAGGTGTTTGTAATAATCCGTGAGGTGGTCGTAGGTATCCAGTTGTGTGAGGTCAAAATGTTGTTCTTTGGTAAGGAAAGGAAAGTCTTTGTAATAGAACAGGCAGGGAGATATGCGGCTCAAAACAGCTTGAGCAGGATAAAATTTACGGCAGGTCCAATGCAATGGAAAGAAAAAGTTAACCAGATTATTGGTAATCTTTTTTGATTTTTCTTTGGGCATTTCCTTCAATATATAGCGAATTAAAGTAGAGGCTTTGGTAAAACGTGCAAGTGAATAGGAGTAATGGTCAATTACCAGTTGTCCACCGGGTTTTACTTTGCGGTACAAACATTCAATTGACTTATCGGGGTCAGGAGTGTGTTGCAATACACCCAAACAAATCACTACATCAAACTGCTCATCGGGGTAGGGAATATCGTAAATACTGGCTTGGGCAATGCGGTAGTTAGCAGCATCGCCTATGTTTTTGGCATTGGCTTCTACGGCATTGCTCAGGTCAAATGAATGTACCAGTGCTCCGCTTTTAACCAAGTGTTCAGTAAAACGCCCGGCACCTGAGCCTGCTTCAAGCACATTTTTACCTTTAAGTTGCTCCACGTTGTAACCTAAGCAACGCTCCAGACGGTCTTTGGAAATGGGATGGCCGGTATAGCTGTCCAGCTGGGTGTTTACGTGAATGTTCCACTGGTAGCCGAATGCCTGCGCATAGTTGTCTGAATCAACAAAGCGGGGAATATTGTTCACTACAGGGAATGTTTCTCCGTTTGTAGTAGTTAGTGCTTTGCCATTGGCTGAGAGCGGTTGTTGTGTCTTAGGTGAAATGTAATCAATCATGATAAGGAAAGGTTGTATTTTCTCATCCATGTTTCTATAGCCAGTAACATGAATATGCGTTGGTATAAGCCTTCGCGGCTCATTTGTGTTTTATTGCGTTCTTTGCTTAAAAATTGCTCTACCCAAAGGGCGGTTTTTTCAGGTGTAATTAATGCATTTATTCTGCTGTGTTCACTGCATAGTTTTTCTCTGATGTATGCACTCATCTCCGGTGTAACAATACTGTCGAGCGGAATGGCGAAGCCACTTTTGGGTGAATCTACTATGCTTGACGGCAGTTCTTTCTTTAAAATATAGCGTAAAGTTTGTTTGCCCCTCCGGTCTTTTATTTTGTATTGGTCAGGCAGATTAATACCGGTATTTACCAATTGTTCCTGCATCAGCGGTACGCGTACCTCAATAGCAGCTTTCATGCTCATCATATCTACTTTTTTGAACATGTCACTCAGCAGACTATTGCGGAACAATACCTCACTTATGCTGCGGTATTTTTTATCTGCGCTTGCGGGCTTCAGTGTAAATAAGCGGGATGTTGGCTGTACTTCTTTTTTTACTTTAGCTGCAAATGCAGGCGTATACAGGTCTTGTTTATCCTGTTCACTCAGGTAAGCTGAGAGACGGAAAAGTCTTTCCTGTGTTGTACTCAAACTCAGGTTGATGAGTTTAATGAACTGCCGTGTTTTCTCCGGAAACAAAGGTTGGATGAGTTGGAGTAAACTTCGTACAGATTTACGCAGCAGCACAGGAAAACGGTCTATTTTTTCTATGTAATCCATGTACCAGAACAGAGAGTAGCCCGCAAATATCTCATCACCTCCGTCACCGGATAGCGCTACTTTTACATGACTGCGTATTTTTTTCGAAATCAGGTAAGTGGGCAGGGCCGATGAGTCGGCAAAAGGTTGATCAAAGTGACTGAGCACTTCTTCCATCAAGGCCGGTGTGCATTCGGTTTCGTCAATCAGTAATTCGTGGTGTTGTGTATTTAATATAGCTGAAATTTCCGCTGCTTGTTTTGACTCATCGTAGGCACTGTCATTAAATTTAGCGGTAAATGTTTTTACTTCTTGATTACCCGCAAAGGCTTTCATGGTTTTTACCACCACAGAAGAATCAATGCCACCGCTCAGGAATGCTCCCAAAGGAACATCAGCCACCATGTAAGAGCCTACTGATTGTTGTAATAGTTTTTCTACACCGTTGCTACAGGTTTCAAAGGTATGTCCTGAGGAATCTCCGCTGCCGGCAAATACATCAGCATACTGAACAATGTTAAATGTGTGGGCTGTTTTAATGAGGTAATGTGCAGGTGCTACTGCATTGATGTGTTCAAACCCGGTTGCAGGTTCTGGCACATAACACAAACTCAGGAAGTCGTGTATAGCTTGCCAGTCGGGTAGGGCCTTAATTTCAGGGTGACACAGAATGGCTTTAAGCTCACTGCCGAAATAAAGTGTGTTTTGCTGATGTGTGTAATAGAGCGGTTTAATGCCAAAACGGTCGCGGGCCAGTAACAACTTATTTTGTTTGGTATCGAAAAGTGCAATGGCAAACATCCCCTCCAGCTTTTCGAACAATGCCTCACCATACTCTTCATACAGGTGGGGCACTATTTCACAGTCAGAGTTTCCTTTAAAAATGTGACCTTTTTTAAGCAGTTGTTCTTTTAAAACAGCAAAGTTGTACAACTCACCGTTTATCACGGCCACTATGGTTTTATCCTCGTTGTAAAAAGGTTGAGCACCGCTGGCAGAAGTGTCAATGATGCTGAGGCGCGTGTGTACCAGCAGACAATTCTTGTGCTCAAAGCTACCGTTTCCATCCGGTCCGCGGTGATGCAAAGCTTTTGTGATGGCCTCTGTTTTTAGTAGACTGCCGTCTAGTGCTGAGTTACTGAATATACCGCCTATGCCGCACATGGTTAGTTTAGTTGGGAGTAAACTTTTTCGTATTGACTTAGCATGTGTTCAAAAGTGAAATTTTGCAGATACCAATTGTAACCCTCTTCATTTTTAATCTCAGCCTTACACGTTTTTTCAATGACTTCTATAAATCTATTTGAATTATATGGATTGATGAGTGTTCCAGCTTTTCCGTTGTTAAGTATAAAATTTGACTCACCGCATGAAGTAGAGACTATATTTTTGGCGAATGAAAGGTATTCTATCAATACAGTAGGAAAGCCCTCTTCGTCAGAAACCAATATGCCGATGTCAATCCAAGGAATAAGCGTCCATGCATCCTGAACAATACCTAATAGAATTATCTTTTTCTGAAAATCAGGATTTGACTTGTATGTTTCAACTGCTTTTTTGTAATCCCTTCCTGTTCCTGCTACAACAAAAATTATTTTACTATCTAAACTTAGCTTTTCTGCCAGCTCAAATATTCGTTCAGCTTTTTTGTAATCATCAAACTTGCTCACAAGTCCAACGTATTTATACCCATCTTTATACCAATCAGGTTTTGTAATGGTTTCTTTTATCAAAGGAGTAAATCCGTTGTAAATGACCTGTACAGGAATTTTGTTATTAGATGCTTTTGTCAGTGAAACTTTACCCTCATTAGAATTGCATATAAATAAGTCAGGCTGAAAGAATTTTCTGCTGATTATTTTTTTTATCCTTTGGTCGTATATCTTTTGAGCACCGAAACCTGAAATGAACCTTATTTTTTTATTATTTAATAATTTTAAAGCTAATGAAACGTATAGCCCGGATTCCAAATCAAATGCATGTATAATATCAGGTTTTTCTTTTCGTATAGCTACAGTTATTTTGATTACTCGTTTAAGGTAATCAATGCCTAATAACAGTTTGTTTTTAGGTATTTCGTAAGTTTCTAAGATTCCCAGAAATGAGAATACTTGTATATCGAACTTTTTTTGAAGCTGTGATTTACTCAATTGATCAACTCTTCTTTCCACTCCACCGGAAGAACCGAGTTGCCTGACTACAAATAGAATTTTTTGTTTTTTCAATTAGAACTGAAAATAGATAAACGGTTGTATATCGGTTTTGATGCAAGCTTTTCTTTTGTGATTATACAGAGCAAAATTCGAATATAAGTCACGACTGTCATGGTTATTTTATAAATATTTCCTCCAAAGAGTGAATGTTTTTTTCCAGAGTAAATGAATCGATATTAATCTTAAATGGTGGTTGGCTCATTATCTCTTTTAGTGCCATAGCCATTGCAGAGGTGTTTTCTTTCTCTATCATTTTTCCAAAAGGGGCTATCTGAAAAATTTCTTCTACTCCACCTACCTTTGTAGCTACACTGGGTAAATTCAGCTGCATCGCTTCTAATAAAGCATTGGGGAAACTTTCCGTCCGCGAAGGGAGTACAAATACATCAAAGGCAGGTAAATACTGAGCTGCATTAGGTAGGTTGCCCTTCAGTAAAATGCGCTTCTCCATTTTTAACAGGCTTATTTGTTGCCTCAACTTAGCTTGGTCTTCTCCGTCTCCGATTAAGACCAACAGTACCTTTTCATCATTCGGAAATGCTTGTGCAAATGCATTTACCAGTATGTCTTGTCCTTTATCAGCACACAAACGCGCAATGCATCCTACTATTTTTGTGCCGTTCGGCAGGTGCAGTTTTTGTAAAGCTTCTTCTTTTGTGAGCACTGATTGCATTGGCGCAATGCCATTGTATATTACTGTACACTTTTTTCTGAATAGGGCCGGAACATATTCCTTTATTTTACCTGAGTTGCAAATGATGCGATTGCTGATGGCTGAAATTAACCACTCGATTATCTTCCTTTTTACAGGAAAGTTAAACCGGCCCCTCACCCCTGTAATAAATTTTACGCCTGTTCGCTTTAACGAGGGCCAGGCTACTAATACCGGAAAGGAGGTTTCAAAAGCGCAACTGTAGATTATATCAATTTTATCAGCGGATACACATGCCCGTATTTGTTTGGCTTGGTTACTGTAGCTGCCGTCTAACAATAGCGTATTCACATCTTGAGGTAGTGTGCCGAAATCATTTCTTACCGGCTTTACCAAGCCCAGCGTAATAGTAAACAAATCACGGTTTAAACTTTTAGTAAGTTGGTAAAAGTGTTTTTCTGTGCCTCCTGACTGAAGAGTGCCTGCCAGCAGTAATATGTTTTGTTTACGTTGTTTCAGCTTGAATAAGGGTTGTGCTTTTTATGGCTGTAGCAATAAGTATATAATACACGGCATTGCCCTGCAAGTGATCTGTAAAAAAACTGATGAATATGAGTGTGCAGCTTATAATTACAGCTTTGTTTAGCTCTGTAATGTTTGGTTGATATTTTTTTTTGAAACGTACGTAATTAATGAACGGGGTAATGAAAATGGAGATAAACAGAATAATGCCGACTAATCCCTGCTCTGCTATAACTGATAATAAGGTATTGTGCGTATTGAACGAATTATTAAATTTTTCTTTTGCTATACTGGTATAGTTATTTATCCCTATACCTATTAAAGGGCTTTCCATAAATATTTCCCACGCTTCACTGATTTTTGCAATTCTTACTTCATCTCCTGTATCGCCCTGCATCTTTATTTTCTTGAAAATAGGTAATTCGTATTCTACAACCCACAGGTATGTTATGCTTAAGAGGCAAAGCAATACTAAACGTGTACCCAAACGAATTGTATTGGTCGAAAAGACGATAAGAAAAGCAAAATAAAGGGCAACTAAAGCTATTCCACTTCTGGATGACATAAAAATCAGTAATACGAGTAAACTTCCAAGCAGCAGTATTCCCCATTTTTTGTTCTTAGCATCCATTTTTGTTATACCGTATACGGCAATTGGTGTGATGTAAGCGATGTAATTGGCAATTTGGTTTACCTGATTGGAAATGCCCGATACTTTAGTAACATCATCCTTTGATACCACTTCTTCAGTTACTGAATAAAGCGGGCCGTTGAGGTATACCAACAAGAAGTCGAACGCTGAGATAATTATAGCGGCAAAAATGCTTTTGTACAGTAATTGCAATTGTGTGGTATTTTTTATGGTCGAATAAATGAACACAAATAAAGCAATAGGGAAAAGAATTGTCAGAACGGACGAACTATCTCCGGTGCTGCTGTACGCAGAATATTTATTAAACAATGAATTGGTTAAAGCAAAAAGTAGCATCAAAAACACATAGATAATCGGCTTTTTGTTTACTTCAATAATATTAAACGTACTTACAGCAGTTAATCCGAAAAAGATGAAGTTGATGTTAATTCCGGTTTGTGCAAAAAAGAAACCGAATACTCCCGAAACAACCAGATAACAAAGGTGTGTAACAGAATATTCAGGGTGTGGAATGAATTTCAGGTGATGCCAGATGGTATAGGCAAATGCGAGAAGAGACAAAGGGATTACCATTGCTTCCAAAAAATGTGCACTGAGCAGTATCAATGCACCTATAATGCTTTCAACAATAAGAACCCTGTAAAATTTATTCTTGTTCAATTGCTCTTTTTTACATCCATTTCTCTTTCCACATCTGGAAGCACAACAGGTACCACAATTGGGTAAAGGCCACCTCGCTGGTTGCCGGGTGTGTGCTGTTTTTGTAGGTGTGCTGAATGGCTTTTATCCGCACAGGGTTAAAAATTCCGTCAGCGGTGATGGCAGCCTCATTCAGGTAGCGTTCAAAATAATCTCCCAGTTCATCTTTAAACCAGTGTACCAACGGTACTCCGAATCCCATTTTTTTACGGTCCATCATTTCTTTGGGCAGGTACTGATGAACAATTTTTTTGAGCAGGTATTTCTGTTGGTTGTCGGGAGTCTTTTTACTACCGGGTATGGCACCTAAGTATTCTACCAGTCGGTGGTCGAGTAGTGGCTCACGACCTTCCAGACTTACCGACATGGTTGCCCGGTCCACTTTGGCCAGTATATCATCTACCATATAGGTTTCGTAATCAATGGCCAACATGCTGTTTAGTGTATCTACATGAGGTTGCAGCAGGTTAAAATTGTCAAAGGCGCCAGCATGGGTTGTGTGCGGCAGCAGCAAAGTATCTTGTAAGCTGTGTCGTCCAAATAAACGGGGTTCTATAAAATACCGGCCGGCCTGTTTGGAACTTAACACTTCGTACAGTGATTCCGCTTTAATCTCTGCATTGCTTATTCCCGGTAAATGTTTTACCAGGGCAGCGAAAGGAGAGAGGCCCTTGCGCAGCAGGTAAGGTAATTTAATAAGGTTGTGCATGGGGTTATTGAACCCGAAGTATTTTCCGTATCCGCCAAATAATTCATCACCACCATCAGCTGAGAGTGCCACTGTTACCTGCTTGCGGGCAAAGGCCGAAACCAGCATGGTAGGAATGGCTGAACTGTCGGCAAACGGCTCATCATAATAGAAGGGTAGCTGAGGTATCAAATCCTGCGCTTCTTTTCTGGTGCAGTAGTATTCGTAATGTTCAGTACCCAAGTGTTCGGCTACCTGTTTGGCAAACGGGGCCTCATTGTATCCCTGCTCATGAAACCCTATGGTAAATGTTTTCACTTTTTGTGTACGTCCTTTTTGCAACAATGCAGCAACTGCTGAACTGTCGTATCCGCCACTCAGAAAAACTCCCACAGGCACATCGGCCACCATGCGGTATTCAAAAGCGGATTGCAGTAATTTTTCTGTTTCAAAAAGTATTTCTTCTTCACTTGCCTTGTTTACCGGTGCGTTATAGTAGTTGAGTACGTTCCAGTAGCAGGTTGTGGTGAGCTCTTTTGTATTGAGGTCGAGACTGAGGTAGTGCCCGGGTTTCAGTTTTTTACTGTGCGCAAAAACAGTTTCAGGCGCATGGTAGTAACCGCTTTTGAGGTAGAACGAAAGTGCGTTGATGTCTAATGTTTTATCAAAGCGGGGATGTTGGTGAAAAGCTTTCAGTTCAGAAGCAAACAGGAGCAAGCCCTGGTGGAAATAATAGTACAACGGTTTCACTCCCGCACGGTCGCGGTAGAGGTGGAGTTGATTGTGTTTTTTATCGTAGATGGCAAAGGCAAACATACCGATGAACTTATGCACTGCCTGATGTTGCCAGCAATCAAATGCTTTTAATACCACTTCAGTATCTGAATCGGAGGTAAAGGAATATCCTTTATCCTGTAGTTCTTTTTTGATTTCGCGGTAGTTGTATACCTCGCCATTAAACACAATGGAGAGGTGCTCAAAATGCATGGGCTGTGCCCCGTTGTTGCTCAGGTCAATAATGGACAAGCGTTTATGTCCCATTCCTAAAGTGTAATGGTCCTGTGCCCTGAAATATAATCCGTCACCGTCAGGCCCGCGGTGTTGCAGGGTGTCGTTCATGCTTTTCAGCAATTGTTCATTGCTGTTACCGGTAAAATCACAAAATCCGCTTATGCCGCACATGCTTAGTTCGTTTTAGAAGTAATTTGTTGATATAATGTTTCGGCTGCTATCCGGTGGCCATATTCATTCCAATGCCAGTCATAAGGAGATTCGAAATGTGTATTATTTTTTTGATAATCTGATGCAAAGGTTTCAGTAAGGTCTATAAACTCTATACTGTGTTGATTGGCGAGTTCTTTCACCATGGTATTCATCCAGATTATGTTGCTTTCTTCCGGAGGTATATTTTCATATATCTCTTTTCTAAGCCCGTCCATCAAAAGAATTAATCTTGCGGATGGAAATTCTTTTTTGAACTGCAATAAAATAAGCTCAGTTACTTTGCGAATGTCATCTTGTTGAGACAGAACTTTTTTAACATCTATATTGGCATTAAACGATGCTGTATCGGTAGAGGGCTTGCTTTTAAAGAATGAAGTAAAGTTGATTTCCTGTATTTTTAGGTTGTGAAGCAGGTAACGTCCTGTTGCGGTGGCATTCAGCATTCTGAAGCGAAAGCCTGCCTCAGCGCTTTTTTCAACAGCATCTTCTGTAAATGCAGAGTCGTTAATTTTCCGGTAGCGTAAATACAGCTTCTTGTATTGTTCAGCGGCTATGGATTCATCAAAATCATTGTGAATCAGGTTTAGTACCATTATTTGTGGTTCAAATTTCCGGTTTGCGTATCGGGCCAGTTGCAAGTATTGGCTAAGCGGGGCACCTGAAGTTCCGAAACTGAAGACATTAAATTGTGGTGCAAGTTTGTTTTGAAGTACTGGTCCTAGGCTTTTCTCAACATCAATTTGAAAGGCCTCAATATAAGAATCACCAAAAATGGCTATAGTTGGTTTATTGTTTTTAGTGTAGTCATACGGAGAATTCCAACCTTCATTGTTGATTTGCCATTTCCCTCCTGTGTGGCAGAATTTTCCGAATGAATATTTACCGCTGGTGCCGGGTTCAAATGAAGGGATGTTATACTCACTATTCCATAAGCTTTTGGGTAAACTTGCCGCAGGCATTGCTGTTCTGAATACAATCTCCAATAGCAATAATGTGAAGCCAATGCCCAATAATATGGCAAATGTATTCTGAAGGATTTTTTTTATCATGTTGTGGTGTCTTGAATGAACCAGTTCCAGTATTCTGCCAGGCCTTGCTCCAAACTCACCTCAGTAGTGAAATTAAGAGCGTGCTTTGCTTTTTCTATATTTGCCACACTGTGTTTTACTTCTCCTTTGCGGGGAGATGAAAAGGTAACATCAAACTCTTTTCCGCTTATTTTTTTCAGGATATTAAGCAGGTGATTAATGGAGGAACCTTCTCCAGTGGCCACATTAAAATAGCCGGTTATATTATTTTCAAAAGCCATCCAATTGGCTCTTGCGATATCGTATACGTTAACAAAATCACGTGTTTGTTCTCCGTCTCCATATACAGTAAGCGGTTCATTGTTCAGTATCTTTCTTAAAAATATGGGAATAACATTTCCGTAAGCGTCAAAGCGCTGGTTAACACCATAAGCATTAAAGTAGCGTAAACACGTAGCTTGAAACCCATAAAGTTTGCTGTAGCAGAGAATCATTTTTTCAGCTGATATTTTGGATACTCCATAAGGAGAGTCAGCATTCATGGGATGCTCTTCGTCTACAGGTAAGTACTTGGGTTCACCATAGCCCGCAGCAGTTGAGGAGTAAATGATTTTGGATACATTGTTTTTTACCATAACATCCAACAGGTTGATGGTGCCCAGTAAGTTAATGGTAGAATCGTCTGAAGGAGATTCTATAGACTTTACATTCCCCACATTTGCTGCCAAATGAAAAACGGCATCTTTGTCTTTTGTGAGTTCGAACAGTAACTCGCGGTTACGAATGTCGCCTTCTACAAATTCTACTCTTGATTCATCAATGTTCTTTTTGTATCCGGTTGAAAGGTTGTCGAGGACAGTAATGTTATGACCCAGTTCGAGTCCTTTTTTTACTATGTTGGATCCAATGAATCCTGCGCCTCCGGTAATGAGTATATTCATGCAATAATATTTAATAATTTCTCAGCGTTTTTCTGACCTGTAAACTCGGTTGCGGCAATTAATGAATTGTTAACCAATTCCTGCCTTAGTGACTTGTTGTTTTTTAATTCTGTAATTCCTTTTAATAAAGCTTCAGTTGTATTCTCACCTATTACCATCCCACAGTTCCGGTCAATGTAAAATTGTGAGGTATAATATTCCAACGGACATTGCACAATAACAGGAGCTCCGCATATCAAATATTCATAAGACTTTATTCCTAAGCAGGTAGCTAATTGGTCAACGGGTGTCCCTGTGGTGGAGAAGGTGAGGGGAAGATAGAGTGCGTGGCATAGTCCGAGTTCGTGTACAAGTTCATCAGCCTTTTTAATAAATCTGATAGACATGTTATCGCTCCAGGCGCCCTGCATTTCTAATTCTTTTTGAGTTGTTCCGGTAAACAATCGTATTTCTACATCTTCGCGATTACCTAGTGCAGCTACCATAGTCTTGAACACATCAATACGGTCATTGTTAATGTTACCCGAGTAACCCAGAACAAATTTGCCGGTTATCTCAGGCACGGTCACTCGGGTAGGTATATGTTCATTAATGGAAGTGAAAATTACTTCTGTATTTATATTCAGTTTGTTTTGGTAGAAGGTATTCATTCCTTTATTTACCACTATGATTTTTTCAGACTTTTTAAAGAGACGTGGTTGAAGAAAGGCTGCCACTTGTTTCATTAGCCCTGTTCTGTTCTCCAGATACAGGTCGTTTAAATACGGGTAAATGGGTGTACCACTTATCAAACGTAACAGGTATGCAGTAAATAGGGCATTTTCAAAAGGATAAAAAACGAGAATGCTTTTCGGTTTATACTTGATTAAAAGAAACAGGCCAAGTAAGGTGGCGGGGATAAAGGATAATAGTCTGTAAATAATTTCCAAACGCCAATGGATACTTATATAAGGCAAATAATACGTTTTAAACGGTGCATCCAACATACCTTTTTTTATAGGTTTGATGCCCATGTAAATAATGTTCTCGGCATCAATATTAGTTAGTAACCTGTTTATGATTACGGCACTTCCATTGTGCGTTCCGTAACTTTCGGATGAAATAATCAGCAGTTTATTTTTGTGCATTTAAAAGATTCTCATATATAGAAAAAATTACTTTTGTGTTGGTAATTGCATTGTACCTTTCAAGTGCAATTTTATAGCCATTTTCTCCCATTCGCTCAGCTTCTTCAGGGTTGTTCAACAAATGATTAATTGCATCTACTAAGGCATCAACACGTCCCGATTTTATAAGAAGTCCGTTAAATTTATGTGTCACCAACTCTCTAGATGAACTGAAATCTGAAGCAATTACAACTTTGCTCATCGCCCCAGCCTCTATTACCGGACGAGAAAAATGAGACATAGTTGCAGGCCATACCAAAATATTTGTAGCTCCCAATATTTGTGGGACATTATCAACCATTCCACAGAAAAGTATTCTGTTTTTATCATGTATTTTATTAACTATTCTAAGGCATTTTAAACTCATGTTGTCTAAAATACGCCACTTCTCTAAAAATAGCCTGAGTTCTTTTTTCCATTTTGTTGAACTATAAAGCAACTCTGGTTTACTACCGGCCAAAATAAAAATCACATCATTCCGTGTTTTGATAATTTCTGCTGCAGCTTTTAGGAATATATCGGCACCTTTGCTGTGTACTACCCCTCCCAACATAGTAACTACATTGTCTTTTACACTATGTTTACCGATAACCTCTTTTCTACATTGTTCAGGGTTAATGTTTTTATCAAAATAACTAAAATCAACATAGTTATATACTACTTGTACCCGCTCACAAAATTTACCCATTGAATTTGCATCGTTCTGTGAAATGGCTATGATTGCATCAGCACATTTATTTATATTTTTCTGTATGAAATGCCTTCTTATTCCAAAATAGCCCTTAGCTATAGGTTCTCTTATATGCCAAACCAATGGTATCCCCATTTTTTTCGAAGCTATGCCAAATGCATGCGGAAAAGAAGTGTTGATATGCACGATATCAGGTTTTATTTCCTTAAGAATTTCGATGGATAATGATACAGATTGTTTAATGTCAAAAATACGTCTTATTATTTCGGGGATATTTTTCACTTTTAACCATCCATTGTCACCATGCGGGAAAAAGCCAATTTGAGGTGCAGTATATATTTCTATATTTTTTCTTCTGTACAGGTCTATTGCATCCCCTTGATTAGCCAGAAATAAAACAACAGGATGGTAAAGCGCTCTATCGAGTTTTTCTATAGTATATAGTAAACTAAGTGGAGCGCCCCCCATACCTGGGAAATGATGAACAAAAAGAATTTTTTTAGGCAATTGTATTTCTATTAGAATTTATAAACTCCACGCATCCATTCTACTGTGGCCCTGATGCCATCTTCCAGTTTCATGGTTGTTTGGTGGTTCAGGTCGTTAATGGCTTTGGAGATGTCTACTTTTTTATGACGTGTGGTCAATACCTCAGCATCTTTATAGATTACTAACCCCGGATCAGCACCTGTTACTTTCAGTACCAGATTTGAGAACTCTTCCACTGTGTGGTATTGATCTCCACCAACGTTGTAAGTTTCACCGTCTTTGAAATTATCTGCAATGTTGCACAGTGTTCTTACCGAATCAGCTAAGTAGGTAGATGTGCGGGTGTATCCGCGATATACTAACCAAGGAATTCCTTTTAATGCGCAATAGATAAAGCGGGAATTTACTGAACGGTACGGGCTGTAATATTCTCCCGGGCCATAAGTGTTGAATATACGTACTACTACTGATTCAGTACCGAATTGTATTCTGGAGTTAGCAATCTGCATTTCATTTACCCATTTACTTATGGCATAATCATTCATTTGCTTTACTTCATACTTGTCCATGATGTTTTCCACCATAATCTCCGGCCAATCACCATATACTTCTGATGAAGAGAAGTGAATGAGTCTGAATTTATACTTTTCCTGTAAGCGGATTATATTTTTGGTTCCTACTGCATTGGAGCGCCATACCTGTTCGTAATAGTCTTCCCCATTCCAGCGACCGAACTCGGCTGCGCAGTGGTACACATAATCAAAGGGGCCCCATGTTTCGAAAATCTTTTCTAACTGTCTCATTTCGCCCACATCGCAACGGGCATAACGAGGGTCCTGCTCATCTGTGCGAAGAGAAAAACCAATTTGGTCCACATCATGATACAAATCAATGGCATAGACCTGATGGCCTCTGCTGTTTAGTTCATTTACCAACCCGGTGCCTATTGTGCCGCGGCCTCCGGTGATCAGAATTTTTTTGCTTGACATATTTATTTAATTATTTGATTGTTTTTTGAAATTTTTTCTGAGCCAAAAATTGAGCACGAATATGCTCCAGTTTTTTATCCAGCCACCTTGTTTCATTTCTTCCTCCAGTAAGCTCATCAGGAACTCTTTGTTTTTAAAAACAGGGTGCAGATTATTTAATTCTTCTTTTACAATACCACTGATTGCCTCACTCAGCCAACTGTGAAAAGGCATTTCAAATCCCTTTTTATTGCGTGTGATAAAATCTGTAGGGAGTTCTTTTTTAAATGCATCATAAAGGAGTTTTTTTACTTTCCCTTTTTCATAGGTTTGACTTGTATTTCCTTTTCCACTTAGCAGGTAGGAGGGAGGCAAAGTCATCAGGTAATCTGTTAAACGTTCGTCCAGCAATGGAAAACGGGTTTCCATTGACCAGGCCATTCCGGTTACATCAATCTCTCTGAGTCGGGCTCCCATAAACAGGTACTGATCCATCAAACTGATTTGTTTTTCAGGACTTTTTGTGTTGAGTTGATATGCGTTTAGTGAATCAGCGAATGTATCCAACACATCTTCTCTTGTTTGCAGTATCTGATTAATCTCCTGTGGTGTAAATACTCTGTTCACTATGGCGTATAACTTTTTCAGGTTTCCTGCACAGTAATCAATTTCCCACCGTCTTTTCAGGTAGTCAGGTAGTATCTTCCACGATGTTTTTAGTGCAGTATGGCCGATAGGCTTGTGTGTAGTGTGATTTAAAAGGAATTGTTGAGACGAATACCCCATAAAAAGTTCGTCTCCTCCTAATCCTGAAAGAGCTACCGTTACAGAAGAAGAGGAATAGCAGGAAATAAAATAGCTGTTTATTCCATCAAGGGAAGGTTGATCTATGGTGTGAATAAATTGCTCAATGTGTTTCGAAATGTCATGGTCGCTTATAGTAAGTTGATGGTGTGTTGTACCAAAGTACTTGGCTGAAATTGTCGCCTCACTGCTTTCATCAATTCTTTTGTTTTTTCCCTCAAAGCCTATTGAAAATGTGTCGAGCTGACTTTTGAATTTTTTTGCTGCACAGGTTAACACGCTGGAATCTAAGCCTCCGCTCAGGAAAATGCCCAGCGGCACATCACTCACCATTTGTTCTTCGGTTGAGTGATGCAGGTAGCTGTATACTTGTTGCACTGCTTCACCATAAGAAATATTTTCAGCAGTTTCAACTGAAGGAGACTGTATGTAATCTGCTATTGACATTTTTCCGTTTTGCCAGATTAATGATTGGCCCGGAAGCAGACTTTTGATTTCTTTATAAAAAGTGTTGGGAGGGTAAACACAACCCTTTGTCAAGAATTGTTGTATAGCAATCGGGTTTAATGCTAAATCTGCTTTTCCTCCCGCAACCAATCCTTTTATCTCTGAGCAAAATTGTAGAATACTATTTTGATACGTGTAATAAAAGGGTTTTATACCATGACGGTCTCTTGCCGCAAACAATGTTTTTTCTTGTGTATCCCAGATGGCGAATGCAAACATACCTCTCAAGTAGTTTACACAGTTGCCCCCATGTTTGATGTAGAGTTGTAATACTACCTCGCTATCAGTTTGAGACTTAAAGGAAATACCACAGTTCTCTAACTCCGTTCTTCTGCTTTTGTAGTTGTAAATCTCCCCATTGTACACCATCACATAACGCCCGTTTGGTGAAAGCATGGGTTGGTGACCGGCTGCACTCAGGTCAATAATGGATAAACGGTTATGTCCCAATGTACATAACTCATCAGCATACATACCGCTGTCGTCAGGTCCGCGGTGCGCAGTAGCATGTAACATGCTTTGCACGCTCACTTCGTCCTTTTTACCTGCTATGCCTGCTATGCCGCACATGTTTCCTGATTTTCTATTAAATGGCTAAGGATAAATGAGCAGGCTGTTGTATTTGATTTACTAAAGTAAGTTTTAGAAAAAGAATCCGCAGCCTCTATAGTACTACGCACTCTGGTGTTGTTGATATCCCTGATTATACCAAGTGCTTCTGTAAATTCCTTTTTATTGCCGGTATGAATAGTTGCACCGGCACTTATAAAATCAACATGGTTAAATTCGTTCAGTAAGTCAATTGTTATTACAGGTATACCCAAACTCATTGCCTCTGTGGCGCTTGCTGAAATTCCGGTTATTAATGCACTGCACCCGGTAAAGTATTCAAATATGTTTTCAGGTAAAGAATTGTCATTGGTGCTAATGACAAGGACATTCTTGTAGGTATTCAGAACATTGTAATAGCTTGTGCTATCTTTTCGGTGCAGTTTAATCACAAAAAATGTTTCCTGAAAATTACTGATGGTTTCTTCAAACAGCCTTATCATTTCCAAGTGATGTTTTAAAGAAGTACTGTGGCCTGCTCCCGAAGTGCAAATCAGAATGAAGTTACCATATTTTGCAGGTATTTTCTTTCTTAAAAAGATATTCATTTCTCCTTTCGCTTCGTAAGAGTCCATGTACGGAGCGCCACTTATGAATACTTTATTTTTACTCATTCCAGATGACACCAGATTTTTTTCAGCAATTTCTCCGAAAACAAAGAAGCGATCGGCAATGTGTTCAGAATGGACTGAATCTTTGATGATAAGACCGTGCTGTATGCAATAGGTAGGAATGTGTCTGTTTTTACATATTGCGTCCATTAAACGCCCCTCTTGTGTAATGTCGTAACCTAAAAACACATGTTTAGGCTTAGTTTTTTTAATTATGTTTTCAAAATCAGCGGCCATGCTCAGGTAAAGTGGCAGGTATTCTCTCATTATGGCTAACGTATTGTATCCTTCGTCATCGTGTGCCATTGAAGTGGCCAGAGTAATTATACTGTTTGCCTCTTGAGCGTGTGTTGAGTGGTCTCTTAGTATGAGGTGTACCTTTATACCTTCTTTTCGTAATTGTTTACACAGCTTGATTCTATCCGTGATGAATACGGCACTTTTCCCGTTCACTAGAATTTCTTTGTACAACTCTTTCAGCTGTTTCGTTTCTGTTGGTTCTACTGTCAACAACAGAAAGTCTATGTTGCTTAATGGCTCATTCTTTTTTGATAGAATCTGAGATTCCATTTTCAGTAGATAGAAGTCAATTTTGTTTTTTAGCCCACGTACTACATAGTTTACAAATGCTAATCTGTCTTTTTTCGTTTCAGGTTTAACCGTTGCGGAGTTGCTTTGAGCAGCCTTTCGTTTTGTTAGCAAACAAAACACATCCGCATAGTCGATGTTGTTAATAAAGAAGAGTTTTTTGAATCCTGTGCGCACTAGTTAATTTGTAGATTTTTAAGTATTTCTTCGGCCAGCAACAAGTTGCCTGTATTATTCAAATGGTAGCCATCACTACAGAATATCTTTTCACTTACACCTTTAAATACTTCTTCGTTGAGCATGTGAACATCCCTGTTTTCAGTACATATTTTTCTAAGCAAACTATTGTATAAGTTTTTATTTCCGGTAGACCCGGGTGATTTTGAATCCATTGTTTGTTCATTTGTGAGAATCGGAATTATTAAAAACCTTGTATCAGGGTCAAACGTTCTGCACTTATTTATGAAAGCTGACAAATAATTTGGAAATTTTTCCGGTGCGGTGTAAACTTTCTTCAGCGGATTTTTGGCCGTGATGATTTGTCTTCTTTTGGTTCTGTTTGAAATAATTTGTTTCTTTAACCAATCAGGGATTAAGAATCTGCTTCGTATTTGTAGGTTTAATATTTGTTGCTCACTTAATGAAAATATTCTGGGCATAGAGTCAACCACCCCAAGCTGAATAATGATAGTGTCGGGCTGAAACAATTCAACGTATTCAGAAAATAGCGAAGGTGCTTCCAAAGAAGACATAGTTTTTGCCCTCTCAGCACGGTTGACAATTTGAATATCTCGGTCTGTTTTTCTCAACTCTTTTTCCAGAATGTATATCCAGGTTTCATCCCACAATACAATGTCATTGCCTTCTTTTCTTGGCATAGCCAGTGAGTCAGCAATCGTCAAAATTTTCATTGCAGTTGATTGTTGATTTCTTCCGCAAGCCACATTGTATCAGTGCAAGAAGACAGCTCGTAGCCATTAATGTTCTGCTCAACAAAAAGTTGTGCCTGTCTTATAAACCCTGCTTTAAAGTTCTTGTCCTTGTCATCGGCCTCTACTATAAGCTTGGTTTTGCCCCTTGTTATTACTGCATTTTCTAAAGGAGCAAATTCTACTCTTGCATCTTTACAATAAATTACTACTCTCCAGGGTACAGGATTATCCCAAGAGCAGTTGAGGTTAAATACCACACCCTTTTCAGAAATACCAGATAAGTTATAAATCCAATTGTACGGTAATTTGTGCTCTGATTTAATGAAGTGATACTTGCTTATTTTCCCTGCTAATGTTGTGAGAATATCAATGCCGTGTATAGTATACCCGAATGTAAGCTTGGAGAGCTCATCATGGCCGTATCCTTTATTACTGATTAATTTTTCAGGATCTTCAGACCATTCAACAAGTACAGTAGTTATTTTGTCTTTTCCACCTATTTCAGCTATTGCTTTAGCGAAGACAGAATAGTGTCTTCTATTCAGACCTAACATAACACTTGTGTTGTGTTCAGCAGAAAGTTGTTGAAGTTCGATATGTTCTTTGTAGCTGGTTCCTGAAGGTTTTTCTGCCAATATGGGTATTTTATAAGGGATAACGTCTTTCAATACTTTACTCATTTGCAGGAAAGAAACACAAATAACAATACCATCAGGTGTGGTTTGTTTTATCATTTGATGATAATCTGTATATGTTTCAGGGATGCCGGACTGTAATCTGGCAAGCTCATTCATCTCTTTGCTTCTATTGCATGAAGCAACAATTTCGCATCCCAAACTCCTCAGTACTTCAATATGTTTTTGAGCTATGTTACCATAGCCAATAAGTACAATTCTTTTTAACATGGTCATGTAATAGGTAAATAGATTTTCTTCTCTTCTGCAAGAGTGATAGGAAGGTTAACAGGGATGTTGCCTTTTTGGTGAGAGATATAAGCAGCTGTTAATACCTCTATGGCGTTTTTTCCATATTTCGCATCTGTTTTCATAGGGGCGCTACCAATTAATTCCATGATTACCCGTTTAACCTGTTCTACTAAATCACCTTTAAGATTGTATGTAGTATCGGGTGGAATTTTTTCATATACCGGAGGCTGATTTGGCCCCGGCTTAATACTTAGATCCCTTTTGCGGACATCAATGTATGCATTTTTTGGGTCGTGGTAAATGCGTCCTCCTGTGAGAATCACTTCCAGAGACTGAGGTCCGGCACCATCTTCAATCTGGCTGATTATTGCTTTTTTGTTTTGCGCGTATTGCAGAATAACTAATCCACCTGGGTCAACAAATTGTTCACCTCTGGGATTAATTCCCACGGGTTCATCCACCCATGCTGTTACTTTGTTAGGGAAATCATTCATCAGAAAGTTACTAAGGTCGAATGAGTGTGTGCCTAAGCAACCAAGACCAATACCGGGTTTTTGAATGTATATACTTCTTATCTCTCCCAGTTCATTTTTACTAATTAAATCATGTAGCCACACATATACGTCATCGTGCCTGATTGGTTTGTCTATAGAAAGCCTTATACCTTTTGTTTGTGCTGCTTTCTCCATTTCTTCGGCTTCTGCAACAGAACAAGCCATAGGTTTTTCAACCATAATATAGCGTGCTCCGTTTTCCATAGCTTCCATGGTTAACGGATGGTGTGAGGGCCCATTCGTTGCGATAATAACTACTTCAGGCTTATTTGAAGAGTTATATAAGTCTTTAGTGCTATTGAAGTATAACTCTGTTCTTCCGGGAAGTGCTTTATGAAGAGTATCATTATTCTTATCTACCAGTCCGGTAATTTCCAGTTCAGGAATCTGAAGGCAGGCTTTTAAAATTCTTTGACCATGGGGGCCAAGCCCTATTATTGCTGTTTTTAACATTATTTTTTTATTAAAACACTTCCAGCAGCAGTGGAGAAGATGTCGGTAAGAATTGTTTTGTTTATGAGTGGTATTCTGCGAAGGAAAGAGTTCAATAATCTTGGTTCGCCATAAATTGCAAAACTTTCAATTTCAAATCCGGTTTTAATTGCCATGGCTTTGAATTTGCCGTAAGTAATATCATTCAAATCTTTGTATTTTCTGAGGTCTCTTACTTTTTTAGGATGGTTCAGTACACCGGGGTATAAATTCTTTAAGTATGGTTGTTCTTCAGCAAGTCTAACCATTACATTACAAATAGTTTGTTCTGAGAAAAAAAGATTTGCCCATGGCATTTTCAAACCATGTTTTAGGTGTAGCGCATGTTTGCTCCATATTGATAAAAAACCAGGAACCACTAATTTCCCCCCCTTCCTTAGGAGTCTATAACTTTCTTGCATTACTTTTTCAGGCTCCATAAAGTGCTCAAAAGCAAAATCAGCATAAACGATGTCGAAACTGTTTTCCTCAAATGTCATTTCATAGGCATTCATTTCCATATATTCAATGGGCAGGTTTTTGATGCCCATGTCATTTTCTACTCGTTTTTTTATAGTCTTAGCTATCTCAAGATGAAATGTATTGAGGTCTATACCAACCACTTTTTTTGCACCATTCATTGCCATAAAGAGGCAGATTCCGCCATGTCCGCAACCTATTTCAAGAATTTCTTTATCCCTTATTCCATAAGGAAGACCTTTTATTACTTTGGAGTCATATTGCTGTAATATTGCGTATCGGTATTCATGTTCAATATTATCTGTATCGCCTAATTTTTCAATTTGGGATTTAATTGGACTTGGCCACCTCATTGCCAAGTGGTAGAGTATTTTTTCAGCAATTCTCATGTTTTTAATATTTCGTGACGTTTGATTTGTATCTTCTGTGAACAAAATAGTCAATGAGCAATGACTATTTTCTTTCCAATTTTCTTTTCAAAATGTCCATACCATTTTGTACTTCTTCTTTATTTATCAACCTGTATCTTACAAAGAGTACACTTGAAATCATTAGTACCATGTTAAAAGATAAACCAATAAGAAAACTTGGACTTTTAAGACTGTTACTTAGTAGAATTAAAAGAGCAGATGCAATAAGTACCTCGATAAATTTAAAGAAGCTGTTTCCAACATGATACAGTTTCTCGGAAATGAAATAAACTATCGTGGCCATAACAATCCACCCAAAAGCATTGGATATCGCAGCACCATTGATTCCGAAGTGCGTAATGAAAAAGTAGTTAGTCGCAACTACGGCTATTAATCCGGAAAAACTGATTAGCGGTGCAAAATTTTGATTTTTGCCGAACGATACACCTGTGCCATATACGTAGTAAAGTGCATTTGCCATAACAATAAAAGAAATACTTGGAATGTATGTGGCTGCTACAGAATATGACTTTGTTGTAGCTATATTCAATAAGTACCCCCCTCCACAAACGGTAGCTGCAAAGACAAGGAAGTAAATAGCAATAAGGTAGCGACTAAATTTTCTGAATGTCTCCCTTGCATTTTCATCGTTTTTGAGAATTTCAAACTTGTATGCATTCCACGATGATTGTACACTGTTCATGAGCAGGCTAAAGGGCAAAGTGAATTTTTGTGCCATCGAATAGAAACCAAGTTCCTGTGTACTTAATAATTTATTTACTGAGAAACTGGTATAATAAGCAAAAGCCAGTGCCATAAGGTAGTGCGGTACATTAGGCAAACCGTATGACAGGAGTTCTTTGCTGTTGGTTTTTCTGATGTGTTTTAAAGAAACGTCTTTTATGAAGTAAAGAAGTGGCAGCAAGTTGAGTGAGTTACTGATAATAGAGGCCTCTATAGCTCCCAATAAACCTCTTTTGAGAAACGCCACAAAATAAATTGTTAGTCCGATGTTGAGCACTAAGCCAATGGTATTTAATATCACAATACCTTTTACTTTACGTTTAACCCTAAGAACAGCTAATGGGATGGAGGTTAGGGAGCCTATGGCTCCGGCCAACAAGGACAAGCGTACCAGATGGGTGTGTTCTTTTGAACTGAATGTAATGTCCGATAGAAATGCAGAAAAAATGACACCAGCAATTAATAACACAGCGGTATTAAGTGTTACCATGATGAAGGCATTGGAGATGTAAACTCTCTCTTCGTGTTCACTAAGTTTTTCACCACCTACATATCTGAACAAAGCCCCATTTACACCTAACAAAGACAAAGGGCCAAAGACACTAGTGATAATACCCAGCAATGCCAGAATTCCGTAATCACTCGGACTCAGGTATTGTGTATATAAAGGGAGTAAAAGAAAGCTGATAGCCTGACTCAGTACCTGACTCAAGCCATAGAAACTAACGTCTTTTAAAAGCTCCTTTATTTTTTTAAGCATGTTTGCTCATCAGAAATTCTGCAAATTCAAAGTCAATAGGGTCGTTAATGTCTACCGATCTCTCACGTGGCATCAGGAAACCCACGCAGTGGTCGCCAATTATTTTTCCATTGCTTATGGTGCTGCTGCGACTTACATACACGGCACAATTACGTACATACAATTCAGGTAATTCATTTGCAGCCATTCGTCCGTTTTCTTCTTCCCAGAATGGAAGCAACAAATCATCTTTTTTTACTTTCAGTTTTACCGGATGAGTGGCATGATCAAGTTTCATAACCGATACTGAAGAATCAGCTTCGGGATGTTGGAGGAGCAGTTCAATGGTATGGTCAATGTCCTCAGGCAAGGTGAGCGGTGAGCTGGGTTGCAGAATAACCACCAGGTCAAAATTTTCACCAAGGGTTTGCAGGGCATGTTTTACATAATCAATAGCAGGAGAATGGTCATCCGCCAGTTCAGCAGGGCGTTGAATGGGAGTTACTTCAGGATATTGTGCTGCTATCTTCAGTACCTCAGCGCTGTCAGAACTTACCGCAACATGGGTAAGTAATTTTGATTTTAATGCTGCTTCAATGGAATAAGCCACCAATGGTTTGCCCTGTAGTGGCTTTATGTTTTTGCCGGGTATTCTTTTGGAGCCGGCACGTGCAGGTATTATTCCCAGAATTTTCATGTTACTATCGGAAATGAGGCCAGTCTTTTTTCTATGTTATTCAATAAATCAGCCATCATGCCGTTTTCAAAATTGTCATACACCTTAACAATGGATTCAGCAGTAAGGTCTTTTCTCTTGCATAATTTACCTATGCCTTCCGGTTGAACCTGAGGTTGCAGTTGGCCGGAGAAAAAGCGCATAACAGCATCAGGCAGCACTTCAGCAGATGCCTGAATGGTTTTGTTGCCTAAATCATGTATAGTGTCATTTTCGTTATAGGCGGGTCTTACTTGCAGTAATATAGCACCTGCATCAACTTGTGCAGTAGCCAGGTGTATAGTGGCCCCTACGCACTCCGGTTCATTGTAAAACAAAGGCCAGAAGTTGGTTCCTGAGCCTCTGTAATAAGGAGACAGGCCCAAATGAAGATTGATTGTTTTGTTGTCGAATAAACTTAGCAAGGGTTCTTTGATGAGGCTTGAACCAAACAGCAGAACAGCATCTGCGTTCAGTCCCTTTATATGTTCTGTAATATCGGGGTCATTGCTTTTACCTGTATCAATAAAACTATGCGGCAAACTGCTGATGTCATTGTAGCCCCCGAAGTACTGTTGTTCGCTTTTTTCTCTTAAAGCAAAATGTTTGTCTATAATTTGTTTTTGCTCCGGTGTACACTCAAATTTTTCATGCACATTGGCTTTTTTCTCCAGGTACACATGAGCCACATTCAATTTTTTGCTTACCGTAAGGGCAAAGAAGCGATGGCGGAGTTCGTTGCCTGTGATGATGATAAACTTCATGCGTTTTGTGAACTGAAAAAGTCAAACATATTCATGTCTACAGGAATTTTAGAAGCTTTACCTAACGGCACGTCATTGTTATCAAAGCGAGAGAGATAGAAGGGTGTTTCTAAATTAATGTTCACTGCCCGATTCATGGTGAAGGCGAATGTGAAATGGTTACTTTGTAAGGTGTGCTGCATATCTGCACAGGCGGTAGCTGATCCATACGGGTAGCTGAAAGCAGGTATGTTTTTACCTGATAAGGCAGAGAGTATATGTTGAGTTTTACTTACTTGTTCATTTTTATGGTGTTCTGATAATGTACCCAGCGGCAAATGTTCATGCCCGTGTGAACCTATAAAATTCCTGTTGAGCAAAGCACTTAACTGTTCTCTGGTAAAGTACATATTATTTGCTGTCTCAGCTTCATCAAAGTGTGTGTTAAAGATGTTGTTACATACAGAACTAAGTACAGCTTGAGGTAGCAAAAAATTAAGGATGTACTTTAATGCGGCTGTTTCTTCATTATCATAGAGATAATGCGCCTTTCCATGTTCCCCTGCTTTACTGAAATCACTGATACTGATTTGATGTTCCTTCAGGTAACTTGTTATCTGGTGCAGGAAATCAGCAGGAGAAATCACTGAGCGCAGGAGATGAATTTTGTGTACCTCTGAAACTTTCTGTTCAAGGTTGATGGTGTTCACAAAAAAGATAGCGGGTATGCCCAATTCGTTTAAAACAGGTAAGGCATATTCGTATTGTTCCCGAAGTCCGTCATCGAATGTGATAACGATGGAGTGTTCAGGTAATTTTTTTTCGTGTTTAACTGCAGCGGCAATATCGTCAGCACTTACAAAACTCCCGTGTTTTGATAGTTCCACCAACTGTTTACGAAAAAGCTCAGGTGTTGTGCCGAAGAAGGCGGGGTAGGGAGTGTTGTATTCCTCCCTGATGTAATGGTAGTTAACGGCCAGCAGCATGTAACTGTGCAATTATTTTTTGTGCTATAAACAATTCGGTCTTTTCAAATGACTCGTAAGTGTTACCACCGATGTGCGGGGTGAGCAACAGGTTGTGGTGCTCACGGGCATAAGTGGCTAAAGTGTTGGAAGCATTGTACGAGAATTCATCCTGAATTACATCCAGTGCTGCGCCTTTCAACAGGCCTTTATCCAGAGCGTTTAACAAGTCCATCTCCTTCACAATACCACCACGGGAAGTGTTGATGAAATAACCGTTACCGGTGCATTGCTCAAAAAAATCTGAATCAATGAGGTGATGGTTTTCTTTAGTATAGTTAACGTGTACAGATATGATGTCACACGCAGCAATATCGTTAAGCTGCTTTACGGGTTGTGCTACCTCGCTGGTAATGCTGCGGGTGTCATAGTAATAAACATCACAACCAAACGCTTTGAAATAAGAAGCAGTAATTTGTCCCAGGCGGCCCATACCAATTATACCCACTTTTTTCTTGTAGAGCTCATGGCCCCGGTACAAGTCCCGTTGCCAGTTACCTTGTTGAGCATCCAGAGTGGCTGCGGGTAAATGACGCAAAAGTGCCAATGTTAGTGCAAGTGTATGTTCAGCCGTGGCACGCACTTCTTTAAGAAATTCGTATTCGCCACGCAGGCAGATAATTTTTATTCCTTTGGCCGCACAAGCCGCTTCATCAATATGGTCAATGCCCGTTACGGGTGTGGCAATAATTTTCAGTTGTGTGCTGTTGTCAATTAATTCTTTGTTCAGTTTAAAACCCAGCCGGAACCAGAATACATCGCAGGAATTAAAAATCTCGGGTAATTCTTCTGCTGTACAAGAGGCCATTTCTACTTCGGCTACTTCCTGCAGCATTTGCAGCACCTTTGGAGAAAAGTCCTTGTCTTCAGCTACACGTATTTTGAACGTTTGGTTCAATAGTGTAAAATTTTATGAAAAGTAAGAGGAACCGTAGCTAATAGTTCAGCGATACGTTCTCCTGCTTCACCTGTTCCGTAGGTAGTATCAGGGTTGTAGTGCCCGTGCTTTATTTGAGTTTTTATAGCCTCTATAATCTCTCCCTTTTTATAATCGGTATCAATCGCATTTTCACCACGCTCACGTCCTACTTGTCGGCTGCCAATGTTCACCACAGGAACACCCAGATAGGCGCACTCGCGTATTCCTACGCTGGAGTTACCAATAAGGCAGCTGCTGTTTTTTAACAGTTTCAGGAAATCGCCAGGTTCCATGTTTTTAAAGAAGTGCACGTTTGAACTGTCTTTAAACTCACGGAATGCACGTATACCCTTTGACGTCCCATCAGCACCTGCATCTACGTTAGGCCAAAACCACAGGGTAGGTAATTTTAGTTCAGCAATAGCCTCCAGTGTTTGTTCAATATGCATACGGCTGTCTGCATATTCAGTTGTAACAGGATGTTGCATCACTACCAAATATCCCTTGGTTATATCCAGTATGTTACCTACTCCTTTGTATTTTATGAACGGGTCAAAGTCAAGATGAGAATCTTTCATCATCTCTTTCGCCACATCAATGGAGGGACAGCCGGTTAAAAAAACCTTTTCAGGATTTTCGCCCATCTTTATTACACGGTCACGTGCCATAGGTGAAGCTACAAAATGAAGGTCGGCCAGCTTGGTAATAGCATGGCGTACTTTTTCATCAATATTACCAGTAACCTCACCACCTTGTACATGAGCTAAGGGAATATTCATGTAAGCTGCGGATATGGCAGTTGACATGGTTTCGAATCTGTCGGCAACAGTTACCACTACATCGGGTTGTATGTTGTCGAACAGAGTAGAAAGTTCCAGAATACCAATGCCGGTTGTTTTGGCTGCAGCGGTGAGGTTTTCACCTTCCAGTACGTTGAATACCTTACCTGTTATTTTGAATCCGTCTTTTTCAATGTAGTTCACAGCTGTTCCGTACCTGTCCAGCAAGGCTGAGGCCGCTACCACCAGTTGCAGTTCCAAATCAGGATGATTTTGTATGGCAGTAAGCGCGGTTTTAATTCTGCTGTAACTGGGTCGGGCAGTTATTACCACACATATTTTTCTTTTAGCTGACATGGGTATTTAATTAATGTACCAGTCTTTTTTTATTTATATCAGAGTAAAATGGTCTTGTTTGTTGAATGATCCTCTGTCATTCTCGCATCTTTTCTCTCCAGTTTCATCTCTCGTCTCTTTCCTCTAGAGTCTCATCTCTCGCATCTTTCCTCTATAGTCTCGCATCTTTCTTCTCCAGTCTCGTCTCTCGTCTCTTTCCTCTCGGGTCTTTCTTCTCAAGTCTCGTCTCTCAAATCTTTCTTCTCCAGTCTCATCTCTCGCATCTTTCCTCTATAGTCTCGCATCTTTCCTCTCCAGTCTCGTCTCTCAAATCTTTCTTCTCCAGTCTCATCTCTCGCATCTTTCCTCTATAGTCTCGCATCTTTCCTCTCCAGTCTCGTCTCTCAAATCTTTCTTCTCCAGTCTTTCCTCTCAGGTCTTCCTTCCCTCTATACAAAGTCTTCCTCTTTCAAAAAATCCCACTGCTGTTTTGCTTTAGTGAGTTGTTTCCCGATAAGGCTGCGGAAGTTTCTGGCAGGTATGCCCATGCTACCGGGCTTTTTAGATTCCAGATCAGAGATGGAAATAATATGTCCTGCAGGCAGAGCTTTATTAACGGCCAAACTTTTTCCGAAGAGTGTTTTTAATTCGGAGAAATGACTGCTGTCGTGTTTCTGATGCGGAGCATGCAGGGCAGCATTTATTTGACGAACACCTTTTACCAGTGTTTCGGTTTGTGCTATAGTTAAAGAAGCTTTCGCATCAGGGCCGAACATTTCTTTATCAAACACCGCATGGAACTCCAGAATTTCGGCACCCAGTGTTGCTGCAGCAAGGCAGGCATAAATGTCAGCTGAATGATCGGAGAAACCTACGGGAATGTTGTAGCGTTCTTTCATTTCGGCCATTACCCCCAAGCCCCATTGCTCGGGTTGAGTAGGGTAGGCGGTGGTGCATTGTAAAATAGAAAGCGCGTTGCCGAAAGGTTGCAGGAAAGCGATGGTATCATCCAACTCATTCCAATCACTCATGCCCGAAGAGAGGATGATGGGTTGACCAGTTTTTGCAATGGCTTCCAGCATCAGGTAATTGGTGAGTTCGCCTGAACCTATCTTGTAACGTTTCACTCCGATTTTTTTCAGCAGTTCAACAGCGGCTACCGAGAAAGGAGAGGAGATAAACTCCACACCTTTATCATCGCAGTGCTGTTTAAGACCGGCCCACTGTTCGGGTGTAAACTCCATACGTTTCCAGTAATCAAAACGTGTGTTATCTTCATAGCTGAATTTAACGCGGAACTGTTCCTCGCTGCTGCTTTCAGCCTCGGCTATGTGAGTTTGGAATTTTACCGCATCCACACCAGCTTTTGCCAAAGCATCAATGTAGGAGTGGGCAATGCCCAAACTACCTTCATGTGCCTGTGCTATTTCAGCTATAATGAATGTGCTTTTCATTACCAGATATTCTCGAGGTCTTCTTTGGTGTAGGTATGGTTACGTGTGTCAAACACTGAGTCGTCTTTGTTCTTCAGGCGCAACGGATTTTTAGCGCTTAAACGGAACAACAAGGCAACAGGGTAAAGGAACACATAAAACACAATGGCCAACAGTATGCGGGTGTTTATCCATCCCAATACGAGGGCAATTTTGTTCCATATCCACAGGATAAGGTTGGCTATCGAAGTGCTCAATAACGACAGTACGCCTACTCCTAAAGAGATGTACAGCAGCACCTGCGATTTAAAAATGAAGTGCAGCACCAGAAATCCTACTACTATAACGAGCAGGCTTTTGATGTTGTCGGCTTCAGAGGGTTGTTTGGCTGAATTGCTCATGTGATTAAAATAAGGTGTAAATAAATGGTGCAATGGCAGAGCCTCCGCCTATAACGATAAGCAGGCCGAGCAGCAAGAGCACTAAAATTATCGGTACAAGAAAAAACTTTTTTCGTTGTGCGATAAAATTGAATAAGTCTTTAAGTAAGTCCATATCTGATTTTATTTAGAGGTTATAAATCGGGTTAAGGTGTCAGCTACCAATTGGTGTGCGTACGCATTCCAATGGAAGTCTTCCGGTGTATTAAATACTTGTTTGTTTTTTTTGTATTCGCGTTCAAACAGGTAATTGAGGTCAATGCCCCACATGGCATATTTTTGTGCGGCCTGCATGCTCATGTCATTCATGTAGCACACATTGCATTCATTGAGCTTGTGGTCGTAAATATCATAGCGGGAACCGTCTATCATTAACAAAAACTGTTTGTCGGGGAACTCCGCCTTAAGTGAAGAGCAAATGTAATCTACTGCTTTTTGTATGGCAGCCTTGTTATTCAAAATGGCATTCACATCAATATTGGCGTTAAAATTTTTGGGTTGCTCAACAGGTTGCCATTTGGCTTTTAATGCCTGCCAGGTTTCCTGTATTTTAATGTTAAATAACAGGTAGCGGACAAATGCACTGCGTTTGAATAACCTGCGCATTGTGGAAACCTGATAAGGTTGTGCAGAGATTTCCGTTACAGAACTGTCGGTGTTAATTTTTAAGGTATGGTACACCGGGCTGATGGATTTCCCCTCCAGGCTTTCATCAAAATCATTGTGAATAAGGGTAATGATAAAAATATCCGGGTTATAGTTTTTAGCCGCATACCTGCACATTTGCAAATACTGTGAAAACGGAGAACCTGAAATGCCGAAAGAATATACCTGGTAATTTTTTCCGAGTTGTTCATTCAGGCGAGCTGCAAACATCTCGGTGTTGTTTACGTTAAGTGCTTCAACATACGAGTCTCCTATAACTGCAATACGTTTTACACCGGCTGTTTTTTCATTAGCGTAATCGTAAGGGCTGTTCCAGCCGGCATTGTTGATGCTCCACTGGTAGCGGTGTTCAGCCAGCTTGCCTGTTGAGAAAATACCTTTGCTGTTTTTTGCATTGTTAAAACGCAATACCTGTTCTTTTTCATCAAACATGTAATCGGGCTGGTTGGCCGCAGGAATAATGAAACGGAAAACCAGTTCCAATAACAGGAACATAAATACCAATGAAGGCAAGGTAACAAAAAGGATGTTTTTTAAAACGGCTTTCATGTGGGGTTAATCCAGTACAAACTCTTCTTTCCAGTTGTCGGTTTTGGTCCACTCGGGTTGTTCTGTTTTTTTGAACAGGTAATTACCCACTACCAGAACGTCCATCTCTGTGCGCATAAAACAGCGGTAAGCATCTTCAGGTGTACACACAATAGGCTCACCGCGTACATTGAAGGAGGTATTCACAATTACCCCGTAGCCAGTTAGTTTTTTAAACTCACTGATGAGTTCATGGTAACGCGGGTTGGTTTCTTTGTGTACAGTTTGAATACGTGCTGAGAAATCAATGTGTGTGATGGAAGGTAAATCAGAACGTTTGTAATAGAGTTTTTCCCTTAAAGGCATAGCGTGGTAGTTAGCGGGCAGTGGTAACCTGCGGCTTTCTTTTACGGGCTGAACCAGCAGCATGTAAGGAGAAGTGCCTTTGTGTTCGAAGTACTGTTCACTGTCTTCAGCCAATACAGAAGGAGCAAAAGGACGGAAAGATTCGCGGTACTTAATTTTGAGGTTGAGTTTCTTTTGCATTTCCTCGTTGCGCGGGTCGCCAATAATACTGCGGGCGCCCAATGCACGCGGACCGAATTCCATGCGGCCTTGTATCCAGCCAATCACGTTACCGCCATCAATTAACTTGGCAGCATCTTTACACAACTCGTTAAAATCGGTATAATGGTGTGCAACAGCTTTGTATTTTTTGTTGGTGAGGCGAATGTCCAGGTCACTTATTTCAGGCCCGAGGTAAGAACCTTCCAACTCATCCATTTTGCCGGAGAGTTTACGTTCAGCACCGAAATAAATGTAGTGCGCAGCCAGAGCAGCACCTAAGGCACCTCCGGCATCACCTGAGGCAGGTGTAATAAATACATCTTTGAATATACCGCTGTTGAGCAGCTTGCCGTTGGCCACACAGTTAAGAGCCACACCGCCCGACATACACAGGTAATCTGCTCCTGTAATTTTTTTAGCTTCCTGAGCCATCAGTACTACCGATTCTTCGGTGATTTGTTGAATAGCTAATCCCAGGTTACAATGGTGTTGCTGCAATTCATCTTCAGGTTTGCGCAAAGGAAATCCGAAAAGTTTTTCCCACTTATCAGCATGCACCATGCGCAGTCCGGTAGCGTAGTTAAAGTACTTTTGGTCTAACCATACTGAACCGTCAGCCTTCAAATCAATCATCTCTTTTTTGATGATTTTTACATATTCTTTTACCTGATCAGATTGCGGATCTCCGTATGGAGCTAATCCCATTAGTTTGTATTCTCCCGAGTTGACACGGAAGCCTAAGAAGTAAGTAAATGCTGAATAAAGCAACCCCAGCGAGTGAGGGAACTTCAGTTCTTTCAGTACGCTTATTTTATTGCCTTCTCCGCTGCAAATGGAAGCAGTGGCCCATTCACCCACACCGTCAATGGTGAGTATAGCGGCTTTGTTGTATGGCGAAACATAATACGTACTGGCAGCATGCGACAGGTGATGCTCCGGAAAAAGAAATTTCACTTTCTTTTTATCGTATTCACCCACTTCTTTCAGGCTGTCGTGCATCAGTTTTTTAAGAAACATTTTTTCCTTGAGCCATACGGGGATAGCCGTCATAAAAGAGGGCAAACCTTTGGGGGCAAAAGAATAATAAGTTTCCAGCAGTCGTTCAAATTTGAGCAACGGCTTATCGTAAAACGCAATAGCATCCAGTTCGTCAATGGTGCATCCTGCATATTGCAAGCAGAATTTTACAGCATTAACCGGAAAAGCCGGGTCGTGTTTTTTACGGGTAAAACGTTCTTCCTGCGCTGCCGCAATAATTTTCCCGTCTTCGATGATGGCTGCTGCCGAATCGTGGTAAAAGGCAGATATGCCCAGTATTTTTTTAGCCATGATAATTGGATTTAAACCAGTTGAAGGTTTCGGTTAGTCCTTGTTGAATAAGTATCTCCGGAGAGTAGTTGAATAAAGTATTTGCTTTCGTAATGTCGGCCAGACTGTCTTTGATGTCACCGGCACGTTCAGGGCCGTGTGTGGCTTCAATCGTTGTTCCGCTGATTTCTTTCAGTGTGTTGTACATATCATTGAGTGAAGTGGTGTCTCCGCAGGCAATGTTGTAAATCTGGTTAAGTGCTGCAGGGTTATCGGTAAACATGGCTTTGATATTAGCCTGTACTGCATTTTGCACGTAAGTAAAATCGCGGCTTTGCGTTCCGTCACCATTAATAACAGGCGATTCTCCGCTCAGTATTTTGGTAATGAACAACGGAATGACTGCAGCGTATGGCCCTTGAATATTTTGCTTTGGCCCGAAGATGTTGAAATACCTTAAACCGATGTAGGTAAAACCGTAGGTTTTATGGAATATTTCCGCATACAGCTCACCGGTTTTTTTTGTGCCGGCATAGGGTGAAAGTGGTGCGCCTGTTTTGTGTTCTACTTTCGGCATGTCGGTGTTATCACCATAAGTAGAAGAGGAGGAGGCGAAAATAACGCGCTGCACATTTTGTTTTACAGCCGCATAAAAAATGTTTAATGTTCCGTCTACATTAACCGCGTGGCTGGTAAGCGGATCATTGATTGAGCGGGGTACAGAACCTAATGCAGCCTGATGAGAGATGAGGTTGATATCTTTACAGGCGTCCATGCAGGTATTAAAATCGCGTATGTCGCCTTCCATAAATTCGAATCTGGGGTGCCCGAAGAATTCTTCGATGTTGTGGCGGTAACCTGTAGCCAGATTATCGAGTACCCTTACTTTATTTACCCGTTGGTCATTGAGCAAGGCTCCTACAAGATTAGATCCTATAAAACCTGCTCCCCCCGTAACTAATATGTTCATATGTTGTTTGGATATACTTATTGACTTGATTGTTCCCACATGAGTAGGTGGTGTTTTTTTAATACCTCATTACGTGCCGCTTCAAACTCGCTGCGGGTGAATATAATGTGCCTGATTTTTTTGTGAATCAATTGCTCTGCACGTTCCACTAAATGCAGTAAATATTCTTTGTTGATGTCACCTACAATAATGAGGTCTATGATGGGAGCATCAATGCCTTTGCTCAGTTCGCCCACAAGGTATACCTCATGTACTTCGCCCAGTTTGTTAATCACTTGTTCTACCACCTGGTCCAGCCCGGTGTATTTCATCAGGATGTTACGTATATCCACAAATAACGGGTGATGGGTGTTGGCAGTAAAAAGTTTCTTGTTTCCGCTTACGCTGGAACTTAATAATCCGGCTTCTTCAAACTTATTTAACTCAAGTCGTATGGCATTGGTGCTTTCTCCAAATTCAGTTTCCAGATTACGCAGATAAGCCGAGTTCTTACTGTTCAGAAAGAATTTAAGCAGCAGTTTAATACGTGTTTTGGATGTGATTAATGTGTCGAGCATTACTTATTTGGAGGCAGAATTAAATAGAAAGGGAGGTTTTAGAAGGAAGGTTAGAGAAGAAAGAGAAAAGAGAAAAGAAGAAAGAGAAAAGAAGAAAGAGAAAAGATGAAAGATGAAAGAGAAAAGAAGGAAGACAAAGATGGAAGAGTGAAAATCAATGAGGTTATATTTTACAGGCTATTTGGAAATTTTCTTTATAAGTCCTTCTGTCATATTTGATATTTCTTCTAATTCGATGTCTATCTTTTCCTGAAATGGTTTGTAACTTTCATCAATTCCGGCCAATATGATTAGTTGGGTACGTAATTCAGCACTTGATCCTTTGGAAATAGATAAAAATCTTGCAAAGTCTTTATTTGAATTTCTCTCCGAACCTTCAGCAATATTGCTAGGAATGGATATGGCAGATCTTACAATCTGGTCCCTCAGTCCCCATAAGGGTGATTTTACATCTTTTATCTTTTTTACAACGTCAATGGTTAATACCACTGATTTTTTCCAGATGTCAAGGTTTTTATAGTTGTGTGACATTTTATAAAGGAATAAAGTCAGAGATATGAGGTAAATGTATTCAGCAAAAAATAACGAGTGGTCTCAAGTCTTTCTTCTCGTCTCTCTCAGCGAAGCGCTCTTAAGTCTCGCGTCTTTCCTCTCGTCTCTCTCAGCGTAGCGTTCTGAAGTCTCGCATCTTTCCTCTCATCTCTTTCAGCGCAGCGTTCTGAAGTCTCGCGTCTTACCTCTCGTCTCTCTCAGCGAAGCGGTCTCAAGTCTCACGTCTTTCTTCTCGCCTCTTTCAGCGAAGCGCTCTTAACTCTCGCCTCTTTTCTTACCTCCCTACACAGCTTCGCCCCGTCAGTCACAGTGTGAGCCAACAATGAGTAGAAAAAGTACTCAATATTACGGTTTTTTATAAAATCTGCAAAAAAATTGTTCTGAAAGGGTGGTTTCGGTTTACTAAGTGCGTGACTCAGTGAATTTCATCTACAATGTAGGCCGGTCTTTTTCGGGAAGCTTCCAGATTTCGCCAGAGGTACTCACCGATAATACCGATGGAAATCATTTGAAAGGCTGCTACAAGAAGAAAAACTACCATCATGGTAGTCCAGCCTTGCACTTCAATATTTCCGGTAAGGTGCGCAAAAATAACATAGGCCGCATAGAGCAAAGAAATAAGACCAAGCACGAGGCCACCTATGGTAATAAGTCGGAGCGGGAAATAGGAAAATGACACAAATGAGTCGACAAACAGCTTGATTTTTTTACTTACCGTCCACCTGGATGTACCTGCTTTCCGTGCTTTCCGGGTATATGGAATTGCCACGTAATCGTATTTGAGCCACATGAGCAAGTAGAGCGAATTGGTGTTGTTTTCTCCCATATTCACCACCTGCTCGCGAAGTTGTCGGTCAAACAAACAATAGTCAAATCCCCCTTTGGGTAAATTGGCCAGTGCATGTTTTCGAATAAGTTTTTGGTATTGCTCAGCAAATATTCTGGAAGTAAATGCATCCTCGCGGTCGTTACGATTAGCAACAACCAACTTTACACCTTTTTGCCAGTATTCGTACATTTTCACCATCAGTTCAGGCGGGTCCTGCAGGTCTGCTGCAATTACCACTGTACAATCTCCTGTCGCGTATTTCATGCCGGCTTGTATGGCATTGTATGAACCGAAATTTCCGGAGAGCTTAATGATTTTTACCTGTTCAGGATAAGTCGCTTTGAATTTTTTAAGTTCTTCGAGCGTATTGTCTTTGCTGCCGTCATCTACCATTACATACTCAAAAGCTACATCAGCAGGAAACAAAGTTTCGTTTGTTTTTAACTCCTGAACTGTGGTAGGAATATTCAGCTCATTGAAGTAACAAGGAATGATAACAGAAATTTTAGGCATGGTAAAATGCTTTAATGGTTTGGCTAATGTAGTTTATTTCGTCATCACTCAAACCCGGATAAACGGGCAAACTTAAACAGGTGTTGGCTATTTCTTCTGCAATGGGGAAGTCGCCAGTGGTATAATTCAGGTCTTTGTATGCTTGCTGTAAATGGGGTGGGAGCGGATAATGAATTAGCGTACCGATGCCTTTTTCAGTGAGCCATTGTTGTAGGGCATCTCTTCTTTGGGTGCGTACTACATACAAGTGAAATACGGAAGTAGCTCCTGTGGCCAGTTCAGTCAAAATTAAATCTCCGGTTCCGGACAACAATTGATGATAAAGTTCTGCAACATGAACACGCTGTGCATTCCAGTTGTGAAGGTGGTTTAATTTGATGGAGAGGAAACCGGCCTGTAATTCATCCAGCCTGGAGTTGATGCCTTTTATTTCGTTGTAGTATTTTTTAGATGAGCCATAGTTGCGTATTGTACAAGCTTGGTTGAAGAGCTCTTGGTTGTTGGTAGTTATTGCTCCTGCATCACCATAGGCTCCTAAATTTTTACCCGGATAAAAGCTGGTGCCGTTGATATGCCCGAAACTGCCGGCTAATTTTCCGTTATACATAGCACCCTGTGATTGTGCATTATCTTCTACCACATACAGGTTATACTTATCGGCAAGTTGCATAATGGCATCCATTTCACAACACTGGCCGTACAAGTGTACAGGCATTATGGCTTTGGTTTTAGAAGTAATAGCTGCCTCAATCAGTTGAGGGTTTATGTTATAAGTGCTTATTCTTGGTTCAACAGGAACCGGAGTGGCCCCCACATAACTTACCGCCAACCACGAGGCTATGTAAGTGTTGGAAGGTACTATCACTTCATCACCTTCACCAATACCCAGTGATTTGAGTGCAATGATTAAGGCATCTAAACCGTTGGCCACGCCCGCACAATGTGAGGTAGTGTTCCATGCAGCATATTCCTGTTCAAATTTTTTTACCTGTTCGCCTAACACGTACCAACCTTTGTCGATGAATGTTTCAAACGAAGGAAGCAATTCTGCTTTCACATCAGCATTCATTTGTTTAAAACTGAGGAAGGGAATGTTCATATGCGTTATTTTCTGGCTAATCCGTTAGGTGTTTCGATGTATTCGGTTCCGGCTTTGTTTGTCCAGATACCTTTGTCTTTTTGTATAAGCTTGTTGCCTTCTTCATCAATCCAGGCTTTGAATTTGGCCGGATTGCCATACACGAGCGCATAGTCGGGAACATCGCGGGTAATCACCGATCCTATACCGCTCATAGCATATTTACCTATGGTTACTCCTGCCAATACAGTAGAATTGGCCCCGATACTCGCACCTTCCTTAATGTATGTTTTTACTGAAGTAACGTATTGTTTGCTGCGGGGCCGTAAATCATTGGTGAAAACTACATTGGGACCTAAAAACACATGGTCGTCAATGTGTACACCTTCCCAAATGTATATGCCTGATTTAACAGTAACGTGGTTGCCTATCTTTACTCCGTATTCAATGTAGCAATGGTCGCATACATTACAGCCTGAGCCTATGTGTGCTCCCCGGAGTACATGCACAAAAGCCCATATACGCGTATCTTCTCCTATTTCATCGGTTTCAACCAATGCCTGCGGATGTATGAATGGTGCTGCCATCAGTTGTTGCCCCACACGGTTTTAAACTCTTCGTAATCCCTGATGTAATCAGCGGCATCGTATGCTTGAGATGCCAGTACCATTTGTATAGCGGTGTGCGAATACTGCATGGTGTGCCATACGTTGGGCGGAATGTAAACACCTTTATCCGGTTCATCCAGTACGAATGTTTCGATATTGCCTTTACCGTCATCTGTGGTCACGATTATTCTTCCGGTTACAGCTACGAGAATTTGTTGCGTGGCGTGGTGAGCATGTCGCCCGCGTACCACACTTTCAGGAGTGAAGTAAGTCCAGAATACCCGTTGAACAGCAAACGGAAGCCGGTCATTTTGTGCAACAGAAATAAAGCCGATAGCACTTTCGCCCAAACGGCCAAAATCGATAAGGTGAGGTGAGGGGTAATTCATCCGGTAGTTGTTTCAGACAAAAATAAGGATTTCAATCCGTTTATACTTTTTCGAGGTATTTAAGCGGAAGTTGAACCACCATAGATTGACCGATATGTTCAATTTCAACCGCCAGTACTTGCTTACCTTTGTATTGCATTGCTTTGCCGGTCATTCCCTGCAAGGGGCCTGCTACCACCCGTACCTCATCAGCCGGAGCGATATCTTGCATATCCACTATTTCCACATCAGAAAAGTTGGACAGCAACAGTTTTATCTCCTCTATTTTTTTTGCTCGTATGGTGGCTACTTCACCTCCGAAATGAATAAATTTTACTGCTCCCTGTGTATTAAGAATAGTATAGTAATTCTTCATGTCGGTATGCACAAAGAGGTACGATCTAAATAAAGGCTCTTCCACCCACTTTCTGCGGTCGCTCCATTGTTTAATGGTTTTATGGAGTGGAAGGTAGCAGTCTATACCGGCCTCAGTTAATCGGCTATACACCTTTTTTTCAAAACGAGGTTTGGTGTATAAAATGTGCCAGTGTGCTTCAGCAGCCTGTAGTTTTTGGACCAAAAGGGGTAAACTATTGAATAGCTATTTTGCGGGTATACGTTTTTTCAGGTGTAATCATTTTGAGCAGATAAATACCCGGCTTGTAGTTGCTGATATTGATCTGAGTTGCTGATTCGCGGTTAAAATCAACGGTGGGCAGGGTTAATTTTTTTCCTGATATGTCCGTTAGTTCTAATGAAGCACTACCTGTATATCCTGAAACGGCAACAGTTAAAACAGCTTTGGCCGGGTTAGGAAATACGTTAATTACCGGAGCTGTAGAAGTTGATTCTACTGCACGTATTTCCGAGTAGCTGAAGTTGCCATTGTTGTCCAGTTGCTTCAAGCGGTAGTAGACAATTGTTGCGGAACTTAAGTCATTATCTTCGTCAGTAAAAGAATAGTTGGAAACTGTTTCTTTGGTATCATTGCCTTCCACAAAATCAATGCGGTTAAATGTTTTTCCGTCAAAGGAACGCTCTATTTCAAAACCTGTGTTGTTGTTTTCTGATGCAGTAGCCCACTTAAGTAAGTTAGTGTTTTCATTTATTTTAACTGCTTCAAAAGACAACCATTCAACAGGTAAAGGATTGGTTCCTCCGCTTGCATTGCCAAGAACAAAGTCGCTGAACGAGGTAAAACTACCGGAAACAACAAAGCCGGTAGGTACACCGGAAACAAATGTATTTCCGATATTTACCCAGCTACCCGCGCCATCATCTTTTACAATACGCAAAGAACTTGATTGGTTCACTAAGTCATCAGTATCGAAATTCAATGCAATTGTTGCAGAAGAAACTGTTGCCCCAGCACCCTTAGTAACATTGTAATGTCGGATAGAGGAAATGTGAGTTATACCTGATGGAATAGTTCTGGATGTTGGTGCAGAATTGAACACTTCAGCAGTATAAACAGTTGATGTTGCTGAACTGTGAGTTACATTCAATGCTAATTGCCGATAGGCTGTTCCTTTGCCAATTTCAAAGGTCAGAGACTTCAAAGAACTTTGAGCCACAGTCATAGCGAGGGGCCCGTCAACGAAGTTGGAAGAGGATGCCCCTGATATAGTTCCGCTGGCTCCTATAATAGGTTTAGCCGAAGATGAAGAAGTGAGTTTAGCATTCAGTGTTAGAGTATTGTTAACGGTAATG
>JBAYTR010000001.1:0-345116 GCA_041675505.1 Bacteroidia bacterium | reverse complement strand
TGTTGCCGTTACCAATGCGGTTGTATTTCCGTTGGTAACAAATGTGCCTTTGTGCAGCATGTTGGTTCGGTCGGCAAGCGGCACATCTTCCGAAAGTTCGTTTGCGATTTTTTCAACGGGCATAGCTTCGCCTGTGAGCGATGCTTCATTTACTGAAAGTTGCGTTGCATTAATAATCCTTGCATCGGCAGTAATCATATCGCCTGCCTCAACAAATAATATATCGCCCGGAACGACTTCTTCGGATGAAATTTCCTTGAGCTTACCATCCCGAAAAACTTTTGCAGGAACGCTTGCCATTTTTTTCAGTGCATTCATGGAGCGTTCCGCCTGCATCTCCATCCAAAAACCAATGATGGCATTAATAAAAATAACAAGCAGAATGGCCGTTGCGTCTAAATACTCCTGAAACCAGAATGACATAGCGGCTGCAAAAAGCAGTAGATACACCATAAGGTTGTTGAATTGTGACAGAAGAATTTTCAACGGGTGTTTTCCTTTATCAGATTGAATTGTGTTACTACCGTATTTTTCAATACGGTTTGTTGCTTCAAGAGCATTCAATCCTTTTTCTTTATCACTGTCAAGCTGAAA
This sequence comes from Bacteroidia bacterium, assembly GCA_041675505.1. Taxonomy (GTDB): domain Bacteria; phylum Bacteroidota; class Bacteroidia; order UKL13-3; family UKL13-3; genus JAGPCK01. The sequence continues at coordinate 344,522 of JBAYTR010000001.1, read as the reverse complement.
GATAAGTTCTGATACAGAAATAGTATGCGCGTTTATTGTATTCATTAATCTATGTTTTCTAAAAATTCCACTTTACCATGCTTTTTCAATTCGTATTCTTTCACTAACTGATAAACAACGGGTAAGACGATTAACACAAAAAGAGTAGAGGTAATCAACCCGAATACAAAAGGAATGGTGATGGGTTTCATTACATCGCTCCCTACGCCTGTTGCCAATAGAATAGGCATTAGTCCAATCAAGTCAGCCATTACGGTCATTAGTTTTGGGCGAACACGCATCACTGCGCCTGAGAAAACGGCTGTCTGCACTTCTTGCTGTGTAAGTTCTGCGCTTCCCTTTTTATCTACTGCATCGTGTATGGCTTCGTTCATATAGACGAGCATCAGCACACCTGTTTCTACCGCAATTCCGAACAAGGCAATGAAACCTACGGCAACAGCAACGGAAAAATTCACTTCAAAAAAATACATGGAATACACACCACCGATTAAAGCAATGGGAATACTGGAAAGCACAATCGCCATTTCTTTGAAGGAATGAAAAGTGAAATAGAGCACGAAAGCAATAATCAAAAGCGTGATGGGAATAATAATTTTCAAACGGCTTTCTGCACGGACTTTACTTTCATACTGTCCGCTCCAATTGATATAATAACCTTTGGGAAGGTTTTTGAAATCGGCTTCAATTTTCTTTTTGGCATCGCTGACTACACTGCCCATATCTCTGCCGCGCACATTAAATAAAACTGTTCCGCGCAACATGGCGTTTTCGGAACTAATCATTGGCGGACCTTCGGTAATTTCCAAATCAGCCACTGCCGAAAGTGGAATAACTCCATAGCCCGATGTTTGAAGGGGGGTGCGTTTTATTTCTTCCAAATCGCTGCGGAAATCCTGCGCCAAACGCATGGACACGCTGAAACGCTGTCTGCCTTCCACAGTGTTGGTTACAGGCATTCCACCCAAAGCCATTTCAATAAGCATGTTTACTTCTTCAACAGAAAGATTGTATCGGGCAATTTCTTCACGCTTAATTTTTACATCAAGGTATTTACCGCCTGTTAGTTGCTCTACATATAAATCTGCAAGCCCTTCGATACCCTGTAACGATTTTTCTATTTGCCTTGCGATGTTGTAAATGGTGTCTAATTCCTGTCCGTAAATTTTAATACCGATGTCAGTGCGCACACCTGTTGAAAGCATATTAATACGGTTGATGATGGGCTGTGTCCAACCGCTGGTAACTCCGGGGATTTGCACTTTCTCGTTTAACTCAGTAATGAGTTTTTCGGTAGTCATTCCTTCGCGCCACTCTGATTTTGGTTTTAACAGTATGATGCTTTCAATCATGCTCATGGGGGCGTTGTCGGTAGCGGTGTAAGCGCGACCTGCTTTTCCTAATACATTTTGCACTTCGGGAACAGACATAATTAGTTTGTCCTGCACCTGCAAAATTCGTTTGGCTTCGTTGTTGGAAACATCGGGAAGCGTAACAGGCATGAACAGCAATGAACCTTCATCTAAAGGCGGCATAAACTCAGAACCTAAACGCATCACAAAAGGAATACTGCCCAACACAATTAAAACAGAAATAGCAATGACTGTTTTTTTCCAACGCTGACAAAGGCGCAATACGGGGCTGTAAATTTTGATGAAGAAATTGGCAACAGGATTACGACTTTCGGGAATGAGTTTACCTTTCATTAATGAACGAAGCAACATTGGCACGATGAACAGCGCGACAATAGCAGAACCAATCATTACAAATGTTTTTGTAAACACTAATGGTGAAAACAATTTCTTTTCCTGACCCTCTAAAAACAGGATTGGTGCGAATGAAATGAGCGTTACCAAAATGGAAAAGAAAACAGCTCTTCCAACGGTGCGCGATGAGCGTTCAATAATTTTGATGCGCTCTTCTTCGCTTAGTTCTTTTGTATTTCCTATTCTTTCCTTTTCCATTAGTCGTCTGTTTTTAAAGCTGCTTTTACTAATCCTTTGTAAGCGTTTTCGGTCATTACAATTCCGGCATCTACCAAATCGCCAATTGCCAAAGCAATTCCACCCAACGACATAATGTTGAGTGATATGCCAAACAATTTCACAAGCATAAAACCAATCAGCACCGATAAAGGAATGGTAACAATGGCAACTACTGCGCTGCGCACATGAAAGAGAAACAATAACACCACAAGAGAAACGACAATAATTTCTTCAATCAATGCTTCTTTGAGCGTGGCAACAGCCGCTTCAATCAAATCGCTTCGGTCGTAAGCAACTTTAATTTTTACACCGGGGGGCAAACCTTTTTCTACATCGCCCAACCTTTCTTTCACACGGTCAATTACTTCTTTGGCATTTTCGCCATAACGTGCAACCACTACACCACCTACTACTTCGCCTTCTCCGTTCTCATCCACAATTCCTAAACGTATGTCGCTGCTCATTTGCACATCAGCCACATCTTTCAGTTTTATGGGAGTTGATTTGTATGCGCCAACTGAAATTTCTTCTATGTCTTTAATATCCTTAATGTAGCCCAAACCTCTAAGCATATAACCCATGCGGTTCATTTCGTAAATGCTGCCGCCCACATCGCGGTTGTTTGCTTTCAATGCGTTTGCCACATCCATTGCAGATATGCCGTAATAAACCAACTTGTGCGGATTGATACTGACCTGATATTGTTTTTGAAAACCACCGAAAGAGGCGACTTCGCTCACGCCTTCCACATTTTGCAAAGCGAATTTTACATACCAGTCCTGCACGGCACGGAGTTCTCCCAAATCGTAACCATCACCTTGCAAGGAATACCAAAACACATGACCTACTCCTGTTCCATCGGGACCAAGTGTTGGTGTTACACCCTGCGGCAATGCTTTTTGTGCAAAGTTTAATCGTTCTAACACGCGGGTTCGCGCCCAGTATATTTCTGCATCGTCATTAAAAATGACGAAGATGAAACTCATGCCGAACATAGATGCGCCCCGAATAGCTTTTACATTAGGGATGCCCTGCAAGTTGGAAACCAAAGGATAAGTGATTTGGTCTTCCATGATTCTTGGGTTTCGCCCCATCCATTCGGTATAAACAATAACCTGGTTTTCAGAAAGGTCGGGAATGGCATCAACGGGGGTGGTCATTACTGACCACACACCTCCTGCTATAATCAGCACAATGCCAATCCATACAAAGAAGCGATTGTGCGTTGACCATGAAATTATTTTTTCAATCATGAGTTTGCGGTGTTTAAACTGCTTTAGTGATTTGCGTGTGTGCTGTCGTGTTCATGATGTTCATGGCTTCCTTCCACTTTTTCCAAATCCATATTGCACACAGGGCAAGAGCCGGGTTTGTCATACATTTTTTCTCCTTCGCATTTCATGGGGCATTGATACTTTGCGTTGGCGGTTTGTTCGGTTGTTGTGTTTTCGTTTTTGCTTTCGGATGTTTTGCTTCCGCAGGAAGCCAAGAATATTACTGCTGTGAGTAATAGTGTTGCTGTTGTGATTTTTGTTTTCATTTTGATTTAGTTTTTTATGGTTTGAAATTGAATGATTATTGTTTTTGAAATTTTGATGAGTAGTACTTACTCCCTGCCCGGAACCATACATGATAAATGCCCTGACTTAGCTGAGAAACATGAATAGTGTTGCCAGAAAAATTATCCTGTTTTTGAACTAGCTTTCCGCTCATGTCGGTAATCCTGTATGAAACCAATTCATTTCCAGGTAATTCAAATTGCAGGAATGAAGATGTGGGGTTAGGAAATACCTTGATGCTTTGTGTCAAAACATAATTGTCGTCAATTCCTGTAAAGCCGGACGGAACAACTAAGAACTGTCCCATCATGCCATCGTCTTCGTGCATTAGTATATGGCAGTGGAAAGGATAAGGAGTTACTGTATCTGTAAAAGTTTCAAACTTGGTGATGAAGCGAACCGTTTCGTTGGGTTTAACCAACACTACATCTTTTCTGCCACGCTCGTAAACAGGGGGAATGTTGCCGTCTCTGTCCAAAATATAAAACTGCACATCGTGAATATGAAATGGGTGCGCTACCATTGTATTGTTGCTTAACTCCCATATTTCGGTGTTGTTAATAGGTATGTGGTAATCTATCCGTTCCATATCAAACAATTGATTGTTGAAATAAAACGGACCATCCATTGCCATCATATCAACGGCTGTCATATCCACTGTTCGCGTAATGTTTGACTGGGCACTTGGTATAGGTGAATCTGTAACCAATGAAGCCGGAATGGTTGTAACAGGATTGATAGTTTGATTTCCAACAATGAGTTGCAGAACATTATAGTCCACACCATTTAAAGGGCTATCCATTGGCGGACTTCCGGGCGGCATTGGCATGGTGGGTCCACCCTGTATTCCTGACGGAAGTTCGGAACCGTAACTCATCAGGTAAACGCTTTGTCCGTTCATGCCAGTGAGGTCAATTAAAACTTCATAGCGTTCACCGGGTGAAACCCTTACTCGTGTTGCATTGACAGGTGCATTAAGCAAACCACCATCACTGCCAATAATTTTGAAAGGCATATTACCTGTAAATCCAAAATTAAATGTGCGCTCTCCGGCAGCATTTAACAAACGAAGGCGCACCACCTGAGCCGGAACATCTAAATACGCTGAATAACCATAATTAGCTCGAATACCGTTTACAAATACGGTGCTATCCTGCATTCCGAATGGCATGAATTGATTGTTACTATCAAGTTGTGCCGATTGAACTATAATCGGGAAATCATCCACACTGTAAGTTCTCGGCAGGTTTAATTGCGCTTCATCATTGTCGCGCACTATAATCATACCTGCTGCTCCTTTAATGGCGTGCTCAGCCGTTTTACCATGAAAATGCGGATGATACCAATAGGTGGATGCCTTATCCAAAACAGTAAACTGCGGGTTCCAATTCATCCCGTCCATAATCATAGTGTGCGGACCTCCATCGTTGGAAGGTGAAACATGCAAGCCGTGCCAATGCACATTTGTTGTATCACCAATCTGATTGTTGACGGTGATGTTTTTGTTCTGCCCGTTGTTCAGTATCAGCGTCGGACCTAAGATGGAATACTGATTAAAAGAAAGTGTTTGAGTAATTTGCCCGGGGAAAAACTGAACGCTGTCGCGGTGCATGGTAAGCGTTATGTTATTTCCGCTAAGTGTATCGGGAATAGGAATTGGTGTTTGTGCACTGGCACTTATTGCCAATGCACAACACAATGCGATGCTTGCGATTATTGCTTTCATTGTTTAATGAATTTTTGGTATAATTGGTTCGAGTTTTTAAATATTACAATATAAAGACCTTTAGTTAGAGCTTCTACTTCTATTCGTGTTTGATTTTGGCGTAATGTTCCTCGCATTAATGCTTTTCCCGATGAATTGATTATCTCGTAGTAAGTAGGCTCTGTAAAAGGGTTTTCTATATTAAGTACATTTAGTACGGGATTAGGATATAGTATTGTTGTGTTCTTTTCTTGTAAACGATCATTTACGCCTGTTTTAAATCGGTCTCCAATATTTATATTATCTATAAACAAATTATTACCGTTCCCTCCTGCAACATTTTGAAAGGCCAATACAATACTATTATTGTTCTTATAAGCATTTAAACTGATAACAGCTTCCTTCCATTCGGTAGTTGTTGGAACAAAGTCACCTGTTTGATTTACTCCAGTCACTAAACTGCCTCCAGTTCTGTTAGATATGATGGTAAAGCTATAACCGCAATCTATGGAGAGTAAAACTTGTAAGGCATCGGAAGCAGAATTATCCTTTCTCGCGTAAGCCCATTTAAATTTTAAATAAGGAGTGCCTGTAAATGTCGATAAATCAATGTTTGGTAATACAAAAGCATCAATATCACCTTCATGATTATTTAGTTTGTTATCAATGTAAATGCTTCCTTGTCCTTCAATTGAACTTTTGGTCGTTTTCTGCCAACCTACTCCCCCTGCATTTAAAATTTTAATTTTACTACTGTCTGGAAAAGGTACGGATTCAAAGTTTTCTATGTATGGTAGTTTCTCTCTATCAAGTTTTGCAATGAATGTGCTTGCTAGGGAGTCTTTATTCTTAGGTAGAATATTAAGACCATTAACTTGTGTAATGATGAACAAGATATTATGATTCCCATTTGTGATGTTCATGATAGGAGGTAAGCCTATTATTTCATCATTTAATGTTGTAATCTTACCTATCCAATTGTATTCTTCCCAATCACTATTATCTAGACGCATCCTTATTTTCAACTCCTTTACTGTGTCAATTCCAATATTACTTACCACAACTTGGGGAATTATTGAGTCACTACAAATCTCACCAACTGGATTGTATAAAGTCTTTAGCATCGAATTCAAGCTGAATAAGTTCAAAGTATCGCACAAAGAAGGGTTGTTCAAAGTCGGATAAAACAGTTCAATAGCACTTCTCATTCTAAGCACTTGTCCCTCAGTAAACATATTCATACATACATCATTACTATAATCCATGTAGTTCATAAACATCACTCCGGGAGAGTCTATTTGGCATGCATCTTTATGTGGAAATTTTGGACATCCATTCGATGGGCCGGCCTGTTTGGGAGTATCATCTACACCGTCATCAATACTGCATCCACCACCATCATCTGCCCAAATATGTCTTAGGTTAAAGCAATGGCTAATCTCATGTATTGTTGTTCTTCCCCTTTTTGTGTTTGCATTAACATTTCCCTCTGTTCCAAATGCATAATAGGCAACAACAAAACCATAGGTGTTACTATATGAGCTTGTAGGGAATTCACCATAACCAAGCAAACCACCTGTAAGATTACATACCCAAATGTTTAGATACCTTTTAGTATCCCATGCATCATCCCCACCTTGATTCGTAAACTTCACCTTATCATCTGTTGTGAAAGAGTTAATTTTTGTAGGACGTCTAATGATGCCATTTGTAGGATTACCATTCGGATCTTTTGTTGCTAAGCAAAACTCAATATGTGAATCCGCTGCAATATTCCTCCAAACTTGGGGGGTATTTGCTGTGTCAGGATTTAATCTTCTAAAGTCTTCATTCATTACCTTTAGCTGAGATTTTATTTGGACATCGCTAATATTTTGCTGCCCCGTTTTGTATAATACATGTACAACAACTGGGATTTTTAAACTGGAGACACTTGAAGTTTTGGTCCTTGAAGATTTTTTTGTATTTATGTAATTGTTCAATTGTTCCTCAGCAGACATTAATGAAGCTGCATATTTAGGGTCCGTGCTTAGCCTGTATTGCGTATATTCTATTGTACCACATTTGTTAATTTGCGCTGAAATTAGGTTGCTAATTAATAATAGAAGCAGAATGGGAATTCTTTTAACTGTTTTCATATTCATTTAGTTATTTTTAATTAGCCTTTGTTGATAGATATCACCATTACATGAGCCATGGCTATCTTTTCGTGTACAGTTGTTTAAAATCAAAGAATGCCCCCTCAAAGGATGCGTAAGTTGTTTGGGAAAAGCTGAACGTTGTCTTTTTGGATAGCTGATGTAGTGCCGATCTGAAAGTGCATTGGGGATGGTGATAGGCGTTTGCCAATGTGCCGATGCTAAAATTGAAGTTTTCATTGTTTTGAAATTTTTTGAGTTACAATCCCTTTCGCTGTGGAAATTCTTAGAAGGTAGTTTCCGGCAGGCAATTCTCCTATAGAAAGGGTTTGCAGCAATGAACCATCCGTCTGCTTTGTTGCAATCACTTTACCGATGAGATCGGTAATTTCAAAGTGTTGTGCGGTAGCTTTTAATCCTGATAAATCAATCTGAATATCTTGATTAGAGGGATTTGGAAAAACTTTGAATGTACCTGTGCTCTCAATGTTTGTTCCCCCAGTTGTTGTTCCTGCAAAGTAAAGATTGTTGACATACAAGTAGCTACCAGCTTCTGGGTTTGGTCCGCTTGCACTTAGAAGTATTATACAGCTATCTGGCATATTCGTGCTTTTATATATCAACGGCAAATTGAAACTTGTCCAAGACATAACCATCCCACTTAAATTCCGAGTCATGTAGGCCACTGTGTCCCTTTTGCCTGTCCCACTATCCCAATTGGTAAGGTAGACCCTAATAAAACCTATATCCTGAGAAGAATTCCCCATATACTGCCAATTACCTGTGAGCCCTGTAGGCCTAAATTTGAAAGGAAAGCCTGAGACTGCTGTAAGACTGTTCATGTTCATCTTGCCGCTTACGGCCATTCCCGGCATCACACCCAAACCTGACACAGTTTGCGAAGTCAGTTTCAAGAAATAATCACTTGAGATGCCGCCACGTGTTGCTGTATAAATGCTGGCTGTGCTGGTCATATCGTTAAGGGTTTCCCACCCATCGGGCACATTGTAGCCATTGGGATTAGACCAGTTTTCAAAATTTCCGTTTGGAATTGATTGTGCTTTGGAAATCGTAACTACGAACATCAAAGCGATTGCTAAAATTGTTATCTTTTTCATTTTGACTGTTTATGAATAATAGATTTGAAAAATTAATGTTGATGTCCATTGTTGTGGTTATGCTCTTCGGGTTTTGCCTGTTTTAGTGGAGCATTCCACTGGAATTTTGCGGTAGCGTTTTCATCGCCCCATTTGATGCTTACTATGGCATTGATGATTGCGCCTTTGCCTTTGTAAGTGAAAGTGAATTTGTCATCACCTACTGGAGTAAGTGCTTCCTGCGATGAGTTGGCATCGGCAGTTTGTATGAGCAGCACACCAGTTTTGCCTTTGTTGGCAATAACTTTTTCAACTTCATCCAACAGGTAAATGGTGAATACCTCACCGGTTTTATCTTTGGAGCGAACCAGTTCAACATGATATTTGCCTGACGAAACCACCTGACCGCCATGCGGTGCGCCATGTTGGTGGGTTTCACCTGCTTTGTGGTCGTGTTGTGCGTTTGCACCAAACGAAATGGCAGTGAACAAAGCCACTGCGATTGCTACTACTATTTGTTTTTTCATTTTGTTTTTGATTTAGATTGTTTAAGAATGAAGTTATTGACAATTTTTTTTTTGAAATTGCTTTTTGAGTAACCATTTGAATTTTTGAAAGAGCCATAGGATTAGTTTCATTGTTATTTTGATTTAAACAGATTTGGAGATTTTGTCCATAATTGAATGGTCGGAACCGAAACGGCAAATAGCATCGCAGTTGGTTCGCAGTTCAGAGAACAGAATGTATTTGATATTGATTTTTGAATTTTTAATAACCGGGCGGCATAGTTGTGCCACCACATCTTTTTCGCGGCTGTCGGGTATTATAATGTAGAATACTTCATCGCCATCGGCAATGCTGAAATACAAATCTGACAAGCGAAGAATGCCGGAATAAATACTGGTGCTTCTTTCCACTTCAAAAGCACCGATAATGTTATTGGTTCCTTTTTGAAACCAAAGCACATCAATCAGTTTGATGGTGGCAGCGGTTTCTTCCTCAGTATTCAGGTCAGGAAATTGTGGCAGGCAAAGGAATGAGAAATTGTTACCGCAATAGTTTTTTGATTTGTCGTTAATGGCGGTAATAACATCAAAGCCCAGCGATGTGCCTATTTTAAGCAGGTGGTATTGCATTTCAGCGTGCAGATTTTCTTCTTCCTTTTCATTTTGAATTTCCTGCTGCCTTTTTTCAATATTCTTTTCTAACTTTTTTCTTTCGGTTTCGCTCAAATATTCATCGCTGCCGATAAGCATCTTTTGTGTTCCTACTTCAAAGCAAAGACCTGCAATGGCTCCGAGGTCATTAGAAATTTCTGTCTTGTATTTATTGTTGGTTTCAATCAATACTTCTCTTACTTTGAGATATTCGCTCCAACTGCCTAATTTTTTCTTATCGTTAAACAGCGTGTTGAAGCCATTGAGAATAGCCGTATTAAAAGGCGGGAAAAGAGTTGGGTGCAGGTAATACAATATGCTGGCAACGGCAGGACCTAAGCCTTTAATCTGAAGTGCATCTAATTTTATGATTTCCTTTAACAGGTGCTCTTCAGTTTTTGCATTTGCACAGTTTTCTAAAAACTGACCGAATGCTTTTTTGTTGTTTTGGTTTTCATAAATATCGGGGATGCGTAGTTTTGGCTTCCAATAAAACGGATGTGCAACGCCTACAAATACCTGCTTTTGTTCGGCAATACAGTTCAATACAAACTCCAATGAACTTCCTTTAAAATCGTTCGGAAAGGTTTGCCGCTTAATATCCTCAATTATCTGCAATACACCCCTACGAATGGTTCTAAACGCTTTAAGGCGTTGGTCATTATTGACAAACCATGTGTTGTAAACCGATTGTGTGTCGGTTTTGTATTGAGCAATAATATGGGAGAGGTTGGCTTGCATTATTCTTTGATAATTTTTTGTGTGTAAACATTTTCTGTTGTTGATACATTCAAAAAGTAAACCCCAGAGGATAAAGCCGGATGCTTATCAAGACTTATAGTGATAGGATTTGCGCCTTCGGTTCTCAAATTTTCTATAACTGCCTTGCCTGAAATATCTGTTACGGAAATTGTCTTTACTTTTTCGGAAGCGATGCCGTTAATAAAAATTTTATCGGCAACGGGGTTGGGGTAAACCTGCAAAGCATTGCTCCTTACATGGCTGATGCTGTTTGTAAGCTGTGGCATTAAGACGAATGTGCGCGTGTAACCGTAATCGCCCGATGTGGCGTGATTATGATTAGCTGCTAATGCACCTATGTAAAGGGTGATGGTATCTTCATTTGTGTTGGGAGCTGTCCATGTGAAGTTCCAACTGTTTGCATCTAAACTATCGGCTCCGCAAGGAGTATGGCTCATATAGTTTCTGTTTCCATCGGCATAGATTCGTGTTCTTACTGTTTCTACCAAACCAAAAGAACCGGTAGTGGTGTGGTCAGAGTTTTTAAGCGCAAGGCAGGAGAAGCCAAATTTATCTAAACCGCCTTGCTGAATGCGGACAAAGCCGGTATAGGTTTGTCCGGGGACGTAAGTTGCAGTTCCCATATCAAAATCAATAATGGCATTGCCGGAATTGGCTGTTCCTGCATGGCAGCCATTGCAGCCGGTTTCGCCTGGTGCGCCTGTGTGTCCGCCAACTACGGGACTGTCACAGGAAGATTGTGTTGAAGTTGTGCTGCTGAGTAGAAAAAACGTTATCGAAACATAAACCGAAATGATGATTGGTGTTTTAGGTTTCATGTTTAATGCTTATGATCTGTTTCCAAAAAATTGCCCTGAATGCCAATACCTTCAATATGGACTAATTGCGCTCCATGATGTCCTGCAGTACTAACACATGCTGATGCGCCCAAAAGAATAAACGCAACAAGAATTTCAGTCCATAGCTTTCGTTTCAGAAAAAAGTGGGAAATGATTTTAAATAAGAGGGCTGCTCCGCTTAACCAAATGGTGAGCGAAGCATAATACTCGTGTTCCACTAAAACAAGGGCTGCATGATCGGAAATGGCATCGGTGGCATGTGGATGAACATATTTACCAGCAAAGGTAGCGCCTAAAAAGCCAAAGGCAAGTGTCATCAGCACAACCCAACTCAACTGTTCGCGAAAAAAAAGCAATGATACCGCCTGTAGAATAAAAGCAACTAAAAGTAGCACGATGGGAAAGTGAACTACCAATGGATGTAGGGAGGGGAAATCACTGAATGAAGCCCTTGTTTTAGTTGTGTGATGATAAGAAGTATCAGGGTTTTCTTTTTCAAGCGAGGCTTCATGTTGATGCGCTTTTTCTGGAGCTGAAGTAACAGAGTCCTGATTTTTCTTTTCATGTTTTTCCTTGCCATGTGCAAATACAGCAAGGGAGAGAATGGATAAAAAAAATATGCTGAATAATGCTTTCATAGTTTAGAATGTTTGTGGTTTTATGGCTGTATAATAACTGTATGTCCCTATTCTGGTATTTATAAAGTCCACTTCTGAAACCTGCTGAAAATCTGCATCGGAAATTAATTGAGGTATTAAGCCGTTTACATTGTCATTTGTGGTTTTGAAGCCATCCAACAACTGCACGGCATAAAATGAAAATCTCATCCATTCATTTTTTGCCCTGCCCCAATCACCAATAGTTAGCTTACCATTGGGTTTCAAAACACGATGTAGTTCTTTTAGGCAGTGCATTTTTTTTTCAGCATCTAACTGGTGAAACACGAGTGAACTGAAAGCTTTGTCAAAGGATTTATCGGGAAAAGGCAAAGTGTTTCCATCGTAAAGGTGAAGTGGGACTTCCAAATTGTTCTTTCGCAATTTGTATTCGGCAATTGATTTTATTTTTGGGTCAATGTCCACACCTTGCACTAATGCTTCGGATTCTCTTTCTTTTAATAGAATGAGATTTTGCGCTGTGCCAAAACCGAACTCCAGAATACTTTCGCCTGAGAGCGGTTCAACCCAATCAACCAGTCTGCTTCTGAATTTTTTTTCAGGCATAGTGAATTTGATGGCGAGGTCGTAATACTCACTCAGAAAATCGTAACCAAGGGCTGGAATAAAATTTTGTTTACTCATTTAATTTAATTTAGCTATTTTGTAAAATAGTTGAGTTCTACCTAATGATCTAAATACGTGGTATCCAGTTATTTCTGATGTATTATTTTTCGATAGTCTGATAAAACAATCTGCCGGATGTTTCATTTCAGGTAGTTGTACATAACCATTTCCCCACTCTTTATCTTTACTATTATATGTTAACCCCCACAGTACAATCTTACCCACGTCTGATGGATTCCTTGAGGCAATAATTTTAGCAGAGAAAGTCTTTTTATTGTAAAGCACTTCTATTGTCATACTATTTTCTGCATTTTTCCATTTGCCCACTATATCCATTTCATTGGGCTCTTCCATTACTAAAGAAGCGTTGAGAAGGGAAAAAAACAGGCCAATATTTTAATTGAGTAATCCATTATTTTAATTGTTGTAATCAAAACGGCTGAATAATTGATTTATTTCTCATGATTATTTATTGTTTGATGAATTTTTGAGTAAACAGTTTGTTGTTGTCTTTTACTTGAATAAAATAAAGTCCATTTGACAATTGTGCTATATCAATATTTGCATTATTTGAACTACCAAGTTGTTGTGTTAAAACAATTTCGCCCAAAACATTAGCAACATTTATTACTGCATTTTGAATCCCAATTCCTAATTCCAAATTGATTTGCGTAGAAGCAGGATTCGGAAATATTTTAAGTAAATGATTAGATGCCTCAACTGAATGTATTCCAAGCGGAAATACAGATGTGTTTTCAATCATATACGCACGTCTGTTTGTTTTATCTACAAAATAAATTTTCCCATCAGGTCCTACTTTTACTCCCATCGGGTCAGGGTTTAATACATATTTCAACTTTATTCTTCCTACTTCTTTATAGTTGTTGGGTATATCATAAATTATAATTTCATCAGTACCATTGTCTGTAACAATTAGCCTATTCCCGGAAATATCTATTCCTACAGGAATTCCTAATCCGCTAATTAATGTATCCACTTTCACTAATCCAGAATAAGTGAAATATCCTAATCCTAAATTCTCGCCATTAATTTTTGTTCTTGCCCCACTGTTAGCACCTGTTGTTATATCAATTCTAAATATCCTCTTGCCAACAGGGTCACAACCATATAAATACTTGCGACTACCATCAATTACAATATGCCCAGGAAGTGTTGCATGTTTAGTAAACTTAAAGTCTGGATAAACCTGCACCCCACCTCCGCTATGGTCATCGCCCCCCGGCTGGTGGGGATTTCCAAAATCATAACGCTTTATATTACCCTCATATCCGTCAAGTACCCAATAAACATTATTTTTTTCAAATGCTATACCTTTTCCATAAGGGGTTTGGTGTATCATACTCAAATGACTTCCGTTTTCTGTTGGAGTAGTGGGGGTGCCTACTATACCATAAATATTTAAGTCGCCTGGCCAAAGGGTAGGACCAGTATAAGTTCCTCCTTGTCGATTTGCATCTACAATATCTTGCGCAGTTGCCCAGTTGCTGTTGCCAAATGCCATTGAACTTGCCAATGCCATAAAGTGCCAGGAGTTACCGTCTTTCACGTATTTATATGTCCGGCTGCTGCTTTTGGCATTACTTATAATAACGGTAGAACCACCTGTGCTGCTTGTTCCTTGATTGAGAATCCAGAGCTCATTGGGACGAGTGCTTTGGTTTGGATAAAAATCCAAATCAATAGGTGATGATAGAGAATTAGACGAACTGGCAACTAAAGTAAAAACATTTTTAGTAGAGTCGGTAACATAAGCATCAATGCTTTGCTGCGAAAACACTGTTGTGGTGTTGCATAATCCAATTAGAATAAGGCAACTGATCTTAAATTTGTTCATTGTTTGATAAATCTTTTTGTGAAAATATAATTATTGAAATTTATCTGAACGAAATATAGTCCAGACGTGTAATTTTGAATGTTTAATTGTAGATTCTGAATGTTTGGTGCTGTATAAATTTTTTCCCCTAATGTGTTGAAGATGTTAACTGTAAACATTTTACTGTCAGGATTATAGATATTGAGTAAATTGGTTGTGGGATTTGGATAAATTGAAAAGCTATTTTCAAAATCAATGTCTGCTATTCCTGTTGATGCTGTGGTGTCAATTACTAAAAAACTTCCCATCATTCCGTCATCTTCGTGATGCAGCAAATGGCAGTGATACATATATGGTGTGGTATTGTCGGAAAATGTTTCAAATTTGGTAATAAATTTCACGCTGTCGCCAGGTAAAACTAACACAACATCTTTCCACCCTTTTTCGCTGGGCGTGGGCGGAAGCCCGCTTTTTTCAATTACACTAAATTGTATATCGTGAATGTGAAAGGGATGTGCCACCAAAGTTTTATTTTTCAATGTCCAGATTTCAGTCGTGTTAAGATGAACTACTTCATTAATTTTGTCCATGTCAAATGTTTCGTTGTTTATTCCAAAAGGCCCCTCGGATCTGTTGGGTGGGTCGATTGGCAACAAACGGAGTGTGTCAAATACCAGTTCTCGGTGTTTTGTTGCGGAAACAATTTTGAAAGGTATGTAAGGCACTAAAGAGTTTGCAATTGTGGTAACGGGTGTTCCCGTTTGTGCCACAATATTTATTTTTAACAAATTGAAATCGGCACCATTCAAAAAATTATCTTTATATTCATGAATTTCATTGTTTGTATCACCAACACTATCTGCTCCATAAATTCCTATTGGCAATTCAGAAGCAAAACTTTTTAAGAAAAGCACTTGCGAGGCCATGCCCGTAAAATTGACCAGAATTTCGGCTCTCTCTCCGGGGTTTAATAAAAGTCGTGTTAAGGCCAATGATGAATCCCTGAGTCCTCCATCGGTAGCAATCTGATAAAATGTTTGACCATTGTTGAAACCAAAGTTGTATGAACGCAAACTGCTTCCGTTCAATAAACGAAAGCGAATGACCTGTGCAGGTGCATTGAAGTATGGATTCAAAGTTCCGTTAACAAACAAAGCTGTATCCATATCGGTTGCAATGGCTATTTGCTGTAAATCATCAAAGGCCTTGCTTTGCACCACCAAAGGAATATCATCCACACCATACGTTCTGGGTAAGTTCAATTTTTCTTCTATGCTGTCTTTTATTATAAAAAATCCAACAAGCCCTCTTGAAACTTGAGGGTCGGTTTGCCCTGCACCATGCGGATGATACCAAAACGTACCTGCATTATTTAGTATCTTAAACTTAGGGCTCCAAGTGGTTGAGGGATTAATTATTTGATGAGGGCCTCCATCATTCACGGCTGCAACATGCAAGCCATGCCAGTGCATGGTAGTTTTTACATTAAGATTGTTGATTACATTTAGTGTAACAATATCGCCTTTTTTTACAATAATTGTTGGCGACATCCACACTCCATTTATGCCGTAAGTGGGAGTGGGCTTAGTTCCATAGAAGGTTTTTGTTCCGCTTTGAACGGTCAGGTTAAAGTTAGTTCCTGTAAGTGATGGTGGTATTACAAGTGGATTTTGTGCTTGCACAAACAAGCATTGAAAAAATAAAAGGATGCAGAATGTTGTTCTCATACTATTTCATAATTAAGATTTTTTTTGTGTTAATGATTTTGTTTTCCTTAAAAAAGGAAACGTTGTAAACCCCGTTTGGTAAATCGCTTGTTGAAACTGAAACCGAATTTGTTTTTGAAATCCCATTTTCAATTTCTTTACCCGAAATATCAGTAATCAAAAATTGAAAACCTGATTGAAGATTTGAAATGATGTTGATGTTGTCCTTTGCAGGGGTCGGAAAAATGCTGAAAATATTTTTGTTTTCTGCCTCCGCAATTCCTAATGTTGCTGATACAGTTAAAATATATGTAAGTGTATCTTTAAGGGCAGGTTTGGCAATATCCCAAACAGCATAACGTACCACGGCTGTTCCGTAATTTGTATGGGGGGTGATGTGTAGCAACAATAGACCATACTCGAAAGGCAGAACAGGGTTCATTGTTCCACTATCAACTAAGGAAGTACTGCAAAATGCATTATCACAAACTGATGCTTCCCATAACAAGGGAACATTTTCAGAAATTTTTTTCCATTTAAGTTGAATGGTGTCGACAGAGGTATTGAGTTGCTGAATAGAAAGAGTTTCCAAATCTTCCATCATGCCCATCATATTTATAGTATCGTTTGGAACAAGGGAATAGGATTGAGCAAGAGAAAAATCAGTAGCCGAAAATATTACGGCTACTAATAAGACTATTTTGGAGAGTGCGGACATGTTTAATGGTTTACAGTGAGTCTCTGCGTTGTGCTCTTCCCGTTCACTTGCAAGCGAACAAAGTAACTTCCGTTTGCTAATGAGGCTGTACTGAATTGTTTTGTTACAATACCGCTTTGCTTCTCGTTAGCAATAATTACAACCTGTTTTCCAGTAAGGTCAATAATATCAATTATTAAGTTTGAGGTTTCTTTAAGGTCAAGATTGATAGAAATATTATTACTTGTAGGGTTTGGAAATACAGTGAAAGAATTTACCAAACTTTGTAATTGAGCAACCCCAGTTGTCCCATTAATTTGGGCTAAAATTTTATCCCTCATTTCGGTTGTGTCGCTTGTGCTGAAACTCAAAGTTGAGAACAACACTTTGTGGTCAGTTCCTCCTAAAACAACTACAGTTGGCATACCGAAACCTCCGTAATGTGCAACTTGTGCAGCACCGCTGTCCATTGGGGCGTAAAGTGTCCCTAAACCATTTGAAGAAACCCATGTTGCGGCATAGCTACATGTGGTTGAGTTCTGAAAAGGAAAGGCATATCCTTTCACCTTGCCAGAGTAAGTTTTGTTAATATTGTTTGCCATAGCCTGAATTTTTTGTGCAGGGGGGGGGCAACTGCCGCAACTTGGCATAAAAAAGTGCAGGATGACAATTTTGCCAGCATCTAAGTCATCAAAAAGGTTAACGGAGTTACCATTACAGTCTTTACCACTGAATTGCATACCAGTAGTTTGTGCTTTGGAAATTGTCAGAACGAACGTCAAAGCGATTAATATGAAAATTATTTTTTTCATTTTGAAAATTATTTATTGTTTGAAATTTTAACGCATGGGAGAGTTTGCGCCCGAAAGCACAAACAACTTTAGCCGTTCAGGTATGACGGCTAAAAAAGATTAGAATATCAAATGAGGAAGACCCTGTCCAATAAATAAATTGGCGTTTTGGGTTTGAATAGTGGCGGGTGATAATAATCCGATACTATACATTCAAGTTGTGCAGTAGGCACAATGTTTATTTGCGTTAGTAGGATAAAGAAAAACTTTGGGGAAATCTTAAAAGCGAAATGTGTATTTTTTGACATTTCATTGTTCGCTTTTAATAAAGTCGTCTTGTTTTTGCAGCAATTTGGCTTCATGTCCATTTTACCGCACTTGCATTTGTGTTCACCACCCGCAAAAAGGTCAAACGAAGCTAGTTTCCCGCCACACCAATGAATGCTTACAGCTATTCCTGAATTTGGAATCAAAAATAGCAGAAGCAAAAAAATGGTTATTACTTTTTTCATTAACTATACAAACTTAACCAATTTAAATGTTTATGCAAGTACCCCATTAGGAAATTATAAGTACCTATTGGATAGTTACATAAATGCTTAACTTGGATCATGTGAGGTAAATGTAAACAATTTGGATAGCATAAAAAGTCCCATGAGGCGACTCCTTTGGTTATGATGATGTCAAAAGTCTTGTCGGTACTTTAAAAAAATACTTGAACATTCTTTATATTAGAATCATCAGTTTAATGGGTAGTGTACCATTTATCACTTTTTGAACTGTGATTTTTGTAGGTCAAAGAAAACGAGAGTTTTAGGCTATTTAAAATAGCAAAAAGAAGAGGGGTTTAAAGACAGGTTTAGAGAAGGAAAATGTGAGAGAGGTTGTTAGTATTGAGTTTTCAAAACCAAGGTGTACCATTTATCACTTATTAAAAGTAAAAAACATAGCAGGACATTCATCCTCCCTTTTCCATAATCCTCCCCTTAATCATGTACACCAAAAGAGGTTAATTTAAGTGCCTTTAAAGCGAGCACTGAAATAAAACAGAAAAAGATTGTTTTAATCAGGTAAGTTATTTTATTTCGTATTGCAGACAGATAGGTTTTTCATAGTTCCCCCGGAGTTGCATTCGCAGCTTCGGGGGTTTCTTTTTTAATATTACACACTCTACTTTTTTAAAAGAACAAAACTCTATTAACAGAGAAATACTATTGTTCTTTTTTTAAAACAAAACACAACCAATTTTATTCAACTTTTTGCTTCAAAAAATAGAAGTTGGCGAACCAATCTTTAGTAGTGTTTGGTTTTTTTGTATAGACTGTAATGTCCAGTTAAATCAACAGTTTTAGCGCAAAATACCCAAATAAATTTTTCTTTACAGTGATTGTAATGGCATAATTAAAGTATGGTAAAAATAACTTGGAAATTTCAGTAATTAGTATTAATTTTACTGTACGATATTTAATTATATCAAAAGGTCATTAATCGGGTAAAGCCATTCTTGATCTCAGTGAATAATAAACACAGAAACAAGCCTGGGTTCTATAGTAAGGACGCCAGCGGGCCGCAAGGGCCAGATGTTGTTCAGGCAACAACAATTCAGTATCTTAAGGGGAAAACCCAGCAGCTTAAACTCTGCGAACTTACGGAACACCCTGTAGCCGGAGATTGGTACAATATGTACATTGATGGCTGTCGTAGCTCACAACGTGATTGGGTAGAAGCCGAAATTAATGCTTTAGGTTTCACACATGAATTTTTCGTGACTCGTGATCGTCAGGTTTTATTTGGTATCGATATATTCCGTGTTTATAAGGATATATTTAGTGGTGATGTCAAAAGGCGAGTTAAATGCACTGAACTTAATATCGAAGATGAGGATGGCATCAGGTGGTTTATTACACATAACATATCTCGGTTTGGTGATAGGCCGCTTAAAGTTATTGCGGCTGAGATTAACGCCCTTTATAGTTATGGCAAGAAGCAGGGGCAAAATGGCGCAGGTAATTTGCGCGAAAGGGTTGCCTCTGAGCTGGGCATAAGCACTGCAAAAGTTTACGCCCTATATCTTATAAGCAATGTTCACCCACGTTATTTAAAAACGCTGGATGAGCTACAGCGCAATATTGAGTCAGGTGATCCTGAAACCGCTCAACTCGGCAACAGGTCCAAATTTTCTCTTACCAACGCAAGAGATTATTGTATGAACTTCATGAATTACGGTAAGTTAGCAGCAGAGGCGGGGAAAGAGGAATTGTTTAAGGATTTACTTGATAGGTGCCAGAAAGGCGAAACGACACCTGAAGAGGCTTCTGGTATTCTTAGTCAACAGCTTAACGGTGAGCAGAAGCTATTGGATGGTCCCAAACCAAACAGGGACGGGGCCATTGTCAGATTAAACCCCGACATTTATAAACTTCGCCTGAATTGCACCTGTTGCAATAATGAGGTGGATGTAGTTAAAGCAATATACACTCAAATAGGGGAGAGCAAAAACCTTCAAAAAGCGACCATGAAACTTGTATATGAAGTATGTGCTCTTAAGAATCAAAATAGTGGTGGAGGGGAGGCAGCATAATGCACAGTAAAAAGTATACACTATTTAGCTTGTTCTCCGGCTGTGGTGGGAAGTCACTTGGCTTCCACCTCACCAAGAGGTTTAATGAGCGCATTGCGATTGATTGCGATGCGCACAGCATAGAGACATTTAACTTGAACTTTGGTGAAGGAATCATCAGAAATCATTATATCACTCCTGAAACAGGGCAGTTTCTGCTTGGTGAAACCAACATGGGGGTTGGTGAGGTTGATGTGCTTATTGCCAGCCCGCCTTGTCCGGCTTGGTCGATACTCACAGCAGGTAAGGAACCGGTTGATTCACCTGGGAGAAAGTTGTTCTATGATACTATTGATATTATAGGCTACACTTTACCTAAAGTGTTTCTTATTGAAAATGTGAAGGGCGTGAAGGAAAGTTTCAATCATGCTGCATTCGCTAAAGTTTTACGCATGTTGCGCGAACTTCCTTATAAGTTTGAAGTACTGAAAGTGGATGCCAGTTACTTTGCTGTTCCCCAAAAACGGGAGCGTGTTTTTATTTATGGGGTAAGAAACGATTTGGCTGAAACAGGTATAAAAATTCAGTGTCCCGAGCCCGATGACACTCTTCGCAAAGACATGTCTATTCATAAGCTGTTTAAAGGCAACTACATTGGTCAGTTGACTGTGCGTACTCCTAAGAAGTTTATTGACTCTTCCTGTATTTCCGGCACACTTACAGCCACCGGAGGAATGCAACTCATAGATAAAGATGTTAACATGGTCATGCCATCCATCAGGGAGTTAATGGCACTCAGTTCTTTTCCTGATGAGTTTAAGTTTCCGGGTTTGCCTGAGGATGGCGATTTAAAGCACATCAAGGGCAATAAAGCGAACAATAGGCACTACAATGCAGCAAGCAAGCGAATAGGGAATTGTGTTCCCCCTGAACTAGCAAGAAGGTTTGCGCTATGCATTGCCGATATGCTGGATCAGTATTATGCTGCTGTTGCTCCTACTAACCAGTGAATGCCTTCTGCATTTAGTAATAAAGGTTAAATCATAAGTACATTGAAATAAAACCATTCTGATTAGCTCAGCCGAATACATGTCTGCTGCATATAAATTTCCAAACAGAATTACATCTGCTTTGCTCACTATAGCCTATAACACAAAAAATCGCTCCATATAGCCCTTCTGGAGCTCACAGTTGAGCCGAAATCCTAAAGGCTGACACAGAGTAGGACATTGTCACTAAATGCACCAGAAGCCTCCAATGGGATTCAGTATAAAAGAAAATCCCCTGAAATTTCTATAGTGTGAACTATAAAACCAGCAGGGGAAACAGCAGGGGAAAAGTAGTACAGCTCAACAACAGATTATGTTACTAAACCAAATAACTCTCCCAATCCGTTCAATGATATATTAAAGTTAGTATACAGTTTACCTAAAGATGAAAGTGTGACTATCACATTAACGAATTTGCTTGGTCAAACCATGCAAGGATTTGAAGAGAATGAATTCAAAACAGCAGGGAGAAATATAACAGAAAAAGATTGTTTTAATCAGGTAAAATTTGCTATTTCGTTTAGCAGATAAGTTAGGTTTTCAAAGTTCCCCGGAGTGCATT
This sequence comes from Bacteroidia bacterium, assembly GCA_041675505.1. Classification (GTDB taxonomy): domain Bacteria; phylum Bacteroidota; class Bacteroidia; order UKL13-3; family UKL13-3; genus JAGPCK01. The sequence goes on along the minus strand of JBAYTR010000001.1, from coordinate 322,798 downwards.
CGCAACTTCGGGGTTTCTTTTTAGTTTGCCCCCTACTTTGCTCTTTAAAAGAAGAAATTATTTTCCATAATGAAACCATCAATGGAAGTGGTTATCTCAAAATCAGTTCGCACTGGTGTATGCACAAAATATTTATTGTTTATTTTTAATGATTTACAAATAACAGGTTGGTTCCTCTCAGTTTATTCCCCAAAAAGCACCCCAAACTATAACGGTCATTGAGTAAAAACTGAGTACACTTGTCCAGTTTTTGCGTTAGCGGCAATGTTAAGACAGCCCAGCAAGACCAAAAACCTTTGACAGCCAACCATCCCATAACTGTCAACACAGAGAAATAAGAGGTCAATCCCCACGCTCTGACATACGGCTAATAAGATAAAGGAAAATAATTTTATACTTTCTCTACCAACAGCCTTTCACAAACCGTATGGCTCAATGTTTCCGACAAGCGTTTGCTGTAGCTGACAACCATTGTATTGTCAAACGGCTCAACTGATTTTATTTTCAGTTTTAATCCTAAACTCAATTCACGACTGTTTAAAAATTTCAAAAACTCGGCAGACGTATTAATTACCGCAGACAGTTTTATGGTTTCCCCCGCTTTGCACTCACTCAACTTGCTGTATTCTCTCCAAACCATTTTACCGTTTTTATCAGGAATGGGCGAACCGTGAGGGTCTAATTTCGGGAAGCCAAGCAGTTCATCCATCTTTGCAAAAAAATCGGGCGACTGGATATGTTCTATTTGTTCAGCTATATCGTGAACCTGTTCCCAACCAAAGCCCATTTTTTCAACAAGAAACATTTCCGTAAGGCGGTGCTTACGGATAATTGCCGCAGCTTCCTTTTTTCCTTTCTCAGTTAGTCGTAGAGGTTTGTAGCTTTCATAATGCACTAGTTTTTTTGATGAAAGTCTTTTCATCATACTTGTAACAGTAGGCATTTTTATCTCTAACCGCTTGGATAGTTCATTCATATTGACTTCCTCTTTGTCATTAGACAGGTTAAGCAATGCCTTCAGGTAGTTTTCTTCCGCCAATGAGTTCATAAGGCAAAGATAACAATTAAAGTAAACAGCCTCTTACTTATAGAAAAGTATTTACAGAATAAATTTGTTAGTTTAATCTAACTTAATATATTTGCTGCATCAAACTAATTTAGTATCCAAAATGATTAAGAGGCAACTATACATCCTTTCAACCATTTCCATTTGTCTGATAGCGACAATTATGGTTTCGTGCGAAAAGATATTACCACCCGAACCTGCCGAAGATGAACTCTTGGACGGGCCTATGGAGGGTTTGAGCAACCAGCAATCTACCCAATTTTTGAGAGGCGACATTGCGTTTAACGATGAGATTTTTACAGCCGTAACAGGACTTGGGCCTGTTTTTGTGGCTAACAGTTGTAGAAGCTGCCATGCGGGAGACGGCAAAGGACATCCGTTTACAACCCTTACCCGATTTGGGCAGGTAGATGAAACAGGCAATCAATACTTACACCTTGGTGGTCCGCAATTGCAAAACAGGGCTTTGCCCGGATTTACCCCTGAACAAATTCCTGCCGGAGCTACATTTTCAAAGTTTACTCCCCCTGCCGTTAGTGGATTAGGTTTTCTGACCTTTGTTTCTGATGCGGATATTCTGGCAATGGCTGACCCCAATGACATTGACGGAGACGGTATTTCGGGTGTGCCAAACTGGATAAATATTCCTTCTTATATTACTCCACATTCAAATGCCATTTCGCAAGGCGGCAAGTACATTGGGAGGTTCGGGAAAAAAGCGGCAGCATATAGTTTGTTGCATCAAACCGTAAATGCTTACAACCAGGATATGGGAGTTACTTCGCTCTTTAATCCTGTTGATGTTTACAGCGGATTGGAAATTGACCCCGAAGTTTCAACACAAACCATTCACGATGTGGTGTTTTACCTGCAAACACTGAAAGCCCCCATACAGCGAAGTCAAAATGATGCACTAGTAATTCAGGGCAAAAATATTTTCAATCAGATCAACTGTGCAGGTTGCCATAAACCGACTTTAACCACAGGATATTCTCCTATTGCTGTACTTTCATACAAAACATCTCATCCTTACACCGATTTATTGCTGCACGATATGGGTTCGGGGCTTGATGACAGTTATACAGAAGGCAACGCAAAAACGTATGAATGGAAAACGCCACCGCTTTGGGGTTTAGGTCTTTCTCCCAATTCACAAGGTGGACAGTATTTTTTAATGCACGATGGCAGTGCAAGAAGCATTGAAGAAGCCTTACTAATGCATGGTGGGGAGGCAACCAACAGCAAAACACAGTATCAGAACCTTTCACAAGCTGACAAAGATGCTTTAATCAAGTTCTTAAAATCACTTTAATGGATAGAAAAGAATTTATTAAAACATGCGGATTTGCTTGTTTGGGCGGAGCTACGTTAGCCGTTTTACTTGAAAGCTGTGCAGGCACAAATTACTTTGCACAAACGAGCTATGCAAACAATAAAATCACCATTCGGAAATCCGAATTTTTCAGAATTACAAAAGATAAAACAATACAGCGAAAGCATGTATTGGTTCGCCACGATAAATTCAGTTACCCGATTTGCGTTTACAAATTAGGCGGAGAAAATTATTCCGCTTTGCTGATGCAATGCACACACAAGGGTTGCGAGTTGCAGGCACAAGGTGATTTTTTAATCTGTCCCTGCCACGGAAGCGAGTTCAACAATCATGGTGTAGTTCAAAATCCACCTGCAGAACAAGATTTACAAACATTCAAAATCTCAACCGACAATGAAAACATTTACATTTATCTTTAAAGACAGTTTGATTTTGGTAGTCTTGTTTTGTTCATTAACAACCAGCAATGCACAAACCGATACAACAAAATTTATCCAAAGTATTCCTGTCGATACATCCCGAAAACTGAATATGGATGCTGTTTACAGCCGTCCGTTTCTTACGGCAGGGAAACTTCCGATTGCTATTGGCGGTTATTTGGAAGCCAATACACAATACACACAAACAGACGGAATCTCAGACGGTTTTTCATTTCAGGCAAGACGTTTCACCCTGTTTTTTTCATCTACCATTGCAAAAAGAATAAAATTCCTTTCTGAACTGGAATTTGAAGACGGTACAAAAGAAATCAATATTGAATTTGCGGCAATAGATATTGAGTTTCACCCTTTATTGAATTTGCGGGGCGGAATCGTAATGAACCCTATCGGGGCGTTTAACCAAAATCACGATGGGCCAATATGGGATTTTATAGACCGTCCTGTTTCCGCCACAACGATTATTCCTTCTACACTGTCGAATGCGGGATTTGGCTTGCACGGAAAATACTTTGTAAAACGCTGGATCATGGGCTACGAAGCATATCTGACCAATGGCTTTGACGACAACATCATTTCCAATGAAGATAACAGGACATCTCTTGCCGCAGGGAAAAGAAATCCAGCACGTTTTGAAGAAAGCAATAGCGGACTGCCAATGTTCACAGGGAAATTTGCCATTCGCAACCGAAAAATCGGTGAGTTGGGCATCTCTTACATGACAGGTGTCTATAATAAATGGAAAGAAGACGGATTGATTTTGGACAGTAAAAGAAGTGCAAGTGTTTTAGCTGTTGACTTCAATACTTCTCTTATCAAAAGCAGATTGAATATTACAGGCGAAGTGGCAAAAGCTTTTGTGGACGTCCCTAAAACATACACACAACAATTCGGCACACGGCAATTCGGGGGCTATACTGATATTGTCGGCACAGTATTGAAACGGAGGATTTTGGGTTGGGACAATGCGAAACTAAATGTGGGAGTTCGTCTTGAATATGCCGACTATAATCAGGGTAGTTTCAAAGAAACAGGCGGAAATATTGCAGATGATATTTGGGCAATCGTTCCGTCAATTGCATTCCGTCCTGTTGGCACTACTGTTTTGCGGTTCAATTACCGCTATGAGCAGCAAAGGGATTTGTTGGGCAATCTGCCTGCCTTTACAGGGGTTATCCAATTTGGATTTTCGACCTATTTTTAATTACCTTTGTCTCGTGAAATTTTTTACTCTTATATTCAGTTTTTACCTTTTCGCTTTGGCAGTTATGCCTTGCAGCGGCATAGATGATTGTGAATATCAGGGTTCTGACCAATCAGTTTTCGCAGCCACCGACCATTCAGACCACGATAACGACACAGAGCATTGCTCACCATTTTGCATGTGTGCTTGTTGTGGACAAACATTAAGCAATGCCTTTGCTTCTTACAGTTTAGCTATTCACAATCCTGTTTCAGTAGAAAAGTTTCCACTTTACAACGCCTCATTTACTTTAGAGGTGTATTTGTCTATCTGGCAACCGCCAAAAATCAGTTAATGAATTTATGATGTTCTGCGTCAGCAGAACAAAGCAGAGTTACTACGGTGCTAACGCATCGCAAATAGCCGTGTATTCATTCATTAAACTTATTTAAGAAATGTTAGACAAAATAATTGCGTTCAGCATAAAAAATAAATTCATTATTGCATTGATGACACTTGCACTCGTTGTTTGGGGAGTGTGGAGTGCAACAAAGCTGCCTATTGATGCAGTTCCCGACATCACCAATAACCAAGTGCAAATCATTACGGTTTGCCCCACCCTTGCAGGACAAGAGGTTGAACAGTTGGTAACTTACCCAATAGAACAAAGTATTGCCAACCTTCCCGACTTGGAAGAATTGCGGAGCATTTCCCGTTTCGGACTTTCTGTAATTACCGTTGTGTTTGACGACAAAGTGGACATCTACTTTGCCCGACAACTCATAAATGAACGACTGAAGGAAGCCGAAACCAAAATCCCCAAAGGTGTTGGCACACCCGAATTAGCACCTGTTAGCACAGGTTTGGGCGAAGTGTATCAATACATCATTCACCCAAAAAAAGGCAGCGAAAGCAAATACACCGCTATGGACTTGCGAACGATGCAAGACTGGATTGTTGCACGACAACTATATGGTACAGCAGGAATTGCAGAGGTAAACAGTTTTGGCGGACAAATGAAACAATATGAAGTGGCTGTAAATCCTGACCGCTTGGTTGCAATGGGAATAACCATTCCCGAAATTTTTGTTGCTTTAGAAAAGAACAACGAAAACACTGGTGGGGCATACATTGACAAAAAACCAAACGCTTATTTTATTCGTGGTGTGGGTTTGATTGGTTCGTTTGACGACATCAAAAACATTGTGGTAAAAACAAATCCAAACGGCATTCCTATTTTAATAAAAGATGTTGCCGAAGTGCATTTAGGTAGTGCTGTCCGCTATGGTGCTATGACATACAACGGTGAAGTAGATGCAGTAGGCGGTGTAGTAATGATGCTAAAAGGTGCAAATAGTGCCGATGTTGTAAGCCGTATTAAAGATAAAATGTCAACCATTCAAAAATCATTACCAAAAGATGTAGTAATAGAACCCTATTTAGATAGAACTGATTTGGTAAACCGTGCAATTTCAACGGTAGAAAAAAACCTGATTGAAGGAGCTTTAATAGTAATCTTCGTTTTAGTTCTGTTTCTTGGAAATCTTCGTGCAGGGTTGATTGTAGCTTCTGCCATTCCTCTATCAATGTTGTTTGCTTTGGGCTTAATGAATGTATTTGGCGTAAGTGCCAACCTAATGAGCTTAGGAGCAATTGACTTTGGTTTAATTGTGGACGGTGCAGTAATTATTGTAGAAGCCACTTTACACCATTTAGGAATGCGAAAAGCCATCGGCAAACTTTCACAATCAGAAATGGATAATGAAGTTTTCGTTTCCGCATTTAAAATCCGAAGCAGTGCCGCTTTTGGCGAAATAATTATCCTTATTGTTTATATCCCAATTCTTACCTTGGTAGGTATCGAGGGCAAAATGTTTAGCCCAATGGCTCAAACGGTTTCTTTCGCCATTATTGGAGCGTTGATTTTATCACTTACCTACATTCCAATGATGTGTGCAGCGTTCCTTTCTAAAAACGTTTCGCACAAGCAAACATTGAGCGATAGAATGATGAACTTTTTCCAACGCATTTATGCACCACTTTTGGAAAAAGCAATCCGTTTCAAAAAAGTAATTGTAGGTGTAACAGTTGCCGTATTTGTGGTTTCCGTGTTTCTGTTTTCAAGAATGGGCGGTGAATTTATCCCAACCTTACAGGAAGGCGATTTTGCTTTTCATTGCATATTACCGCAAGGCACATCACTTTCACAAAGTTTAGAAACCTCAATGCAAGCATCAAGACTTATCAAAGAATTTGACGAGGTAAAAATGGTAGTTGGCAAAACAGGTGCTGCCGAAGTTCCCACCGACCCAATGCCACCCGAAGCAACGGATATGATGATAATTTTGAAACCACAAAGCGAATGGAAACGTGATGTTTCGTATGATGAATTGGCAGAAGAGTTTGAAGAAAGATTAAACACAATCCCTGGGGTATTCTTTGAAAAGAACCAACCAATACAAATGCGGTTCAACGAACTTATGACAGGTATTCGCCAAGACGTTGCAGTAAAAATATTTGGTGAAAATATGGACACACTTTTAAACTATGCCAATAAAGTAAATTCAGTTGTGCAAAGTGTGGACGGTGCAACAGAACCAAGTGTTGAACGTGTTGCAGGACTTCCGCAAATCGTAATCAAATACAATCGTTCTCAAATTGCCAATTACGGTTTAAACATTGAGGACATCAACCACATTGTTTCTACTTCATTTGCTGGTGGAAGTGCAGGAGTTGTGTATGAAAACGAACGCAAATTTGATTTGGTTGTTCGCTTAGACAGCACACACCGCAACAACATTGATGATGTGAGTCATTTGTATATCCCAACTACCAACGGAACGCAAATTCCATTATCGCAAGTTGCGGAAATAAAAATGGAATTGGGTCCAGCACAAATAAGCCGTGAAGATGGCAAACGAAGAATTGTTGTAGGTTTCAACATTAAAGGCAGAGATGTAGAAAGTGTTGTTACCGATATTCAAAAAGAACTCAATGAAAAAGTAAAACTTCCCGAAGGGTATTATTACACCTATGGAGGCACGTTTGAAAATTTGCAAGCAGCGAGCAAACGCCTAATGATTGCATTGCCAGTAGCATTAGCACTCATTTTTATGTTACTCTATTTTACGTTTAGTTCAGTAAAACAAGCTACGCTTATTTATACTGCAATTCCAATGAGTGCAATAGGTGGCGTATTCGCTTTGCTCATTCGTGATATGCCTTTTAGTATTTCGGCAGGTATCGGTTTCATTGCATTGTTCGGTGTAGCTGTGCTGAACGGGATTGTGTTAATCGGAACTTTTAATCAATTAGAAAAAGACGGAATGACCGACATTTTAGAACGCATAAAAGAAGGAACAAAAATCCGTTTGCGACCTGTTCTAATGACTGCCACCGTTGCATCATTGGGATTTTTACCAATGGCACTTTCGCACGGTGCAGGGGCAGAAGTTCAAAAACCTTTGGCAACGGTTGTTATAGGCGGTTTGCTTACTGCTACTTTCTTAACTCTGTTTGTTTTGCCTTTGCTGTATGTGATGTTTTCTAAAATCAAAGTTTCAGCCACAAGTATTTTGGTTTTTGTATTGCTTTCTTTCAATGCTGCCAATGCTCAAACGCCAACAACTAAAACCATTTCGGTTGAAGATGCAATAAGCACAGCATTGAAAAATAATTTAGAAATTCAATCGCAAGAACTCGATGTTCAATCTTCCACCACTTTGAAAAAATCGGTGTTTGAATTACCTAAAACGAATGTCAATTTTCAGTTTGGGCAATACAACAGCGTCAATCAGGACAAGGCTTTTCAGGTTTCGCAAAGTATCCCTTTTCCAACTTACTATACTGCAAAATCAAGTTTGTATAAAGCCGAATTGGAAAGTAGCCAATTGCAAAAGCAAGCCACCGCAAACGAAATAAAAGCAAAGGTGCAATACTGGTTTTACCAATTGCAATATTTACAAACCACTAAAAAGCAACTGCAATCCTTAGACAGTTTATATAACGATTTTGTAGATGCAGCAGCTTTGCGATACAAAACAGGTGAAACAAATTTGTTGGAAAAAACCACAGCCGAAACCAAGAGGGGACAACTTGTGCTTTTTCTCAAACAAAACGAAACAGACTTTATAACGGCTCACAATTCGCTAAAAACATTAATGAACACAAGCGAAGAATTTACGATTGAATATAGCGGAAACTTTCAACCACTTGTAATGAGTAATTCGTTTGACACTACATTTATTGTAAATAATCCTTCATTAAAAGTATTGTATCAGCAAGCCGTTATTGCCGAACAAAATAAAAAGGTAGAAACCGCATCTGCATTGCCTGATTTTAATGTGGGTTATTTCAACCAGTCATTAATTGGAGTGCAAAACATAAATGGGGCAGATGTAAATTTTGATGGCAGTAAACGCTTTCAAGGCTTTAATGTTGGGTTAAGTATTCCAATTACTTTTTTTAGCAACGCTTCAAAAGTAAAATCGCTTAACTACAAACAACAGGCTTTGCAAACTGAAGCCAACAATGGAAAATTGATTTTGCAAAATCAATTGCAAAATGCCTTTCAGCAATACAACCAGAATTTGTCGCAATACAATTATTACAAATCAACCGCTTTGCCCAATGCTGAAATAATTATCAGCACCGCAAAAGTTGGTTTCAAAAGTGGCGATATTGGTTATATTGAATATTTACAGGCATTACAAACCGCTACTGATGTGCAGTTAAATTATTTGCAATCGGTAAACCAACTCAATCAATCTATCATCAACATCAATTTCTTAATCAACAAATAATATTTCAAAACAAATACTATGAAAACAAAAATCATTTTTACCACATTAATCATTGCAATGATGATAACAACAGTTCTTTCTTGCAAAAAAGAAGGAACAGGTGGCAAGGCAATTATTACAGGTTACATAAAACATCATTCAGCCCCCATCCCAAATGCAACGGTTTACATTAAATATGGTGCAAAAGAATCTGCTGGCATAAGCCCTTCAAACTATGATGCAAGTGTTACGGCAGGAGCGGATGCAAAATATGAATTCAAAGAATTGAATAAAGGTGATTATTATGTTTTTTCTGTTGGGTATGATTCGGCAATTTCAAATGCTGTTGTAGGAGGAATACCAGTAACAATCAAAAAGAAAACGGAAACAGTTAATGCAAATATTCCAGTAGTTGAATAACTCTATCATCAACATCAATTCTTAAACAACAAATAATTCTAAAAATAAAATGAAAAACTTCATAGTCATCATAACAATCATGGCAACAACATTGTTGCTTTCATCTTGCGGAAACAAATCTGCATCAAATAAAAAAGCTGAACATTCAGAGGAAAAACATGACGAACACGAAAACACCAACACGGCAATGCTCACAGACGAGCAAATGAAATCTATAAAAATTGAGTTGGGCAGTATTGAAAAAAAGCAATTAACCGCTTCACTCAAAGCCAACGGAATTTTAAAAGTGCCAAATCAAAACAGAGCAAATGCCACAGCATCATTGGGCGGTGTAATAAAATCTATTTTGGTTCAAACAGGAAATTCGGTTAGTAAAGGACAAACCATTGCCACCATTTCAAACAATTCTTTTATCACAATGCAAGAGGAATTTTTAAGTGTTTCTTCAAAAACAGAATTGGCACAATTGGAATTTGCCCGACAAAAAGAATTGCAACAAGGCAATGCAGGAGCATTGAAAAATTTGCAGTTAGCCGATGCAGAACTGAAAACTTTGAAAACCCGAAAAGCGAGTTTGCAAAAGCAGTTAGAGCTTATAGGTATCAACACCACTTCACTCACAAGCGAAAATATCCAGTCAGTTGTAAATATTTCAAGCCCCATAAATGGTACAATCAGCAATGTGATGGTAAACATTGGCAGCTATGTTGATGCCAACAACCCAATTGCCGAAATAGTGGACAATAGCCAACTGCATTTGGATTTGTATGTATATGAAAAAGATTTGCAGAAATTAAAAGTGGGGCAAACCATACATTTTACACTCACAAATAATCCGGGCAAAGAATACGATGCAGATGTTTACGCCATTAGCAACACCTTTGAGCAAAACACCAAAGCCGTAGCCGTTCATGCAATGGTAAAAGGAAACAAACAAGGATTGATTGATGGAATGAGCATAACTGCATTGGTAAGTTTAGAGAATGCCACCGTTGATGCAGTGCCAACCAACGCCATTGTAAGCCACGAGGGGCAGGACTATATTTTTATTGTTACAGATGCTCACAAAGAAGAAGAACATCACGATGTAAATGAAACTGCCGAACATAAGCACGATGAACACGGACACAAACACGGTGATAAAGAAGAACCTGAACACTATGAAGAAGGAACAATTTTTGAAAAAATACCAATCCGTAAAGGCACAACCGATATAGGTTATAGTGAAATTACGTTACTTAAAGAAATTCCTGCAAATAGCAAAGTAGTAGTAAATGGAGCATTTTTCATCTTAGCTAAAATGAATAACAAAGGGGAAGCTCATTCACATTAAAAATATATGGGCAGAGGCTTGGGTTCTTTTTCCTTAAATAAAGGGATTTTTTCATAACCAAGTTCTCTCGCCCGCCAAATTAAAAAAAATAAAGATGATTAATATAGACCCAAAACATAAACACACCTACGATGCACAAGGCATTATGACTTGTTGCTCGTTGGAGGAAAAAATAAATGCAAAAACAGAACATACACATTCGGACAATGATGATGATGAACACGAGCATAGTCACGTAAACGAACCAGTTTGGAAAGAATACTTACCAGCAATCATTAGTTTTGTGTTTTTAATGACAGGGCTTGTTTTCGATTACTTTATAAAGCCTGACTTTTTTAAAGATTACGTTCGTTTGGTGTGGTATATCGTAGCTTATATTCCAGTTGGAGTGCCAGTAATGAAAGATGCTGTTAAGTCGATTTCAAAAGGGGCTTTCTTTTCTGAATTTTTTTTAATGTCAATTGCCACATTAGGTGCATTCTTTATTAAAGAGTATTCCGAAGGTGTGGCAGTAATGTTGTTTTATGCGGTTGGAGAACTATTTCAAACAGCAGCAGTTAATCGGGCTAAAAAAAGCATTAAAGCATTGTTAGATATTCGTCCTGATACAGTTAATGTAAATAGAAATGGAACATTTCAAATTGTATCCCCTAATGAAATACAAATTGGAGAATCAATACAAGTAAAGGCAGGAGAAAAAGTTGCGTTAGATGGGGAACTAATTTCAGAATCGGCTTCCTTTAATACAGCAGCATTAACAGGGGAAAGTAAACCCGACACAAAAAGAAAAGGCGAACAAGTATTAGCAGGAATGATTAACCTTAATTCTGTTTCCGATATAAAAGTTACAGCACTATTTAAAGATAGTAAACTATCCAAAATATTGGAAATGGTACAGGATGCAACCGCACGTAAATCACCAACACAATTATTCATTTCAAAATTTGCAAAAATTTACACACCAATAGTTGTGTTTTTAGCAGTTGGTATTTGCTTATTGCCTTATTTATTTGTTTCTAATTATGTGTTTAGTGATTGGTTATACAAATCATTGGTGTTCCTTGTTATTTCTTGTCCCTGTGCTTTAGTAATCTCAATTCCATTAGGATATTTTGGAGGAATTGGTTTGGCATCTCGCAATGGTATTTTATTTAAAGGTTCTAATTACTTAGATGTTATGACAAAAATAGATACCGTTGTAATGGATAAAACAGGCACATTAACTAAAGGCGTATTTAAAGTTCAAGAAATTAAAGCGGTTGGTGTTGATGATAAGGAATTATTAAAATTAACAGCAGCCATAGAAAGTAAATCAACACATCCTATTGCTTTAGCAGTTGTTCAACACGCAGGAGATGTAGTAAAAAATGTAAGTATTGATAAAGTAGAAGAAATTTCGGGACACGGTTTAAAAGGAACGATTGACGGTAAAGAAGTTTTAGCAGGGAATTTAAAGCTTTTAAAGAAATTCAATATTCAATATGACCCAACAATTGAAGCTATTGTAGAAACCATTGTAGTAGTTGCCATAAACAATAAGTATGCAGGGTACATAACTATTTCAGATGAAATTAAAGAAGATGCGTTACAAGCCATTAAGGATATGCACAGCCTTAATATTAAAACGGTAATGCTATCAGGCGATAAGCAAACTGTTGTGGATAAAGTAGCACAAATTTTAAATATTGATGATGCTTTTGGAAATTTATTGCCAGAAAATAAAGTGGAAAAAGTACAGGCTCTAAAAAACGAAAATAAAATTATTGCCTTTGTTGGTGATGGCGTAAATGATGCTCCTGTGGTAGCTTTAGCCGATGCAGGTATTGCAATGGGAGGATTAGGTAGCGATGCAACCATTGAAACCGCTGACGTTGTGATCCAAAATGATATGCCCTCTAAAATTGTAACGGCTATAAAAATCGGAAACGTAACAAGAAAAATTGTTTGGCAAAATATCACAATGGCAATGGTGGTTAAAATTATTGTACTCGCATTAGGTGCAGGCGGAGTAGCCACCCTCTGGGAAGCAGTATTTGCTGATGTAGGTGTGGCTTTATTAGCGATATTAAATGCGGTAAGAATACAGAGAATGAAATTTGCTTAACATATAAAATCAATAGAAAAATGACAGACATTTTGAGAGTAGTATTACCGATATACTTCATTATTTATTTTGGAATTGCATTTGTTTTGAAATCGGTTGTAGTTGCAAAACGAATAGGCAAAAATCCGCTTGTATTACCGAAAGACGACAGCGCTTATGGTCTTATTGGACTTTACTTCAAGTTGACATTGATAGTAATGTTCTTTTATGTTGTTGCGTATGCTTTGTTTCCGACTTGGCACGACTATTTTTTACTAATTACACAACTTGACAGCCTGACAATTAAATATGTTGGGTTTGGACTTCTATTCATTTCATTGGTTTGGACTATTATCGCACAGGGCGATATGAAAAACTCTTGGCGTATTGGTATTGACACAGACACAAAAACAGAATTGGTAACAAGCGGACTATTTTCCATTTCACGAAACCCGATTTTTTCTGGAATGATTTTAAGTTTAGTCGGACTCTTTTTGACTACACCTAACGCACTGACAGCATTGTTTTTGATTTTAGGTTATGTTCTTATTCAAATCCAAATCCGACTTGAAGAAGAATTTTTAGCCAAAGAACACGGACAGACCTATTTGGACTACAAACAGAAAGTAAGACGACTTATATGACAGACTATGTATAGAAACAGTAAATCACTTTTAATGAATAGTATTGGACACGAAAGTATATAAGAGAAGTATTTCGACCAGATAATTTTGCGAATCAATTTTCATAATAGGTCAAATTTTTTTAGGAGTTCCCCTTAAATCTGAAACAGAATTACTGCTGCTTTGCTCACTATAGCCTATAACACAAAAAAACCGCTTCATATAGCCCTTCTGGAGCCCACCGTTGAGCCCGAATCTCAAAGGTGCTAACATATTAAACCTTTTGACTCAAAACCATTCAGAGGTCTCCAAATTTAGCTAATGCTTGCTGAAAGAGAAAACCCTAGTTGTTTATAGTCTCCTACCATAAACAACCGAAACATAGGGAAACGCTGTGAAGCCTCAGTTCAAAAAAGGTATGTAGATATATCTTAAATTTACCCCATTAAGTTAGGGATGCAGTACGCTTTTGTAAATGGCATTAAAAGTCTTCCAGAAAAAGGAAAAACAGGTATCTGTATGGGATGCAGTCAGGAAGTTGTTTCTAAGTGTGGAAGCATAAAGGTTCATCATTGGGCACACAAAAGAACAGAAGATTGCGATACTTGGTCAGAGCCTGAAACCGAATGGCACAGGGAATGGAAAAATAAATTTCCGGAAAACTATAGGGAGGTTACTTTTAAAGATGCCAACACTAACGAATATCACAGAGCTGATATACATACAAAAGATGGTGTTACAATTGAATTTCAAAATTCACCGCTTTCAGTTGAAGAATTTAATCAGAGGAACCGATTTTACAAGAAACTTATTTGGGTAGTAAACGGATTAAAGTTTAAAAATAACTTTTCACTTAAGCAGCATATCCCTAATCCATCTGATGCACTATTGAATAACTTTGAGATGAGTGAAATGCTCTACTTTAAGAAGGCTGATGTTTTAGACTTAGGAATATCAGAGCCAAGACTGCTGCAAGTGTATGGCTTAAACTCCCCAGAATTAAAAGGGCTTGAGTTATCTGACATCCATCATGCTTTTACTTGGAATAACAAGCGCAAAGGATGGCTTCAATCCAATGCGCTTGTATTCTTAGATTTTGGTCAGGACTTTTTATGTTGGTTGCGAAAAAGGGAACAAATACTGGAACCATTTTGGTACATACAAATTGTAAAAAAAACAGACTTCATAAGTAAGTATTCACAATAATTTAAGTCTAAAATTTCAAACTGAGATGCTATTAGAAGTACTGTTGCAATACAACCTGCTGTTGCAGATTAAGCCGCCATTTTAAACGACTCCTTATCATGTTCAGCTACCATCTGGTAATATTTGTCAAGCATATCATTAGCGACACATTCAGCTACAGCTTTAGCTACAGCAGGACCAACAGAGTTACCAATGCGTGCATGCTTTTCAGCATAACCACGATTGTCAGGGAATTTATAGTCAGCCGGAAATGACTGGAAGCGCAGTGCTTCTTCAATCGACATGTTCCTCCATTGCCCTTGTGTGAAGACAGTTAAAGCAGTACTTCTTGTGATGGTAGGACAGAATTTATCCCTTCCAAGTAGTTTGTTGCTGAACTGGTTGGTGCAGATGTATTCTATGTAAGGGAAAATGTCTTTTATGCGAAGATGTTCTGCCCCTGCCAGATCAGGTTTGGGGTAAACAGGCAGTATGCCCATCTGCTTCAGTTCTTGCTGCACAGCAACAAAGAAGAGTCTTCTTCTGGAAGAGGGCATACCATAGTGAACACCACACAGCTCTTTGTAATTGTAGTAGTAACCACTGTCAGTAAAAGAGTTCATTACCTTGAAACCTGTTGGAGCCATTTCTCCTTGTAGCATGGCAGGTACATTTTCAAATACAAATGTTTTGCTCCCAAGTTCTTTGGCTATTCTTACACATTCATAAAAGAGGTTAATTTTTTCACTCTCCTCCGGCTGAATGTTGCGGTGCCTGGTCATCATGGAGAAGTCCTGGCATGGTGGCCCGCCAATGACCACATCAATGTCACCCGGCTGTAAGTTCAGTTCAATGCCATACTCCTGTTTATACCAAGCGTTAATTCGGTCCAGGATAGACTGGCCGGTCATGGCTGCATTGATTTCTGCAAGCTCACAGCAGGTGCCTTCAAAGTTGAGCCTGAAGGTGTCAACAGCATGACCTACATTATCAATAGCATACAGTGTGATGAACCGCCCTGTTTGTTCAAAGCCAAGGTCCAGACCTCCCATACCTGAGCAGAGAGAAACGGTAATAAACAACTCCTTATTTTTTAGTTGGCCTTTTTGTTGAAGGTCCAATTGCTCCAGTAATTTAATGAGCTTACCAGGCAGTTTTTTTGCATTAGAAGAATCAGTAAAGACATCTTCTTGGTTAATTTGTTCTGTCAACATGTTAGTTTGAGGAACGTTTTATACGAGCCCGGGGTTAATGAGCCCCGGATTCGTTGGTGCCGTATTACCGGCTATTTTGCTTTATGCAGCTTAATATCTTTTACCACAGGCAGGGCAATTCTCATTGTGTGGTGTATTGGCCGGCTTTTCACAGGGCACATCAGGTACATTGTCAGCACCGGAGTTTTGGTCAAAGAAATCCCAAGGGGCACCTGAGTAACCAGCGTCAATGTAAGCCTTTGCCATATTGGGGTGTTTTTTACAGTCCTGAGCAACCTTGATAATATCCTTAGGAGTCAGTGTTCTTTTGCTGCATGCATCAACCATAGCAGACCTGATATTCTCCGGCATATCAGCAATATTACAGGCAGCACTGATGCTGAGGTACTGTTTATCCATTAAACTCAACAAAGTAGGGTTAGCCTTTTTAATTTTTCTTAGGTTGTTTACAACACTAATAGTTACACCAGCTAGTTGGGCAGCTTTAAAATTATTGTTTGTGTTACCACCAAAGGTGTAATGCTGTTGTTTTCGAAACTGATTGAAGAGGTAATCCACGTATTCAGCCATCTCCACAAAAGTAACTTTACGTTGGATATTGGAGTGGTAGCTATAAATAGGGAGCTTATCATCCGGTATATCATCTTTTGCATAGATGCAGTATAGGGACTCTATGCCCAACATTTTAGCAGCTAAGTACCTTCTGTGTCCATTGATGATTTTGTTTTCTTTACTAACCCAAAGTGGTGTGGTGATACCTTGTGTATGGATGGAACGTTTAAGTTCAAGGAAACCGGCATCATTCAGTAAGGTATCGGCTGAAAGCTCCACTGTTACTTTAAGGTTGGTTAAAGATACAGACGTTACTTCATCCTCCAGTTCTGTAAAACCTTTTTCAATTGCTGCTGATAACTGTTTGACATTTTCAGCTAGTTGCTCTGCCTCGGTTAACAGATCATCACCGCTTTTAACGTAGTGCTCTTCTGAGTCCAGTCTCTGTTCAAGAGTGGTAGGCTTAGGGAACGATTGCAGAAATGCTTTTTCAATCAGTTCTTCACTCGGCAGCTCTTTTTCTTGCACTTGTTGCTCCAGGTAAACTTCAGGCAAATGTTGAAGTTGTGGTCCATCCTGTAAATCAGGAGTAGATAACCCAACACCATCGTTGGTAGAGGGGTTAATAGATTTAAAATTTGCGCTCTGCGCGGTTTCATTTGTTTTGTTATTTTTTGTTTCCATGCCAGTTTTACTGACTTTACCCTACTTAGTTTAAAAAAAGAATCATTATTATGATTATTTTTTTTCAGGGGCATGTAAATGCTGGTTAAATGGCCTGTTACATATATTGTATACCACACTAAAGGAGATTTTTCTAAACCGTGAAAAATCTCTGGTGGCTCCTTTAAGGTATCTCTTCAGGCTAAATGAGTATACCTTAATTAACGCATGGCAGTATCTTGCATCAGGCGGTCTATATCATCTACTTTGTAGTAGTTCTTTCCAAGATGTGAACTGCATTGAATAAGGCCCCGCTTTTTGTAGTTAGCCAAAGAGCTTGCTGAGCAACCCAACCTCTCACAGGTCTGTTGAGTATTGAGGAACTTTGGGCCATTGCTGGTATTGGTGTTCAGTAATTGTTTAACAGCTTCCAGTATTGTGTGCTGAAGTTGAATGAGATCTTGTTTAGTTGCTAAGTCAGAAAGTTTAGTTTCCATAAGGTATCGTTTTTATACCTTTATATGGCAATTTTAGAATTAGTTGCGTCCCACTTGTGATATTCTTGAATCCATTCTTTCAGTCCACCGGCCAGCATATCACGTATACCATCATTCAGGTAAATATCTACCCACACCAGATTGTCCCGAAATGCTGCTGCCCATTCAGGCTTAGAAGTGCCATTGAAGTAAATACGGATGATGGTCTCTCTTGATATATCACTCATAAATTGCCTGCAAAAAGTCAAACCTGATTCTTCTAAAATCAGTCCGCTGCATTCTGAATCTTTCAGGCAGCAGTTCAGCCAATCTTGAAGGTTAACAAGGTCTATAGGTTTGAGTCGGATATTTTTTCCTTCCCATCTTTTTTCACCACATATGGTGCAGAAGTCGAAGAGTACCCAATTGAGTTCTTCACTGATGTAATAGCCGGCTGGCTTTAATTCAAAGTAGTGGCCAAATATTCCAAGAAACGATAAGGATAACATAAGTAATGATTGCATTTACTCTATATATGAATTACCATATACCAATTTATGGCAGTTGCTTAAGCTTCTGTTCCAGCCTTTGTATATCGTTCACCACTTTTGTATCTACTATTTTGGCATACCTCTGGGTAGTGGTAATTTTAGCATGGCCCAATATTTTTTGAACGGTTTCCAGTGGCACATCATTAGATAAGAATACGGTGGTGGCTGCTGTGTGCCTGCTCATGTGGAAGGTCAGCTTTTTAGTGACCCCACAAATGTCAGCCACTTCTTTTAAGTAGGCATTCATCTTTTGGTTGCTGAACACAGGGAATACATTACCGCTTGATTGAGTGGCAGGGTGGTCTTTGTATTGCTGTATGATGGCAAGTGCTTTATTAAGCAAAGGAATTACTGAACGTTCATCAGTCTTTTGCCTGTTCTTTACAATCTTAGACATGCTGGAGTCCTGTTCAATATCTGTATGCCTTAGTGCACGCACATCAGCATAAGACAGACCTGTATAGCAACAAAACAGAAAGATGTCCCTGACTAGCCTTACACGTTCTACAGTTATTTGTTTTACTTCCAAGCTGTGCAGCTCTGATTCAGTCAGGTATTTAAGGTCATCATAACAGAAGCTTATCCTGAAATCATCAAATGGATTGCTGTCAAGCCAATGTAGTTTTACTGCATACCCTGTCATTTCTTTAAAAGTACGCAGCAGTTTCATGGTGGTGTTCACGTTCAGTCCCAGTTGCCTTAGGTAGATGTGAAAGTCTTCTATGAACTCAGGCTTCAGGTCCAGTAGGCTAATATCATTGTGCTTATAGTTTTTGCTGAGGTAATTTTCCACTTTTGTTTTTAGAGACAGAAGTGGTTTTATAGATTGTACTTTAATGGTCACACCTATTTGTTTGTATTTCTGGGCATAAAATCTATCCATGAGCTGTTTGAGGGTATAGTGTCCTTTGTCAGCATTCAGGATAGCGTCCTTGAGCATGTATACATTTGGGGTGCTGATGGTAGCTTCAAGTTTCTGCCACTTTTCTTCAGCAATACTTCTGAGTTCAATCAGGTGCTTATTAATTATATCTGCCTGGCGGCAAGTACGCTGTACAAGCTCATTGTTTTCATCCCATTGACTACAGAGTACTTGTCTGCGTATAGAGATGTAAGAGCGCTGACCAGCTGCTCTCATTTCCAGATAGATAGGCTGTTGGCCTGTTTTTTTGTTTGTTCGTTTTGCTTCCAGATAGAAGCGTAGTTTAAGTTGTTTGCCACGAATATTGGTTTGTGCCATCGCTGTACTGTTTAAGTTAAAGAAACTTTTACTGCGTTTTGGTGGTCAGGTTGTGGCTATTTTCTCTTAACACAGAGTATGTGCTGTTAAATTTTGCTAATGCAAGTAGCTGTATAGCAAATTATTGATAAAATGGCGGACAACTTTTTCACTTTTAGTTTTGTCCGCCAATTTGTCTGCCAGAATAGTGCTTCAATCTGTTGAATTCTGCATATTCACACAAACAAAAAAGCTCGTCAATACTGAGTATTAACGAGCTTTGATGACTTTTGCTAGGTGTTCTAGTGGTGTGGGAGGGAATCGAACCCCCGACACAAGGATTTTCAATCCTTTGCTCTACCAACTGAGCTACCGCACCGTTGTGAGGGATGCAAAAGTAAGTAATTGGAATAAATTACACCAAACTTTTTCTTCATTTTTCCTTATTACACTATGAATGTTGCTATTCCGTTCATTTATTTTAATTTAGCCCAAACGATTGTGTATGCTTAGTCAGATTATATTTATTGCAGTATCAGCAGTTTCCATCTACCTGTTCGCTAAAAATATCGAAAAAATCCGTAGAAATATTCTTTTGGGTAAGGATGTTGATTTGAGCGATAATCCTGCCCAAAGATGGAAAACCATGTTGCGGGTTGCTTTCGGGCAAACCAAAATGGCTGCGCGTCCGGTTCCGTTTTTGCTTCATTTTATCGTTTATGTCGGTTTTGTACTCATTAATATTGAGGTACTGGAGATTTTGATTGACGGTATTTTCGGAACGCACAGGGTATTGTCCTTTATGGGACCTGTTTATAATCTGGCCATTGGTTTTTTCGAAATCCTGGCCTTTGGAGTACTTCTGGCCTGTATCATATTTTTGTGCAGACGATACATAATAAAGCTGTCCCGTTTCCAAAGCCTGGAGTTAAAAGGGCAACCCAACCGCGATGCGGCTACCATTCTTTTTGTAGAGATTATATTAATGGCCGCACTGTTAAAAATGAATGCTGCTGATCAGGTTTTGCAATCACGTGGGGTGGAGCATTATACACTTGCGGGCTCATTCCCTGTGAGCAGTTGGTTGTTGATGCCTGTATTTAATCAATTCAGTACTGATATGCTGATACTATTTGAACGTATGGCCTGGTGGTTTCACATTTTAGGCATTTTTGCCTTTATGAATTATCTGCCCTTCAGCAAGCATTTTCACATTATTATGGCCTTCCCCAATACGTTTTATTCTAACCTGAAAGCTAAAGGGGAATTCAATAACATGGCCTCCGTTACACAGGAAGTAAAACTGATGATGGATCCCTCTGCCACCCCGCCTGACGGATATGAACCACCAACCAGTTTCGGGGTAAAAGATGTGCAGGATTTAACCTGGAAAAACCTGATGGATGCATACACATGCACAGAGTGTGGCCGTTGTACCAGCAGTTGTCCGCAAAATATTACAGGTAAAGTACTTTCACCGCGTAAAATTATGATGGATACCCGCGACCGTTTGGAAGAAGTAGGTAAAAACATTGACGCGAATAAAGGTACTTTTGTTGATGACGGTAAGAATCTGCACCATTACATCAGCGAAGCCGAATTATGGGCTTGCAATACCTGCAATGCCTGTGTTGAGGCTTGCCCCATTAACATCAATCCAATGGAAATTATTGTAGAAATGCGCAGGTACAAAGTAATGGAACAATCATCAGCGCCCGCTTCTTTAAATAATATGTTTACCAATCTAGAAAATAATCAGGCTCCCTGGCAATTCAGTCCTATGGACAGAGCCAATTGGACGCAGGAAGCCTGAACTTAATTTTTATAAAGTCGAATTTTGTTCGCACCAAGAGTTAGTTTTTTGAAATTAACTCAACGCTTAATTCATTAATGTAAGTGAATATTCACGAGTACCATGTGAACGTGAAATCAGGATATTTTTTTTGTCTTCAACAAGCGCTCTTCAGCAAGTAATACATAGATACATTTTATTCTCTACAGCACATTTTCTAACGTGTAGTATAAACGTTTTTTGCTTCATGAATTGAAAGTGTAAATTGGTGAAATACGGTAGGTGATAAAGTCTTTAAACAGCGACTGGCATCTTTAAAAAGAAGATATTTGATTGATGCGAGCAATATGTTTGCGACATCAATTTTATAAACAAATTAATTTAACTTAATGAAAACAAATTTTATCAAAGCAATCCAACGCTCAGCAGGAATTATGTCTGTGCTGGCATTAACAGGTTCAACATCTTTTGCTCAAGTAACCAAACTTTACGGAATGGGTTCTGAGGGAAAAGGAATTTTTGAGTATGACCATGTGGCGAATACCATTAAAACACTCTCAGATTTTACTACAACTCCTGCAAATGGAACAGGAGGTTATGGTAGTCTTGTTCTTGCACCCAACGGTAAATTATACGGCATGACAAAGTTTGGTGGAAGCACAGGAAAAGGTGTAATATTTGAAATCGATGTAGCTACCGGTAGTTATACCAGGAAATTTGATTTTGGTACAACTAATGGTGAAAATCCTGAAGGAAGTTTAATGCTGGCTAAAAACGGTAAACTGTACGGACTGACTTACGAAGGAGGTTCATCAGATAAAGGAGTGTTGTTTGAGTACGTGCCGGGTTCAACATCGATAACGGTTCTGGTTAATTTTACAGGTGCGGCCAATGGTGAGCTGCCCAAAGGAACCATGATACAAGCCTCCAATAATAAACTATACGGTACTACCTGGCAAGGCGGCAGCAAAGACAGAGGAGTGATTTTTGAATATGACATTACAACCAATACCCTTTTAGTTAAATACGAATTTGGTGTGATGGGAGTAGGTAACAATCCAAATGGAGAATTGATGGAGGCATTTAATGGCAAACTTTACGGACTGATGGAGACTGGCGGTTCTGAAGGTAAAGGATGTATTTATGAATACGATATTACCAACAGCACGTTTACTAAAGTGCATCAATGGGGGGTAACTAATCAGTCATCAGGCGCAACGGCAGAAGGTTCAAAGCCTAAAGGTGGCTTACGTCAGGGAAATGATAGTTTACTTTATGGTTGTACGAGTGATGGCGGTATTACAGGTGGCGGTAGCGCACCGGGAGTATTGTTTACATTTAATACATCAAATAACACTTATACAAAGAAGCTGACTTTTGATGTGAATGCAATTGGTCAACAACCCAATGCTACACTTTTGCTGGCTAAAAATGGGAAGTTTTACGGGATGGCCAAAAGCGGCCAATCGTCTGATATTGTGAGAGGGTCAATTTTTGAATACGATGCTGCTACTAACACCATGACGAAAGAATTTGGTTTTAACTTTTCAACTGATATTCAAACTCCGATAAGCAGCCTGATAGAAGTTGACGTTACAGCATTAAGTACAGGCTTTACAGCGGGTAAAAAAGCGCAGGTATATCCTAATCCATCGGCAGGAAGAGTAAATGTAGTGTTACCTGAATTAGATAATTTTAATGTGGTAGTGTCGGATATTCAAGGCAAGCGGGTACTTGACGAACAGTTTACACAAGCAGCACAAGTAGAGTTGGATTTAACCGCTCTTGCTAAAGGGGTTTACATATTACAGATCAATTCATCAGCCTTCTCTTCATCAGAGAAGTTGATTATTCGCTAATTTTTTCAACTGATTTTTTTTTGAGGGTATTGCATTTTTGCAATACCCTTTTTTGTTGCAGTAGTACTCACAGGCCACTTTTCCGGAGATTTCAGTCAGGTCTATCCCTGTGAAATAAGGGATGCGTTGCCCATTCCATTTCTTTACCTGCTTTTTTGCTAAATTGCAGCGCAAAATAAGCAGTCTATGAGCGAATTCAGAGTACGTACTATGGCCGATATGATGGCAGCAGGGGAAGAAGCAGAAATTCTTTTTTGGGTTGGCTGTGCAGGCAGTTTTGATGAGCGTGCGCAAAAAATAACCAAAGCGGTTGCTAAAATTCTTCATGCCGGTGGAATTAAGTTCGCCATATTGGGCACGGAGGAAGCCTGCACCGGAGACCCTGCCAAACGTGCGGGAAATGAATTTCTGTTTCAGATGATGGCTATGCAAAACATTACTACACTCAACATGTACGGAGTGAAGAAGATTGTAACCGGTTGCCCGCATTGTTTTAATACACTCAAAAACGAATACCCTGAATTAGGTGGTGCCTACGAAGTGCTGCACCACACTACACTTATAAACCAATTGCTCAAAGACGGAAAAATAAGCATTAAAGGCGGGGCATTCAAAGGTCAGCGCATTACGTATCATGATAGCTGCTATCTGGGTCGTGCCAATAATATTTACGAAGCACCGCGTGAGGTGATAGAGAAGCTGGATGTGGAGTTGGTGGAAATGAAACGCAGCAAAGCCAATGGTTTGTGTTGCGGTGCAGGTGGTGCTCAAATGTTTAAAGATGCTGAGCAAGGCAAAAAAGAAGTGAACCTGGAGCGTGCAGATGACATGCTGGAAGCTCAGCCCAATGTAGTAGCTGCTGCTTGTCCTTTTTGTATGACCATGTTGCGCGATGGTGTAAAACACCACAACAAAGAACAGGAAATCGAAGTGAAAGACATTGCGGAGTTAGTTGCTTCAGCTATGGATTTATAAAAATGCGAAAATACTTTACCATCAAAAAACTGGGATTACTGATAGTTTTAGGTATTGGTATTTCAGCTTTCCTCTTGTGGTATTGCAATAACTTGGTTTTGCGTAAGTCGGATGGTAAAACCTTCTCTTCAATAGAGGAAATTCCATTTAATAAAACGGGCCTGTTGTTGGGAACAGGAATGCTATTAGGCAATGGAAATGTTAATCCGTTTTTTCAAAACAGAATTGCCGCTACAGTTCAGTTGATGAAAGCGGGTAAAATCGAAAATCTTATTATCAGCGGAGATAACGGGCGGGTAGGCTACGATGAGCCCTCGGATATGCGGAATCAATTGATAGCAGCGGGTATTGATTCTACCCGGATATATCTTGACTATGCCGGTTTCAGAACGTATGATTCGATGGTAAGGGCAAAGAAAATTTTCGGACAGACTAATATCACCGTAATTTCTCAGCTTTTTCATAATGAGCGGGCAATCTACATTGCGGAGTCATTCGGTATGAATGCTATCGGGTATAATGCCGCTGATGTGGAAGGTGAACGTGGAGAAGCTGTTTTGATAAGGGAAAAACTGGCGCGGGTTAATGCCTGGCTTGATGTGCTGGTTAGTAAAGACCCTCATTTTTTGGGGCCGCAGGTAACTATTTTACCATAATTTATCCTTGCAAATTGAAAGTGCCATTTTCAATTTGCAAGGATAATTAAAGTAGTTTCAGTAGTTCATCCGGTGAACAAACTGTTGTTGTTTTGTCTAAAGGGTACGAACCGCTCACCGGAGCCACTACATATGATTGAACTAATTTCAGATCTTTTTTCAGGTTGTAAAATCCCTTAGTAAGTTTGGGGGCTGTGCTGAACTTGCATTCAATACCAATTAATTTTCGTCCCTTTTTGAGCAATATGTCAATTTCAGCATCGGCACTGGTACTGATGAAATAGACTTCATATTCATCGCCCGCTTTGCTTAGTATGTTTTGCAATACAAAACCTTCCCAGGCAAAACCTGCAACAGGGTGCCCCAGCAAATCATTAAAAGTAGGAATATTGAGCAGTGCACATAAAATGCCGCTATCAGCCACGTACAGCTTAGGGGTTTTAACCAGTCGCTTTTCCAAATTAGCAAAATAGGGAGGCAGTTTGCGCAGCATAAATGTTCCGGCAAGTACATCCACATAATGCCTTACTGTGGGGTGCGTTAATCCCAGCGATTTACCAAAGTCGGAATAGTTGAGTATTTGGCCGTGGTAGTGTGCACACATTTGCCATAACCGACTGCTGTTTTCCGGATTCAGATTTAAACCGAAAGCAGCAATGTCTCTTTCCAAAAATGTACGGATAAAACTTTTGCGCCAGGCGAGGCTGCTTTTATCGCTTTTGGCCAGATAACTCCGCGGAAAACCGCCACGTACCAGCAATTTTTGCCAATCCTGATTAGGCGTTTCATCCAATGAAAAAGGAGCAAGTTCTACATACACAATTCGCCCGGCCAGCGTTTCTGATGATTGGCGTAATAATTCAGGAGAGGCAGAGCCCAGCAATAAAAACTGACCATTCATTTTGCCCTTGTCTACTACACTTCTTAATACCTGAAATAAATCAGGGGCAAATTGAATTTCATCCAAACAAATCAGTTTCCCTTTATGTGCATTAAAGAACAGGGTAGGGTTGCTGAGTTTGGCCCGGTCATCAGGGTCTTCCATGTCAAGGAATACGGCCTCTTCATACTGTGCCACAATTTCTGCGGCCAGGGTGCTTTTGCCACATTGCCTCGGGCCAATAATGGCTACCACAGGAAAATCCTGAAGCAACTCATCTATTTCTGAAAATTTAGCTCGGATAAACATATGGCAAAGGTAATTTTATCCTTGTAAATTGAAAATGTAATTTTCAATTTACAAGGATAAATACGCTTATTATTTTATTTAAGTTACTTAAAATCAATATAATTATATTGATTTAGTTTTTTTATTTGTTTTCATTCACTTTTTATAATTCATCCTTTTAAACCACCCGTTTTCAACCTAACTTTGTGCCATGAATTTCTTAACCATGCCACCGCATGCCCGCGTTTGGGTGTATCAGGCCGACAGAGTTTTCACTGAACAGGAGCAAGAGGAACTTGCCGTTTTTTTTAATGAGTTTGTGAAACAGTGGACGGCTCACAACAAGCAACTCAAAGCCACTATGGACTTAATGTACGGTAGGTTTGTGGTGGTGATGTTAGATGAATCATTTAATAATGTGAGTGGCTGCGGCATTGATAAATCAGTGAATTTTCTAAAAGCCATTGAAGGTGACTTTAAGGTGTCTTTCTTCAATCGTTTGCTGGTGGCCTATAAAGCAGGAGACGAAATACATGTGTGCAAACAACATGAGGTGGCCGATTTACTTTCCAAAGGCCAACTTACAGCCGATACCTTAGTGTTCAATAATGTAGTTCAGAATCGTGAAGAGTTTGATGCTTTCTGGTTAACATCGTTAAAAAATACCTGGTTATCGAAGTACCTGCCTCAGGTGGTGTAAATTCCTTCTGTCGGATGTAGCATCCGACAACACGTTAGTTCTGTATTATGAATAGTGACATCAGATGCTACATCTGACGCTAAGCATTTTCGCATTAAGCATTCAAAAATCTCAGCGCAGTTACCAGCCCAATATCCACGCGAACATCAGCGGAGCTACAATAGTAGCGTCACTTTCCACAATGAACTTAGGCGTGTTAATGTCCAGCTTGCCCCAGGTAATTTTTTCGTTGGGAACTGCACCCGAGTAGGAGCCGTACGAAGTAGTTGAATCGCTTATTTGGCAAAAGTAGCCCCAGAAAGGAACATCGTGCCATTCTAAATCCTGGTACATCATAGGAACCACGCATATAGGGAAGTCACCTGCAATGCCGCCACCAATCTGGAAAAAACCAACACCTTTACCCGATGAATTGGCGCGGTACCACTCGCTCAACCACACCATGTATTCAATCCCGCTTTTCATGGTAGTAGCTTTTACATCGCCTTTAATAACGTATGATGCGAAGATGTTGCCCATAGTACTGTCTTCCCAGCCCGGTACTACAATGGGTAAGTTTTTTTCTGCTGCGGCCAGCATCCACGAGTCTTTAGGGTCAATCTCATAGTATTGCTGTAACTCACCGCTCAGTAATATTTTGTACATGTATTCATGCGGGAAATAACGCTCACCGGCAGTGTCGGCATCTTTCCATATTTTGTAAATGTGTTTCTGTAACCTGCGGAAAGCTTCTTCTTCCGGTATGCAGGTATCGGTTACGCGGTTGTAATGGTTTTCTAATAAATCCCATTCATCCTGCGGACTCAAATCACGGTAGTTGGGCACACGCTTATAGTGCGAATGCGCCACCAGATTCATAATGTCTTCTTCCAGATTCGCTCCTGTACACGAGATAATGTCCACTTTTCCCTGACGAATCATTTCAGCCAGTGATTTCCCCAACTCAGCGGTACTCATGGCACCGGCCAGGGTAATCATCATTTTACCTCCTTCGGTTAAATGAGTTTCGTAACCTTTGGCTGCGTCAACCAACGCTGCGGCATTAAAGTGTTTGTAGTGTTTTTCTACAAATTGTGAAACCGGACCTTTGTTCATCGTGCAATTTAATTTTGCGGAGAGTGAGAGATTCGAACTCTCGATACGGTTTCCCGTATACACACTTTCCAGGCGTGCTCCTTCAACCACTCGGACAACTCTCCGTTAAAGGACGGCAAAGATAAGGCTTTTGAAATTATTTTAAACGGAAAAGCGTTCGGGCATTTTCAGTAGTTGTCGCAGCAATTTCATGCACCGTTTTATTGTAAACGGTTGCCAACTTTTCTGCCACCAGTAAGGTGTATGCACTCTCGTTACGTTTCCCGCGATGAGGTACCGGTGTGAGGTAAGGCGAATCAGTTTCCAGCACAAGGCTGCTGAGGGGGATGTTTTGCAAAGTGTCGGGAAGGTTAGCGTTTTTATAAGTGAGCACCCCGCCAATACCCAAGTACATATTAAGTTTAAGAATTTCAGCGGCTTCTTCGGCACTGCCGGTAAAACAATGGAACACACCGCGTAAACCATTAAACTCTTTTTCTTTCAGTATTTCTATAATGCGGTAGGTGGCATTGCGTGAGTGAATGGCTACGGGCAAGTCCAGTTCCATTGCCCAGCGGCATTGCAAACGAAAAGCTTCTTCCTGCTCAGGGATGTACGTTTTATCCCAGTAAAAATCTAAGCCGATTTCTCCTACAGCAATGTAATTTCCGGTGCGCAGTTCCTGTTCTGCCAAAGCCAGTTCTTCTTTGTAATTCTGCACAATGGAACAAGGGTGAACGCCCATCATCGGCAAACAATGGGCAGGAAATTCACTACACAATTTTTTTAAACCGTCAAGGGTTGTTGAATCAACATTGGGAAGCAACAGTAAACTTACTCCGGCATCAATGGCCCGCATTATCATGGCTGAGCGGTCGGCATCAAATTGGATATCGTACAGGTGGCAATGGGTATCGATAATCTGCATATTAATAGTACCTGTTTTTCCAGGCAAACTTAAAGGGTAAATAATAAAACACTGCCACGCACAAGCTCAGCGTCATGCTGTAAAATTGATGAACAATCAACAACAGGAATGCAGTAGGTTGCTGTAAACGGAGCAGTTGACGGTTGATAATTGCGGCCTCAAATATAAATTTTAGCAGCCAGCATTTTATGGCTAAAGCAGGTTGTGTGAAAAGCAAAAATAAAATAGCCGGATAAAATAAACCGAAAACAAATAACATAAGCCACCAATATAAAGGGAGTTCTCTCCCCCCTGTTAACCAGCGTTTACGTTGATGTAACACCGACTCAAAATCGGGGAGTGTTTTGGTGAAATGAAAGCTACCAATGGTAGCTATGTTTTTGGTTTTCCATTTCAGTTTTCTTACAGCGGCATAAAGTTTATAATCTTCTGTTACGGAGAAATCCAACGCTTCATATCCACCGGTGGCAAAGTAGGCTTTGCGTGAAATAACCATGTTGTTGCCAACCGCTGTGCAGGGTATACCCATGTTGGTTGTAGCGGTGAGCACAGCATTAAAATAGGTCCAGTCAAGTGCCTGTAGTTTTTCAAAAAAACTGTTTCCTTTACCGATGGTGATACCTGAAACGATGGCGGTTTCTTCATCAAAACGCACGAGCATACTTTGTAACCAATTCGGGTTTACTTGTATATCGGCATCGGTGATAAAAAAATATTCTCCCGTGGCCACATGCGCCAGATTCGCTAAAACGTTGGCTTTACCGCGAGCCTTGCCTAGTTGTTCTGTTATATGATGCAGTTGAAACTGAGGATACTTTTTCAGCAAAGGCTCAACCAGGCCTACGGTTCCATCGGTAGATTGATCATTTCCAATAAGTATTTCTATTTTATCTGACGGGTAATTCAATTTACTTAAAGCTTCTAAACACTCCGTAATGTTATCTTCTTCGTTGCGTACAGCCAGCAACACCGATACTTTGGGTTGAATTACTGCAGGTTGATCATGGTACTCGTTGATGGTTAACCCCAGCCACACCAGCAGTTGTATGAGGTAGTGCAGTACCATCAGGCTTAGTGCAGCAAATATGATGTAATCTGTTACAGACATTTGAATGAATATCCTTTTGCTGAAAAATGTTCTAGTAGCTTAGGCAGCATCAACATCAAATTTTTTTCGCTTTTTTCGCTGTCGTGGAAAACCACTAATGATCCCGGCCGTATTTTTCTGAATATAGTTTTCAGTGCTTTTTCGGTATCTAAATTTTTCTCGTAGTCTCGGGTGAGTATATCCCACATCACCAGGGTGTAGTTTTTTCTCAAAACGTTTATTTGAGCAGGGGTAATACGTCCGTAAGGTGGGCGAAACAGGCGACTTTTTACCAATGCAGCACATTCATTAATGTTGCTGATGTATCTAGCTGTAGGAGTTGTCCACCCCTTCAGGTGGTTTTGCGTGTGATTGCCTGTACTGTGACCCGCTGCCAGTATATTGGCGTATGTTTCAGGGAAACGTTGAACGTTTTCGCCCACACAAAAAAATGTTGCCTTGGCATTATATATCTGCAACGTTTGCAGCACCCAATCGGTTATATAGGGGTGAGGCCCGTCATCAAAAGTAAGGTAGATATCAGGTTGTTGCGTGTTTACCCGCCACAGCAATTGAGGGAATAGGCTTGGTAGTATGTCGGGAACCTTAAATCGGAACATTGATGCTATTGGTCGAATAATGGATGAACCTTTCGGATGGAATCAAATATACTGATAACTTCGCTGCACGAAAATTGATAAAAAATACGGGTTAAAAAATTCATGGGGAAAAAAATATTGTTTGCATTGCTGCTCTCAGCCGTTTCAGGAATAGCCGATGCCCAAAAGGCGTGGACATTGCAGGAGTGCATTGATTATGCTACTAAAAATAATCTGAGTATTCAACAAAGCGGGTTAAATGTGAAAGATGCCCGCACTACCCGTGATCAATCCATGTTCAATACCTTGCCCACGGTAAACGGATTTGCTACCAATAATTACAACTTTGGCCGTAGTATTGACCCTTTTACCAATACGTTTTCCAATCAGCAAATCAGAAATAATAGTTTTGGGGTAAGTAGTTCGGTTACCTTGTTTGGTGGTTTACAAAATATTCAGAATATCAAGCAGCAGGAATTGCTGTACAAAGCCAGCATGTATGATATGGACAATAGCATGAATAACCTTTCACTCTCGGTTGCCAATGCTTTTCTTACTGTACTGCTGAATGAGGAAATACTTTCAGCAGCCCGCCTGCAATCAGAGAATACTGTTTCTCAACTTGACCGTGCTGAAAAACTTTATGCAGCAGGAAGCATTAACATCAGTAACGTGCTGGATTTAAAAGCGCAGAAGGCAAATGAAGAGTTGAGTATTGTGAATGCACAAAACCAATTGCAATTAGCCTACCTGAGTTTGTGGCAGTTGCTTGAAATGCCATACGATGACAAGAATACCGTTTCCAAACCTAAACTGGATGCACCTGCAGTAGTAGAAGAACCCTTAGCAGGCCAATTGTTTAACAGTTATTCCGGTAGGGGGCCTGATATACAGGCAGCACAAACACGGGCGTTAGCTGCTAAATATTCACTCCGTGCGGCACAGGCAGGCAGAAGTCCCCGGCTTACACTTAACGGGAACATTAATACCACCTATTCAGAATCGTTTTTACAATCAACGGGTTCACAACAAATAGGTACACAGGTGTTGTATATTGATAACAACGGCATACCCGTTACAGCGCCATATTCCATTCCCACAGGATATGAGATAACGCCTTTCAATACTCAATTAAGCAATAACCTGGGTAAATCTCTGGGTTTTACTTTATCTGTTCCTATATTGAACAATTGGAGCGTAAACAGCAATGTTCAAAGGGCCAAGGTAAACATGCAACGCAGTAAACTCAATGAACAGCAGGTACGTAACCAGGTATACAGAACCATTACACAAGCAACCACAGATTTGAAAGCTGCCAAAGCCCGTTATGAAGCTGCCAAAAATAGTTTTGATGCAGCAGGAAATAGTTTTAGAAATGCCGACCAGCGTTTTAAACTGGGAGCAATGAATTTTACAGATTATTCTCTGGCTAAAAACAATCACACCAGAGCAGAGACCACTATGATACAAGCCAAATACGAATTGATATTTCGTATGAAGGTTGTGGATTTTTATAACGGTAAACCTATCACATTACAATAAATATATTCATGAACCAGCCGAAAAAAAAGAAGTCGAAATTACTGTTGTATTTAGGCATAGCTACCGGAGCACTTATTCTGTTTTTTATTGTTGGAAAACGGGCAGGCTGGGTAGGAAAGGTAGAACCCATCAAGGTTACAGTAGAGCTTCCGGTTAAAAGAACCATCATTGAGACTGTCTCCGCCAACGGAAAAATTCAGCCTGAAAAGGAAGTGAAAATAAGTTCTGACGTATCGGGTGAGATAGTTGAATTGTATGTTATAGAAGGAGATTCAGTGGTAAAGGGGCAATTGTTGTGCAAAATAAATCCGGAGATTTACCTCACTACGCTCGATCGTTCCAATGCTTCCTTAAATAATGCACGCGCACAATTAGCCAGTTCTAAAGCACGCTTGTTGCAGGCCGAGGCTCGTTATGCTGAAGTAAGACTCACCTTTGACAGAAATAAAAAATTGTATGAACAAAAAGTATTGTCGGATGCAGAGTTTGAAACTTCACGTTCAGCTTACCTGAATGCACAAGCGGAAGTAGAAGCGACAAAACAATCCATCAAAGCGGCAGAGTATACTGTAGCCAGTTTTGAAGCAACCGTAAATGAGGCACAGAAAAGTTTAGGCCGCACCACTATATATGCTCCCGTTAACGGAATTGTTTCACGGTTGAATGTAGAAAAGGGAGAGCGTGTGGTGGGTACTTCACAAATGGCAGGTACAGAGATGATGCGCATTGCTAACCTTAATGATATGGAAGCTCGCATTGAAGTAAATGAAAATGATATTGTACGGGTAAGTGTGGGCGATACAGCTTTGGTGGAAGTTGATGCTTACCTCAATAGAAAATTTAAAGGAGTGGTTACAGAAGTGGCCAATTCAGCTAATTTAACCGGTGTTTCAGCCGATCAGGTAACCAATTTTACGGTGAAAGTGCGGTTAATAAAATCATCCTATGTTGATTTATTAAGCAAAAAGAAAGCGCCTTTTCGTCCGGGCATGAGTGCGTCTGTAGAGGTCCAAACGGATGTAGTGTATAATGCCTTATCCATTCCTGTAGAGGCCGTAACCACCCGTGATAAAGAGAATAAAAAAGATAAAAAGAATGTAAAGGGACCGGATGAAGAGGGCAAGGAAAAGAGCACGGATATGGACGATTTACTTGAAGTGGTATTTGTTCACAAGGATGGTAAGACTGAGATGCGTGTTGTGGAGTATGGCATTCAGGATGATAAATACATACACATTATTAAAGGTGTAAACGAGAAAGAAGAAGTGATTACCGGTCCTTATTCAGTGGTTTCAAAGAAGTTGAAAGACGGAGAAACTGTAGTAAAAGTTTCTGAAAAGGAACTTTTTGATGCAGCCAAAAAGAAGGGGCCAAAGGGAGAAGAATCATCTGAATAAAAATTGCCCCTGTTTTTTGAGTAAAAATCGCATATTTGTCGCGTGTTGAAAGCGGCAAAAAACATAGCAGTTATAGGAGCAGGTAGCTGGGGAACAGCATTAGTCAAAATTCTCAGCGATAATATGCCCTATAATTCGCATTTGGTGTCAGGTATACACTGGTGGGTTAGGGGAGAGGAAACTGCTTCCCACATCAGGCAGTATCGTCACAATCCACGTTACCTCAGTTCAGTAGAAATTCATCCGGAGATTGTGCAGGTAAGTGCAGATTTGCACCACACCATTCGAGTTGCTGATGTATTAATTTTTGCTATTCCATCTGCTTTTCTTCACGATGCAGTTGCAACACTCACCCCCGAAGAATTAAAAGGCAAAACAATAGTTTCAGCAATTAAAGGTATTGTGCCGCAACAAAGTTGTTTGGTGGCTGAATATTTTCAAGAACGATTTACTGCCGATAAAAATCAATTACTGGTAATAACAGGCCCCTGTCATGCTGAAGAAGTGGCACTTGAAAAACTGTCATACCTTACAATTGCCGGAACGGATTGTGACCGTTGTGCATGCATCGCATCTATAATAAAAGGACGTTACATCAAGACGGTTCAAAGTGAAGATGTTTTCGGAACAGAGTATGCCGCAGTACTTAAAAATATTTATGCGATTGCAAGCGGTATATGCCACGGAATAGGATACGGGGATAATTTTCAGGCAGTTCTTATTGCCAATGCCATTAAAGAAATTGAACGTTTTATTGACAAGGTTTTTCCGCAACACCGTAAAGTAACCGATTCAGCTTACCTGGGTGATTTGTTGGTAACTGCGTATTCGCAATTCAGCCGCAACCGTACATTTGGTAACATGTTGGGTAAAGGGTATTCAGTGAAAGCAGCACAATTGGAAATGAGCATGATTGCCGAAGGTTATTATGCTACTAAATCCATGTACAGCATCAATGAAAAATACGGAGTTGATATGCCCATACTTAATGCTGTTTACCGTATTATTTATACTCAGGCAGATGCCAGAACAGAAATCAAAAACCTGACCGACTCCTTGAGTTAGTTATGCACTTGTTCATTTCGTTTCACGGTTAAATTCAGTTACTTCGTCTTTTATAGTGTTGTCGGGCCTGTTTGAGACTGTACTTTTGGAAAGGTAATTGCAATAGAGTGCTTACTAACTTTTAAACTATGCGCTCATCCATGTTGAATTACTGTAAGAAAATTCTGAAAAGTGTAAGCTTTGACAAAGAGTTGTTTGAAAAAGAATTAAAAAAAGCAGTGAAAAACCTGTTGTTGTATGATGAGGTACTGGCACTTCGAAAATGGTGCTTGCGTAAATTCGGCAAGTCATACAAACAAATTATCGAAAACGTTTTTAATGAATTTAATTCACAGCAAAAATTACCTGCTTAGGTAAAATTCTTGTGAATTATTTTTCAGCTTGCCTGCGTTTTAACTCAGTTTTAATCAAAGATAACTCGCGCCCTGTTTGACCTTTCACACTGGTATTTTCCTGTGCCCTACGCACCAGATAAGGTAATACTGCTTTAACAGGTCCGTAAGGTACATACTTGGCAACATTGTAACCGGCATGGCTCAGGTTATAGCTCAGGTGGTCACTCATACCCAGTAACTGAGAAAAATATATTCGTTTGTCGTTTGGAGCAATGTTGTTTTCCTGCATCAAATTAACCAGTAACTGGCTGCTGTCTTCATTATGTGTGCCGGCACAAAGCGCAATTACATCTATGTGTTTTATGCAAAAACGCAAGGCTTCATTGTAGTCTCTGTCGGTTGACGTTTTATTGGGTTGTATCGGAGAGTCGTACACTTTGTCATCTGCACGTTCGCGCTCTTTTTCCATGTAAGCTCCTCGAACTAATTTGGTGCCCAGGTAGTAGTGGTTAATTTTAGCATCAGAAAAACTCCTCTTCAAAAACTCCAGTCTGTCATGCCGGTAAAGTTGAATGGTATTGTATACAATAGGTTTTTCTTTGTTGTATTTAAGCATCATGGCGCGAGACAAACTGTCTATAGTATCCTGTATCCAGCTCTCCTCTGCATCAATAAAAAGACGAACATTATTATCATGAGCCGCTTTACATATTCTGTCTAAACGTTCTTTTACTTTATTGTACTCTTCTGTTTCTTTTTGTTCGAGTTGGTTGTGGGAATTTATACGAAACAACAGATGAAAACGTGCTATGCCAGTCATTTTAAATACACTGAAAGGAATCATTTCGTTTCCGGCCGCCTTTTGAATGGTGCGGATAATTTCTTCTGTGGTAGCATCAAATACCTCTTCTTTTTCTTCACCCTCAACAGAATAGTCGAGAATTGTACCTATACGGTAGTTCCACAACTCGTTTATCGTATTTTCACAATCATCGATAGATTCCCCTCCGCAAAACTGTTTAAAAATGGTTTTGCGGATGATGCCCTCAATGGGTAAGCGAAGGGCATACGATAATTGCACCAGCCCGGGACCCATTTGTACCAACCAGTTATACCCAATGGCCTTAAAAAGCATGTGGGCTCTTTTTAAATCATCGTTGCTTCTTGATTCAAATGCGATGGCAGTATCAGAAAAGGATAATGGCGAACTCATGTTAAATTTTTTGAATAAGTGGTAAACGTATTGTTAAATCAAAGCGAATCATTCAACTTTGCCGTGCAAAGGTAACAATTAAACATACTTGAAAGTTTACGAGTCAAAAGAGTACAACATTTACAGCGGAAATTCTACGTTGGAGTTTCTTTTTCAATACATTATTGAAGAGGATTACTCCTCTGTATTTGTATTGGCCGATACTCACACTAAGTTACTCTGTCTGCCCGAATTGAGTAGTAATCTCATTGATTTTAAGTTGATTGAAATAGAAGCAGGTTCCAATGCCAAGAACCTTAAGAACTGCGAAGTTATCTGGGGTGAACTGGCTTCTCATTATGCCGACCGTAAATCGGTACTCATTAATCTGGGTGGTGGTTCGGTAACTGATATCGGAGGCTTTTGTGCGGCTACTTATAAACGTGGTATAGACTTTATCAATATGCCCACTACGTTATTGGGTATGGTTGACGCTTCCATAGGAGGAAAGGTTGGTATCGACCTGAACTACTACAAAAATTCTGTCGGGGCATTTAGTCACCCCAAAGCAATTTTCATTTATCCGCCCTTTCTGCAAACATTGGATAACCGGCAGTTTGTGGCCGGTGTGGCTGAAATGGCCAAGCATGCATTAATCAGCGACAGGGAAGACTGGAACAAGTTCAAAAAAATGAAGTTGCAGTTGGATGATAAGCTGGAGAACATGATTAACCGATCTGTAAAAACGAAACGTGAAATAGTAAACAAAGATCCGCAGGAGAAAGGATTGCGTAAAGTGCTCAACTTTGGCCACACCATCGGGCATGCTATAGAATCATATTCCATGCGCTATGATGCACATGCTTTGTTGCACGGTGAGGCCATTGCTGTGGGTATGGTGTGTGAAGCATGGTTATCACATGAGCTTTGTGGCTTATCAAAGGATGATTTGCAGGATATCACAGCATACATCTTCGCAAATTTCCCGGTTTATCAACTTTACAAGGCAGATAAAAAAGAGTTGTTGGATCTGAT
The DNA here is from genome assembly GCA_041675505.1 of Bacteroidia bacterium. Lineage (GTDB taxonomy): Bacteria > Bacteroidota > Bacteroidia > UKL13-3 > UKL13-3 > JAGPCK01. The sequence goes on along the minus strand of JBAYTR010000001.1, from coordinate 286,275 downwards.
GCGCAACGATAAAAAAAATGAAGAGGACCTGATTCATTTCAGCTTGCTCAAAAAAATAGGAAAACCCGTGATTAATCAAACCACATCTGAGAGTATTATCTTAGATTCGTTGCACTATTACCAGCAACAATATGCGGCTAACCAAACCGGAGCATCCGCTTAATTATTCCGTTCAACTTCCGCTTTCTAAAAGTGTGCTCAACCGGGAGCTCATAATCAAACACCTGGCGGGTGATGATATTTCCAGCGTGTTACATTCGTTCAATAGTTTAGATATAGCCAATGATTCACTTGTGTTGCATCGTGCCTTAACAGGAGCTGATGAAACTAAACAAGTAGAAGATGCCGGAACAGCATTGCGTTTTTTGACGGCTGCCTGTTCACTCACAACAAAGCCTGTTCTGTTAACCGGAACCGAGCGCCTGCATGAACGGCCTTTAGAACCACTGATTAGTGCGCTGCGCGAATGCGGGGCACAGATTAGCTGCACCAATAAAGAAGGTTTTGCTCCTTTACTTATTTCACCTGCACAGATGCGCGGAGGAGAAATAAATATACCGGCCAATATCAGCAGTCAGTTTGTTTCAGCCTTGTTGATGGTGGCTCCTTATTTTGAAAAAGGCTTGATACTTCATTTGGACGGAAACCAGGTTTCTGCTTCGTACACACAACTTACTCTGGCGGTAATGTCTCGCTTTGGTGTGCAGGTGACACAACAAAAAAATACGCTTATTGTAAAACAGCAAAAGTATAAAGCAGGTGTCCCCCTCTCTGAAGAGTGCGATTGGTCTTCCGCAGTATTTTGGTATATGCTGGCTGCGGTATTGCCTATGGAGCAAATCAGGTTTGCCGGGCTACGTCTTAATTCAGCACAAGGAGATGCAGCCGTTGCTGATATCATGGAAGACTTCGGTATAGGAACACAAGAAAATGCACAAGGTGTTGTCTTAACAAAAAAAAAGTTACCAATTCCGGCTCATTGGAAATATAACTTTAGCTCAGTGCCTGATTTGGTGCCGGCCATGGCGGCATTGTGTGCCGTGAAAAGAGTTAGTGCAGAGTTGGAGGGTGTGGCTCATTTGCGCTTAAAAGAAAGTGACCGCATTGATGCCTTGCAAAAAGAATTGTTCAAAGTGGGTTGTAAATTGATTGCTACAGAACCCGACAAATTTACCCTATCCTGTCACAATCAACCTGTCATGGATTTTTCAGGATTTAAAACATACCAAGATCACCGGCTGGCTATGAGTTGGAGTGCTTTTACGGCATTGGCAGAAAGTGTTGTTATTCAGCACCCTGAAGTTGTTCAAAAATCATATCCGGCTTTTTGGCAGCAAATGCAGGAGGCAGGTTTTTTGTACAATGAACTCTGATAGCGTATGTTTGTTTACAGTTTATGGGTTCAAATTCATTTGGAAAAATTTTTACCGTTACCTCATTTGGTGAATCACATGGTTCAGGCATAGGTGTGGTTATTGATGGTTGCCCTGCCGGACTTGGTATTGACGAGACCTTTATTGCCGCTGAATTAGGTCGCAGAAAAACGGCACAAACTTCTTTTGCCTCGTCAAGAAATGAAAAGGACGAGTTTCAAATTTTATCCGGAGTATTTGAAGGTAAGAGTACCGGAGCGCCAATCGCTATATTTATTCCGAACACAGATGCCAGGCCTAAAGATTACGAAGCAATAAAAGACAAGTTTCGGCTCTCACATGCTGATTTTACTTATGAAACAAAATATGGCGTGCGTGACTATCGCGGTGGTGGCCGCTCATCTGCGCGTATCACCACAGGCTGGGTTGCCGCAGGAGCCATTGCGAAATTGCTGTTAAGGCAGCAGGGCATAAATATAAGAGCCTATGTTTCGCAAATAGGAGAGATACAACTGCAGAAAAATTATACTGAAGTCAACCTCAGTGAAACAGAAAACAGTTTAGTATGTTGTCCTGATAAAGAAACATCAGCTCGTATGTCGGCCTACCTGGATGAAATAAAAGCACAAGGAGATACCTGTGGCGGAGTGATTACAGGTGTAATTCTCAACACTCCTGTTGGATTGGGTGAGCCGCTTTTTGACAAGCTGCAATCTAACCTAGCCAAGGCTATGCTTAGTTTAAATGCAGTAAAAGGATTTGAGTACGGATCAGGTTTTGCGGCTGCTGCGATGAGGGGTTCAGTTCATAATGATGCATTTGTGTCTGAAGAGGGTAAAATAACTACCGCAACAAACTTTTCCGGTGGCATACAAGGCGGAATATCAACAGGTAGCGACATCTACTTCAGGGTTGCTTTTAAGCCCGTTGCAACTATTATGCTTCCACAGGAGTCTGTAAATAGTAAGGGAGAAGAAGTGATAATGCAAGTAAGCGGCAGGCACGATGCCTGTGTGGTGCCAAGGGCGGTACCCATTGTTGAGGCTCTTGCCGCATTGGTTATAGCAGATGCTTTCTTGCTTGAAAAACTCTCAAAAATGGAATAACGTATTGAAAATCTGTATTTTTTTAATTTATTAACTTGACTATTTTTGCTCGCTTTTAAAATTTATGATGAAGTATACATTAACACTTTTTTCCGCTTTAACGTTTACAGTTACCAGCTTGTTAGCGCAGGAAGCCAAAAATCCGCACCGTTGTTTAACCGATCATGTGTATGAACAACAGGTTGCCGCTAATCCGGCCATAAAACTGGAAGAAGAAAGATTTACTAAAGAAGTACAAGCCACCGCTAATGCTAAAACAAAAGCCAACGGCACAGTAAGAATTATTCCGGTAGTATTCCATATTATTCATGTGAATGGAAGGGAAAATATTTCTAAAGAACAGATTGACGATCAAATGCGTATTCTGAACGAGGATTTCAGGTTGCTCAACCCCAACAAAACTTCAATTGATCCTATGTTTGCGCCTCTTGCTGCTGATTGCGAAATAGAGTTTCGTTTAGCCAACAGAGACCCCAGCGGCAACTGCTTTGATGGGATTAACCGAGTTTACTCCACACTTTCTACTAATGCAAGCGACAACGTAAAGTCTTTGGTTCCCTCTTCCTGGAGAAACGGAAAGTATTTTAATATTTTTGTTGTGGCTCAGATTGAAGACCGTGACAATGACCCGAACACTACTACCTTGGGATATGCCCAGTTCCCTTGGTCGGGAGCAAGTTCAACCCGTGGTGTAGTTATCAGAGCAGATTATGTAGGTACTATCGGTACAAGTTCCAAAGCTAAAGGAGGCCGCACACTTACCCACGAAGTAGGACATTGTTTTAGTTTGTTTCACACATTTCAGGATGGATGTTCCAGTTCCTTTCAAGGAGGTGATGCAGTTGGGGATACCCCACCAGCAGCAGATCAAAACTTTGGCAGTTGTTCGCCTTCCAGAAATACCTGTACCAATGACCCGGGTGGAGATAAGCCGGATATGTTACAGAATTACATGGATTATACTGATGGTGATTGCCAGGCTTTGTTCACAATTGGGCAGCGCGATAGGATGAACACATCACTGTCTACCTACTATGCTACTTTATATTCTGCCTCCAACCTTACTACCACAGGTGTTCAGGGATATACTGTTCCGGCCAGCACAGCTACCCCTCCGGTAAATGAAGGGTTTGAAAGTTTGGCGAATGGCTTTACTCTTTCTCCTAACTGGGAGTTAGAAAATCTGGGCGGTAATGCATACGGTTGGAGAGTTACTGACTCGGCCAGCTATAACGGTCTTAAATGTATCTATCTTCCCTCTTTTTACCACCCTTCTTCATGGACCAGGTACACCTACAACTTTTATACTCCTTCAACCAACTATTCAGTGGTGAATAACTTGTACTTTAATTTTAATGTAGCCTATACTCAAAGGATAGCTACTTATACGGATACCTTATCGGTGTATGTAAGTAACAATTGCGGATTAACTTGGACAAACATATTAAGAGTGGGGGGTTTGCAACTGAACACCAGTGTTGCTCAACCTACAGCATTTTACCCTACATCAAAATCACAGTGGAAATCCTTTACGCTTAATGCAACTCCTTACAAAACCAACAATGTAATGTTCAGAGTGGAGTTTACCTACCAAAGAGGGAACAACATTTTTATTGATGATATAAACATTGGAAATGTAAAAGTAGGTACTGAGTTTGTTGAGCCTTTGCTGAATAATGTACAGGTATTTCCAAACCCTGCTGCAGGTGATGCAGAAGTACACTACAATCTTATTTCACAGCAAAACGTAAGGGCTGCTGTATACAACATGACGGGTATTGAAGTAGGAAGTATAGAGTTGGGAAACCAGCAACCGGGTAAACAAGGAGTAAAACTTAGTGATATAATACACGGTGCGGTATTGCCTGAAGGTGTATATTTGATCCGCCTACAGGCAGGAGCACAACAACATATTTCTAAACTGCTGATTTCCAGATAAGAAATAGAGGTGCTTTAACCTATTTTTTAAAAATTACAAGTTGGGTAAATAAACAAATACTGTTTATTTGCCCTTTTTAGTTTTAATAACATAAACCGAATGGCCAAAAATTTAGTGATTGTTGAGTCGCCTGCAAAGGCAAAAACCATAGAGAAGTTTCTTGGTAAGGACTTTACTGTAAAGTCATGCTACGGCCATATTCGCGACTTGGCAAAAGGCGATAGTGCCATTGACATTAAGAATAATTTTTTGCCTTCTTATGAAGTAGATCCCGATAAGAAGCAGTTGGTAAAAGAGCTGAAAAAACTGGCAGATGACAGTGACCTTATCTGGCTGGCATCGGACGAGGACCGCGAAGGAGAGGCCATATCCTGGCATCTGAGTCAGGTGCTTGAGTTGAAAGAATCCAAAACCCGCAGAATTGTTTTTCATGAAATTACCAAGCCGGCCATATTAAAAGCCATTGATAACCCTCGCAGTATTGATATGCATTTGGTTAATGCACAACAAGCCCGCAGAGTATTGGATCGTTTGGTGGGTTTTGAAATATCTCCCATACTTTGGAAAAAAGTAAAGCCAAGCCTTTCAGCCGGACGTGTGCAATCTGTTGCGGTAAGATTGATTGTGGAACGCGAAAGGGAAATACAAAACTTCAATACCGTTTTCAGCTACAAAGTAACAGCTGAGTTTTTGCTAACCGATGGTTCAGGGAAAAAATTAAAAGCTGAGTTACCTAAACGTTTCAATAATTTTGAGGATGCACGCACTTTGCTCGAGAAATGCAAAGGGGCAGTATACAACATCAAAAATTTGGAGACCAAGCCGGGTAAAAAATCACCCGCTCCACCGTTTACCACATCTACATTGCAACAAGAAGCTAGTCGCAAGCTTGGTTTTTCTGTGTCGCAAACCATGACCATTGCACAGAAGTTATATGAAGCGGGTTTAATTACCTACATGCGTACTGACTCAGTTAACCTTTCAGAGTTAGCCATTGATGCTTCACGAAAAGAAATTCAGTCGCATTACGGGCCTGATTTTGCACAAACAAGAAGATATACCACCAAATCATCTGGTGCTCAGGAAGCACACGAAGCCATACGACCTACGTATTTTGAAAATCACACCATTGATGGAGATTCAGGTGCTAAGCGTTTATATGACCTTATATGGAAGCGCACCGTAGCTTCACAAATGGCCGATGCACAACTGGAAAAAACAGTGGCAACAATCAGTATCTCCACCACATCAGAAGAGTTTGTAGCTACGGGAGAAGTTCTCAAGTTTGAAGGTTTTTTGAAAGCATACATGGAGTCGAAAGATGATGACAATGCTGATGAAGAAAGTGCCGGTATGTTACCACCGCTCAAAGTGGGAGACCGCTTGAATCTGGAGGAGATGACCGCTATACAGAAATTCTCTCGCCCTGCCCCGCGTTACACGGAAGCCAGTCTGGTGAAAAAATTGGAAGAACTGGGCATCGGCCGTCCTTCTACCTACGCACCTACTATTTCTACTATTCAAAAAAGAGGGTACGTGGTAAAAGAAGACCGCGAGGGAAAAGAACGAACGTTTCAACAGCTTACGCTTAAGAAGGAAACCATTACTGAAGAAGTAAAAACAGAAGTATACGGTTCAGAAAAATCTAAACTTTTTCCAAGTGATATAGGTTCAGTAGTGAATGATTTTTTGGTGAAACATTTTGATGCCATCATGGACTATCATTTTACGGCCAAAGTTGAAAAAGAGTTTGACGAAATTGCACAAGGGCAGCTTCAATGGAATCGTATGATTGAAGAGTTCTACGGCCCTTTCCATTCTATAGTAGAGAAAACTACGGAAACAGCCGAGAAGCAAACAGGTGAGCGTTTGTTGGGCAAGCACCCTGAAAGCGGCAAAAACGTATACGTAAAAATTGGTCGCTACGGGCCATTAGCACAGATTGGTGAGAATGCTACCGAAGATGAAAAGCCTCAGTATGCCGGTTTACGTGGCACACAAACCATCGAAACTATTTCTCTTGAAGAGGCAATTGATTTGTTTAAACTTCCGCGCATTGCCGGTCAATTTGAAGGCAAAGACATCAAAGTCTCTATCGGTAAATTTGGGCCGTATTTACTTCATGATAATAAATTTGTGTCATTACCTAAAACCGATGATCCTTATGAGGTAAACGAGCAGCGTGCTATCGAACTTATTGAAGCCAAACGTAAATCGGATGCAGAGAAACTGATTGCTACATATAATTCAGGTGAACACACCATTCAGGTGCTTAACGGTCGTTGGGGACCGTATATTAGTGTTGGTAAGCAAAACTTCAAAATCCCTAAAGGTACAGAAGCAAAGAATCTTACTCTGGAAGAGTGTATGGATTTGATTCAGAAACAGGGAGGAATTAAAGAAGAGAAAAAGCCGGTGAAAGCAGCAGCTAAAAAGACTGCTCCTAAAAAATCGGCTGTGAAAAAAGCTACTGCCAAAAAAAGTCCCGCCAAGAAGACCGCACCCAAAAAAGCAGCTGCGAAAACAACTAAAAAATAAGATTACTGTTTCTTTACAGCGTACATGATTAACGAGAACGAATTACAATCACTTTTAACGCTGCTCGATGATACCGACAGAGAAGTAGTAGAGCATGTAGAACAACGCATTCTGTCTTTCGGAGAAGAAGTAATTCCGATGTTGGAGAATCAATGGCAGATTAATTACAATGAGGTATTACAACACCGTCTTGAACGCCTTATTCAACGCATAAGATTTGACGGACTGGTAGCCGATTTGAAAAAATGGCATTTAAGCGAATTTCCTGATTTGCTCGAAGGTGTATGGTTAATTGCACGTTACCGCTATCCGGCACTTAAGTTAGATGATGTGGAAGCAGAGATTGATCGCATTAAGCTGGATGTGTGGCTCGAAATGCACAATGTGCTTAGCGCGTTGGAAAAGGTTCGTGTAATTAATCATGTAATATATAGTGTTCATGGTTTTAAAGGCAACACTAAAAATTATCACGCTCCTCAAAACTCGTTTATCAATGATGTAATAGCATCGCGAAGCGGCAACCACATTGGTATGAGCATTGTTTATGCTCTGGTGGCGCAACGTCTTAATCTACCTGTTTACGGTATTAATTTACCCAATCACTTTCTGCTATGTTACAAGGAGGAAAATGACAATTGGCATTATGAGCAGGAATCTTTTAATACCAAACATGAGTTAGATTATAAGCAAGGAGATGTGCTGTTTTACATCAATGCGTTTAATAACGGCATATTACTTACACGCAAAAACCTTGATCAGTTTTTGAAACAAATGCATCTGGAAAACAAACAGGAGTATTTTGAGCCTTGTTCTAATGTTGATATTGTGAAACGCGTTTTACGTAACCTGTTTCATGCATACGATGATTTGAATGATGAAACACGATGCAATGAAGTTAATTTATTGTTTTGCGCTTTGGATGAGTTGCCTATGCAACGTCAGCCTAAAGAACCTGATGCAGCAAACGATGAGGGCGATACAGAAGAATAGATAAATTTCAACCTTCTTCCTGCTTAGCTAGTTTAAATTTCAGTATTTTTTTATTCAGCAGATCCGAACAACTCTATCAACTTTTCCTTCTTTAGTGGTTTGGAAATAAAGTCAATTACATAGGGGTCGTTTTTGGCTTTATCCATATCACGTTGATCAACGGAGGAAGAAAGAATATAAATATTAAATTGATCTACAACTGCAAGGTTCATTTGTTTCAGCTCCTCTAAAAACTCCCAACCGTTAAGTACCGGCATATTAATATCAAGCAACAGTGTTGTTTTTTCAATATCATTACGGGGGTAGCTGCTTGTGATGTAGGCAAGAGCTTCTACTGGTTTTTCAAAAGAAGTAACCTGTGAATTTTTATAGGTGTTTTTGAGCGTAATGTTGCAGATGAAGTTATTCATGTGGTCATCATCTACAATCATAAAATGTTGATAGGTATTCATATTGTAAATCTGATAATAAATTCAGTTCCTTTGCCGGGTTCACTTTTTGCCTCAATGTTTCCTCCCAGCACCTCTACCTGAGTTTTTACCATATACAAACCCACACCTTTGCCTTCAATATGGGGGTGAAAACGTTTGTACAGCCCGAATAGCTGGGTGCCGTTTCTTTCTAAGTCAATGCCCATACCATTGTCTTTAAAATGAAGCATCAAATTGTGATCCTTTCGTTCGGTCCAAATGCGTATGTGAGGTGCAACCCCGGGTTGAGCATATTTTATACTGTTGTTGATGAGGTTAAATATAATGCTGCCTAAATAGCTGCGAATGGTAGTTACTTCATCAATGGCCGAGAAGTCAGTTTCAATATGTGTTTTGCTTTCCTCTATGATATTGAATATACTGTCTTGTATACTGCTCACAAGTTCAGTTAGACTTACACGTATTTTTACTTCAGATATTTCTCGTCTTACCTGTAAGATAGTGTTTAGGTCACGTACCACTTCATCCAGCCGCACAGTTGAATTTTCGATGCCATTAAGCGCGTGCTGTTTATCTGTTTCAGAAATTTCTTCTTTAAGCAAAAGACTTAGCCCTAAAATATTGGCCAACGGTGCCCTCAGGTTGTGTGAAACAATGTAAGCAAACTGTTCCAGATCCCGGTTGCGTTGGAGCAGGTCGGCAGTGATTTTCTCCCGTTCCATCTCCATTAGTTTTCGAATAGTAATGTCGTATGCCGAAAGAGTGAAACCAATAATTACATTGTGACGTTTTATGGGCACAATGTTGATAGTAAAGTAATAGGGAACACCATTTACCAAAAAGTATGTCTCATACTCAACGGTGCTTTCACTTACTACTACCTTTTCGAAAATATTTTTAACATACGTTATTCTTTCCGGGAGTATGAGTTCTAAGAAATTAACACCTTTTTTAAGTTTAATGCCGGATAGTGTTGCATACTCATCTAACATGGTTTGGTTGAAGGAAATTACACAATACTCTCGGTCAAGTAGCAGGTAGCCTATTTCTGTATTATCAAAAACAGATTTCATGTTGGCCTCAGATGTTAAAAGTGCCTCATGATTGGCTTTCTTGTTAAAATATACCTCGATTATTTCAGCCAGTGTATTAATCAGATTACGCTCTTCTGTCAGGAAAGGTCCGTCATCTTCAATAGGAGTAGCTTGTTTGTAAACAACTTCAATACTTCCGGCTTTCCCGTTTTGTGTATTAATTAGAGCAGTTTGTTTGAATTCAGATTCACAAAAATGGTCACTTTGATATACTTGTCCGTCAAACCGAATACGTGCTTCGCATACTTTGCTGTGCTGCCATCCACCTGGGATAATTTGCACCAATTGCTGTAATAAAGTGCTTATATTTTTATCTTCCTGTTGAAGAGTTTTGTTCACCTCTTGAATAACGTGAAGTTCTTTCACCCTTTCATTCAGATTGTGGGTGGCTTTATCTTTTTCATTTTTAATCCTCAGGTTGCGCACAGCAACAGAAAGATTGAGTGCTAAACGCTCCAATACAGATACTTCATGTGTATCAAAGGCATCAATATTTTCCGCATAAATATTGATTGTACCTCTGCTTTGGTTGTGCAAATTGAGTGGTAATACAATGGAGGCTGAGATGCCGAATTTCCTGGCTTTTTCCAGCCAAGGTTTAAATGCAGCAGATGTTTCGAAGTTATTGGTAACTATTGTTTTCCCGTGTAGTAAAACAGTTGCTGTGGGACCTTTGCGTAAATCTTCGTCTTTCAAATCAATACGAATTTCATTCACATAACCTTGTTCACCATAAGACGCAACAGGTTTTACTTTTTGTTCCGGATCATCCGGTAAGGGGCTGTAACACACCCAGGCCAGTTTGTAATTTCCTTCTACAACCAGCACCCGGCATACATTATTGTAAAGACTTTCTTCATCAGGCGTATTTAAAATAATGTCATTTATGCGGTTAAGTAAAGTAAGTTCATGGTTAACCTTACTCAGTTTAAGTTCGTTCAGCTTTTTTTCAGTAATATCAGTTTGCATGCCGTTCCATAGCACGCTACCGTCTTCCTGCTTTTCAGGAGTGGAAACAATATGTATCCAACGTATGTCGTCATTCTTAAGCTGACATTCCACTTCTAAATCAAAAATGCTCAGTTCATGAAAAGATTTTTCTTCAGCCTCATCTATTTTCGGGATATACTTTTCCAATGCTGTACCAAAGAGAAGTTCCGGGTGTTTTAAAACTTCATCAACGGATGCTCCGGTAAATGCTTCAATGTTCTTGCTGATATAAGTAAGCCTTTTCTCTCCGTTCGCTTGGCGAACAAGCTGGTAGATAATGGTGCCGGGTAAATTGCTACCTAAGGCATCCAGCATTTTTTGTTTACCGGCATTGGAGGGTTCAGGCATTAGTTTCTTGTAAAAGAGGATGATACTTAATTATGTAAATATCAGGAGTAATTGGTAGAAAAAAAATAAATACTTCAGCAAAAAAAAAGCCCGCATGAAAGCGGGCTTTTATCAAAGATAAAAAAGGTTACTTATTAATATCAAAAGTATTCATGAAAGCAGTAGTGAAGTTGCCGCTTTTGAAATCCTCGTTTTGCATAAGTTTCATCTGTAAAGGTATAGTAGTGTGCAAGCCCGGACCTTCAATAATAAATTCACTGAGGGCACGCTCCATTTTAATAATGGCTTCTTCACGGGTTTGGGCACAAACAATTAATTTGGCCACCATGGAGTCATAATTAGACGGAATTGTATAACCGGCATAAATGTGCGTATCAACACGTACACCATGTCCTCCGGGTTTGTGCAGGTTCACAATTTTTCCGGGAGTAGGGCGGAAGTTATTGAATGGGTCTTCAGCGTTTATGCGGCACTCAATAGCATGCTTAATAGGGTAGTGGTTTTTACCACTGATAGGAATGCCTGCAGCAATCAGAATTTGTTCTTTTACCAAATCATAATTTATTACTTCTTCGGTTACCGGATGCTCCACTTGTATGCGGGTATTCATTTCCATAAAGTAGAAGTTGCGGTGTTTGTCTACCAGAAACTCTACTGTACCCAATCCTTCGTATTTAATGGCTTCAGCAGCAGCAATGGCTGCATTGCCCATTTTCTCACGCAATTCAGGTGTAACAAACGGAGAAGGGGCTTCCTCCACTAATTTTTGATGTCTGCGTTGTATCGAACAATCGCGTTCGCTCAGGTGACATACTTTGCCGTATTGGTCACCGGCTACCTGTATCTCAATGTGGCGAGGTTCTTCAATGTACTTTTCTAAGTACACTCCTGCGTTACCAAAAGCAGCTCCTGCTTCTTGTGTGGCTGAATCCCAGGCAGCTTCAAATTCTTCTGACTTCCATATGATGCGCATACCTCTGCCACCACCACCGGCAGTAGCCTTAAGTATTACAGGATAACCTATAGTTTCAGCAATACCCACACCTTCTTTTACGTCTTTCAATAAGCCATCAGAGCCCGGTATAGTTGGTACACCAGCTTTTTTCATGGTGTCTTTAGCGTTGCTTTTATCACCCATTGAATTAATCTGCTCAGGTGTAGCACCAATAAATTTAATTCCGTGGTCGCGGCAAATTTCAGAGAACTTGGCGTTTTCTGAGAGGAAACCATAACCCGGATGAATGGCATCGGCATTGGTAATTTCAGCAGCGGCAATAATATTGGCCATGCTCAGGTAGCTTTGCTGGCTGGGGGGCGGGCCTATGCACACGGCCTCATCAGCAAAACGTACGTGCAAACTTTCTTTATCAGCAGTAGAGTAAACGGCAACAGTCTTAATGCCCATTTCCTTACACGTGCGAATGATACGCAGGGCAATTTCTCCGCGATTAGCAATCAGTATTTTTTTGAACATAAAATAATTTACGTTAAATGAACGGTTAAAGGTTACCTGAAAACAGGTGGCAGATCAACCGGTTTATGCTGGTTCAACCAAAAATAAAGGCTGATCATATTCTACCGGAGATGCATTGTTCACCAGTATTTTTACAATCCGTCCTGATACCTCTGATTCAATCTCATTGAACAATTTCATGGCTTCAATGATACATACCACTTTGCCTGCTTTTATTTCATCTCCCACGTTTACAAAAACGGGTTTATCGGGTGAGGGAGAAGAATAATACGTTCCAATCATGGGTGATTTAATGGTGATCAGATTGGTTGGTGTATGAGCGGGTTCAGCAGGTGCAGCAACAATTTGAGGAGCAGCAGGAGCAACGGGTTGTGCAACAGGAGCTACAGGTATTTGCATTACAGGAGCGGCAGTATGAATAATGCCTTCACCGGTTTTCTTAATAGCAATCTTGAAATCTCCTTTTTCCACTTCCACTTCACTCACTCCGTAGTCGGCTACCAGTTTAATGAGTTCTTTAATCTCTTTTAATTCCATGATATTAATGTCTGTTTAGAAATTTAAAGGTATGTAAATTTGATTTGTTTGAGCAAATAAAAACAAAATTTGTGGAGAATTACTTGCTGTCGTAAGCCCAGCGAATATACACAGAACCCCAGGTGAATCCTCCGCCAAAAGCGGAAAGTACAAGGTTGTCGCCTTTTTTCAGTTTATTCTCCCACTCCCAAAGTAACAGGGGTAAGGTACCATTGGTAGTATTACCAAAACGGTCAATATTAATCATTATTTTATCGCGGCCAATGCCCATGCGCTCGGCTGTTGCATCAATAATGCGCAGGTTGGCCTGATGTGGTACCAGCCAGTCTACATTTTCAGCAGTCAACTGGTTACGTTCCATTATTTCGTATGATACCTGAGCCATGTTGGTTACGGCAAATTTGAATACCGTTTTGCCATCCTGATAAACAAAATGCTCCCGAGCATCAATGGTTTCATGTGTAGGTGGCTTAACAGAACCTCCGGCTTTTTGATGGAGGAAATGGCGTCCGGCTCCGTCAATGTGCAGTATAGAATCTACAATGCCCATTCCTTCTGTATCCGGCTCCAGCAACACGCAGCCCAATCCGTCTCCGAAAATGATGCAGGTATTGCGGTCGGTGTAGTCTATAATAGAGCTCATTTTATCTCCACCAATAACCAGTACATTTTTGTATTTACCTGATTCAATGAATTTCGAACCGGTTTCTAACCCGAACAAAAAACCTGAACAGGCTGCTGAAAGATCAAAGCCCCAGGCATTTTTAGCGCCTATTTTATCAGCTACCACACACGCGGTGGATGGGAAAATCATGTCACCGGTAACGGTGGCACAAATGATTACTTCTATATCATTTGCGGTAATTCCGCGTTTGCGCAAAAGTTCTTCCACAGCCGGTACGGCCATGTCTGATAAACCTTTGTTTTCCCCTTTTAATATTCTACGTTCTTTAATGCCCGTGCGGGTCATTATCCATTCGTCAGAGGTTTCTACCATTTTTTCCAAGTCAGCGTTGGACAGCACATCAGGCGGAACATAGCCTCCTACAGCGGTAATGGCAGCGGTTATTTTACTCATAACGGGGTGGTTGAAGAAGAAAGAGAATGGAAGGCGTCTTTAATCAATTGCACCAGGCGGCTTTCAACCACATCCTGTGCCTGCAGTATCAGATTTTTAAAGGCTAAGGCATTAGAAATACCATGACCAATAATTACAGGGGCATTTACGCCCAGTACGGGTGTGCCTCCGTAGTTTTCATAGTTGAAACGGGCAAAGTAATCATCAGTAATCTTACGCTTGTGCATAATGTAGAAAATGCTTTCGCATGATTTAAGCACCACGTTACCAGTGAAACCATCGCATACAATCACATCGGCCTTATCATTAAAAAGATCGCGGCCTTCAGCGTTGCCCACAAAGTTTATCAATTTGTTTTCAGCTAAAAGTTGGTGTGCCGCCAGAGTAAGAATATTACCTTTCTCTTTTTCGGCACCTATGCTCAACAAGGCAACCTTAGGGTTATCTCTCTTGAACACATGCTGGCTGTAAAGTGAACCCAGTATGGCAAATTGATTGAGCATTTCAGGCTTGCAGTCAGCATTGGCTCCTACATCCAGTAAAATACCATTAGACCCATCTGCTTTCGGAAGTACACTCAAAATGCAGGGGCGGCTCACACCCTCAATTGGTTTAACTGAAAAAATTGAACCCACCATCATGGCTCCGGTATTTCCGGCACTGATGAATGCATCTATTTTTCCTGTAGCCAACAGGTGAAAGCCAACAGCAATACTGGAATCTTTCTTGGATTGCAGGGCTTTGGTTGGGTGTTCACCCATGTCAATAACTTCTGTGGTGTGAATAAATTCACATTGAGAGGTATCGGTACCGTGCTCGGCAAATAATGCTTTTACTACGGGCTCATCACCAATAAGCACCAGTTTAGACGACTTGCCAAGTAATGGCAAGGCATCTATGCAACCAAGAACTGACTGTGCGGGTGCGAAATCGCCACCCATCATGTCAAGACCTATTCTGATCATCTATGACTCAAATAGAGACTAAGCTTCAGCTTCTTTTCCGGGAAGTACTTTTTTGCCTTTGTAGTACCCGTTGGCTGTAACTCTGTGGTACAGGTGGGTTTCACCTGAAGTAGGGTCAACAGCGATGGTAGGTGCTGTAGCTTTGTAATGCGTTCTTCTCTTATCTCTGCGAGCGTTAGAGAGTTTTCGTTTTGGATTTGGCATTGTTCGCTAAATATTAATTGTTACTAAATAAATCTTTCAATTTGTTCCATCGTTCATCACTTTTTTCAGCCTCGTCTTCGGTATTCCCCGCTGAAAGCTCTTCAAGCTTCTTCAGCGTGTCGTTGTCACACTCCGGTGTGTTTCCCGGATTACCGCAATTACGTGCCAAAGGCAGTGCCAGCATCACATAGTCATACAGGTGCTGCCTGATGTTAAACACATGGTCTTGTCTCGACAGGTAAATAATGTCATCGTCATCCGTATCGGCCGGTTCATCAGTGATTTTTACCACCAACAAACCCGCAGTATTTATTTGCTGCGGATAATTACTCAAACATTTTTCACAATCGAGGGTAAGGTCTCCCTGAATACTGAAGTTAACGTTAATCAACATTTCTCCCTTATCCAGTTCAGCCACTACCTGCAATCGGGATGCGCGGATTGAATTATTTTCAAACGATTCAAAAAACGGTAAGCCCAACGAATACTCATATCGGTTGGTGCCATTACGCAGTTTGGACAGTTCAATATCAAACTCTTTCAACTTCACCCTTTTCGCATTTAAGCCCGCAAAGATATGAAGATTGAATTAAAATCGAAACAAAATGATGTAATTGGCTTGAAAGCAGTGCTAAAACCTAAAAATCTATTCTGAAACGCTCTCTTCTAAGGGGGGTAAAGGGCAGTGGATTGGCTGTAATTTCATCGCTGTTGTGGCGATGGCGAATAATATCTACAGCTGCATAAAGGGCATTTCGGAAAGAGATTTCGCTGGCTTGATTTTTTCCGGCCAGGTTGTAGCCTGTTCCATGGTCGGGAGAGGTGCGAACCGCTGCCAGTCCGGCTGTATAGTTTACGCCCTCTTCAAAAGCAAGGTGCTTAAACGGAATAAGGCCCTGATCATGGTACATGGCCATTACTGCATCAAAAGATTTGTATTGACGCGAACCAAAGAACCCGTCAGCAGGGTATGGCCCGAAGGCATAGATATTTTCGTTTTGGGCTGCTTCTGCTGCTTTTGCAATAATGTCTTTGTCTTCTGTTCCTAAAAGTCCGTTATCACCTGCGTGGGGGTTAAGTCCCAGTAAGGCTATGCGTGGTTTGCTAATGCCAAAGTCACTGAACAGGCTCTTTTTCATTACGCGTAGTTTCGATACTATTTTTTCTACGGATAATTTACCAGCTACCTCTTTGAGTGGCAGGTGGCCGGTAGCCAGTCCCATTTTGAGTTCACTGCTCAGCAAGAACATCAGGTGCTCAGGTGCACTTAATGCATGAGCCAAATATTCGGTATGGCCGATGAATTTTTCTCCGCCCTGTGCTGCAGGTATGTTATGTTTATTTAATGGGGCAGTAAGTAAACCGTCAATTTTGCCTTCTTTTAAATCGGCAGTAGCCAGTTCCAATGAGCGTAGAGCATATTTTCCGGCTATATCGGTAATCTCTCCCGGTTTAATTTCTATTTCTTCTTCCCAGCATACCAATACATTTGGGCGTTTGGCGTTCAACTGGTCAACCCCTTTGGCTATAAATAAATTGAACTCGTTGTACCCTAATAGTTTTTTATAGAATGAAAATATTTTGGGTGAAGCATACACTACCGGAATACAAAATTCAGTGATGCGCTGGTCCATTAAGGTTTTAATAATTACCTCTGGTCCTACACCATTTACATCGCCCAGTGTTATGCCGATTATCGGAGTTTTGCTTCTGTTCATTACTTCGCGCTGTTGAGAATAAAATCAAATAATAATCTTACGCCTACTCCGGTGCCGTTTTTTACTCGGTAGCCATCGTTACTGCTGGTAAAGGCAGGGCCGGCTATATCAAAATGCATCCAGTCGTAATCGGTATAGTATTCCAAAAATTTCCCTGCGGTAATGGCTCCGGCAACCGGCCCGCCAATATTTTTCATATCGGCAATGTCTGATTTAATCAGGTTTTTGTATTCATCCCAAAAAGGAAATTCTACCAAACGTTCGTATACATTGTTACCGCTTTTCTTCAGTTGGTTTTTGGTTTTTTCCTCCGCTGTTCCCATGCACACAATGCCGTACTGGCCTATGGCTGCGGCAGCTGCACCGGTTAAGGTAGCAAAGTCGAGCACCAGTTCAGGTTTGTATTTTTTAGCATACGCCAAAGCGTCAGCCAGCAGCATTCTACCTTCTGCATCGGTATTCAGTACTTCCACTGTTTTACCGCTGTACATTTCAATTACATCACCGGGCGTGTAAGCATTTTCTCCGGGGCGGTTATCCGTTGCAGGAACCAGAGCAACAACATGGTATTTTAATTTAGCTTTAGCAACAGCATACATGGCGCAAGCTACAGCTGCGGCTCCGGCCATATCGCACTTCATGGTGTCCATACTGTTGGGTGTAGGTTTGAGGCTTAAACCTCCGGTGTCGTATACCACGCCTTTACCTACAAGTACCAGAGGCTTTTTATTTTTAGCACCTTTGGGTTTATACTCCATTATGGTGAATGTAGGGGGGGTTTGGCTGCCTTTATTTACAGCTAACAGCCCACCCATTTTTAAAGCTTCAATTTTTGCTTTGGTTAACACCTCTACATGGAAACCGGCTTCTTCACCCATCTTCTGAATTTCTTCAGCCAGTTTAGGTGCGCTTAGATAGGATTGAGGCTCATTAACCAATGTACGTGCTTTGCAGGTAGCCTCTATCAAAATGCTCAACTGATCGAGTTCTTTTTTATCCAGTTTTTTGCTGTTTACCGCAATAGTCTCTATGGTATTTTTTTCTTTAGCCGCATCACTGCGGTATTTTAAAAACTGATAATTGCTAAGCGCGATTCCTTCAGCAATGGCCATAGCGGCATCACTGTCATTCAGCACGTCTTCCACAATTACTTGTTTTTGTTTGTGTGAATTTAAAGCTGCACATATTTTACTGCCGGCCATACGCATGTCTTCCAACTGAGCGTAACGTTCCTTTTTATCTTTGGGTATAACAATACATACCAATCTATCAAACTGATTAACGGTGATTAATTTTTCATCGTCTTTCAATTTGCGGGTAATGTAGGCCACTTCCTTTTCAGTAAACTGATAGGCCGACCACTTGGTCTTTTTATCGGCCAGCAATACAATTGATGTGTCTGAAGTAGCTTTTGAAGCTTTTTGGATGGATACTGCCATAGGTTAACTATTTTCGAGGCCTCAAAAATACATTATTTGCACCAACTTGCTAACGTTGCCTTCCGATGGAAAAAGTAAAAGCTAAAAAACACCTGGGTCAGCATTTTTTGCGGGACGAAAATATTGCCTTGAAAATTGTTGATGCACTGATGGAGGCACACAGTGGTAAAACCATACTGGAAGTGGGACCGGGCATGGGGGTGTTAACCAAATACCTGTTGGAGCGTTTACAAGAGCAGGTGTATGTAGCTGAGGTTGATACTGAGTCAGTAAGGTATCTTAAAGAGCATTATCCTATTCTGGCTCCCCGTATTATGGAAGAGGATTTTTTGCAAATTGACTTTAACCGCCTGTCCACACCGGTTTCAGTAATAGGTAATTTCCCCTACAACATTTCTTCACAAATAGTTTTCCATATTATTGACCAAAAAGATATTACACCACTTATGGTGGGCATGTTTCAACGAGAGGTGGCCCAACGGTTTGTGGCCATACCCCGAACAAAAGCGTACGGCATCCTTTCTGTAATTATCCAGGCTTATTATGATGTGGAATATTTGTTTACAGTGAATGAAGGGGTATTTCAGCCGCCACCTAAAGTAAAATCTGCGGTGGTGAGGTTTAAAAGAAAAAACACCGTGCTGAATTGCGATGAAAAGTTATTTTTGCGCGTAGTAAAAGCAGGTTTTAATCAGCGGAGGAAGATGTTGCGAAATGCATTATCGGTGTTGGGTAGTTTAGATGTGTTACAAGACACACCCTATTTAACCCAACGTGCCGAGGAACTTTCTTTGCAGGATTTTAAGCAGCTTACTGTGTTGTTGCAAAACAGAACGTAGTGCAACTAAATTTTATATTTGTGCATCTATTAAATTGAGAACTTTCAAATGTCAAATTTCACTGTAACGAAAGAGTTCATTGCTGAGTTAAAGATAGCGGTGGAAGCCAGGCAAACCGAGCAGGTACGTAATCTGCTTGCTGATTTGCATCCGGAGGACGTGGCTGAAATGTTGTATGATTTTAACACCGAGGATTCCAAATTTGTTATCGCATTATTTGAAGGGGAGTATGCTGTTAAAATTCTGATTGAAATTGATGAAGATACCCGCGATAAATTTCTTACCAACTATTCTTCTGAAGAAATAGCTCACCAGTTTATTGAGTTTATGGACACCGATGACGTGGTGGCCATTATCCGATCGTTTCCACCCAAGTTAAAAGATGAAATTATTGCGCATGTAACTGACCACACCTTTGCGGCCAACATTATTTCCCTGCTCAATTTTGATGAAGATACTGCCGGTGGTTTAATGGCCAAAGAATTGGTGAAGGTGAATGAAAACCGCAACGTGGCTCAGTGTATTGACGAGATAAGGGCACAAGCCGAAGAGGTAAACAATGTGTACACTGTTTATGTGGTAGATGATAATGACCGCCTGAAAGGACTCATCTCACTTAAAAGTTTAATACTTGCCCGTGCCAATGAACGTATAGCCAACATTATGATTCATGATGTGGTGGCGGTTCCCACTCATGCAGCCAGTGAAGAGGTAAGTTCTATCATGGATAAATACAATCTGGTGGTGCTGCCTGTGGTAGATGCTATCGGGCGATTGGTGGGTCGCATCACCATTGATGATGTGGTGGAAGTGATTAAAGAAGAAGCAGAGAAAGATTACGAGTTGATGTCGGGTATCACGGAGAGTGTTGAATCAACAGATAAGGTGTGGGTACTCTCCCGCGCACGTTTACCCTGGTTGCTCATAGGTTTATTGGGAGGTATTATCAGCTCCAGAGTTATAGGAGTGTATGAGAACCAATTGAAAATTCATCCTGAGATGGCTTTCTTTATCCCGCTTATTGCAGCTATGGGCGGCAACGCAGGTGTACAGTCTTCTGCGATTATTGTGAAAGGTTTGGCCAACAACACACTGGGCACAAGAGATATCTTTCCTAAAATTGCCAAAGAGTTTATGGTAGCGCTCATTAATGGTTTGGTGTGTTCTATCATTATACTTACCTACAACTTATTCATGAGTGATTCCATTGATTTGAGTCTTACCGTAAGTGTGGCGCTTATCACCGTTATTATATTTGCCTCTATTCTGGGTACGTTTGTCCCCATGTTACTGGACAGAATGAAAATTGATCCTGCTCTGGCTACAGGTCCGTTTATTACTACCACAAATGATTTGCTGGGCTTGGCTGTATACTTTTTAGTGGGCAGGTTATTATATGCCACATTTTAACTATGCATAAGGTACTGATTATAGACGATGTTCACCCGCTGCTTCTGGAAAAGCTGCAGAAGGATAACATTACGTATGATTATTATCCTGAAATAGACAGAACCGGAGTGCTTGACATCATTGCACAATACACGGGGTTGGTGGTGCGCAGCAAAACACGTATTGATGCCGAGTTAATACATGCCGGAACTAAGCTTAAGTTTATTGCCCGTGCAGGTTCTGGTATGGACAATGTAGACGAGACCACAGCTCAATCCAAAGGCATACAACTGATTAATGTGCCTGAAGCCAACAGTGATGCTGTAGGAGAGCACACCGTGGGTATGTTGTTGATGTTGCTCAATCACCTTAACCGTGCCGACCAGGAAGTACGCAACCACATTTGGAAGCGGGAAGCTAACAGGGGGATGGAGCTTAAAGGCAAAACAGTGGCTATCATAGGTTACGGGCACACCGGAATGGCAGTGGCAAAAAAACTATCCGGATTTGATTGCCGGCTCATTGCTTACGATAAGTACAAAAATAATTTTACCGATGAGTATGTGAAAGAAGTGGACATGGCCACAGTTTTTCAGGAGGCCGATATTATCAGTTTTCATATTCCGCTTACCGATGAAACCTTTTATCTCGTAAATGATGACTATATAAATATGTTCAGCAAAAATATTGTGCTGCTTAACCTGTCGCGCGGTAAAGTGGTTAAGCTCAGTGCCGTGGTAGAAGCCATGCGCAGCGGAAAAATTTTGGCCAGCGGGCTTGATGTGCTGGAAAACGAACGATTAGATACCCTTTCAGTAGAACAACAAAGGTGGTTTGACTACCTTATTCACTCCAACCAAACGGTGCTTACTCCCCACATCGGGGGGTGGACAAACGAGTCATATGAAAAAATATCCTTTTTTTTATCGAATAAAATCAGCTATTTAGCGAACGGATTAGAGAAAAAGGATTTGAAGATGTAAACCAAAACTTGACAATTATTTTAAAATACCCTTACCTTTATCCGATTGTAAAATACTTTGCAAACACAAAACCGACAGATGATGAATAGAAAAGTTTACTTGCTGTTAGTAGCGCTACTTGGATTTCTCCATATCGCTAATGCCCAAACAGGCTTTGGCGAAATAAGGGGAAAGTTGATTGATGAAAAATCAAGAAAACCTCTTGATTTTGCCAGCGTTCAGGTTAAGCTCAACGGTGAGGTGAGAGGCGCTGCCTACACCGATGAAGATGGAAATTTTGTTTTAAAAACTCTTACTCCGGGAAAATATGTTGTTGAAGCATCAACACTGGGTTACCAAAAGGTAGAGATGGCCAATGTGGTGGTGAATGCTGACAAGATAACATTCATTAATATTTCACTAACACCAATTGAGGGTGGAGTTCAACTTCCTGAAGTTAAAAAGATAGAGCGCAAAACGCCTATTATTGACCCTAAAGGAACCACTGGTGAAACCTTTGATGCGGATGACATCATTAAAATGCCTACCCGTAATGTTAACAACATCGCGAACACTGTGGCCGGTGTTACCTCAGTAAACGGTGGTACACCTACATTCCGCGGAGCACGTGCCGATGGTACAGCTTATTATATAGATGGTGTGCGTGTGAATTTCGGGTCAACCGGTGTTCCGCAAAACATGATTAACCAGATTCAGATCATTACAGCGGGTGTGCCTGCTCAATATGGTGACTTTACGGGTGGTGCCATCTCTGTAACCACTAAAGGTCCTTCACGCTACTACACAGGTGGTGTGGAGTTGATTACTTCCACTCCTTTTGATAAATACCACTACAATCAATTGGAAGCATTTCTTTCCGGCCCCATATGGAAAACCAAACACGAAGATGAGAATCAACGTAAATCCATTTTAGGTTTTTCTTTTGGTGGTAACGTGAACTATGTTCAGGACCCACGCCCTTTTTCAGGTGGTGTTTGGAAAACAAAAGATGGTGTATTAAATAATCTGGAGCAAAACCCGCTTCGTTTAGCATCGGGCGGAACAGGATTTGTGAACAATGCGGAGTTTATTACCAAAAACGATTTGGAAAAAGTGGATGCACGCCTTAACTCACCTACTCACGGATTTAACCTTACCGGTAGTTTGGTGTATCAGCCTAAATCAAACATTATTGTTACCTTGGGCGGACAAACGAACTACAGCAATACGCGCATTTATAGTTTCTCCAGTTCCTTGTTTAACTACGATGAAAACCCCCAACAGATTTTTAATAACTACCGCGTGTATTTAAAATTCACTCAGAAGTTTGATAATGCCAATCAGGATAAAGACAAGGAGAAAGCGAAGAAATCTAACATCCAGAATGCTTATTACACAGTACGTGTAGATTATACCAACAGCTCAACAGTTCAACAGGATCCTAAATTTAAAGAAGACTTTTTCCGTTATGGTTACGTGGGTAAATTTACTACCTACTCACGTGAGGTATTCGATACTTACAATGCTGGCGTAAACGGCTCCCCTAAAAAATTCATTGACCAGAACGGTGACACTATCTCTTTAACGTATTTTGAAGAGATGCGCGGTTTTGCAGATACCCTTTACTCGTTCCAAAGAGCAGAGGATAACCCTGTAGCAGCTAATTACACCACTAATTTATATAACCTGTTTGCTGCCCAAGGTGCTACTATTCGTAACATTAACTTTGTGCGTCAGAATTTAGGTCTGGTAAACGGAGATAATCCTCAGTCTATCTACTCACAAATGTGGACCAACCCGGGTACGCAGTTAACCGGATACAGCAAAAATCAATTGGAACAATACACCATTTTTGCAATGGGTGAGGCGACTGTAAGCAGTAAAAATAACCCCAACCGTAAACACGACTTACAATTTGGTTTGCAACACGAGCAACAGGTGCGCAGAGGTTATGGTTTAGGTGCCACCGGTCTTTGGTCACTTGCCCGTCAGTTAATGAACAACCAGTTTGAGTCAGGTTTGGCCAATCAGGCTGATGAAAACGGATACTACAGAGGATACCTTAGCTATGATGCTAATGGAGTGTTTCAGGATACCGTTCGTTACGATCGTGCCAACAATGCTGCCGACCAGAAAAACTTTGATAAAAATTTCAGAGCTATGCTTATGGCGCGTGGTGAACGTGATGTATACGGTAACCCTATCAACGAACAAAGTTTCATTGATGTGAACTCATACAAACCAAGTGATTTTAAATTAACCATGTTCAGTGCAGATGAGTTATTGAACAACGGTAACTCCTACGTGAACTATTTTGGTTATGATCCTTACGGCAATAAAGTAAAAGGCAAGCCAAGTTATGATCGTTTCTTAAACGGAGAGCGTGTTATCCCTGCTTACATGCCTATTTACCAGGCAGCATGGTTACAAGATCAGTTTATTTTCCGTGACCTGAACATTCGTGTAGGTGTGCGTGTAGAACGTTTTGACAATAATATGCCGGTATTAAAAGATCCTTTCACACTATATCCAACTTATACAGCCGGAGAAGTTACCCAGTTAGGAAGTGCACCCGTTTCACATCCGGGTAATATCGGTTCAAACTATGCCGTGTACGTGGATGATGTAAACAACCCTTCCAAAATTGTAGGATACCGTAACGGTGTTGATTGGTACAATGCAGAAGGTAATCGTGTAAACGACCCAACTATTCTGGCCAATGCATCAGCAGGTCGTATTCAACCTTACTTAGTTGACCCCAATAATCAGGTAATTACTACTACCGGAACATTTAAAGATTATGAGCCGCAGGTGAATGTACTGCCCCGTATTTATTTTGCTTTCCCTATTGCTGAAAAGTCAAACCTTTTCGCAACCTATGATGTACTTACCCAACGCCCTACTGAAGGTACCATTGCACAGGTAGATGATTATTACTACATGCAAAACAGAGCTCAATCAACCATTGGTAACCCTGATTTGAAACCTACCAGACGTACAGATTATGAGTTAGGATTCAAACAACAAATCGGAGATTATTCCGGTTTAAGTTTGATTGCTTCATACAGTGAAATGCGTAACCTCATCACCCAGTACCGTTACAACCAGGCGTATCCTATCTCGTATACTACTTTCAGTAACTTGGATTTTTCTACGGTAAAAAGTTTCCGTGTGGAGTATGAGTTGAGAGATAAAGGTAACATAAGTTTAATGGCTAATTACACGCTTCAGTTTGCTGACGGAACAGGTTCTAACTCCGGCTCAAGTGGTGCTTTGTTAGCTGTAGGTTTACCAAACCTGCGTACTTTGTTCCCGTTGGATTATGATGTACGTCACGTAGTGAAAGGTACTTTTGATTACCACTACAAAAACGGTGATCAATACAACGGGCCTATTATGTTTGGAAAACGCGTATTTGAAAATGCCGGTATAGCTTTAATTTTTAATGCACAATCGGGCCGCCCATACACAGTGAACGCACAACCTACACCTGATGCACAACCTGGTGTAGCGGTACGTAGTCCTATTAAAGGTAACCCCAACGGCTCACGTTTGCCTTGGCAGTTCTTTACTGATTTGAACATTGATAAATCATGGATGTTCAAAATGGGTGAATACAAAAACAAAGCACCGCGTTTCGGAAGCATTATAGCCTTTATGCAAATCACCAACTTGTTTGATGCACGCAACATTTTAGGTGTTTATCGTTACACCGGCTCTGCGCAGGATGACGGTTACCTGAATTCACCGGTTGGACAAGTTGCCATTGACCAAGCAACCAATGCACAATCTTTTATTGACTTATATAACATACGAATTGCCAACCCCGGTAACTACGCGTTACCCCGCTGGACAAGGTTAGGTGTTCGTTTCAATTTCTAAACATTAAGTATTAAAAAGATTGGTTATGAAAAAAGAGAAAAGAATGATCAAGATGAAATACACAGTAGCAAGTAAAATTGTATTATCTGCATCAATTCTGCTTACCACTTTTGGTAGTTCTACTGCCAGAGAAGTAACAGGATTACCCGATGCTCCCGGTGGAAGAACAGGGAAGGGGAATTTCTACAAAATGGCAGCAGGTTGCGAACCCGCTACTGCACAGGTTGACCTTGATATCAATAACGTGCGTACACGTATATTGAATGGTGGTGACATGTGGTGGGATTTGCTCAATGCAAAATACGAAATACCGAAAGTACTTGATCGTAATACACAGGTAAGTAAAAATGCATTATTCTCCGGTGCTTTGTGGATAGGCGGTTTGTCACAGGGCAACCTGAAACTGGCCGCACAAACCTACCGTCAATCAGGTAATGATTTTTTCCCCGGTCCGTTAAGTACAACAACATCTTCTGTTACACCTGAAAGATGTAAGTACTACGATAAAATTGTAAAAGTTACACGTGAAGAGATTGATGCATTCATTGAATCACCTGATAAATCAAGTCCCCCTTCTTCTATTGAAGATTGGCCGGCACACGGTAATCTGGCTTACGGTGAAAGCGATTATCTCGCACCATTTGTAAACGTAGGCGGTACGCTCCGTTATGAGCCGCAATTAGGTGATTACCCGGATGTATTTGGTGACCAAACCTTATGGTGGGTGTACAATGATCGCGGTAACATTCACTCTGAAACCCAAGGTGTACCTATCGGACTGGAATTGCAAACACAGGCTTTTGCCTTTGCAACCAATGATGAAATTAATAACATGACCTTCTATACTACTACTATTTTTAACAGGAGTAATGAAGATGTAGACAGCTGTTATTTTGGTCAGTGGGTAGATGCTGACTTAGGTAATTACACCGATGACTATGTGGGTTGTGATGTACCCCGCAGTTTAGGTATTTGTTACAACGGTGATGAAGATGATGAAGGCGTATTAGGATACGGTTCAAATCCTCCAAGTGTTGGTGTTGACTTTTTTGAAGGTCCCTTTGCTGATTTGAATGATGGAAAAGACAATGACTATGACGGAATAACTGATGAGCCCGGTGAAAAAATAGGCTTGTCTAAGTTCATGTATTATAACAATGACAACTCAGCCGATCGTGGTAACCCATTCTCACCACAACACTACTACAATTACCTGCGTGGTATTTGGAAAGACGGTGTGATAATGACTTACGGAGGTAACGGTAAAGGCGGAGGATTAGGGTCAAGTAACGTACAGTGTAACTTTATGTTCCCCGGCTCAACAGATCCGGTGTTGTATAGTCAATTGGGTGAATGGACTGAATTAACAGCGGGAAACCCGCCAGCAGACAGACGTTTTTTACAATCTGCAGGTGCATTCAAATTGAAAGCCGGAGCAGTAAATAAAGTTACTGTGGGTGTGGTTTGGGCTCGTGTATCACAAGGTGGTGCCACAGGTTCTCTCGAGTTGCTTAAACGTGCTGACGATAAAGCACAGAAACTCTTTAACAACAACTTCGAAATTGTTGACGGACCAAATGCACCTGATTTGAATGTAGTAGAACTGAACAGAGAATTAATTATCAACCTCGAGAATACAACAACGTCAAAAGTTGAAAAATACAGCGATACTGTTGTAGGTGCAGGTGGTAACAATATCATATATAAATTTGAAGGTTATCAGGTGTATCAGTTAAAAGACCAGTCGGTTTCAACCGGTGAACTGGATGATGTGGACCGTGCACGTTTAGTGTTCCAATGTGATGAGTTGAATGATGTTGCCAATATTGTGAATGTGGTATTTGACCCTTCCATCAATGATAACAACAAGGTGTTAAAAGTTAATGCCAACAACAAAGGTGTTACTCACTCCGTTCGTATTCAGAAAGATCTTTTTGCACGCGGTGATCAAACATTGGTAAACTTCAAGACTTACTATTACCTTGTCATTTCGTATGCACATGCTACCAATGACCCTAACGATCCTGACCAGTATCTGGCAGGTAGAAATAACGTACAGGTTTATTCCGCCACGCCTCATCCTTCACAGCCCCGTTCAGGCGGTTTGCAGGTGAACGCAGGCTACGGAACAGGACCAAAATTAACCCGTATAGTTGGAACAGGTAACGGGGGTAATTCACTTGCTTTAACTCAAAAATCAATCGACCAGATTCTGAAGGACGGTAAAATGGAGAACCCGACTTACGTGAACGGAAGAGGACCTGTTGACGTGAAAGTAATTGATCCTACTAAAGTACCTGCAGGAGAGTTTGAGTTGCACCTTGTTGATGCTTCGTCCAGAAACGATACAATGGCTGCTCCGCTTACACGCTGGTTCCTGGTGAAGAAAAGCGGAACAAAATCAGATACAGTTTATTCAGACACCTCGATTTCTGTTCGGAACGAACAAATAGTAAAATACAAAACCTCGACCGGTAAAATTGAAGATTGGGGTATGTCGGTAACCATTAAGCAAAGCATGCGACCGGGTAACACTACCGATTTGTTCGACCAAACCAACGGATTTATTTCCGGTACCATGGAGTTTGCTGATGATAGTAAAAATTGGTTAACAGGTGTTGCTGATGTAGATAATAATACCATTAATTCCTTATACCAACTCAACTGGATTCGCTCGGGTATTTTCGGAAGAAACGAACAGTTCTCACCAGCCGGAACCGGTGCTTACCTCTTTGACTTTGGTTCTGGAACAGATGGACTGGATCCGAAAGAGAAGTATGAGAAAATATTGGGTGGAAGAATTGCACCTTACCGTTTAGCATCTTCAGCTGTGCGTAATACACTTGGTCAAAATTCGTATGGCCCGGCATGGAACGGTTCTAGACAAGATGCAAGATTAAGTGACTTAGCCAGCGTTGAATT
The DNA here is from genome assembly GCA_041675505.1 of Bacteroidia bacterium. GTDB lineage: Bacteria > Bacteroidota > Bacteroidia > UKL13-3 > UKL13-3 > JAGPCK01. Next base: position 258,057 of record JBAYTR010000001.1, on the reverse strand, counting down.
GGTACTTACATCAGATACCAGTAAATGGACACAGTGTGTGGTACTAGAATTGTGTGAAGATGCTGCACTTTCTGAAGGAGGTGCACGTAAAATGGATATGCGCAGACACCAATCAGTTGATAAGATGGGTAATACGGTTGCTGATCCAAATGATATTGGTCGTGGTTGGTTCCCCGGATATGCCATTAACATGGAAACAGGAGAGCGCCTCAACATTATGTTTGGTGAAGATTCTTACTTTGAAGCCGACAATGGTAAAGACATGATTTGGAATCCTACTTCCAGCTTCTTTAACGGGCAAACAGCCACTCCAATATACGGAGGTAAACACTTTATCTACGTGATGGGTAGTAAAGCTTTTGGTAGCTATACCGGGCCTATTTATGACGGAGGTTTAGGTTATCAGGCTATATTTAGGACATCAAACAATGCACCTGTAGATAATGAGAAACGTAAAATTTATTCTCAAGCCATGTGGGTAATGATGTCTTACTTGCAACCCGGATTTAAGCTTCTTAGTCCACAGCAGGGTATTATACCAAGTGATGTGAGAATATCGCTGAATGTTCAGAAACCTTATGCTAAGTTTAATCCAGATCCTTCTAATGCCACACCGTTAAATCAGGCTATGCCGGTTTACAAGTTCAACACAAATGACATTCAGGCTTCAGTAAGTGCCGAGTTGGGTAAGAAAGCACTGGATATGGTGAATATTGTTCCTAATCCTTATTACGGTTACTCCGCCTATGAGAGCAGCCAGTTAGATACCCGTGTTAAGTTTACTAACCTGCCTCCTAAATGCACCATCTCAATTTACACCCTTAACGGAGTGTTGGTTCGTAGAATTAAAAAGGACGACCCTACAACTACTGCTGTAGATTGGGATATTCGTAACCAGGCTAACGTGCCTATAGCGAGTGGTGTTTACATCATTCACGTGGATGCCGGTCCGCTTGGCGAAAAAATATTAAAATGGTTTGGCGTTATGCGTCAATATGACCTGGATTCATTCTAATACTTAACCTGAAAAATTAGCAAAATGAGAATCAGAAATATAGTTTGTACAGCAGCTTTAGTAGCTTCAGGCAGTATGGCTTTTGCCGGAAACCCTGATCGTGCCGGACAGGCAGGTGCAACAGAGTTGCTCATTAATCCCTGGGCACGTAGTTCAGGTATGGGTAGTTCCAATTCTGCCAACGTTAAAGGATTAGAATCGTTTCACCTCAACGTAGCCGGGCTCGCATTTACAGAGCAAACAGAATTGGTTTTTGCACGCACCAATTACCTCAAAGGAGCAGATATATCTATCAATAATTTTGGTTTCTCTCAGCGCATGGGCGAAGGAAGTGTACTTGCACTTTCGGTATTCTCTATGGACATGGGAGACATTATCAGAACCACAGTAGAGAACCCGGATGGTACATTGGGTACCTATTCTCCACAGTTCCTGAATGTGGCTTTGGGTTATGGCAAGAAGTTTTCTAATAACATCTATGCCGGTATATCAGCCCGTATTATTTCAGAAGCTATCACAGATGTGAAAGCACAGGGTCTTTGTCTTGATGCAGGTGTTCAGTACAAAACAACGCTCAGTTCAAAGAAGGAAAAACTGAAAGGTAAAGATTTGCACTTTGGCGTATCTCTGCGTAACATCGGTCCCGATATGAAATTTGAAGGAAGCGGATTAACAGTAAATACCCAGAATGTAGGAACAGGAATGGTGTCCAATACTGAGCAACGTTCAGCAACATTTAACCTGCCTTCCTTAGTAAATATTGGTGCAGCTTACGATTTCCGTTTAGATACTAAAGCTGATGTATACGTTCACCGCTTGACTACAGCGTTCAACTTTACTTCACACACTTTTCAGAATAACCAATATTCAGCCGGTATTGAATACGCATTCAAAAATATGGTGATGTTGCGCACAGGTTACGTGATGGAGAAAGACATGTACAGTAAAGAATTACGTAAAACGGCTTTCACAGGTTTTAATGCAGGTTTCGGAGTAGATATTCCGATTTCTAAAAACGGAACCAAATTCGGTATTGACTACTCTTACCGGGATACAGATCCGTTTGAAGGAGTTCATACTTTTGCTGCCCGTATAACCCTCGCACCCAAAAAGAATTAATCGTATATTTGTACACCATACAGGGAAACGTCTTGCTTGCAAGGCGTTTCTCTTTTTTATTTTATATCGTTAACATGGCAGAACAGATTTATTTAACCAAAGAAGGATTTGAGAAATTCAAGGCGGAACTCCATAATCTGAAGAAGGTAGAAATGCCCTACATCTCCCGCCAAATTGCAGAAGCTAGAGATAAGGGTGACCTTTCAGAAAACGCAGAATACCATGCAGCCAAAGAAGATCAAGGGCTTTTAGCAGCTCGCATTGCGCAAATGGAAAATCAACTCGCCAATATGCGTGTGATTGATGAGACCAAACTTGACAATAGCAAGGTGATGATTTTGAGTAAAGTGAAAGTTAAAAACCTCAAAACAAACACTGAGTTGGTTTACACCATGGTTTCAGAAAATGAAGCCGATTTGAAAACAGGCAAAATCTCCATTAAGTCACCAATTGGCGCTGCACTTATGGGCAAAGAACTGGGTAATGTGGTAGATGTGGTTGTACCTGCAGGCACCATTCAGTTGGAAATATTAAACATTAGTTTGTAAGATTATGGCCAGCATATTTTCGAAAATTATAGCAGGTGAGTTACCCTGCTACAAAATTGCTGAAACAGAAAATTACCTCGCGTTTCTGGATGTTTTTCCGTTAACTGAGGGTCATGTGCTGGTGATACCTAAAAAGGAAACCGACAATATTTTTGATATAGAAGAAGAAGAATTTGCCGGTTTGCATCTGTTTTCTAAAATTGTAGCAGCAGCAGTTAAGCAGGCTGTACCTTGCCGCAAAGTAGGAGTGGCTGTAATTGGTTTGGAAGTGCCGCACGCACACATTCATTTGGTACCTATTAATGAGGTGGGTGATATCAATTTTGCCAAACCGAAGCTGAAACCCACTGCGGAGGAACTTCAGGCTGTAGCCGAAAGAATCAGGTCTTTCCTCAAGTAAAATATCAGGTGTCTTTCCCGGTTTTCCTGATGCGTTCAGGATTCTGGTCAAGGAAAGATTTCCAACTGCCCGCTTTTTTAGCGGGCTTTTTTGTTTTAGTAACCGGTATTCTTTGTAGAAAGTGGCAATAGGCTGCGGCAAGTCCGTCTGTGGCATCTAAAAACTGGGGAGTTTCAGTAAAATTTAGTTGGTGTTGCAGCAATGAGGCTACCTGTTCTTTACTGGCCGCACCACTACCCGTAATAGATAATTTTATGCTTCGGGGAGCGTACTCAAAAATAGGTAAATCGCGGTACAGAGCGGCAGCCATAGCCACGCCCTGAGCCCTGCCCAACTTGAGCATGGATTGTACATTTTTGCCAAAGAAGGGGGCTTCCAAAGCCATCTCGTCAGGATGATAAGTATCAATAAGGTAGAGGCAGCGTTCGAAAATATGTTTCAGTTTTAACGCGTGATTATCGAGCTTGTCGAGTTTTACTATACCTAAACTAATCACCGAAACTTTTTTTCCGGTGCAGCCTATAATACCGTAACCCATAATGTTGGTACCGGGGTCGATGCCTAAAATTATTCTATCGTACTCGGCTGGTTGGGTGTTGTGCACAGGAATGTATTAACTTCACCAACGAAAATACTTCTATTTCGTTGAAAGAACAGCGCAAAAAAAGATTGCTTCAATTGCTTAAGGCGGCTATCGTCATATACACGTTTATTTATGTGTATTACAAGGCTTTTGTTGACTATGACATTGATCAGCTCATCAGAGAATACTCCGCTACGTTAGAGCATTTGTCGCCTGTGGCATTGGCTTTGGCTGTTGTTCTTTTTGTGCTCAACTGGGGCCTCGAAGCGCAAAAGTGGCGTTTTCTTATCGGTGCTCAGGAACGACTCTCCCTTTTGCAAGCCTACAAAGCTGTTTTTTCCGGCAGCACCATCAGCCTTATTACTCCTAACCGCATTGGCGAGTATGCCGGCAGGGTAATTCACTTGCAGCAAATGGATAAAATTAAAGCAGCCTTTACTACGGTAGTGGGCAGCTTTGCGCAACTGAGCATTACGGTTATGGTAGGCAGCATTTGTTTTGCTCTGCAGTTGGATTTGTTTATTCCGCAGCACAGTTTGGCTACACAAATGGTAGTTGTACTGTGTATACTCATTGTAGCAGGCACTATGCTTTTGTATTATAACATGTGGTTGCTCTCTGCACTCAGTCAGCGCTTCCCGTTGTTGAATAAAATTACCAGGTACTTTCACGTATTTGAGGAATACAACAGCAAAGCTTTAACTACCGTGTTGATTCTGTCACTTTTGCGCTATGCGGTTTTTACCCTGCAATACCTGTTGCTGTTGTATGCATTTAAGGCGAATGTATCCGCATTGGATGCCGTGCAGGTGGTAGCCATTATCTTTTTTGTACAGGCCGTTGTGCCCACGTTTACTTTAAGTGACTTGGGTATACGCGGAGCCAGTGCCTTGTACTTTTTCTCCTTCTTCACCAATAAACACCTGGCAATACTTTTATCAGCATATGGCTTGTGGGTCATTAATCTCATAGTGCCCGCGCTCTTGGGATTAATCTTAATATTGCGTTACCGAATTTTAGAGCACCGTAACAAATGATTTACATCCTTATATTTTTATCTGCTTTTTATGTGTCCATCATCCTGTACCACCTTATCGGATGGGAGCTGACTAAGGATATTCCTTTAACTGATACAGCAGGTAACATGCCCTTTTGTACCATCATTGTTCCGGTGCGTAATGAAGAAAAAAATATCTCCGCATGTTTGGATAGTTTGCTGGAACAAAACTATGCAGGCGATTACGAAGTAATTGTGGTAGATGATCATTCAACGGATGAAACCACCGCCATTGTGCAGCACCGCATAGGCAAGCTGTTTGTCAACGGTCACAGACACCTGAAGTTGTTACGTTTTGAAGGCGAGCAACAAATTGGTAAGTCTTACAAAAAACAAGCAATTACCAAAGCCATAGCAGCTGCAACAGGTGATATTATTTTAACTACAGACGGAGATTGTTCACGCGGGAATAACTGGCTTACTGTAATGGTGAGTACTATGGAGCAACAGCAATTACAATTGCTCTCAGGCCCTGTAGGGTTTAATCACAACAACCACTTTGAGGCATTGCAGGCTCTCGAGTTCTGGGGTCTTATTGGTATTGGCGGGGCAGCTATACGTATGGGCACACCAAATATGTGCAACGGGGCCAACATGGCCTACCGCAAAAAAGTATTTTATGAAGTAAACGGCTATGCCGGAAACGACCACCTGAGCTCTGGCGATGATGAATTTCTGATGCACAAAGTGTATGCGAAATATCCGGGCGGGGTAAAGTTTGTGAAGAACAAAGCGGCTGTGGTTACCACCCATGCCATGCCCGATACGGCCAGCTTGATGCAACAACGCAAACGCTGGGTATCCAAAAGCACCAGCTATCAGGCACGCATTATTACGGTGTTAATGTCGCTGGTGTATTTATATAATCTGAGCATTGTTTTTTGCGGAGTCTATGCCTGGTTTAACCCCGCTTACCTTACTTATTTTGCAGCCATGCTTTTTGCCAAAGCATTTACCGAAGCACTATTTTTGTACCGTGTGCTAAGGCAGTTTAATCAGCTAAAATTGTTGTGGTACATGTGGGTAGCTGAACCTTTGCATATACTCTATGTTTTGTACGTGGGCATTGCAGGCTTAAGTGGCAGTTATGAATGGAAAGGACGACAAGTAAAATGAATAAATTAAGCGAACTGGAATACGAGGTGTTGGGTGCTCTTTATTTTGTAGAGCCGTTTAACCACATATTAGCTGAGTGTAAAGCCACCGAACCGGTAGTGGCCGATGTGCTCAAATCACTTATACAACGCAAGTGGGTTACCCCCATGAAATTTGACGAACAACAACAGGAGTATGTACGCAGTTTTATTTACGACAGCGATAACATGCGCGCGTTTCATTACCTCATTACCAAAGACGGACTGATGGAGCATAATAGTAAGTAGGGTGTGTGAGAAAATTAATTTAGAATTTCTTTCTTCCCATACCTCACATCCAAAGCCGTGAGCATGCCGGCAAAGGCCCAGATGAGCACCAGTGTTTTATCGGAGTCGCTGTAGTTATTGAGGAAGCCGTGGGCGTAGTAGGTAATTAATCCTAATACAATGGCCCAGGCTAGTATGCGCACATTTTTCAGTCGGGAAAAATAAATGAGTTTCATGCCGGTGGCGGTAAACAGTATCACCAATAATAGTACCGTGAGCAATCCCGGAAAGCCTGTTTCAGCTAACGGATTCAGGTATTCGCTGTGGGCATTTCCACCGTCACCAAAATTGGTGCTGATAGGAGTGAGGTCTTTGGAATTCTGGTGGGGTGCATATTTAAAAATGTAGGTACCCGGTCCGTAACCAAACAGCGGTTTTTCTTCCCACATGCTCATGGCGGAGTGCCAGCGGTTAATACGTTCAAGATTGGAGTTATCGTTTGAAATATTACCTATGGATTGTACCTGTTGGTTAAAATTACTTCCACCACCTGAGGATTGTTTGTTGCGCGATAAAGCCACCGATAATTCATCCTGCAGCATCAAGTAGCCCAATCCGGCAACAGCTCCCACACTTAGTAACATCCACATGCGTACGCGTAAAAAGAACACCATGGCCATAACAGTAGCCGCAGCCAAACTTAACCAAGCCGCACGGGTAAATGAAAATAATATTCCGGTAATGAGTATAGTAACAAACAGGAAAGCCAGCAATCGGGACAAAGAGCGTTGTTGTAATATGCGTCCTTTAACGGCAAGCATCAATACAGCCGGAACCATAAAGGCCATGGTTGCAGCATAGACCCCGTGGTCTTTAAAAAACGGCCCCATTACATAAAACGAGGCATCGCGTTCAAAGCCTTCCTGTTGGTGGTTGTAGAGCGTGCTTATTACTGTAATGATAAGTGGTACGGTATAGAGCCAAAAGAAACGGGGAATGTTTTTCTTTTCAGAAAAAATGTAAAATCCGAAAAAATAAAATACACCGATATACCAGATACGTGAGGCGAAAAACTTAAACGATACCAAGGGCATGGTGCTGGTAAAACAGGTAAGTAGTAACCACGACAGGTACAAATAAATTCCCCAGCTGATGGGATGGGTGAGCAGGGCTTTGTTGAACTGTGCTTTGTATAGCGCATACAACATCAACCCACCGGCCATCAGTACAATTAAGGGTTCATTAAAGAAACTCAAACCCACATCCGCTTGTTCTGTAATGGTGTTTAATGAAACAGGGGTAAGAAATACAATGGCCCAGAAAAGTTGTACAGGGTGTTGAAAAAGCAACCAGATAATAAGCAAAGCAGCAGCCGGAGCAAACAAACTTAACCAGGCATATTCAGGTACTACTGCATACACCAGATGGTAGCATACTTGTGTAGCCAATATAAGTAACAACATCACCCAGGTAAATGGTGACGCTAGAACGGCACGTAAATTAAAATCGAGTTTATTTACTTTCATGCAACTGCTTCCTGAGGGGCAGGTACAATTGTTCGTACACCAGTAAAAGAATGAATGCAGTAACAAAAGTAGCTATTGTTGATACGGCTACAATGAGCCAGCGCACCGGCCATGAGCGGTCGCCCGGAGGCCAGGCTTTATTCACGCTGAAGTTAGAAGGCAATCCTGATTCTACGTTCACTTTCAATTGTTCGTATTTCTTGCGCAGGTCGGCCTGCTTTTGTGCTTCTTCTACCAGTATGCGGTTGTATTTGAAAAAATCGCCCGAGAGTGCACCTATTTTTTTGATGCGCTCATCCACCATGTTTATTGTGCGTGTGTCACCTTTGGTGGAAGCAATCACCATTTGTTCCATTAAACCTTTCACCTGTTCATCAGGTGCAATAATACCTTGTGCTCCCAAAGAGTTGAGCGAGTCTTTTACTTCTTCTATGTAAACGGCTTTTTGTGCGAGGTAAATTTCCATATCGCTCAGTGCCTTTTGAGCATATTTACGCAACATGTTGGTTTTTGCACTATCAGCATAGGCCACAATGGCATTGGCAATATCCGCAGCAAATTGCGGGTCTTTATCTGTAACAGTTACTTCAATGGCGGTATATTGGTTGCGTTTTATTTTTACATTGCCTTCGTATCTTTTGGCCAGTTTTAAATCGGCTCCTTTGCTGGAGGGATTAATTTCATAATGCTCCATCAGCTTGAATTGGTTGATGACAGAAGAGCGAACGTAGTCTGATTGCAGAATCTGCAAAAGTTGCTCAGCGTGTTCTTCCTGCCCGAAAGCCAGCGGGTCCATGTTGATGTCTTTGGAGGTAATTTCTGATAAGAAAGCGCCTGAGAATGATCCGTTGGAACTGGGAAATACAACTGCCTGAGATTGGTACTTGGAAGGTAACAATAAAGACGTAACAGCCGCTACAACGGCACCTGCCATACTGAAACCCAAAAGCGGCTTTCTCCAGCGGATTAAAAAATGCACAATATCCAGTAAATCAAATTTGTGCGATTTGTTGTTCAATGTCATCTTGAGAGTTAGTTTGGACAAAAATAGCTTTTTTAGCGCACTTTGCCCTTACCTAACGCGACAGGAAACGTTTAAGTATACTTGCCGCCTGCCGCAGGTCGAATATCCGCAGGGCAATAATGCCGGCCAGCATTACTACAGCAGGGAGCACGGTTTCATAGTTTTGGTGCAGGTTATTGTCATTTACCCACCAACCGGCAGTAGCCGCCAGTAAGCCGATAACAAGCAGGCGAATGAGGTAACCGTAATCATAAGGCAGCAGTTTTAACTGGTAGCTTTTAATGAGGTGCGAGCCTGCAATAAATGATTGTGTAATTAACCCCGAGAAAGCAGCTCCCAATGAACCAAACCGTGGAATAAAGTACAGATTCAACGCCACATTAAACAGCAAACCTGCTGCAGCAACTCTGTTCAGAAATTTTAAACTTTCATTGGCCGTAAGCAATGTGCCGTAGATGTACACCGTACCTATGGGCAAAAAGGTGAGCATCAGTAAAGCAAAAACGGGAGCACTTTGTGGCGCAATATGCGTGTTGAGCATTTGCATAATTTCCCGTTGGTAAACGCAGGCATAGACTGCTATGAGCATAGCCGGAAGTATCATTAAGGCATAACTGAATCGCACCAACGGAAGTAAAGCCTGTTTGTCTTTAAGTGCTTTTAAAAACAGGGGCAGTAAAAGCCCGGCAACTAAAATGGCCAGCATATTTATAGCATCGAGCAAGCGGTAAGCTGAGGCGTAAATACCGGCTTCAAAATTACTGTTGGGCAACAATAACCTGAGCATGGTTGTGTCAATGCGGGTATAGGCTACCATTAAAAAGGACAGTAGTGCGTAAGGATAACTTCGTTTAAAAATACTATACAGCAAAGGTTTGTTGAAATTGAGTTTTATCTTTTTGGCAAACGAACTCACGAATAAAAAACTTACCACCACTGTAATGATGTAGGCCAAAGTTTGTGCATAGATAAAGTACTCGATACTGAACGAACTGCGCAGCTCTCCCCACAAAAAGAAACTGCAAAAAACAATCACAATTAGCTTATCGAGAATGGAGAGCAGGGTGTCGGTTTTGAAGTAGTGCATGGCCGAAAGGTTGGTGCGCAGGTAAGTGATGTAATAGGCCAGCACCTGATTAACGCACAGCAGTAACAGCAGATACATTTCATACGAAGTGAAATTCCAAACAAACCCGAGTACCAGTGTAGTGGTGATGTACGCTATGGCCAGCAAAAATTTAATCACCAGAATGGCAGAGAGTTTTTTGTCAATCAACTGTGGGTGTCGGGCTATAATTTTACTGTTGTAATTGTTAATGCCCATGTCGAGCAGTATGCTCAATATAAACGAAAAGTTGAAGAGAATGGAGTAGTTTCCATAAGTTTCGGTACCCACTACATTTTGAACCGTGCGGTCAACGCCCAGTATCCAGAATGGTTTTACCAGCAGGTTGGCTACAATGATGAGCAGCAGGTTACTGAAGAATTTTTTAACCATGAGTAATTCCTGCGAAAGTTAGCAATACAAAAGCATATCACCATATCCATTCTTTTTAGTAATTTTACAGGCCGTGAGAATAGTCGTAAATACACGTTTTCTGTTGCAGAACAAGCTGGAGGGTATTGGTACGTTTACCCATGAAACCCTGCAACGTATGGTGAAGCAACACCCCGAGCACGAGTTTGTATTTATTTTCGATCGTTCTTTTGACGAGGAATATGTTTACGCCTCCAACGTAACTCCTGTAGTTGCTTACCCCCAGGCCCGTCATCCGTATTTGTACATTTTCTATTTTCAATACACCATACCTTACCTGTTACACAAGTACAAGGCGGATGTGTTTTTGTCGCCTGACGGTTATCTTACTTTACGTAGTGATGTGCCGCAGTTGCAGGTAATTCATGATTTGTCTTTTGAGCACTATCCGGAAGATATCAGTAAAGCAGGCAGTAATTACTACCGCAAATATTTTCCGTTGTTTGCCCGTAAGGCTGCCCGTATTGCCACTGTATCGCAATACAGCAAAAATGATATTGTGGAACGTTACGGCATTGAATCTGATAAAATTGATGTGGTGTACAATGGCGCTTCGTCCATTTTTGCTCCCGCTAAAGAAGATGTAAAACAGTTTGTACGAAGAAAGTTTGCGCATGAGCATGCTTACTTTATTTATGTAGGTGCCATACAACCGCGTAAAAACATCGTTAACCTATTTAAGGCTTTTGATGCATTTCGTGAAGCGCACAGCTCAGGTATAAAGTTGATTGTTGTTGGCCGCAAGGCATGGAAAACCCAAGCCATCGAAGAGGCTTATGAAAACATGCGCTTTAAAGACGATGTGGTATTTACCGGCAGGGTAAGCAATGAAGAGTTGGCTGCATTACTTTCAGGTGCTTTGGCCTTAACCTATGTGTCGTATTTTGAAGGATTTGGTATTCCTATTCTGGAAGCGATGTGTTGTGATGCACCGGTTATTTGTTCAGGCATTACTTCTATGCCTGAAGTGGGTGGAGCAGCAGCAGTGTTTGTAGATCCTTTTTCAGTGGAGAGTATAAAAGATGCTATGTTGCTGGTGGCTAAGAATCCTCAAAAAAGGGAATCTATGATTGCTGAAGGTCGCTTGCAGCGACAGAAATTCAGTTGGGAAAAAACTACCACAGGGTTATGGAGAGGAATTGAATTACTTCTTGAGCGTTGAGTTAACGTCTTTGAGTAAATAGGTTTTTTCTACAATCAACCTGATCATATCATCCAGTCGTTTTAGTTCAGATTCAATACTCAACTTCACCTCTTGTTCTTCCTTCTCTGACAGCGGAAAATTAAGCAGTTCACATAAACCCATTAAATTGGAAACAGGATGCCGCAACTGGTGCGAGCTTATCCAGGCAATTTCTGACAGGTGTTTGTTGCTTTCATTCACCAGTTCTTCTGAGTGCTTCCGTTCAGTTATATCAGATTGTATGATTACCAGTTTACTGATGATGCCTTCGTTGGTAGTAATGGGTATAACAAAACACTCGGTCCAATATTTTGTACCCTCTTTTTTAATGTTGTATAATTCTCCCTTCCACACTTCACCCTTACTCATGCACTGCCACATTTGCGTGTTAAACCCGTTGTCTCGTAAACCCGTTGCCACTTCAGTAAACAGCTTCCCTATTTTTGCAGCATAGGTGTGTTGAGAGAGTTTTTCCAGATTGGAATTCATGAATTCAATTTTGCCCTCGTGGTTTGCGATAATAAGCAAGGCTGAACTGCTGATGGCATTTTTAAATTCGCTCAACTCTTTCACCAGTTCGCCCACTTTTTGTTCCGCTTTTAATTGCGTGGAAATTTCTCGCGGAAGTACCAGAATGCACGCGCGCTTATTGAAAGTTACGTGGTGGTAGGTTACATGAATGTGTAACAACTCTCCGCTTTTTTTGATGTGGCGCCAGTGCCCAGCATCTACAAACCCGCTGGTATGTTTCCTTACTGCACGCTCCAGCAAAGAGACATCTTCATGCGGGCGTATATCTCGCAGGTTGAGTGTCAAAAACTCCTCACGTGTGTAGCCGTATTGTCGGGTGCAGGCATCGTTTACGGCAACAAATTTTAATGAATCAAGGTCTACAATGTAAATAGGGAAGGGGCTGCCTTCAAAAAGTTTTTGATAGTTTTCGAGTGAACTACGCAATTTTTTCTCGTGGTAATCAGAAAGAAAAAAAATAAGTACTGAGGTAGCTGTGATAAAAAAAAGCCCCTTGGCTACAGATAAAGGCATTATGTCATTGATGCCTTGCTGTTGCTGTAGTTCATGCAAAAGATTATCACTGAAGAGAATCCAAAAAACAGAGCATAGGAAATAAATGAAAGCGATGGAAAACGGAGTAAGACGCATGGTTTTCAGATTAGACATGTAAAAATACATACTAATCCGGTTATTCCAAGCTATGTAATTTATCCAGGTATTCTGGCCATGTATTTTTCCATGTCCACAATCTGAGATTTAATCTCAGGGCTTTTAGGTTTTAATGCTTTAGCTTTTTTAAAGTACTCTTTACCTAACCTGTTCTGTCTGCGGTTAATTTCTAATGAACTTAGTTGCAGGTAAGCAGCAGCCAGGTTATCATCATCAGGCAAACCTTTGCTTACCGCTTCTTTCAAATTAATGCGGGCGTTTTTGTGGTCACCTTTCTGCATGGCAATCATACCCAGTTGCAGGTACTGCACACCTTCCTGCTCTTTGAGCATGGAGCTGTTGGTTTGCAAACTTTTTCTGATATTTTCTTCTGCTTTGTCCAAATCTTTTCCGGCAAAAGCAAGGTTGGATTGCAACATGTAAAAACTCTGACGAATGGGTTTGAACAACAGATTAGGGTACTTAATCATGTTCACATACCGGATAGCCAAATCAGGGTCATCATCTTCAATGGCCATTTGCACTAAGCGCATCGTTCCTAAAACAAAGTGCAGGGCAATAAATACAACGGCCACCAAATAAATGAGGAGGGCGCTCCAGAAACCTTCACTAACATTCACCCATATTCCTAAAGGAATAAGTACGATACCAATATAGAGGCGATAAAGAATGAACCACTTTAACAATTTCATGTGCGTGTGAATTTTGAGGGGCAAAGATATGGAAATTAAACGGATAGGCTATTTCTTTTTAAGATACCTCACAGCTATTCCTGTATATACTTCAGCTTGAAATTTTTCATGCTCACTGTCAGCAAACAGCACGCCATATTCTTCTTCCTTTTGTGTTTTTCGGATTTGAATAATGGCATGTGACTTTAAGGTAACTGCTTCTTTTTTCATAGCAAGAAGTAACTCTTCCATTGTTGAATACTTGCCGCCAACAGATTCCATATAAGCTACCTGAATGTACGGTCGATCTGGTTTTAGCTCACCAAAATAAAGTTCTATTTCAGAAGTGGAATATACTGTTGTATCTGTTTCCAAATCATTTTTGCCGCCTGTTGGGTAAGATTTTATATAAGACTTATTACCTATCAGGCAACCGCTTAATGTGATGGCAATAAGGAACAGGAGTTTTGCATATGTTTTCATATAAACAATTACGCAACATTCCTGCCATTTAGCTTTAGTATTTACTTCTTATTTGATGGCACTAATGCCCGGCAGTTCTTTACCTTCAAAATATTCCAGCAGGGCACCACCTCCGGTACTTACATAACTCACTTTGCTTTCATAGCCAAATTTACTGATGGCTGCGGCTGAGTCTCCCCCGCCAATCAGGCTGAAGGCACCGTTTTGAGTCGCCTCTACTACGGCATCTGCTACGGCTTTGGTGCCGGCTTCAAAGTTGCTCATTTCAAACACACCCATCGGGCCGTTCCATAAAATGGTTTTGGAGTTGCGCAATACCTCAACGTATGTTTTAATTGCATCGGGACCTATGTCTAGGCCCATCCATCCGTCAGGTATGGCGTTGCTGGCGGTGGTGTTGGTTTGTGCTTCGTTGGCAAACTGGTCGGCAATTTTTGAATCTACCGGCAAATATAACTTTACCCCTTTGGCCTTGGCTTTTTCAATTAACTCGAGGGTAAGTGCCATGCGGTCATCTTCGCACAGGGAGTTGCCAATGGTGCCGCCCTGAGCTTTCATGAACGTGTACGACATGCCTCCGCCAATCAAAATATTATCGGCAATGTTGAGCAGGTTTTCAATGATGAGTAACTTATCGGAAACTTTCGCGCCACCCACAATAGCCGTAAACGGACGTTCAGCATTTTTCATCACCTTTTCGGCATTGGCTACTTCTTGGGCCATTACATAACCAAAACATTTGGCCTCAGGGAAAAATTTCGCAATCACAGCAGTAGAGGCGTGAGCGCGGTGGGCAGTTCCAAAAGCATCGTGCACATAAACATCCCCGTATTTAGAAAGTTTTTCAGCAAAAGCTTCATCTCCTTTTTCTTCTTCTTTGTAAAAACGCAGGTTCTCTAGTAACAATACTTCACCCGGTTTTAGTGATGCGGCCAATTCAGCAGCATCTGCACCCAAACAATCGGTAGCAAACTTTACGTTTACGCCCAATAACTCAGACGTACGTTGTACGGCATGTTTCAGGGAATGTTTTTCGTAATCTACGGTTCCGTCTTCTTTTAGTTTTTTCAAAGGACGGCCCAAGTGCGACATCAGAACGCAGCTTCCTCCGTCATTCAATATTTTTTTAAGCGTGGGTAAGGTGGCCCGTATACGCGAATCGTCAGTTATGTCTAAGGTTTTTTTATCTAAGGGTACGTTAAAATCTACACGTACCAAGGCGCGTTTGCCCGCAAAGTTGATGCTGTCTACTGTTTTCATGGGCGCAAAGGTAAATATTTACACCTATTGCTTGCAAAGTTTACCTCTTTCTACCCGGCCGTCAGGGAAACTGATGATGTACGTATACATTCCTGCTGCCAAGGAGACTAAATCAATTTCACTTTCTTGGTGGTGAATTTTCTTTTCGTATACCCGTTTTCCGGTGGTAGTAAAAAAGATGATGTTAAGTTCCGATGGCCAATTGCCTGTAGTGGTCAGTGTTAAATAACGTTCAACCGGGTTGGGGTAGAGGTTAACAGACTTTGAGCTCACCTCTTTTACCGAAACTAAGTTTCGCAGCTTATCCCAATCTTCTGCATTGCCCCAACTGAAACCACCGCGATTGAAATAATAGGGCAAACGATATTCAGCACCACCGGTCATAAATGGAGTTACATAATACCCCCCTCCCATAAACTCAATATAATAAGCATGTGAATTAGGGAAATCGGTATAAATTGGCCATATGCGTTTTTCATAATCGTAATTAAAACTTCCCAACCAGTATTTCGCTCGTATGGTAGGTGGCAAATTAAAGTAATACAAATAATTTGTGTGATACAAAATATAAGTGCTTGTTGTTAGCGGTTTTGCTGCGATTTCGTAGTCAAGAAAATTGAGAAATTCATACTTGTCCAGATGTATGGAGTCTGTTTTTATCCCGTTCGAGTAAAGCGTATCGTACCTTTGAAGGCTACTTATATAGCGCACGTGAATTGTTTCAAATGAATCTTTGAGTATAATTATCCTCTCGTTTGTATTTTCAGTTCGTTCAATGCATTTCAGGCGGGTGTGTTTGGTTGAAAATAGGTAAGGAGGGCCATTTAATTCAAGATTATTTCGGATTATACGCAAGTCTCCCGGCTGTATATCGAATACCTGTTTTGCGGTTAGGTCGGTCCAGTTGGTTTCAGGATTGGTAAAACCGGTGAGGGTGTAAATACCTGCTGTATCCGGGGTGATAAACTTTATGATGTCAAGTAAACCGTAATGTTTACTCACGCGTAATTGTACATTATTTAACCAGTGAGTTACGGTATTGTCTGAACTGTCAGCAGCCGTAAAGCGTATAAATTTGACCGAGTCGGTGATGTTAAGGAACGTCACATTCATCATCGTATCAACGCGCGCTGTTATATATCCATTTTGAGGCAAATCATAACATCTCCAACTGTATCCTGTTGTGCCTTGGGTTTCGATTGTGAAAGCCTTTCCGTTACGTGTGGTGAAGGAGAAATGATCTGTGTTATTTTGCTCTATGTACTCACCCGTCCAGTTGGTTGAATCCAGAAAAAAGTACTGATAAGGGAGTGAAGAGCCCGCTCCTCCCCTCAGTCTGAAATAATTCCAATACCTGGTGTAGTTTGTACCTGTTTCAGTTGAGTCGATTTTCAGGTATAGTTTTGTGTTTCCTGATGCGTAACAAAAAGTGCGTCCTTTTTGTATTATCTGCCAGGGAGCCCATTGAGCTTGTAGAGGCATTGTTTGCAGCATAACAAAAAGCAAGAGCAATAACGTTTTCATAACTTTTGTTTTTTTAACTTATACAAAGTAAAAACAATTTTGGTGAGAAATGTAAGGGTTTAATTGTAAGTGTGCGCGGAAAGCGGATATTTGCACATCATGAAACAGCACTATATTTTATTTGTACTTATGTCTGTTCTCCTTTTCGCCTGTGGCAAGAAGCAGGAAGAAAAACTTTGTAAAAAATGGATAGTTTACAAAGTGGATTTCGAGAATATTGATAAAGATACCGTGGGGCAAGATCCTTTGCAAACGGGCATGGAAGATGTGTTTAAGGAGTTGATGAGTAACATGCTCAGCAATACGGAATACACGTTTAATGAAGACGGTTCTTACGATGTACTTTATGGTACCAACAAAAATAAAGGCACTTGGAAACTGGAAGATAGCGGCAACACCCTCATCATGACTAAGCCGGATAAAGACAAAAAACAGCAACCCAAACCGGCCATTATTGAACGTTTGGATGATACGTCTATGGTGTTGATGATGAAAGCCGACCAATCCAGCTACAACGTAAGGTTGCTGATGAAAGAAGTAAAGGGCGAGACAGCACACTGATGGCTTCGTTCAACTGGTTCAAAGTATATGATTTTGAGGAAGACGGTGCAGATATACATCCGCTTAACACCGTGCGCACCATTGATGTGAAAGGTAAGTTGATTTGTCTGGCTCATATTGCCACAGGATATTATGCCGTGGACGACCGTTGTCCGCATGCCGCAGGTGGAAGATTAGGACGGGGAAAGTGTGATGAAGAAGGCAGAGTAGTGTGCCCTGTTCACCGTTACAAATATGATTTAACAACAGGCAGAGGAGCACAGGGAGATTACGTGGAAACGTATCCGGTGGAAGTGCGCAATAACGGAGTGTACATTGGTATGCCGCGCAAAAGCTGGTGGCCGTTTTGATGGTTGAGTTTTATGCCACTGATTTAGCTCCGCTGAACTAACGGTTTTTAGATTTTTCAATCAATTGGATGGCTTTAGACTAACAAATACCCGCGTTGCGAAAAGCTGCTATTAGCACCGGCTGTCATGTCTTTATTATTACTGATTTCGTTTGTTTTAATTTGAATAACTTGTTCCTCTTGATACTGATTCGAACTGTTTGAGATTTTATTTGTTTGATGTTTAGTTTATCTTTATGTATCTTGATTATTTCTCTATCAAATTGTAGTTCCATGTATAAGTGACAAGAATTGTGTTTAATCAGTTCTAATGAATCATGTCTGTGAAAGAATACAACTAATGAATCACTTTTCTTTTTGAACTGTATTATTTCAGAGTGCATAAATGGAAGGTAGCGGCCTAAAGAATCAATGTTGACTATTTCAAAGCTTATTTTTCCACTAACGGTAGTGTCAATATTCTTGATAATAGCTGAATTGTATAACTGATTTGTATTTTGAGTGCAGAAATTTATATCTGTGCCTTTAATAGGTTTTTCTCTGTCCATATTAACTATTGCAGAGCCATCTTTTCCTACTTTGATAAAATAGCTAGCAGTACATGATGTTAACATGCAAAGACTAATCAATACTACAATAAGGCGGCTCATATACAATTGGGCCAACTACTCTATATCCGTACTCAGTTTGTAGCGGCAAATACGTCCGTTGCCTTTATCTGCCACGTACACCATGCGTTTAAAATAGCATACTCCGCTGGGGTCTTTAAATTGAAAAGGTCCGCTGCCGTTGCCACCAAAAGAGGCAATAATTTGTTTGCGGTCGCTGTAAGTGGCAGGTGCATTCACGCCTTCGTAGCCGCGGTTGGTAAATTGATAGAAAGAATCCGTTCCGCTATCTACTACAAAACGGTATTGCAATTGATCGGGTGCTACAAACACATCTTCCGGACTTTTAAATCTTCCGGGTTGGTACAGGAAACGTTTGGCTTTGGTAGTATCAAAATCCAGTAACTCCGATGACTCGGCAAAGGATGGTCCTAACTCTGGGTCTACTACATAACGCAAGGCCAGCACCCTGAACTCTAAAGGTGTAGCAGTGCTGTTTAACGTTACTACAAAATTGCGCGATTCACTCATGCCGAAAATACGCTGCGGAGGTGCGGCCAATGTAGCAATGGAAGAAATACCTACAGATGATTTTAAGCCGGAGGATACAGGATTTAAACCTGCAGCATAATCAATGTTTTTTCCGGCTGCATCAAAAATCAAAACCGCATTATCAGGTCGTGCAGAGGATGAAAAATCATTGCGTGGTCCTGTGCGACTCACATAGAGTGTATTGTCATGCAAAGTAGCCAGGCCGGTAAATTGTACCAGTTCATCTTCTGCTCCGCGAAACGGAGTGGTGAGGCGGCTTTCATCACAATCGGGGTGAATGAGTGTATCAATAATGCTGTAAGTTCGGGTGCCTGTATTTACCAAATGATATACTGCCGGAAGATTTAAGGTATTGCCTCCGCGAACCACCGTTACACGTCCGGCAATGTAAGTGTGCAGTCGTCTGTCTTGTACTACATCCGTTGCTCCGGGAATCGGGATAATGGTGTAGCGCGTACCTTTTTGATCGAGCACGTTTACTCCGTTATCATCCACCACATAAATCATTTCATCGTAACCCACGCAAATGTCTACAGGGTTAATGAATCCCTGGAAGAAAGGAAGCACAGGAACATACCCCACACTTTGCGGAACCAGGTTGGGGTCAATGGCGCCTTGGTCAAAAATGTCGTCAACGGTATCGTCTTTTTTACTGCCCAATAAAAATTCACACGATTGCAACGTGATGGCAGCAGAAAGTAAAAGTAATAAAGGAAATTTACGCAACATCATTTAATGGTTACTGATAAAGTGAGACGATGTAAGTTGCCCAGTACATTCTTGTGCACAAAGCCATAGTCAAATCCCAGCTGGCCATATCTTCTGCGCAATTTTACTCCCATGCCGGCTGAAGGCGAGGTGCGTTCATCCTGCCCGAATTCATAACCACTTCTCAGGGCCAGAAAATTTTTGTAGAGATATTCAGCACCTAATGCGATGGATTCATTGTTATCGGTAGGGTGATTGAGTTGTAAAGCTCCTGTGACGGCATGTTGATTTTTACGCCAGATGTCGGAGCAGATACCTAAACGGAACACTGCGGGAACAGTAACATCTTCAAATGTGTTGTCTTTTTTGGTAGTGGTGAAATCAAGTAATTCCACTTCGCCCTTCGGTTGTACACTAAAACCAAAATTACTCATGGCCACAGCAAAACGGGTATTGCGAAAGCCTACATTGTATTGAAAGCCTAAATCAAACAATACGTTGTTGGTGGCTACATTTGGCAAACCTTCATGAGCAAATTTTCCGTTTATACCCAAGCTGAAACTTTCCGTGAGTTGTTGGGCGTAAGTCAAACCGATAAGGTAGTTGCTCATGGTAAAAGTACGTCCGGTTCCCAGCGGTTGAAACTCGGTAGTTTCTTCCATCTCACCGTAATCCATGGCCAGCAACTGAACACCTAAAAAAGATTGTGAGCCTGTTTTGAACACCGCACCGGCATAGTTGATTTTAGTATCGGCAAAATAGCGGGTGTGGGCTACCTGAAAACTAACGCGGCCTGTATCTACCCGTGTAATTCCGGCAGGGTTCCAAAACATGGCCGAGGCATCTCTGACGGAGGCAATCACTGCGCCCGACATACCGCCAGAACGGGCATCCACGGGTATTTTCAAAAACTGCATACCCGTTGTGGCCGTGCGGGAATCACCGAAAGAGGGCAATACCTGCGCTTGCAACAAGTGTGCTGTGAAACAAAAGAATAGGATAAATGAGGCTACCCGCATAAAGTGTTGCAAAATACTAATTCGCTACCTAATTCACTTCAACGGAATGTTAAATTATGTGCTTTGCAGTACTGATTTGATAATCTGCATTTTTCGTTCGGTTTCCAGCCACTCGGCAGTGGGGTTGGAGAGGGCCGTAATACCGGCTCCCGCGAAGAGAATGGCGGTATTGCCGCTTACCTGCATGCACCTCAGGTTCACAAATAAATCAAAATCCTGTGCTGAGGTAACCGGTCCCAGGTAACCACTATAGTAATTACGTTCACCGGGTTCATGTTGCATAATCCAATCCATGGCGGCTTCTTTGGGCAAACCTCCAACTGCAGGTGTGGGGTGAAGTTGTTGTAAAAGCGGTAGTAGTTGTTGTGCTGAAAATAGTTCAGGCAGTTGTGCATCAATATAATTTACCAGATGTTGCAAATTGTTGCCTGCATGCAATTCCTTTAACGGAGCAATCCGGGGCTCAAGTGAAGCAGAGATGAAGCACGCTTCAATAAATTCAGTTACCCAATGTTGTTCGTCCAGTTCTTTATCGGTCCATTCTTGTTGTGCATTGCGTGTGCCTGCTAATGCCATTGATTGCAGGGTATTGTTTTTGGCAGAAAGCAATCTTTCAGGTGTTGCGCCCATCCACAAACCACAGGTAGGGTGATACACCAGCGATACAAAAGCAGCCGGATATTTTTCACACAACTGAACAAAAGTTGGCAGTGCTGAAAAATCAGTGAGTGCAACAGAGGTATTTCTTGCTGCCACAGTTTTGTGCATCATTCCTGATTGAATAGTGGCAACACTTTGCGCTACGTACCTTTCATATTCAGCCTGCTGCAATTGAACCGTTGCTGTTGCAGTGGAAGGAACCTCCAAGCTGCTGAGGAGGAGTTCTTGTGTTGTTGTATGTGTTAATTCTCCGCGTATAAAAACCTGTGGTAAGGCAGAATGAAACGGGTTAATCACAAAGCCGGCATCGTTGCCATTCCACGCGCTGTGTTGTGCCTGATGTGTGTAACAGAATTGAACCTCATCTGTGTGGGGCAGTCGCCATACGGCCACCGCGCTATCTGCTGCAATGTGTGCAGGGAAATTACCCATTAGCGGGGCGGTCAATTACGGCCATAGTTAGCCGGCTGATGCAAACAAGGTTCTCGCTTTCGTCAGTTATTTTGATTTCCCACACCTGTGTTTTTTTGCCCACATGAATAGGCTTTGCAGTACCAAATACATAACCGTTCATGGCAGGGCGCAAGTGATTAGCGTTAATATCCAAGCCCAGTGCCACATATTTTTCGCGGTCAATCACTAAGTTGGCGGCCATGCTGCCCACTGTTTCAGCCAATACACAGGAGGCTCCACCGTTCAGCATTTTTAAAGGCTGATGTGTGCGGTGGTCAACGGGCATGCGGGCGGTAAGGAAATCTTCACCTGAACGGATAAATTCAATTCCGATGTATTCCGACATGGTATTGCGGCATCTTTCATTGAGCGCGTCCATGCTTACCGAAGTATCTATACGAGGTAACGACATTTGTTTACTTTTGTGCAAAAGTATAACAAACAAAGGAGAACATTGATTTGAGCACCAAGAAGCTGTTTATTGTTCGCCATGGCGAAACAGATTTTAATAAACTAGGTATAGTACAAGGAAGCGGTGTGGATAGTCCGCTAAACGAAACGGGATTGGAACAGGCCCGCATGTTCTATGAGTTTTATGCGCACGTGCCTTTTGATAAAGTATACATATCGGCATTGCAGCGCACCAAACAAAGTGTGCAACATTTTTTGAATGCACAGTTTCCGCATGAGGTATTGCCCGAGCTGAATGAAATAAGTTGGGGTATTTATGAGGGGCAGCAAAGTAGTGTAGATTGGAAAGCTGATTACTGGCAAATGATTAAACACTGGAACGATGGCGTGTACGATGTATGCGTACCCGGTGGTGAAACACCTGTGCAGTTGCAGGTAAGGCAAAAAAAAGCACTGCAACATATCATGAGCAAGGAAGAGGAGCAACTCATTTTAATTTGCATGCACGGGAGGGCCATGAAAAGTTTTTTGTGTCTGCTGCTCGAAAAGGAATTAAGGTACATGGAGGATTTCCCTCACACCAACCTTTGCCTGTATGAGTTGGAATATGCCAATGGAAAGTTTAACCTCATACGGGAAAATGATACCGTGCATTTAGGAGGATAACAAAGTAAAGTAAACTTCCATCTGATACGATGAAGTTTGACGCTTGTGAAAAATGTACTGCTCTATTTTTTTATCATCCATCTTCCACCCAAATAGGCCATAGGGAGGTAAGCAGCTACAAGATCCAGTATATTGAACCACACTGGAGCTGAAAGTATCAACACGTTGGCAATACCGGCCATCAAAAAGAGTACACCCACCACCATGGCCATTTTCATTTTGTTGTTTGCTGCAATAACAACAGCAATCATAGCTCCGGTGAGTGTGCCCATCGCATGAGCAAGAAAGGGCATAATAAAATGTTTGGGTTCAAACAGGTGCATGGCTGCTTTGAGTCCTTCTTCAGTGGTAACATCTGCTCCGGCTGGCGGAGGAATAATGGAGCCGCTTATCATAATCAGGCTCCCGTTCACCAAGCTGCCAATAACTGCTCCGGCAATTACGGCCAATATGTTTCTTATAACAGGATGCATATGAAGTTGGTTTAAGTGTAAATCAAAAGTACATAGCCGCTGTAAAATTTCCTAAAAAAATTAATGCTTAATTAAGGTTTTTACAACCCGAATTTTACGTAGTGTATCGGCATGCCTTTGCCACGAAACAACATTTCGTAATAGGTGCGAATACTCAACACGTCATCCAGTAGCAGAGAGTTATCCAGGTCATCGGTATGGGCAACAAGGCGTAAATTTTTCTCCTCAATTACCTGCAGTGTAAACTCGTACAACATGCGGTTATCGGTTTTTAAATTTACAAATCCATCGGGTGCTAAAAACTTTTTGTACCTGTCAACAAACTGGTGACTGGTTAAGCGCTTTTTTGTTTTTGGTTTATTGGGTTGAGGGTCGGGGAACGTAATCCATATTTCCTGCACTTCACCCGGCACAAAATATTCAGGTATCTGTTCAATTTGTGTGCGCAAAAATTTGGCATTGTGCAGCTCAGTTTCCAAAGCTGCTTTTGCTCCGCACCACATGCGGTTGCCTTTAATATCGACACCAATAAAGTTTTTTTCAGGGAAACGTTGAGCCTGCCCTATGGTGTATTCGCCTTTGCCGCAACCCAACTCCAGCACAATGGGATGGTTGTTTTTAAACACGTCTTTGTGCCAGGTGCCCTGTATGTTTTGGGGAAATTCAAACGTGTTGGGGAAAGTATGCAGCTCGGCAAATCGAGCCAGTTTATTCTGGGGCATTTTTTATTTCTTCACTACTTCTTTACAAAATACCTGCATCATAGGGCCGCTGATAACGCTGGTTAAAATGGCCATTACAACTAAGGCTACAAATAATTTATCGTTAATAATTCCTGCTTCGAGAGCCAGTAAACCCAAAATGATTTCCATGGCACCACGGGCATTCATTCCAAAACCAATGGCCATTGATTCACTGTTGTTCAATCCGCTTAAACGTGCACCCATCCAGGCACCGCCAATTTTGGATATCATAGCCAATGCAGTAACTACCGCTACCAGTTCAATGCTGAAGTTGCTGACAAAGTTGATGCGCAAACCAATGGAAACAAAAAACAGGGGAGCAAAAATATTGGTAATAAATTGTTGAATAATTTCACGTTCCTGTTCTTTCAAATTGACTGAATCGCCAAATGCCATACCTACAATGAATGCTCCGAATACACCATGAATGCCTATGTACTCAGTTAATGCAGCACCTAAAAAGCACAAGCTTAATCCGATGGATAGTATGCCACCCGGCCACGAGAAGTTTTTTTGTATCCAGGGCAATGCTTTATCAATAAGGTATTTGCCCACAGTGAGTAAAATAACGGCATAACTGATGGTGAACAATATGGTGTAGGTGAGGCTGTGTTCTGAGTTGCCTTCGTTCATCAAACCAAGTACTAAAGAGAATATGAGCCAACCGATTAAATCATTCAACATGGCTGAAGAAATCACAATCATACCTATGCGCGTTTTAAGTAACTTCAAATCCATCAGTATGCGGGCAATAACCGGCAAGGCTGTTATGGAAAGAGCTGTACCCAAAAACAAGCTGAACACTAATAAATGGTTGCTGTCATCAAGTCCGAAAAAGTCACCTGCATAATAGGCCGCAAAAAAACCTATAGCGAATGGAATGGCTAGGCTGAATATACTGGTGAGGCCTGCTGCTTTACCTTGTTTTAAAATAAGCGGAAGTTCCAGTTCCAGTCCGGCTACAAACAGCAGCATGATTACCGACATCTGTGTAATGCCGTTCAAGGCCAATGTTGCTCCACCTGCTGATGGGAAAATAAATTGGAGTGATTCAGGGAAAAGCTGTCCGAATAAACTTGGTCCTAATACAATGCCCGCCAATATTTCGCCAACTACCAAAGGGATTCCAAACTTACGCAGTAACTCACCCAGCAATCTTGCTGATAACAACATTACCCCCAAAGAGAGGATAAGTGTGATGAGTTCCTGATGCGAAAGTTTGCTCATTTATCAGTTGAGATTTTCGTGGTGAACAATTAATACACTGCAAGGTAAATTTGCGAGCACATGCTCTATATCGTGTGTAAACAAACGGTCCAGCAGGTTTAGTTTTTTATCGGGCGAACTGAGAACCAGTAAATCTGCCTCATGCTCGCGGGCATAGTTGCTGATAGCAAAACCGGGTTTGCCTTCCAGGTGGTGCCTTTCAATTTTTAATGAACCGCAATCGGTACATGAGAGTATCTCGTCTAATTTTTCTTTGTCTTCGCTAATAAATTCCTGCTTTATCTGGTCCACCTCATCGGCTGTTTTATTCTCAGAAGAAAGCCGTGCGATGTTATGGTATTCTGACTCCTGAATAATGTCCACCTTGTTGGCTTTTTCCAGTTTAGCCAGATGCATGGCCAGGGCAATAGTATCAGCCGTATGGGAGCATTCACCACCACTTACCACTATGTTGCGAAAGGGGTGGGGCTCAGTTGATGGTTCAGTAAGCATCAACACGGAACACTGTGCTTTCCGGCTCAATTGCCTGGCTATAGAACCCATGTAATATTGCAGCAAGCCTTCTTTTTCCAGTGCACCGGTAATCAACAAATCAGTGTGGTGCTCTTTACAGGTTTCCAGAATGGTGTCAACTGTTTCACCTTCTTGCCACAGCACCGTACAGTTTTGTTTAGTAAGGTTAAATCGTTGCAACAGTTGCTGTAGTTCTTGTTCATTGCCGGCAGTATAATCACCCACATGAATAAGGTAAAGATGCGATTGAAAAAGCGTGTTTAGGCGGGCGGCCTCTGCAAGATTTGCTTCAAGTCTGGGTGAAAAAGCAAGGGCCAGCGCTATTCTGTTTATTTGCATGCCGCAAAAATAGCTGATTATGCATCATTTAAACAGGTAGTTTGCAAGTGTTTGATAACAAGGGCTTTTGTGTAATAGCTGTATTCCTCAGCATATTTTAGTAAACTTGCGGCTTGTTTTTTACTCATGATTAAGAAAGAAATTCTGCTGGAAGCCTACGCGCACATGTGTGATGCCTTTTACATGGCAGAAATATACGAGGCGAACAGGCCCATAACCAAGTACGTTCACTCCACCTCCCGCGGGCACGAGGCCATTCAACTGGCTGCCGGTATGCAACTGTTGGAGTGCGATTATGCTGCTCCGTATTACCGTGATGAAAGTATGTTGCTGGGCATGGGCATGAGTCCGTATGAGCTGATGTTACAATTGCTGGCCAAGGCAGATGATCCTTTCTCAGGCGGAAGAACATATTATTCTCATCCTTCATTAAACCGTGAAGGTTTTCCTAAAATGCCGCACCAAAGCAGTGCCACGGGTATGCAGGTAATTCCGGCTACGGGCATGGCACATGGTTTAGCATACATGGAATCGCAGGGTTTGCTTACAGATAAACGCAATCCTATTTCATTGTGTTCTTTGGGCGATGGTTCCGTAACGGAAGGTGAAGTGGCTGAAGCCTGGCAGATGGCGGTGCTCAAAGAGTTGCCGGTGTTGTACCTTGTTCAGGATAACAACTGGGGCATTTCAGCCAACAGTGCAGAGATGCGTGCTATGGATGCTTACGAATACGCAGCCGGTTTTAAAGGCATGAAACGCATGCGGGTGGACGGGGCAGATTTTGTGGAATCATGGAAAGCGATGGAAGAAGCCATTGCCTATGTGCGCGAAAAACGCAAACCACTTTTGTTGCACGCGAAAGTGCCGTTGTTGGGCCATCACACTTCAGGCGTAAGAAAAGAATGGTACCGTACAGATGCTGATTTGGCCCTCTCTGCTTTGGAAGATCCGCGTCCGCGATTAAGAAAAGAATTAAAGAACATTGGTGTTCCTGAAAACGAACTGGCCGACATAGAAAACAATGCCCGTGATAAAATAGCCCAGCATTTTAAAATGGCTTGCGAGGCCGAGAATCCGGCACCTGAAACTTTAACACTGCACGAGTTTGCTCCCACACCGGTTACTGAAGAAACCGGGGAGCGTTCACCCGCGGGTGCTGAGCCCATCATTATGGTGGATGCTGCTTTGCATGCGGTGGATGAACTGATGAAAAAACATCCCGAGTGTTTGCTGTACGGACAAGACGTAGGTGCACGTTTGGGTGGTGTGTTTCGTGAAGCGGCTACACTGGCTAAAAAGTATGGCGACAACCGCGTGTTCAATACACCCATTCAGGAGGCATACATTGTAGGTTCAACAGCGGGCATGAGTGCCGTTGGTGCCAAACCCATTGTAGAAATTCAATTTGCTGATTACATCTGGACAGGTGTGAACCAATTGGTGGTAGAACTTTCTAAAAGCTGTTACCTCACCATGGGTAAATATCCGGTAAGTGCCGTTATTCGTGTACCTATTGGTGCTTATGGCGGTGGTGGTCCTTACCATTCCGGTTCGGTAGAATCAGCCTTGCTCACTATACGTGGAATTAAGATTGCATACCCGAGCACCGCAGCCGATATGAAGGGTCTGATGAAATCTGCTTACTATGATCCTAATCCGGTAGTGATGCTGGAGCACAAAGGATTGTACTGGAGTAAAAACCCCGGAACCGAAGGTGCAAAAACCATAGAGCCCGATGAGGACTACATGATTCCTTTTGGTAAAGCACGCACGGTGTTGAGTGCCTCACAGGAAATGATGGACGAAGGATATTCCATGTGTGTGATTACTTACGGCATGGGCGTTTACTGGGCCACTGCAGCGGCAAAGAAATTTCCCGGCAGTATAGAGATTATTGACCTGCGCACACTTAATCCGGTGGATGAAGAAGCGATGTATGCTGCTACTCAACGTCATGGTAAATGTTTGGTGTTAACGGAAGAGCCTTTGCTCAATTCATTTGCTGAAAGTTTAGCCGGGCGCATTTCAAAAAACTGTTTCCGTTATTTAGATGCACCGGTGCAAACACTGGGTGCGGTAAATGTGCCGGCAGTACCACTCAACGATGGTTTGGAAAAAGAAATGTTACCTAATGCAGATAAGGTAGCCGATGCCATGGCTGCTTTGTTGAACGGGTAGTTTTTTTTGCCACAGATTGCACTGATTTTTTTGCGAGAGGATAAATCTCTGCCGACCGCAACGATTTATATATTTGTGTCTACTGCCAAGCAGCTGTATCGCGAGCTAGGTTTTCTTTACAAAAAGTATTTCTTACATTTGGTTATGGAAAATCAATCTGATTGTAGATTTGTAGTATGTATGATTTATAAAGAAAGAGTATGCTATTTGTAAAACATATGCGAATACTATTTTCGATAATGTGTTGTTTGTTGTTACAAGGATGTAGTAGAGGATATTATCATAGTCTTGTAAAGGAAAAGTGTGAATGTAGAGACCATTTTTACCAATTGAATGGCAAGAAAATTAAAGAGTTGAATCATAACATAGACTCAGTATTAAGGGCTAATAATTACACACACAAGGGTGAATTTGCTGATTGTAAGTTATTAAATGATTCAATTATTGTATTGGAGTTTACCAAGCGAAATTTTAAAAAAGAAAAAATAGGTTCAATGATGATTCGTATAGATGGGTTAAAAGCATTCTACGATGGACAATCTTTTATTGTCTATTAAGGTTACTTTAAAATCACAGTTAATCCGTAGCCTGCAATACGTGTTTTAATCTCTAAAGCATTCTGTTTTCTTTTGTAACAATGACAAGAGTAAACATTCAAGATTCACACCCTCAATTGCATTGTGTTCTAAATACTCTTTGATTGAAGAAACAGTAATTGCTGTTTTAGCTACATTGCCTGATTGCCATATAGTTACATTATCATAAAGATCTTCAAAGTCGTTTGTCCTAAATCCTAATATCCTATAGAATTTCTTTGTTATAGTGTTATAAGCAACTACAAAGTAATTATTAGGGTAAGTGCTATATGCAGTCACTCGAGATGTGGCAATCCATTTCTTACCCTTTGTCATAATAGTATCAACAAAAAAATCTTGCTCAGGTATTTTGATAAATACTAAACTTCTATACCCCGTCTGCTTCAATATTTCCATTTTAAGAGGCATTTGTAAAAAACTAACAATATGACTAAAATCTTTAAACCCATGTTGATTTTGCATGTCTTGTAACAATAGCATTTTGATAACAGGTTTAAGTGTAGCAGTATCAACACTAGTTGAATTTTGTGAGAATACACTTTTGTTGAGTCCTATAATCAACAAAAGTATCAGGCTGGTCGTTTTATTAATTTTTATCATAGTAACTGTATATTAAAACTCTTTGCTACTTTGCTCAGACATTAATTAGCCACACACTTGAGCGTTAGCTAAAGTTTTATACGATTTTCATTTTTAATTTTGGATTCAGCTAATTCAAAGTTAACATTTTTCCGTGTTGTCGGCTACTACATCCGACTGAGCAATCACTTGCCATCCTTATGCCGCCACAAATACAGGCAGGCATACGTGCGGTAAGGGCTCCATTTGCCTGAGATGCGCAGCATGTCCTGCTTCAATTGTTTTTTATCAGAGGTATTCAGGTTGTACAATTTTATCATGGCCTGTTGTATGCCCAAATCATCTGCCGCAAAAACATCCTCTCGCCCAAGAGTAAACATCAGCAGCATTTCAACGGTCCATTGCCCTACACCTTTTATCGGAGTGAGACACTGTAAAACCTCTTCATTACTCATGCGGTGCAGTTGGGCATCTGTAAGTCGGTTTTCTTTTTTTTTTGCCACAGATTGCACTGATTTTGCTTGCGTCAGATGTATCAAATGATGCCACAGTAAGGGTTGTTAGTATGCTCCTAAAAATTTATGCCCGTTAAAGTGAACCAAATGGTCAGGATTATCGGCAATCCAAACTTCTGTTTCCCAAGCAACGTCTAATATCCATTTCTTAAAGTCTGGTCGAGTAAGAAAACCTGTTACGAATATTAATTCCGCTTTGCAGTCTTTGAGCATCTTTTTTAACTCTAAAACTCTTGTTTCACTCATTGGTCCCGAACTATGAACTGCTTCGATTAAATAAAGCCAATTGTGTTTTTTACTGTATGCAATAATGTCTGGAAGTTCATCGTGTGAAAGCTCAAAAAAATTTAACTTTTTGAGTTCCTCTAATTCAATATGCAAAATTTTGTTTGATGTGTCGCCAATATAAAGCACAGCGCAGTCGCTACCGAAACGTGGAAGAAATTCTTCAATAAGAGCTTTCTGTAAAACATTGTGCTCGCCAAGAGAAAGTTCAATTGGTTTCCCGTTGGGAAGTTTTACAGGAATTTTTTCAAGGTCTCTTTTTCGTGCAAGAACTTCGGCAAGCGAAGGTTTGTTTTTATTGAATGCTTTTAAATTCTTTGTCCAGTTAGGTGTTTTGTATGAAACAATAAGTTGTTTAAAATCTGGATGCAAAGCGTAGCCTCTTGTTGGGTCATTTGTAGCAGAGCCTCTGTTTACACCGCTATTCACAATGATGTCCGCAAGAACAAGGAGTTTTAAATCTTTTCTTCGGATGTCGTCATAAGAACCTGATGATATTTTTTCTTCAAAGTTTTTGTTTACGAGGTTTATTATGTCACGAGATTTAAGATTTGCGTTTTCTTTAGCTTTACTCCAATCTTTTGTTACACCGGCAACAGCAAGAAAACAAACAGCCATTCTTTCCAAACCTCTTTCGGTTTTGGTCATTGGAATGCCCACACTTTCTAAAATGTCGAGTGCTTCATTTATAATTTTTTGAACAGCTTTTGATTTAGAGCTTTTAGGTATATAATTCTTCATCTTAAAAAAGTGTCAGCACTTGATTTGGCTGTAAGTTATTTTCTATAATTTCTTCCGCTGAATACAGTTCTTCCATTTGAAAGCACTCTTTCAATGCTAATGCCATTTGATAAGCTAATAGAGGAGGAACTGCATTTCCAATTTGATTAAATCTTTGGGTTTCGTTTCCGATAAACTCATACCAATCAGGAAAACTCTGTAGTCTTGCCGCTTCACTATGCAAAAGTCTTCTTCTTCTTCCGTCTTTTAGCCTTACTCGTTGCATGTCACCCGTTGCCCCTGCAAGATTTCTACAAGTCAAAGTTCTTGCTGGTTTGTCAGCATACAAGTCTCTTGGGTTAATGCACGAAGACGCTTTTTCATATTTAGCAACATAAGTGTCCATTGATGCTGTGAAAAATTTACTTTCAGGAGGAGTTGTGAACATCAAATCTCCAATTGCTTCACCTACTGTTACTTTATGATGATTTGGTTTTGGGAAATTAAATTTTGCTCGATGACCGAAAACAAAAAGTCTTTCTCTGTTTTGAGGAACACCGAAATTTACTGCGTTGAGTAACTTGAAGTCAATGATATAACCTAGTTTGCGAAGCTCGGTCAATACTAAATTGAAATACCATTTGTTCGTGTATAAAAGTCCCCGAACATTTTCGAACATAAAAACCTTCGGTTGTAACCTCTTAACCGCGTCTATAAAAACAGGAAAACCATCTCTCGCGTCTTCCATCCCTTTTTGGTGCCCACCTACGCTAAATGGTTGGCAAGGAGGCCCACCAATTACTATGTCAGCTTGTGGGTATTCAAAGTTAATGTCAAGTTTTGTTGGGAAACATTGGCCAACTAGATTTTTGTTATAAGTCTCGGAGGCTGCTCTGTCCATTTCGTAGCCAATAGTCTTGTAGCCAGCTGCCTCAAAACCTAATGACAAACCACCACAACCAGCAAACAGGTCAAGAACAACCTCTTGTTCAGATATTCTCGGCTTGAGCGTCTCGTTTATATGGTCTATATACTTAGTCATTAATTTTTGTAAAGTCAAAGGTAGTAAAAACATAGATGTCTAACCCCTGATTTTTCAACAAATACATAAACGTATTAATGACGGTTTGATAAAAAAGAGCGGTAAAGTACGGATAGTGTTATAGATACTTTTTGGTTTGAGTAGTAGTGTTTCCATGCTGTCGGATGCTACTTTCGACAGAGCAATCATTTACTATCCTTATGCCGCCACAAATGCAGGCAGGCATATGTGCGGTAAGGGCTCCATTTGCCTGAGATGCGCAGCATATCCTGCTTCAATTGTTTTTTGTCTGTGGCATTGAGGTTGTACAATTTTATCATGGCTTGTTGTATGCCCAAGTCATCTGGCGCAAAAACATCTTCCCGCCCCAGTGTAAACATCAGCAACATTTCAACGGTCCATTGCCCTACACCTTTTATGGGGGTTAGGCATTGCAGCACCTCTTCATTACTCATGCGGTGCAGTTGGGTATCTGTAAGGCGCTGTTCCTTAAAGTAGCTGCACACGTTGAGTACGTATTGTGCTTTGGCATTCGATAAACCGATGCCACGCAATTGTTCAAATGGAGTGTCAAGTATTTGCGCTATAGTGGGGGCCGGTTGGGGATAAAGGTTAACAAAACGCTGGTAAATAATATCAGCCACTTTGGTTGAAAGCTGTTGCGACATAATGGAAGCACACAGGTGCAGGTACACTTTTTTACGGGGTTTTAGTTCAAAGGCCCCGTGAGCGGCTATCAGCTTTTTGAGCTGCCGGTCTTTATTCAGATAGACGGTATAGTGCATGTACAAATATAGCCAACTCACGCGTGTGACAACAAAAGCCTCTTTTTTTCGACCTGTAGTTTGCATGAAAGGTTAAATTAATACATCTTTACCGTTAAATTAACTTAACCTTAATAATGGTGCAAACCTTTAAATCACAGTCGGCAGTAGTTTTTACGCTGCTATTCACCACAGTACTGTTTTTGTTCAACTCCTGTAAAAAGGAGGAAGGTCGTGGCGGGCAGGCTACTATTTCGGGTAAGGTATATGCATATGATGTCAATAAAAACGGCATTCGGGTTGATTCCGGTTACATAGCCGGAGTAAGAGTATATATTTCTTACGGTAACAGCAATGCTGTTGATGATGATACCCGCACTTCTTTTGACGGCAGTTATTCTTTTGAATGGCTCAACAAAGGCGACTATAAAGTGTGGGTGGTAAGTGATGATTGCACAGGTTGTCCGCTCAACCAGGGTTCAGATGTGGTGAATGTGAAAGTGGACGACAAAAAGGGTACAGTAACCGTGCGCGATTTAATTTACAGTTTCTGATGGGTTTTGAGTTAGAGGAACAGGAAGTAAATAAACTGTTGCTGGAGATGGATCCCATTTCGCTGCAACAATTGGATGGTGTGCAACTGCTCAACCGTGTTGATTCTAAATTCGTTTTTCACTTCAAACATTTCCCCGATATTCTGAAAGAGTTGCAGCCGCATTATAACGTACTGGATATTGACGGCAGGCGCATGTTTAATTATGAGTCGCTGTATTTTGATACACATGATTATTTGTTGTACCGTTTTCACCACAGCGGCCGGCCCAACAGGGTAAAGGTGCGTTACCGCAGGTACATGGACTCAGGTCTCACTTTTTTTGAAGTGAAGTACAAGGTAAACGGCTTACGTACCGATAAAAAAAGGTTCAGAGAAAGCACCATTTTTGATACCCTGCGTGATAGAGAAAAAGAACTCATTTACCACAAGTACTTGAATAACGATGATCTGGAGAAAAAACTCTGGATTCGTTTTAAACGCATCACTTTAGCAGGAAAAGATTTGCCTGAACGGGCCACACTTGATTTGAATATTTGCTTTGATAATTTCAGCAAAGAGGCAGGGTTTCCGCAGTTGGTAATTGCCGAGGTGAAACAGGATAAGAGCAGTGTATTCAGCCCCATGATACAGGCGTTTAAGAAAAGACATTTTGAACAGATTGGCTTTAGTAAGTACACCACCGGTGTGGCTTTGCTGGAGCCTATAAAACACAACGCATTTAAACCTAACCTTATAAAAATTAAAAAAATATTGCATGGAAACACTTGATTCAGGAGATGTAGCAGGTCACGCAGACCTGATGGATTTTGTATTACGATATGGCCTCAACCTAGTGGCAATTGTTATTTTGGTGCGCTTTATTTATTACCCGCGCCACCGCAACCAGGACTTTGTATTTACCTTTTTCCTTTTTAACACACTTAACTTTTTAATCTGTTTCTTGTTGAGCAGTGTTAAACTGAAAATGGGTTTTGCCTTCGGTTTATTTGCCATCTTTTCCATTTTAAGGTACCGAACAGTAACTGTTCCTATCCGCGAAATGGGTTATTTCTTTTTGAGTGTGGCCATGGCCATCATCAACTCACTGGGTCAAACAGAAGACGGTTGGTGGCTGTTGCTGATAGCGAACGCACTTATACTCGCCATGAGCTTTTTGCTCGATCGTCAGTTGTCGCTCGACCACGAAAATTTCAAAGAAATCAATTACGAGCGCATTGAATTAATTCATCCTGATAAACGTGATGATATGATTGCTGATTTGCAAAACCGTACCGGATTACCCATTCACCGCGTTGAACTTATTCGCGTTGATTTTCTGAAAGACGTAGCGCAAATTAATGCGTTCTATTATTCCAAACAGAATGAGTCTACCTCGCGTGGCATGGGTTCAGATGATGATTAGTCAATGAACAAAGCGGTTTATTTTCTCTTCACATTTTTTTTATTTACACAGGTCAGTGCGCAGGACACCCGAAAAGATTTGCGTTTGCGAACCGGCATCAAGGCCAATATTGATTTACCTAAAGGTATGAGTGCGGCTGTGCAGTACCAGTACCGGGCCAACAACAATATATCTGCCTTCAGTGGTTCCTATTTTACGGGCACCTGGCAGTTTACATTAGTGAAGAAAAAATTATTTGCTGAGGCTGAGTACCGTTTCAGTACCAACAGAACAAATGACCTGCATCGTTTTGGTGCCGGGCTACAGCACAAATGGCAAAAAGGAAATTTTACAGTAAGCAACCGTTTAGTATGGCAAAGAAGGCAAGCTTATTTCGGTAACGCCTATGAGCCGGGCAACGAGCCGTATTCTTTTTTAAGGTACCGTTTGCAGTTGAAATATAAGCTACACGAAGATGTAGCGGTTTACAGTTCAGTCGAGCCTTTTTATAAGCTCTCTTCTACAGTAGATGAGTTGCGCAGAATTCGCTACACCGCTGGCTGTAATGTGCAGTTTAAAAACGGCCATGCAGTGGACGTGTTTTATTTTATTCAACCCGATTATAATAATGCACCAAGAGACATTACCTACAACATAGGTTTGATGTATGAGTTGGATTTGGTGAAGAAAAAAAGCAAGAAGGATAAGAAAAAAGAGGACGACTGGTTTTAAAACGTGTACCCTAAACTTATTCCGTAAAGCGGTAGAATTTTATTGCTGATGTGGGTGTCATCTTCATCGGCCAGCAAAGGAGTAATGGCTATTCTGAATACGATGCCGCTTTCTGTTGGTTGATAGCGGTAGCCGCAACGCAGCACATAGTACCTGTTCAGTTCGTATGAACCTGTTGCTGTTGAGGTGCCATTGGTATTTTCTGTTTTGTCCCTGCTCATGTAAGGCGTTACACCTATTCCGCACTCTACCATGTGCTCATACACACTGCGCATAACCACATTCAATTCTATCGGAAATTTAGGAGCATGGTAAGGGTTGGTTACATTTTTATATTTTGTAGGACTTATTCCGGCTCTTAAAAACAGGTATACCTGTGTGGAGTTATACAGCCTGCGTTCATAGTTGAGGGAATAACTTTTGCCGTTACCTATTGCTTCAGCATAAAATGCATGCTTCACTTTAAGGTGTTGCGCACGCGCTACCTTACTCGAAATGATTATCGGGAATAAAAGGAGGAGAAGTTTTTTCAATTAGTCGGTAAGGTATTTAGCAACAATAGGCATTCTTCTGCCCATACCGAAAGCTTTAGGAGACATACGTAAAATAGGAGGTGTTTGGTGTCGTTTGTATTCGTTCATGTTTACCAAACGGAGTATGCGTTTTACAATGGCTTCATCATACCCCATACGAATAATTTCTCCCGGACTTTTTCTTTTCTCAATGTATTCAAAAAGTATGGGGTCGAGTTGTTCATAATCAGGCAACGAGTCGCTGTCTTTCTGATTTGGTCGTAACTCAGCCGATGGTGGTTTGGTGATAATGTTCTCCGGTATAATCTCCTTATCGCGGTTGATATAGCGGCACAACTCAAAAATTTCTGTTTTGTACAAATCACCTATAACGGAGAGGCCACCGCACATATCGCCATACAAGGTTCCGTAACCCACCGCCATTTCACTTTTGTTTGAAGTATTCAACAGTATGTAGCCAAACTTATTACTCAGTCCCATCAGAATTAATCCGCGGCAACGGGCTTGCATGTTTTCTTCCGTTAGGTCAAAAGGTAAATTGCCAAATGCAGGCTGTAGTAATTCTCTAAAGGTATTAAAGGCGCGTTCAATAGGAATGATTTCATGCGACACTCCTAGATTTTTGCACAACTCCAGTGAGTCGCTGATGGAGTGGTCTGACGAAAATTGTGAAGGCATTAACACCGCTTTTACATTCTCTTCTCCCAAAGCACGTGCAGCAAGATATACAACCAGTGCCGAGTCTATTCCTCCTGAAAGACCAAGTATTGCTTTGGTGAAGCCGAGTTTTTTGAAGTAGTCGCGTATGCCCAGCACCAACGCATGCTCTAGCTGTTCCATTTTTTGTGGTACGGTAGTTTGGGTGCCTTTGGCTGCATTTATTTCTTCGAGTGTAACAACGGCATAATCTTCTTCAAATGATTTCAGTTGCTTTGTTATTTCTCCCTGTGCATTCATGGCAAGTGAACCTCCATCAAAGATTAGTTCAGTTTGCGCGCCCACATGGTTTACATAAAGCAGCGGTAGCTTGTACTTTTCGGCATTGTTGCGCAACACCTGTGTGCGTGAGGCAAGCTGCGTGTGTGAAAAAGGAGAGGCTGCAATATTGATAATGACATCGGGCCGGTGTTTGATCAGCTCATCCATGGGGGTGGTAATGTATAGCGGATTGTGGTTGATGTTCCATAAATCCTCACAAATGGTGAGCGCAATTTTTTTGCCTACGCAGGTAATGATGTCAAAACTACGGTTGGGTTCAAAGTAGCGGTATTCATCAAACACATCGTAAGTTGGCAACAGCGTTTTGTTGCGAATGGCATTTACTTTACCGCTACTTAAAAACCAGGCAGCGTTAAACAAATCTTTTCCCTCTACCTGCGGATTGGTGGCCGGTGAGCCCACAATAGCAGCTATGCCAATGCAGTGTTGTGCTATACTTTCAACGGCTTCATTACAAAGCCGGATAAAATCATTGAACTCCAGAAAATCACGTGGTGGATATCCGCAAATGGATAATTCGGCAAACACGATTAAATCAACCTGATCGTTTTTGGCGCGTTCAATACTGCGGATAATTTTGGAAGTATTTTGTTCAAAATTACCTACGTGGTAATTCAGTTGTGCGAGCGCAATTTTCATTTTTTTTGCTAGAAGTAAATTCCCATTTGCAGGGAAAGGTTAGAGTTGGTGGCATTCATGGTTTTTTCCTTAAGCACATCAAAAATGCCGTTATCAAAACGCAAGCCGGTAGTTAATCTGGAATTTCCTCCGATAGGATATTCTATTCCCGCACCAATAATCATGGAGCCGCGGTAAAAGTAAATGTTGTCATTAAAACTGAAGCCTTCATTGCCGTTGTTTACATCAACTCCATCTCCTTTTTTGGCAACATTGCCATCAATATCTGCCTTAGCACGTATGAGGAAAGAGTTACCGTAACCAAACTGTGCCCAATAGGCCAGTCGGCCTATTTCCTTGGTGCGGAATTTTAATGTGAGCGGAATTTGAAGGTATTGCAGGTGATACATGTAGCTGATGTTGCTGGCAGCAAAGGGTATTCCGCCAACAGTTTGAGTAGCCAGCGGTGTTTTTATTTCTCCGCCCATGTAGGCAATTTCTAAACCGGTACCCACATAATATTTTTCTGCCAGTTGAAAGTCGGCTAACAGTCCGTAGTTAAAAGCAAATTTTGTTTTGCCGGCTGATATTGTGTTTGATTCAGCTTTGTTCCAGGAGAGCAAAGGGGCAAATTTTAACCCCAGCCACACTTTCTGAGCGCTCACTTCGTTAACTATGCTGAACATTACCATAGCAGCGATGAGCAGCTTTTTTATAACTTTGTTCATTATTACAAAATATGATGGCAAAATACGGGAAATATTCCAAGCCTTTTCAACTAATAATCCTCCTACTTACTGTTGCAACTCTTGCAGGTTGTAACGGTTGTAGTAAAAACAAAGCGGTTGTGGCAGATAAGCAGGCTCTTGATGCTGCACAGAAAATGGATTTTAAGGTAAAAATAAGGAGGTTTGATCAGGAGCTTTTTCTGTCTGATTCCTTGAACCCTGCCGTGGGTTTTGAAAAACTGGCTAAAAATTATCCTGCCTTTTGGCCGGTGTATGTGGAGAATATAATTGAAGCCGGCAAGCCGGGGGAGCAGCAAACCATCAAAAACTTAACTGATTTTGTCTCTAACCCCTACATACGTGAGATGCATCGGGAGTGTGAAAAACATTACCATGATTTTACTCCCTATGCCACACAATTGGATGCAGCATTTAAATTGTACAAATACTACTTTCCTGAAGCGGTAATACCTGAGTTGGTTACCATGGTCTCAGCATTCAACTACGCTCACCCGGTTATGGATTCTGTAATGGGTATCGGATTGGATTTTTATTTGGGAGAAAGTTATGCTCCGTACAAGGCTTCGAACATTAATTTTCCGGAATACATTGTGCGCAGAATGCGAAAAGAATATCTGGTAACAAATACCATGAGGTATTTTTTACTCAGTGAATATGGCCCAGTCCCCGGTTCTCAGAAGTTTATTGATCACATCATTCAGGAAGGGAAAGTGTTGTATGCAATAGACGCAGTACTGCCCGATGTGCCCGATACAATTAAGATGGGGTATACTGCAGAACAATTGCAATGGTGCTATGATAACGAAGTGCAGATGTGGGCTCATTACGTTCAGAAAAAAATGCTGTATTCAACAGACATGATGCTTTATCAGCGTTACATCAATGAGGCACCGTTTACATCAGCGCCTGATGTTCCTCAGGAATCAGCCCCGCGCATTGGCATTTGGACGGGCTGGCAGATTGTGCGCAAATACATGAAAGAAAATCCTAAGGTTACCCTCAAAGAATTAATGGCTGAAACTGACTTTCAGAAAATTCTTACCAAATCCAAATACAAACCCCGCTGATTATTTTTTCTTGGGTGTTGCAGCAGGTGCAGGATTTTCACCTGCTATAACCTGTACAGCCTGAACAAAACGGTCGAGGTGTTCAGTAGTAGTGAACAGATGTGGAGTTACACGCACACCTTTTACCTCATCTGTTTCTATGGCTACCGTAAAAATGCGGTGCTCATCGTAAAGCCTGTTGGATACCACAGTAGCAGGAATATTTTCTATGCTGAAGCAGGCAATACCACATGATTGCTCAATACCTTCAGGAGTAAGCATACTCACTCCCTTAATGCTTTTTAATTTTCCTGTCCAGTAATTTTTTAGGTAACGCAACCGCTCTTCTTTTCGCTTTAAGCCAATACGTAGGTTAAAGTCAATAGCGGCTTTGATGCTTAAATAATTTGCCGGAGGGGTAGTGCCGGTGTGCTCCAGTTTTTCTATGCTATTTTTTTCTTTACCTGTATCGCCCATCAGCGGCCATATGGTAGCTACTTTGTTCTGCCTTACATATAAAAAACCGGTACCCAACGGAGCACCCAACCATTTATGTAAGCTGGCTGCATAATAATCACAACCTAAATCAGAAATTTTAAAATCAAGGTGAGCAAAGGCATGCGCTCCGTCAACAATCACCTCAATATTTTTCGCTTTTCCTAAAGCACATAATTCCTTAACAGGGAGTATCTGTCCGGTTAAATTAATCATGTGGGTTACCAGCATCATCTTGGTTTTTGATGTAATGGATTTTTCGTATGCCTTAACAATATCATTGGCACTTTTAGGCAGCAAAGGAATCTCCACATATTTTAATACCACACCCTGCCGTTTGGCTTTTTGCTCAAAGGCTTCCTGCATACTGCCGTAATCCTGTTTGCTCAGCAGTACCTCATCACCGGCTTTTAAGTCAATGCCTTGTATAAGTATGTTGAGTGACTCAGTAGTGTTGCGAGTAAGAGCAATCTCTTCCATTTGTACCCCACAAAACAGAGCCAATTCTGATTTAATTAGTGATCGTTCCGGCTGCATCATTCTGCGCATGTAGAAAGAGGATTGTGAATTTACGCTGCGTGTTTTTTGCATGAATGATTCCATTACCGGAACGGAACACATGCTGAAGTAACCATTCTCGAGGTTCAGAAAAGACTCATCAGGATTGTACATGGCAGCAATCTGCTCCCAGGCTTCTTCCTCTGTGGCAGCTTCACGCGGTGGCAATTGAGCTAATTTATCCAACGCACGTTCGGTATGGTCATGTTGTATAGCTGCGGCAACGGAAATTGCCGGAATTCCTAAGGCCAAGCCTGCACCTTGTTTTATAAATTTTCTGCGTAACATATGAAATGTTCTGTTTTACTTTATGCAATTATCATGTTTTTTCAGCATATTTGTTCATGGGGAAAGCAGAGAAAGTATTTGCCCTCTGTTTGGCTATCACGTTGATTCTTTCTTTATCTGCGTATACTTATCAGGCAGGTGATAACACAGCGGATTATGTTTCGGTGAAAGTGCATTTGGGTGTTCCGGCTGATTCCATAAAGAAATTGTTTCCCCGTTTGAAAGAGTATATCAAAAATGATGAACCAATTGTGTACAGCGATACCGGTCTGTTTCGGTACTATGATACCAACCAACCATTGATAGATGTGCCGGTATTTGGGCAGGCACTTCCCATATTGTATTTTGATTTTTATAAAAACAGCCTGACGCGTTTTAATGCGCAGTACCAGATAAGTGCAGATAATTTTAACCCTGAAACACTTTACAGTATTGCGGGTGCATTTGCTTCAAATCACGCCCGCTTACAGGACTCCACTTTCAGAAGGCAGTTGGTTAGTAGCCTGAATATAAAAATAGAAACAGATGTTATGGAAGAAGTGTATACCCTTGATACGCTTACCTTTTTTCAATGTACGTTTTCCTATACCGCATGGTTAAAAGACAGTACGCGCATCAATCACACGGACAGCTTATAACTATTGTGCAGCTTTCAGATTGCGTTCAATAAAGAATGTTCCGAAGGGAATAAAAGAGAGTATAAAAAACCATATGCCTTGTTTAATACTCATTTGTTTATCCATAAAGGCATTCAACAAGGCAAACACAAACAACACAAACAACACACCGTGAGCACTGCCTACCAGTTTCACTGCAATGGGCATACCCATCATGTGTTTTAATGGCATGGCAATAAAAAGCAAAACTAGGTAAGATATACCCTCAGCATGGCCTACCCACACCAGTCGTTTAAGTGATTTGTGCATGTATTATTTAGATTCGGTTGATTTGTCTTTTCTGCCAAAAATGCTGAAGTGCACATAACGTTTAGGATGTGCTTTCATATCGAGCAGCAAGGCGTCAAGATTTTTAGAGGAAGAGGACAGGTTATCGTAAAGTTTTTTGTCGTTAACCAGCAAACCCATAGTGCCTTCACCCTTATTTATTTTTCTCATTACACTATCCAGTTGAACTAAGGCGCTGTTCGCATTTTCAACTGTAGCCTTAAGGTTAGTGGCTGCGAGAGAGTCAGTAATCTGGTTAACATTTCTCATGGTTTTGGTTAATGTGGCGTTATTCTCCCGAAGATTGCGGGTAATGGATTCCACATGCGCAAAAATCTGGTCCAGTCTTTTGGTTTCGGCATCTACTAAATCATTCACTTTAACAGAGGTCTTTCTGAAATTCTCTAGAGTCTCGGCTAAACTTTTAAAACCTGAGCGCAGGTTACGCTGGGTTTCATCATTGAGCACATCATCAACTGATGCTAGTACAGAATCAAGTGTAACCAACAGTTGCTCCGTTTTGGCTTTTACCGGATTGAGTACAGTGCTCATGGATTTTCCGATACTCATTTCAATCTCTGATTGCAGGGTGTCATCTTCTTCAGCAAGTGGTGATGTTTTATCCAGCACCAGTTCCACGCCTTTAGAGCCAAACAGGTCAGCGTTGTATATGCGTGCAATACTGTTTTTTGTCACCTTAATTTTGGTGTCAATTTCCATGCGTACGATTAACCTCTCTAAGTTTCCGTCCACTATGGATATTTTTTTCACCTGCCCCACTTTAAATCCGTTGATGGTAACGGGATTAGATGCGGTTAACCCGTCAATCTCACCGTAAACAGCATAAAAAGTATTTGATTTGGTGAAGAGGTCTTCCCCCTTCATGTAGCTGTAACCCAGAATCAACAGGGTGATGGACAGAGCGGCCAGAATGCCGACCTTAGTTTCTTTGGATACGTTCAAATCGGTAATTTTTTTCAAAAATAGGCAAAAAGCCTGAAACGTTTACTTTGCTTTATTGTGAGCTGCCTCAAACTCGATTTTATAATTTTTAAAAGCATTAAAAATGGCCGTTGCTACAGAGTCCTGACCGCTTTCTCCCTTTAAAAATCCGCGCTCATTGGTGTTGCTTAAAAAGCCGGTTTCAATCAGTATGCTGGGCATATTGGCTTTCCACAATACTAAAAATCCTGCCTGTTTTACACCGCGACTGGTTCTTTTCTGATGTCCCAGTTCATCTTCAATTTTGGAGGCAAGGCTCAAACTTTGTTCCAGGTAAGCATTCTGAAACAGGGAGAAATAGATATGTCCCTCCGGTGAGTTGGGGTCAAAACCATCGTATTTTTTCTCGTAATTATTTTCCATCAGAATTACCGCATTCTCCCGCTTGGCTACTTCCAGGTTGCCTTCGCTTTTGTGTAAGCCCATTACGTAAGTTTCTGTACCGTAAACAGTTGTCTTGGGGTTGGCGTTGCAGTGTATAGAAATAAAAACATCGGCATCATTTCTGTTACCAATGGCCGGACGTTCCCAAAGTTCGATAAAAGTATCATCGTTTCGGGTGTAAATTATTTTAACGTCCTTAAGTTGTTGCTCAATTTTTTTACCTAATCGTTTTGCAATGGAAAGTGCAACCTGTTTTTCTTCTACACCTCCATACTGGCAGCCGGTATCGTGGCCACCATGCCCGGCATCAATAACTACTGTTTTAATTTTCCCTTTTACCGGGTTGAGTGGGGTGAAGGAACACAGCAGTACAGTAACAACTAATAAGGCTAATGTAAACGAACGTTTTAACATGTGGTAAATTGTGTTAGTTTTGCGCAACTTGGTTATCATAACATACAAAATTAGGTTACTTTCAGTATTATCAGGAGGTTGCAGGGTTTTTTTATCCCCACGCGCACTGTTGATTGTCTGCTTTATTTGTGCCTTCCACGCTTTCGTTATGGCCATTCCGCATTCTTTTATCTTGCCTCCGGATAGCTTATCGGCTGACAGCAATAAGGTTAAAAAACTTTCTGGCGACTCCCTTCAATTAACTAAAGCACCCGGAGCACTGAGTGAAAAAGTCAAATATGATGCCGAAGACTCCATTGAAATTGATGCTAAAAATAAGAGAGTGCATTTGTATGGCAAGGCTACAGTAGATTACGAAGACATTAATCTGAAGGCAGATTACATTTACATTGATTTTGCTACCAACACGGTTCATGCGTTTGGTAAAAAAGACACCTCAGGTAAATACACAGGTTATACTGAATTTAAACAAGGCGACCAACAGTTTAAAGTGCGCGATATGGCCTACAACTTTAAATCGAAGAGAGGACGATTAACGGAACTGGTTACACGTGAAGGTGAAAGTATTATTTACGGGGAAAAGGTAAAAAAGGACGAGTTTAATAACAGCTACATACGCGGAGCCAAGTACACTACCTGCGATGCAGAACACCCGCACTTTTTTATTCATGCATCAAAGCTTAAAATTATTCCCGACAAACAGGTTATCCTTGGTCCGGCTAATTTGGTGATTGAAGATGTACCCACGCCCGGTTTTATTCCTTTCGGCTTTTTCCCTATTACCAAGAGGCAAAAATCAGGAGTGCTGATTCCTACCTACGGTAACTCTCCCGACCGGGGATTTTTTCTTCGCGCAGGCGGGTATTACTTTGCTTTTAATG
The DNA here is from genome assembly GCA_041675505.1 of Bacteroidia bacterium. Taxonomy (GTDB): domain Bacteria; phylum Bacteroidota; class Bacteroidia; order UKL13-3; family UKL13-3; genus JAGPCK01. Next base: position 214,043 of record JBAYTR010000001.1, on the reverse strand, counting down.
ACTATGTCCATGCTGAACTGAGGGGTGATATTTACACGCTCGGAAGTTGGGGTTTGTACGGCACCACCCGTTACAACAAACGTTACCGATACAACGGTAATCTGGATTTGAGGTACAACTACAACAAGTTTTTAAATGCCACAGGCGAATTGCCTCCTATATCAAAAGACTTTTTTGTGACGTGGATTCATAATGTGGATGCCAAGGCCCGTCCCAATACCACTTTTTCTGCCAGGGTAAATGCCGGTACAAGTAACTCACTCCGGTTTAATTCGTATAACTCCAACGCCATTGTTACTAACCAATTGGTGTCAAGCATTTCTTACAGCAAAACCTTCGGGCCGGATAACCGCTATAATTTCAGCAGCAATTTGCGGCACGACCAGAATACCATTACACGGGATATTAACCTGTCGTTGCCTGAGTTATTTTTTGGTGTACAACGTGTATTTCCATTTAAACGAAAAGAGGTCTTAGGTACACCCAAATGGTACCAATCCATAGGGGATAATTTTGGGTTTCAGTACAGCGGATCTATGCGTAACGATATACGTACCAAGGATACCTTGTTGTTTACCGCACAAACTCTCGATACTATGCGCAACGGAATTTCACATAGTATCCCCTTTAGTACGTCAATGAAAGTGCTGAAGTATTTTACACTATCTCCCGCAGTTAATTACAATGAATACTGGTACATCAAAACAACAGAGAAATTGTGGGACGCAAGTGACTCTACACTAAAAACGTATCAGGTAGATGGCTTTAAACGTGCCTCCAGTTACAATGCCTCCATGTCACTAACTACCCGCGTTTACGGTATGTTTAATTTCAGAAGTGCAAAAATTAAAGCAATTCGACACGTAGTTACACCTACTGTTTCTATGGTGTTTCAGCCTGATTTCAGTTCATCGCGTTTCGGATATTATAAAGAAGTGCAAACAAATGTTTCAGGCGCCAGACAAAAATATTCCATTTTTGAGCAAGGAGTTTTCAGCGGGCCCGGTGCAGGAAGACAGGGGCGTTTAGACTTTTCTGTGATCAATAATCTGGAGATGAAAATGATGAAAGGGAAAGACACCGCCAGAAAAGAAGAAAATGTAAAACTGCTGGAAACATTTAACATCAACGGCTCGTACAATTTTTTTGCTGATTCACTCAAGTGGTCCAACATTCAACTCAACGCGCGTACAACCTTGTTCAAGGTTTTGCAAGTACAGGTGAACGGAAATTATGATCCCTATGTATATGATTCATTAATTATTGGTGAGAGCAGAAGTATTGCCCGTTTTAACCAGTTGGAGTGGAAAGAAAATGGTCGATTAGGCAGATTAGTCGGAGGAAACATAGCACTTAGTACATCCCTCAATCCGGCACTATTTAAGAAGAATAAAAAACCTAACCCCAAGCATGAGAAATTGAGGGAACTTAATCTTAATCCGAATGATTTTATTGACTTCGATGTGCCCTGGAACCTGACATTAAATTATACGTTCAACTATTCGCGTCCGCTTAATGAAGCTACCTCCAGCCAATCATTCATGTTTAACGGTGATGTGAGTTTAACCAAAGACTGGAAAGTAGGATTTAACTCAGGGTATGATTTTGTAAACAAACAACTCAGCTATACCTCTTTTGATATACACCGTAATTTGCATTGCTGGGAGTTTTCATTCAACTGGATTCCGTTCGGGTTTCGTACCAGTTATTTCTTTACCATCAGGGTTCGTTCCAGTGTATTGCAGGAATTAAAACTTACCCGCAGACGCGATTGGTTTGATCAGGGCGCATTTTAACTACCAGCTATCACCCGGAAAAAAAGCATCTTCAATGTGGTGAATAGTGGTGACACTGTTTTTACTTACTACGGATAACACATCAAAACGAATCTCGCCTTCATGCAGGTGTGCTGCCAAATAGGCTTCTGCTGCCTGTTGAAGTTTATTCTGTTTTGCAACACTTACAGCTTCTTCCGGCTTACCAAAATATTCTGTGCTTCGGGTTTTAACTTCTGCAAATACGAGCGTGTTGCCATCAAGTGCAATCAAATCAATTTCATGTGGATGATTTTTCCAGTTACGGTAAAGCAGGGTATAGCCTTTCTCTAGCAGGTATGCTTCAGCACGTGTTTCACCTTCTTCACCTTTTTGTAAATGTTCGGTTGATTTCATCAGAAATAGTCAAACCGATATTCACTTACAGCTTTTTCTTTTCCCTTCTCAGAAAAAACTACGCGCTGCAACACCTTCCCGTCATAGAAATATCTTTTTTCAAGAGCAGCTTGTTTTTTGCCCTTAACAAAAAGTTGTGCCAGTATCAATTGACCCGCTGCATTGTATTCGTTGTGACCTGTTTTGATAATGTTGTTTTTCCCGTCTTTCATTTCCACTTCAATCAATCGGTTGTTTTGATTGAATTTGCTGGTTAGTATAATTCGTTTTTTACCTTGTTGAATTTCTTCAATTTCAATCCGGTTGCCCATAGGGTCCTTGTCGGTGCGCTTGCAATCCTGGATAAAGTTTTTTGCTAAAGAGACCAATGGGCCCATGCCGGGAGAGGTGCAAGCAAATTCTTGTACAGAAACAGATTTACCTTTGCCATTGTATTTTTCAATGCGTTTAAGCTCCTCCGGTGATGATTCATGGTAGGTGTAAATCCAACGTGTTTTTAATTGGCCTTTTTTGCTGTAGGATAATTGTTTGGAAAGGCGTTTAAACGGGGTGTATTCCGTTTCATTACTTAATAAAAACGGTCCGTTTTCTTTGTACTGATAACTGTAGGAGCTTTTACGTGCCACACTATCCCAAGTTACCAGGGCTTTTCGCATAAACTTGTTGTTTTTGCCTCTCCATTCAGAGATGGATATTACCCCATGATCAGTAGTGCTTGTTTGTGTGCGGTGTGTACTGGACGGTTTTCCCTTGTACCATATTTGACGCATAATTTCATTCCCTATTGAGTCATACTCCGTTACCACTTTTGATTCTGGCATTCTTTCTTTCTTTTGACCTGGTGTATAGCGGAGTAATGTAATCTGTCTTATTTTACTGCTGCTTACGTATGATGAAGGCCAATTGTTGTATTCAAACGGACTAAAATAGATACTTATGATGTCGCTGTTTCTTGGATGCTTCATCACCGTTACACCGTATTGGGCAAATGAGTTTGTTTGGAACATAATGCAAACAAACAACAGAAGGGAAATTTGTCTCATAAGGTTTATTTTCAATGTGAGCGTGAAATTAACAGAATTATTTCACTATGCCAATTCGCAGGGTTACTTTTGTGGCGTGAATAAAGTTAGGTTTGTTGACCTCGGTCGCGTGGATTACAAAGAAGCCTGGGATATACAGGAAAAACTACTGGCTGAAAAAGTAGCCATTAAAACAGCTAACAGAGACTTGCCTGCTGAGGAACAAAAATTGCCGGAACACCACCTGTTGTTTTGTGAGCATCCGCATGTATATACTTTGGGCAAAAGTGGCTCGGAAAATAATCTGTTGGTAAACGATGCTTTTCTTAAACAAATAGGAGCCACGTATTATAAAATTAACAGAGGCGGAGATATTACTTACCATGGCCCGGGGCAATTGGTAGCTTACCCCATATTTGACCTCGACCAGTTTTTTACAGATATACACCTTTACCTGCGTAAACTGGAAGAAACGGTTATCAAAACCATAGGAGAGTTTGGCATTAAGGGAGGCAGAGTGCAGGGGCTCACCGGAGTTTGGATTGATGCAGAGGATGAGAAAAAGGCGCGTAAAATTTGTGCTATGGGAGTACGTTGCAGCCGCTGGGTTACCATGCATGGCTTGGCGTTGAACGTAAATGCTCATCTGGATTATTTTAAGCACATTGTTCCCTGCGGAATTACAGATAAGCCTGTCACCAGTATGGAGAAAGAGTTGGGCCACCCTGTTGATTTTGTGCAGGTACAGCAGTTGCTTAAACAGAATATTGCTGAAGAGTTTAACGTGGAAATAGTAGCTTAATTCACTTATAGAGTTACTTAGTCCATGCTTTTTTACCACTCACCGATTATTTTGTTTTGGATGGTGGAAATACCCCCTGTTATGCAGACCTTTGCACTTCAATTAATAAGATAAATGAAAAACATTACACTTTGGATTGTTTTAGGTCTGGTAGCCCTGTTGGGTATCGGAGGTTGCAATTCCTACAACGGATTGGTTAGTAAGGAAGAGGCAGTAAAAAAATCATGGGGTCAGGTGGAGAACGTGTACCAACGCAGAATGGATCTTATCCCGAACTTGGTAAACACCGTAAAAGGTGCGGCTAATTTTGAGCAGGGTACTTTGGAAAAAGTAATACAAGCACGGGCTAATGCTACCAGCATGAAAATAGATCCTTCCAATTTATCACCTGAACAAATACAAAAATTTCAGTCTGCTCAAGGAGAGTTGAGTACAGCTTTGGGCCGCTTAATGGCCATCAGTGAAGCATATCCGGAGTTAAAAGCTACGCAGAACTTTTCAGAACTGCAGTCTCAGTTGGAAGGTACAGAAAACAGAATTGCTGTTGAGCGAAACAGATTTAATGAAGTAGTAGGGGATTACAACACCAGCGTAAGAAGATTCCCGTCTAACATTTTTGCAGGTATGTTTGGCTTTACCCAAAAAGGATATTTCGAAGCTGATAAAGGAGCTGAAAAAGCCCCTGAGGTAAAATTCTAAATGCCACAAAACTTCTTATCGGAGGCAGAACAGCAACAAATTATTGCTGCAATTCAACTGGCGGAAAAAAACACCTCGGGTGAAATACGTGTGCACATGGAACCCCACTGTAAAAAGGATTCCTATGAAAGGGCACAAGAAGTATTTGTGCAATTAAAAATGCATGAAACAGCACTCAAAAACGGGGTGCTTTTTTACGTAGCTTATGAAGACCACAAGATTGCTGTAATTGGTGATAAAGGTATTCATGATAAGGTGCATGATAATTTTTGGGCTGCAGAATTAACATTGCTTACTGAGCACTTTAAACAAGGTGCTTATGCGGATGGGTTAAGTAAAGCCATTGCTGCAGCCGGTGAAAAGCTAAAAGAATATTTTCCTTATACCGATAGTGACAGCGATGAGCTGAGCAACGATATATCTTTCGGAGGTAAGCATGAATAAATTTTTTGCGTTACTGTTCGCCTGTGTATTTGTTATTTCAGGTGTTTCAGCCAAAGAAATTCCCGCTAAGCCTAACCCTGCAAGATTGGTCAATGACTACCACGGGCTGTTGAATGAATCAGAGAAATCTGCGCTGGAGCAAAAACTGGTGGCTTATTTTGATTCTACTTCTACTCAGATAGCCGTTGTTATTGAAACATCATTGGAAGACGATGATTTGTTTGATTACTGTCAACGTTTGGCTACCTCATGGGCTATAGGTGAGCAGGGAAAAAGCAACGGAGTACTGTTGTATATTGCCATTGACGATAAGAAGGTACGCATCCACACCGGCTATGGCATGGAGGGTGCGTTGCCCGATGCTATTTGTAAGCGAATCATCAGCTCCCGCATTTCACCCAATTTTAAAGCAAAGCAGTTTTATACAGGTATAGATGAGGCCACGTCAGACATGATACTGGCGGCTCAGGGAGAATACCACTATGACCGTAAGAAGAAGGAAGGCGGCAAAGGCACTTTGTTGGTGGTACTGTTCATACTTATTATTCTTGTGTTTGTTTTTCGCAACAAGGGCGGTGGTGGCGGTTCCAGAGGATTTGCCGGCCCCATGTTCTGGGGTACTTTCGGCAGCGGGGGCTTTTCATCCGGTAGTGGCGGAGGATTCGGTGGGAGCGGTGGTTTTGGCGGATTTGGTGGCGGCAGTTTTGGTGGTGGCGGTGCAAGCGGAAGCTGGTAGCAGAATTCTTTTTCTTTAAGTGCTTGTGTAGCCTCTATTTTAGCTATTTTTGCCCGTATCTATGCAACAGGTTACGCTTCAAGGCAAAACATTTGAATTATTCATATCACAAAATCAGATTCAGGAACGTATTGCGGAACTGGCCGCTCAGATTACGCGTGAATATGTTGGCAAAGACCCGTTGTTTTTGGGAGTGCTCAACGGCTCTTTTTTGTTCGCAGCCGATTTGTTGAAAGAAGTGCCCATTCCTTGTCAGATTAGTTTTATCAAACTCGCCTCTTACATCGGAACACAAAGCACAGGAGAGGTGAATACCCTGTTGGGTTTATCGGAGTCAATGCAGGGCCGGCACATCATTGTACTTGAAGATATTATTGATACCGGACTTACACTTCAAAAACTGCTGGCCGTGGTAGCTGAAAAAGAACCGGCCTCAGTAAAAGTTGCTGCTCTACTCAATAAACCTGAAGCGCGTAAAGTAGAAGTACCAGCGCATTACATCGGATTCAATACCCCCAACGAGTTTTTGTTGGGATATGGTTTGGATGTTGATGGTTACGGAAGAAATCTGAAACATATTTATAAACTACAAAATTAACACACCATGCTTAACATAGTATTATTTGGCCCTCCCGGTGCAGGGAAGGGCACACAATCAGAAAAACTCATTAAAAAGTACGGATTGGTTCACCTGTCTACCGGTGATATTTTCCGCGCCAACATTAAAAGCGACACAGAACTCGGAAAATCAGCCAAATCGTATATTGACGCAGGTCAGTTGGTGCCTGATGAAGTAACCATTGGTATGGTGAAAGCTGAAGCAGATAAACACAAAGCAGCGAAAGGATTTATTTTTGATGGTTTCCCCCGCAATTCAGCACAGGCTGTTGCGTTGGATGCATTTCTGGCTTCTGCTAACTCTGCAGTAACCTTAATGCTGGCATTGGAAGTGGAAGAAGAAGAATTAAAAAACAGACTACTGCTCAGAGGCAAAGATTCAGGCAGAGCAGATGACCAGGACCCTGCTATCATCCAAAAACGTATTGACGTATACAATGCTGAAACTATTCCTGTAAAAGACCACTACAGTGCGCAGGGAAAGTATAAAGGCGTAAACGGTATAGGAAGTGTTGAACATATTTTTGATGCACTTTGCAGCATTATTGACGCAAGTTCAACTCCCGCAGTAAAAGCTACTGCACCTGTTGCTAAAAAGCAACCGGCCAAAAAAGTAGTTGCGAAAAAAGCTCCTGCTAAAGTAGCTGCGAAAGAAGAAGTGCCCAAAGCAAAACCTGCGGTTAAAAAAGCAGCAGCTAAAAAAACAGCTAAGAAAGCAACCGCAAAAGTGGCCACTAAAAAGGCAGCAAAAAAGGTTGCACCTAAGAAAGCCGTGAAAAAAGTTGTTGCTAAAAAGCCTGTGAAGAAAGCAGCAGCGAAGAAGCTAGTGAAAAAGGCTGTAGCTAAAAAAGTGGTAAAGAAAGTAGTCGCCAAAAAGGCAGTTAAAAAGACCGCACCTAAGAAAATTGTAAAGAAAGTAGTGGCGAAAAAAGTTGTTAAAAAAGCAGCGAAGAAAGTAGCTCCTAAGAAAGTGGTGAAAAAAGTAATAGCCAAAAAAGTTACTAAGAAGGTAGCTCCCAAAAAGGCGACTAAAAAAGTGGTAGCTAAAAAGGCAACAGCTAAAAAAGTAGCCCCAAAGAAAGTGGTAAAGAAAGTAGTTGCTAAAAAGCCGGTGAAGAAGGCAGCAAAAAAGGTAGTAGCTAAAAAAGCGGTTAAAAAAGTAACGGCTAAAAAGGCTGTTGCTAAAAAAATCGTAAAAAAATCTTCACCTAAAAAAGCAACAAAGAAAGTAGCACCTAAAAAGAACCTTAAAAAGGGCAAGAGAAAATAACCTGTGGCAGATTCTAACTTTGTAGATTACGTAAAAATTTGTTGTCGCTCAGGTAAAGGTGGTGCAGGAGCCATGCACTTTCACCGGGATAAAAACACGGCCAAAGGTGGCCCTGATGGTGGAGATGGTGGTCGTGGCGGACATATTATTCTACGTGGCAATAAACAATTGTGGACCTTACTCCACCTTAAGTTTCGTAAGCATGTGATTGCAGATCCCGGTGCCAACGGAGAAGGCGGCTTACGCTCTGGTGCGGATGGACATGATGATATTCTGGATGTACCTTTGGGCACCACTGCCAAAGATGCCGAAACAGGAGAATTTCTTTTTGAAATTACCGAAGACGGTCAGGAGATAATATTACTGGCTGGCGGAAGAGGCGGATTAGGCAATCATCATTTTAAATCAGCATCCAACCAAAGCCCGAGGCATTCACAACCCGGTGAACCCGGAAAAGAAGAGTGGAAAATCCTTGAGTTAAAGGTATTGGCCGATGTGGGTTTGGTAGGCTTTCCCAACGCGGGTAAATCTACTTTGCTTTCGGTTGTTTCAGCCGCAAGACCCAAAATTGCCAATTACGCTTTCACCACACTGGTGCCCAATCTGGGTATTGTGGAGTACCGGGATTTTCGTTCATTCGTTATGGCCGATATTCCGGGTATTATTGAAGGAGCGCATGAGGGCAAAGGCTTAGGTACACGTTTTCTTCGCCATATTGAACGTAACGCCATGTTATTGTTTATGATTCCTGCGGATAGTAAAAATATTCGGGAGGAGTACAAAGTATTGCTTACCGAATTGGAATTGTACAATCCGGAGTTATTACATAAAAAACGAATGCTGGCCATTACCAAAAGTGATATGCTGGATGAAGAGCTGATGAACGAATTACGTAAAGAGTTACCGGAAGAATTAGATACTATTTTTATATCATCAGTTACCGGTTACAACATTATGCAACTGAAAGATATGCTGTGGCAAAAAATTAACGGCTGATTTCAGTTTTGCGTTATAATAAATAAAGCCCGACCGGATAACCAATCGGGCTTTATTTATTATGGATAATGATTTACTTCGATACGCTCAAAGTTGATGTTTGCTGAATACCGCTTTCATTTTTAATCACCACAATGTATAAGCCTGAACTAAGACGGCTGATATTGATGGTTTGTTCCTGAGCAGTAATTTGGTGAACGCTCATGCGTTGTCCCAGTACTGAATAAATTTCAAGTGTGAAAGAACCGTCTTGTGTACTTGCAATGGTCAACTCATTTCCACTAACCGGGTTAGGGTAAATGGTGAAACTATTCGTATTTAATTCATGGATGCCCACAGGAGCAACTTTTACTTGAACGTTACTATTTCCTTTGCAATTTTTACTGTCAGTTCCGGTTACGGTGTAGGTGGTAGTTGTGGTAGGGTTAGCTGTTACCACAGCACCCGTAGTTGTACTTAAACCTGTAGGGGGTGCCCACTGGTAAGTATCAGCTCCTGATGCAGTAAGTTGAATGGAACTGCCTGAAAGAATAAAAGGTGTTGCCGGGGTTACAGATACAATTGGCAGTTGATTTAGGTTAATGGTTTTACTTGCATTGTTACTACAGCCGTTTGCGTCAGTTCCCGTTACATTATAGGCTGTTGTAAATACAGGTTTGGCATAAGGGTTAGCAATGGATGTACTGCTTAATGTTGAGGATGCCGACCACTGGAATGAACTAGCTCCCGAAGCATTCAATTGAATACTGTCGCCTATACAAACGGTATCTTTTGCGCTATTGATTACTACAGTAGGAAGTGCACTTACGTTAATCAGGTTGTTGGCGGTTTGAGAATTGCTGCCAACTGAGTTGGTGGCCATCAAGGTGATGGTGTAGTTACCTGCTGCGGTAAAACGCAATTGCGGGTTTTGTGAACTGTCATTACTGCCGCTGATAAAGTTATAAGTGCCAGGGGTAATGGTCCATTTCCAGCTTTGCGGAATGTTGGTAGAAGCATCAGATAATGTAATGATGTCATTCACACACACACTACTGTCGCTGGCACTGAAAACAATTTGCGGTGCGCTGGTTGGGTTGGTGTATAAGTCACTTTCCCATAATCCGCGTCCGTATGTTGCTGCACGAATGCGGCTGTTAAGATGATTGGAATTGTCGTACCAGATTTCCAGTTCAGTTACTTCAGCAGTTGCAGGTAGTCCTGTTCTGAATGCTGTCCAGTCACCCATAGACGAGTCTCTGTAAAATACACCTAAATCAGAACCCACATACAGTGCGTCTGCATTTCCTTTTACATCAATCACCAAACAATTCATGGCCACATTAGGCAAAGTGCCGCTGATGTTGGTCCATGATTGTCCGAAGTTGGTAGAGCGGTATACTTTGTTGCTTAATGTCATGTAAACAACGCTGTCTTTGGTAGGGTGTGCTTCAATATCTGTAGCTGTTGCAGTAACAGGTAATGAGGTACTCAGGTTGGTCCAGCTTGGTGTAGTAGCCATACAATCATCTGTTCTGAAAAGTTTACTGTCAGCCCTTACCATGTACAATACGTTGGTGTTTTTAGGAGATTGCTCCAGCACACTGATATTTTGCGAATTGCTTCCGGCCAAACCTGTAGATATTTTAGTGAATGTAGGAGTAGTTGCTTTTGCGTTAACAGTTCTCCATACATTTTTGTATCCGATAAACATGGTAGCGTTTGAAGTGGCGTGTTGAATGTATGGTGTTACCCACGCACCTTCTTCATTTATGCCGTTTTTGCCGTTCGCTGCAAAATCATTGAAAGAAGAGCCTTTGTTACTTGAACGTCTGATGTCACCATAATATAAAGCACCCCATATATAATTGTCGTTGCTGTAATCGATAATGCACTCCATACCGTCACCACCAATTTCGGTGGTCCAGTTGCCGTTGTTGTAAATGGCTGTGCCGTTATCCTGATAGCCGTTTATTACTAAGTTTTTTGTTATTTTACTCTGGCCTATTTTATATACCTGACCAATGCCCAGGCCGCTGCTCATGTCATTCCATGAACTTCCTCCATCTGCTGTATAATAAATGCCTCCATCGTTTCCAACATATAATCTGTTGTTGAGTTTTGATATGGTGAAGCAGTGGTTATCGGCATGCACATCCGGAGCATTGTTTCCAACCCAATGAGCGTTAATGTCCCAGGTTTGTCCGCCATCAATTGACTTGAAAATGTTTACACCGCCTACATACATTACGTCTTCATCCGCAGTATCAACAGCCAAACAGAGATTGTACCAGGCTTGTCCTTTGGTGGTGTCGCTTCCGTCAGATTGATACCCCATAATATTGGGAGAGTTGGAGCGCAGTGAGAAATTCAATCCATTGTCGGTTGACATGTAGCAACCTTTAAATATGCGTTGTTCGGTAAGAATCAGGTATACTTTGGAGGGGTTAGCCGGTGTAACTCCTATAACCATTCTTACTGCTGAAGGTAAGCCGCTGGTAATTTGTGTCCAGGTTTCTCCGGCATTGGATGAGCGGTAAAATTTTCCGTCACCGGTAGCATATACTACACTGGTATCTCCGGGCTTGTAATACATATCCTTTGCATTGAATGTAGCAGATTTTTTGGTCCAGTTACTTCCTCCGTTAATGGATTTGTAAACACCCGATGAAGTAGCTGCCAAAAGCACGCTGCCCGCTTTAGGGTTTTGAAGCATAGCACCCACAGTAAGGTTACCCATACCGGTGTTAGATGTATTCCAGGTGCTTCCTCCGTCAGTTGTTTTCATAACACCCACACCTTTGGAATCTCCGCCATCGCGGTCTCCTGTGCCTATCCACATGGTGTTGGTGTTGGTATAATCAATTACTATGCTGGATACTCCCAGAGTAGGCAAGTTATCCGTGTTGCTGGTCCATGTTGCACCATGGTTAGTGGTTTTCCATAAACCACCTGCCGGAGCACCCACAAAAATGGTATTGGCGCTGGTAGGGTGAACGGCAATTGCATTTATACGGCCTAGTCCGTTGGGTTGACCGGTACCATTGGTAGGTAAAGGGCGCGGACCAAGTTCAGTCCAGTTGCCTGTTAACGACATGGTAGAATATGGTAGTGGATTCCATGAACCAAAATAGTTCAGGTACTCATTCATGTTGTGACCTGCAGCAGGGCGCGTACCATCGGGGTTTACACGACTTTGCATGTAATATTCCCAGCGTTTGAAAGGTTTGTAGCTGCCTGCTTTATTGTGGTCGCGGTTGGTCCAGTACTTTTCAAAAGCCCTTTGCACATCAAAAAAGTTGATGTCGGGGTTTTGCATCATTTCGATGTAGTAGGGCGTGTTGAACGTATCGTCAACTACCGGATTGAAACTGTTGTTTTGTGCCAGCGCACCGGTAGTGGCAATGAATACCAGTGATAATGCTGTGCTGAGTTGGAGTAAAATCTTCTTCATCAATGTTGTTATATAATATTCAAATATAACCTAAAAATACACATTTCCATCTCTAAGGCGAACGGGCGTTAGGGCATAAACGTACGGGTGGTTACAGAAGCTTCTCTACAGATATTGAATATGAATTTCAGAATGTTTTTTCAAACCCTGACAGGTCTTTATTCGGAAGCATAAAGACCTGTCAGGGTTGGTCTTTTTTAAATAAGCCCTGAAAGGGCAAACTACTCCATGCGAGGGGTGATAGCCCCTCGGCACGTATTGCTATAATAATATTTCCAATGAAAATTTCTTTATAGAATTAGGAGAGGTGCATAGTTTTACTATATTTCATTAAATTTGAGATTTATGCCTGCTTATTTGAAAATGCTTGGAGATAGATGGTTTTACAAGCTGCTAATAATTTTCTTTGCAATAGCAAAGACAAAAGCAAAATAAATAGGTTGTGTCCCGATGAAAATATTGCTGATAATAATGTTATTGTATAATAGTGAGATTTATACTGAGAAGGTGGATTCTGAGATAAGTATAAAAGAATTTTATAAAATAAATTCCTTTATTGACACTACAACACCTGATGACAGTTACTTTGATTCCTTGAGACAAAAGTATCCAAGTTCAGAGTTCATTTTGTCGATGACTATTATGCATATTTATAATAATTCCAATAATGTTAAGACAGACAGATTGTGGGAAATAATAAACGAAGTTAAGTGGGATACTTCTAACACTTTTATGTTGTTAGCCATAGGGTTAGTTGAGGAAATGAGTTTAGATACACTAAAAGCAAAAGAATATTATTTAAGAAGTATAAACGCAGATAATGCTAGAATAAATCCTTGGCCTAAATTAGAGTTATACCGTTTAAAAGTCGATAATGGTTGCATAAAAGACTGTTTTGTTGAGCTAAAAAATATTATCGACATGCACCCGGATTTTTATTCTGCAAAATTAGAGTACGGGTTTTATCTATATAATGAAGAAAAATTTAAACATAGTGAAAGTTATCTTTTAGGTATTAAAGAGGCGTTAAATAAAAAGTTCGAGTATCACATGCTACTTGGAAGAGTTTTTTTAGAGTTAGAGAAACTGTCTAGTGCAGAAAAGTCTTTTAGAAGTGCTTTAATGATTATAGATGATGCCGAAGCTTATGCCGCTTTAGGTGTATTAGACCATTTTTATAAAAAGAATTATGAAAGTGCGAAAAGATATTATAGCAAAGCCGTCATTCTTGATGCCACAAATGCTCATGCTCATTTGTACTACGGGTTCATTATGTTCTATGAAGAAAAGAAGTATTTAGAGTCTAAAGAATATATCGTTAATGCTCTTAAAAGTAATTCTTCATCAGAAGAGCTCTGGGCATTTTTAGTAAGGATGGATATAATTTATGAAAAGATAAACGTTGCGAAAGAAAATCTAAAACTACTTGAACTAAATGTCGGGACTTGCAAAAGTTACTATTTGTATCAGATTGCAATTTGTTCACTCGAAAATATTCCATCTGATTTATATATTAATTTGTTTAAATTAAAATATCCCGACCAAATAGATTGGTTGAATGCACAACTAGTCTCTCTGGGATGCACTAATGAGCATTAACGCATCTGTATCAATCATACCTCCCCGTCAAAAATTTCTTTATCAGTTCATCGGTAATGCCCAGCGGGTGGCCTTTGTACAGTACCTTTCCTTTGGGTGAAATAATGTACGTAACCGGTGTGCCCGTTACCTGCAGGCGGGTAAGGTAATCAGGTTCTATAGGAATAAGCCAGCGAAGAGTAGAAGTATCATTTCGCATTTGTTTGAGCCAGTACCTTTGGTCAGAGAAGGCATGTACAAAAAGCACTTGTATTTTTTTGTTGCTGGTGTTTTGCTGCTGAATGTCGCGCAAGTGAGTGGTGATGTTGTTGTAGTTCTGTTCATACGGACTAATGAGGTTAAGCACTACGTATTTTTGTTTAAAGGACGAGAGTTTAAACTCATTTTCTTTTTTATCCAGCAAAGTAAGATCCGGTGCATTGTTGCGCAGCAGTGGTGAGGTGTAAAATTGCTGCACCAGTTCAATCCTTGCCCGCCCAGGGTATTTGTGATATTGTTGTAAAAACTCACTGCACAGTTGTTTCATTTGTTCAATGGTAAGTGAGTCGCGAAACGCAGGGTCTTTGTGGTCGAGCAGCAGGTTGTACATGCACTCGGCTGTTATGGCATCGGGTAAGTTTTGTGTTTGTTTTTTGAGTTGTTTTACGGTAGCGATAAACAGTGAAATCTGTATACTACTGCTGCGTATTTGTTTGGTTACAGCACTATCATAAGCCTGGTTACTGGTATACTGGCACACTAAAGATTTGTACAAACTGAAACCAACATAGCGGTTATTTATTTTGGTATACGGGGCAAATTTTTTGTGCTCAAATATTTTATAAGCCATTTTTTTTGTAGCCGTATCCACTACGCCTGCCAGCATGCTCAACGCCTGCATATCCAATAACATGGTGGTGTAATCATCCACTCCAATGCCGGTTATTTTTTTAGCCTGTATCACGTATTGCTCGGTAGTTTTTTCGGCATTGGCCTGATTGATTTTATTAAGTGTTTTGTAAGCCAGTTGAGTCGCAGCATCAAAGGCTTTGCAACGCGCACAAAGTCCGGTTATTTGCCAAAAGTCAGCAGGAGCGGATGGGTTAAATGAGGCCTGCAATTGGCTCTCTGTAAACAGAAAAAAGCTGATGGGGTACACGGCATTTTTGTAATAGGCTTTGAGTTGAATTTCTCCCGGGTGGAGCAACTGTCCTTTGATGGTAAATTTACCGTTGCTATCGGGAAGTATTTTTTCCTCAGCAATTTTTTCATAGGCATACCACCTTATTTCTACACCTTTTTTCAGAGTTGTTTTTCCGCTTATGGTAAACGTAAAAGCAAAAGAAAAGGATGTTGTTGCCAGTAGCAACAACATCCCCGCAACATATTTTAACATAGTAAGCTTAACGGTTTTTGAGCAGGTCGCGAATTTCGCCCAGCAATTGTTCTTCGTTGCTTGGAGCAGGCGGGGCTGCATCCTCTTCCTTTTTCTTGGCGGCATTCATGCCTTTGATAATCAGAAATAGCACAAATGCCACAATGATGAAATTGATAACGGAAGAGATAAAAACTCCGTATTTCACTGCGCCAAATAAGGTAAGGTCTTCCAGCTTACTCAGGTGAGCAGCATCAAGTGCAGGTTTTAACAACAAGGGCGTAATTACATCATCAATAAAGGAACTTACAATTTTTCCGAAAGCTCCGCCAATAATCACACCCACCGCTAAATCAACTACATTGCCGCGCATGGCAAATGCTTTAAATTCTTTTATCATTCCCATTTTTTAAGTTTTTAGTTGAAACAAATTTATACGGTTCCTGCAGAAATCACTGAAAAGCCGGCAATTTTATTCTTCTAAGTTTTAACCCATTGATATCTTTCACATACGAATGAATCAGAATCACGCATAGGTACTCAGCCAATACTCGCCTAAGTGTTTTGCATGGCTCGGGTTTGGAATCACCGATTTACTGTCCTTTTTAAGCAACACTTCGGGCCGTTTTTTTGAAATTCTCCCACATCGGTGCCTAAATCATAGCCCACAATTTTCATTTTTTGGGATTTCCTCCCACTATACATAAATCATAGAAAAACAGCTAATTATGTTGTGATGAAAGTGTAGAACGATTAAAAATTATCCACAAAGTGGGAGAAAGTGGTATAAAGTGGGAGATTTATTTCTAATTTTACCCATCCAAAATTCTGAACACACATGTCAATGTTTCTCGGTGAGTATGAATGTAAACTGGACGCCAAAGGGCGTTTAAGTATGCCTTCGTCCCTGCGCAAGCAAATGCCGCAGGCAGCCGGTGAGCGTTTGGTGGTGAACAGAGGATTTGAGAAATGTTTGGTGCTGTACCCTAAAAATGAGTGGGATATCATCACAGCCGAGTTGGCCAAACAAAATGCTTACATGACCAAAACACGTGAGTTCATCCGTTACTTTACCCGAGGAGCCACAGAGTTGGTGTTGGATGGGGCCGGTCGAATTCTGTTGCCTAAGTCGTTGCAAGAATATGCCGGATTAAAAACGGAGATTGTGCTCTCCACTCAACTGAACAAAATCGAAATATGGTCGAAGGAAACGTATGACCAGTTGTTGAGTAACGAGCCGGAAGATTTTGCCCGTTTGGCAGAAGAGGTAATGGGGAACAAAAAAACATCCGGAACTGCTGATGAAGAGAGGGGGGCGAATGACTGAGTACCACGTTCCGGTACTGCTCCGCGAGTGTATACAAGGGCTGCAAATAAACCCTGAAGGAATTTATGTCGATGTAACTTTTGGCGGAGGAGGCCACTCCCGCGCCATTCTGCAACAACTTACCACCGGAAAATTATATGCATTTGATCAGGATGCTGATGCTACAGATAATGTGCCTGATGATAGTCGCTTTGAATTAATTGAAAGCAACTTTGAGCACCTGCGCAATCAGTTGCGTTTTCACAAAGCAATACCGGTTGATGGTTTGCTGGCTGATTTAGGTGTGTCATCGCATCAATTTGATGAGGGCAGTCGTGGTTTCTCTTTCCGTTTTGATGAAGCTGAACTGGATATGCGCATGGATCAGTCGCAAGGCCTCACAGCTCAGTTGGTAATTAATGATTACACCGAAGCACAACTGGCTGATGTGTTCTACCTCTATGGTGAACTCACCAATTCTCGTAAACTGGCACATGCCATTATAGTAAGAAGAGCCGTTTCGCACATTCGTACTGTAGGAGAGTTGAAGCAAACCCTTTTCCCCTTTGCTCCCAAATTTAAAGACTACAAATTTTTCGCTCAGGTTTTTCAAGCCTTGCGCATAGAAGTAAATCAGGAAATGAAAGCACTGCGTGAGTTACTGGAACAAAGTGCTGAGGTGATAAAACCCGGAGGTCGTCTGGTGGTGATTTCTTATCACTCACTGGAAGATAAGCTGGTGAAAAATTTCATGAACAACGGAAAACTGGAAGGTGAAGTGGAGAAGGATTTTTTCGGTAACCAGATAAAACCATTTAAGCCATTAACACGCAAATCCATTGTGCCCGATGAGGCAGAGATGGAACGTAACCCAAGGTCAAGAAGTGCACGCTTACGTATAGCAGAAAGAATATGAACCAACTGATAGACGAAATAGAAGAGCGGAAGAAAAAGGAACAACCTGAGGTGAAAAAATCCACCACGGGTAAGCAGATGGCACAGGTTGCTGATTTCGATTTCTTCATTACCCGCGAGAACATGCAAAAGGCATTTCCCTTTTTTATGTTTTTGGCAGGCATCGCTATTTTTTATATCGCAAATACGCATTACGCAGAAAAAACGATTCGTCAGTCAGACAAACTCACTAAAGAAATTAAAGAGCTCCGTTCGGAATACATCACCATAAAATCGGATCTGATGTTCCGCAGTAAACAAAGTGAAGTAGCCCAGCGACTCTTACAAAAAGAAATTAAACCGTTAACCACACCACCTAAAAAAATTGTAGTGCCTGCCGAATGAACATTAAGAAAGACATATTATGGCGCTCGTACCTCACCTTTGTGTGTATCGCACTTTTTGCGGTGGTGATAGTGGTGTACATGTTCAAGCTGCAATTTGTAGAAGGACATAAGTGGCGCCAACTGGCCGATAGCCTCAGTACCGATTACCAAACCATAGAAGCAGTAAGAGGAAATATCTATGCCTGTGACGGAAGTTTGCTGGCAACGTCTATACCTATATATGATATTCGTTTTGATACCCGGGCCAGTGCATTAACAGATGAAGTATTCAGTGGCGGAGTAGATTCTCTTGCACTTATGCTGTCTCTTACCTTCAAAGATAAATCAGCTCGTGATTACAAACGCACATTGGTGAATGCACGTAAAAGAGGAGAACGTTATTTCTTATTGAAACGTAAGGTTACTTACGTGCAGATGAAAGCGATGAAATCTTGGCCCTTGTTCCGTTACGGAAAATACAAAGGTGGTTTTGTGGCTATGGAACGTACACGCAGACAAAAGCCATTTCAACTTCTGGCTGAACGAACCATTGGTTACAACGTGGAAGGTGTTGCTCCCGTTGGATTGGAAGGCTCTTTTAATGATGTGCTCTCCGGCAACAGCGGTAAACGTTTGATGCAAAAAGTGAGTGGTGGTGTGTGGGTACCTATCAATGATGAAAATGAAATTGAACCTGAAAATGGCAAAGACATCATCAGCACAATTGATGTCAACATTCAGGATGTGGCAGAAGAGGCCTTATACAACACACTGGTATCGAACAATGCCCAATACGGTACAGCGGTATTGATGGAAGTAGCCACAGGAGAAATAAAAGCCATTGCCAACCTCACCAAAGTGAGTGACGGTGTTTACCAGGAAAAATACAACTATGCTATTGGCTTAAGTGCTGAGCCGGGTTCAACCATGAAGCTGGCTTCCATGATTGCCTTACTGGAAGACGGATATGTAAAACCTACTGACTCTGTTGATACCGAAGGCGGACAAAAAAGGTATTTCGATCGCATGATGAAAGATGCCGAAGAAGGTGGTCACGGCAGAGTGAGTGTACAGCATGCCTTTGAGGTATCGTCTAACGTGGGCATTTCGAAAATGGTTTACAGCAACTACTCGAAACAAGCACAAAAATTTATTGATCACTTGAAAAAGTTACACCTCAATGAACAGTTGGGCTTGCAGGTAACCGGTGAAGGTAAACCTCATATCAAAAATCCGGATGATAAGGATTGGTACGGTACCACCTTGCCGTGGACATCCATTGGCTATGAAGCACACATTACCCCTTTGCAAATGCTCACCTTATATAATGCTGTTGCCAATAATGGTGTAATGGTGAAACCACTTTTGGTCAGAGAAATTCAACAAACCGGTCGTACCATTAAAAAATACGAGACAGAAATTATTGACGAAAAAATATGCAGTGAAAGCACATTGAAGGCTGTTCGTGCCATGATGGAAGGTGTAGTGGAACGCGGTACAGCAAAAAACCTGAAGAACCCCTATTATACGGTAGCAGGTAAAACGGGTACTGCTCAGATTGCCGATGCCAAACGTGGGTACAGCAAAGTGTATCAGGCAACTTTCTGCGGATATTTTCCGGCTGATAAACCACGCTACACCTGCATAGTTATAGTGAACTCGCCATCTAACGGAATCTATTACGGTTCTCTGGTAGCCGGTCCTGTGTTCAAAGCCATTGCTGACCAAGTATATTCCGGTAGTATCAACATGCATCCGGGTATGGAGGCAGAGGTAACTGAATTTGCAGACATCATTCCTGCAACTAAGGCAGGCAGTGCACAAGACCTGAAACTGGTACTTAACAAACTTTCTATAAGTAATGTACTCACCGGTGCAGAAGATGAGGAGTCCGAGTTTGTATCACCTCTGCGCAGAGACAAATCACTGGAGTTAAAGAAACAAAAGATAACAAATAATCTCGTACCCAATGTATCGGGCATGGGATTAAAGGATGCCATATACCTGCTGGAAAATGCCGGATTACGTGTACAGTGTAAAGGTGCCGGAAAGGTAAAATACCAGTCGCAGGTACCGGGCGCCAGAATAATGAAAGGTTCCACCATAGTAATTGAATTAAGCTGATGTTGGATTTGAAAACACTCTTGAAAAATGTTGAAGTGCTTCAGGTAGCAGGAGAACTGGATATTGATGTGCAGTCCATTTGTTTTGATTCACGCAAAGCAGCTCCTTACGCCCTGTTTATTGCTGTGAGAGGAACGCAGGCTGACGGACATCAGTTTATTGGTGATGTGATTGAAAAGGGTGTGTGTGCTATTGTATGTGAGGAGTTGCCGCAGGCACTGGTGGAAGACATTACTTATGTTAAGGTAAAAGATACCTCTGCAGCATTAGCATTAATGGCATCCAAGTTTTACGGAGAACCATCAAAAGAACTGGAGCTGGTTGCGGTAACAGGCACTAACGGAAAAACTTCTGTAGCAACTTTACTCTATAAGTTATTCAGAGAATTTGGTCATAACGTTGGCTTGTTGTCAACGGTAAACAATGTGATTAATGATGAAATCATTCCATCTACACACACCACCCCCGATGCTTTAGCCATTAATGAGTTGTTAGCTAAAATGGTAGATGCCGGATGTTCGCATTGCTTTATGGAAGCCAGTTCACATGCCATTCATCAAAACCGGATTAAAGGATTGGAATTTGCCGGAGTGGTATTCACCAACCTTACGCACGATCACTTAGACTACCACAAAACATTCGACAATTACCTCAAAGCAAAAAAGCAGTTGTTTGATGAGGTAAACGATACCGCTTTTGCTTTAACCAATAAAGATGATAAAAACGGTGCGGTGATGTTGCAGAACACGTCAGCTACACGTTACTCCTACAGCCTGCAGTCCATGAGCGACTTTAAAGGCAAAATACTGGAAGCAGATTTTTCAGGTATGTTGCTCGATATTGATGGAGAACAAGCCTGGTTTAAAGTGGTAGGTAATTTTAATGCCTACAACTTACTGGCTGTGTATGGTGCAGCATTTTTACTGGGCAAAGACAAACATGAAATCATTACCCACCTCAGTAAACTTACCTCAGCCAAAGGGCGCTTTGATACGGTGTATTCAGAAAACAGAATTACCGGAATAGTGGATTATGCCCACACCCCCGATGCATTAAAAAATGTATTGGAAACCATTAAGGAAATACGGACAGGAAACGAGCAGGTAATAACTATTGTAGGTTGCGGTGGCAACAGAGATGCAGCCAAACGTCCTGTAATGGCCGAGATAGCCTGTGAGCTGAGTGATAAAATTATTCTAACGTCCGATAACCCGCGTTATGAAAATCCGGAGGCTATACTCGATGAAATGCAAAAAGGAATTTCACCGGTGCATTTCAAAAAGGTACTGCGCATCAGTGACAGGAAAGAGGCGATTAAAACTGCAGTGAGCTTGAGCAGCAAGGGTGACATTATTCTGGTAGCCGGCAAAGGGCACGAGACCTATCAGGAGATACAGGGCGTAAAACACCCTTTTGACGATAAAGAAATTCTTCAGCAAACATTTCAACTATTTAATAAATAAAGCATGCTGTATTATTTATTCGAATACTTAGATAAAAATTTTGACTTAGCCGGTACAGGTGCTTTTAAGTACATCTCTACCCGCGCAGCGCTGTCCATTATTTTGTCGCTAACCATTTCCATGCTGTTTGGTAAAAGGTTAATTGAGGCTTTGCGCAAATTGCAAGTGGCCGAGACCGTTCGTAACCTGGGGCTGGAAGGCGAGAAACAAAAGCAAGGCACTCCTACTATGGGTGGTTTGATTATTCTCGCAGCTATCCTTATTCCAACTTTACTGTTTGCCCGCATCAACAATGTATACATTCTGCTGATTGTTATTTCTACTATCTGGCTTGGCTTGGTTGGGTTTCTGGATGATTACATCAAAGTATTTAAAAAGAACAAAGAAGGTTTAGCCGGTCGTTTTAAAATACTCGGACAGATTGGTTTGGGCATTATTGTAGGCACTGTACTGTACTTTAATGACAATGTAAAAACACGTGATATTTATAAAGCGGAGGAAGTAACACCGGAGTTTGTTCTGGCGAACAATTTACAGCCTCAAACCATCGACAACCAACAGGTATGGATAAAAGAAGAGAAAGCCACAAACACCACTATTCCGTTCTTTAAATCAACGGAATTTGATTATGCGAATCTCCTCAGTTTTATGGGAGATGATTATAAAAAATACAACTACATCATTTTTGTACTGGTAGTAATATTCATTATCACTGCAGTTTCCAACGGGGCCAACATCACTGACGGAATTGACGGATTGGCCGCAGGAACTTCAGCCATTATCGGTACCACACTCGGCATATTCGCGTATGTGTCGGGCAACTTAGTGTTCTCGAAATACCTTGGCATTATGTACATCCCGCACTTAGGTGAGATGGTGATTTTTGCGGGAGCCTTTGTAGGAGCCTGTGTAGGTTTCTTATGGTACAACGCTTATCCGGCACAGGTATTTATGGGAGATACCGGCAGCCTGGCTTTGGGCGGTATCATCGCTTCGTTCTCCATCATGGTGCGCAAAGAATTGTTGATTCCCATTTTGTGCGGCATTTTTCTCGTAGAGAATTTGTCGGTGATGATTCAGGTTTCGTATTTCAAATACACCAAGAAAAAATACGGTGAAGGCAGACGCATTTTCAAGATGTCACCGCTGCACCACCACTACCAGAAAGAAGGATACCACGAGTCCAAAATTGTTTCCCGCTTTTGGATTATCGGAATCATGCTCGCTATCGTAACCATCTTAACCCTTAAGATAAGATAAACCGTGTCAAAGAAACTTGTCATATTAGGCTCAGGCGAAAGCGGAACTGGTGCAGCACTGCTGGCTAAGCAGCAGGGGTATGATGTGTTTGTATCCGACAAATCTGCTATTCCGGCTAAGTACAAAGACGAGTTGCTTAAAGCAGGTGTTGATTTTGAAGAAGGTGGCCACGATGAAGCACGCATACTGGCCGCTGATGAGATTATCAAAAGTCCGGGTATACCTGATACGGCACCACTCATTCAGCAACTGATAAAAAAAGGTACTCCGGTAATTTCTGAAATTGAATTTGCCGCGCTTTACACAGATGCTTACATCATTGCCATTACAGGTACCAACGGTAAAACTACTACCACCTCACTTATTTACCATCTGCTCAAAAAAGCAGGATTAAATGTAGCCTGTGGTGGCAATATAGGTACCAGCTTTGCGCGTTTGGTGGCACACGGAACCTATGACTACTTTGTTCTTGAAATCAGCAGTTTTCAGTTGGATAACATGTACCGCTTTAAAGCCAACATCGCTGTGCTCACCAACATTACCCCTGATCATCTGGATCGTTACGATTACCAATTGCAAAACTACGTAAACTCCAAGTTCCGCATTCTGCAAAATCAAACCGCTGAAGATTTCTTCATCTATTGTGCAGATGATGAAGTGTCAGTAAATAATTTAAAGAACATCACTGTGGCTGCCCGTAAGCTTCCTTTCTCTATTCAACAAGAGTTGAGTGAAGGTGCCTGGGAAAAAGACAAAGCCATGGTGGTATCCACTTCTTCTGTTCATTCATCAAACCCATTCCATATGTATTTAAACGAGTTAGCTTTAAAAGGTAAGCACAACACTTACAACTCCATGGCTGCGGCCATCGTAGGTCAGGTGCTTTCCATCCGCAAGGAAGTAATCCGCGAGAGTCTTACCGACTTCGAAAATGTTGAACACCGCTTGGAGCATGTAGCTACTGTGCAGGGTATCGACTTTATCAATGACTCTAAAGCAACCAACGTAAACTCTGCGTGGTATGCCTTAGAAAGCATGGAAAAGCCCGTTATCTGGATTGCCGGTGGAGTTGACAAAGGCAACGATTACGAAATGCTGAAACCTTTGATTAAAGAAAAGGTGCGCATGATTGTGTGCTTAGGCATCGACAACCGTAAAATTCACGAAGCGTTTCAACGTGACGTGGAAATGATTGTGAACACCACTTCGGCTAAAGAGGCTGTTCACGTAGCTTACAAACTGGCTAAGCGCGAAGAGGCTGTGTTGCTTTCACCGGCTTGTGCGAGTTTTGATTTATTTGAGAACTACGAAGATCGTGGTCGTCAGTTTAAAAAAGCAGTACGCGAATTGTAATTGAAACACATCCATGAATTGGCTCTTATCACGTACTAAAGGAGACTTTGTTATTTGGGGAATTGTATTCACCCTGTCGCTTTTCGGAGTGCTGGCGGTGTACAGTTCAACAGGTACTTTGGCCTACAAGCGGTATTCCGGTAATACGGAATTGTTGCTGGCTAAGCACATGTTTTTGTTGCTTATGGGTATAGGCTTTATGTACCTGGCACACCGTGTAGATTACCGCTATTATTACGGTATTGCACGCGTGTTGCTTATTCTGTCTTTCCCTTTGTTAGCTTACACGCTCTTCTTTGGTTCTGATATCAATGATGCCAAACGTTGGATCAGTATTCCCATTATCAATGCTACTTTCCAAACTTCCGACTTAGCCAAAGTAGCGCTCATCATGTATGTGGCACGCATGCTGTCTAAGAAACAGGAAGATATTAAAGATTTCAAAAAGGCATTTTTGCCTATTCTATCAGCTGTAGTGGGCGTGTGTTTATTGATTGCTCCGGCAAACTTATCTACCTCACTGGTGCTTTTTTCTACGTGTTTAATTGTGATGTTCATCGGCCGCATCAACTTCAAATATTTACTGTTGTTGGTAGCCAGCGGAGTAGTTGGATTGGGTTTACTCATCGGCATTCTGTTTAATATACCGGATGCTACACTGGCTAAAATCGGTCGCTTTAAAACATGGAAATCACGTATTGAAACATTTACCGGAGATAAGGACGGCAACACGTACCAAAGTGATCAGGCTAAAATTGCTATTGCTACGGGTGGCCTTTTCGGAAAAGGTCCGGGCAACAGCACGCAGCGCAACTTTTTACCGCACCCGTATTCCGATTTTATTTTCGCAGTTATAGTAGAAGAGTACGGCATGATGGGCGGTTTATTTCTCATCTGTTTGTACCTGCTGTTTCTGTGGCGCACGGTGCGAATTGTGGTGCGAAGTCCCAAAGCTTTTGGCGCCTTGCTGGCCTTTGGTTTAAGTTTAAGTTTGGTTATTCAGGCCTTCATCAACATGGCGGTAGCGGTAAATATTTTCCCGGTTACGGGTTTGCCTTTGCCGCTGGTAAGTATGGGCGGAACCTCTTTGTGGTTTACCAGCTTTGCCTTCGGAGTAATTTTGAGTGTAAGTCGTTTTATTGATACCTCAGGCGAAATGGGTGCAGGCAATACGGAAACAAATTCTGGAAACAATACAACTAACGAGGAGGTGGCTCATGCATAACCGTCCGTTAAAAATTATCATCAGCGGTGGTGGCACAGGCGGTCATATTTTTCCGGCTATTGCCATTGCTCAGGCTATACAAAAATTACGTCCTGATGCGGAATTTTTATTTGTAGGCGCCAACGGCCGCATGGAAATGGAAAAAGTTCCTGCTGCCGGATATAAGATTGTGGGGCTCGACATCAGCGGACTGCAACGTCAGCTTTCAGTGAAGTTGTTGTGGTGGCCCGTGCAGGTGTTGCTGGCTACTATGAAAGCTAAAAAAATAGTAAAAGACTTTAATCCTGATGCAGCCATAGGCGTGGGTGGATATGCCAGCGGCCCTACCTTACAAGCCGCAGCAGGTTACGGTGTGCCCTCCCTCATTCATGAACAAAACAGTTTTGCGGGCATCACCAATAAATTACTCAAAAATAAAGTGAGCCGTATTTGTGTGGCCTTTGATGGTATGGAGAAATTTTTCCCCAAGGAAAGGTTGATGAAAACAGGCAATCCCATACGCAAAGAGATATTAAATAAAGACGTGGATAAAGCCGCTGCCTACAGCTTTTTCGGATTAGATCCGGCCAAAAAAACTATTTTAGTTATTGGCGGAAGTTTGGGTGCTCGCACCATCAACGAAAGTATTTTTGATAAGAGCGAACACCTCGAAAAAGAAGGTGTGCAGGTGTTGTGGCAAACAGGCAAGTGGTACTACAACATCGGCAAATCTGCTGAAACGGAAGCCATCAAAGTACACGAGTTTATTTACCGCATGGATTTGGCTTATGCCATTGCCGATGTGGTGATTTCACGTGCAGGCGCCATTTCTATTGCAGAAATAGCTTACCTGCAAAAGCCGGTTATTCTGGTGCCTTCACCCAACGTGGCTGAGGATCACCAAACCAAAAATGCCGAAGCCCTGGTGAAAGAAGATGCCGCCATTCTGGTAACAGATGCCGAAGCAAAAAATAACCTGGTGTACCTAGCGCTGGGCTTAATTCATGATGAAGAAAAGAAAGAACAGATGCGCAGAAATATTTTGCACTTCTCTTCTCCCAATGCACCGGAAGTGATAGCCAATGAAGTTTTAAAATTAATTAAAGAATAACATGAAAAAACTGCTCTATGTATTTATCGGAATAGCCATCGCTCTGGGAGCTGTGGTGCTGTATTCGTTTAAGGCAAAGGAAAATGCTGAGGTTAGTTATGCCATTATAGAGGCGAATATTGATCAAATTAGTATTTTTTATGATGATGGACAGGAAGAGGTTGCTGAAAAACTATTAGGTATAAAAGTTGGGCAAAATCTTGACAAAGGGCAATTGCCATTCGAAAATGCGCTTAGTAAAACACTAAAGCACATGTCTCAGAAGGGGTATAAAGTTGTAGGATACAGCGGAGTAGTTCAAAACGGCCCTGCACGTCATTATTATACATTAATCAAAGAAAATTGATCGCACAGGTTCAACATATCTATTTCCTTGGTATTGGCGGCATTGGCATGAGCGCTCTGGCCCGGTACTTCCATGTGCAGGGCAAGCAGGTGAGTGGCTACGATAAAACCAGCACACCACTTACCCAACAACTGGAGCAGGAGGGTATGGCCGTGCATTACCAAGATGACCTTAACCTGGTGCACGAGGATATACGCAACCTTGCCAACAACGCGCAGGTGCTGGTGGTGTACACCCCCGCTATTCCTAAAGACCACAGCGAGTACGATTTCTTTTTAAACAACGGGTACACCTTACTCAAACGTTCACAACTGTTGGGCAACGTTACCGAGCAGGCCTTTTGTATTGGCGTAGCAGGTACACACGGTAAAACTACCACCTCTACCTTAATTGCACATTTGTTGCGCAGCGGTGGTATTGATTGCAGTGCTTTTCTAGGTGGCATTTCAGCCAACTATAATACCAATTTGTTACTAGGCACAGGTACACACAACGGTAAGCAAGTAGTAGTGGTAGAAGCCGATGAATTTGACCGTTCGTTTTTAACACTGTCTCCTGATGTAGCCGTAATCACTTCAACTGATGCGGATCACCTGGATATTTACGGTGAACACGAGGAGCTGAAAAAATCATTTTTAGATTACACCAACAAACTTAAATCAGGCGGGCACTTGTACATCAAAGCAGGGTTGCCTGTAATTCCTGAGTTGAAAGTAGACTACACCGTGTACTCACTAAATGGTACTGCGGCTGTAAATGCCAATCACGTTACCATTACAGATGCAGTATATACGTTTGACCTCCACATCAACGGAAAAACTATTTCACAACTTACACTGGGTATACCCGGTTGGCACAATGTAGAGAATGCCGTAGTGGCCTCAGCAGTGGTGTTGCAAATGGGTGTAAGCGAAGAGGATTTAAGAAAAGGACTGGCCAACTTTCGCGGAGCAAAACGCAGGTTTGAATACATTTTACGTAAGGAGAACATCACGTACATTGACGACTATGCGCACCACCCCGAAGAGATCAAAGCATTTTTAAGTTCAGTAAAAGAAATGTACCCTGATAAAAAGGTAACGGCTGTTTTCCAACCACACCTGTTTACCCGCACACGCGATTTTGCTGATGGATTTGCACAAAGCTTATCCCTGGCTGATGAACTTATACTGCTGGATATTTATCCGGCCCGTGAATTACCTATACCCGGAGTAACCTCACAGATGTTACTCGATAAAGCTACGTTAAAAAATAAAACACTCTGCTCCAAAGCTGAGCTAATTGACCTGATGCGTGCTAAGCATCCGGAGGTTTTGGTAACCATAGGCGCAGGAGATATTGACCAGTTAGTTGAACCTTTAAAACACTTGTATGGATAAGGAACAACGTATACAGCAATTGAAAAAAATCGGTATCATCAGCCTTTGGGTGCTGTTGGTAAGCGGCTTGCTGGTGTCGCTGGGTTTTGTACAAAAGAGTCAGGGCCGTACGCTTTGCCTTGCTATAGATATCAGTATTAGTCCGGAGGCGGAGAACTTTTTTATTGACCGTGCAGCAGTGGTGAGCATATTAACCAATGAAGGAAAAGAAGATAACATTGTAGGAGAACCCGTTCATAAAATTGACGTAGCGGAGTTGGAAGCCAGGCTGGAAAGAAATCCTTTTGTGTACAATGCAGAAGTGTATGCCAACCTTAACGGACAGTTGAAAGTAGATGTGTACCAACGCAGGCCCATCGTTCGCATCATCAGAAATGACGGAACAGGATATTACATTGATAACAGAGGTTTGAAAATGCCGGTATCCGATAGTTACACGGCCCGTGTGTTGGTTGCTACAGGAAATATTTATGAAAAATACAGTGAAGGAGATTCATTAAAAAGTGTGGTAACGCAGCAGTTGTTTGAGTTGGCTACCTTTCTGGAAAAAGATGAATTCTGGAAAGCACAAATGGAGCAAGTGCTGGTGAACGATAAGAGTGAATTGATACTGATACCTAAGGTAGGGGACCACCAGATTATTCTGGGAACCACTGAAGGTTTGGAAGAGAAACTAAACAGGTTGATGTTGTTTTACAAAGAGGCTTTAACCAAAACCGGTTGGAACCAATACGGCACCATCAACCTCAAATACACAGGGCAAATAGTTTGTACAAAAAAATAAAATAATACTGCATATATGAGCAACAGTAAAATCATCGTAGGTCTCGACATCGGAACTACAAAAGTTTGTGCCATCGTAGGTCGCAAAAACGATCACGGAAAGGTAGACATTCTCGGTATGGGAAAAGCTGAATCAACAGGTGTGGCGCGTGGAGTGGTGGTGAACATTGAAAAAACTGTACAAGCCATAAAACTGGCCGTTGATGAAGCTTCCCGTAAATCTAACGTAAAAGTGGAAGTGGTGCATGTGGGTATTGCGGGTCAGCACATCAAGAGCTTTCAGCACCGCAACACCATTACCCGTGATGATGCAGAATCGGAAGTAAGCATGGAAGACATCAATCGCCTGAGAGAGGGCATGCACAAGCTCGCACTGCCTCCGGGAGATGAAATCATTCACGTGTTACCGCAGGATTTTACTGTGGATAATGAACACAGCATTAAAGACCCCGTGGGAATGTCGGGTGTACGTTTGGAAGGCAACTTCCACATCATTACCGGACAGATGATGGCGGCTAAAAATATTCGCAAGTGTGTAGAGAAAGCCGGATTAAACGTGGCTGATTTAATACTGGAGCCACTGGCATCATCAGATGCTGTTCTTGATAGAGAAGAATTACAAGCCGGTGTTTGTTTGGTAGATATTGGTGGTGGTACTACAGATGTGGCCATTTTTTATGACGATGTAATCCGTCACACAGCTGTGATTCCTTTTGGTGGAAACATCATTACGGAAGATATCAAAGAAGGTTGCTCCGTGTTGCGCAATCAGGCAGAGCAATTGAAAGTGAAGTTCGGCTCGGCTATGGCCATGGAAAATAAGGAAAACGAAATCGTTTGTATTCCCGGTATCCGTGGTCGCCAGCACAAAGAAATCAGTGTGCGTAACCTGGCTATGGTTATTCAGGCCCGTGTGGAAGAAATTTTTGAGCAGGTACTGTATGAAATCAAAAGCTCAGGACTTGAACGTAAACTGGCAGCCGGTATAGTAATCACCGGTGGTGGTGCACAACTCAAGCACATCACTCATTTGGCTGAATTGGTTACCGGCATGGATGCGCGCATCGGATATCCGCATGAGCACATTGGCAAAGGGGTGGACGATGTAAAAAGCCCGATGTATGCCACCGGTATCGGATTGGTGATGATGGGACTGGATGAGAACAATCAGGATCCTGAAGTACAGGAAGCTAAACTTCAAAGTACACACAAAGAAGACAACGATACTTCCGGCTTTTTCGGGAAATTGCTCAAAAAAGGCAAAGATTTTATGCTTTCAGAGGACGAATTAAAGGACTTTGAATAGATAAACATGTTGAAAAGTGCACAACTCTGTTCGTTCAGCTGTTGTGCACTTTTGTAATTTTATAGCGGAAAATAATCAGGTAATGGTAAGCAAAATTCAATTTGATATGCCTAAAGAAAAGTCGTCCATAATCAAGGTGATAGGTGTTGGCGGAGGCGGAGGTAATGCAGTAAATCACATGTACAGTCAGGGCATAAAAGGCGTTGACTTTTTGATTTGCAATACCGACTCGCAGGCGTTGGAGATGAGTCCTATCCCGAACAAAATACAATTGGGACATAACCTCACCGAAGGACGCGGTGCTGGTGCCAATCCGGAAGTAGGTCGCAAAGCGGCTATGGAAAGCATCGAAGAAATTATTGATGGCCTGGGTGTGAACACCAAAATGTTGTTTATTACAGCGGGCATGGGTGGTGGTACCGGAACAGGTGCAGCGCCCATTATAGCGAAAACAGCGAAAGAGTTTGGAATGCTTACGGTAGGTATAGTAACCATGCCTTTCCACTTTGAAGGCAAGCGCAGAAAGCAGTTTGCTGAAGAAGGTTTGAATAACTTTAAAAAGAATGTAGACTGCTTGCTGGTTATCAGCAATGAGAAAATAAAAGAAGCTTACGGCAATATGTCGTTACGCACTGCTTTCTCTGAAGCCGATGGTATTCTTACCGTGGCTGCCAAAGGAATTGCAGAAATCATTACCGTTCCCGGTTACATCAACGTTGATTTTGAAGACGTAAAAACTGTGATGACCAACAGCGGGGTGGCCCTCATGGGATCAGCCACTGCGGTAGGAGAAGACAGAGCCATTAAAGCCGCTCAAATGGCATTGGCCTCTCCGTTGTTAAACGACAGCGATATTCGCGGAGCAAAAAATATTCTGCTCAACATTACTTCAGGAAGAAAAGAAGTATTGATGGATGAGATTTCTGTTATTACGGAATACATTCAGGATGAAGCAGGTGTTAATGCAGATATGATTTGGGGCAACTGCTTCGATGAAACTCTGGACGAAGAACTTTCAGTAACCATTATTGCTACCGGATTTGAAACCAAAGAGAACAAACTTATTGTAAGTTCACTGGATGATAAGCGGGTAGTGCACAACATGGAGGCTCCTGCCAAAGAAGAGAAAGCAGATGTTATTACACCTGTGGCTGAAAAGGACGAGATGGTGTTGAAGCAGGTAGAGTTGCCTTTCTCGCATGTGGTAAACAAAGTGGAGAACGAGGAGCACAACAATACATCATCAGAAGACGATGAATTGCAGCAACGTTTAGCGGAGTTAAAATCTCAGAAACTGGATTTGTACGATGCACCCATTATGCCTGTACATGATATGGAAGAGCAGGAAGAAATCTCTTTGTCCGTTTCATCTGTAGAGACAACCAACGACATGCCCACAGACCCACCTGTTCGTCAGGATCCGCAACCGGAGGATGATGAAGAGGAACGTATCAAAAAGATAAAGCAACGGATTATTGAGATGCGTAACCTAAATCTTTCTCTGAGCAGTGAAAAGGGGTTAAATGATTTGGAAAAAGAACCGGCCTATATGCGTAAAAAGTATATGTTGAATGATGTACCTCATTCGTCAGAGTCGAGTGTTTCCAGGTTTACGCTTTCAGAGGATGAAAACAAAAAGCCCGAGATAAAAAACAACAACTCTTTTCTGCACGATAACGTAGATTAATATTCTTGAACTCAATAACAAAAAATCCCGGATGAATTTCATTCGGGATTTTTTTATGAATATACGTGAGTATTTTTTAGCTAAAGAAAGATGTGCAGGAGAGGAAAGGTAAGCAGCAAGCTGTTTGACTACATAAAGTTTTTAACCAAACCAACCAGCAATAAGGTGTGTATAGTAAGAATTGCAATGGATGCATAGCTTATGCCCAAAGCTTTGTTACCTGCGTCTGAAGGTGTGTCCAGCATCTGGAATATATTTTTAAAGCCCAGAAACATGGCCGTGAAAGCTTGAGCAATGGCGAAGTACAATACCCACAGGTACGATTTTCCTTTTTTCTCCGCCTTTATCTTTAGCTCTTTTAATCCCGTTCTGAAATCTCCGTTATAGAATTTTTTGTATATACCCGGCAGGGCAATAAAGTTAGTATGCGCTGTTTTTGCAATGCCTTCTTTTTGGTTACCTGATGAGGCTTGTTTGGTAATGGATTTAATTGCTTTTACAGAAATATTTTTAGCTGTGTGAACCGAAGCGGATAGTACTTCATTAGCAATATTTTTTTCGGAATAATCCTGTGATGCAGCTAACTCATCTGTAATTGCTGTAGTAGGAATTTCTTCGGTTACATTAGCATTATCAGGCATTTCATCCGTAACGGTAATTTTTTCCTGCAAAGTTAATTCAGGGTTTTCAATAGTGGCTGTGTTAGGTATTGCGGGTGCTGTAACGGTAACAGGTGTTGGTGTTTCGGTTGGGTTACCTTCCTGTTCATCGGTCTGTTTGTTCTGTTGTTTCTTTTCCTCGTTTTTAGCTTTAAAGTCCCTCGACTGGTAACGTTGGAAAACGCTTTTCAGGTTTCCTTTTTTTCCACCGAAGACGCTTTTAGATTGCATACTGCTCTTGCAGGAGAATAACCCCAAAACGGCAATCATAAACAAAATCCAAATGTGCGAACGAGGAGAAACTTTCATATTACCTGTTCTTTAAATTAACCTAACCTTATTGTAAACCTACTACAGAAGTTTAATGTTTCAAAATTTTCCAAGTTTTTTGTTCTCCGGATATATTTAATATCCTGATAATCAACAATCCTTTGTGTAATTTACTTTCCGGTATGCTTAATCCCGTCTCTTTTTCACTCATTTCCTGTTCAAAAAGCTTTTTACCGGTAAGATCCCACACTTCCACAGTAACTTTTTCTTTTTCCTGTTGTGATGTGCGTTCAATGATGATGTTGTCCTTAGCAGGGTTAGGATATACACTAAAGGCATTTTCAAGAGTAATGTTTCTTCCGGCTACGTTTGTTCCTGTATCCAACATTACTTTAACTGTGTCGTATCCGATAATGGCAGTCATATCTCCTCTGTATACTCCTTTGTAGAATAAGAGT
Source organism: Bacteroidia bacterium (assembly GCA_041675505.1). Lineage (GTDB taxonomy): Bacteria > Bacteroidota > Bacteroidia > UKL13-3 > UKL13-3 > JAGPCK01. The sequence continues at coordinate 180,910 of JBAYTR010000001.1, read as the reverse complement.
CCGCCATAATTGGTGCCCACCAGCAAATCAGGAATGGTATCGTTGGTAAGGTTACCTACATAGGGTATAAACCTGCCGGTAGAGGCAACAGATGCATTGGAGTAAGTGACCCACTCGGGTTGTTGAAGTACGCTGTCAATTTCTTCAAACTGACTTTCCAGATTTACATGAATACGGTAGCTTCTGATTCTGCCGTTGAATGTGCCCACCAGCATTTCAATCATACTGTCACTTTTTACATTATAAAGCGCAGGGGAAGAGTTGCCGTAAATATTATTCTGTTGTGTCACATTGATTTGCCCTAAGGTATCTGCATCAGGGGTGGAAGAAAAATTATATCCGGTTAAAGAGATGGATTTGTTGCGGTAATAATGAATAGTGCCATTGTCATTACCGATAATCAAATCGTTTTTGCCATCAAAATTCATATCGTAAATACAGGGAGCATTAAAGCCGAAAACATTGATGTTGGCAAAATCTCTAACAGGTGCAGCAAAGCTGCTGGGCCCGCTTCCGGAGGAGGTATTATTAAAGTACACCATTGTACCATTACCTAAACCCAGCAAAATATCCGGTTTTCCGTCACGGTCCAAATCACCTACTGCAGGTTTTATGGCGGAGAGGTTCATGGTATCTACACGCAGGTAATTGCTGTCTACTTGTTTGAAAACGGGTTGTTCATTTGTACCCATATTTTTGAAAAGCACTAAGCGGTCTTTGGCATTTAAACTTTGATCCCAGTTGCCATACGTGCCGGCCAATAAATCATTTTTACCATCTCTGTCATAGTCAAAAAGAGCAGGGGCAAATCTTCCACCCTCATCAATGGTTTGGTCAGAGAGGAAGTTATTGGTTACATAAGTGAATATAGGAACAGTTACTGTACCGGTATTTTGATAGTACCATATTTGTGCTTTGGTGCGGGCACCGGTCAGGTTATTGGTTGACACAACTAAATCCTGTTTTCCGTCATCATTGATGTCAACAAAGTAAGCCGCTAATCCGCTTTGGAATTTTGGCCTAACCGTATTTCGTGGAAATATGGTATCGGATGAAATCATGGTATCGGAAGAAAAACCGTTGTGTTTCCAGTTATTTTCTATCCGCCCGTTTTTGGTGTTCACCAAGTGGTCTGCAGCAACATCTCCTGAAATCAATTCCTTGTCTCCGTCTCCATCCAAATCAAAGGCCGCTATGGTTGTACCAAAGTGTGCATTGCTTTTAAAGTAATATTTATAGCAACTGATGCCTAAGTTTACGGTTTCACTTATCAGTACACCACCCCAACACGGGTCAGTATATCTAAAGAAAAATGTGCCATTGGGCAAACCTTTCTCTACCTGAAAATTTTTCCAGAGTTCTACATAACCGCTCAAAATAAACATAGTGAGTTGGTCCAGATCCCCGTCATTGTCAATGTCAACAAAACAAGGGCGGTCAATGGGGTTACAATACAACCCGTTGGGGAAAGTATCTGAGGCGTAATTGGGGGGGGCTGCTTTCGGATAACCCTCCATCAGCTTTCTGGTTTTAAGTACAAAGCTGGGAGTACTTCCGGTACTGGTGTTTCTGAAAACGCGTATGTTATTGTTGATGATAAATGTATCAACAGTTGCATCTGCAGGGTTGGCTTGCGTGAAAATATCTTCCTTTCCATCGTGGTCAAAATCCACAAACTGCACCCAACTGGTTAATTTGGGCAGGTATTGCCTCATCTCCGGGGCATAACGGTATTTTACGTCACCTGTAGCAGTTCCGGTATAAATGAACGGATGGATAATATCTCCTGCGCGGTCAAATACTACCAGATCTTTTTTCCCGTCACCGTTTAGGTCCACATTATTGAATTGCGGAGCGGTAAACCCACCCGTAAACGGGAATTGTAGGGTGTCATTGTTTTGGTTAAGAAACTTGACGTCTCCTGAGTATACAAAACCCATATTCTGGGCGTGGCTCATCAGGTGTACACTGCACAACACAAACGTTAGTAATATTAATTTCCGCATACAATATTGATTTTGTTAATTTGAATAAATCTCAGTCAGATGAATGTTTCTCAAATTTACGACTTATTCTTAGAAAAGAAAATTGTATTTACGGATAGCCGTCAGGTTATTCCGCAGGGAATTTTCTTTGCGTTGAAAGGGCCCAGTTTTAATGGCAATCAATATGCACTGGCTTCACTTGATGCGGGTGCTGCATATGCTGTTGTTGATGAGGCCGAATTTGCTGTTGATGATCGTTTCATTCTGGTTGACGATGTATTAAAAACACTGCAGGAACTGGCACATCACCACCGCATGCAATTGGGCATTCCGGTTATTGCCATTGTGGGTTCCAACGGAAAAACAACTACCAAAGAACTTATCTCAGCGGTGTTGTCAAAGAAGTTTAACCTTTTAGCTACTCCCGGAAATTTCAACAACCACATTGGCGTTCCGCTCACCTTGCTTAAGCTTACTGCTGAACATGAGGTGGCGGTAATTGAAATGGGGGCCAATCATTTGGGGGAAAATGCTGAACTGTGCGAAATAGCAGCACCCAATTACGGTATGATAACCAATATAGGTAAGGATCATCTGGAGGGTTTTGGTAGTCTGGAAGGTGTGGCACAGGCAAGCAGTGAATTGTACTATTACTTACTGAAAAATGAAGGTACTGCATTTGTTAATGGAAACGATGAGTGGTTGATGCGCATGGCTTCCCGACTTACACACAAAAAAGTGTATGCAGGAAATTATGCAGATAATATGAAGGAGTCAGATTATGCTGCGCAACTGATTAGTGCTCGTCCATCCATTGTATTTGCTATTGAAGGATTTCGCAGAGAAATAGTTTCTGTACTTTCCGGTGAATACAACTTTGATAATATTATGGCAGCAGTTGCCTTTGGTCGTTTCTTTGGTGTGCCACTGGAGCATATTGCTGAAGCGGTGGAAGGGTATGAGCCTAAAAATAACCGTTCGCAAATTATACAAAAAGGAACGCGTACCATCTATCTCGATGCTTACAATGCCAATCCTTCGAGTATGGAATTGTCGCTTAGGAATTTTGCCGCAAACAAGTTTGAAAATGCCATAGCTATCTTAGGCGATATGTTTGAACTAGGAGAGTACAGTGATGCAGAACACCGGCAAATGGCTGAGACTGCTGCCTCATTGGGCTTAAAAGAGGTGTGGCTGGTAGGGAAAGAATTTGCGAAGTACGCCTCTTCAGTTAACGCCCGTTCATTTCTGTCAGCCGATGAAGTGAAGGAGCACATTCGGGCAAATGATTTCTCAGGTTATACATTTTTCCTTAAAGGTTCCCGGGGTATGAAGCTGGAAACTATTCTGGAGTCGTTTGATTAAAATGATTCCAGCCTTGTGCTTGGATAGGATGCACATTACCCGATTTTGAAATAAGGTATTTGCCGCTGTCTTTCGCAGTACAATGTCCGATAATACTTATTTCACTTATGTCTTTTACTTTTTCAAAATCGGCTTGCGAAATGGTAAACAACAATTCGTAATCTTCACCACCACTCAAGGCACACATGGTAGGATCTAAATTGAATTCGCGCGCAGTATTGTAGGTTACACTGTCGATAGGAATTTTTTCTTCGTACACATTCATGCCCACATCCGATTGCTCGCACAAGTGAAAAATCTCGGAAGCCAGTCCGTCAGAAATATCAATCATCGCTGTGGGCAATACACCGGTTTTGGAAAGCAATGCTAAAATATCTACCCGTGCTTCAGGTTTTAGCTGGCGTTCGAGTACGTAATCAAATCCGGCTAAATCAGGTTGTACTTCAGGTGTTTCTAAGAACACTCTTTTTTCTCTTTCCAACAGCTGGTACCCCATGTAGGCTGCGCCTAAATCACCACTTACACACAACAAGTCGCCTTCTTTTGCTCCACTGCGGTATACCACTTTTTCTTTAACGGCTTCACCAATCGCAGTAATGGAAAGTATTAATCCCTGTTTGGAAGATGTGGTATCACCGCCCACTAAATCTACGTCATAATTTTTGCAGGCTGCACGAATGCCGTCATACAATTCTTCCACAGCAGCCAACGTGTATTTGCTGGATAGACCTATGCTTACAGTTATCTGCCTGGCTTCACCGTTCATCGCACAAATGTCAGATATGTTCACTGCAACGGCTTTGTATCCCAAATGTTTCAAAGGCATGTACATCAGGTCAAAGTGAATACCTTCCAGCAGCATGTCTGTAGTTACTAAGGTAACTTTACCGTTGCCGGTATCTATAACTGCAGCATCATCGCCTACAGATTTTAATGTTGATTTTTGAACGGTGGTGAACGGGCCGGTCAGGTGTTTAATAAGGCCGAACTCGCCCAACTGCTCAATAGAAACGGGGGCTTTAGATTCTGATATCATGCTTCAAAGATAGTTTTTTAGAAAGGGATAATTTTCAGCGTATTTTGTATAATTATGAAATTCAGTCGTTTATATCTTTATTCTTTTCTTTTGTCCTGCGCACAAAGTTCTCCCGGCAATCAAAGATTTACTTATTTTTGCCCTTACTTAAAAAAATGACGATATACATGAAAAAATGGAGCTTGTTGGTTTTAGTTGCGGTAACGCAAATTGCTTTTGCACAAAAGAAAGCAACTAAAACAGTTTTGCCTGCGAAACCTGCAGATCAGGTATTGTTTACATTTGGAACTGATACCGTTTATCGTTCCGAATTTGAACGGATTTATTCCAAGAACAACACCAGCAAAGAACAACCTGATGAGAAAAGCATCAAGGAGTATCTTGACTTATATGTGAATTTTAAGCTGAAAGTAAAAGAAGCAAAAGTAAACGGATTAGATACCCTTAGTTCATTTAAACAAGAACTGGGCGGCTACCGCAAGCAATTGGCGCAACCCTATTTAGTGGATAAAGCAGTAACCAATCAGTTGGTGAAAGAAGCTTATGAGCGCATGAAGCAGGAAGTAAACGCCAGTCACATATTGATTAACTGTGATGAGAATGCACTGCCTAAAGATACTGTTGCTGCCTACAACAAGGCCATGGATATTCGCAAGCAATTATTGAAGGGCGAAAATTTTGATTCATTGGCTGTGAAATATTCCAATGATCCTTCAGCGGCACGTAACTTTGGTAACCTCGGATGGTTCACTGCGTTCCAGATGATTTATGCTTTTGAAACAGGCGCATACCTTACTGAAATCGGAAAAATTTCTATGCCCATTCGCACCCGTTTTGGTTACCACGTTATAAAAGTTTTAGGAAGAAGACCGGCCCGTGGCGAAGTGAAGGCTGCTCACATTATGGTGAAGTTTCAGGCAGGCGGAACTCCTGAGCAGGAGAAAGAAACTAAGGCTAAAATAGATCAGGCTTACACTAAACTTAAAGGCGGTGCCAAGTTTGAAGATGTAGTAAAAGAATATTCACAAGATGAAAGCAGTCTGAGAAACAACGGAGAAATGAACTGGATTACCAGCTCAGGTAATTTTCCTACAGAGTTCAAAGACGCTGCATTTGCACTTAAAAATAATGGTGACTACTCAGAGCCGGTAAAAACACCTTACGGTTGGCACATTATCAAAAGAATTGATAAAAAGGATTTGCCTCCTATGAAAGAACTGGAAGAAAACATCAAAACGAAAATTAATCGCGACTCCCGTTCTGAAATAAACAAACAAGCTGTTGTGGAACGTATCAAAAAAGAGAACGGATTTAAAGAAAATGCTCTTGCCTACAAAGAGGTACTCAAAACAGTTGATTCTACGTTGTTGCAGGGAAAATGGGATAAAGAACGGGCAAAAGGTTTAAATAAAGTAGTGTTTAGCGTTACAGGCAAAAACTTTACTCAGCAAGATTTTGCGCAATACATTGCCGATTATCAAACTCCTCGTAATGCTACGTCTATTGATGCTGCTTTGCAGGGGATGTACAAAGATTACATCACCTTCAAAATGGTAGAATTTGAAGAAGCCGGCCTTGATAAAAAGTATGAAGATTTCCGTAATCTGATGCAGGAATATCATGACGGTATTCTGTTGTTTGATCTTACTGATAAAAAAGTATGGTCAAAGGCAGTGAATGATACTGTAGGATTACAAGCCTATTATGAAAAGAACAAATCACGCTTCCTTTACAAAGACAGGTATGTAGTAGACACCTATACTTGTGCTGATGAAAAAACAGCTAAAGCAGTTCAGAAAATGATTTCATCCGGCAAATCTGTTGAGGAGATTAAATCAAAAATGAACAAGAAAAATCCTAAAGCGGTTGAAGTGAAATCACGCAAAGTAGAAACAGGAGAAGACAATATACTGGATGATGCCTGCAAAGCAGCAGGTGCCGGAAAATGTAACCGTTTAATTATCGCTGATAAAAACAGTGTTAGTGTATTTCAGGTACTTGTTGAGGTACAAGGCCCGCAACCCAAAGACCTGAAAGACGTAAAAGGATTGATTACTGCCGAGTACCAGAACCAACTGGAAAAAGACTGGCTGGCAGAACTGAAGGCAAAATATCCTGTACAAGTTAATCAGGCTACTGTGAATACACTGTTCAAGTAAGTCGTCATACTTTAGCATGAAACCGGGCGTTAGCATATGGATAGCTTTGATTATGTTAGTCGCTTGTAATACGAAAGATTCTAAAAGCACTTCTGCCCAACTCGCCCGTGTTGGGCAGAAGTATTTATATGCAGACGACCTGAGTCAGGCTTTACGCAGCCGAAGTCCTTTGCAGGATAGTGCGCAGTACGTTAAAGAACTCATTAATTCGTGGGTTAAACAACAGGTGCTTTTACAGCAGGCTGAAAAAAATCTGCCGAAGGAACAACTGGATACACGCAAAAAACTGGAAGACTACCACAACTCATTGCTTATTTACGAATACGAAAAACAAGTGCTGAATCAACAACTGGATACTGTTATTACCGAAGCACAAATTTTGTCTTACTTCAAAAACAACAAGAGCAATTTTGAACTTAAGAAAAATCTTATTCGCTTGAAATTTGTGAAAGCTGCTGCCCACCATAAAGACCTCGATAAAGTTCGCAACTGGCTTAAAAACGACAAGCAGGAAGAGCTGATCTCCTGGTGCAAAACAAATGCATCCAACTATTTTCTGGATGAAAGTGTATGGCTCGATTTTGCCGATGTACTTAAGGAAATCCCTATTCGTACCTACAACGAGGAAGCATTTTTAAACAATAATACCTACACTGAAGTAAAAGACGGGGACTTTCTTTATATTGTACGCATCATGGACTACCGTATTCGAAATACGACTTCCGATCCCGGACAAGAGCGGGAACGTATTAAGGAGATGATACTCAACCAGCGTAAAGTGAAATTGCTGAAAACGATGGAGCAGAATATGATAAAGGAAGCCGAACTATCTAACAATATTGAAATTTTTTAACATGAATTTACGTGCTATAGTCTCTGCATTTGCTCTTCTTTTTGCACTCAGCGCACAAGCGCAGGTGGTGGATGAGATAATAGGAGCAGTGGGAGATAAAATTATTCTGAAGTCAGAAATTGAAGCTGAGGTGGAGCAAATCAAGAAGCAGGCCGAGGGGCCACTTCCTCCCGATATCCGATGTGAAATTCTGAACCAAAAACTGGCTGAAAAGCTGATGCTGCACAAAGCCGATTTGGATAGTGTGGTGGTTGATGAGGACCGTGTGAATACAGAACTGGAAAGCAGAGTGCGCAGGTTGATTGCACAGTTTGGCGGTGAAAAGGCATTTGAAGATTATTACGGTAAAACCATATCTGAGATAAAGGCTGAGAATCGGGATAAAATACGGGAGAGTATGGTAGTGGAGGAAATGCGTCAGAAGGTTTTAAAGGATGTAAAAGTGAGCCCTACGGATGTGAAAAAATATTTTAACAGTATTCCGGAAGACAGTCTGCCATTTTACAGCGCAGAGATTGAGGTAGCCCAAATTATTCGTATGCCCAAGGTGAGCAAACAAGCCAAAGAAATTGCCTTAATGCGCATTACTGAAATACGGGAACGCATTATGAATGGCGAAAGCTTCCAAACGTTAGCAGTACTTTATTCTGATGACCCTGGTTCAGCATCCAAGGGGGGAGAGTTAGGCTTTTTTAACCGTGGCGACATGGTTCCCGAATTTGATGCACAGGCTTTCCGTTTGAAGAAAGATACCGTTTCTAAAATAATTGAAACCAACTATGGCTATCACATTTTACAGTTGATAGCCCGCAGAGGGGAGAGTGCGAATGTTCGGCATATTCTTATTCGTGCTCAAACTACTAAAGACGATTTAAAACAGGCGAAGGAGTTGATGGATAGTTTGTACCACCGCATGAAATACGATTCACTGCCGTTTGTTACAGCAGCCAAAAAATACTCTGATGAGGAGGAAACAAAATCAGGCGGAGGGTTCTTACGCGATCCGCAAACGGGTAGTACTAAAATAAATGTGGAGATGCTGGATAAAAGCATGTACCTCACGGTTGAGAAAATGAAACCGGGTGAAATTTCAGAACCTGAACTCATCAAGTTGCCCGATGGTTCTCAGGCTTACCGCATGATTTATCTTAAGTCAGAGATACCGCCTCATAAAGCCAATCTGAGAGAAGATTACCAGAAATTTCAAGGCATAGCTTTCGCACAAAAACAGCAGGAGGTAATGTATAACTGGATAGGTAAATACAAAGGAAAATATTACGTGAAAGTGGGCGAAGATTTTCATAACTGTACTTCGCTCCAAATGTGGTTAAAAAAATAATTCAATGACACTACCATACAAATCAGATGTTGAAGGTGCAGATGCACTTAAAGAAAAATATAAACAACTCACTACAGAAATAGGAAAAGTAATTGTGGGCCAGCAGCAGGTAGTGGAAGATGTGCTTACCTGTGTTTTTTCCAACGGACATGCACTGCTTATTGGTGTACCCGGTTTGGCGAAAACCTTATTGGTTAAAACCATTTCTCAGGCACTTGATTTGAATTTTAATCGCATACAGTTTACACCCGATTTGATGCCTTCGGATATTACAGGTTCTGAAATACTGGATGAAAACAGGCATTTTAAATTCATCAAAGGCCCGTTGTTTGCCAACATTGTACTGGCAGATGAGATTAACCGTACACCGCCTAAAACACAGGCAGCATTACTGGAAGCCATGCAGGAAAAAAGTGTGAGTGTAAACGGACAACAACATCCCTTGCACGAACCGTTTTTTGTACTCGCTACGCAAAACCCCATAGAGCAGGAAGGTACCTACCCTTTGCCTGAAGCACAACTCGACCGTTTTATGTTTAACATCGTGGTAGGTTATCCTACGTATGAAGACGAGTTGCAGGTGGTTAAATCTACCACCTCGGGTGTTTCGCTTACGCCTTCCAAAGTAATGACTGCAGCGGAAATTATCTACTTTCAGCAAATTGTACGTAAAGTTCCGGTAACGGATAATGTGCTGGAATATGCAGTAAAGCTTGCCACTAAAACACGTCCGGGTACGGCATTGGCTACAGATAAAATTAACCAGTATATTTCCTTTGGTGCAGGTCCGCGTGCCAGCCAGTTTTTGGTAGTGGGGGCCAAGTGCCATGCACTTTTACACGGGAAGTATTCGCCCGATATTGAAGATGTAAGAGCTGTGGCCAAGCCTATTCTGCGTCATCGTTTGGTGAAAAATTACAAAGCTGAAGCCGAAGGTGTGAGCACCGAGCAGATAATAGATTCCTTACTTTAATTTTATTTGGAGCATAAGCATTCGGTAGTTATATTTGATTGATGTCTATTCAGTTTCATATGGCTGATGCCACTTTGCCCCTAAAACACCGCACTGCTGTTAAAGAGTGGTTGGGAGATGTGGCTTTGAAAAAGAGAAAACGTATTGGTCAACTCGATTATGTGTTTTGCTCTGATGCATATTTGCTCAACATCAACAAACAGTTTCTGAATCACGATACGTATACAGATATTATCACCTTCGATTATACCGCAGATGCAGTGTTGGGTGGAGAAATATACATCAGTATTGACCGCGTTAAAGAAAATGCGTTAAAGTTTGATGTTACGGTTACCGAAGAACTTTGCAGGGTGATGGTACACGGCTTGCTTCACCTTGCAGGATACAAGGATAAAACTGCCGGGCAAAAGCAGGAAATGCGTGATGCCGAAGATGCTGCTCTGGCCTTGTTGTTTGAAGAGTAAATCTATTTCTTTTTTGTACTGCTCTTTAAGCGGCCGTTATCCTTTAGTGCTTTGTTGAGCAAGAACTCAATCTGTCCGTTCACACTTCGGAATTCATCAGCCGCCCACTTCTCCAACTCCTGCATCATTTCAGGGCTCACACGCAACACAAATGCTTTTTTCTCGCTCATGTTGCAGGGTTTAAATCTATGCAATCCATGTGATATGCGACTTTCAACTCACTCAATGCTGATTTCATTATTTCAGCCTGTTGTGTGCCAATCAGTATTTTTTTGCCGTTGTTGAGTTCCAGTTGTAAACCGTATTCTCCTTTTACATTGTAAGCTTTGCCATTATTGATAGTGTGTCTTACACCCCAGCCTCCGTATTCCCACAATGGGGAATATTTGCGCACGTAAGCATGTTTTACCTCACCCCACAGCCATTGTTTTTGTCCCCAAACAAAAGGTTGGTAATGTATAGTAATGCCAGTAGCGTCAATGCGGGTCTTCAGTTTACTGAGCCAAAAGATGCAGGCAAGTAATGCAACCACTCCTCCGCCAAAGTAAATTACCCATTCAGGTTCCGGCCCGTTCGTTTTTTTGGAAGCCCAAAGTGAAAGTACGGTTGTCTCTAAAAAGGCAAAGGCAAGAATGGCATACAGCCACCATTGCCTGAATTTTTGTACTTCGTTAAATACATTCATACCTATTGTATTTAAGCCACAGATTACACAGAATGGTTATTCCAATCTGCATAATCTGTGACTTTTTTTTAATTATATAATGTTCCGGTATTTACCACCGGACTTACATTTTTATCACCACACAGTACCACCAGCAGGTTACTTACCATAGCTGCTTTACGTTCTTCATCCAGGTGCACAATTTCTTTTTCAGATAATTTAGCCAGTGCCATTTCTACCATGCCTACTGCCCCTTCTACTATTTGTTTACGGGCCGCAACAACTGCGGTAGCTTGCTGACGTTGTAACATGGCACCTGCTATTTCCTGTGCATAGGCCAAATGGCTGATGCGCGCTTCAATAATTTTGATTCCTGCACGATCCATTCTTTCGGTCAGTTCGCTTTCGAGCATGTGGTTCACTTTTTCACCACCGGAACGCAAGCTCACTTCGTCTTCGTGCTCCAGATTATCATACGGACAAGTGCCTGCCAGATGCCTAACCGCAGCCTCACTTTGAATGGCGATGTATTGCACAAAGTCGTTTACTTCAAAACTGGCTTTAGCCGTATCTTCTACCTGCCACACAATTACCGCAGCAATTTCAATGGGGTTTCCCAGTTTGTCGTTTACTTTAATGGAGTGTCCGTTCAGGTTCATGGCCTTTAGAGAGACTACCTTTTTAGTGAAAAACGGATTGGCCCAAAAGAAACCATTGTCTCGCAGTGTGCCTTTGTATTCACCAAAGAATACCATCACTCTGGATTCATTCGGATTAACAATGATGAATCCGGGCGTCAGAAAAATGGCAATTACTATTACCACCATACCGATTGCAATACCAACGGGAGTTCTGGTAATGAAAGATGCAACTCCACCGGCAATCATGAGCAATACCATAACTAACATCATGAATCCTGAAGAGGCTTTAAAAGAATTTTCTGTTTTCATATTAATATCATTTTGATATCACAAAGATACCAACAGTTTTCAATTCAGCAAGAGGTGTTTTTTACATTACCGACCAACATCTGTTTTTTAATGACGAAAGAATTCAGATATTTGGATGAAACTTACTTTATGCTCGATAACCTAGATTTAACCAAGGTACTGTGTCTGGATATAGAAACAGTACCGCAGTACGCTGATTTTTCCACTATGGATGAGCGTTGGCAACACCTTTGGCAAAAGAAAGCCCAGTTTTTGGTGAAAGAAGACCAAACACCTGAAAGCATTTACAGCCGTGCCGGTATATATGCTGAGTTCGGTAAAATTGTGTGCATCTCCGTAGGGGCTTTTTTACGCAGCGGCAATGAGTGGCATTTTAAGCTCAAATCATTTTATGGCGATGACGAGAAGATGCTGCTGGAAGAATTTTGCCAAATGCTTAACCGCTGGAATGCAGATAATGATAAACTGCTTTGTGCCCACAACGGAAAAGAATTTGATTACCCTTATATCGCCCGCAGATGTTTACTTACAGGTGTGCCTATTCCGCGTATGCTAGATCTGGCAGGGAAAAAGCCCTGGGAAGTAGCACTGCTTGATACCATGGAGTTGTGGAAATTTGGCGACTTTAAAAGTTTTACCTCACTGGATTTACTGGCAGCAAGTTTTAACATTCCTACCCCCAAAGATGATATTGACGGGAGCCGTGTGTGGGAGGTATACTGGAAGGATAAAGACGTGGAGCGCATAAAAACGTATTGCCAGAAAGATGTGGTAACCGTGGCGCAGTTACTGCTGCGTTTTCGCGGAGAGAAAATTATGGATGAAGGAAATGTATTGTATGCATAGGTTGCTACTATTTATACTAGTGGTTACCTGTTTTCTTGTTTGCAGAAATGTATCTGCTCAAGACACCATTGTTTTGCCCCACCCGACTAAAGCATATGTGAATTTTGCAGGTGGTATCAATACATGTAACGGTCTTGGCGGAGTGCAGGTGGAATATTTTGTGGGCAAGCAGGTATCAGTTTTTGGCGCAGGCGGAATTGGTACGTGGGGCCTTAAGATGGGGGCAGGCACAAGATTGTATATGTATGACCATGCAGGGCCGGCTTTGGCCGTGTCATATGCTACCGCTTCAGGCCTCCAACAGCTCAAACTACAGGAAGTGCAGGTAATTAATGCACAGGGGATACCTGAAATTCGTTCTGTAGATCTGGAGCTTTTTCGTTTACATACTATTAATATCAGTGTATTGGAAATGTTTCCAATGGGTAAAAAGCACAACAGATTTTTTCTTGAGGCAGGATACAGCATTGCGCTGCAAGGGAAAAAAGACACTAACTATAGAGTATTAGAACCCCTTATTCTTAATGAGACAACCAAACAAGCTTTGCGTTTGTTGCAACCCGGTGGCTTAATGCTGAGTATGGGTTTTAGCTTTCCTTTTTAGGAGATGCATTCGCTGTTCTTGCATCAATGCTGTTTCAAAACGCTTTTACCAAAATATTCATGTGTTACTTATTTCAGGGTAATAATAACAAAATGTCCCGTAGGGACATAATATTGGTAAAACCATTACCCGACATAGCACAGTCCCGTGGGGACGAAATATTAAGTTCTAGAAAAACAGTTAATGCTTAAGGATGGCACACAGGTAATCGTTCAGTCAGATTATCGTAGAGATTTCATGTATCAATGCCGTCCCTACGGGACTTTAGATTTATACGGTTTTCAAGTTACCAATATTATGTCCCTACGGGACTACAAATATCTTTTATAGTTTTCACTAATATTTTACCCGTACGGGTAGTAAAAAAGTTCTTACAGATATAATACTTCTAAAAACGATGTTGAGATATACTGTTAATGGTGAAGGATAGTAAGTGTTAATCTTACGGATAAACTAGCTTGATGATTACTTGGTCAATCTTATTTGAGGACAATAACAAAACGTCCCGTAGGGACAAACTATTGGTAAAAAGAATAACGAGAGATCACAGTCCCGTAGGGACGAAGTACTAAGTTCTAAAAAACGGGAACAGTTAATGAATGTGTACAGAGAATTAATCGCAGAGGCAAATTAGCTTAGTGATTTCATGTGTCAATGCCGTCCCTACGGGACTTTAGATTTACTGTTGTGAAGTTACCAATATTTTATCCCTACGGGATTTAAATTTTACTTTTATAGTTTTCCAGTATTTTATCTCTACTGGAAGTAATAAAGTCCAGATTAACCTAGTAGTTCTAAAATATGTGTGTTGAAAAGGGTTTACGTGGAAGAAAAGAAAAGAGGTATTCGAACTATCAACTAGTTTAGTGATTTCTTGGCAATCCTGTTTAGGGTAGTAGTAACAATGTCTCGTAGAGACATAATATTGGTAAACAGTATAAGAGATAATCACAGTCCCGTAGGGACGAAATATCAAATCAGTTCTTTAAAAATATACAACTCCTCATATTCCACCTCAAATTTTTCAAGAAAGTCAACATACTCTTCCAGGAAAGTTTTCTTTTGGTGGTGCTGTTCCTGATTTTGGATGTAGTGAACCACATCCTTTACTTGCGATTTGCCATAAGAGAAAGCTCCATACCCTTGCTGCCACTCAAATTTCCCTTTCAGAAACTTCTTTTCATTAATCCATTTGGATGAGCCGCCTTTTACATCCTGCATCAAATCTGAAATAGACTGGTGAGGTCTTACACCAATCAGGATGTGGATGTGATCCGGCATACCGTTGATGCAAATTAATTTGTGTTTGTTGTTCTGAACGATTCCTGTGATGTATTGATAGAGCTCGTCTTTCCAGGAGGAGCTGATTAGTCCATGTCTGAACTTAACGGCAAACACAAACTGAATGTGAATTTGGGTATAGGTATTTGGCATGTGCTAAAAATTATATGTCATCCCTACGGGATTTTCGGATTTATTATTATGGAGCTACCAATATCATGTCCCTACGGGACTACAAATATACTTTTTTCGTTTTACCGATATTTTATATCCCTACGGGATGGTTTACTCATTTATTAGCCCCTGAGGAACTAAGCGTTTTCTGTTTTCGTATGCACAAGTATCTCGTCCCTACGGGACTTTGCGCTTGTTATTATTTCTTTACCAATATGTCGTCATTGCGGGACTATGCGTTTCTTTGCTGTATTCGTCTACAAGTTATTTTCCAAATATTCTTTTCAGAACAAGATGCAATTGACTATACTCACTTGCACACAGTTCTATCGGTAAATTAACCAACTCACCGTTTTTGGAATAAATTACATGGTCTGCGAGACTTGTATTAAAATGCTCTTCCTATAGCTATCACATACTTTGTTCCTGTGGGTGAACCGGCTCCTGTGGTGTTGCGCCATAAGGGTACATCACACCGTAAGGTTATCGGTTCGCAGGTAGCTAATCGTCCCCACTTTTTGATGGTGAGTGCTGCTCCTAATCCGGCATCGGCACGCAGGTTACTCCAACGGTACCCGTAGCTCAACGTGTTGGTGGCTGCTGCGAAGGTGGTGTATTTGATGTAACCTGCATCAGCAAATCCATAACAATCAAACTTGAATGTGTTGCGCAATAACCGTGGAGCAAAACGTACCAAACGGTCAAACTCCACTTCTACGTTTGCTGCTGCACCACCTTTGCCGCTGTAACTGGAATAGGCTATACCGTTGCTTTGCACTTCCGGAACCGACATCAGGTTAAAGCCACGCAGGTTTAGTCCACCTCCGTAACCAACTATGTTCCCGTTAAGCGCAAAACTACTTGCTGAAGTTTGATCAAGTATATTGGAGCGCCAGAATTTGCTGTCCATCATTTCTTCTCCGTTGGCACCGTCCTGGTACAACTGCGACTCAGGTGCAATGTTGTTGCCGGTGATGTACTGGCCTATGGTGCGGGTACGAATTTCCAGTTTGCCCAAATAGTTGTTGTTAATCACTTCCAGTTTGGCCCACTGGTAATCGTAGTCATTGTATAAAGCGGATGAGCGCAGTTGCAGTAATATTTTTCCGTTACCTCTTTTGTAATTGTAACGATGTTCCGCTTCTAAGTTCAGGGTGTTGTTGCGCATATCCGGATTAAACTGTGCTCTGGCTTGTAAATACTCCCATGCCCAAGCATGGTTGTTACGGTACATGCCTTTAAAATAAATACTGAAACGATTGTTCCCGCTCATTTTATGCACACCTGCGAGATTACCGATTAACCCGTCAAGAAATTTGGTTTCGCCAAACACGTGCAGGTTTCTATCTATGGCTGTGCTGTAATTCGCTCTGTAGTTTACCAGTTCTTTAGTTCTGTAAAATTCGCTTTTTCCTACAGCGGTATTGTACCACACTGTTGTGCTAAAGCGGTGAAGGTAGTTCATGTAATGCCCGTTCAGGTGAATGCCCGCTTTTATACCGTCTACATTGTTGTACCACAAATCGGGTCTCCAGTGCAGGATGTAATGTTTGCGGTCAACGGGTTCGATTACTTTGGAATCAAAGCGAACGAGCAGCGGTAACTTTTTGCTGTTGTTCAGCATGTTTACATCCGCTAAACGGTGGCTGGGGTCAATGACTACGTTCTTTATTTTTCCGGGAACAAATACGGTGGCTGTATACGTTTTGTTGAGCATGCCCCAACCCAACCAATATTTTAACGTAGTGGTGTTTTTATCTTTCTTGCTAAAGTAGGTATTGGGAATGTTGTACCTGAATGTATCATTCTTTTCATTGATGACTACAAAGTCAACCGGCATTTGCATTTCCTCTTTGCGTTTGAAGGTAATTTCGTAGGCCTGACGACTTGGGTCGTTTCCGTTGTTTACAATACTGCCCATCAAAGCATCGGGATTTTTCTCAGGATCAACTTTTACTTTTTTGATTTTGCCCACACTGTAGTCAATACGCTTGGTGGTTTCCATCCATTGGTCGAAAAACCAGTTGAGGTCAACGTGGGTGTATTGAATGATGGAACTTCTAAAGTCATCAAAGTACGGATGGCATATTTTCCATTGGTTAAAATAGTTTTTCATGGCAGCCGTAAACAGGGAATCGCCCAACACGTATTGCAGGTTGTACAACATGGTGGCTGTTTTGTAATACACGTGGCGGTAACCACCTCCATGACCTAATGCAGAACTGAAATCATCTGAGTGGGTATTGAGTTGCGCATCGTTTTTATTGATGGCATCGGTGAGGTAACCGTTGTACACGGTGTTTTCATCAATGGGTAAATCAATGTCAAAACGTTTGTTGTATTTCTTTTTAAAACTTTTGTAATACATGGCCGACTTAGCAAAAACACGTGCCGCAGGATTTGTTTTATCATCCGGGTTAGG
Organism: Bacteroidia bacterium; assembly: GCA_041675505.1. Lineage (GTDB taxonomy): Bacteria > Bacteroidota > Bacteroidia > UKL13-3 > UKL13-3 > JAGPCK01. Next base: position 163,795 of record JBAYTR010000001.1, on the reverse strand, counting down.
AACTCCGTCAATGGCTTTTAATGACCAGGAGGTGAGAAACTGCGTGAACCCTTCATCCAAGGCTGCCCTATACGTTTCGTTGTTGCCCACCATGCCGAAGAACCAGTTATGTCCCACTTCATGTGCAATTACAAAATGGTTGCCGGGCGAGTTGCCTCCGTTTAAGGTAAGCATAGGATATTCCATGCCGTCCTGCGCATCAGCCACCACCATTTTTGGGTAAGCATACATACCAAAATCGCGGGAGTACACCTGAATTACTTTGGAAGTAAACTCCGCAATGTCTTGCCACCCGGCTGCATTGGTTTCCTGCGCTATGGCCACGCATTTAACTCCGTTCCATTCTGTTTCTGCCAGGCGATAGGTGGGGTCGGCAGTCCAGGCAAAGTCGTGTACGTTATCTGCATGGTACTTCCAGGTTTTGGTGGTGCCGTTGGGTGCTGTAATTTCTGATGCGGGTGAGCCCACAGTTTTGTCTTTGAAGTTGGCGATATCCAGTTTTTTTCTCAGCTCATCGGGTAATACTTCGCTGCGGTTTTGCAATACTCCTGTAGCTTCTACCACGTAATGGTTGGGGAAGGTAAGTTCTACATCATAGGCTCCGTAGTCACCGTAAAATTCTTTGCTTAAATGCTGAGCCGTTTCCCAACCGAATTTTGCATCGTACACACACATACGCGGGTACCAGTGTACACCATCAAAGTGCGTATAGTTGGAACCGCCACTGCGAAATTTTTTCATGCGCCTGCGTTGGTCACCGCTATCGAAGTAGGTTTTGAATTTGATGCTGAAGGTGGCCGACTGACCCGGGAGCAGGGGTGTGGTCAGTTGTACTTTCATGATGGAGTTATCAATGAATTCGATGGCTTCATTTTTTGAACCCCAGTGGTTGGAAGAAGTTACTGTTTCAATCTCTGTTCCTTTTCCTGCGGCTTCATACGGACCAAAACGTTGGTAGTACCCGTTGGCGCAGTTCAAACTTTCCAGGTAGGAGCCTTTTACAAAAGCATTCTGGTACAAATGGAAGTACACAAAGTGCAGGGTATCGGGTGAGTTGTTAAAATACGTGAGTGTTTCATTGCCGTCAATAATGCCGGTTTTATCATCCACAGCTGCTTTGATGGCGTAGTGTACATCTTGTTGCCAATAGGCTGCATGTGGTTTGCGGTTTTTCCAGTAGTACTGGTTTTGTGTACTGCGGTAAAAATCCACACCGTTTTGCGCCTGTGCAATCACAGCCAGACAAACAAAAAGACAAAGCGTACTGATTCGATTCATGTATAGCGTCATAAGACCACGAATTAAACAAATATCTGTGAGATTTGTGCTACGCGGTTGTATGGAGAAGCGTCTCCTAAAGTTGAGCAATAGTTCCCATTGGGAGATTGCCACGTCATGAGTACATTCCTCGCAATGACGTTATGATTGAAGTCTTTCCACATGCCCCAAAGAATAACGTCATTGCGAGCGCAGCGCGGCAATCCCCCAATAGGAGCACAAAAAACTTGCACCTTAACAAATAATTTTCTAATTTGCCCTTGAAAACCACTAACCTATGCAACCTAACCTGTACACCTGTATTTCAATTGGCCTGAAAACTACCCCATTCAAACCTATTTATTACAAAGCGAAAACCTTCGCATGTCTGCCCAAAATGGAGGGATACGCGAAAGTTTCCTTAGCATATAAACAAGTTAGCTGCAAGCATAAGAACCGAACGCAATGACATTAGAACAATTAGCAAAATCAGAAACTGAATTATATTCAACTATTCTTGACCTTCAAAAAAAGGAACAGACAGAAGCACTTAATGAAAAGCAAAGAACTGTATTTGCTTTGTACAGACAAGTTCACAGACATTACTCTTATCTGGCGAAAGAACAAGAAGAAGCATTGAAACGTGGATTATTTATACAATGGTACGCTTGTACAGAACCTAATTACTTAACAGGAATAGAACAACTTGACGAAGAAGCAGAAAAGAACATAATTAATATTGTTGAAGAGAAAATTCAGAACAACACTCTAGACAGTGAATTAAAATGGATGCTTAATTATTATGCCAATTGGGACTATGTATTTGACAGGTTTAAAAATCGTGAACGTTTAGCAGAATTAATTGCAAATAGAACGGACGGGCTTCCTATTGGACTAGTTATTGACAAAGCAGAAATGAACAAACGGGGACAAATGGGAATATATTGGAACTCATTGAACCATTTCACGAATACAGAAACGAATGCCAGCAGCTAACAGCACATTTGCAATGACTGGGTTTCGTACTACGCATACATTTTTGTGTTTGAAGAAAGTTCATTACTAAGAATAAACATTTGTGTAAAAAGTCCGCATATCAAAACCGCAAACTGCTAACAGCAAGAATAGGAATACAAAGCAATAATTGAATGATGACAAGAAAGCAATGGAAAATCATAATCGGAATTTACCTGCTGATAATTGTATTGGTTCTATCTCCTTTTTTACCTGGACCGAGTTTTATGAGCAGACTAACAAACATGTTTTTTAATCTTACTCAACTTGGAAGTATTTTAGGACTTCTATTAATACCATTTGGATTGTTTTGGACATATAAACAATCCTATAACAAGGAAAAAGAGGGCAGGACAGTATTACCGATTTTATTATGGACAATTCCTATATTGATGATTATTCTTTCTATATGGGTAGCCGGAGTAGCCCGAAATATAAGCAGGACAATTGCTATAAATAACTCAGAAAAGCTAATTTTAGCAATTGAGAAATACAAAGAAACGAATAAGCAATATCCAAAAGAAATTTCACAACTAACACCTGACTTTATTAAAACCATTCCTATTCCTTGGATAATGGGAATATCCGGGTATAATTATGAAAAGAAAGAGAGTAGTTTCAATTTGACATTTTCTCAAAATGTCGTTATGGGTTTTAATTTTGAAGTTGTGGTTTATGACCCGACAGAGAATCATAAAGCAGAAGGAAAACAAAATGACTTGTATGATACAGGTAAGAAAGGTTGGAAATATTATATTTATGACTGATAATATCGTGAATTACTTCTGCTAACTGACACTTTCAATAGACAGGGTATAGTTGCGAAGCGCAGCAACCTTTAGCTCAGCGGAGCTAGTCCCAAAAGGAAACGTTATTGCGATCCCGATAGCTATCGGGACGGCAACCTTTAGCTCAGCGAAGCTAATCTCCCAATTGAACCACAACAAAAACTTGCACCTTAACAAATAATCTTCTAATTTGCCCTTGAAAACCATTAACCTATGCAACCAAACCTGCTCCCCAGTATTTCAATTGGCCTGAAAAACCAACCCATTCAACATTATTTAAGGAAAAGCGGAAAGCTTTGTAATTGGGTTATGTCGCAAACAAACGTACAAACTCACCCTAAAAGACAAAAATACTAGCATTTTTTCGCACATTTAATTCCCCCCTAAAGCAAAAACGAAACCAATGAAAATTAAGTTTTTAAAAGCATTCAACGGAGACGCAATCCTGATTTCGTTTAAAGAGAGCGGAGAAACGAGAAACATTTTAATTGACGGAGGAATGCCTGCAACATACGTACAGAAAGGCAAGAACGGTAAACTTGAATACGGAGAACTAAAAGAAACCGTTGACAAAATCAGAGAGAATGGCCAAAAAATTGACCTACTTGTACTGACCCATGTTGACGATGACCATATTGGAGGTGTATTGAAATGGTTTGAAAAAGATAAAGAAGCACATAAAATAATCGGACAAGTTTGGTTTAACTCAGGAAGACTTATTTCTGAATACTTTGACGAACAAGAAATAGAAGAAAATCTATTAGAGATTCCTGATGAAAGCACTCTTACGAGTATTGGACAAGGTGTAAAGTTTGAAGATTACATTGAAGAAAACGGAATTTGGGACAGAAGTATAGTTGTTGCATTAGAGTATTTTGAATATTTGGGCATTAAGTTTAAAATTTTGTCACCAAGTCCTGATAAGCTAAAACTATTGCTTGGCAAATGGGAAAAAGAAAAACCAGAATCATTAGATACATCAGCCGATAAAAACGATTATGGACTTACACTTACAGAACATATTGAGAAAGATAAATTCAAGGAAGACCCCGCAGTTCATAATGGGAGTTCTATTGCTTTCATAATGACATGGGAGAAAAAAAACTTTGTTTTTTTAGCAGATGCACATCCTACTGTGGTAATAAATTCATTGAAAGCACTTGGATACTCTAAGGAAAAGCCACTAAATGCCGAATTAGTAAAAATTTCTCATCATGGCAGTAAAGCAAATAATAGTGTAGAGATGATAGAATTAATCAAAACTAATAAATATGTAATAAGCACTAATGGAGACAAACATGCTCACCCAAACAAACAGTTTCTTGCAAGACTTGCATCTGTAAATGATAGCTGTGAAGTATATTTTAATTATCCTGATCAAATCGAACAAATCTTTAAGACTAAAGACCGTTCTGATTTTCCAAATTTCAAACCTATGAGTAAGGTGGGTAACGAATTTACTTTTTAAATAATGTCTAGAATAAATTTATTACCAAAATTTACTGTAAAGGTGGAAGGTGGAAGCGGTTGCTTGTTTCAACCGATAAATGATGAATATAGTTATATTCTAACAGCGAAACATGTTATATCAGGCAATAATGCACCATCAATAATTCGACAAAACTTTGATGAAAATGGAAATGTAATAAACGAAACATTCGAAATTATTGGAGAGCCTTTTAGGCATTCTGATAATAACAAAGATGCGGCAATTATAAAAGTCAAAAAAATAGACACAATAGAAGCATTACTTCGAGATGATTTATTATCTGAAAATAAAGATGGGTATTATTTATGTGGGCATCCTGATTCTAGGAGAAATCAAAATGAAAGCTTTAGACTTGATGAAATTACGATACTACAACCTAAGGAACACAATTATAGGGAGTCAAAAAGTAAACAGCCTATTATTTACAATGAAGTAATTGGTCAGTCAGGAGGTGGTATTCTGAAAGTAGAAGATTCCTGCATTTTGCTTGCTGGTATTCAATCTAGAATGGCAGCAGAAGATGGAAAAGAAACTCTAGGTCGATTAGTATTTATGCCGGTATCATTTTTTGATGAGATTATAGCAGAAAATGAAGACGAACTATGCAAGTTATTTCCACCATACATCGGTTCTTTTGAAAGATTACTTAATGATATTTTTCCCTTACCTAATCTTGAATACAAAAAAGATCTAATCCAAAACGAGTTAAAAAAAATATCAAAAGACCTTTGTAGCGACTTTGCCCCAAACTCTATTTTGGAAATATTTAAGGATGAATTTCTAGCGAATGGTACTGAAAAAACTATTAGTATGCATAAGAGATTATGGTCATCTTTTCTGGAATTATTGACTTACAATCAACTACATTCTGAAAGGAAATTGAAACTTGAAGATTTAAAAGAACTTCACAAAAAAAGAAAGTTATTTATTATCGACACCAATAGTTGGACGAAGAAGATAAATGAAATCTACAGCTCTGACTTATCAGATATTGAGATTGGAGGCTCTATCGTTGTTTGTGCAACTAACGAGAATAATCCTTCACGTGTTGAATATTCAAAAGAGGAATTAAAATTATTGATACCAGATATTACTAGCCCAATAGACCCTAAAAACATCAGTAATACTGTAAGTAATCCTTTCGAAGAATTAAAGTTGGTCAATATATTTAAGTTTCAAGATTCGATAATAAAAAATATTCTTAAATATCAAGAAATGACTGTCTTGAATTCAAGAGAAACAATAAAAGTAAATACCGATGGAATCCTATAAAGAACTAAAATTTGAAGAGCTTTCTAATAAACTGAAGAAAGACTTCCCAATCAAAGAACTAGTGTTTGGGGAGTTGTTATTTGGTGGAGTTATTCCGATAGTATTTGTAAGTTTTGAAACACTCAATGATTTGAATAAAAACTGGAAAGATTTTAATGGTCAAATTTCCACAGATTTTGTAATTAATTTAAAGGAGGAATATTCAAGATGGAATTTTTACATTTTCTATTTATCAAATGAGAGTATTGAAAAACAACTGAAATACGAAATCGAGAACAATAAGTTTAGCAGCAGAAAAATTGTAATTGAAAACGTCAAATTTATTACAGAAAAGGAAATTAATCTCTTGATATCAGAACATATTACAAATGACAATATGCAAATTGGTGTTGAGAATAAGCAATCATTAAAGTTTAAAAAAAACACTTCGCTCTCCAAGATATTAGACAAGCTTAGTTTAAACAAAAAAAGCGATGATGATTTACAAGATGCATTAGATTCAATAGAAAAAATCTACAAAAATGAAATTTAAAAAAGTTGAAATACAGGCATTTCGTGCGTATGACAAAGCCGAAGATGGAACATTCGATTTTATCCGTAAAGAAGATGGTAAAAGTGCTGACTTTATTTCTTTGTATGCACCTAATGGATTTGGAAAAACCTCATTTTATGATGCTGTTGAATACGGTATTACCAATAATATTGACCGTTTTCTAAGAAAAGGCAATGGAAAGGATACTTTTAATGCAGTTAAATCAGAGCGAAATATCAGATCGAATAACAGACAATATTTTCTGCGAAATAATTACTCTGCTGAGGACCTTCCATCATACATCAAACTATATAAAGTTGGTGAAGAAAGTCCAATTGAAACCAAAATCAAAAAACCAAATACAAAGGCAGGATATGATTATAAATTTGATCCCAATGAAACTATTAACAAAGAATTCAAAACGGTTATTCTATCGCAAGAATGGATTGATGCTTTTTTAAAAGAAGATAAACCAGAAGGAAGATATGAGACATTCATCGAGTACTTTGGCGATAAAAAAATAGATGAATATTATAAAAAACTAACTAACCTAATAGCATTCAATAACAAGAAGATTGAGACCCTTAAAAAGGAGTTAAGCGGGATTCAATTAGAATTGAAATTTGAAGGCGATAAGAATATTCTTAAGAAAGTTAATGAAAAGATAATTTCATTAAAAAAGCAGGGAGAAAAATTAAAAGAAATTGATGAATCTTATTCTGATACGGATGCTCTTAATCTCTCAAATACTATATCTGAAAGGACGAGTGATTTAGATTTTGAAATTAAAAAAGCTACGGAGCACATTAAGTATTTAGATATTTTCTTCGCAGGTAAATATTTTGAATTAAAAGGTCAAATAGAGAAACTTGAACAACAACACAATGAAAACAACTCTATTCTTGAAAAATTTGATAAGAAACAAAAGTCTGTAAATGAGATTGATTCGATTGAAAAGCTAAATGAAGAACTAAGTACAAAAAAACAAAGCCTTGAATCTTTAAAAAATGACTTCAAAGAATATGAAAAAATAATCAAAGAAATTTCGGCAAAAAAGTTAGAAAACGAAGAGCTGAATAAAGAAATATCAGCAGTAACAATAAGTCTGAATGCTCTAAAACAAAATGAAAGTGAAAATACCAGTAAACAAAGCTCAATACAGAAACAAATTTCTGATTTAGAAAGAATAATTTCGGAAACACCGAAACTTAAAGAAAATTTTCACAATACTAATGTAAAGCTTAAAGAATCAAATGCAAAACTTGTGGAGGTAGAAGCGAAGTTTATAAGCTTAGAAAAGGAAATAAGTTTATTTGAAATACCAATAAATAACCTCAAAACATCGATTAAAGAAATCAACACGGGTGCTTATCCTTCTGTTTCCCATGAAGCGTATTCTGAAAATAAAAAAATCATAGACGAACTTACGCAAATTGAAAAATCATTAACAACTGAAAAGAAAGATCTTAATGAAACTAATTCTAAGATTGAGGCAAGTGAAAACTTTCAAAAAGAAGTCGAACAGTTTATTTCAAAAGGTTCAGAAATCGTCAATAAAAATCAAGCAAGTGCGTGTCCATTATGCGAACAGCAATATGAATCTTTTAGTGTTTTGGCTTCAAAAATATCTAACAATAGACTTTTATCAAATGTCCTTTCAGGTTTACTAAATGAAAGAGACGTTAGAAACAAAAGTATTACTCAACTAAATGAATCCTTAAAATTTAAAAGAGAAATATTAAGAGCTGAAATCACCAAGAAATTAGGAGAGTTAGAAAAGAAATATGCCGTGATTTTAGATGATTTGAAAAAATATACCGATTTAAAATTGGTACTCACGAAAGAGATTGAATTGAACACTAATATTCTTAATGAAATTGTTTTAAAAATAAATGGAAAAGCGATTGAAGTATTTGAAAAAGAAAAACAAAGCTCTTTAATCAAATTAAAATCAGAATTAGAGTCATTCTTCAAAAAGCTTGATGAACTTAAAATTTCAGTTCTATCAGAATCATTGAAATCGGATAAAGCAAAAGAAAAGTCTTCCAAGATATTAGTTGAACTTGACAGGCTTTATAAAGAATCGGTATATCAAAGGGTTATTGAGTTCTTTAAAGTAAATTATCCTGAAACAGAAATTAACGAAAACGTATTGATCACTGAATTAACAAAGATCTCAAGTAACATTATATCTAATCTTGACAGAGAGATAAATTTGAAAGAAGAAATTAAAGATCTTAATACTGCCCTAAACTCTTTTAAAAGTGAAGATGTTCAAAAGCAGAATGAACTAATAAAAAAAACAAAGGAATTATACATTAAGATAAATACTTCTTTTGAGCAAGAAGTTAAATCGAACCTCGGTATTGAATTAAAAGAATACGACCTAGAACTATTCACGAAATATTTAGAGGATAGAAAAAAGAAGAGTAATGAACAAATCAATATGCTTGAGTTTAGAATAAAAGACTATAATCTTTTAGTAAAATTTAAAGAAAATGTCACACCTTATTTGAAATACGAGAAGGCAAAAATTAAAGAGAAAGACACCAAAGCGAGAATTGATTTTTTAGATAATATAATAGCTAAAGAATTAGATGCTGAATTAAAAAGTGTAGCTGATTATTTAGCACAACAAATCGATTCTTTCTTTTATGAAGGATTGATAAATAATTTATACAGGAAAATAGACCCACATCCTGATTACAAAACTGTAACCTTCAAATGTGATTTCTCAGACACAAAACCAAAACTTAATGTTTGTGTGTATCAAGAAAAGCAAGACGAATTAATAATTCCTAATCTGTATTTTAGCACAGCACAGCTAAATATATTGAGTTTAAGCATCTTTTTGGCAAAAGCACTAAACGCAAAAGACGACAAAGGAAATCCACTTGAATGTATATTCATAGATGACCCAATTCAATCAATGGACAGCATAAACATTCTTTCGACAATTGATTTGTTAAGAAGTATCGTTGTAAACCATAAAAAGCAAATCATACTTTCTACTCATGACGAAAACTTCCATAATCTTTTGAAGAAAAAAATGCCATCAAGTTTATTCAATTCAAAATTTATGGAACTAGAGACTTTTGGAAAAGTAAAAAATGACCATTAATTAGTCAATGCATTTGGTAGTTTAAAGCCACACCCTGTTTATGTAAATTACTTACACTCTCGCGCGTTTGATAACGCGTGTGCCTTTAGCATAATCATAATGACCTTTTGTTTTAAATTCAATTCACACCCTCACCGCCAAGGCACATTTCTCCCCATCCATAGCAGCACTTACAATACCTCCCGCATAGCCGGCACCTTCAGCACAGGGAAATAAATTTGTTATGTGTACGTGGTGTAGTTTTTCTTTGTCGCGCGGTATGCGTACCGGTGAGGAGGTGCGTGATTCTACTCCTACCATTAGCGCTTCTTCGGTGTAATAGCCTTTCATTTTTTTACCAAACAATTGAATGGCTCCCCGTAAACTTCGTGCAATTTCCGCAGGCAACACCTCATCCAATTGTGCAGATTTTACTCCCGGTAAATACGAGTTATCAGGCAAGGTGGTGCTCAGTTTTTTGTTTACGTAATCCGTTAACCTTTGTGCGGGTGCTGTTAAACCTCCGCCACCTGCGCGGTGTGCAGTTTGTTCAATAGCGGCTTGAAAATGCATGGCCGCTAAGGGTCCGTATTTGGCAAAGGGTAAAAAATCTTTTTCGCCCACCGCTACCACCGTGCCTGAGTTAGCAAACGGGTTGTTGCGTTTGGAAGGCGACCAGCCGTTTACCACAATTTCTCCGGGGTTGGTAGCAGCCGGTGCAATAATGCCGCCCGGGCACATGCAAAATGAAAACACACCGCGCCCGCCTACTTGTTCTACCAGGCTGTAGGATGCCGCAGGTAAATACTCTCCGCGGGTAGGGCAGTGGTACTGTATGGAATCAATTAACTGTTGCGGGTGTTCAATGCGCACACCTAAGGCAAAAGGTTTGGCTTCAATTAAAATGTGGTTGCGGTGCAGCAGTTCAAAAATATCGCGGGCCGAGTGTCCCGTAGCTAAAATGACTGCGCGGCATTTTACTGTTATGCCCCCGTTAAAATGCAGTTGTGTGATGCGTTGGTCAGTAACCGTTACATCCGTTAAGCGCGTGTTAAAATGTATTTCGCCACCGCAGTGCAAAATGGTTTCGCGAATGGCTTCAATGATGTGCGGCAATTTGTTGGTGCCAATGTGCGGGTGTGCCTCAAATAAGATGTTGGCATCAGCACCGTGTTTTACCAGCAATTTTAAAATGCGGTTTACATCACCACGTTTGCCTGAGCGTGTATATAATTTTCCATCAGAATACGTTCCTGCGCCACCTTCACCAAAACAATAATTCGAATCGGGGTTCACGGTATGTTCGCGGGTAATTTTGGCTAAATCCCTTCTGCGTTCCCGCACCTGTTTGCCGCGTTCAAACACTACAGGTTTATATCCCAGCTCAATCAATTTGATGGCTGCAAACAATCCTGCAGGTCCGGCTCCTATAATGTGTACTTCGGGTTTATCTTGTACCTGTTGTAAGTTAAACTCATCCGGCTCGGGCACGTACTCTTCGTCCAGCCATACTTCAGCCAACACCCGCATTTTGATGGGGATTCTTCGGGCATCAATGGATTGTTTCAGTTTTTGGAGGTGGCGAATGCTTTTTTCGCTCACGTTAAGCTCCCGGGCCACGGTGTTTTGCAGTTTTTCTGCGTTTTGAGCCACTTCAGGACTCAGGTATAACTCTATTTGTTTTCTCATGGTTAGGTTTTTATCCTAAAAATCACCGCTTTAGTGTGCTGTAAAACTTGTTGATATTACAAAAGTCGGAATTTTGGTTGGCATTACTAAATCAAGCAACTTTGAACCAATAAACGAAAATACGGAATATGCCCGAAATCAATGAATTAAAAAGAATCGCCTCGCAGGTACGCAGGGATATAGTGCGCATGGTACACGGTTGCAAATCCGGTCACCCGGGTGGCTCGCTGGGATGTGCTGATTTTCTTACTGCCCTGTACTTTGAGGTGATGGAGCATAACCCTAAGTTTAACATGAACGGAACGAACGAGGACATCTTCTTTCTTTCCAACGGGCACATCTCTCCGGTGTTCTACAGTGTGTTGGCCCGCTCAGGTTATTTTGATGTAAAAGAACTGGCCACCTTCAGAGCACTCAACTCGCGCTTGCAAGGCCACCCGGCCACCAAAGAACATTTACCAGGCATTCGCATTGCCTCGGGTTCTTTAGGTCAGGGAGTTTCTGTTGCCGTAGGTGCAGCATCAGCCAAAAAATTAAATAAAGATACCAAACTTGTTTACGCCTTAATGGGTGATGGAGAAATGCAGGAAGGCCAGATATGGGAAGCGCTGATGTATGCAGCCCACAACAAAGTAGACAACCTCATTCTTACCATTGATTTTAACAAGCAACAAATTGACGGCTCTACCGTGGAGATTATGGGCTTTGATGATATCTCAGCCAAAATAAAATCATTCGGATGGGAAGTGTTGCACACCGATGGCAATAACATGGAAGCCTTAGTAGCTACCCTGAAAGAAGCCAAAGCCGCCACCGGAAAAGGCAAACCCGTTTTTGTGATTATGAAAACAGAAATGGGGCAGGGCGTTGATTTTATGATGGGCTCACACAAGTGGCACGGAGTAGCACCCAATGATGAGCAACTGGCTTCGGCACTTGGCCAGCTGGAAGAAACACTGGGCGATTATTAAACGCATGAAACAACTAAAACCTTTTTTCCTCATTGTTTTTGTACTGTTGTTTTCGGCAGCATTGCAGGCACAAACACCCAATAAAACACGCATACTTTTTTTGCTGGATGCTTCGGGTAGTATGTACGCGCAAATGGATAAAGGTCAAAACCGCTGGGACGTAGCCAAAAGAATGTTATCGGGCATTGTAGATAGCCTGAGCCAGTACCAGAATGTGGAAGTGGCCCTGCGTGTGTACGGCCACCAAAGCAGCATTGGCGAACAAAATTGTAAAGACACCAAACTCGAAGTGCCCTTTAAAAAAGGTAACCACAGCGACATGAAAAAACGTCTGTACCAGATTGCACCTCGCGGTACAACGTTGATTGCGTATTCCCTCACACAGGCGGCCTATGATTTTCCTGATCGCACTTCGCGCAACATCATCATATTAATTACCGATGGTTTGGAAGAATGTAAAGGTGATCCTTGTGCAGTTTCTGAGGCCTTGCAAAAAAATGGAGTGGCATTAAAACCGTTTATTATAGGTTTGGGTGCATCAGAAGAATTTGGAAAAGCCTTTGAATGTGTAGGCAGATATTATGATGCATCAACAGAGGCACAATTTGCCAAAGCGTTGAATGTGGTGGTGTCGCAGGCACTCAACAGTACCACCGTTCAGGTAAACCTGTTGGATATTTATTACAAGCCATCAGAAACCAATGTGAACATGACTTTTTACGATGCACACAGCGGTAAAATGATGTACAACTTTATGCATACCATCAACGACCGCGGTTATCCTGATACCGTGGCCGTTGATCCTTCGCTTACTTACAATATAGTAGTACACACTACACCTGAAGTAACACGCGAAGGAGTGGAGTTCAATCCCGGTAAGCACAACATTGTGGGCATTGATGCACCGCAGGGTTACCTTAAACTATCGTGCTTGGGCATTACCAATTACCCCAAGTTGCAGGGTATAATGAGACGAAGCAATGATATGAAAACACTCACTCTGCATGATTTTAACGCTACGCGCAAATACATTGTAGGAAAATACGATTTAGAAATTCTTTCATTGCCCCGCATTTACATGAAAGATGTTATCATCAACCAGAACAGTGTAACAAGCATAAGCATTCCGCAACCGGGTAAACTCACCATCAATTCACCAAACGATGTGTGGGGTGCTATTTACCAGATGAGAGGAAACAAAATAGAACTGGTTACCGAATTGGATTTAACTACCAAGCAACAAAACATTATCATACAACCGGGTACTTATAAAATCATCTACCGCCCCAAGAACATGAACCGTTCGGTTTACACGTTTGAGAAGGAATTTAATATAGGTTCCGGTTACTCCACCATTGTCAATTTATAACACATGAAGAAATACGAAATACTCGATAAGAAAGATACACGCTCCGGTTTTGGGGCAGGTTTGCTGGAAGCAGGAAAACAAAATGAAAATGTTGTTGCCCTGTGTGCCGACCTCACCGGTTCAGTGAAAATGGATGCGTTTAAAGCAGCTTTTCCTGAGCGTTTTTTTCAGGTAGGTATTGCTGAGGCCAACATGATTGGTTTAGCTGCGGGTATGACCATTGGCGGTAAAATTCCGTTCACGGGTACGTTTGCCAATTTCTCTACCGGCAGGGTGTACGATCAAATTCGCCAGTCGGTAGCTTATTCAGGTAAGAATGTGAAAATATGTGCCTCACACGCAGGTTTAACTTTAGGAGAAGACGGAGCCACGCACCAGATTCTTGAAGACATTGGCCTGATGAAAATGTTGCCGGGCATGACGGTAATTAACCCGTGTGATTATAACCAAACCAAAGCAGCTACACTTGCGATTGCACAGTATGAAGGTCCGGTGTATTTACGTTTCGGTCGCCCTGTGGTGCCTAACTTTACAGCACCAGATCAAAAGTTTGAAATTGGAAAAGCCTGGATGGTGAGTGAAGGAAAAGACGTGAGCATTTTTGCTACGGGTCACTTGGTTTGGAAAGCCATTGAAGCAGGACATATTTTGGCAGAAAAAGGAATTGATGCCGAGGTAATCAATATACACACCATTAAACCTTTGGATGAAGAAGCGGTGTTAAAATCAGTAGCTAAAACTAAGTGCGTGGTTACTGCAGAAGAGCATCAGCGCCACGGTGGTTTAGGCGACAGCATTTGCCAGTTGTTGGCACGCACTGCACCTGCACCTGTGGAAATGGTAGCTGTGAACGATAGCTTTGGTGAGAGCGGTGTACCGGAAGAACTGTTGAAGAAATACAAATTAGATACACCGGATATTGTAGAGGCTGCTTTAAAAGCCATAGCGCGAAAAGGATAATCAGATAACAGATCATAAAAAAGAGGGAACGGTGAAAACGGTTCCCTCTTTTTTTATTTAGCTATCTATGGAATGTTAATGCTGAATAACCAATCGTTGTGCGTGAACTCCCGTTTTGCCATAAACCCGTGTAACGTACAAGCCGGCAGGTAAAGCGGAAACATCAATAGAAGCGGAAGGCAGCGTTTGTGAAAGCACTACCTTGCCGGTAAGATCCGACAATTCTATCCGGTCGTAAGCTGCGAGTTCATCCGTATACACTAACGTATTGGCAGGATTGGGATATAAGTTAATGGAGTTTCCGTTTACAGAAGTAATGCCTGTGGTACCACCGCTTGAGCGCGTAGATTTAGCAGCATTGTAAGTAGCTTTGGTAGTAGCATGTTGCAGTATAGCTACAGAGCTTAAACGCGAGCTGTTCCATCCGTTTTTAATTTTATACCTGAACTGGAATGTTACACTGTCATTAATATTCACCGGAAGCGTAATGGTATTTCCCGCGGCTGAGGTAAGTGCTTTGCGAAATACATTGTAGTGACGTGGTTCTCCGTTGGCCGTTAAAACAGAGATGGTGTCTTCCACCACACTGGTAAACAACAGGGCAGTGTTAGCAGTGTTAGCCGCAACCTTAGTGATAACCACATCCACCTTAACTGAATCGCTGGAGAGCATGTTTTCACTTGCCTTAACCGTAAACTCTGTTGTGTGCGTTGATGCAGTATTCAGAGATGCACCTAATGCGGTGTTGCTGATGACAATGCCGTTTACCACCAGGCGCGGAGTTCCGCCATACACGTTGTACAAGTAGGTGCGCAGGTCATTCTCTGCAGTATTTTGTTGCGAGAATATACAAGCGGCATACGGGCTGCTGGGGTAAAAAGCCAGGTGTATGGCATCAGGATAATTTCGGAGTGTGGCAAAAATGCCGGGGTTGTTGGAAGCACATACACTGCAATTGGAATTGGTGAAATGTTCTACCACAGTTGTCTTCGGCACTTGTGCCAGGCCTGTTTGAATCATCATCAGGCAGATGATGCTGTTCAGAATATGTTTCATAATGTTATTATCAGTGAATTTATTTCTTGATTTTTGCTTTGAACACTTTTTCAAACTTTTCCAGTTTGGGTTGTATCACCATTCGGCAATAAGGTTGATCCTTATTATCGTTGTAATAATTCTGGTGATTTGCATCGGCTTTGTAGAACACATCAAAAGCACTTACTTCAGTTACAATCGGGTCAGCGTATGCGCCTTCTTTATTTAATGCAGCGATAATGCTCATTGCAGTTTGTTGTTGTGCCTGGTTGTGGTAGTAAATAGCCGAGCGATATTGTGTACCCACATCCGCACCTTGTCGGTTGAGTGTTGTAGGATCATGCACGGTAAAAAACACCTGCAGTATTTCTTCAAACGATACTTTACTTGCATCGTAAGTAAGTTGTATTACTTCTGCGTGGCCGGTAGTTCCCATGCACACTTCTTTGTATGATGGGTTTTTAACCTTCCCTCCGCTAAATCCGGATGCTACACTCAACACCCCGTTGAGTTGTTGAAACACGGCTTCAATGCACCAGTAGCAACCACCTCCCAGCGTAATGGTATCAATGGTGTTGGCGGTTGTTTTATCCTTCTCAATAAATTCAAGAGAAACAGAATTTACACAATACCGCATGCCGGTTTCAGTGGGGCCATCATCAAACAAATGCCCCAGGTGACCACCGCAACGTCCACAGGTAATTTCAGTTCTACGCATGCCGTGCGATACGTCTTCGTGTGTTTTTATTTTTCCTCCGGCAATTTCTTTGTCAAAACTCGGCCAGCCGCAATGTGAATCAAACTTCATTTCATCCGTGAACAACTCATTTCCGCAGGCAGCACAGGTATATATGCCTTTCTTTTTATTCATGAGCAATTCACCGGTAAAAGGTTTTTCAGTTCCTTTTTGTCTCAGCACATAATACTGTTCCGCACTGAGTTGATTTTTCCACTCTTCTTCGGTTTTAATGATGGAATCTGTCATAGAGTTGTTTTTTGTTTGTACGTTCTGTGTGTTTGATTGCTTGTCTGTTCGGCTTTGGCCACAGGCATAAAAAACGGTGGTGATGGTAGTCGCCAGTAATAACATAGCGCCTAAGTAAAATGAATTGGTGTGTTGCATACTGTAACAATTTAGTACATGTATAGACGGACATATTGGTAATTCCTTACATCAGTCAATTCTTTTTTTTGAAATATTATTTTTTCAACTTCGATTGCAAAGTTGCTTTCAACTGTTCACTCATTTTATAAGGTGGTTCTTTGAGCAAGTGTTCATGGAGTTGCATAAAGTACACGTTAAGTTTATCAGATTCTTTTTTGAAACGTCTGCAGGTGCTGCAATACAGTAGGTGTATACTCAACTGCACACGCTCTTGCAGAGATAGCTTCGCCTCTTCACTTTTTACCGTGAGCAGGGTAGCTTCTTTACAGTTGCTGAACAGTTGTTTTACGCCATGCATGTTCGTACCTTATTTAATAAACCAGTTTAGTTCAAGGCAATTTTTCATCAGCAATCTTGCCCGATGAATAATCACCCAATAGTTAGACGGGGAAAGGTTCATTTCCTTACAAATATTTTCAGAAGTATTTTCATCCATAAATTTAGACAGAAACACACCGGAGAGTTTTGCCGGCATTTTTTCTATGCATTTATGAAGAACAGCAAAGAACTCTTTTTGTTCAGTAGGGTTGTCTGTTACCAGCCATTCGTTTGAGGCGTAGCCGGTGCTCCAATGTCCGCTTTCAGTCTCGAAAAAATGGCTGTAAAAAGAGGTGTCCGTTTGTTGGAGGTAATCATCCGAATCTTTGAGCACGTCTTTTTTTCTGTAGTAATCGGTGATTTTATTTTGGAGAATAGAGACCAGCCATGTTTTTTCAGCACTGCCGCCACGAAAAGAACCAATAGCACCAAAGGCGGAAACGAAGGTGTCCTGCACCAGGTCCTCTGACACTTCTTTTTTTCCTGTTTTTAACATGGCCAGTGAATAGAGGTAGTCCCCGTATTTTTCCAACCATTTTTCGGGATTCAGCATAGCGATTGTTGAACAGCAAATATAACGTGTATGTAAAGGTTTCGTTGTACCTTATTTTTTCAGGTAGTTGAACCGGAGCAAAGTGGGCCGCAGTTCTTGCCCTTCATTTGATATGAGTACGTCTCCGTTGGCATAAAAAGTTATGCCTTCGGCTTTGTTGAAAAGGGAAGCCCGAAGTGTTTCTATATGTTGCAATTCACCTGTTCGGTTAAAAATATACAGCAGGTGTTCCGTTGCTGAGAGAAGATACAAGTGGTCATTCAACGGGTGTATGCCAATTGCAGAGGTCATCAGTTTCACTACAGGTAGTTCTCCGTTCTTTTTTTCCTTTAAGGGGAGTTGTATGCGGTGTTTTAATGCAAACTGTTTAATTTGTTCCAGATTAAAGGTGTACACGGGCTGAGCACTGAGTTGCTTTTTTTGTAAGTCAAAGGCATAAATCAAACGTTGGTCCTTCCATTGCGCACCTTTGCCGGGTTTGCCTTTTACACCTATCAGCAGACGTTTATTTTTGCTGTCGTAACATAAACCTTCACTGTTGTTGGCCGGTAAATCAGTAAGGTGTTTTTTTACCTGAAGGGGCCTTCCGGCTATCTGGTTTACCTCGAAAAGAATTCCGTCACTTTGCAGTACATAAAACGTGTTGTTTACTTTGCACAATCCTTCATAATCTCCATCAGTGCCGAAATGAATTTCGCGTTTAATTTTTGTGGAGTGTAAATCGTAGATATAGATTACCCCTTTTTCGTCCTGCACACAGGCCATGGTAGAACTGTCAATAAGGGTTATACCCGATATTTCATGTAAAATTGGAGGCAACAAGAGTCGTCCATCAGGACGGGAGAAGTCATAGCCGGGCAAGGAGGCAACAGTGTCCGCTTTATTACTGAGGAGTATAATTGTAACGAGTAGTAACAGCAAAAACGTTAACCCGTAGCGCATCTTTATATAGCCACATGTGTGCCGTACATGCTGTCACGTTGTGCACGCACGTTTTCATCAGTAAGGTATTCATCGTAAGTCATGCGCTTGTCGATAATGCCTTTAGGAGTAATTTCAATAATGCGGTTGGCAATGGTTTGCATAAACTCGTGGTCATGCGAGGTAAGTAGTATAATGTGTTTCCAGTCCATCAACGCATTGTTAAACGCGGTGATAGTTTCCAGATCAAGGTGGTTGGTAGGTTCATCCAATACTAAGCAGTTCGCATTGGTTAACATCATACGTGAAACCATGCAGCGTACTTTTTCACCACCGGAGAGTACATTTGATTTTTTGAATACCTCTTCTCCCGAGAAAAGCATTTTGCCTAAGAATCCACGGATATAGGTTTCATCTTTTTCGGTAGAAAACTGACACAGCCAGTCCACCAGGTTATCATCCGCATTAAAGTACTTCGCATTCTCATTGGGCAAATAGGAGCGTGTGATGGTTTGCCCCCAGGTGAAGTTACCGCTGTCGGCTTCTTCTTCTTCGTTCATCAGAATTTCGAATAGTGCTGAAACCGCCATGTGGTCCTTGCCTAAGAAAGCTACCTTATCACCTTTGTTTAACGTGAAGCTGATGTCTTTAAAAAGTACGGTGCCGTCAGTTGTTTTTTTGCTCAGGTGTTCCACCAACAGAATCTGGTCGCCACAATCGCGCTCAGCCCTGAAGATGATGCCCGGATATTTACGCGTAGATGCTTTAATATCTTCAACAACTAATTTCTCCAATAACTTCTTACGACTGGTAGCCTGACGTGATTTAGAAGCATTCGCACTAAAACGTTCCACAAAATCCTGCAATTCTTTGCGCTTGTCTTCTACCTTTTTGTTCTGATCAGAACGTTGGCGCAGGGCCAGTTGGCTCGATTCATACCAGAAGGTATAGTTACCCGTGTACAGTTGAATTTTACCAAAATCAATATCGGCCATGTGGGTACACACAGCATCTAAAAAGTGACGATCGTGCGATACAACAATAACCGTATTCTGAAAATCGGCCAGAAAATTTTCCAGCCAACTGATGGTTTCCACATCAAGGTCGTTGGTAGGCTCGTCCAATAACAGAATATCGGGGTTACCAAAAATAGCCTGAGCCAACAGCACCCGTACTTTTTCTTTACCGTTCAGGTCTTTCATTAATTGGGTATGCAACTCTTCTTTTACGCCCAAACTACTCAAGAGGTTGGCGACATCACTTTCTGCGTTCCAGCCTTCCATTTCAGCGAAGAGTGATTCCAGTTCTCCGGCACGGTGTCCGTCTGCTTCAGTAAAATCTTCTTTGGCATAGATGGCATCTTTCTCGTGCATAATGTCCCACAGCTTTTTATTGCCCATAAGTACGGTTTGCAATACAGGGAACTCATCAAACTCAAAGTGGTTTTGTTTGAGCACGCTCAAGCGCTCCCCGGGGGTAATGGAAACCTGACCGGTGCTGGCATCTATTTCTCCCGAAAGGATTTTGAGAAAAGTAGATTTACCTGCTCCGTTAGCGCCAATAATGCCGTAGCAATTACCGGGAGTGAACTTGATGTTTACTTCGTCAAATAAAATGCGCTTACCGTAGCGTAAAGAAAGGTTGGAAACTGAAATCATGTGTGCCTAAAAATGAGGCGCAAAGGTAAGGTATTTTTGTTGGTATAGCAGTACGTGAATCGTATTTCGTATCCTTTCACGTCAATCAGTTTTTAGTTGTAAATCATATCAAAACGGCCTTCAGTAATTTTAATGATGGATGAATCTCCTTTCAATACATCAAAATAAAAAGTACCTGCCATAATGTGCTTTTGCTTGTTCCAGTATTTGATGTGTAACTGACCATTTATGGCATCTCCTCCACCTATTTGAGTATTAATATAGTAAACCTCTCTTTTTCCTCTTATAAATTTTAAATCATATACTCCAGTATCGTTAACTGTACCGTCCCATATACCGACATAAACTCTTTCATTATCTTTGTGAATGTAATAGGTGAAATCGTTGTCAACTGCACTCCAACCAAAGTATTTATCGGCCATACTAAAGCCCGGCACCAAAACTCGTCCATCAACAAGACAGCCAATGGTGTTGGCTCCTTGTTGGGTGTATGGGGGCAGTACATCAGCAGGTTTGGGCTGGTCTTTATCCGGCAAGCAACTTTGCAGCAAAAGTATGGTGACATACAGCAGTGGTTTATGTTGAAACATGCTCGTTAAGTTAGAGTTCTATATAACGAAATTACATGAATTGATTAGCGTATGCAAGGTGTGTATTTTTTCAATAAAAAAGCCGCACTATAAAGGGTGCGGCTTTTTTTAAGCATTATATGTGGGAACTGAATTATTCGTTTGCAAAAACGGTAAAATAACTTCCTGTGCAGGTTTTGAAACTGCCGTTACTATCATAAAGCTTGCATGAAAAGTCTCCTTGAGCGTCTACGTAAGCCTTACCGGTTGTAAAACGTGTGGTTTTTTTGTTGATGGCAAAGTAACCACCACCTTGAGAACCTAAAAGTGTTGACCATTGCTTCCCGTCACTATCAACATATGTTACTACAACACCGTTTCCTGATGGGCCTGCATAGACGTAAGTTCCTGTATTAAAATAGTTGAAAAATGTGCTGTCAGCTATTTTAGCTCCGCTGGAAGGTAAGGTCATAAGTCCTTTGGAGAAGGTGATGGAGTTGGGGTCTACACCGCTGTTTTGTTTTGCAGTACGGCTGAGATAGGCGGCTGAGGTCCCGGATTTGTTTACAAAAGCAAAGGTGCTGTAACCATTGGAGTTGCTTACAAATTTTTTTGCTTGTCCGTCAATAGTTACACTAATGTTGTTACCGGTGGCAGCAGGAGTTGTTTCTGAGTCATCGGATTTTTTACATGCTGCAATAAAGACAAGAGAGAATAGAAAAAGAATAATTTTTTGTTTCATAAGTTTTTATTTTTATGCAATTAATTATTTTTTGGTCGAAACTCCAAAAATAATTTTCGAACCTTTAATAAAGGTATTATATCCTGTGAGTTTACGTTGGGTAAATAAGTGATGGTTTATGTCCGTTTTGAGACACTGCATTGAGTTTTTTTGGTGCACAAAAAAGCCGAACCACTTGCGCAGTCCGGCTTTTTTGTATCGGATTGTAATCTTGCGATTAGTAATCCATTCCGCCCATACCCGGCATTCCGCCCGGCATTGCAGGAGCTTTGTCGTCTTTCTCTTCCACCAGTGCACACTCGGTAGTCAGAATCATAGCCGCAGCAGAAGCTGCATTTTGAAGCGCTATACGAGATACTTTGGTAGGATCAATTACACCGGCTGCAATCAGGTTTTCGAAAACATCGGTGCGGGCATTGTAACCGAAGTCACCTTTACCTTCGCGCACTTTGTTTACAATCACACTGCCTTCGCCACCTGCATTAGCTACAATCTGACGAAGTGGTTCTTCGATAGCACGTTTAATGATAGCGATACCCGTGTTCTCATCATCGTTAAGACCTTTCAGGTTAGCCAACGCATCCAGTGAACGGATGTAAGCAACACCACCACCGGCAACTATACCTTCTTCAACAGCCGCACGTGTAGCATGCAAAGCATCATCTACGCGGTCTTTCTTTTCTTTCATTTCCACTTCAGTAGCTGCACCAATATACAGAACAGCAACTCCACCGGCTAACTTAGCCAAACGCTCCTGTAACTTTTCACGGTCGTAATCGCTGGTAGTAGATTCAATCTGCGCTTTTATTTGTGCAACACGCGCCTGAATGTCTTCTTTTTTACCTGCACCGTTAATTACAGTGGTGTTGTCTTTGTCGATGTTTACTTTCTCCGCTTTACCTAAGTAAGTGAGGTCAGCATTTTCCAATTTGAAACCACGCTCTTCGCTGATAACTGTTCCACCGGTAAGGATGGCGATATCTTCCAGCATAGCTTTTCTTCTGTCGCCAAAGCCGGGAGCTTTAACAGCAGCAATTTTTAAAGCACCACGAATTTTGTTTACTACCAAAGTAGCCAGTGCTTCACCTTCGATGTCTTCAGCAATAATCACCAAAGGCTTTCCGGTTTGTACCACTTGCTCCAGAATAGGCAGCAATTCTTTCATGTTGCTGATTTTTTTATCGTAAATCAGGATGAAAGGAGCGTCCATATCCACTTCCATTTTCTCTGCATTGGTTACAAAGTAAGGAGAGAGGTAACCGCGGTCAAACTGCATACCTTCTACTGTTTTTACTTCAGTCTCGGTACCTTTTGCTTCTTCCACAGTAATTACGCCTTCTTTGCCCACCTTGGCCATCGCATCAGCAATCAGTTTTCCGATTACTTCGTCATTGTTGGCAGAGATAGAAGCTACTTGTTGAATCTTCTGGTTGTCGTCACCCACTTTTTGTGATTGAGATTTCAGATTCTCCACAACAGCCAATACCGCTTTATCAATACCGCGTTTCAGGTCCATAGGATTGGCACCTGCAGCCACGTTTTTCAAACCGGCAGTTACAATAGCCTGAGCCAAAACAGTAGCCGTTGTTGTTCCGTCTCCCGCCTGATCAGCAGTTTTAGAAGCAACTTCTTTTACCATTTGTGCACCCATGTTTTCAACCGGGTCTTTTAATTCAATTTCTTTTGCTACAGTTACACCGTCTTTAGTTACAGCCGGTGAACCGAATTTTTTATCAATAACTACGTTACGTCCTTTTGGACCTAAGGTTACTTTTACTGCGTTTGCCAAAGCATCAACGCCACGCTTTAATCCATCGCGTGCTTCCAGGTTATAAGTGATTTTTTTTGCCATGATTTTTTAATTTTAAAAGTAGGAGGGGATTAGATAATAACTGCGAAAATGTCGGTCTCACGCATAATGAGGTAATCTTTACCTTCAACGGTTACTTCAGTGCCTGCATACTTGCCGTACAAAACAGTATCACCGGCTTTAACAGCAGGTTTGTTGCCTTTTTCATCCATTTCGCTGATGGAAACAACCGTTCCTCTTTGTGGCTTCTCTTTCGCGGTGTCGGGGATAATGATGCCTGAAGCAGTTTTTTCTTCTGCGGGGGCAGGTTGAACAATAACTCTGTTCTGGGTTCCTGCAATTGGTTTTAAGGATACTGACATATGCTTGTTAATTTTTAGATGTTTTATTGATGTGCCCTACCTTATCACGCCTTATGCCAAAGGGGTTTTGGTGACATTTTTGTCCGTAGGGCTGACAATTCTGCCTGTATCATTCGGGCTGAACTGACAACATGAAGCACGTGTTAAGAACAGGTGAAATCGCCTTGCTTTTTTAACTGTTTGACATATAGTCGCATACACCCATTTGTGTAGTACATGCAACCTTTAGAGGTAAAAAGCCCATTAGTGATTAAGAGCTCAGGTAGTAAAGAAGATTAACCTTGGGGCGGGACTAAAACAAATAAGTAAGAATGTGTTACTTTGTTTTTTGAAATCCCGTTTCAACAATGAAACCAAACACTGCGTATAGTGAGGTACACCGATGATGAATTGATTGAAGGCTGTTTACGGGGAGACCGTAAGCTACAAAAAGCCTTATACGAGAAGTACGCCTCGCGTATGCTGGGTGTATGCCTACGCTATGCAGAGCATCGGGAGGAAGCAGAAGACATGTTGCAGGAGGGTTTTATAAAAGTGTTTCACAGTATTTCAACGTATGAGAAAAGAGGCTCGTTTGAAGGCTGGATACGCAGGGTGATGGTGTTTACTTCCATCAATATTTACAAAAGCCGTTTGCGCAATTACAAAGAAGAGCAAATGACCGAATATTTTGATGAGCCGGTAAATGAAAATATCATCGACCGACTTTCAGCCAAAGAAATAGTAGCCCTGATACAACAACTGCCCGAAGGATACCGGATTATATTTAACCTTTTTGCAGTGGAAGGTTACACACATAAAGAAATAGCAGAAGAACTGGGTATAGCCATAGGCACTTCCAAATCGCAGTTTGCCAGAGCACGTGGTTATTTACAACAATTGATATTTAAGCAAAACAAGGAACTATATGAACAGCTCGCCCGATCAGGATAAATTTTCAGGGCACATCAGCAACAAGGTGCATGACTATGCCGAAGAACCCTCAGCCGGACTTTGGGATAAGCTGGATGCGCGCATACCTGAGCATATACCGCAACGCAAAAAACGCGTATTGTGGTGGATGTGGATGCCAGCTGTGGCAGTACTTACCGGAGTTGCTTTGTGGTGGAGTGTTTCTCAACCCAAGGATGAAAATGTGCAGGCCATAGCACAAGAGCGTGAACTAATCTCATCACAGCAAAAAGCAGCAGACAATGTTGAAGTTCCTGTTGCAAGCAATGGACAGCAATCAATTCAGTCAGCAAAACAAACTCCCGATATTCCAAATGAACCATCTGCTTCACATCCGGAAACTGATGTAAAAGAAACACCTTCATCCAACCGTAACGCACAGGAAAGTAAGGGCAAATTCATTCAGGAAAAATCAAGTGTAAAGAAAACCACACCACCTTTGGTTAATGTTCTGGTACCCGCAGCAATTCTGGCTGATGCAGCAAATCAACCAAAACAAGTAGTAGCAGAAAAATCAAAAGAACAAGTTATAAAAGAGCCTGAACAATTACCTGCTCAGTTGCCTGCATCTACCCCAAATGCTTTAGAAAATAATAACGCACTACCTGCGAGTGAAAAAGAGGTGGTAGCACAAGAACCGCTTTTTATGGAACACAAAGGATTGCCTCCGGTTATCGCTTCTGCGGAGTTGATACAATTTACAGTGCCGGAAATAAAAAAGGATAACAGTATTCGATGGGCAAGCCCGGTTTCACCTATTTCTATTGCCATAGTCAACAATGTGAACTATTCCATAACATCACACAAAAAGGCCAGCGAGCGAAATTTTTCAGGTTCGGATAATACAGAGTTGGCCAATAACCTGAGTAACGCACGTGCTAATTACTCCGGGGGTATTTCCATAGGCATTCGTTTAGCAGAACGGCTTATGCTTTCGGGTGGAGTTCGAATGACTACATACAGTGAAAAGTACAGTTATGATTTGGTATCGGCTTCGTCAGACCCGGCTAATGCTGCCACCAATAATCCTGATTTTTTAATGCGTCCGAATGAATTTTACCGTAATCCGGGTGATTCAATCATTCCGGGTTCTACGTATAGTTTTGTTAACAGGTATTTCCTCAGGGAAGTTCCCGTTTCACTTACGTATTACATGCCGGTAAAAGGTAAATGGAGTTCGTATGTGGATGCGGGTTTTAGTATGGTACATGTGAGTTATGCCAACGGGGCCTTTGTTGATGAAGACAAGGTGGGCTTTGTGGTGTTTGATAATGTGGAGGCTTACCCCAGGTTCCAATCGTTTTATACTTTAAACCTGAGTGCAGGTGTTTCCTATAAGCTCAATTCGAAGTTCTCTGTAGAAGCAGCCCCATCAGTAAAATATGGCTTGGGTTCCATGATACGCGACAAACGTTGGGTACAACAAACACCTTCTTTCATCGGGTTAAATGTGTCAATGAGAAGACACTTCTAGGAGTTCCCTATTATTTCTTAGCAGTTGATAACGCCTGTAAATACAGGAGACGCGAAGCAAAGCTGGTAATTAATGTATTGTGAATAGAGAGGCGCAGTAACGAAACTCGACAAGGTAACATCACCGATGTGTTACAAACGGTAATATTATTTTCTATTAGCAGATTGACTGCTTAGTTGGTTGCAGGTGCTGCACCTTCAGCAGGAGCAGGTTGAGTTTGCTGCTGTGATTCTTGACCGTTAGCAGGAGCTGCAGGTTGTTGCTGCTGTTGTTGAGCAGGTGCCTGAGCGTTATCAATTTTTTCCTGAATCAATGATTTGGAAGGTGCATCTGTATCGCTGGAAATGCTTGGGATAAAGAAGTTGGTAGCCAAAGCAAATACCATCACTGCTACAGCCAAAATCCAGGTTGCTTTTTCTACTGCTTCAGAGGTACGCTTTACTCCCATAATCTGGTTGGAAGATGAGAAGTTCGATGCAACCCCTCCGCCTTTCGGATTTTGAATAAGTACTACAAATATCAAAAGCAGGCAGGCAACAATAATCAGTATGGTAAGTAGCGTAAACATATTATTAATCTATTTTGTGTTCAGTTTTAATTTTTTGAATAAGGTCGACAAAGTACGGCATTTTCTCAGGGAATTTCAAACACAATTTTTCGAACATGCGAATGGCTTTTTTATAGTTGCCCTGTTTTAAGTTAATACGTGCTAGTGTCTCAGTTACAAGGTCTTCATCTTCCTCTACACTCAATTTGGCCATATTGGCCGGATTGAAAAACTCAGCTTTGGGGCGGCTGATACTTGGGCTTTCGGTTATAAAGCGGCTGATGATACCGTCAATATCAAACGCCTGATTCTTATTGGGCAGTGGGGTATTCACTTCAGCAGTTTCTTCCTGTTTGGTCTCTTCAACAACAGGAGGGGTAACAATTGATTCCGTTTTGGGTACCTCAGGTAAAGGCTGATTGGAGAGCAGTTGCAGCCATTCATCAAAGCTATGAGGAGAAGCAACGTCAGGCACAACAGTCTCTTGCTGCTCAATATCTTCGGTAGTGTCTGTATCTTCAACTTCTGCAACCGTTTCAGTTGCTGCAACAGGTGGTATTGTTTCTTCGGGCTCTGCTATTTCAGTAATCTCTGTCGGCTCGTGAATAACTACTTCCGGTACTTTTTCTTCAATAACTTCATGTATGACTTGTGCTGTTGGTTCAAGTTCAGCTTCCGCAGCAATCAATACAGGTTCCTCTTGAACAGCATGAATGTAGTCGTACAATTTTTTGCGATTGCCCGCATACAGCGCAGTTGTTTTCAGTTCTTTTTCGAACAGGTAACTGTTTTGGTTATGCAGGCATTTGGTGAGCAACACACGTGCTGTTTGAAAGTACGGATATGTTCGGGTGATTTCCCGCAACGAGGATTCTTCAACGGCTGTAGCCTGTTCAGGGTGTTCAATCAAATGTATGAAATGTGCTTTGTTCACCAGTTGATAACGGCTTTGTTAAAGATGTCCTGCACCATCATGGTGGTTACGTCTTCAATGAGTTTATTTTCTACAGATGAAAAATTGTCTTTACTGCTGAAATCAACAAAGTTGGTGAATGTAGTTTCAAAGCTTTTTTTCTCATCAATTTTATTTACAAATTTTACCGTGGCAGTAACAGTGAGTCGGTTTAAGGAAGAAGTTTGATTACCCTGAATAGCCACAGGTGTGGTAGTATAGGATGTTATCTTACCACTGAATTGCAGGTCGCCACCCGATGGAGTAACCTGCAAACTGGTTTCTATGATAAATTTATTTTTTAACTTTTCGGTAAGCGTCTGACTCAGGCGCGGGGCTACAATAGGGGCCACATTGGGGAAATAATCAACCGATACCGTTTTGGTTCGCGGATCAATTGATGCTCCGGTAAAAGAATAGTTGCACCCGTTAAAGATGGTAACTAAAGCAATAAGCAGTGAAGTGATGTAAGCTCTTCTCCTCATTATCCTTCTATGTTGTATTGTTTAATCTTACGGTAGAGCGTGCGTTCAGAAATTCCCAATTCATCTGCTGCCCGCTTTCTTCTTCCTTTATGTTTATCAAGTGCTTTACGAATCATTTCAATTTCTTTGTGCTCTAAAGAAAGTGATTCTGTAACGGTATCTGAAAGTGCCTCGCTGGCCTCAATCATGTGCTCTTTGGGATAAGTAACTATGAATGGTGTGGATGGTGTTGAAGCCGGACTTTCACCCATTTGAATGGGGGCAGCAAGTGGTGTAGCTACTTCCTGGTTGTTAAATAGATTACCAATCAAATCCTGATTATGTGCAATAAATTCGTCTCTGTTAGCGGTATGTTGAATGAGCCCTACTACTAATTTTTTAAGGTCGGATACATCTTTGCGCATGTCATACAAAACCTTGTAAAAAATATCCCTTTCAGAGAAACCGTTTTCACTGCTGCTGGCGGTGGACAATGTGGGTAAAGTGGTTCTTTCTTCAGGCAGGTAACGCAGCATGGTTTCACCGGTAATGTTTCTGTTTTCTTCCAGCACAGAAAGTTGTTCGGTGATGTTTTTAAGTTGTCTGATATTGCCCGGCCAGCGGTAATTTACCAATAAATGTTGTGCCTGCTGGTTAAGCGTGATGGGCTGCATATGATAGGCATCAGCAAAGTCGAGGGCAAATTTTCTGAATATGGTATAGATGTCTTCTTTACGTTCACGCAAAGGCGGAACTTTAATGGGCACTGTGCAGAGGCGGTAGTATAAATCTTCTCTGAAGCGGCCTTTGTGGGCAAACTCCAGTAAATCGCGGTTAGTTGCAGCAATAATGCGTACGTCTGTTTTTTGCACTTTAGATGAGCCCACCTTAATGAACTCACCGCTTTCTAACACACGCAATAAACGGGATTGGGTTTCCAGCGGAAGTTCTCCCACTTCATCTAAAAAAATAGTTCCGCCATTTACCGTTTCGAAATATCCTTTGCGCATATCTCCTGCGCCAGTAAATGACCCTTTTTCATGTCCGAATAATTCCGAATCAATTGTTCCTCCGGGTATAGCCCCGCAGTTTACTGCTATAAATGGACCGTGTTTGCGTTTGCTTAAAGCATGAATAATTTTTGAAAAGGCCTCTTTACCAACTCCACTTTCACCGGTTATCAGAACAGAAATATCTGTAGGTGCTACTTTAGTAGCGGTCTCCAGTGCAATGTTGAGCAAAGAAGACTGGCCGATTATTTCAAAACGGTTTTTTACGTCTTGAAGAGAACTCATTTAGCACCCTTTCTCTTCATTAAAAACATGTACACCATTCTGTTGTTTTTTACATCAAAGCTCATTTGGTTGTTTACCATAACCCATCCGTTTTTTTCACGTTCCACCACTATGTTGAGTACCGGTGTAAGATCATATGAACTTTCACGGTTATTAAATTTCATTTCCTTGAAAGGTTTGCTGTTTGCGCTTAGTGTTACTGTCATAGCATCGTTATTGGCCGAAGCTATAATGCTCACGTAATTGTGGTAATCATTGCTTGCAGTTGACTTGTTGATGCTGTAGTTAAATGAACTGAGTGTGGCTACAGTAATTACTGCTATGATGCACACTAAAAAAGTACTGAGTTGTTTCATATTATTGGTTGGTTGGGTTAGGAATTACTTTGCCTACTAAGCTGGTGGTTGTGCTGCGTTCGATATGTACATAAACATACTCGCCCGGTTGGTGATTATCTTTAGGGAAAATAACTACCTGGTTCAGGTCATTTCTTCCCATTAAATCATCAGCAGATCTTTTTGACGGACCCTCAATCAACACTTTAAACACTTTTCCTATTTGTCTTTTATTCTTCTCTGTGCTGATGCTCTTTTGAAGAGTGATTATTTCAGAAAGTCTTTTACTTTTTACTTCTTCAGGCACATCATCTTTGTATTGCCGGGCAGCCAGTGTTCCCGGGCGTTCGCTGTAGGAATACATGAATGCAAAATCAAAATTGCATTCTTTGAACATACTCACGGTGTCCTGATGTTCTTCTTCTGTTTCTGAACAAAATCCGGTAATGGCATCTGTAGAAACACCGCACTCCGGAATAATTTCACGTATTCTGTTTAAGCGTTGAGTGAACCATTCGCGGTCATACGTACGGTTCATTAACTTTAGTATTCTTGAATTGCCTGATTGAAGCGGGAAGTGAATATAGTTGCAGATGTTCTCATGTTTAACCATGGTGAACAGTACGTCATCGGTAATGTCTTTAGGATGTGAACTGATAAAGCGAACGCGCATAAGCGGACTAACATGCGCCATCATTTCAAGTAACTGAGCAAAGGTGCAGGTTTCACCTGTCTCTTCGTTCTTCCACAAGTAAGAGTCTACGTTTTGGCCCAGCAGCGTAACTTCACGATAGCCTTTATGGAACAGGTCAGTTGCTTCAGCTATAATTGATTTAGGCTCACGACTACGTTCCCTTCCGCGGGTAAAAGGCACCACGCAAAATGAACACATGTTGTTGCATCCGCGCATAATGGATATGAATGCGTTTACTCCGTTGCTGTTCAAGCGCACAGGGCTTATTTCTGCATATGTCTCTTCGCGGGATAACAATACGTTTACAGCCTTTTCTCCTTCTTCAGCAATATCAAGAAGTTTAGGTAAGTCGCGGTAGGCATCAGGCCCCACTACTATATCCACCAGTTGTTCCTGTTCAAGTAATTTGGTTTTTAAGCGTTCAGCCATGCAACCCAATACTCCGATAATCAAATCGGGATTGTCTTTTTTAATCTGCTTCAGTTCACGTAAACGTCCCCACACACGCGATTCAGCATTGTCGCGAATGGCACAGGTATTCACAAAAATTACATCGGCATCTTTGGCCTCATTTGTAGTTTTGAATCCGTTATCTTTAAGAATGCTGGCCACCACCTCGCTATCGGCAAGGTTCATGGCACAACCGTATGTCTCTATATATAGGTTCTTGGTCGCAGTGGCTACCGGTATGTCGGCTACTAATCCTCTCATCTGAAGTCTTAATTCACAATTATTCCACAAAAGTAATAAAAGCGTGTGACAAATTGACAGACATTTTGATTGCAACGTTTTTTTGTGGATTATTGAGGTTCTCAATCACGTGCATGAAGAAAAAAATACTTGTTACAGGAAGTAACGGCCTGTTGGGGCAAAAGCTCATACATGCTTTAATTAGCCACCCGCAATTTGAATTAGTTGCTACCTCACGTGGCGAAAACAGATGCGGTTTACTTACGGGCTATACCTATTATTCCCTCGATATAACTAATGAGGGTGAAGTAAAAGAAGTTTTTGAGCAAGTGCAACCCAACATAGTTATTCATACAGCTGCAATGACCAATGTTGATGCCTGTGAACTTGATCATGCTGCCTGCACCAAGATGAATGTTGATGCAGTAAAATACCTGGTTACTGCTGCTGAAAAATGCATGGCTCACTTCATTCACCTCTCAACCGATTTTATTTTTGACGGTACACATGGTCCGGTTGATGAAAATGAAAAACCTGCGCCTCTTAGTTTTTACGGTGAAAGTAAGCTGAAAGGAGAGCAGATAGTTCAATTAGCCAATTGCCCTTGGGCGATTGCCCGTACAGTGTTGGTGTATGGTGTGGTAGATGATATGAGTCGCAGTAATATTGTACTTTGGGCAAAAGGTGCATTGGAGCAGGGTAAAACTATTCCCGTAGTAGATGATCAGTTCCGAACACCTACACTTGCTGAAGATTTAGCGCAAGGCTGTATAAAAATTGCCGAGAAGGGTGCAACGGGAATTTACAATATCTCCGGTCCTGACTTTATGAATATACTGGAGTTGGTGAACAGGGTGGCCGATTTTTGGCATTTAGATAAAACGCTCATTGTTCCATCCAAAAGTGAAGGCATTAAACAGCCTGCAAAACGTCCGCCTGTTACCGGATTTATTTTAACCAAAGCCATTAACGAATTGGGTTACACTCCGCACAAGTTTGAAGCGGGATTAGCCATAGTAGATCAACAATTACACGCAAGAGAAAAACACAACTCATGAGCCAGCATACCACCACAACCAAAAAACATCCCAGCGGATTGCCGTATTTATTTTTTACTGAAATGTGGGAACGTTTCGGCTATTACCTGATGATTGGTATATTCTTTTTGTACATGACCGATACCGAAAAAGGCGGATTGGCCATGACCAATAAAGATGCTTCGGATTATTTCGGGACCTTCATTGCATTGGTGTTTCTGACTCCGTTTGTTGGAGGGCTGCTTGCCGACCGTGTGATGGGTTACCGGCTATCTATTACCATTGGTGGTATAATGATGGGTATAGGATACATGGGTTTGGCCTTACCTGGTATGACCGCATTCTACCTGTCTTCTTTTTTAATTATTTTGGGTAACGGTTTCTTTAAGCCGAATATCTCTACGCTACTAGGTAACCTTTACAATGAGCCGGCATATAAGGCACATAAAGATGCAGGGTACAACATCTTTTACATGGGTATTAATATCGGGGCTTTTATATGTAATTTTTTCGGAGCATATTTAAGAAACACGTTCAGTTGGGGGCATGCTTTTTTTGCTGCAGGAGTGGGAATGATAGTAGGCATTATCGTGTTCTGGATAGGGAACAAACATTATGCGCATGCTGATGTACGCAAACCCACTAATCCCGAAGACATGAGTTTGGGTAAAATATTTGGTATTGTTTTACTGCCCGCTGTTATTTCAGGTATTATCGGATGGTACATTTTAGGTGTTACCTCAGAAGCAAATCCTGGTGGAAATATTTTCGGAAGTGACAGTACCGATGCGTTCATTTTCGGGGCCTTACCGGTTACCCTATTTTATGTTTCATTACTGGTTCGCTCCAATGAAGAAGACCGCAAACCCATTGCAGCACTATTGGCCATTATGGGCGTAGTAATTGTTTTCTGGGCCATATTTAAACAAAACGGAACAGCCCTCACTACTTGGGCCGAAAGTTACACCAACAGAGAAGTTCCTTCAGCCATTGTAGCACCTGCCAAGGCAATCGGAATGGTGAAAGAGATAACACTTAAAAAAGATTCGTTCGCTGTTTCTGACCATTTATTCCGTGTGCAAAAAGATGAATCGGGTAAGGTGATAAAGGCGTTGGACTATCCTTCGTATTTTAAAAATCTGCCGCAAGACCAATGGCCTCCCGATGGAGAAAGTGTTAAGCTGTTTTCTACAGAATTGTTTCAAAGTATTAATCCGTTTTGGGTAATCGTGCTGACTCCGGTGGTGGTGGCATTTTTTGCATTTCTTAACCGCAAGAAAATGGAGCCATCAACCCCGGCTAAAATATTCTGGGGCTTATTTATTACTGCACTGTCCACTACACTTATGATGACTGCAGTTTTTGTAGGCTCAAATGGAGCTGAAAAAGTTTCAGCCTGGTGGTTAATCGGAACCTACGGAGTAATTACAGTGGGTGAGTTATGCCTAAGCCCGATGGGGCTTTCACTGGTATCAAAACTTAGTCCGCCCCGGCTTACGGCTTTAATGATGGGTGGGTGGTTTTTGTCTACTTCCATTGGTAATAAATTGTCGGGTGTACTGGCATCTTTGTGGGATGGTTATGACAACAAGGAGTATTTTTTCATTGTAAACTGCTGCATAGTTTTAGTGGCAGCAGTAGGGGTGTTGTTAATGTTAAAATGGTTAACTAAAATTGTAAATGAACATATAAGGTAAGTTCATCAATCTTAAACTGATTCTGTATGTCTGCATTTAAAGAGCTCAAAAAGCAACTTAAGCTGTTTGCCTCCTTCTCAGCAGGAGACCGCTTATCTATTCTCATTCTATTCGTATTGCTTTTAGTTGTATGGCTGCTGTTATTCATTTTGCCGATGTGGAGTGGCAATCCCTTAGCAGAGAAAAATGCCGCATTGCAAATAGTGAAGTCATGGGAGCAAGAGCCCCGCAAAAAAGAAGTGACCACGTCAATTGATCACGTAGCTCTCAACAGCGGAGATAAAAAGGTAGTTCACGCCCTTTTCTTATTTAACCCCAATTCAGTTTCTGAAGAGCAGGCCATTCAATTAGGCATGACCGCAAGGCAAATAAAGAACATCTTTAACTACCGGTCAAAAGGAGGAATGTTTCGTAAAAAATCTGATTTAGGAAAGTTGTACGCATTTGATTCGCTTTCCTACCAGCGCCTCAAACCTTACATTGATTTGCCCGACAGTTTTGTGAAACCGCCTAAGTTTTTTGCTGAGCGAAATCACAACTCAGCTTACAGCCGAAAAGAGCTCATTGTAGAGTTGAACTCAGCTGATTCTGCGCAGTTGGTGGCCCTTCGGGGGGTAGGGGCATATTCCGCAGCACGCATTCTGAAGCACCGGAACAAATTGGGTGGTTTTGTAAAAACAGAACAGCTAAAAGAGGTATGGGGTATAAGCGACTCCATGTATCAGATTATACTGCCTCAGGTTACACTGAATGCCGGCATTGTTCAGAAGATTGACATCAACCGGGCTACAGTTGAGCAGTTGAAAAACCATCCGTATGTATGGAAATTTGCCTGGGCACGTGCTATTGTAAACTATCGCGAACAACACGGTGCATTCAAAACGGTAAAAGATATGCAGGAGATTATTTTGCTCCCTGATACTGTGCTCCTGAAGTTAGAACCGTATTTAATTTTTGAGTGAGCAGGATAATATCAATAAACTAAATGCGAATATCTCTGTTGTGCTATATTGTGTATGGCATTTTCAGCGCGATGCTTATCTTTGCCGTTTAACAGAAAATTACTATTATGCAGAATACTCAGGCGGCAACTACATCTTTTGCTCCAACAGAAAATCAAATTATGGTGGCCGATATGGTTCGTGACTTTGCTGAAAAGCACATTCGGCCATATGTCATGGAATGGGATGAAAGTCAGACTTTCCCTCGCGAGATGTTCAGAGAAATGGGCAAATTGGGCCTGTTGGGAGTATTAGTACCCCAAGAGTACGGAGGTGCAGGCTTCAGTTACTTCGAATATGTAACAGCTATTACAGAACTGGCCAGAGTATGTGGTTCAGTAGGTTTATCCATGGCCGCTCACAATTCTTTGTGTACCGGTCATATTTTAC
Organism: Bacteroidia bacterium; assembly: GCA_041675505.1. Taxonomy (GTDB): domain Bacteria; phylum Bacteroidota; class Bacteroidia; order UKL13-3; family UKL13-3; genus JAGPCK01. The sequence continues at coordinate 128,694 of JBAYTR010000001.1, read as the reverse complement.
AGTTTGGTAACGAAGAGCAAAAGAAAAAATGGTTACCTAAACTGGCCAGCGGAGATTGGATTGGAGCCTGGGGCTTAACCGAAGCCAACACAGGTTCTGATGCTATGCGTATGCAATGTGTAGCAAAACAGGATGGCGACTACTGGGTAATTAACGGTACTAAAAACTGGATTACACATGGTATAAGTGGTGATGTAGCAGTTGTGCTGGTGCGCACTGGAGAGTTGTTGGATTCGCATGGCATTACTGCATTTGTGGTAGAAAGAACTACTCCCGGTTTCAGAGGAGGAAAGAAAGAGAACAAATTAGGCATGCGTGCCAGCGAAACAGCTGAGCTGATATTTGAAGATTGCCGTGTACACAAAGACAATATTCTCGGTAAAGTAGGAGACGGATTTATTCAAGCCATGAAAGTATTGGACGGAGGACGTATTTCCATTGCTTCCCTTTCGTTGGGTATTGCTAAGGGTGCATTTGATGCGGCATTAAAGTATTCTAAAGAACGTCATCAGTTCGGGCAGCCCATTGCTAATTTTCAGGGTATAGCCTTTAAACTCGCTGATATGGCCACACGTATTGAAGCAGCAGAGTTGCTTACTTTACAGGCCGCAGACTTGAAAATAAAGCATAAGCCTATGACCAAAGAAAGTGCCATGGCTAAATATTATGCTTCTGAAGTTGCAGTTTGGGCCTCTACAGAAGCCGTGCAAATATTTGGCGGATATGGTTATACAAAAGATTTTCCGGTAGAAAAGTTCTATCGTGACTCTAAACTTTGTACCATTGGCGAGGGAACCAGCGAGATTCAGAAACTTGTTATTTCCAGAGCCGTACTGAAAGATTAATTAAATATTTGATAATTAAATACAGTCTGCTATCTTTGCAGTCCAATTTTTGAAAAAAACGGTATATGATCATTGTAAACGTTAAAGAAAACGAGTCATTAGACAAAGCGCTTAAGAAGTTCAAGAAGAAATTCGAAAAAACCGGTGTGGTAAAAGAACTTCGTGAAAGACAATCTTTCACCAAGCCCTGCATCCGTAAAAGACAGCAAATGATTCGTGCTGCGTACAAACAGCAAATGCAGATAGAGAACAACGTATAGCTCTTATGGAACCCGATTATATCGAAAGGTTCCTTGAATATTTGAGTTATCAGAGAAAGTTCTCTCCTCATACTATAACTTCTTATGCAAACGACTTACGTCAGTTTGCATTTTTTTTGCAACAAACTTTCGAGGTTTCAGCAGTTAAGTCAATCAGACACACCATGATTCGCTCCTGGGTTGTTGACCTGCTTAACGGGGGCATATCAGCCCGTAGCGTTAACAGAAAACTGTCATCACTAAAATCATTTTACAAATTTTTGCTCAAAGAGCAGTTGGTTGATGAAAACCCGACCCTGAAACTGCAACCTCCTAAATCGGGCAAACGACTTCCGGTTTTTGTGGAAGAAAAAGCAATGAATAAGCTCTCTGATAACGAGCTGTTTGAAGAAGGATTTGATGGAGTACGTGATAAATTAATTATAGAATTACTATATTGTACGGGCATTCGTTTATCAGAGTTAATCAACCTGAAAGAAACCGATATAGATTTCTCCAGAAAGTCGATTAAGGTATTGGGTAAACGCAACAAAGAGCGTATAGTTCCTATGGTGGCAGAGTTAGAAAACAGCATTAAGTACTATCTGGAGCAAAAGGCAGACATTCAAAGTTCTGTGAGCCACCTGTTGGTAACCAATAAAGGCGAAAAGTTATATCCCAAATTTGTTTACCGTATTGTTAAGCATTTCTTAAACTGTGTAACTACCGTTGAGAAAAAAAGTCCGCATGTGCTCAGGCACACCTTTGCAACACATTTGCTCAACAACGGGGCCGATTTGAATGCGATTAAAGAATTGCTGGGTCATGCCAACCTTTCAGCCACACAGGTGTATACCCATAATTCGGTTGAGCGCCTGAAAAATGTACACAAACAAGCACACCCTAAATCATAGAATATGAAGAGCCGCATTTCATATTTAAATAATAACCCTTCCGCAGGCGGAGCGGAAACTAAATTCTGAACACAATGAAAATCGACATCCAATCTATCCACTTTGATGCAGATACTAAGCTGCTCGACTACATTAATAAAAAAGTAACCAAGCTGTCTACTTTTCATGAAGGGATAAAGGGAGCTGATGTCTACCTTAAATTGCAAAAAACTACAGAGAAAGATAATAAACTAGTGGAAATCAAGGTAAACGTGCCCAACGGCCCTCTTTTTGCCGAGCACAATTCCATTTCATTTGAGGCCGCTACCGACATTGTGGTTGACCAATTAAAAACACAGGTGAAGCGTTATAGCGAGAAGATGAAGGAAAAGTGAAAATTTTTTCTTCATAAAATTTCCATATACTGTTTTTTTCTCTACATTTGCAGTCCTTTTGAAAAAAATAACACATTCAAAAGGTTGTTCTCATTCATATTTTTACAAATTAAGGTAACCAAACTATTGGTAGGCGCAACGTGTAAACCGCGCGAGTACAGGAAGTTGGGTGATGTCTTAAAAATTATGCCACTTTAGCTCAGTTGGTAGAGCAACTGATTTGTAATCAGTAGGTCGCTGGTTCGAGTCCGGCAAGTGGCTCCATTTAAGATGGGGAGATACCAGAGCGGTCAAATGGGGCAGACTGTAAATCTGCTGCGCGAGCTACGAAGGTTCGAATCCTTCTCTCCCCACCAACCGAAAAAAAGTATACCGGTAACGGTACATTGGTTTTCAAACAAGCGGGAGTAGCTCATTTGGTAGAGCGATAGCCTTCCAAGCTATAGGTGGCCGGTTCGAGCCCGGTCTCCCGCTCAAGTGGACAGGAACAGCAGGTTCGGCCTTAGGTTCTGATCCGAAAAGGCCGTTGTAGCTCAGTGGTAGAGCACTTCCTTGGTAAGGAAGAGGTCGAGAGTTCGATTCTCCTCAACGGCTCAAAAGAAGGGAAGCAGAGAAATTGAACAAGAGGTGAAGGAGAGTAGTAGTTATGCATTGAATATTGAAAATGTGTAACTTTTACAGAGGGGTTTATTAATGCAGAATTAATGAAACTCAAAATAAAACAGCAGGCCCCGGTAAAACAGGGCAGGCAAAAAAAATGCGGGTATAGCCCGCTTTTGGCGTAAGTAAAAGATTAGAAAAAATATAACAACTCAAACAACAGATAATTATGGCAAAAGAAAATTTCGACCGTTCCAAACCCCACGTGAACATCGGAACAATTGGTCACGTTGACCACGGTAAAACAACCCTTACTGCCGCTATTACCAAAGTATTGGCAGAAAAAGGCTTGTCAGAAGCACGTTCATTTGATTCAATCGACTCAGCTCCTGAAGAAAGAGAACGCGGTATTACAATTAACACTGCACACGTAGAGTACCAAACAGCTAACCGTCACTATGCACACGTTGACTGTCCAGGTCACGCGGATTATGTGAAAAACATGGTTACAGGTGCTGCGCAAATGGACGGAGCTATCCTTGTGGTGGCTGCTACAGACGGTCCTATGCCGCAAACACGTGAGCACATCCTTCTTGCTCGTCAGGTTGGTGTTCCACGTATTGTTGTTTTCATGAACAAAGTTGACATGGTTGACGATCCTGAATTATTAGAGATCGTTGAAATGGAAATCAGAGAACTTCTGAATAAATATGATTTCCCTGGTGATGAAATTCCGATTATTCAAGGTTCTGCCTTGGGTGGTTTGAACGGAGACGCTAAGTGGGTAGAAAAAATCATGGATTTGATGAATGCAGTAGATACTTACATTCCAATTCCTCCACGTGCTGTTGAACTTCCATTCCTTATGCCTGTTGAAGACGTATTCTCTATCACCGGTCGTGGTACCGTTGCTACAGGACGTATTGAGCGTGGTGTTATCAACGTTGGAGATCCGGTTGAAATTATCGGTCTTGGCGCTGAAAAAATGACCTCAACTTGTACCGGAGTAGAAATGTTCCGTAAGTTGCTTGACAGAGGTGAAGCAGGTGATAACGCAGGTTTATTGTTACGTGGTGTAGAGAAAAACGATATCCGCAGAGGTATGGTTATCTGTAAGCCGGGTTCAGTAACTCCTCACACTGAATTCAAAGCTGAAGTATACGTATTGTCAAAAGAAGAAGGCGGACGTCACACTCCATTCTTCAACAAATACCGTCCTCAGTTCTACTTCCGTACAACAGACGTAACAGGAGAAACTGTACTTCCTGAAGGAATGGAAATGATTATGCCCGGTGATAACACAACTATCACTGTGAAATTAATCGCTCCTATTGCCATGGAAAAAGGTCTTCGTTTCGCTATCCGTGAAGGTGGACGTACCATCGGTGCAGGACAGGTTACAGAAATCCTGAAGTAATTATACAAAGGCATAAACGGGTGTAGTTCAATGGTAGAATAGCGGTCTCCAAAACCGTTGATCTTGGTTCGAGCCCAGGCACCCGTGCATAGAAAAATAGAAATGGAAAAACTAATTAACTACTTTAAAAGCACCACAGAAGAGTTGATGACCAAAGTGTCATGGCCTACTTGGGACGAGTTGCAAAGCAGCACGCTTATAGTAATGGTGGCATCAATAATTTTTGCCATTATTATTTATCTGATTGACTTGGTAAGCAGTTTTGGATTAGGTGTTTTCTATAAACTATTTGAAGGCTAGATTTAATCAAGCATAAACAGGATGTCGCAGGAATTAAAATGGTATGTAGTACGGGCCATCAGTGGTCAGGAGAAAAAAGTGAAAGCTCATATTGAAGCTGAACTTACCCGAGCCGGACTGATGCACCACGTGCCGCAGATATTGATACCTATGGAGAAAGTTTACCAGATTAAAAATGGTAAAAAAACTTCGAAGGAAAGAAGCTATTTCCCGGGGTACATTTTAGTTCAGGGTGAACTGGTAGGAGAGGTAACTCATACTATCAGCAGTGTGAACGGTGTAGTTGGTTTCTTAGGAGGTAAGGATCATCCTTCGCCCCTGCGTATGTCGGAAGTTAACCGCATATTAGGAAAGGTAGATGAAATAGCCGAACAAGGCGAAAGCATTACAGAACCTTTTATAGTAGGCGAAACAGTGAAAGTAAACGATGGTCCTTTCAGTGGTTTCAGCGGTGTAATTGAAGAAGTACACGAAGACAAGAAAAAATTGAAGGTGATGGTTAAAATCTTCGGAAGAAGAACACCTTTAGAGTTGAACTTTATACAAGTAGAAAAAGAATAGTATTATGGCTAAAGAAGTAACCGGATTTGTTAAATTACAAATCAAAGGAGGCGCTGCTAATCCTGCGCCACCAATAGGACCTGCCTTAGGTTCAAAGGGATTGAACATCATGGACTTTTGCAAGCAGTTCAATGCCCGTTCACAGGACAAAGCAGGCAAAATTCTTCCGGTTGTTATTACCGTTTACAGCGACAAATCATTTGACTTTGTTATAAAAACTCCTCCGGTAGCTGCACAACTGTTAGAGGTGTGCAAAATCCAGAAGGGCTCGCCAGAGTCTAATCGTAAAAAAGCAGGACAAGTTACCTGGGAACAAGTACAGTCTATTGCCGAGAGCAAAATGCCTGACCTGAATTGTTTCACCGTTGAATCAGCAATGAAGATGGTGGCCGGTACAGCGCGCAGCATGGGTATCGCAGTAGTTGGAAACGCTCCTTGGGTAGCACAAAACTAAAGACGTTATCATGGCAACATTAAGTAAAAAAAGAAAAGACGTAATGGCTAAGTACGACAGTACGAAGAATTACGCACTCAACGAGGCAACCAAACTGGTAAAAGAAATTACAACTACCAAATTTGATGCTTCAGTTGACCTCGACATCCGTTTGGGTGTTGATCCACGTAAATCTAACCAGATGGTTAGAGGTGTGGTAGCACTTCCGCATGGAACAGGTAAAACCAAAAAAGTTCTGGTGCTTTGCACCCCTGAGAAAGAAGCCGAAGCTAAAGAAGCCGGTGCTGATTTTATCGGGTTGGATGATTACATCCAGAAAATTGAACAAGGTTGGACCGATGTGGACGTGATTATTACCATGCCCGCCATTATGGCCAAGTTGGGTAAGCTCGGTAAAATTTTAGGACCGCGCAATCTTATGCCCAACCCTAAAACAGGAACTGTTACCACTGACATAGGAAAGGTAGTGAAAGAAGTAAAAGCAGGTAAAATCGACTTTAAAGTTGACAAAACCGGTATCATTCACGCATCCATTGGCAAAGCTTCCTTCTCTCCGGAGAAAATCTACGAAAACGCTAACGAGTTAATTCAAGCTGTGGCTAAATTAAAACCTTCTTCAGCCAAAGGCACCTACTTTAAAAGCGTATACATCTCCTCCACCATGAGTCCAAGTATCAATATTGATACGAAGTCAATCCCCGGAATATAAGCGTTATGAAAAAGCAAGACAAATTCACAGTAGTAGCCGAACTTACTGAGCAGTTAAATGCCAGCAAGTGCTTCTATATTACTGATACATCAACCTTGTCGGCCAACAAAACCAATGAACTCAGAAGACAGATGTTCAACGGTGGCGTGAAGATGACAGTTGCTAAAAATACCTTAATCAAAAAGGCGTTACAAAACACCGGAAAAGATTATGGTCAACTGGCTGATGTATTGAAAGGTTCTACTTCAATCATGTTCAGCGAAGATTTTAAAGCTCCGGCTAAAATCATCAAAGAATTCAGAAAGAAGACTGAGATACCTTACTTAAAAGCAGCATTCGTTGAAAACGAAGTGTTCATTGGCGACTCGCAACTTGAAGTGTTGATTGCACTCAAAACCAAAGACGAATTGGTTGGAGACATCATCGGCATGTTGCAAACCCCTGCACGCAACGTTATCTCTGCATTGCAGTCATCTGGCGGTAAGCTGGCCGGTATTGTAAAAACACTTTCTGAAAAGAAAGAAGCTTAAGAAAAGAAATTATTTAATTGTTAACATTTAATATCTATTGAAATGGCAGATTTGAAATCATTTGCTGAACAGCTTGTAAGCTTGTCAGTAAAAGAAGTAAATGAGTTGGCTAAGATCCTTAAAGACGAGTATGGCATTGAACCTGCAGCTGCTGCTGTAGCTGTTGCTGCTGCCCCTGCCGGTGCTGCCGGTGGAGAAGCTGCTGCTGAGCAATCAGAGTTCACCGTAATTCTGAAGTCTGCTGGCGCTAAGAAACTCGAAGTTGTTAAACTCGTAAAAGACCTTACCGGTCTTGGCTTGAAAGAAGCTAAAGAATTGGTAGACGGAGCTCCTAAAGCTGTTAAGGAAAACGTTTCTAAAGATGAAGCAAACACCTTAAAAGCTAAGCTTGAAGAAGCTGGAGCAGAAGTTGAACTCAAGTAGTATATCTACACAACTTTTTAAAGGGTTGACCCCGGTATTTACCGTGGGTCAACTACTTATTTGTATCAGTTCAGGTTCACAGGTTCTTACCAACATTTAAATTTAAAAACACTTGGCTAACAAGAAAATTGCTACTGAAAGAATCAGTTTCGCGTCAGTTGACAAGGTAATTGATTACCCCGATTTTCTGGATGTACAGGTGGAATCATTCAAAGAATTTTTCCAGCTCGAAACATCTTCTGAAAACAGAAAAAACGAGGGACTCTATAATGTATTTGCTGAAAACTTTCCTATCAGCGACTCACGCAACATATTTGTGCTTGAGTTCTTGGATTATTTCGTGGATCCTCCACGCTACAGCATTGATGAGAGTATAGACCGTGGCTTAACCTACAGCGTTCCGCTGAAGGCTAAATTACGTTTATCCTGCAATGATCCGGAGCACGAGGATTTCGAAACCATAGTACAGGATGTGTACCTCGGTACCATTCCTTACATGACTCCGAAAGGAACCTTTATTATTAACGGTGCTGAGCGCGTTATTGTGTCTCAGTTGCACCGTTCTCCTGGTGTGTTCTTCGGACAATCTTATCACACCAACGGAACTAAGCTTTACTCTGCCCGTGTTATTCCTTTCAAAGGTTCATGGATTGAGTTTGCTACAGATATCAATAACGTGATGTACGCGTATATTGACCGTAAAAAGAAATTCCCTGTTACTACATTACTTCGTGCCATAGGTTTTGAAACAGATAAGGATATCCTTAATCTGTTTGATTTGGCTGAAGAAATCAAAGTAAGTAAATCAGGTCTCAAAAAAGTACTCGGCCGCAAACTAGCTGCGCGTGTTTTAAGAACATGGGTAGAAGATTTTGTGGATGAGGATACCGGTGAAGTGGTATCTATCGAGCGTAATGAGGTAATCATTGAGCGCGATACTACTTTGGAAGATGACCATATTGATATGATTGTGGATGCCGGTGTAAAAACCGTTATTCTTCACAAAGAAGAGGCCAACCACAATGATTTCGCTATCATCCTGAACACACTTCAGAAAGATACTTCGAATTCCGGTAAAGAAGCCCTGGAACATATCTACCGCCAGTTACGTAACGCAGATCCACCGGATGAAGAAACAGCCCGTGGTATTTTAGATAAGTTGTTTTTCTCTGATAAACGTTATGACTTGGGTGAAGTAGGTCGTTACCGGATTAACCGCAAGTTGGAAAAGACAACCGATTTTGAAGTTAAGATTTTAACGAAAGACGACATTATCGCGATTATCAAGTACCTTATTGAATTATCGAATTCACGTGCAGACGTGGATGATATTGACCACTTGTCAAACAGACGTGTGCGTACAGTAGGAGAACAATTGTACTCTCAGTTCGGAGTTGGTTTGGCCCGTATGGCCCGTACCATCCGTGAGCGTATGAACATCCGCGATAACGAGGTATTTACTCCGGCTGATTTGATTAATGCCCGTACCCTCAGTTCAGTTATCAACTCGTTCTTCGGAACCAACCAGCTGTCTCAGTTCATGGACCAAACAAATCCGTTAGCTGAGATTACGCACAAGCGTAGGATGTCTGCCCTTGGTCCGGGTGGTTTGAGTCGTGACCGTGCCGGTTTTGAGGTGCGTGACGTACACTACACGCACTATGGTCGTTTATGTACCATTGAAACTCCTGAAGGTCCGAATATCGGATTGATATCATCACTTTGTGTTCACGCACGTATAAACGGCATGGGCTTTATTGAAACGCCTTACCGTAAAGTAGTAAACGGAAAAGTTGCCGTTGATGAACCTGTTATTTACCTGAGTGCTGAAGATGAAGATGGAAAAGTGATAGCTCAGGCAAATGCTACTATTGATGCTAAAGGAAACTTTAACAGCGAAAAAGTAAAAGCCCGTTTTGAAGGTGACTTCCCGATGGTGGATCCCGGAAAACTGGATATGATGGACGTTGCTCCAAACCAGATTGTATCGATAGCTGCATCCATGATTCCTTTCCTGGAGCATGATGACGCGAACCGTGCATTGATGGGTTCAAACATGCAACGTCAGGCCGTACCACTTATTCGTCCGCAGGCTCCTATTGTAGGAACCGGATTGGAAGGAAAAGTTGCCCGTGATTCACGTGCACTTATTCTTGCCGAAGGAGAAGGTGTGGTAGAGTTTGTTGACGCTAATGAAATTCACATCCGTTATGAGCAATCAGAGCGTGATATATTGGTTAGCTTCGGCAGTAACGTAAAAGTATACAACCTTACTAAATTCCGCAGAACCAACCAGAATACCTGCATTAACCAAAAGCCTGTTGTATTTAAAGGACAAAAGGTGAAAAAAGGTGATGTATTGTGTGAAGGACATGGTACTGACGAAGGTGAGTTGGCATTAGGTCGTAACCTGAAAGTAGCTTTCATGCCTTGGCAGGGATATAATTTTGAGGATGCGATTGTAATTTCAGAACGTGTTGCTAAAGAAGATTGGTTTACCTCCATTCACATCACGGAATACGAACTTGAAGTTCGTGATACCAAACGTGGTGAAGAAGAACTGACCAATGATATTCCGAACGTAAGTGAAGAAGCTACCCGCAACCTGGATGAACACGGTTTGATTCGTGTAGGTGCTGAAGTTCACGAAGGAGATATCCTCATAGGTAAAATCACTCCTAAAGGTGAAACAGAACCTTCGCCTGAAGAGAAACTGTTACGCGCTATCTTCGGTGATAAAGCCGGTGACGTAAAGGATGCTTCTTTGAAAGCAGCTCCGTCAACCAATGGTGTTATCATTGATAAGAAGTTATTTGCCCGTACCAAAAAAGACAAGGTTACCAAAACGGATGAGAAATCAAAAGTGGCCAAACTTGAAGAGGAATTTAACAAGAATATGGCTGCCCTCAAAAGCATTTTGGTGGAGAAATTATTTACTGTGGTTAATGGTAAAACATCACAAGGTGTTACCAATATCTACAATGATGAATTAATCCCTAAAGGAACCAAGTTTACACAAAAACAGTTGATAGATATTGATTACTCAAACATCACAACTAACAACTGGACTACTGATAAAGAGAAAAACGAAATAGTACGCGAAATACTTTCTAACTTTAAAGTTCAGGCCAATGAAGTAACTGCCGACTACAAACGCAAATTGTTTGCAGTACAGGTAGGAGATGAGTTGCCTGCGGGTATTTTGAAACTGGCTAAAGTTTACATCGCTGATAAACGTAAGTTGAAAGTGGGTGATAAAATGGCCGGTCGTCACGGTAACAAAGGTATTGTTGCTCGTATCGTTCGTGAAGAAGATATGCCGTTCCTCGAAGACGGAACTCCGGTAGATATCGTATTGAATCCATTGGGTGTGCCTTCACGTATGAACCTGGGACAGATTTACGAAACCGTATTAGGTTGGGCAGGCAGAGAGTTGGGTGTGAAATTCGCTACACCTATTTTCGATGGAGCTTCTATCGAAGAGATTGAGAGTTACATGAAAGATGCTAATCTTCCTATTGACGGTGCGGTTTATTTACATGACGGATTAACCGGTGAGCGTTTCCACCAGAAAACAACGGTAGGTATTATCTACATGTTGAAACTGGGCCACATGGTGGATGATAAGATGCACGCACGTTCTATCGGACCATATTCACTTATTACACAACAACCATTGGGCGGTAAAGCTCAGTTTGGTGGTCAGCGTTTTGGTGAGATGGAGGTGTGGGCACTCGAAGCATTTGGTGCATCAAACATTCTGCAAGAGATTCTGACTATTAAGTCAGACGATATTGTAGGACGTGCCAAAACTTACGAAGCCATTGTGAAAGGGGATAACTTACCTACACCGGGTATACCTGAATCATTCAATGTATTGTTACATGAATTAAGAGGTTTAGGTCTTGATGTTAGTATTGATTAATAATCGGAGGAGTTAACATGTCAAATAAAAAAGAAGTAAAAATTAAGAGCAACTTCACTAAAATAAAAATCGGACTTGCTTCTCCGGAGAATATTCTGCAGCGTTCGTTTGGTGAGGTTACTAAACCAGAAACCATTAACTACCGTTCATACAAACCTGAAATGGGTGGCTTGTTTTGCGAGCGCATTTTTGGTCCGGTTAAGGACTATGAATGTCATTGCGGAAAATACAAGCGCATTCGTTACAAAGGCATTGTATGCGACCGTTGCGGTGTAGAAGTTACTGAGAAAAAAGTGCGCAGAGAGCGCATGGGCCACATCAATCTGGTGGTGCCTGTTGCACATATCTGGTACTTCCGTTCTTTACCTAATAAAATCGGTTACTTGTTGGGCGTGCCTACCAAGAAACTGGATATGGTTATTTATTACGAACGTTACATCGTAATTCAGCCGGGTATTAAACATCAGGATGGAACCCAGTACCTCGATTTACTTACTGAAGAAGAATACCTCGACATATTGGATTCTTTACCAAAAGAAAACCAATACCTCGATGATAACGACCCCAATAAATTCGTAGCCAAAATGGGTGGCGATGCATTGTGGGATTTATTGTCGCGTACAAAACTGGATGATCTTTCTTACAACCTCCGCCACCAGGCAGCTAACGAAACCTCACAACAGCGTAAAACGGAAGCGTTAAAGCGTTTGAAGGTTATCGAAGGTTTCCGTTCAGCCAACACAAGAGCTGAAAATCGCCCCGAGTGGATGGTGATTAAGATTCTTCCTGTTATTCCGCCAGAACTGCGTCCTTTAGTTCCATTGGAAGGTGGTCGTTTCGCTACCTCCGATTTGAACGACTTATACAGAAGAGTAATTATACGTAACAACCGCTTGAAGCGTCTGATGGAGATTAAAGCCCCTGAAGTGATTCTTCGTAACGAAAAGCGTATGTTACAGGAAGCAGTTGATTCTTTACTTGACAACACCAGACGTGTAAGCGCGGTGAAAACTGAAGGTAACCGTCCGTTGAAATCTTTGAGCGATATGCTTAAAGGTAAACAAGGTCGTTTCCGTCAGAACCTGTTAGGTAAACGTGTTGACTACTCAGGCCGTTCCGTAATCGTAGTTGGTCCTACACTTAAATTACATGAGTGTGGTATCCCTAAAGGTATGGCTGCTGAGTTGTTTAAACCATTTATTATTCGCAAACTCCTCGAAAGGGGCATAGTAAAAACGGTAAAATCAGCTAAGAAATTAGTTGACCGCAAAGAAGCCGTGATATGGGATATTCTCGAGAACATTCTTAAAGGACATCCTGTATTGCTTAACCGTGCTCCTACACTTCACCGTTTAGGTATTCAGGCATTCCAACCTAAATTGGTTGAAGGTAAAGCAATACAATTGCACCCGCTGGTATGTACAGGTTTTAACGCGGATTTTGACGGTGACCAGATGGCGGTACACGTACCGCTGGGTAATGCGGCTGTGTTAGAAGCACAAATGCTTATGCTGGCACCTCACAACGTTCTTAACCCGGCCAATGGTACACCTATTACCGTTCCTTCACAGGACATGGTGCTTGGTTTGTATTACATTACCAAAGGACGTAAAACCATTGAAACCAATACCATCAAAGGTGAAGGTTTTGTATTCTATTCTCCGGAAGAAGTTATTATAGCTTTCAATGAAAAGCGTGCTGATTTGCATGCCTTCATTAAAGTGAAAACAGAAGTAAAAGACGAGAACGGACAGATAGTAAACAAACTTATCGAAACCACCGTTGGCCGTGTAATATTCAATCAGGTTGTACCAAAAGGTCATGGATTTATCAATGAACTATTGACCAAGAAAAACCTGCGTGATATCATCGGAGTTATTGTAAAAGAATTCGGAACAGCTGTTACAGCGAAGTTCCTAGATGATATCAAAGAATTAGGATACCACTACGCATTTAAAGGCGGTTTGTCGTTCAATCTTTCTGACGTGCGTGTGCCCGATGAAAAATTAAAATTCATTGCTGAAGCACAAGCGGAAGTAGAAGAAATCTGGAACAACTACAACAACGGTTTTATTACCAATAACGAACGTTATAATCAGGTAATCGATATCTGGACACGTATTAACTCACGTTTGTCTGATACGTTGTTAAAACAGATTTCATCCGACAGGCAAGGTTTTAATCCTATTTACATGATGCTTGACTCAGGTGCGCGTGGTTCGAAAGAACAAATTCGTCAGCTGGGCGGTATGAGGGGATTGATGGCTAAGCCACAGAAAAACCTGAGTGGTGGTACCGGTGAGATCATCGAGAACCCTATTCTTTCTAACTTTAAAGAAGGTCTTTCTGTACTGGAATACTTTATCTCTACGCACGGTGCGCGTAAGGGTCTTGCGGATACAGCGTTAAAAACAGCTGACGCGGGTTACCTTACACGTAGGTTACATGATGTTGCGCAGGATGTAATTATTACAGAAGTAGATTGCGGAACACTGAGAGGTATTCCTGTAGCTGCATTAAAAGATAATGAAGAAGTAGTAGAAAGTCTTTATGAGCGCGTATTGGGACGTGTATCTTTACACGACACTTACGATCCTATTTCAGGCGAGTTGCTGGTTTCTTCAGGCGAGCAGATTAATGAAGACATTGCAGAAAAGATTGAAAACTCTGCTTTGGAAACATTGGAAATACGTTCAGTACTTACCTGCGAAACCCGCCAAGGTGTGTGCGGTAAATGTTACGGACGTAACCTGGCCACAGGACGTATGGTACAAGCCGGTGAAGCTGTAGGTGTAATTGCCGCACAGTCTATCGGTGAGCCTGGTACACAGCTTACACTCCGTACTTTCCACGTGGGTGGTACGGCATCTAACATTGCTACAGAATCTCAGATGATGGCCAAGTTTGCCGGTATTCTCGAGTTTGAAGATATGCGTTTTGTTGATGCCAATACCGATGCAGGAAAAGTAACACTCGTATTAGGTCGCCAAGGTGAAATTAAAATTCTGGACGAGAAAACCCGTTCAGTAATTCTCACCATGAATATTCCTTACGGTGCGCATTTGATGGTGAAAGACGGACAAAAAGTAGCTAAAGGCGATTTAGTTTGTTCATGGGATCCATACAATGCCGTTATCCTTTCTGAGTCTGCCGGTAAAGTGCAGTTTGAAAATATCATTGAAGGGGTAACCTTCCGTGAAGAATCTGACGAACAAACCGGTCACAAAGAAAAAGTAACCATTGAAAGTCGTGATAAAACAAGAATACCTTCTATTCGTGTAGTAGATAAAAAAGGTGAAATTCTTAAAGAGTATAACTTACCTGTGGGTGCCCACATTTCAGTAGAAGATAAAGCCGCAGTAGTAGCAGGACAAATTATCGTGAAGATACCTCGTATGGTTGGTAAAACCCGAGATATCACCGGTGGTCTGCCACGTGTAACGGAGTTGTTCGAAGCACGTAATCCTTCTAACCCTGCTGTAGTAACTGAGATTGACGGTGTGGTATCATTTGGTGGTATCAAACGTGGTAACCGCGAAATTATTATCGAATCACGTGATGGTGATGTGAAGAAATACATGGTATCTCTGAGCAAGCACATCCTGGTTCAGGAGAATGACTTTGTGAAAGCAGGTACTCCATTGTCAGACGGAGCCATCAGCCCGCAGGACATTCTTCGTATTGAAGGTCCGTTGGCAGTACAACGTTACATTACCAATGGTATTCAGGAAGTATATCGTTTACAGGGTGTAAAAATCAGCGATAAGCACATCGAGGTAATTGTACGTCAGATGATGCAGAAAGTGGAGATTGAAGATCCGGGCGATACACGTTTCTTGGAAGGTGAAGCAGCTGATAAATTCGGATTTATTGCGGAGAACGACTGGATTTACGACAAAAAAGTTGTTGTAGAAGCAGGAGATTCTCAGAACCTGAAACCGGGTCAGATAGTGAGCGTACGTAAGTTGCGTGACGAAAACTCAATGTTGAAACGTAAAGACCAGAAACAAGTGGAAGCCCGTGATGCAGTTCCTGCAACAGCCGGTGCCATGATTCAGGGTATTACACGTTCATCACTGGGTACACAAAGCTTTATGAGTGCCGCATCGTTCCAGGAAACCACCAAGGTACTGAACGAAGCAGCTATTTCAGGCAAAATAGACGAGCTGAGAGGATTGAAAGAAAACGTTATCGTTGGACATTTGATTCCTGCAGGAACGGGCTTGCGCCAATACGAGAAACTCATTGTAGGTTCACGTGAAGAATATGAATCACTCATGGCTTCTAAACGAGAAGCGATGGAACAGCTAAGTCTTACTAAGCATTAGTTGGTTCAATAAAGTTCAGCCCGGTAGCGCAAGTTATCGGGCTGAATTGTTTTTATGACTTCGAGACAAAGGCGAACAACTTAATTTTTCCATACCTTTGTCTTATGGACAATCAGCAAAACAACAACCAGCTTAATATAGAATTATCAGAAGAAGTAGCCGAGGGTACTTATTCTAATCTGGCCATTATTACACACTCCAGCAGTGAGTTCGTTATTGATTTTGTACGCATTATGCCGGGTGTTCCAAAAGCCAAGGTGAAATCAAGAATATTGCTTACTCCACAACATGCCAAGCGCCTTATGATGGCCTTAAATGACAACATTACCCGCTTTGAAGAAAGTTTTGGTGAGGTAACTATTGATCAGGATTTCCCTGATATGCCCATGCACTTTGGCGGGCCAACAGCACAGGCCTGATCCAGCAGTTATTTCGTTTCTTTCTTGCGAAGTGAGGCCACCTCAGCATCAATAACAGCAGCCGCTCTTTTGTACATGGGTTCTATTTCCAGTACTTTTTTGTAAATATCATTTACATGCTCTTCGAGTGCTTCCGTTTCTTGTGATTCTTTGGCATAATATACTTTGAAATCGGGGCGGGTAACCTCACCTTTAAGCAAAGAGTGCCGTAAGTTTTTTACCTGCTCAGTAAGTTCCTTATGTTCTTTCTCAATAGCCGCGTGATGCTTAATAAAATTCTTGTAAATTGGTTCGGCACCGTTGTATTGGTCAAAAGCCAGGGCTAGTTCCAAATATATGGTGTCTTTGAAATGAGCCTTAAAGTAGTTGGTATTTTCCTCCATCTGTTTATAGCGTTGCTCAATTTCTTTGGCATCCAATATCATCCATTTTTCCATTGCTGATAAATCATTCGCTAAGGAGTCTAACAGCTGCAGTTCTGTAGCAAACTCCTTTTCACGGTTGCTGCATGATGTTGCCGTTAAAATGGATAAAATCAGTATCAGGGGGTAAAATATTTTTGTCATATGAATCAAAATATATAGTTTTAGCTTTGCAACAGGTTAGGTTAAGACAATTTATTGGATAAGCACGCAAATATAAAGATTCGAAAGATTAAGCAACTCGTCTTTCTTAAAGATGTGTTGGTGTTGGCGCTAAGTGCTTTTGGCGGTCCGCAGGTGCATTATCTTCAATTCATAAAACGACTGGTAAAAAAGAAGCATTACATCTCAGAGTCAGAACTGCTGGAGTTAAATTCGTTTTGCCAAATGTTACCCGGGCCAACATCTACTCAAATAATAACTTCAGTAGGTTTTAAATTAGGAGGGCCTTTGCTCGCTTTTCTTACCCTTACCATTTGGATTTTACCGGCTTGTTTTCTGATGTTTTTACTGGCGCTTTTGCTGTCCACCTATGAAAGCAATACTTTTGATTTGTCTTTTCTCAAATTTGTTCAACCCATGGCGGTTGGCTTTATGGTATATGCTGCGGTAAGCATCGGTAAAATGTTTGCAAAGAACCTTACTCAATTACTGTTACTTATTATTGCTGCGCAAACGGCCATATTTGTTAGATCGCCCATTGTGTTTCCTTTGATATTACTTTTTGGCGGAATAGTTTCCAACTTTACTGATAAGCAAAAGCTGGAAGGTCATGCAGCCATCACCAATGTAAGGTGGGATAACTTCATACTTTTTATAGCGGTGTTTCTGCTTTCGGCCATTGGCGGGGCATTGTTCAAAAATGTGTTTGGTGCTGAGGTAGCACTTACACGTGCCATGCTGTTGTTTGAGAACAACTACCGTTACGGAAGTATTGTGTTTGGCGGAGGCAATGTACTTGTGCCTATGATTTACGAACAACTTGTGCGTTTTAAGGGCTACCTCTCCGCACAGGATTTTATGACCGGGTTGGGGCTGCTGCAAGCTATTCCCGGTCCGGTATTTAGTTTTGCCTCCTTTGCAGGAGGTATGAGTATGGCTTCTTTCGGAAAGCCCTACATCATGGTAGGGTCATTGATAGGTTCAGCAGGGATATTTTTGCCGGGTATTTTTCTCATCTTCTTTTTATATCCTTTGTGGGATCAGTTTAAGCACCACCCCAGGGTGCAAAAAGCTATTTCAGGTATTAACGCGGCCTCAGCCGGATTGGTAACAGCCTCAGCTTACCTGCTTTTTGAACCATTGGGCATCTCTGTACTAAATATTTCCATTGTAGCAGCAACCGCTTTAGTGCTCTATTTTACTAAACTGTCTCCACCCGTTGTAGTGGCTATTACTTTGCTGTGCGGTTTTATTTTCTGACGATAATCATAACAATAATGGCACTTATTGTGTTATTTTTGAATACAATTTAATAGTTGGCCTACATGCGTTATTCTCTCCTTATTTTGTTCGTGCTGTTTGTAACTAAAGGCTGGTCTCAAACCAAACCGCAGGAACCTAAGTATATTCAATTCTCCGGTATCGTACTTACACACGATAGTTTGAAAGCAGTATCCTATGCCAGCATATGGATTGTAGGTACCAACAAGCGCACTGCAGCCGATGGGGAAGGATTCTTCAACTTTGTAGCTCGTGAAGGTGATTCAATTCAATTTACAGCTATAGGGTTCAGAAAAGTATATACCATTATTCCAAAGAATCTTAACACCAACAAATACTCCTGGATTCAACTGATGCGGGAGGATACTTTTTACCTGGCCGAAACCATCATTAAACCTTGGCCAACCAAAGAAGAAATTGACCGCTATATTGCTACGGGTTCCATTGACCCAGCATACTCACAAGCCTTATCGAATACCGACAAGCAAAAACTTGCACGATTGGAGCAAACCATGCCTATGGATGGCCGCGAGAACCAAAAAGCGATGCTTAATTACCAGCAGGCCAAATACTATTACAGCGGTCAGGCCCCACCTATACGCGTGTTAGATCCATTTGCCTGGGCCAGTTTCTTTAAAGCATGGAAAGAAGGGCAGTTTAAGCAGAAGTAGCTTTGTTTATCTGATTATAACCTACATGAAATACTTGCTGTCGTTTCTTTTGTTACATCTGTCCGTGATGACTTGGGCGCAACAGGACTCCCGAACATCCAAGTACAGTTTAAACATGAATGTCGGTGTGATTGCACGGCCGCTTCTCATCACCGGCAAGCCCCTTGATTGGAGAACAAATATAGCATACGATGACCCTGCGCTATTTCCTGTCATCGACCCTAATCAGGCGAATACCGGTTTAGGCTTTACAGGTAATCTTGAACTTAAAAATAATCCGTTGAACATTTCTCTGTCAGCAGGGGTTACCATTCGGTATGCCATGCATTATGCGACAATGCCTACACGTTTTGTTGCTGATTCAGCAGGTAAAATGAAAGTTATTGAATGGGATTATAACAAATGGGGATTTGTAACGGATTGGCAATTTTACCTTACCAAGTATTTCAAGGTCAAAAAGAAAACGACCTGTTTTGCTGCTGCGGGACTGGCCTCCATGAACCACAGATTGATGTTTTACACTATAATGGAGACCCCCACGGATGTTAGTACGAGGGTGCATTCAAGAGAATATCGGGCTTTTCTTCTTCAGGCAGGTGTAGAAAAGGGGAAGTGGAAAGTGTCACTGGGTGTAGTTGTGCCGGAAAAATTATACGCTACATTTTATGGTGGTTACCACGATTATATTCCTGAGTTGAAATTGGTATATGGCAAAGGTCTTCTTTAGCACAGCTTGCCCTTCATTGTCTAATATGTAAGGTTCCTTTACATGAAATTTATTCAAGAATAAAAGAAGAGCAGTTTAAGTTTAAACAGAAGTAAGAAAAGGTACAATACTCCACTATTATTTCTGTCAACAGATCAAAATCACTTACAATCAATTTTTATCTGGTCACCAATACCCCGCAGTGATACAGCATTTGAATAAGCAGCACCATCGTAGTCAGAGTACATGCTAAAAGTTTGATACGAGCAATGTCCGTCAGGCCATGTGGCTTTTGCTGCAATGTTTATCAGACGCCCGGTAATTACAGAGGTTAACTCATTGCGAAGTGTGGTCCAGTCTTCATCGGTTATTTTTACTTCTGTGAAGGTTTCTTTCCAGGCATTTGCTTTGGCATGCTCGTTCAGTTTTTTCAAAAATTTTGCTTTGAGCGCGGCATTGTCAGGCATCGCATCATTGACAGCAGAAAAATTTCTGCCTAACCCTACATTCGAAGCTCCGGCTCCTTTTACATAAGTAAATTCTCCTATAGCTACGGGATCAGCTGAGATAAATTGACCTTGCGTGGCCCATACTACTAATTTAATGGTGTGACTTCCGGTTGACAGTCCGTTTAACGTTTGAATGAACTCCTCGTTGTTGGCCTGTGCGTCAGCACCTGTTCCCACCACAATAATGGTGAAGGAGGCTTTGTCTTCCAATTCACCATCCAGACTGTTGGACATAAACACACCTTTATCTTGCCCGTCAACATATAGGTTTACTTCAAAGCGGCCCTCCATGCATTTGTGGGGTTGTGTATTCATTTCCGTACCATATACTTTGTAATTCATCATGCAGGTACGCATCATGGCCCTTCCGTATATGCTTTCACCTGCCTGAAATGTATTGCTCAGTTGAGCAGTACCCGCATTTTTATCAATGCGTGCTTTACCGAATACTATTTTGTCAAAGTTGTTTTTATGCAGTTCTCCTGATGGCTCTTCTGATTGGGTATAATTGCTTCCGTCTGTTGCGCTGTAATACCTGGACAAGATATTGTTCAACTTCGCATCTTTTGATCGGGCAGCATGGTAGGAGCCGGGCCCGGGTACTTTCGGGGTGACTGGCACTTTAGGTGCACTGGGCAATTTAGGTATGCGGGGTAGCTGAGCAAATCCGGATACCAATGCCAAGCAAAGGCTTACGAAAAGAATGAATGTTTTTTTCATGGATTTAAATTTAAAAGACACCAAAACGAATGTCGGTTCTTTTTTTGGGATATCCAATTGGTGGCCCACCATCAAATATAGGGAATGCAGGAATCGGTTTAGTTCTCAGGCTTCTCGTCAACAATGATAAAAACCTCTTCATTGTCTTTTTTCATGTGGTACTTTTCTCGGGCAAATTTCTCCAGTGCTTCTTCGTTAGTGAACAGTTGGTCGCGTTCTTTTTTGGCCTGCTCTATTTGCGTAATGTAGTACTCTTGTTCCTGTTTTATCTTCCGGTATTCTGCCCTCAGTTTGTACTGATCTATGAAGCTGTTTTTGTCAAAAAAACTCATCCACACCAAAAAGGCGAGGAGCAAGATTTTGTATTTGTGTTTCAGCAATTGATCCCTGAGGTTCATAGTACAAAGCTAAAGGAAAATAAATACAAACAGATTTCGGTTATAAACAGGCGTCTATCTTAGTTGACGGAAGTGCCTTTAGTAGCCAGTAACTCACCAAAATCGTCAGATAAAAGAGGAATATCACATAAGCGGCATACATCACATTTGCTTTTGTTTACCCAATGCGCACGTTCATTATAAGGTAGTTTATTGGGATTGCCTCTTGTAAGTAGTTTTTGTTGAATGGCCAGATAGGCAAATTGTGGGTTACCCGATAGATATTTCAGGGCTCTTAATGGTTCACGTTTCATAGTGAAAGATGCAGAAGGGAAACGTGATAAAAGGCGTAAACTCACAATGTCAAGATTGTCTTTAAGGCAGTTCTCATCCAAAATGTAAATATCGGCACCATATCCAATGTAAAACACATCACCTCCCCACAATTCATCAATGGCATAAGCCAATTTCCAGCTGTGTGTTGTGATTGATAAGTTAATATTATCAGGCTTATGTTTAACTACATTGCTAACAATTTTACCAGAGTGGTAGTAGATATGGATGTATATGTTTTCAGAGACATCCTTACACTCTACTGTAAAATTTACCTGTTCTAATAACTCTTTTGCAATGCCGGTATTACTTGTTTTAAGCACCATTTTCAATTGTTGTTCCAGTTCATAAATTATTTCGGAACTTTTTTGGTCAAATGTGTTGGCGGAGGCAATTTCTTTGGAGTATTGTTCTTTGACCAGATGACTTAAACTATCATTAATAGCATGCTCATGGTAGGGTGATGATTTGTACCACTTACTATTTTCTATAAAATCTCCGGGCATAGGGTTAAAGAATTCAATGGTGTTATTCTGATTAAAGTGTTCTTTATAATAATCGGCTAATAAGCTTCTGGGAAAGCGCATACTGTTTATCCATTGTTTGTCATGCTCCAGTAAAGCAAAGCCTGGCACAAAAGACATTATTTTATCAGGGTTGATTTCCTCCATAATTTCGCAGCATTTATGAGCTAAAAATTGCTCCCGGAGAAGTGCAATTTCCCTGTCATCTTTACTACTTGCATGCACTGTATTTGGGAAGTAACTAGCTCCACCTAAGCCACAAATCAGCAGGTCTACCTTTTCCCACCTTTTACGAATAATTTTTGCGAATATTTCTACAAAACTCCAGTGCGAAGCATTCAGTGCGTCATTAAGGTTAATGATAACTTTACCTTCATACTCGTATACTGCAAAAGCATCAAGACCATTTACGATAAATGTAAAGGATAACTCATCCGATATTTTTACTTTTTCAAACGATGGTACTTCGTGTATATTAGTGAAACCGATTGATTCCAATAGTTCCCTTGTGCCATCTTTCCATGTGAACGGGAAATATACAACAGCAGCTTTATTTAGAAGCAGGAGCGTTGGAATATGCAGATGATCTTCATGTCCGTGTGTGAGAATAATGTGTTCTGCTTTTTCTACTAACGAAGTATCAACGGGCTTTGGGAAAACATGCCACTGGTTTAGATATGCCGGGCCATTGTACCAAGGGTCTGTAACTACAATTCCGGTTTGTGTATTGCCCTCCATCATCAGGCAGGCATGAGACACATAAGTGAGTTTTATCATGATTGCTACAACGTACTGGTATGTGCTTTATTGTAGTACAACTGAAAACAGAAAGCCCCGCGATTGTTCGCAGGGCTTTCCAGATTTTATTATAGGGGGGAGTTAATTTACTTCACATATTTAAAATTCCTACCCGGATAGAATGCATTGTCTCCCAGTTCCTGCTCAATGCGCAGCAACTGGTTGTATTTAGCAATCCTGTCGGTGCGGGAAGCTGAACCGGTTTTAATCTGTCCGCTGTTCAGTGCCACAGCCAAATCAGCTATGGTGGTATCTTCTGTTTCGCCCGAACGGTGGCTCATGATGTTGGTGTAACTGTTGCGGGTAGCCAGGTTAACGGCATCAATGGTTTCAGTTAGTGTACCAATTTGGTTTACTTTAACCAGTATAGAGTTGGCCACACCTTTTTCAATACCTTTTTGTAAGCGTTTAACGTTGGTTACAAACAAATCGTCACCCACCAATTGTACTTTGCTGCCAATGGCTGTTGTAAGCTCAGCCCAGCCTTTCCAATCGTCTTCGGCTAATCCGTCTTCGATGGAAACGATGGGGTATTTGCCGGTCCACTTTTTCCAGTAGGCTACCAGTTCAGATGAGGTCATTTTTTTGCCGCTTGATTTTTTGAAGGTGTACAGGCCGCTTTTACTGTCATAAAATTCAGTTGAGGCAGCATCCATAGCAATAAAAATATCTTCACCGGGTTTGTATCCCGCAGTTTCAATGGCTTTTAAAACTATTTCAATGGCCTCTTCATTAGATTTGATGTTAGGTGCAAAGCCACCTTCATCGCCCACATTGGTGCTGTGACCTTTGGCCTTCAGTACATTTTTGAGATGATGGAAAACTTCTGTACCCATGCGCAAAGCATCACTGAAAGTATTTGCTTTAACCGGCATAATCATAAACTCCTGAAAGTCGATGCTATTATCCGCATGTGCACCACCATTCAGAATATTCATTAACGGAATGGGGAGGGTGTTGGCATTTACACCGCCAATATAACGGTACAGTGGTAAGCCGGCTTCTAACGCAGCCGCTTTTGCAGCAGCCATGGATACAGCCAGCATCGCATTAGCACCCAGCTTTGATTTATTTTCTGTGCCATCTAACTGAAGCATGGCCTCGTCAATACCATTCTGGTCAAAAACGTAAGCGCCTGTAAGTTCTTTAGCAATAGCTTCGTTTACATTCTTTACCGCTTTGAGCACACCTTTGCCCATGTATTTTTTCTTGTCGCCATCGCGTAATTCTACGGCTTCGTGTGCACCGGTAGATGCACCTGAGGGAACAGCGGCACGGCCTACAGTTCCGGTTTCAGTAATTACATCGGCTTCAACGGTGGGGTTGCCGCGGGAGTCTAAAATCTGACGGGCTCTTATTTGTACTATGCTACTCATATTTTGGGGTGTTATAGGTTAGCTTGTTTTATTAGTTCAACATTTTCAGGAAATCATCAAACAGGTAGCGCGAATCATGCGGTCCGGGTGACGACTCAGGATGGTATTGTACCGAGAAGGCTTTTTTACCTTTGATGGATATTCCCTCCACAGTTCCGTCATTCAGGTTTACGTGTGTAACCTCTACGTCAGGGTTGTTTTTTACTGACTCGGGATTAACTGCGAAACCGTGGTTTTGTGAAGTAATCTCACATTTACCTGTAACCAGATTTTTTACCGGGTGGTTGCAGCCCCTGTGGCCGTTGTGCATTTTGAAGGTATTTAATCCGTTGGCTTCCGCCAGTATCTGGTGGCCCAGGCAAATTCCGAAAACAGGCACATTGGCGTTAAGAATTTCTTTTACTGTAGTGATGGCATAATCCATAGTAGCAGGGTCGCCAGGGCCGTTTGACAACAGAATGCCATCAGGTTGCCAAGCTTGTATTTCGCTAAAGGAGGTATTGCCCGGAAATACTTTTACATAGGCACCACGTTCAGCCAGGCAGTTTACGATATTTCTTTTTACACCAAAGTCGAGTACCGCCACTTTTTTAGCAGCAGCCTCAGCACCGGCAAAATAAGGTTGTGTAGTGGTTACCTTAGAAGAAAGCTCCAAACCTTCCATGGAAGGTACTTTGGCCAGCATTGCTTTCAACTTGTCAATGTCTGTTTCTTCAGAGGAGATAATGGCATTCATTGCACCTTTTTGGCGTATGTATCGCACAATTTCGCGCGTATCCACATCGCTTATACCAACCACGTGTTCATTGCTGAAATAGTCCTGAACGCTTTCGCTGGCCATTTTACGCGAGAAGGGTACGTTGAAATTTTTACATACCAGTCCGGCAATTTTGATGTGGTCCGATTCGGTTTCGGTGGCACTGATGCCGTAGTTGCCTACGTGAACATTGGTTTCCACCAGAATCTGGCCGTAGTAGGAGGGGTCTGTAAAAACTTCCTGATAGCCCGTCATGCCGGTATTAAAGCAGATTTCTCCGGTGGTGGTACCTATTTTGCCAATGGCAGTGCCTTTAAAGAACTTACCGTCTTGTAACAACAGAACGGCAGGTATTTTAATTAATGTTTTGCTCAAGGTATGATTGGATTTGCGCAAAGGTAAACCTTACACCCCGATTTTGAAAATGCTGTTGAAAAAGAGTGTACTAAAACAAAAAAGGATGGCCCGAAAGCCATCCTTTTTTGTTTGGAATATTTTTATCTACCTACTCACCACCAGTTTCTGTTTGTGCAGTATATGGCCGTTTTGTTCTACAATAATCTGGTACATCCCTACAGCTAATTGCGATATATCGAACTCGCTTTTACCTTGTAATATAATGGTTTTACCCATTACATCAATGGCTTTTACAGTAAGGTTACGCTCTGCTGCTCCACTAGTTGCTTTTAGGAACAAAGTATTTGAAGCAGGGTTAGGATATAACGTGTATAATTGAACCGCTGCTTTGGGGGGTGCTGGTTTTTTCTGTGGCACACGTGTAATCTTTTCTGTAAACACATTTGTTCCCTCCCATGTTTCTTCACAAATATCGGCAGTTGTTTCTACCGTTGCTGTTGAGCAAGTAACGGAAGCACTGCTGCTGTTTACCACTGTTGCCAATGCTGCATTTAAATCATACACTATGGTGCTGCCGTTTAACATCTTCCAATAGTTGTTGCTCATGGCTACTGTGGTAATGCCTGAGTTAATGGTGCCGGTAAATACCTTTTGCGGATTAGAAGTGTAAATAAACTCATTGTCGCCACCTGAGAGTGATACGGTGTTCACATTATCCAGATATAGGGTGTTGATGAGGGTATTGTTAAAATAGTTATTCCCTGCAACGCTGCCGGTGAGAAACAAATCTCCGTGGGCAAATATCACATCATTATCGTTTTCAATAAAATGATTGCAACCTAGGGTAAGGTAAAACTCACCTGAGGCAATAATAGCTGTACCTAAATCATCCTCTTCTTCCTTGTTATCGCGAAAGGTAGATTCATACACGTACAAATGAGCGCTGCTGTTACCTGCATATTCAATAGCGGAAATATTATTTTCAGCAAAACCGTTAAATTCACTTGTTGCACTCATGTCGGTGGCTTTCCAACCTATACCACAATTGTCAAAACGAACTTTACTAAGTGTACATCCACCACCAAAGGTCTTTAACCCGTAAGTGCAATAGCCAAAAGTAGTTTCTGTGAGTGATAAAGGTGTAATGGTAGAAGTGGAACTTTTGGTTAAACCAATTTGAGCATACTCAAATCTACTGTGCTGTATGCTGATGGTTTTACCTGTGAGGCTGTTAATCACTATGCCGTTATAAACATGGTCACCTGCAAGCCCGGTTAGTTTGGTAACTTTTACTGTGTTTAATATCAAGGAGCCATCTACCACAATTTCTGTATTGGTGCCAAGTTCTACTTTGCCCGTTGTGAGAGAAAGGCTTACCACTCCAGTTAAGTCCAAGCCTTTGCCTGTTACCACCAACACCTTGTCTGTTCGGCCAGCTCCGGTTAAGCTTATAGTATTGTTGCCAACAAATTGAGTAGAACAATACGCATTTTCAGGGCAATCGAACCTTAAATTACCATCTCCTGTAGCGAGTACAATTTCTGCATTTGATTGCATGGTAAGTATACCACGTATAACCACTTCTGAGTTAGCGTCTATGAGATTAAAGGTAACACCGTCTTCTATTTCCAACTCCGCATTTTCTTGAATAATAAGTTTTGAGTTATTGTGCAATGTAACATTTGCACCATTTTTCAATATCAGTTTTGATGTAGGGCGAATAACTAACTCACCGCTTAAGTTATTGGTGTTATCTCCTAAAACCAAATCGCCTTCAATGGTTATTGTAGAAGGTTGAGCGGTGCAATTTTCGAATTGTTTTGTTTCTACTCTATAAGTTGAATTTGCTACAGGGTGAACTGTGTAACGTATATCAGTATTATATAAACCTATATCTTCATCTGAGTTGATGTGCAGTGTGGCTTCATCTTCTATTAAGGTTGTTCCAATGCGGTCGCTTACAGGTGGGCCATAATTAAACCAAGCACCTGAACTTAATGTTTCAGGAACCATTTTTAACCAATCTTGCTGGAGTAGTTCTGCTGAGTGGGGTGTGTAGGCAACATGCAGTCCGTTTCTTTTATTGGTTACTTCTTCAGGTAGGGTGCCCATATCATCACGGGTTAAGAAAAATTTATAATTAGATGGTATGGCGCTACCGTTAATGGGAGTGTAAAATAAATTTGAACCTGACAACCCACTGTAGGCTGATGAGCTTATTGAGGGTATAAAACATACAGGTATGTTAGCATAATTGGGGCCTATATAATTTTTTATAGAGTTATATATACCACCGGATAACCCTAACTCTGAAGCAGCCATAAAACTACCCGGAGCACCATCAAGTGCGGTGGTCATGGAGGCATAGGCATCTCCTTTTACTGAATAGCGCTTGTAATATTGGTTATTGATGGCGTTTTCAAAACCTCCTTCAAATACCTGCATACTGCCTGTTCCATCTGGTGTTGCATACAAATCTACCTTAAAATTTACGCCTCTTTGCATGTACTTGTTCCAACGAAGTATTTTGTCTCCGGCTTTAGTTGCGTCCCATAAAGGCAAATCAGAGGTTTCATCTACATAAACACCTTTACCTTGTGGCACACCGGCACCTGAACCGTCACAAATTAATATGGCTTTACAACCTAACTCATCAAGCGGGGCAATGGCATCTAGTTCTGAGTAAAATAAGGAGTGGGGGTTGGGTGTATTGGGCGCATAAATATCATGAATAAGCATTTGTCGCCCCGACTGGCTGGTAAGGTTAGCATGGTTCCAAAACAAATCTTCATGCTCTACAATGGATAGCTGGTTAATGTTTAGGTAATACTCAGTCATCATTTTTATCATTACCTGTGTGCCCACAGGTACATTTACCCCCAAGTGGGGCGAATCATGTGTGTAAAACACACGGGTATCATGGTGGGGTTCGGTAGTGGGGTTGGCCAAATGCTCTGCATGCATTTCACCTAAAGCGTAGCGGGCCACTACGCCACCCATGCTGTGCCCCATAATAACATTGGGCGCAGTGGAGCCGTTGGCTGCCTTTTCTTCATTTACCCATTTAATAACTTCTTCTAAAGCATAGGCATTGCGCTGCAGGTAATCTGTAGGGCGGGCAAAGTCTACAAATACCAAGTCATACTCCTGCGAGATAATTTCGTTATAAATAGTTGGAGAAATTCTACCTATGTTTTTAAAGAAATAATCTCGCCCATACTTTGGCCCGGTGTAATGCTGTGAGCCAAAATTGTTGCGAGTAAACTCATACCCACCCACCACAATAAAAGGCCTGCGCAGTTTTTTATTCTCATTGTTGCTGCATTGGTAGTGTATAGATACAAAGGCTATGCCCTTGCCGTTTGACCAAGGCTCTGGTTCTTCAGGGTATATTTTTACAGCTTCTATCACCTCAAAATCATCAAACTTTGGATCGGATGAGGCGCCTATTCCAAATAAATTTCTGAAAAAGTGGCTAAGCCTCTCAGTACTGTTAGTAACCACACGTACGTTTATTTCCACCTCAACTGCTGTATCATACACTATGATAATTTCTTCATCAAAATTTACGGTACGGTAGCCCAATCCATCGCCAAAATCAATTTGCAGGGTATCTATGGCCGCAGTATCGTTGGTAAAATAAGCAAGAGACGGTACAATATAATGCACCGTTAATGAGTCTGATTCATCAATTGCGGCAGCGGCTGCAAAGCAGGTGGCGTTTTCATAGGGGCTTTCTTCACGCAATGGTTCATCAAACACTTGTATGCCTTCCATGTAAAACAAGTTGTTTTCAAACGCACTTTCTTTAATGCGGCTGTATTGGTAGTTGAGCAGGGTAATGGGCACTAAACCTGCATTGAGGTAACCGCGCAGGGTATCAACCAGGTTGTACAGTTCAGTAGTGTCTTTGCTAATTGCTGTATCTACATGCGCGCGGTGCAGGCTGGCCCACAACCTGCGCCACAAAAAGGTACTGCACATGTTGCTATCGTGCAATGTGCCATTAAAATCAGTAATGTTAGCTGTAATTAAGGCCTTATCAATAAGAATACCTGTGGGTACTTGTAATAAATCTACATTCTTGAAAACTGAATCGAGCATGTGTACAGTGCTGAATTCATTGTCAGTAGAATCTATATACAATGAATCAATGTCTTGGGCTTTTGCACCAAATGTGCAAAGCAGTACAAAAGTTGAAAGAATCAACTTAGTAAGTATTTTATTCATAAGTTAAAAATTATTGGTATTGGAAATCGAAACGACCATTCTCCACAGACACTTCTTTGTTGCCTTGCATAGCTTTGGCTTTAAAGCTGAACTTGCCAGATATAATGTGGTTAATACTGTCTAAACGAGATATAGTAATTGTGGCTTTTCTATCTTCAAAGTTTGGGAAGAAAAAGCTGGAATAAAGTTCATCATATGTTATAACAGTAAAGTGTTCATCATCATCAGAGTCTGCCTCTATAAGAAAAGTACCTTCAGAATGAATTTGTTTTGTCCGTATGGTAATTGCTTGGTTGACATCAAAAGCATTAAATTGAGTAGAGTAGTCAATAAACAACTCTCCATTATAGTAATAAACTTGTTTCTGTTGATACCCCTCACTACTTTGAGGAAACGCCTTCCCATTAATAAGACAACCAAATGTATTGCGCCCTTTGCTGGTGGCGGGTGGTAGCTTGGCTAATTCGTCTATTTTATCGGGTTCTTCTTCTTTGCATTGCACACCCATGCAGCAAAAAGCGGCAAACAGTAACAAGAGGGAATATTTGTTTTTCATAAGCCAAAGGTTTTGGTTATTCGAAGTACGTAAAAGTTTTTGAAAATGCAAGGTTAAATAATGGAGAAGATAACATAACCCTAAGCGGGCGCTATTTTTTCTGTAGCTAATCAGTCTTGTTGGAGTTTTGCTCAGTAATAGTTGTTTTCAAAAAAAAGTGTACTAAAATAAAACAAAAAAGGATGGCCCTAAAGCCATCCTTTTCTTATAGTTCAACGTGTTAAACTTATTCGTTTGGGGTAGTGTCTTCAGCCGCAGGAGCAGTTTCTGTAGCAGTAGCTTCAGTCTTTTTCTTGGTAGTTCTGCGGGTACGTCCTTTAGCAGCTGTTTTCTTGGTTTTGGTTTCAGCCAGCATCAGTTCGTTGAAATCAACCAGTTCAATTACGGCCATTTCAGCGTTGTCACCAATACGGTTGCCTAACTTCAGGATACGTGTGTAGCCACCCGGGCGGTTAGCAATTTTGTTAGCTACTGAACCAAAAAGTTCTTTTACTGACTCTGCATTTTGCAGGTAGCTGAATACTACTCTGCGGTTGTTGGTGTCGTCAGTTTTTGATTTAGTAATCAAAGGCTCAACATATCTGCGCAATGCTTTTGCTTTAGCTAAAGTAGTGCGGATACGCTTGTGTATAATCAGAGATGAAGCCATGTTTGATAACAGGGCAGCTCTGTGTGAAGCTGTTCTTCCTAAGTGGTTAAATGTTTTTCCGTGTCTCATTTCTCAGTACTTTTATTCGTTGGTCAATTACCTGTGGGAGATTAACCTAATTATTATTCTTCGTTCAAACGGTATTTAGAGAGGTCCATTCCAAAAGTAAGGCTCTTCTCACGTACCAGTTCTTCCAACTCAGCCAGTGATTTTTTACCGAAGTTGCGGAATTTCAATAAATCAGCAATATCGTAGCTAACCAAATCAGCCAAAGTTCTGATTTCAGCTGCTTTCAAACAGTTGTAAGCACGTACTGAAAGATCTAAGTCAGAAAGAGGAGTTTTGAGTATTTTACGCATGTGTAAAATGTTCTCATCCACTTCAGTATTTACTTCTTTGATTTGGGTATCGAGTGTAATTGACTCGTCAGAGAAAAGCATGAAGTGCTGGATAAGAATCTTAGCGGCTTCTTTCAATGCATCTTCCGGGTGAATTGAACCGTCAGTCTGAATATCAAGGTTAAGTTTTTCGTAGTCGGTTTTTTGTTCTACACGGTAATCTTCAACGCTGTATTTTACGTTTTTGATAGGTGTGTAAATAGCATCTACGGGGATAAGACCGATGGCTGCATCTTTAGGTTTATTTTCTTCAGCCGGCACGTATCCTCTGCCTTTGTCAACGGTAATTTCTATTTCCAGGTTAACAAAAGTTTCCATGGTACAGATAACCATTTCAGGGTTCAGAATACGGAAAGCAGCGGTATGTTTACCTATGTCACCGGCAGTAAATTGAGTTTGTCCTTTAGTAGAGATAAAAATCTTTTCACTGTCGGAGGCGGCATCATTTATTTTTTTGAAACGCACCTGCTTAAGGTTAAGCACAATTTCCACCACATCTTCCACTACACCTTTAATGGTAGCAAATTCATGGTCAACACCTTGAATTTTGAGTGAAGTGATGGCATACCCCTCCAGAGAAGAAAGCAGGATTCTGCGCAACGCGTTACCAATGGTAACACCGTATCCTTTTTCCAAAGGGCGGAATTCGAACTGACCAAAGAAGTCAGTATCCTTATGCATGATTACTCTGTCGGGTTTTTGGAATGCGAGTATTGCCATTTGTTTTTTGCTTAATTTAATGATTATTTAGAGTACAATTCAACGATGAGTTGCTCTTTAATGTTCTCAGGTATTTGCTCACGCTCAGGGTAGCCCAGGAATGTTCCGCTGAGTGCGGTAGCATCCCACTGCAACCAACTGAATTTGTTGCTGCGTGAAGCAAGTGAATCATTGATTGCTTCAAGTGATTTAGATTTTTCACGAACAGCAATCACATCACCCTGTTTCAACTGGTAAGAAGGAATGTTCACCACTTCACCGTTAACGGTAATGTGACGGTGTGACACAAACTGACGAGCTGCACTGCGGGTTTTAGCTATACCTAAACGGAAAACGGTATTGTCTAATCTTGCTTCGAGCAATTTCAACAGGTTTTCACCGGTAATGCCTTTCATAATGGCGGCTTTGTTGAAAGTTTTTGCAAACTGTCTTTCCAGCAAACCATAAGTGTATTTTGCTTTTTGCTTTTCAGATAACTGAACTGCGTATTCAGATTGTTTAGCTCTTTTACGTGTTTGACCGTGTTGGCCGGGAGGGTAATTTCTTTTCTCCAATGCCTTATCAGGGCCAAAAAGCGGCTCTTTAAAACGTCTGGCTATTTTCGATTTAGGACCAATATATCTTGCCATTTCTTGCTGTTATAATGCGGTTAAACTCTTCTTTTCTTAGGAGGACGACATCCGTTGTGGGGTAGGGGAGTAATATCTTTAATTGAAGATACTTCCAAACCTGTAGAGGCCAAAGTACGGATAGCAGATTCTCTGCCTGAACCGGGGCCTTTCACAAACACTTCTACTTTGCGCAGACCAAGATCAAATGCCTTTTTAGCACATTCTGATGCAGCCAGCTGAGCAGCGTATGGGGTGTTTTTCTTAGAACCTCTGAAGCCCATTTTACCAGCTGATGCCCACGAAATTACTTGTCCGGTGGTGTTGGTGATGGAAATGATAATGTTATTGAAAGTAGCGGAGATGTGAACCTGTCCGCTGGCTTCAACGTTTACCACTCTCTTTTTGGTTACCTTTTTTGAATTGGGTGATGCCATTATAATCGTGTTCGTTAATGATTACTTAGTTACTTTTTTCTTTCCTGCAACTGTCTTACGTTTTCCTTTACGGGTACGTGAGTTGGTGCGGGTGCGCTGGCCTCTTACCGGCAAACCTTTACGGTGACGCAAGCCACGGTAACAGCCGATATCAAGCAAACGCTTAATGCTTAGTTGTTTTTCAGAGCGCAATTCACCTTCAACAGTGATGTGGTCGGTAATGAACTTACGGATTTTTGACAACTCATCGTCATTCCATTCGTTCACTTTTTTGTCTTCCGAAATACCGGATTGTTCCAATATACGCGAAGCAATGGAGGGGCCTATTCCGTAAATATACGTAAGACCTATAACGCCTCTTTTGTTTTTAGGTAAATCTATACCAGCAATACGTGCCATATTCTATTCTTAACCTTGTCTTTGTTTAAACTTAGGGTTCTTTTTGTTAATAACGTAAAGTTTGCCGTTACGTCTAACAACTTTACAGTCAACGCTTCGCTTTTTAATTGATGCTCTAACTTTCATTTTCTTTCTTATTTGTATCTGTACGTTATTCTTCCTTTACTCAAGTCATATGGCGACATCTCTACAGAAACCTTGTCTCCGGGTAAAATTTTGATGTAGTTCATCCTCATTTTACCTGAGATGTGACATATTATTTCGTGCCCGTTTTCCAACTGCACTCTGAACATGGCATTTGACAGAGCTTCAGTGATTATTCCGTCTTGCTTGATCAGTGATTGTTTGGACATATTTTACTAAAATGGGCTGCGAATTTAGTTCTTTTATTTCAAATTATCAAAACATTATGCGGCTCCTACACCCACAGCAGCATTTCTGCCTCTGATGCGCCCACTCTTCATCAATCCGTCATAATGACGCATCATCAGGTGGCTTTCAATCTGTTGCAAGGTATCCAACACTACACCTACCATGATTAACAGTGATGTTCCACCATAAAACTGGGCAAACTGGCTGTTTACATTAAAAAGTGCGGCTATGGAAGGAAGTATAGCTACCAGCGCCAGGAACAAAGATCCGGGCAGGGTAATTTTCGACATAATAGCGTCAATAAACTCAGCGGTATTTTTCCCGGGTTTAATTCCGGGAATAAAACCGTTGTTGCGTTTCAAGTCATCAGCAATGGTGGTAGAGTTAACGGTGATAGCTGTGTAGAAGTAAGTGAACAGCACAATCAGCAATGCGAATGTAAAATTGTACACAAATGAGGTGTAGTCAACAAATGCAGAAACAAAACCTTCCATGTTCTGGTTAGGGAAGAATTGTGCCACTGAAGCAGGGATAAACATCAGCGCCTGAGCAAAGATGATAGGCATTACACCCGCTGCATTCACTTTTAAAGGAATGTATTGACGGGCACCACCAAATTGTCTGCTGCCTTCAATGCGTTTAGCATATTGTACCGGTATTCTTCTGGTACCCTGAATGAGCAGGATTACTAAAGTGATTACACCCAATAGTGCTACTATTTCAATGAGGAATACTACTAATCCTCCACCGGCTTCACTGAATCTTCCGTCAAATTCAGCCAACATAGATTGAGGTAAGCGGGCAATGATACCCACCATGATGATGAGGGAAATTCCGTTACCCAAACCTTTATCTGTAATACGCTCACCCAACCACATAATAAACATGGTGCTGGCAGTTAAGATAATTACTGAGCTGGTCATAAAAACCCAATCAGCCAATAACTCAGGGTTGGTTACAGAAAGTATTGCCTCACCGCTTTCTGATTTCAGGTTAACTAAATAACCTACAGATTGTACGGCAGTGATAATGATAGTGAGGTAGCGGGTCCACTGGTTAATTTTACGTCTTCCGTCTTCGCCCTCTTTCTGCATTTTTTGGAAAGTAGGGATGGCTAATGTAAGCAGCTGAACCACGATAGATGCAGAAATGTAGGGCATAATACCCAATGCAAAAACAGAACCTCTGGAGAAGGCACCACCGGCAAACATGTTTATGATGCCAAGAATACCATCGCTGGTTTGTTGTTGCAATTGCTGCAATTTGTTCGGGTCAATGCCCGGTAAAACCACATAAGAACCTATACGGTAAATAATCAGTAACAACAATGTGTTAACCAATCGCACGCGTAAATCCTCAATGCGGAAAATATTTCTTATCGTTTCGATAAAGCGCTTCATTAGCTTAATTATATTTTGGTTGCGGTTCCACCTGCAGCTTCAATTGCTTTTTGGGCAGTAGCCGAAAATGCATGAGCTTTAATTTCTACTTTTGATTTCAGTTCACCACGGCCCAGTATTTTTACCAGATCGTTTTTAGAAGTAATGCCATGGGTACGGAATGTATCCTGGTCAAAACTGCTAAGGTTAAACTCTTCTGCCATGCGTTGAATTACGTCAAGGTTAATACCCACGTACTCTACACGGTTAAGGCTTTTGAAACCAAACTTAGGTACACGTCTTTGTAATGGCATTTGGCCACCCTCAAATCCGGGTTTTATTTTGGTACCTGAGCGTGAGCCGGCACCTTTATGTCCGCGTGTAGAAGTTCCGCCATGACCTGAGCCCTGACCACGACCAATTCTTTTTCTTTTCTTGGTTGAACCTTCTGCGGGTTTAAGATTGCTTAAATCCATCTGATTAAATATTTTCTATTTTTACTAAATGACTAACTACATTCACCATTCCCATAATTTGGGGAGTGGCTTCTAATTCAACAGATTGATTGAGTTTTCTAAGACCCAGTGCGCGCACAGTTCTTTTCTGATTCTCGTTTCTGTCAATTATACTTTTGATCTGTGTTATTTTGATCTTGGCCATGGGAATTATCCGTTAAATACTTTTTTCAATCCTACACCTCTTTGTTGAGCTACGGAAATTGCATCACGCATATTTACCAAAGCATCAATAGTAGCTTTAACCACGTTGTGCGGGTTAGATGAGCCTTTTGATTTTGCAAGTACGTCAGTAATGCCGGCACTTTCTAACACAGCACGCATCGCACCACCGGCAATTACACCGGTACCGTGAGCGGCAGGTTTTAAGAAAACCAGACCACCGCAGTATTTACCCTGCATTTCATGAGGCACAGTTCCGTTAATGATAGGAACTTTTATCAAAGACTTTTTAGCGTCATCAATACCTTTTGTGATGGCATCGGTAACCTCAGAAGCTTTGCCAAGTCCGTAGCCAACAATACCTTTTCCGTCACCTACCACTACGATAGCTGAGAAACTGAAGGTACGTCCGCCCTTGGTTACTTTAGCAACACGCTTAATGCTTACTACGCGCTCTTTAAGCTCGATGTCGCTTGATTTTACTCTTTTTATATTCGCTGTTGACATTTTACTACTTCAAATTAGAATTTAAGTCCTCCCTCTCTTGCACCTTCGGCCAGGCTTTTAACGCGACCATGATACAAAAATCCGTTTCGATCAAAGACAACCTCTGTTACTCCGGTTTTTAATGCCAGTTCAGCTATAGCTTTACCTACAAGAGCTGATTTTTCAACTTTGGTTAATTTGTCTTTTATGCTGCGTGAAGAAGTTGAAGCCACAGTGTGACCTTTAACATCATCTATAATCTGAGCATAAATGTCTTGGTTACTTCTAAAAACAGAAAGCCTTGGCTTTTCAGCTGTTCCAAAAATCCTGCTACGGATTCTTTTTTTAATTTTCAGTCTTCTGGCTGATTTTACATTACTCATAGCTATCGATTATTTACCAGCGGATTTACCTGCTTTTTTCCTTAATACTTCATTGACAAACTTGATACCTTTTCCTTTGTATGGTTCAGGCTTACGTAGTGATCTGATTTTGGCAGCTACCTGTCCGATCAATTGCTTATCGACACTGTCTAAAGTAATGATGGGGTTTTTACCTTTTTCAGTTTCAGCTTTTACTTTCACTTCTTTTGGAATTTCCATGTAAATGTGGTGAGAGTAGCCGAGTGTAAGGTCAAGAATTTGTCCATCGGTGGCAGCTTTGTAACCTACACCCACTAATTCTTGTTTGGTTTGGTATCCCTGAGTAACACCGGTAATCATGTTGTTAACCAATGAGCGGTATAAACCGTGCATTGATTTGTGGCGTTTATGTTCAGTAGGACGTTCAACGGTAAGTATTCCGTCTTCTACCTTGATAATCATATCAGGATCTATTGATTGAGTAAGTTCTCCTTTTGGCCCTTTTACGGTTACTGAACCTTTGCTGATTTTTACATCAACTCCGGCCGGAACTGTTATGGGTGCTTTTCCTATACGTGACATGTTGTTCCCTCCTTAATGATTAATAAACAAAACATAAAACTTCACCGCCAACATTATTCACACGTGCTTCTTTATCGGTCATTACACCTTTAGAAGTACTCACAATGGCAACGCCCATTCCGTTAATTACACGGGGCATAGTATCAACACCGGTGTATTTTCTTAAGCCGGGTTTACTGATGCGCTTTAATGTGCGAATAGCAGGATTTTTTGTTACAGGATGGTACTTGAGTGCTATTTTAATAACACCTTGATGATTGGCAACATCTTCAAACTTGTAGTTGAGGATGTAACCTTTGTCGAATAGAACTTTTGTGATTTCCTTTTTTAACTTGGAAGAAGGAATCTCAACAATGCGATGATTGGCTTTAATCGCATTTCTTAACCTGGTAAGGTAATCTGAAATTGGGTCTGTCATTTTTATTTGTTTTACGCTGCCCGGTAGTAAGTTGTTATTTGGCAACTCTTGCCGGCAAGCTTGTTAATTTATTTATTTTTTACCAGCTCGCTTTGGTTACTCCCGGTATTTTACCGTCAAGAGCCATTTGGCGGAACATGTTCCGGCAAAGACCAAAGTCACGGATGTATCCGCGAGGACGACCTGAAAGTTTGCAACGGTTTCTTAAGCGAACAGGAGAAGCATTGCGGGGAAGCTTTTGAAGCGCAGTGTAATCACCGGATGCTTTTAAAGCAGCTCTTTTCTCAGCAAATCTTGCTACCAGTTTCTCTCTTTTAACCTGTCTGGCTTTGATTGATTCTTTTGCCATTGTATCTTACTTATTTTGATTTTTGAAAGGTACTCCAAATTCTTTTAACAATGACAAGCATTCTTCATCGGTGCTTGCAGTTGTTACAAAAGTGATATCCATACCGGCAATACGGGTTGTTTTGTCGATGTTGATTTCAGGGAAAATGATTTGCTCAGTGATACCCAGTGTGTAGTTACCACGGCCATCAAATCCTTTTTCATTCACTCCGCCAAAGTCACGTACACGTGGTAAGGCAACTGAAATCAAACGATCTAAAAATTCGTACATTTTATCTCCGCGTAAGGTTACACGAGAACCGATGGGCATATTTTCTCTCAGTTTAAAGTTTGAAATAGCTTTCTTTGATTTAGTTGCTACCGCTTTCTGGCCGGCAATAATAGTCATTTCTTCAACAGCTACGTCAACAATCTTTTTGTCCGAAACAGCATCTCCAACACCTTGGTTGAGGCATATTTTGGTCAGACGGGGAACCTGCATAACATTATTGTAGTTGAATTTTTCTTTCAACGCAGGTACCACTGTACTGGTATATTTATCTTTAAGTCTGGGTGTATACATTACTTAATTACCTCCCCTGATTTTTTAGAGTATCTTACTAATTTACCATTTTCATCCAACTTGCGGCCAATACGGGTAGCATTACCGGCATTGTCAACCACTTTTAAGTTAGAGATGTGAATAGGTGCTTCCTTTTCAATAATACCACCGTTGGGGTGCTGTGCATTGGGTTTGGTGTGACGTTTCACAATGTTCAAACCTTCTATAATGGCACGGTTGGTTTTTACAATTACCTCCAGCACGCGGCCTTTTTTGCCTTTAGATGCACCGCTGATTACCATTACGGTATCGCCTTTTTTTACGTGCAACTTGGTGGTGACTTTTTTATTATTTTCCATTTTACAATACCTCCGGAGCTAATGATACAATTTTCATGAACTGTTTTTCTCTCAATTCACGGGCAACCGGTCCGAAAATACGGGTTGCTCTTGGTTCGTCACTGGCATTGAGCAACACACATGAGTTGTCGTCAAAGCGAATGTATGATCCGTCAGATCTGCGAATTTCTTTTTTGGTACGAACGATAACTGCTTTAGAAACGGTTCCTTTTTTGATACCGCCTGAAGGCATAGCATCTTTTACCGTTACTACAATTTTATCGCCTACTGAGGCATAACGCCTGGCGGTTCCACCTAACACACGGATACACAATACTTCACGTGCTCCGCTGTTGTCAGCTACTTTTAATCTGCTCTCCTGTTGTATCATCTTACTTAGCCCTTTCTATGATTTCAACTAAACGCCATCTTTTATCTTTACTCAGCGGGCGAGTTTCCATAATGCGCACGATGTCGTTCACATTACATTCGTTCTTCTCGTCATGAGCTTTAAACTTTGAGGTAAGCTTCACGAACTTACCGTATTTTGGGTGCTTCACCTTACGTTCAACGGCAATGGTAACGGTTTTATCCATTTTGTTACTCACCACTTTGCCGATGATTATTTTGCGGGTGTTTCTTTCTACAGCTTCCATGAATTATTTATTTATTCCTTCCAGTTGCCTTTTTCTCATTTGGGTGAGAATGCGGGCAATTACTTTTTTAGTAGCCTTAATCTGGCTCGGGTTTTCAACCGGGCTAACCGTGTGGTTGAAAGTGAGCTTGTGTAAACGCTCCTTTTCTTCTTTTAATTTTTCTCCCAACTCCTTGGTCGAGAGGTCTGATATTTCGTTGTATTTCACTCGGTCTTCTCCTTATTCTGTATAATCGGGTCTGATGACGAAACGCGTAGTTACCGGCAATTTTTGAGCGGCTAAACGCATAGCTTCTTTGGCTACTGCCATTGGAACTCCGTCAGCTTCAAACATGATGGTACCTGGCTTAATTACGGCTACAAAGTACTCAGGCGAACCTTTTCCTTTACCCATACGAACCTCGGCCGGTTTCTTGGTAATAGGTTTGTCAGGGAATATTCTGATCCAAACGTTACCTTCTCTTTTCATAAAACGGTTGATAGCAACCCTCGCAGCTTCTAACTGTCGTGAGGTGATGAAGCTAGGTTCCATTGATTTGAGACCGAATGATCCGAACTCAAGGTTCTGACCACGGGTAGCGAATCCTCTGATTCTACCTTTCTGTTGCTTTCTGTATTTCTGACGTTTTGGTTGTAACATCTCAACTAATTTTCAAATGCCTGTAATTATTTTCTTCTTCCTTTTCCGCCTCTGTCGTTACGGTCGCGATCACCGCCTCTTCTTTCTCCGCCACGGCCACCCTGACCTTTAGGTGCATTACCACCTTTGTCAGCTAAACCAATGTTAGGAGAGAGGTCACGCTTACCGAAAACTTCACCGCGACAAATCCATACTTTAATACCTATTTTTCCGTAAACAGTATTGGCTTCACAAATAGCAAAATCAATATCAGCACGTAAAGTATGTAAAGGTGTACGTCCTTCTTTGTATTGTTCAGTACGGGCAATCTCTGCACCGGCCAAACGACCTGAAGCCATTACCTTAATACCTTCAGCTCCCATGCGCATGGTAGATCCGATAGCTGTTTTGATAGCACGTTTAAAAGAAACACGTCCTTCAATTTGAGCAGCAATAGAATCTCCCACCAGGCGAGCATCTAACTCCGGACGTTTGATTTCAAATATGTTAATCTGAACGTCTTTGCTGGTAAGCTTCTTGATTTCTTCTTTAATTTTATCAACTTCCTGACCACCTTTTCCGATAACAATACCGGGGCGTGCAGTATGAACAGTTATGATGATTCTTTTAATGGTACGCTCAATTACAATTTTTGCGATGCCACCTTTAGGAATACGTGCGAACAGGTACTTTCTGATTCGCTCATCTTCGATAAGTTTTTCAGCAAAGTTCTTTCCTCCGTACCAGTTGGATTCCCATCCTCTGATGATTCCGAGTCTTAATCCTACAGGGTTTACTTTTTGTCCCATATCTGTTCTTTACTCTTGTGTTGTGGTTTCTTTTGAATTTTTATCTTGGCTTTTGGTGTCTACCACTAAGGTAACGTGGTTAGATCTTTTGCGCACTCTGTAACCTCTTCCCTGAGGAGCAGGACGAAGACGTTTCAACATTGGTGCACAGTCAACAAAAACGGTTTTAATAATAAGTCCGCTTTGTTCAACACGTGAACCTTCGTTCTTCTGTTGCCAGTTGGCGATAGCTGAAAGTAACAGTTTCTCCATGCGTTTTGCATTGTCATGTTTGCTGTTAAACTTCAGAATACCTAAAGCTTTTTCTACTTCCTTACCTCTGATCAGGTCGGCCAGCAAACGCATTTTGCGTGGCGAGGTAGGACAGTTATTCAATTTTGCTATTGCTTCCATCTTAATTACTTATCCTTTTTTACAGGGTGACCTTTAAATGTGCGGGTAGGAGCAAACTCACCCAGTTTGTGTCCGACCATATTCTCGGTTACATATACAGGAATGAACTTATTGCCGTTGTGTACAG
This sequence comes from Bacteroidia bacterium, assembly GCA_041675505.1. Taxonomy (GTDB): domain Bacteria; phylum Bacteroidota; class Bacteroidia; order UKL13-3; family UKL13-3; genus JAGPCK01. The sequence goes on along the minus strand of JBAYTR010000001.1, from coordinate 87,560 downwards.
CAAATGTTTGTCCTACAAAGTCAGGTGTAATCATTGATCTGCGAGACCAGGTTTTGATTACCGACTTTTTCTTGTTATCCGTTGCAGCCAGAACTTTCTTTTCCAGCTTCACATCAACAAAGGGTCCTTTTTTCAGTGAACGAGCCATATTATCCTATTACTTCTTTCTTTTTTCAACAATCATTTTACTAGTTGTTTTCTTAGGGTCACGTGTTTTGTAACCTTTAGCCAACAATCCTTTACGTGAGCGTGGGTGTCCACCTGAAGCACGTCCTTCACCACCACCCATCGGGTGATCTACAGGGTTCATTGCTACAGGACGTGTTCTTGGTCTGCGACCAATCCAACGGCTGGCACCGGCTTTACCTTTACGCTCCAATGTATGGTCAGGGTTAGAAACCGAACCTACAGTAGCGAGGCAGGCACTCAAAATCATTCGGCTTTCACCTGATGATAATTTGATGGTAGCATATTTACCGTCACGTGCTTGTAACTGTCCGTATGTTCCGGCACTGCGGGCAATTTTACCGCCCTGACCCGGATTCATTTCAATGTTGTAGATAATGCTACCCATGGGAATGTTAGCAAGCGGAAGAGCATTTCCTACCTCAGGAGCTACATCTTTACCGGAGATTACCTGCTGCCCAACTTTGATTCCGTTTGGAGCAAGTATGTATCTTTTTTCACCATCGGTATACTCCACCAATGCGATAAAAGCTGAACGGTTAGGATCGTACTCCACAGTTTTTACAGTTGCAGGGATATCAAACTTGTTACGTTTGAAATCAATGATTCTGTATTTTCTTTTATGACCTCCGCCAATGTAGCGCATGGTCATTTTACCGCTGTTGTTACGTCCGCCACTGTTCTTTACAGGAGCTGTAAGGCTTTTTTCGGGTATGTTGGTGGTAATCTCTTCATAAGTATTAACTACTCTGAAGCGTGTTCCCGGTGTATTTGGTTTTAATCTTCTAACTGCCATGACTGTCTATACCTTATACGTTTTCAAAAAAGTCAATGGATTGACCTTCCTGTAATGTAACTATTGCTTTTTTGTAATTGGGCTTACGGCCTGAAGATGTACCTTTTTTAGTATATCTTGATTTGGTTTTGCCCGCTACAATTAACGTGCTTATTCCGGCAACGTTCACATTGTATTTCTTTTCTACCGCAGAGATAATCTGAGGTTTTGTAGCTTCTTTATCTACGATAAAACCATACTGCTTCAGCTTATCTGTTATAGCAGTCATTTTCTCGGTTATTATCGGTTTTTTCAGTACGCTCATTGGTTACTTATTTAACGTTTCTTCAATTGCTTTCACTGAGTTTTCCAACAGAATGATGTTTTTAGCATTCATGATTTCATACGTGTTCAAATCAGCTGCTTTCATCACCTTGGCTTTTGCCAGATTTCTGCTGGAGAGGTAAAGGTTGGTATTGTAATCAGCAACTACCAGTAAGGTTTTGCTGTTGTTCACCTTTAAGTTCTCCAGAATGGAAATGTATTCACGTGTTTTTGGAGTGGCCATGTTAAACTCTTCCAGAACAAGGATATTATTTCCCTGTGCTTTGTAGGTAAGAGCTGACTTACGAGCAACGTCCTTTAATTTTTTGTTCAGTTTGAAACTGTAGTCCCGCGGGCGAGGACCATGTATACGGGCTCCACCTACGAAAGTACCGCTTTTGATACTTCCTTTACGTGAACCACCTGTACCTTTTTGGCGGTGAAGTTTTTTGGTTGAACCGCTTACTTCACTTTTGTCTTTGGTTTTGTGTGTACCCTGACGTTTGTTGGCCAGGTATTGTTTCACATCCAACCAAATAGCGTGGTCGTTAGGATCAACGGAGAATATGGTACCGTCCAGACTAACTTTTCTGCCGGTTTCAGATCCTTTGGTATTTAATACTGCTAGTTCCATCTTACTTTTCTACTAATACAAATGAGCCTTTAGCACCTGGTATTGCACCTTTAAGTACAATCAGGTTTTGCTCCTTTATTACTTTAATAATTTCGAGATTGGTGGTTTTAATACGTGTACCTCCAGTACGACCGGCCATCCGCATTCCTTTGAATACTTTCGAAGGGAAAGATGATGCTCCGATAGAACCCGGAGAGCGCAAACGGTCGTGCTGACCGTGTGTAGTTCCACCCACACCGCTAAAGCCGTGACGTTTTACTACGCCCTGAAAACCTTTACCCTTGCTGGTGCCTACCACGTCAACAAATTCACCTTCGGCAAATAAGTCAACATTGATAATGTCACCCAAGTTAAGCGGGGTTTCAAATCCTTTGAACTCAACCAATTTTGATTTTGCTGTTGCACCAGCTTTTTTGAGGTGCCCCATCAATGCATTGGGAGTGTTTTTTTCTTTTGCATCGCCAAAGGCCAACTGAATAGACGAGTATCCGTCTGTTTCTTCAGTTTTAACCTGAGTAACAACACATGGACCAGCTTGAACAACAGTACATGCTACGTACTTGCCATTCTTGTCGAATATGCTGGTCATACCTATTTTTTTACCTATGATACCTGACATGATCAAACTTTTATTTCAACGTCTACACCGCTGGGAAGTTCCAGTTTCATTAATGCGTCAACAGTTTTTGCTGTTGAACTGTAAATATCGAGCAGTCTCTTGTAAGAACACAGTTGGAATTGCTCTCTTGCTTTTTTGTTCACGTGAGGTGAACGCAATACTGTGTATACTTTCTTTTCGGTAGGCAGCGGAATTGGTCCGCTCACTACTGCTCCGGTTGATTTAACCGTCCTCACGATTTTCTCAGCTGATTTATCAACCAGGTTGTAATCGTAAGATTTTAACTTAATTCTGATTTTTTGGCTAACCATTGTGTTATTAAGCTTTTGCTGCTTTTCCGTTTACTTTTGCTAATACTTCGTCTGTAATCATTTTAGGAGCATCTGAGTAATGAGAGAACTCCATGGTAGAAGTGGCACGGCCTGAAGTGATGGTACGTAAAGTTGTTACGTAGCCGAACATTTCGCCCAATGGCACTTTTGCTTTTATTACCTGAGCTCCGGCACGGGTATCCATACCTTCCATCATACCTCTGCGCTTGTTCAAGTCACCGATTACGTCACCCATGTTTTCTTCAGGAGTTAATACCTCCACTTTCATAATAGGCTCAAGTAATACCGGTGATGCTTTACGACAAGCTTCTTTGAAGGCAATTTTAGCTGCCATTTCAAAAGAGAAGGAATCGGAGTCAACAGGGTGGAAGGAACCATCAAACAAACGTACTTTGATGTTATCTACAGGATAACCTGCCAATACACCATTGGACATTGCCTGATCGAATCCTTTTTGAATAGAAGGGATAAATTCACGTGGAATTGAACCACCTACTACTTCGTTTACAAACTCCAAACCTGGTTTCTCGGGGTTGCCGGGCATCAATTCAAACATGATATCGGCAAACTTACCGCGACCACCGGTTTGTTTCTTATATACTTCACGGTGCTCAACTGCTTTGTTGATAGCCTCTTTGTAAGCTACCTGCGGAGCACCTTGATTACATTCTACTTTAAATTCACGCTTCAAACGGTCAACGATAATCTCCAAGTGTAATTCACCCATTCCTGAGATTACTGTTTGTCCGGTATCTTCGTCAGTTTTAACACGGAAGGTAGGATCCTCTTCAGCCAGTTTAGCTAAAGCGTTACCTAATTTATCTGAGTCGGCCTGGGTTTTAGGCTCAATAGCCAAACCGATTACAGGCTCAGGGAAATCCATCGCTTCGAGAACAATCGGGTGTTTCTCATCGCACAGGGTATCTCCGGTTTTGATGTCTTTAAATCCAACAGCTGCACCAATATCTCCGGCTCCAAGGCTTTCGATAGGGTTTTGCTTGTTGGCGTGCATCTGGAAAATACGTGATATACGCTCTTTGTTTCCGCTGCGGGTATTCAATATGTATGAACCTGCATCCAGTTTACCTGAGTAGGCACGCATGAAAGCCAAACGACCTACAAACGGATCGGTAGCGATTTTGAAGGCAAGAGCTGTGAAAGGCTCGTTGTAATCAGGTTTACGTGTTTCTTCAGCACCGGTGTCAGGGTTAATTCCTTTAACACTTTCTTTGTCCATAGGACTAGGTAAAAGTTCCATTACCAAATCCAACATGGTTTGTACACCTTTATTTTTGAAAGATGAACCGCATACCATAGGAACAATTTTCATGGCAATGGTAGCTTTACGCAACGCATCCAGAATTTCGCGCTCTGTGATAGAAGCCGGATCTTCGAAGAATTTCTCCATCAAAGAATCGTCAAATTCAGACACAGCTTCCAGAAGCTTTTCACGGTATTGGGTAGCTTCTTCCATCATATCGTCAGGAATAGGAATTACTTTATAAGTCATTCCTTTATCAGCTTCATTCCATACCATTCCGCGGAAGTTGATTAAGTCAACCACACCGGTAAAGCTATCTTCAGCACCTATGGGTAATTGCAAAGGAACCGCATTACTGCCCAACATTTCTTTAACCTGTTTTACCACATTAAGGAAATCGGCACCGGAGCGGTCCATTTTATTTACGAAGCCTATACGGGCAACGTTGTAATTATTAGCTAAACGCCAGTTGGTTTCAGATTGTGGTTCAACACCATCAACAGCAGAAAACAAAAATACCAATCCGTCAAGGATACGTAAGGAGCGGTTTACCTCAACGGTAAAATCCACGTGACCGGGAGTATCAATGATGTTGATTTGGTATTGTGTGTCACGGTATTTCCATGGAACAGTAGTAGCAGCAGAGGTAATGGTTATACCACGCTCAGCCTCTTGTACCATCCAGTCCATCGTAGAAGCTCCGTCATGCACTTCACCTATCTTGTGGTTCACACCTGAGTAGTAAAGAATACGCTCTGTAGTGGTGGTTTTACCAGCATCAATGTGAGCTGCAATTCCTATGTTTCTTGTATATCTGAGATCTCTGGACATTTGATTTATCTATTCCTGTTATTAAACTTTAAAGTGAGAGAAAGCTTTGTTGGCATCAGCCATCTTGTGGGTGTCTTCTCTTTTCTTAACTGAAGCACCTTCACCTTTGGATGCTGCAATGATTTCACCTGCGAGTTTATCCGTCATTGATTTCTCATTGCGTGAACGGGCATAGTTAATCATCCATTTCATACCTACAGCTATTTTTCTGTCAGCAGGTACTTCCATTGGAATCTGGAAAGTGGCACCACCTACACGTCTTGCCTTTACCTCTACGGCAGGCATCACGTTGTTCAATGCTTTTTTCCAAACATCAATTCCGCGCTCCTGTGTTTTCTTTTCAACGATGTCTAACGCATCATAAAAAACGTTATAAGCGGTGCTCTTCTTGCCGCTCCACATCAGGTTGTTCACAAAACGTGTCACCAGGATATCGTTAAAACGAGGATCGGGTGACAGGATTCTTTTTTTAGCTCTGGCTTTTCTCATGCTGTGCTACTCCTAATTATTTTTTTCCTTTTCCTTTAGCCGGTGCAGCTGCTGCTCCTGCCTTAGGTTTTTTGGTTCCGTATTTTGATCTGCGCTGGTTACGTCCTTCAACACCGGCCGTATCCAATGCTCCGCGTACAATGTGGTAACGCACACCCGGAAGATCTTTTACCCTTCCGCCACGTACCAACACTATAGAGTGTTCCTGTAAATTGTGTCCTTCTCCGGGAATGTATGCATTCACCTCGTTGCCGTTACTTAAACGCACCCTGGCCACTTTACGCATGGCCGAGTTAGGTTTTTTAGGCGTAGTGGTGTATACACGGGTACAAACACCCCTGCGCTGAGGGCAAGAATCAAGGGCCGGAGATTTACTCTTCCACTGAGGTGTGGTGCGGCCTTTGCGTATCAGTTGTTGTATAGTAGGCATAAATTTTAACTACGTAACTTTTCGAAATTGGGAGGGCAAAGGTAAGGGGACTGAAACATATTTACAAGAGATTGATAATAAATATTAAAAAAAAATTACCCTTTCGTAATCTCTTGTTATCAAGCATTTTCGCTGTATGTTTGAAACACAATCGGGGTGGCAAAGGTGAACTTTCTGCACCACTAATCCAAATTAATGTACAGGTATTTACATCTATTTATTTTGCTGGGGCTAACGCTTGTTTGCCAACAGGTTAAGTCGCAGTTTTCCATTGAGTTGGTTGACAGCAGCCAGGGTCAAACCAGTTTTAGGGGACTAAGCGTGGTAACTGATAAGGTGGTTTGGGTGAGCGGAAGTAAGGGAACGGTGGGTTTGTCAAAAGACGGTGGTAAAAGCTGGAAATGGATGCATATACCCGGATTTGAAAAAAGCGATTTCAGGGATATTGAAGCCTTTGATAAAAACACAGCGATAATTATGGCATCGGGTACACCGGCTGTTATATTAAAAACGGTTGATGGGGGTGACAACTGGAAAGTTGTTTTCAGGGACAACCGACCGGAGATGTTTTTAGATGCCATGGATTTTTGGGATAAAAAAAGAGGCATGCTGGTAGGTGACCCCATTAATGGACGTTTTGTTTTACTTGAAACGACCAACGGAGGAGACAGTTGGCGAATGCTGGACAGTACACTTTGCCCCGAGGCTCATGACAGTGAAGCTGTGTTTGCAGCCAGTGGAACAAGTTTGAGGTGTTGGGGGAAAAGTGGGTTTGGGTTTGTTACTGGAGGGGCGAGGTCGGTTTTTTATCATAAAGACGCCCAAAATAAAAACTGGGAAGAGTATAGGTTGGGTTTTTCAAGGATGGGGATTCCTAGCCAGGGTGCTTTTTCACTGGCTCGATCAAATAAGCATTGGCTTTTTGCCGGAGGAGATTATCAACAAGATACGACATTTAGGCCATATAGTTTTGAGTACAATTTGTTAGACCCTGTGGAGTTGGTTGAGAATTATCATGAGGTATCGCATGGTTATAAATCCTCTATTGAAGTTATTGCAACGGATATGGTTATTGTCACAGGTACTTCAAGTACTGAAATAGGGTATTTTAGGCAGATTAACGGTAACGCACAGGAATTTCGGTTTTCGAAAATCGGAAATGGCTTTCATGTAGTACGCAAAGCCAAAAAAGGAAAAGCAGTTTTTCTGGCAGGCAGCAAGGGGAGGATAGGGAAACTGAGATAATATACACTACTAATATATTTTGACAAAGACAGGAAGTTGCGTTAAAACTGTTATCCATTTAAGATTTGCCTCAATTGGGAGGATTATTGCATTTTTGCTTTGTCAATATTCAAATACTGCAAAATCAGAAGTGTTTCTAATCTCTCAATAGCATCCTCTTTTCTAGTAATACAATTGTGTTTAGCTTGTTTAGCTCCGCCTGTGTAATATCGAAACACCCAAGGCCCCATAAGCAAACTAGCATCTGCCAAAGAGTAATTTATGAATGTACTGTAGAATAAACTAGCCATGACCACATTTAGAGTAAATGACTTTACAGCATTAGTATTATCACCAGAATACAATTGCCCTAAACCTGGAGCAATAAAGCTAAATAGCATAGCTTTTGAGCATTTTTTGTACACTACTTTTTTTGTTTTTCTAAAGCAGGTTTGAAGGGTATTGTTGGATGTAATACTTTGTGTGAAGGTTTTGTTGCAGCTGTCAATGAATCCTTCATTTAAAAGAAGAATGGAAAGGTAGAGGCTCCTTTTTCTTTCTAATTCTTTACTGTAATCAGGCATTTGAGCAAGTATACTTTTGGCAATGTTATACTCTCCAATTTTGATGTAACAGTAACAAACCAAAGCTTGATAGTTAATTGAAGTAATGCTGTCTTCACATATTTCCCAAGCAATTTTCCAATAATGTCCCGAAGTTTCGAAATCCTTCTCCTTTAAAAGCAATTCTGCTTTCTTTACTACATAAGGTAATTTTAATGAGTCATGTAAAAAGAAAATAGCACGTTCAAGAATCAGGTAAGACCCCTCATTATCTCCTTTATCCCATAGTTCTTGTGCTTTAATAGTCAAAGAGTCTTGAGCCATTACTCTTTTAATAGGTAGGGTAAAATTCGCTATTATGAAAAACAGTATTAATAACTTTTTTTCTATATACATCTATTTTGTCTTTGTTTATTTTTTTTGCTGTTCGTGCGCTTCCATAAATTCCTCCTAAATAAAAACCTGAGCTTAAACATAAACCACCCCATCCATATACGCTTCCATATCCTCTTTGCGAAAAACCCCTCCAAGCTTGGAATGCAGTAAGGCCTACAGTAACAAATGTAGTAAAAGCATCTTTTGTTTTTCCACAGTAAGCCTTTCCAAGTCCAGGTACTAAAGCAGATAAGGAGGCTGCTATTAATGGTTTTTTATATTTATATAATTCAAGCTCACATTTTAGAGGAATCAATACAGGTTTACTGATTATTCCGGAAGGTGTGAAGTGGCTTTTTTCTATATTGGGGTGTAGAAGTGAATAAGCCTCCTTCCATAGTTCTAGTGTGTCTTTCGGAATAATATAATTGCACCTTTTCCAAAGTGAGTCGGAAATTACATTGCTGACAATGATAGATGATTTCAAAAGCACAAAATAGCATAAGTTATTCAGTCGTTTTGTAGTAGCTTGTTGGTGAAAAGTTTGCGAGAGATGAATAATACTAGGCAAGTCTTTTGCTTGGTGTAAACAAAAAAGCACCCTTTCTTTTATCGAATCATTTTTACATGAATCAGGCATTTCCATCAATACTCTTGTTGCTTGGTGATAGCTTTGGTATTGAAGTAAGGATGCAGCAAAAAACTTGGAGTGTGTACAGTCAAATAAATTCTGTCCTATGATTGTTCCTGTAGAACAAATTAAAACAAGGCAAAATGAGAAAAAGTGTTTAATAGTCAATAGGTTCAATGAATAATCCCTGTTCGTTTATTTCATACTCCCCTTCATTATTTATAGAACATCTCATTAATCGGTCGTAAGTAAGCATGTATCCTAAAAAAAAGCCTTTTTCTTCTATTGCTTTTAATGCGAAATGGGAACAACTAAGTTCAAAATTACAACTAGGGCCATCTTGTGAAGAAATAAATTGAGTGTAGAAGTGTTGAATTACAGTTAAAAATGTAGTTTTTTCAAAGATAAATTTTACTGTTTTTTCTTGTTCTTTTTGTGCTAAAATTAGACGTTCTGACACGTTACTTTGCGCGGTGGATGTTGCATAAAATAACAATGAGAAAACTGTGCAATTAAGAAATCTAATCATGAATTGTAAGTAAAATAAAAGATTATATTTGAATAAACAAAAGTAGAAAATTGAAATGAAAAAAATTATTTTATTTGGTTTGCTTATTCTTTGTCACCCTAGAATAAACGCTCAAGCATCAAAATCTAATGTCAGCAATGGTATTAAAGTTCTGACAACTTCGGATTCATTAATGGAATTTAAGTTGAAGGATGTGGCTGAATTAAGTTTTGAGAATTTAGGCGAAGATGGAATTCTGCTTATTTTGAAAAAGACTGCACAATTTAAAAGTCAATCAGGGAACATCTTAGAGTTTACTAAAATATCGAGGAGTTTTAAAATAGAGTATACAATTGAATTGCCCGTTTTTAAAAAGGACTATCAAATTCTATACAAAGCACGAGATAAGGAATATATATATTATTTAATGGCACCTCCTCAGAAGCGAAGTTTGCATTATAAGGCACAGAATCAAAATTTTGTTCCTGGTGGGTATATGATAAAAGAGTACGATATTCTTAAGTACAATTATCTTAAAAAAACATATGAGTTATATAGTGGTCGTTTATCAAAGAAGTTCTCTGTTAGCCACTTTTGGGCGAGTGGTGGTCATGCTTATTTTGGCGGAAGAAATATCAAAACAAAAGGGCGTGTTTGTTGGGAAATGTGTTTTTTTACATCATGTTTTACAGCGCCATTAATGATAGGAGTTGGCAATGATATGTATCGAAACCCTTTGTTTATTTCAGCAAATATTGAAGATAAGGTAAGTAAAGTTGCAAAGTGGAGTGGTAGCAAGTCTAGAAAGGTACTTATCTCAGAAATCTGCATTCCAGACTCTTCAAATACTGCAACTGTGATAGTTTTGGATAAACGTTATGGTAAGTATCGAACGTACATTATGAATACTAATGGCCAAGGTTATGGACAAGCATCACCACTTGACTTTCCTGAAAATATGCAAGCTCATCATATCAAAGTACATTCAGTTAATGGTGAAGTAAAATACATCACAGGGTTGTATGGAAAAAAAGGGAAGGCGCAAACATTGGGGATGTTTTATGTAAAACTCTCAGGTTTAGTAATCACCGATTTTAAGCAAATACCGTATTCAAAATTTTCAAACTTAAAGGGACTTTTATCAGAAGATGATAGAAAAAATCTTGGTGACAAGGATATGCACGCAGAAATTGCCATATATGCTCACAATATAATTGAACGAGAAGATGATAATCTGATATTTGCAGAATTTGCTTACCCCGAGTACACAATGGTTGCAGGTGAGAGATATGTGAATGGCAATTGGCAAAGCACGTATAATAGAGTATTTACAGGATACATTTACACCAAATTTCTTGCAATAAGTTTTGATAAAAATGGGGACTTGAGATGGGATAGATCAATTGACATAAGTAAAGTACCTAAACAAAAAAAATTATCCGAGCAGGTAAAGATGATAAACTCAAACGATAGTGGGTATAATTTTATCTATAGTTTAGGTACAGAAAAAGAGGCAATAGATTTTCGTTCCTTTTCATTTGATAAAGAGGTGTTTTCTAATGAAAAGACAATTTCTTCCAAACGGCCTAATTTTGGTTTAGTTGATATGAAGCTAAAGCAAAAAAATGAAACCCTTATGCATTGGTATGGAGATTATTATTTGTCATTTGGTTCGCTTGTTCATGAAGATGTTAAAGATTCCAAAAAGCAGAGTACGCAATACTTTATTATGAAGATGCAAGTAATTGATAAAAAGTAATTTTGTATTTGAAAAGTTTCCTTACCCGCAACATTCTTTTGCTTTCATTGGTGAGCCTGTTTACGGATGTGGCCAGTGAGATGTTATACCCGGTAATGCCGGTATATTTAAAACAAATAGGGTTTTCGATGTTACTCATTGGTGTGCTGGAAGGAGTGGCTGAAGCAACTGCGGGTTTGAGTAAAGGGGTGTTTGGTAAATGGAGCGATAATGCAGGTAAGCGTTTACCCTTTGTGCAGTGGGGGTATTTTATGAGCGCCCTTAGCAAACCCATGATGGCCTTGTTTACTTTTCCGCTCTGGATTTTTAGTGCACGCACACTTGATCGCTTAGGTAAAGGTATGCGCAGCAGTGCACGCGATGCCTTGTTGTCTGACGAGTCGGGTAAAGAGCATAAAGGTAAGGTGTTCGGTTTTCATAGGGGCATGGATACACTGGGGGCTGCCATTGGTCCTTTACTCGCACTGGTTTACCTGCACTTTCATCCGGAAGATTACAAGACGCTTTTTTTCATTGCCTTTGTGCCGGGGTTGTTGGGAGTGCTGCTCACTGTTGTGGTAAAAGAACATCGAGTGTTGCCAGCGCCTGCCAAGCCTAAGCAGAGTATGCTCAATTATTTCAGCTACTGGAAAGAGGCCAATTCAACATACAAGAGTACGGTATCGGGTTTGTTGCTGTTTACGCTCTTCAATAGTTCTGATGTGTTTTTGTTGCTGTTGCTCAAATACAAAGGCTATGCAGATGAGAGTGTGTTGACGGTATACATATTTTATAACTTGTGTTATGCCTTGCTGGCTTATCCCGCAGGTTGGTTGGGTGATAAGTGGGGTTTGAAAAATAACCTGATAACAGGATTGCTCATTTTTGCCGGAGTATACGGCATGGTGATGGCGGCTGATGCCACGTGGCAGGTATATGTACTCTTCTTTTTCTATGCAGCTTATGCGGCTTTAACCGAAGGCTGTTCCAAAGCCCTGCTCAGTAACCTGTGTGAGAAAAAAGATACCGCCACAGCATTGGGCTTCTACAGTAGTTTTAATAGCCTTGCGTTGATGTTGGCCAGTTTTATGGCGGGATTCATCTGGCATAACTACGGGCCTTCGCTTACCTTTGTCGTTACTTCGGCAGGTGCTTTAGTAGCTGCGGTATATTTGATGAGACAAAAGGTATGACAGACGTAATCTTTTTAATTATTGGTTTAATAGCCGGAGCCATTGCCGGATTTTTTATGGCGGGTGCCAAAAAATCAGTAGCAGGTTCCAATGATGAACAGTTGCAGCAGTTGCAAATGAATACTTCGAGGTTGGAGGAGCAGAACCGTTACCTCACACAACAGGTTGGCCAGCGTGAAGCGGAATTGAACGAGGAGCGGGAAAAGAAAATGACTATTTCCACTCAATTGGCTGAGGTGAAAGCCAACCACGATAATGTACAGCAACGTTTGGCTGAGCAGAAAAATGAATTGCAGCAGTTGCAGGAAAAGTTTACTAAAGAGTTTGAAAACTTAGCGAATAAAATTCTGGAAGAAAAGAGCCAGAAGTTTACTGAACAGAACAAAATAAACATTGATCAGATTTTAAAACCACTGGGTGAAAAGATAAAAGATTTTGAAAAGAAGGTACAGGATAATTACGATGCGGAGAACAAAGAAAAAGCATCATTAAAAACAGAAATACAGCGCCTGTATGAACTCAACCAGAAGATGACAACTGATGCGCAAAACCTGACGCGTGCATTAAAAGGCGATAACAAAGCACAAGGCAACTGGGGTGAGTTTATACTCGAAACCATTCTCGAAAAATCAGGGTTAAATAAAGACAGGGAATACAGCATTCAGCCAAGTTTTACTACAGAAGATGGCAGACGCCTGCAACCGGATGTGATTATCAACTTGCCGGAAGGCAAGTCACTCATTATTGATTCGAAAGTATCGCTTACGGGTTATGAAAAATACTACACGGCAGAAGACGATACAGAACGACAGGTTGCACTGCGCGAGCACTTACTTTCTGTGCGCACACACATCAAAGGATTGAGCGAGAAAAAATATCAGAACCTCTATCAACTCAAGAGTCTGGATTTTGTGCTGTTGTTTATTCCCATTGAACCTGCTTTTGCGCTTTCCGTACAACAAGATGCGCAATTGTTTCATGATGCCTTTGAAAAAAACATTGTAATCGTTAGCCCAAGCACATTGCTGGCTACATTAAGAACAGTATCCAGCATCTGGCGTCAGGAGAATCACAACCGCAATGCGGTGGAGATTGCACGTAAAGCCGGTGACTTGTATGATAAGTTTGATGGTTTTGTAAAAGACATGATTGGCCTGGGCACTAAACTTGATCAATCGAAAAAGGATTATGAATCGGCCATGAATAAACTTTCTACCGGTAAAGGAAATATTGTAAAGCGTGTGCAGGAGTTAAAAGAAATGGGAGCTATTGCATCTAAAAGTTTACCCCAGAATTTGCTTGATAGAGCCGGAGAGGAGTAGGCATTTACAAACGAATAATTTTTCCTGAATAAATGGTTCTTCCTGCGCTTTGCATAGTCAATATGTAAATGCCGCTTGCCTCTAATTTTATATTTAGCAGTTCGTTTATATTGATGTTTTGTAGGAGTACTGATTTGCCATACACATCAGTTATGCGCAACTCTGCTTTATCACAACAGGTGTTGGCACTCCACAGTATTGTCATTTCATTTGAAGAGGCCGGGTTAGGATAGACCACTATTTGATGTACCGGTTTCACCTCAGTTGTTGAAAGCGGTGAGGTGAACTTGAATGTGTCAAGTTGAGAGCAATACATAAACATTTCTTTCCCGAAATCTGTGTCAGGAAGCATTCCAAACTGAGGCCACTCTCTTTTGATGCATTTGGCTGTGTTGTTGTCAATCACCTGTTGGTACATGCCTAACTGCGGCCAGTAGTATTCATAGGTTGTGGTATCTTCTTTTACTTCTGTCCAGCAATCGGGTGAGGCTGGTGTATAACGGATATTTCTAACGCGAACAGTATTGTTAGTGGTTTCAAGGGTATCGTAGTTATAAAATGAAGTCGTGCAAAATTCTTTCACAACACTATTGTTTTGCAGGGGTTGCATAGATAGATAAGAGTACTCCACAACAGGAATGGTATCAAAACGCTCATGTTGACTGAAAGAGATTTTGTTGCCTGATAAGTCATCAATTCGTTTGCAGTGGATGCGTTTTTTAATGATTGTGTCGCCCATGTTGGTAGTCTGAGGTGTTCTTACAAGACTGTTTTCTGTTGTTTGTGAAGGTAAATCGAAATTTCTGCGATGGAGAATAGTAGCTGCTCCTGTGCCTGAAATGCGGTCGTGGATATTGAGTAAACTGATGGAGCGCTGTGACCAGTTGATTGCTTTTGAACTCAGATGACCGTCAAACGGAAAATAATTAAACTCTGTAAGCTTTGTCCATCCATTTTGCCTTGATAGCTGCAATTTCAGGCCATTAACCGTATGATTAACCTCTGTACTGTCCTGTGTAAATTTTCGGAATACTATCACTTTGTAATCGCTTTCTCTATAGTTTGTGACAGGGAATGCATGTGTGCGGGTGATTAATGTATCAACCTCAGCCGTAATATAATGTCCGTTGAGATAAGTATAGGCAATCCACTTTTCTTTTTGAGCTGCCTGTGTTTTAATCACAATCGGTTCGTTTTTGTAGTTAAAGAAAATCACATCTCCATTTTTGTGCGTTTCAATTTTTTTACCCAGCCACGAGGAATGATTTAAGCTTATACATCCATTACCGTTGTCGCTGGGATAATATGGAAGAGTATATGTGATTTTAATGGAATCCTCTGCTATTTTCGTAGGCACAAAAGGTAAAAGTAGTGCTAAACTATCTTCTGAAACCTCTTGTCGGTAAGTTAATTTTTGATTTTGCGCTGTTATGAGTCTGAACTCTGAAGGGTTATAGAAATCAGCAGAGTCAAAGGCCAGTGGAATGCCCCATGTTTCTCCCCCCTTTTTGTAATAGACCGGTTCATAGCTGTAACTTTGTAGACTATGGCTGCTGAAGCTATAAAAGTTTCCTAAACCTTGTATACTGAACTTACTGTGTACATTGACACTTGAAGATGATACAGTGCCGTAGCAGCTGTCTTTGTCGCTCCACACATACATGTTACCCATGCCATCTAAATTTAGTCGTTTGGTTTTAGGTAAATATGAAAACCGAACTGTTTGAGGCCACATTTCACCATAGGCATGTCGAATGGTATCAGTTTGTATAGAGTAAGCAAAACTGTCAAACTGAGACTGATTTTGCCATTTAAGATATTTGCGTAGAATTTTGCTCGTGTATACTGTAAAGCTGTCTTGTTTTGTTTTACTCAATACCGTTTTAATTTCCGTAAAGGTGTATGGAGGCGATGTGGAATATCTTGCATGTATTTCATCGCCTACTTCAAAATCTGAAATGAACTCATTAAAGTTGGGCACTAGTCCTTTATTCAATAAAGAGTTTCCTTGCAGCCAGAATGTTTGCGAGTAGTTGTACTTTTCTATGGAATACCCGTTAGTGTGAATTGCCTTTATTTCAGGGAAGTTAATCCAAGCCAAGGTTCTTACCCACCCGTAATTTTTACTAATGATGACGCGCACACCATTCATCAGGTCATTCATTAAAGTATCGGTTTTGCTGTAACGGTTAAGCCTGATGTATTTTACCGAGTCGCTAATGCCCATGAATGAAAGCATGGTTATAGAATCAATGCTGGCGGTGATGTACGAACTGTCAGCATATTTGAATAGTTGCCACGTGTCATTCAGGTTTGCATGCGTGCGAAAAACCAACGTGTCAGATGCATAATTCAGATATTTCTCAACGCCTGATGTATTGCGTAGTACCTGATACCCAATCCAGGTGGCTCTATCTTTTACGTAGCAATCATTACGGTACGGGTTAACCGTAGGTGTTTTGTTGAACTCACAGCGGATTATTTCAGCTGAAAGTGTATCAGCCTTAATCAGGTTTAGTCTGTGAAGTGTATGCCTGTAGTCTTCCGCCAGATAAAAATTGATGCCGGTGTTTTTTACAGTTGACCAAGGTTGTGCCATTGCAAACTTGAAGCACAGTAGCAGAAAAAAAGTCCAGATGAAATGTTTCATAATGTTAACAATGAATCAAAAGTAGAAGAATTCTCCTTGATTAAAAGCAGATTGGTCGAAATTTATTCAAGCACCTCACGTAAAATGTGATGCGATTTAATCTCACCAATATTCAAATGATGAAGTTTGTAGTAGGTAATGAGTAGTTGAAGTAGTTCCTGTCGTTGTGTCGCAGTGAATGTGGTGTTGAGAGAATGTGCCTCTGCGTGTTGCAACTCAAATAAAAGGGCAGAGAGCGGGTGCGGAATTTTATCAGCAATGTACTCTTCTTCTTTTCTGAACACACCGTTTTCCATGTCAAACACTTCGTTGTCGTTTACTTCTCCTTTGGGTTCAAACCCCAGATAGCTGCTTAATTGTATCAGGAACCAACAGGGAAACAAAGAAACAGAACGGGTACTTGTATCCAGGTCAAGGATGCATTGATGTAGGAAACCAAATAAGGCTTCATCCGGCTCTTCGGTTACAATACATTTATTAATTACTTCCGACATAAACATACCGATACTGGTTTTAATGAAATCGGTATGCAGGTGATGCAAGGCGGGTTGACAACGTATTTCTTTGATGTTTTGCAGGTCAACCGTCTGTTTGTGGAAGGCCACAATTTCCAGCAGGTTCAGGTTCATCAGTTGGGCTGGTTTAAAGGTGGCACTTTTGGTGTTTTTTCGAACACCTCTAACCATGTATGATTGCATCCCGAACTTCTCTGTGTACAGTTTCGCAATAATGCTCGTTTCAGCATATTTCACTGTTCTGATTACTATGGCTCTTGAACTGAAAAGCATGTATATCAGAGGTTGTTAAACCAGGTAGAGTAGGGGTGCTGAAGAATATAGAGGTCGGACGGACTCAGGTTTTTTTGTTTGCAAAAATCATCTTTGATGGCCGTGTTAATTTCAGTGCTGTGGTGAACGGATGTAGCAAATTCAGTTAACATATTTTGTAGTTCCTGTTCTCTCGATTCAAAGATGTAGAGTGCGCTGTCATCAATTAATGCATCAACAGGAATTCCAGTTGCGAGACTATAGCGTTGAATAAAGCTATACCAGTCTTTATCTGCTTTGAGTTGGTTGGTAAAAACTGCTATGTGTTCATGTAAGGTGTTCAAAATATCTGAGGTTAGTTTTTTGTCCTCAAATTTCGGGCGATACAAGCTGATATTCTTGTGCACAAAAACGGGCTTGCCAAAATAGCTTTGTATGATGGGTAAGTCAGGTAATGATCTTGAGTCAACAGTGAATAGCCACTTGGCATCTCGGGTGAGTAAGTAAAGGAATACACGGTTAATATCTTTTTTATTTGTCACGGTGTAACCATGTCTGTTCATTAAATAGAGAGAGATGTCGTAGGATGGGTCAGTTATCGTGACAACGTAATCGGATGGTTTTACTTTGTGTTGTTCAAGCAGTGGTTTAATCTCCGGGAACGCCTCATACGCATATTGAAAAAAGGAACTTTCTCGGCTATAGAGCGAGGATAAAATTTTATGGCAGTAGGTGAAGTTGAATATTGTTAGCGTTATGCCGACCGCTGCGGCAGTGAGCTGAAGTTTTTGCTTGTGTTTTAAATAGTTTGTAAGGCCTGTTCCTAAGCTCAAAAGCAGGAAAAAAATCCAGGGCAAGAGTGTGATGATATAATAATCATGGTATTCCATGGCAACGAACATCAGAAAGAAGAAAGAAATTGTACCCGCAGCCAGTATGAACGTACACCAAATCAACTGGCGTGGAATGTGTTTGTTGAGGAATAAAACTACTACGTGAAGCGGAGCAATCAGCACAAGAAAATAGGGCGGGTAATAATGAAGAAGCAAGTTTGCTTTCAGGCTTTTCCAAATGGCAAATACCTGTTCAATGCTTTGAGGCAGGCGCATACCCAAGGTGAAAAACTCAGAGTATACTGATGCATTAAGTCTTGAAGCATAACTGTACCAGAAATAGGCAACAACAGCGGGAAGAAAAAGTGCAGTAAGCAGTAAACCTTTTTTTGAAATCAGACTTTTTTTCTCAGAAGAAAGTAAGCGGAAAAAATCAAGTACTACTAAAGCAATCATGGCCACAATACTTATAGCCGCTGATGCTTTAACAAGTATAGCCAGGCATGCCGTAAAAAATATAATGAACAAAAAGAAAGCTTTAGGTTGTGTTTGCCATTGCAGAAAATAGTACCAGGTAATCATGACAAAACCAAGACTAACCGGATCTGGATTAAAGTTGGGCACATAGTACAGTAGGGTTGGAGAGCTTAGCCACAAAAGTGAAACGAGTAAAGCTGTGATATGATTTTTGCTTACATAAAACGCAATTTTCCAGGCAAAGTACAAGCCGATGGAAAATAATAGCATTACAACTAATCGGTAATAGGAGTCATTAAATCCAACCACTTTGTATATACATGCCACAGTATATTGAATAATCGGAAATTCAGCTGCTGCTATACCCGTTCCTCTCGTTCTGTTATGAATCCGTGGGACCAGGATGTTCATCTCTTCTTGATAAAAGTTGAGTGCAATACTGGCACGGTCACACTGCGCAGAGATGTGTAATGACTGTGGATGCTTTGGAATGGCTTCCCACACTAAACCACCCCAATAAGCAACAATCAGAAGTGTAAAGAAAATAAGTTGAGGGTATTTTTCGACTATTGCGCTTACTTTTTTCATCAACGTATAAATAATATCTTGCTCACCATGGTATCGCTGCCATCTTTATTGGAAGAAAACACAAGGTATACACCGGTTGATGCTTTTTGTCCGTTAAAGTTCCTGCCGTTCCATGTTGCCATTCCGCCATTAGAAGCTGTTTCATAGACCAAAAATCCGTTTATGTCGGTAATTTTTACATTGGCCTTTTCCGGTAATCCGCGTATAGAAATTGTGCCGTTAAAGTCGGGTCTTACCGGGTTCGGATAAACAAATACATTTCCATGTTTATCCGCGCCTTCCGTTGCATCACCAAAATAAGAAATCAGTCCTTTGTCGGTGGTCATTACTACTTCACCACTCATCGGGTTAATGGCAATTTGCAGTACGTTGTTAGATATGAGTTCACTATTGGTTTCTGTAAAATATTTAATCACCTGATTTCCGTCAGCTGAAATGAGCCACACCCCGTTTCTTGTGCCTATCCATTTGCGGTTGCCTCCGTCAATTGTAATGCAGTTGATGTATTCAGTACCTAATAAGTAGGCTGCATTACTGCCGGTACCAATAATTATTTGTTGTGCATCGGCACCTTCAAAAACATCAGAGGGATTGTACAAAACAGCTAAACCGGCCTGTGTACCAATCCACATTTCTCCGTCACGGTCTTTAGCTACGCACATTACATCATTACTGGGCAAATTGCCTAATCCACCGCCCTGCCTCAGCAGTCGGTATTGGTCGTCAGTCTTATCGGTAAGTGTACCCTTGTCATCAAATACCAATAGTCCGTTAGATCTTACTGCCACTATCCACTTGCGCCCTTCATCATCGAGTTCAATATCGGTTAACGGGTATTGTGTATTTAATGTGCTGCCGAAATTGTAACTGACCCATTGGCCTGATGACGTGTAAACACTTAGCGGAGATACAGCTCCGTAGTTGGCTACCCACAGATTATTGTCTTTGTCAAATTTTAGTCCTGATACATTCAACGGTCGGTTAGGGTCGTTGGGTGGGCGACTGAGGCTGCTGTTCATTTCATTGTAAGGTGTGGCCACTTTACTCGAAGGGTTAAATTCATACAACCCTCTGCCAAAGCTTCCCATAAATACATTGCCTGTAGCAGGGTTTACAGCAATAGAAACAATGTCAGAAACAGTATCAAATCCTACAGGACTAAAGTCACGTGCACTGGTCCATTTACCGCTGTTGTACCTGTAAAATAGATTGAAATTATAACTCAGGTTCCAATTGCGGGCGTTTCCTCCGGCTACCCACATATCACTACCGTTTATTGACATGGCCGCTGCGGTATTTCCATCAGGGCCATTGGGGAAAATGTTCTCTTCCAATGAGCCTGTTGTTGAGTTGTACGCATTTAATCCGTTGCGCCTGAAGGTGAGGTAAAACACCATTCCTCCGTTATCTGTTACCGCATCAATGGGTTCAAGTGTGAAAGGGAAAAAAGTATTACCATTGGCCCACAAGATAGAGGTAGCATCTTGTTGGCTTACCACAAGGTTGCCTGAGGTTATCTGAATGGAATAATTCCTGCGTTTTAAATTGTCTCTGAACGGTACCCATAAACTGCCGTTCCATACCTGAATAACCGAATCAATTTCCAGATATAGTTTACTTTTGTAAGTAGCCGTGAGTTTACTTCCAGTATAAGGCAAAAAGGTATTCCAATTATTGTAATCAGCCAGATTGGGACTGTTAACCGAAGCCCTTAATGTACCGTTTTTGGTACAGGCATAGAGGGAGTCATTAAATATGGTTGAGGTATATACTTCCAACTGCTCTCCGTTTGCACCTATGTTAGTGTAGGAATCTTTTATCTCCTGTTTTATTAGGTCAACCACAATTAATCCGAGTGTTCCTGAGAGGTAGGCAAAATGTTCGTGAAAGCTGATGTGGTTAATGCGTTTTATACCCAATACCTGTTTGCGGGCAATATCAGGAATATTGTAAACGAAGCCATTTCGAATAAGGTCAATGTCACAGTTTTCATAAACAATCATCAAAGTCCCTAAGCTATCATGGTTTTTCAGAGTGCTAACGGATAGCTGTGCAAGCCCGTTGCTTTTGCCAAGTGTTTCCACGCTTCTGTCAAACAGACTATAGGTAAAAATTCCACTGGGGCCACCTACATATATTTTACTTTTATCAGCAGTTACAGAGGTAGCGCTTTGATACGGGAGGTGAGTTTTCCAGTTACCGGTAGCCCCGTTTTGCGCAGAAAGTTGTGCGGATGAGGCCAGAAATAAAAAGAAGAAAATGTGTTTTAATAAACGCATAGTTGTGCAATATAGGCAGTAAACGAAAAAAATATGTGAATAGTTTAATGCGCTTCAAATATCCTAAAAGTACAGCATTCATACGCTATTTTAATTACTTTTGCGCCACTTTATGTGGGCTAAATTTGCAGCTTTTGTTTTACGCTATCGGGTAGGATGCCTTGTTTTTGTAGGCATTTTTACCGTGGTAATGGGCTATTATGCATCTAAGGCTCAGCTCAGTTACAACATGGCTAAGGTTATTCCGGTAGATGATCCGGATTACCTGGAATACCTCGATTTTAAAGGGAAGTTTGGTGAAGACGGTAATGTGTTGGTTATCGGGGTTCGAAATAAGGACCTGTTTGAACTGGAATTTTTTAATGCCTGGTATGACTTAAATAACCAGATTGATAGTATCGAAGGGGTGCAGAATGTTCTGTCAGTTCCACGTCTTTATAACATTGTTAAAAACGATAGCCTGCGAAAGTTTGATGTGGTCCCGCTTATACCGCAAAAACCGCAAACTCAGGCTGAGTTGGACAGCATTCGCATACAAATAGACAACCTCAAGTTCTACAAAGACTTATTGTATAATGCTGATTCGAACGTAACGCTCATGGCCATTACGCTGGAGAAAGATAAGCTCGATTCAAAGTTGCGTATAGCGTTGGTTAAGCAAATTGAAGAAAAAGCCAAAGCTTTTGGAGAGCAGTTCCACAGCCGCATGCACTTTTCAGGGTTGCCTTACATTCGAACCGTATATTCTACCAAAGTAGCAAAAGAGTTGCAGATGTTTACGCTGCTGGCCATGCTGGTTACCGCTATCATGATGCTGCTGTTTTTCCGCTCGTTTGCAGCCATGTTTTATTCCATGGTGGTGGTGGGTATTTGTGTGGTGGCTACTATGGCGCTCATTCCGCTTTTCGGATTTCGCATTTCCTTACTTACAGGTTTGGTTCCGCCACTTATTGTGGTTACATCAATTCAAAACTGTATTTACCTGCTCAACGTGTACCACTTTGAATTCAGGATACACCGCAATAAAATCAAAGCACTTACACGAGTACTTACCAAAATTGGTTTAGCTTCTTTCCTTACCAATCTTACCACAGCCGTAGGTTTTGGGGTGTTCAGCTTCTCAGGTAGTGTAGTGATGGATGAGTTTTCATTGGTATCAGCTGTAGCCATCATGATCAGTTTTGTGATATCCATGATTGTGATTCCTGCTGTATTCAGCATGTTGCCCGATCCTACCTTCAAACAAACCAAACACCTGGAGAATAAAGCCCTTCAAAAATTTGTTGACTCCATCAGCTATTCTGTGGTTCATCACCGTAAAATGATATACGGTATTACCGTTGTAGTGTTGATTATTTCGTTTATCGGTATTTTTAAAGTAAAAAGTATCGGATACATGGTAGATGATATTCCTCACCGTGATCCGGTGTATACCGACCTGATGTTTTTTGAGCAGCACTTTAAGGGAGTAATGCCCTTTGAAATATCCATTGATACGCACAAAAAACGTGGAGTGCAACGTGTGCAGGTACTGCAAAAAATTGAAGAGTTGCAAAATGTGCTGGCCACATACCCTGAATTGTCCCGCTCCTTGTCGGTGGCGGATATGATGAAGTTTTCCAATCAGGCATTTTACCGCGGAAATCCTGCCCGTTACCGTTTGCCCAATGAACAGGAAAAAAGTTTTATCCTGTCGTATGTAAACAAATCAAGGGGCAATAGCGCTACCAGCAGCAGTGTTACCCGCTCCCTTATGGACAGCAATGCTCAGGTGGCACGCATCAGTGTGCAAATGGCTGATGTGGGCTCAGTTGAAATCAAACGCATTCAGGAAGAGCTCAGGCCCAAAATCAACGAGATATTCGACAGCAGTGAGTACAAGGTAAACATCACCGGTACCAGTGTTATATTTTTAAAAGGAAACGACTACCTCATTGATAATTTAACCAGCAGCATGTTCTGGGCACTGGTGCTTATATCACTGCTCATGGCCTTCCTGTTTTTCTCCTGGAAAATGGTGCTCATTTCTTTGGTGCCTAATCTTATTCCGTTGATTATGGTATTGGGCATTATGGGCTATGCTGATATTACCCTCAAAACATCAACCATCCTTATTTTCAGTATTGCTTACGGCATTGTGGTTGACTTAACCATTCACTTTTTGGCTAAGTACCGGCATGAGCTTAAAAAACGCAATTGGGATATTGGCAGTTCCGTAAGTTACTCCATGCACGAGAGCGGGGTGAGTATGATTTATACCACGGTTATTCTCTTCTTCGGATTCATCATTTTTGCGGCCTCTTCTTTTGGTGGAACAGTTGCTTTGGGTGTGCTCACTTCATTGGCGCTGGTTATCGGGCTATTCACCAATCTGTTCCTGTTGCCCAGTCTGTTGCTTTCTTTAGAAAAAGCCATCAACGCTAAGAAAGAACTGGGCACTACCCTCATTGATATTGAGGAAGAAGACGAGGACGAAGCTTGATTTTTTTGATTCGCGGAACTATTTTGTAACTTTGAATTAATTCGATTCTAAGTTTATGTATACGCATATTGTTTCAGATTTAACTGTTTTGAATGGCAAACCTTGCATTGCCGGAACCAGAATGAGTGTTGACTTTATTTTGGAATTGATTGAGTCAGGTGCATCAATTTCTGACATTGCTCAAACGTATCCCCAACTTTCTATAGAAGCCATCAAAGAAGCGGTGAGCTTTGCCCGTCATTTTACAGAAAATGAAATCACTATTGTGACGAAGTTATCAGCATGAAACTGATTGATTTCGGGTTTTTAGCTGATGAAAATATTCACCCAACGTTATAGCCAAACTACGTTTAGATTAGAATCAGACTAAGGCAGTTTTGGAATACCATCATTGAGATTTAGGAAGAAGATTAAGCGTAGGTTTACGTTTTCTTGTGAATCATTATTTTTATTTCCGAGTTAAGTTTCCTGATTTCCTTAGGCTTGAGTGTATTTACATCTTTTAAACTCCCAAGTCCAACATATTTCATGCGATAGTCAGGAACGCCTCGTTTAACCAGCTCCTGGTAGATAATTTTAGCTCGAATTAGAGATATCCTTTGTGATTTTATAGAGTCGTTTTTAAAATATGCGTACCCCTGTATTTCAATTGATATTTTCGGGTATCTCATCATGGTTCTATAAAATTCATCCAAAAAGAAAGTCCCGTACTTAGTTAAACGAGTGGAATTTTTTTTGAAGGCTAAAATAAGTAAGTGATTCGGCTGATCATATACATATACTATGTTGCTTTGCTTAAGTGTGATGACCGTATCCTTTTCTGGAACCTTAATGAGCTCATACCAGGAGTCAAAATAGCAATCACAGGTAGAAGACAATTCAACAACTAATCCGGTATCAAGAATTAAGGTTACCGAACCCAGACTATCAATTGGAGTTTTAATTAGGTTAGTATCGGCCGATATTTGATAATGAAGCGTACATCCTTTTATTGGCTTACCTGAATTGATATCAATAACTTGAACCGTCACTTTACTTTTGCCGGCAAGAGTTTGAGCATAACCTGAGAAGGTTATAATTATCAAGAACCATAATAATTTGCTCTTCACGCCTTTAATTTAAAACTATTGCAAGATAAATCTAAAATCCGGTTTCTGATTCTGTAACCTAAACGTTAACTTCGCACCCTTTATTTCAGCCTTTTAGCACACATGTCCAAATACAAAGAATACAAAAAACTCGACTTCCCTGCCTTTGAAGAGGAAGTACTAAAGTTTTGGCAAGAACATAAGATTTTTGAAAAGAGCGTAAACAACCGCGAGGGCAAAGAGTCGTTCGTGTTTTACGAAGGACCGCCCAGTGCCAATGGTATGCCCGGTATTCACCACGTAATGGCGCGTACGGTAAAAGATATCTTTTGCCGCTACCAAACCCTTAACGGCAAACAGGTAAAACGTAAAGCCGGCTGGGATACCCACGGGTTGCCCATCGAATTGCAGGTAGAAAAAAACCTGGGCATTACCAAAGAAGATATAGGGAAAAAAATATCGGTGGCTGATTACAATGAGGCCTGCCGCAAAGACGTACTCAAGTTCAAAGATGTGTGGGACAAACTCACCGACCGCATGGGCTATTGGGTAGACCTGAGCGACCCTTACATTACGTACGACAACAATTACATTGAATCGCTGTGGTGGTTGCTGAAACAACTTTACGATAAAAAATTGTTGTATAAAGGCTACACCATTCAACCGTATTCACCGGCAGCAGGTACGGGTTTAAGCTCGCATGAATTAAACCAGCAAGGCACCTACCGCGATGTGAAGGATTCTACTGCAGTGGCCATGTTTAAGGTTGAGGATGCTTCAAAACTAGGTGTAAATGAGGATGTGTATTTTCTGGCATGGACAACCACACCATGGACGCTTCCTTCCAATACGGCTTTAGCGGTTGGAGAGAAGATTACTTACGTGCTTGTTAAAACATTTAACCCATACACCTTTCAACCGTGCTCGGTTGTTTTGGCTAAAGATTTATTTGGTAAATATTTTAAAACAGAACACGCTGAATTATCGCTCAGCGAATACAAGAGCGGAGATAAAAATATTCCATTCGAAGTTATAAAAGAGATAAATGGCAAAGACCTCGCAGGTATTCGCTATGAACAATTACTTCCTTTTGCTAAAGTAGAAAACGGAGATGCATTTAAAGTTATCGTGGGGGATTTTGTAACCACCGAAGACGGAACAGGCATTGTACACATCGCACCCAGTTTTGGTGCAGATGACTTTCGTGTGGCTAAGCAAAACGGTATTGGAGCATTAACACTGGTAGACAAAAGAGGTAAGTTTTTACCCGAAGTAAAGGACGATAAATTTTTATACGGAGAAGAATTTGTAAAAGAGGCTTACCTCAGTGATGCAGAAAAAGCTGCGGAATTAGAGGTGCAAAAAGAGATGTTGAAAGAGGTGATTAAAGACACTTCGAAACTCACCTACCTTAGCGTAGATGAACGCATCATTTTAAAGTTGCAGTTAGAAGGTAAACTCTTCAAAAAAGAAAAATACGAACACACGTACCCGCATTGCTGGCGTACCGATAAACCCATTTTGTATTATCCGCTGGAGAGCTGGTTCATTAAAACCACGGCAGCAAAGGATCGTTTGGTTGAACTGAATAAAACCATCAATTGGAAACCTGAACACACAGGTACCGGTCGTTTTGGTAATTGGTTAGAAAATCTGGTGGATTGGAACTTGTCACGTTCACGCTACTGGGGAACACCATTGCCCATTTGGACAAAGGTTGATAAAGTTGCAGGACCAATATTAAAGCCTGTAAACCCAACAGCATCTTCTGCTATTTGTATTGGGTCGGTTGAGGAACTAAAGGATTTTGGATATTATACTGGAGTAAAGTATAAGACTTTTTTTGATTTAATTCTTTCAGATAATAAAAATGCAATTCAGATTTTAAGGAGTTATTTTATCACAAATGGACAAAATGATGAAGAGCGGTTTGCTACTTTAATCACTCAAATTAAAAACTCTCATAAGGACAACGGATTGCCTGTATGGTGGTTGTTCTCTTTTGATTATCTTAAGATTGATTTGCTAAAGGAACACCTTTCGGTGAAAGTATCGGATATGGATGATTTCGATTTACATAAGCCGTATGTTGATGATATATACTTAATCAAAGATGGGGAAATTTACAGAAGAGAACCCGATTTAATTGATGTATGGTTCGATAGCGGTGCCATGCCTTATGCGCAGTGGCACTGGCCGTTTGAAAACGAAGAAACATTCCGCAAAAACTTCCCTGCTGATTACATTGCCGAAGGAGTAGACCAAACCCGCGGATGGTTCTTCACACTTCATGCTATTTCAGTATTGTTGTTTGATAGCATTGCTTACAAAAATGTTATTGCCAACGGTTTGGTGCTGGATAAAAACGGCAACAAAATGAGTAAGCGTTTGGGCAACGTGGTAGATCCGTTTGAGGCCATTTCCAAATACGGTGCCGATGCCAACCGCTGGTACATGATGAGCAACAGCGATCCCTGGGATAACCTTAAATTTGACATTGAAGGCGTGGCTGAAGTGCAACGTAAATTCTTTGGTACACTTTATAATACTTATTCCTTCTTTGCTCTGTATGCCAATATTGACGGGTTTGCCTACAAAGAAGCCAACATACCACATAAAGACAGACCAGAGATTGACCGTTGGGTACTTTCATTATTGAATACGTTAGTAGCCGAGGTACGTGCCCACATGGACGATTATGATCCCACCCCGGCAGCACGTGCCATTTCTGATTTTGTGAATGAACATTTGAGTAACTGGTACGTGCGTTTATGTCGCAAACGTTTTTGGAGAGGTGAGTACACTGAAGATAAAATTTCAGCCTATCAAACACTTTATACCTGTTTGGAAACAGTGGCGCAATTAATGAGTCCGCTGGCACCGTTTTATGCGGATCAGTTGTTCCGTGATTTGAATGCAGTAAGCGGTCGTTTTAAAGTAGAGTCTGTTCACCTGACTGATTTGCCGGTTGCTGATACCACCATTATAGATAAGGAACTGGAAGAACAGATGGATTACGCCCAAAAGATATCTTCGCTGGTGTTGTCAATCCGTAAGAAAGAAAATATTCGTGTGCGTCAGCCGCTGCAAAAAATACTTATTCCGGTGGTGGATGCCCGCATTAAAGAAGAGATAGAACATGTAAAAGACCTCATTCTTTCTGAAGTGAATGTGAAAGAGCTGGAGTATATCGAATCTATTGAGAAGAGTGTGAAGGCCAATTTTAAAATATTGGGCAAAAAGGCAGGCAATAAAATGAAGGCACTCGCAGCCCTGATTACGCAATTCAATCAGGAGCAAATTTCACAGCTCGAAAATTCAGGTCGGTTAGATTTAACTGTTGATGGAGAAGTATTTACACTGTCAGTAGAAGATGTTGAAATACTATCTTCCGATATTCCGGGGTACAAAGTGGCTAATGAAGGAAAAATTACGGTGGCTTTGGATGTCAATATTACTCCCGAATTAAAGTCGGAAGGTATTGCACGTGAGGTAGTTAATAGACTACAGAACCTGCGTAAAGACCTTGGTTTTGAGGTTACCGACCGTATTTCGGTAGAGATTAAATCACATGATTTTCTGAATGATGCAATTAATTCGCATAAATCCTATATTTGCACCCAAATTTTAGCAGAGACGCTTACAATATCCGATTCTTTATCAGGTGGTGTAAGCATCGAAGTTGAAGACATTACAACTGATGTCAAACTTTTTAAAAATTAACCTGACATGAAAAAAGCTACTAAAAAAATCGCACCTAAAAAGCCCGCAGCTAAAAAAGTTGCAGCAAAAAAGCCCGCAGCTAAAAAAGCAGCACCCAAAAAAGCAGCAAAGCCTGTTGCTAAGAAGGTGGTTAAAAAAGCAGCGCCTAAAAAAGCAACCAAACCTGCACCTAAAAAAGTGGTGAAAAAGGTGGTAGCAAAAAAGCCTGTTAAAAAAGTAGTAGCGAAGAAGGTGGTTAAAAAAGTGGTGGCAAAAAAGCCTGTTAAGAAGGTAGTAGCTAAAAAACCTGTAAAAAAGGTAGCGCCTAAAAAACCGGTTAAAAAAGTGGTGGCTAAGAAGCCCGCTCCAAAACCTGCAAAGAAGGTTGTAGCTAAAAAAGTGGTAAAGAAAGCAGCACCTAAACAACCTGCCAAAAAGGTAGTAGCTAAAAAAGCAGTTGTTAAGCCTGTAGTTAAAAAGGTAGTAGCACAAAAGCCCTTAGCTAAAAAGACAGTTGCACCGGCTAAGCCAGTAGCTAAAGCTCCTGCACCTGCACCGAAGCCTGTGGCAAAGCCGGTAGCAAAACCCGAGGTTAAAAAAGTGCTGCCTGTTGAAAAACCGGTAGTTAAAATTGAAAAAGAAGAAATAGTGGAGAAGAAAGAAGAAACCGCGAACAAAGGTTTGAAGAAACCTGAGCCTGTGGCAAAAATACAACAGCCCAATACGGATGACCGTAACCGTTACAGCGACCCGGAGTTAAAAGAGTTTAAAGAGTTGATTCAGAAAAAACTGGAATCGGCCCGCTCAGAGTATACTACCATTGCTGATTCGATTCAAAGTATCGAAAACACAGGTTACCTTACCTTGGAAGACGGATCAACTACTGAAGAAAAAGAGCGCCTGAGCCAAATGGCCGCGCGTCAGAAAAAGTATATTGAAAACTTAGAGAATGCTTTAATCCGTATTGAAAACAAAACGTATGGTATTTGTAAAGTAACCGGAAAGTTGATTTCTAAAGAAAGATTAAGAGCTGTGCCTCACACTACTCAAAGTATTGAAGCAAAATTACAGCAATACAAATAATAAAGTTGTCTGATATTTGCAGGCAGTAAAGCGAAGTAATTACTTCGCTTTACTTTTATATAGCCGTATCCATGAGAAAAAAATTTCTGTTGATTGTAGCCTCTGTTCTGCTGCTGTTATTGGCTGATCAGGTCCTCAAAATCTGGATCAAGACCAACTTTATGTTGGGCGAAGAGTTGAACGTTGCAGGTAACTGGTTCATTCTTCATTTTACAGAAAACAACGGCATGGCTTTCGGAATTGAGTTGGCCGGAGCATACGGTAAACTTTTACTTACTACGTTTCGTATTTTGGTGGTAGGTGGTATTTGCTGGTACTTGTACAGTCTCATACGCGACAGAGCGCATAATGGCCTTGTTCTTTCGGTATTGCTTGTTGTTGCAGGTGCCTTAGGGAATATTATAGACAGTGTTTTTTACGGTATGTGGTTTGATTATGCCGGAGTATTTCACGGACGCGTAGTTGACATGTTTTATTTCCCCATCATCGAAGGACACTTCCCGCAATGGTTTCCTGTTTGGGCAGGAGAGGAGTTTATCTTTTTCAGGCCTGTATTTAACCTGGCCGATACCTATATAAGTGCAGGTGTAATAAGTATTTTTGTGTTTCAAAAACGTTTTTTTGTGCCTAAGCCGGAGGAATTGAGCACCACTCAAGATTCGGCATCTGCAGGCCCGCAGGCATAAAAAAACCCCTTTGCAAAACAAAGGGGTTAAAGAGGTCGATAATCAAATGAGATTAATATCCACCCTGATCGTCTGAGTTGCTTGGACGACCACCAGGTTGTGGTTTTGAGATAGACTCGTTAACGTTTAAGTTACGGCCCATCATGTCTTTTCCATGCAGTTCACTGATAGCACGTCTGGCTTCGTCATCGTTAGGCATTTCAACAAAGCCAAATCCTTTAGATCTTTTGGTAGCTCTGTCAATTACAATCTTAACTGATGCAACTTCACCATAGGCTTCAAATGCTTGCCTCAGGTCGTTTTCTCTGGCTTTGTAAGCCAGATTTCCTACGTAAATGTTCATAAAAAGAGAAAATTTTGAAATTAAATGTAAAGCAAGATAAATCTTTTTTTTAAATATGCAAGAAGGGCAAAAAAAAGAAGGTGGCCACCTAAACCACCTTCGTACAGACTTAGTTTTAAAAACACAAAATGAGATAATTTACCTCAAGTGTGATTTTATCCAAAATTGATAGGCCAAATTTGCAGCTTTTAATTCCCCCTCACAATTTCCATTTAGTGAATGAGGCGTTTGGTTGAGTGAATTGTCGAAATGGTTTAGGGCGTTTTTTGTTTAGTATCAGATTGTATGCTGTAAAATAAACTGACAATCTGTATTTTATGATTTTCAGGGAAACTCTGATAAAGTTAGTAAGGAATCTGTTTCTACTTTAAAACATATTTTAAAATAGAAGAGCAAGGTGTATCTGAAGGTGAAAGTAGAAAGTACGGTTTAGTGAATACAGGCTCTAATATAGTGAATAGTACAAACCTGTTTTATTGAATAACTGAGTTTAGTGGTAGTATAATTATGCTTCAATTCCCATACTTCCCCAAAAATTCATCTTTTTTTCTCGGGCTTACTTCTATCTGTTTACCGTTGCTCATTTCAGCATAGCCGTTTTTGCCCCGTATGAATTTTTTTACTTTATGCAGGTTAATGATATGAGAGTTGTGAACCCGCATGAAGTGCTGCTCACATAAGAGTTCTTCGTAAGTTTTGAGCGTGTAGGAAACCATTATTTTTTCCTTGTTCTCCAAGTGGAACACACTGTAATTGTTATCAGCTTCTACATAGATAATCTCATCCAGCTTTACATACAGTATAGCCTGGGCTGTAGGCAAAGCAATGGTGTCCCATATTTTTTTGCCGGGATAGTTAACGTTCTTAAGCAGGTATTGAAGTAATGAATGGTCCTTGATGGCATGTTCATTAATCATCCGGTCTTTTTTGAATTTATTTACCGTCTCAATTACCTCATCTATGTTAACAGGTTTAAGCAGGTAATCCAATGCCGAGAATTTTATGGCTTTAATGGCAAACTGGTCAAATGCGGTAACAAACACGATGTGAAAGTTAATGGTATCGAATTTTTCGAGTAGGGAAAATCCGTCTCCACCCGGCATTTGCACATCTAGAAAGACTAAATCGGGGTTGGTTTGAAGTATAAGGTCATAAGCTTCAGTTACGTTGTAAGCCATCCCAACTACCGTAACATCTGTGCAGTAATTCAGTAGAATTTTGGATAGAACTTCACAGCTTTTTACTTCATCATCTACAAGCAGTACTTTTAGCAACATAATTAGGTTTTTTTTGCAATTTAAACATGCTGAACATGAATTACAACACGTGTTCCCATGGGCTGCCTGTTTTCATCCAATAAATCAATAATCCGGATGTTTTCTCCGCTGCCGAAAAGCAGTTCCAGGCGTTCATGGATGTTTCTGAGGCCTACTGAGCTTCTGTTGGCAGAGATTACATTTCCTTGAGACTTACTCAAATTTCGCCCTATACCATTGTCTTCAATTGTACAGGTGAGCGTTTTTCCTCCTTGTGCATTAAAATGAACGGAAAGAAACCTATCCGATTTTTTAGGGCTTAACCCATGTTTTATGGCATTCTCAATAATGGGCTGCAATAACATGGTTGGTATTTGAATGTTGTTAACGTCCGTTTCAGGAGTTATGGTGAAGTCAACATCCAGCTCCTCGTTAAGTCTTAACTTTTCTAATGAAATGTATAGTTTCAAAAATTCAATTTCCTCACTCAGCAGGGTATACTCTTTTCTGGAGTTTTCTATAATCATGCGCATGAGTGAGGCAAATTTTGAAAGATAAAGATTGGCCATTCTGGGTTGCTGGTCAAGAATAAAATCCTGAATGGAGTTTAAGGAGTTAAATATAAAATGTGGATTTATTTGAGCTCTAAGCGAGTTAAGCTGACTTTCAATCAGTTTTTTATTAGACAGAGTCTCTTTGTTTTTTGCAGTAAAATAAACCACAGTAATCAGTGAAAAAATTAAAGCAAAGGCTGCAATAATAAATGTCTTAAACCACCAGGTTTGCCAATACAAAGGGATAATGCTGACGTTGATGTAGGCGATGTTTTTTGAGTTATTCCCCGCATTTATTCCGGCTACTTCAAAAACATATTTGCCGGGTTCCAGTTGGTCATATTTTACAGAGTTACTAGAAGTGTAATCCCATTTCTCCTTATTACTGCTTTTTAACCGGTATTGGTATTTTCGTTGTTTTCCTATGCCAAAAGATACATTGGTGTAGTGTATCTGAAAAGATTTTCCATAAGGTATCACTATGTTCTTTACATCTGTATAAACAGTGTCTTCTAATTGAACTCTGGTAATGTAGGTAGGCGTTTTTGACGCAGGAGGGATTGAGATGTTTATCGGGCACTCTATTATGCCTTTGCTTGTTGCCACATAGATGGTATTCTTTAGGGTAAGAATGTCGAGAATAACATTGCTGGGAAGAATGTTGTTGTCTAAGTGTAATATTCTCCTTGAGCTCAAAAATGGAGAGGATATTTTTGTTAAACCTTCGTATGAGCTTATCCAGATAGTATTGATTATATCAATAATTATTTTGTGACAGATGTTTGTATTCAGTCCGTTAGCAGTGGTAAGGTGAAGTAGTATTTTTTTTGTTGAGGCATCAACGCAAAATACTCCATCTCCCATGGTGCAGGCCCATATTCTGTTTTGTTT
The DNA here is from genome assembly GCA_041675505.1 of Bacteroidia bacterium. Classification (GTDB taxonomy): domain Bacteria; phylum Bacteroidota; class Bacteroidia; order UKL13-3; family UKL13-3; genus JAGPCK01. Next base: position 54,446 of record JBAYTR010000001.1, on the reverse strand, counting down.
ATCACAAGTTATGTGAGAGGTATAGGTAGTTATGCCTTTTAACGTTTTAGGTATGCCGTTATCTATATACCATAGACCCTCTTTGTTGCCAAACCAAGCGGTGGTGTGTTGGTCAACAGTAAAACTTTTGAAGTTCGAAATCCCATCCAATTGCAGTTTAGTTTCTGATATTATTTTTTTAGTTTTTTTATCTAAACGAGAAAAGAATACATCTTTTTTTATTAAACGCCCCAGTATATAAAAGTAGTCGGAGTCACTATAATACATAGCTGATGTATTGGCTACATGCAAGTCAGAGAGCTCAGCTTTACCCAAAGCAGTATTGTAGCAAAAGACTTTGTTGTCAATGTTTATGAGGTGTTCGGCATCCGATATTTGAGCCTGATGGAAGAGGAAAAGTTGTGAACGGTTACCTTTTGCAATTTCTGATTTAAAGGAAATGTGGTTGTTGCTTATATCATAAATCTGCCCCATGGTATTGAGCAGTGCCACTGAATTTTTACCCGGCATCATGGTTAAAAACTGAGTGCGTTTATTGTATTCTGCTTCTACCTGATATAATTTAACACGTTCATTAATCATGAGGTTCAAGCCTTCAAAGTAATTGGTAAACCATATTTTACCGGTATTGTCACGAATCACTGAAGTGGTCTGCCGGTTTTTGTTGTACTGGCTTATAAGTTTATACGGTCCTTTTCCTTTTTCATATTTTGATAGTCCGTTTTTGTGAGATACCCACAGGTGATTTTTTTCTTCCAGATAAGCAAAAGGGTAAACGTTTTGGCTGGCAGGAATCAACAGGCTAAAGGTGTTGCTTTTGTTGTGGTACTTTATGATACCATCAGATGAACTCAATGCCAAGCCGTCTTCTAAAACCCCTATTCTGGGGTAGTCATAGGCAAGAGTTGTAATAGGTAAAATAGTTTGTTTTTTATCCGCGTCAATTTTTCTGTAACTGTCGCCATTGGTCATAACTAAAGTAGAATCATTCAGACATTCCATTACAAAAATGCAGTACCCAACGTTGATATAATGCGCTGCTTCACCCTGTCTGTTTACTTGGTATATATTCCCGGTACAGGTGCTGATAAAAATATCTCCTTTATTATTCTGGCATATCCAGCGCGCCTGTGTGCTGTCTGATTTATTTAACTCAACGGTGGTGAATTTGTTGTCTCTAAAGTAGCATACCCTTCCTGAGAAGGTAACGAACCAAAGACGGTTAAATTTATCCAGCACCATATGAAATGCTCCGTAGTCGGGGAAACCATTGTTGAGATTATAAACGTTAAATTCACTGCCATCAAACTTGATTACCCCATTGTTGGTACACATCCACATATACCCCTGCCGGTCTTGTAATACCTGATACGAAAGAGAGGAGGGCATCCCGTCTTCCTGTGTGTAGTTTTTAATAAACGGGTCTTGAGCAAATAGTGGTAGGCGTGTTGTGAGCAACAACAATAAAAGAATGCGGTATAGAGCTTCTGTTTTCAGATAGTATCTACTTAACTGATTATATCAAACCCGGTATAATTGTGTAAAGCCTTCGGTACTTTTATTCCGTCAGGCGTTTGGTGATTTTCCAGGAGTGACGCAACTATTCGGGGTAATGCCAATGCACTGCCGTTAAGCGTGTGTACTAAATTGTTTTTTCCATCTTTCCCTTTGAACCGGCATTTTAATCTGTTGGATTGGAATGTTTCAAAGTTAGAAGTGGAGCTTACTTCCAGCCAACGCTGTTGAGCTGCAGAGTATACTTCAAAGTCGAAAGTTAATGCAGAAGTGAAACCCATATCACCAGCACATAAATGAAGTACACGATACGGCAATTCTAATTTCCGGAGCAAACCTTTAACGTGTTCTACCATTTCATTGAGAATAGTGTATGAAGCATCAGGATGTGCTATTTGTACAATCTCTACTTTATCAAATTGGTGTAAGCGGTTAAGTCCTCTTACATGTGCACCGTAGCTTCCCGCCTCTCTTCTGAAGCAAGGGGTGTAGCCCACATTCTTAACAGGTAGTTCTTCTTCCTTCAGAATCACATCACGGTATAAATTAGTAATAGGAACTTCTGCTGTTGGTATAAGATATAAATCGTCAACAGTTGCATGGTACATTTGTCCTTCTTTGTCGGGCAACTGACCGGTTCCGAATCCTGAGTCAGCATTAATTAAAAGCGGAGGCATTATTTCATGGTAACCTGCTTTTAAGGCTTCATCGAGAAAGAAATTAATCAAAGCACGTTGCAATCTGGCACCCTTGCCTTTGTAAACCGGAAAACCTGCTCCGGTAATTTTATTGCCTAATTCAAAATCAATCAAATTATATTTTGAAGCAAGCTCCCAATGCGGTAGAGCTCCTTCAGCCAGTACAGGAATTTCACCTTCTTCAAAAACGGTCACATTGTCTTCAGCAGATTTTCCAGCCGGAACAGACTCATGCGGAGCATTGGGGATGGTAACTAAAACAGATTGTACTTCTTCATCAATCTGATTAAAACGTTCTTCAATTTTTTTCGACTCTTCCTTTATCTGCGTGCTGCGTATTTTCAGCTTATCGGCTTCGGCTGCATTGCCTGATTTGAAGAGTTCGCCAATTTTTTTGGCTAAACTGTTGCCCTCTGCCAGCAGATTTTCCAACTCGGTTTTTTTCTGTCTGCGTTCTTCGTCAAGTTTTAGTATCTGCTCAATTTTTTCCTGAGCAGGAAAGTTTCGTTTGTTTAATCTGCGAATAATTTCTTCAGAATTGGATCGGATGGTCTGTAGCTGTAACATGAATCAGAAAATATAGAACTCAATAAAGGTTATTTGATAATGATTAATTTTTTACGAATGATACCTGCATCAGTTTGCACGTTTACAAAATAGATGCCTGCTGCAAATGGTGATAAGGAAATACTCATGTTTTGTGCAGGGGCGTTGCTTTCCCACACCCGGCTGCCAAGTTCATTTACAAGACTTATTTTTTGTACAGGAACGGGTGCTGCTATGAATATGTTATTTGAGGCAGGGTTGGGGTATACTTTTATGGCATCAGCAAGATCATTCACCAGTTCAACATCAGTTCGTGTAACGTTGATGTTTTGGCAGGTGGTGTAAGAGCAGCCGTTTTTAACAACAGTTAAGCACACATTGTAATTGCCATTTGCGGCAAAAAAGTGTCCGGCACTTCTGAAATTTACATTGGCACTGCCATCTCCGAAATTCCAGCTGTAGCTATTGGCAAAGGCTTCGCTGGCAGTAAAGTCAACTTGATTTTTGCCACTGGTTCCGTTGTGTGTAAATGTAGAGTCAACAAGTATTACAGTAACTTTTACACTATCGGTTACAGGGGTGGAGCAACTATCATTAGCTACAATAGTGTAGGTTGTGGTGGTGAGCGGAGCAACGAAATAGGAGGTGTTGTTTCCTAAGCCGGTCCAGTTGATAACGGGAGCAGAGGCACCGCCAGTAACCTGTGCAGAAATACTGATGGACTTGCCGATGCAAAGGTTCGTATCGTTGGTCACTGTTAAATTCAAGCGAGGCTTAACAGTGATTAAGGCAGATGCAGTAGTATCTCCCGTTACACAGCCATTTGAAGCAATAGCGCGAATGATTTGATTGTTGAGTGTGTCAATTGCAGATAGAGTAACTGTTGTGTCTTGTACGTTGGCTACATTGGCCCAGCTTACACCATTGTTTTTGCTCACTTGCCACACCGTATTCGGATTGTTTTTTGAAACAGCACCGTAACTGAATTTTATAGTTGAACCATGGCAGGCAGTGGCATCAATCGGGTCATGAGTAAGTATAAGACCGGTGTCAGTTTTTAATGTGGTAATGGTAGTGGTTACCGTGTTGCCGCAGGTGCTGCTGGTTAAGTTGAGGCGATACAGGTAATTTTCCATACTGCCGGTAACTGTACCTAACGATAGCGTGTCTACATTGCCCCCGGTAATTGACCAGCTTGTGCCGCCATTAGTGCTGCGCTGCCATTGGCGGGTTAAAGTGGCTGCACCGGCTGATTGTATTTTGATTACTGCAGCTTTATTGATACAGGCAGAAGTAATGAGGGGAAGGTTTTTGGTAAAAGAGGGTGGTGCGCTGGCAGAGGTTGGAGTTGCATTTAATGCATTAGCAAATTTGCCACGCGAACTATCAGGTCCTATTGCTCTTACTGTAACCCAATACTCAGTGCCGTTATTTAAACCGGTAAACGTATGAAAGCGGTTGGTTGTGGAAGTGATAGCTTTTGTTTCCAGTTTTCCGTTGGAAAGTATAGCTGCTTCATAAGCAATTGCACCGGTTACTGTTCCCCAGGTTAAATGTAATTGCCCGCTGCAAGCCCTCGGAGTGGTTAACGAAGGAGTTCCCAAAATGGCAAATGTGGTGTCGCTTATATCCACAATACTGCTGTCTGTTGTACGAACACGTATCAAAGCTTTGCTGGTAATAGTGCTGGGAACAGTCCAACTGAAATATCTTGAACTTCCGTTTTGGCTGTTGGTTATTACCACCCAACTGTTTCCTCCGTCAATGGAATAATGTAATTGCACATTGGAGGTAACAAATTTTGAATCCCAGCGAATCTGCTCAGTTGCACCCGGTAAAAATGTTTCACCACCGTTAGGATAAGAAATTTCTAACGATGAATATTCATACTCGTAAGTGATGTAATAACGCTGGCCCGCAGGAGCAGTTACCAATCCGTTTACTTTAAGTGTGTAGCCAGTAGTATCAGGATTGTCAATGGTTACTTGTTCAATGTTGTTGAGTGAATCACGACCGCGCTGTGCAGTTGTATTCATGAAAACTACGCTTAAACGCCAAGGCAAGGTTTGTTGTGCCGCTTTATTCTCCAGCACTATATCCAAATCATTTACCAAAGAAATATTAGCCATTGCATTAGCAGCCGGGTCGTTCCAGGTAATCATTACTTTTACCCTTTTGCAACCTGCCGGAATGGAGATGTTGTGTGAATTTGTAGCGGATGGAGTTAATACAGCAGAAAAATACCTGTTTTCTTCCATTAACCTTACAGCTCTTACCGCATTAATTCGTCCGTAACCATGTTTAAAATCAGGGCCGCTGTTTCCTAAATCTTCAGCAGTATTGGCCACCATATTTCTGATTAAGGAAGCATCCGGGTTATCATTATTGTTTAACTGACGGTAACGTTCGTAAAGCAATGCAACAGTGCCGCTGGAAGCCGGTGTAGCCATGGATGTGCCGTCAAGAGAAGAATAAGTATTGTTTGGATAGGTGGAGTTTACGGCAACACCTACTGCGCATACATCAGGTTTGAGTCGGTTGTCGCGTACGGGTCCGAAAGAGGAAAAGTTGCTCATAGCATCATTGCGGTCAACAGCACCGATAACTATGATATTTTTTGCTGCCTGATATCCGCTTGATACTGTTCTGAAACCGCCCGAAGCACAATTATCCGGTTGATAATTTCCGGCTGCCCATACCTGAGTAACCAATGGTGAATTGTTCGAAATTATGTCAAAAGAACGGCTTTGATTATCGTACCGCCCTCTGAAACTGCAAGAATCTGTTAGTCGGTTGTACCCCCATGAGTTATTGGTAATGTTAATTTTATTCGTTGATATAGCACCCGATACTTCAGACGATACAGATCCGTTAAAGTCCCAGTTAAGTAAAGTAGCCTTTGGAGCCATACCTTCTGTACTGGGGTCTTTTATGCCGGCTCCGCCAATTGTGCCTGTAACGTGTGTGGCATGTGGATTAACAGTTGAAGCTTGTGCATTGGTTTGCCTTCCTGTAAAATCAACGTGTGTGCCAACAGATCCGCCATCCCATATGCCCATAATTACCCCCTGCCCTTGAAGATTCCTTCCTTTAGGCAATCCTGTATTAAGCACATTGGTACGGATAAGGGTTTTACCGGGAAGATTCATTTCTGCCGGAGCAGGAGCAGTAGGTTCCACCCAGTTTACCCAGGCTTTTTCGGTAATTGTTTTTACCTTTTGAACAGGTACCTCTATGGTAAACTGGTTGAAGAGGGGTAAGTGCTCTATCACCAATCCGCCCTCACCAATAATGCTTTGTGCAATGGATATAGCATTTGCTTGCTTGTGATAAAGAACGGTTAAACGGGTTGTGCCTTCATTAATGGCTCCATTCCAGTATGGTGCAACGCGGCTGTCTACTTTCCATATGGGGTCTATAGAGCTTATGCTGGTTATACCTGCTGCCTTGAGTGTGGCAGGCGAATAGTCGGTTGTCAGTTGAGCAATGTAGGTGTAGTGGGGGAGATAGTCTCCTAAAACAACACCTGCTTTTTGAAGTGCGAGTACTTTCTCTGCTGTTGGAATTTCATTGAATTGCATTAGCACATATAGGCTTCCTTCAAATGTGCTTTTAGTTACATCCTCAGATGAAAGCTGAAGTTGAGCCGGCAAACTAACTGTAGCATTTTTGAGATGAACCAAGTGACTACGCACTTCTTGCGCAACAGCCACAAAGTATTGACAGGTAATCAGAGTGATAAATAAAACGTGGGATTTCTTCATCAGCAGTTAAATAATTATTAAGTGGGCAATATAAAGTAAACTTTTTAAAATTTTTAGCCTGAGTTTCTCTTAAGGAGATGCAATTGCCTGTTTAACAGTTGCACAGCATAAATTGTTGGGTTAACCGTGTGGCTTTTGTATGTTTGCACCCTTCAAATCAATTTAAAATATGAATTTTGATCTTATTGTAATTGGTAGCGGCCCCGGTGGATATGTGGCAGCTATAAGGGCTTCACAACTGGGACTTAAAACAGCTATTGTTGAAAAGGCTGAACTAGGTGGTGTTTGTTTAAACTGGGGATGTATTCCTACCAAGGCGTTGTTAAAATCGGCTCAGGTTTTTGAATACATTCACCATGCGGCTGATTACGGAATAAACGTAAGCGGCTCAACCCATGATTTTGCTGCTGTGGTAAAACGCAGTCGCGGTGTGGCTGAAGGAATGAGCAAAGGCATTGCTTTTCTGATGAAGAAAAATAAAATCGAAGTTATTCAGGGAACGGGTAAAGTGCTTGCTGCCGGCAAGGTAGAAGTAACTGAAGCTGCCGGAACTAAAAAGATTGTTGAAGCTAAACATATCATTTTGGCTACCGGAGCCCGTAGCCGCGAATTACCCAGCATAAAAATTGACGGTAAAAAAATTATTGGTTACCGGGAAGCTATGGTGTTGCCGCAGCAACCTAAAACTATGGTGGTAATGGGCTCAGGAGCTATCGGATGTGAGTTCGCGTATTTTTACAACAGCATGGGTACTAAAGTTACTATTGTAGAGTTTATGCCCAATATTTTGCCCGTTGAAGATGAGGACGTTTCAAAAGAAGTGACCAAGTCATTCAAGAAAAAAGGGATAGAGATTATGACTTCTTCCGCAGTAGAAGGGGTTGATACAACAGGAGCCGGTTGCAAAGTAAAGGTAAAAACTCCTGAAGGAATGAAAGAGATTGAGTGTGATGTGGTACTATCAGCCGTGGGTATTAAAACCAACATTGAAAATCTGGGATTAGAACAGGTTGGAGTAAAAACCGATAAGGACAAGGTATTGGTAGATGATTTTTACCAAACCAATGTTAAAGGTATTTATGCCATAGGCGATATTGTGAAAGGTCCTGCTCTGGCTCACGTTGCCAGTGCTGAGGGGATTATTTGTGTAGAGAAAATTGCAGGTCACCATCCTGCACCGCTTCACTATGGCAACATACCGGGTTGTACCTATTGCCTGCCTGAAGTAGCCTCGGTTGGATATACTGAAAAGGCAGCGAAAGAAGCGGGTTACGAAATTAAAGTGGGTAAGTTTCCTTTCTCAGCCAGTGGTAAAGCCAGCGCAGCCGGAGCAAAAGAAGGTTTTGTTAAAGTAATCTTTGATGCAAAATATGGCGAGTGGTTAGGTTGCCACATGGTAGGAGCAAACGTAACAGAAATGATTGCAGAGGCTGTTGTGGCCCGTAACCTGGAGACAACGGGGCATGAGATTATTAAATCTGTTCATCCGCATCCAACCATGAGTGAAGCCATTATGGAAGCTGCAGCACAAGCTTATGGCGAGTGCATTCATTTATAAGAATTAAATAGTTTCATAAACAAATCCCGATCATAACAGGTCGGGATTTTTATTTTAGTCAGCTTGCTTTAGTTAACTTTGGCTATGCATTTTCATAACGGACATCAGGTAAAACTTCTCTTAAGCGGTCAGCCGTTTTTTGATGAGTTGTTGCGCCTCATAGGTGAGGCCAGGGTGTTTATTCATTTGCAAACATATATTCTGGAGCATGACAAAACGGGAGCGGAGGTAATTGACGCATTAAAAGCAGCAACAAAACGTGGCGTAATGGTCATGGTAGTGGCTGATGGTTACGGTACGCGTTTACCTGATGAGGTGATTGCTGATATGCAGCAAGCCGGCATTAAAATCAGAATGTTCTCTCCGCTGAGAGGAGTGAAAATAGGGCGCAGGTTGCACCACAAACTCTTATTAAATGAAACGGGTGATTGCTTAATTGGTGGAATAAACATCGCAGATAAATACAAAGGAACAGCTCAGGAAAAACCTTGGTTAGATTATGCTTTGTTCATCAACGGTCAGGTGAGTAAGCAGGTGTTTTCCATCTGTAACTATATATGGAAAAGAAAACAAAAGTTAACGGGTAAACTCCTGCTCAATGCCCCCGTTCAGCATAAAAACGGAGTGTCGGTGGCACTGGCTCAAAATGATTGGTTCAGGAACAAAAAGGAAATTTCCCGTCTTTACAGAAGGGCATTTACAGAAGCAGAAACAGAGGTGTGTATTGTAGCGAGTTACTTTTTGCCATCAAGAGCCACCAGAAAAGCGATGAGAATTGCAGCCAGAAGAGGAGTTAAAATTCGGGTGCTTTTATCAGGCATATCTGATGTGAAATTTGTTAAACAAGCCACATGTTTTTTGTATGATTGGATGTTTCGTTACCAATTTGAAATTTATGAGTGGAAAGAAAGTGTACTTCACGGAAAACTGATGCTGGTAGATAATAAATGGTGTACCATTGGTTCATACAATATCAATAAATTGAGTGATTTCGGTAGCATAGAACTCAACGTAGTAGTGAACGATGCAGCCTTTACTCAGGAAGTAAAAAAAGTTGTAAACGTACAAATTGCAGAAGGAGCCGAAAAGGTAGAATGGGCAACCTATTCAAGAGAAAATAATTTTTTAAAACAACTCTACAACTGGTTTTGCTATAACCTTGTTCGGTTGTCCTTAGTACTATTTCTTTGGCTTAGCGAAGAACAAGACAGAAGAAAGAGCAATCCCGGTGATTAGTATTTAAAGCTGTGCCCGAATCTGATTAAAGGCTTCTCCATCCATTTGAATGCGTAATGAGAAAATAGCAAGGATACCATAAGAGAAAGTAGTGTTACACTTATATCCTGCCAGATTAAACTGCTGTTTTTAATGTGAATGGTAGGTGGTTGATTTAGTATCCACTGATGAAGTGCACCGTTTATGGCCTGATGTGTCAGATACACACCATAAGAAATTCCCCCTAGCCACCTGAGTAATTTGAACCTGAAAAGCTGTGATATTTTCCCTTCTCTGTGCGTAAGGATAATGAGCATACACAAACTGAAAGCTATACCTGCTACAGTAAAAAGAAACCCAAACCATACCCCTCCCTGAGGAAATTGAATGAAAAGTGCTAACCCGATTACTAAAAAAAGTAAGGCCCAATGTAATTTGGGTAGTATACTTTTTATGTAATTGATAAAACCGGGTTGTTGCACTCCGTAAGCAATCATTATTCCCATAATTAAGGAATCCATTCGGCTGGGCATGGTCACATAAATACGCATCAGGTCATCCCTCATGCCCCATTTGGTTAGCCAGCAAACAGCAATTAACAGGAGGCAAGTTTTAATAAGATGTTTCCTGGGAATAAGCCATATGAGAAAAGGCATGATAAAGTAAAACTGCTCTTCAATGGTTACCGACCAGGTTATTCCAAGAAAGTGAGGGCCAAAATTAAACTGCCCGTCAACTATGCCCATAAAAAAGGTTTGTGCAAATACAGCATACGACCACAGCGGCAATGGGTCACTGAAAATAAAAGGTATTTTTTGCTCGCCCCCCAGCCATACCCCCACTACATAAAGCCCCAGCATAAAGTAGTACATAGGGAAAATGCGCAACACCCTGCGGATATAAAAAGTCTTGAAGAAGTTGGGCGACCCCTTGCTCTGCAGTAATATGCTCGAAATTAAGAATCCTGAGAGTACAAAGAAGGCATCAACACAAACAATGGTCAGATCAGTAAGGGGGCGAAATATCCTTAGTATGGCAGTGTAGTCTGTAATTGTGCAGGAGTAGTAATGCCAAAGTACAGCGGCACATAAGGCAAATCCTCTTAAGCCGTCCAGTTCCGGAATGTGTTGTTTCAGTATATTTAAGCCGTCAGACTCACTTTTAGTTTCCATTCTATTGGGCTGTATGCTGTCAAAGATATTTCTTTGTATACAAATTCAATAATTATGAATCAGGTAGAAGAGTTTAATGATTACCGCAGCAGAATGAATGAGAAAGTTCTGGGTGCAGATAATCTGGTGTTAAAACGATTGTTCAATCTGGATACAAACACCTATCAGGAGGGAGCATTAAGTACACAAGTAAAAGAGATGCTGGGGTTAGTGGCCAGCATGGTATTGCGTTGTGATGATTGTGTAAAGTATCACTTAGAAAAATGCAAAGAACAGGGTGTTACTACGGCACAAATGTTTGAAATTTTTGCCGTGGCCAATATTGTGGGTGGCACCATTGTTATTCCGCATACACGCAGGGCCGTAGAATATTGGGAAGTTTTGCAGGCACAATGATTATCTCTACCGGAAAGCAGAAGTACACAACAGAGCAGGTTCTTCAACTGGAGAACAGTTATGTGGCTACGCTTCCTTTATATGAGCAGCACGCATTACTTTTTTTACAATCATGGCTCAATGGTGATGATACATTTTTACAGTTTACTTCCGGATCAACAGGCGAACCCAAGCCCGTTCAAATAAGTCGGCAACAGATGTTGGACAGTGCAAGGCTCACCATTCAGCATTTACATCTGAAAGAAATAGGCTCTTGTTTACTCGCTATTTCTGCAGAGCACATTGGTGGTAAAATGCTGCTGGTGCGGGCGCTGGAGTGTGATATGAACGTTCATATCACCGAGCCTTCATCACATGTTATTTCATCTTTGGATAAAAATCATTCCTACGGTTTAGCTTCAGTAGTGCCTTTGCAATTACAAGAGCTGTTGAGTGATGAGTTGGCAGTACAAAATGCAGAAAGGTTTTCACATATTCTTATAGGTGGTGCACCTGTTTCAGGTTTGTTGGAGCAAAAATTAAAGCAACTGAAAGGAGTGAAGTTGTGGCATACCTATGGTATGACGGAGACGGTTTCGCATGTAGCATTGCGGTGTATTAACGCGCAACAGTCATCTGATTACTACACGGCATTTTCAGGTGTAGAACTGGATGTAGATAACAGAGGCTGTTTGAAAATTAAAGCGGCTGTAACCGGCAACGAGTGGTTGCAAACCAATGATGTGGCCATGCTTCAATCGGCCAATACTTTCAGCATTATCGGCAGGTTGGATGAAATCATAAACAGTGGCGGAATAAAAATACATACCCAGTTGCTCGAAGCAAAAATTGCGACTATTCTGCAAGAAAGAGGAGTAACACATCGTTTTTTTGCCGGGGCAATTCCAGATGAACGTTTGGGGCAGAAAGTTGTGTTGGTCATGGAAGTTTCTTTCATGACCAACACAGAAGCAGATGAAATTTTACAGGTACTCAAACACCAACTTCCGCGTTTTTGGGCCCCTGTTAACCTGTTTTTTATGGAGAGGTTTTTGCTTACGAGTAGCGGTAAGTTAAACAAAATGAGTATGTTGAAACTTTTTGCACACTCTTAATAGAATGTTGCAATCGAACGTAAAATCCGTATATATTCGCGAAAAAGTAAATTGACAAATATTTAATAGACTTACACATATGTATTGGACACTCGAACTGGCATCTTATTTAGACGATGCACCATGGCCTGCAACCAAAGACGAATTGATAGATTATGGCATTCGTTCAGGTGCGCCTTTGGAGGTAATTGAAAACCTTCAGGAACTGGAAGATGATGGCGAACCTTTTGAAAGCATCGAGGAGGTATGGCCCGATTACCCGACCAATGATGATTACTTCTATAATTCAGACGAACTGTAAGCTGAATTAAATACCCCTATAACAGAAAAGGCTCCCGAAAGGAGCCTTTTCTGTTATAGGGGTATACCTCCTTGTCAGGCGGCATTGGTGCTTTGCGGCTGGCTGCTTTGATTGCTGATTTCTGTAGTAAGGTATTCATTGTCGTTGACTGTGGCTGAGATGGCCGGATGCTCATTGGCCTTCTTCAAAAAATCAGGCATAAAAGAAGCCATCTCCTGATTGTAATTTTCTTTTATACTTACAGCATAACGCAAGGAGCTGCCGTTGCCTATGGTGCGAACCATATTGTAATTTAGTAAATCAGTAAAGTCTCTTTGAATTGTTTTGCGGTTGCAACCAAACTCTTCTGTGAGTTCTTTGGTAGAGCAAAAGCCTTTGTGGTGAATGATGTACATAATCAACTCCTGGCGCTTGTTCAATGTGCCTTCGTGAAAGAGGTTGAGCTTGTAGCCGCGTTCAAAAACAAAGTTCATCATGTTACGCTGGCGTGGTGTAGCATCATCATACTCCACTTGTTTACGGAAATAGTGACGCAGCATCAGTTTTAAGCGCTCCAGATTTTGAATGAATAAGGTATGCCCGAACGCTATGTACTCATTCAACAGAGTGCCCTGTTCATCATAAGGCTGTTGTTGCAGTTCAAAGTAACGGTGGCGGTGGTGGTAAATCTCTTGCTCCAGTGTGAGCATACCATCCAGTGTAAGGTTGTGTTTATTGAGCCAGAAGTAATGCAGCAGACGTGCCAGCACGGGTGCATCGCTGTTAAACGGTTGTATGCGCAACAGTTCAAAATGCAGTACCCACGACAGGCTCAACGGGTCCAGTTCAGTGTTGTGGTTAATGAACTCGAACAACTCGTTCAGTTCAGCCTCCATCAGTGGTGTTAACGCCTCCGGTAATTTGTGGTACTGTATGGTAAACAAATCAAAGTCATTCGTGCTTTTGTTTACCTCTCCAATTACCAACTGGTGCAGGTCTTTCAGAAGAGTGAGGCTCAGTTTTTCTGAACTGCGTTTGAGCAACAACTCTTCCGCTTCACGGTACACAAAAAGTGTTTTTTCATTGTATCCTTTGGCTTGCTGCTTTTTGGTGAGCAGGTGCTTAAGGGTTTCCAAATCAGCAACTGAGCGTTCCAGGGCATTGGCATAATAGGAGCGGGATGCTGAACTGTTAAACTGTTCAATGCGTATTATTTTCTCAGGCAATTCTAAGAAACGATAGATGTTGCCCAGTTCAAAATATAACTCATGTGCACGTGTACGTTCACACAGGTCTTCAATGGAAATTCCGAACTTTTCATGCAGTTGCATACGTCAAAACTACGCATAAATGCTGCGCTTGCGAAAAGGCCATGCTTCAAGATGCCCGTGTTTATTAACAAATACTTGATGCAGGGTTAATGTACTTAGCCATAAGCGCCATCAGGCAATAGTTTAGCCCAGTAGAAAAAAATAGACAGCACAGGTATGCTGTGGAATTCTAATCAGAAAATGAAAGCAGAAATTAACCCAAATCGCTGATCCAGGCTTCGAGCAAAGGCATCTCTTGCGAACCAATCACGTTGATGTCAATAAGTGCTTTGTAGCAGGTAATCAGATTTTCGCCCAAATGTGCAGTGCCTTTTTTAAGCTCCAGCTTTTCGAGCGTGGTAGCTATTTTAGCGTTGTTGAGGTAGCCGGGAATTTCATCTTCAAAGTCGCGCAGCAGGTTGTGTTCGTTTCTTTCCTGCCACACCGTAGCCTCTTCAAAAAGTATGTGCCAGTTGTTTTCCCAGGCAATGCGTTGTGCTACAAAACTGCGCCATATATCCGTCATACGGAAACTGCAATACGAAGGCAAATACAATAACGGAAATGCTTCTTTGTAATGCGTAGTATTCTGACTGTTGTAAGGGCACCATGTTTTGTTACCCAAACCTATTTTATGTTTGTAATCAAAGGAGTGGGGGAGCGCCTGTGTTAAGCGAAAAACCGCGTCTATATCGGGATTTTCATCAGCCAAACCTTGTTGTATGGGGCAGTCGAGTTCTTTAACATCAAAGCTCTCTAAAGGCATAACAACTTTGTGCAATTGCTCCAGCGGATACCCCCGCGGCCAGATGTAGCCTTTGGAATAGTGGGCATATACATTTAGCCAGCCTTCGTTAGAAATATCATAGGCTTGTTGTTTGCGTGAGCGGTTGTTCCAAAAATTCTCTCTGGGATAATTATCGTCATCGCTCTCGATAATTTGTTCAGCACCGTTTTTTGCGGCTATAAGGTAACCAATGTTTTTGCGGGAGTAATGTCTTTCAGGACAAGCTTTGGCAAAGGCAAAAGGTAATGCACGCTGTTGTTCAACAGAATAATAATTGCAACCGTCCAGTTGAAAATCTGCTGGCGTTTTGGTGTCGCCTATCACAATAAATTCAGCACCGTGCTGTTTGCTGCCTTCGGCAAATGACTTCATCACCGCATTGGGTGCAGAGATAGACGTGATAATGATAGCGGTATTTTTGTCCATAGAGGATTAAAACGATTTTGCGTTGAAAGTAAAACGTTGAATGATGTAATGCAGCAAAACAGTTACAGAGTTTTTAATGGCGTTTTGAGAAACACTGGGTGAGGGGGCCATGTAGTGAATAGGTATTTCAGCAAAGCGTTTTTTGCGCATCAGGTAGCGTACTTCCGTTTGGTAAAAGTGTGCTTTAGAGAGCAACTGGTAATCGAGTAATTGTTTTACTACCGGAGCATGGAAGCCCTGAAAGCCGGAGGTCATATCATACAGGCGGGTTCCCAGTAAAATATTGGAAAGCACCGTGCCAGTCTTGGATAACATTCTGCGGAAAAAAGGCGAGTCACCCATAGACCCTCCGTTAATAAACCTGCTGCCAAAGGCGCATTCGTTACCTTCATTCAGCACACGTAAAAACATGGGTAAAGCTCTGGGGTCATGACTAAGGCCGGCATCCATCTCAATCACAATATCGTGCCCGTTGTCGTATGCTTCGCGGTAGCCTCTCAGGTAAGCATCAACTACATTTTTATTTTCAGGAGCCCAAACCGTAACATAGCGGGAGTCTTTCTGTGAAAGCTCACGACAAAGTTCCAGCGTACGGTCTTTAGAGGCTTTATCAACTACCAGATATACTTTTCCGCTTCCCAGTTTATTCAACACTTTGGTGAATTCTGAAATAAAAGCGTCAAAGTCTTTCTCTTCGTTGGCCAAAGGCGTTATTACAGCCCAATTGGAATCAAAATACATGGATAAAAGGTTCTGTTATTCGGGCGAATATAGTATTTATTGCGGATTTCCACCCTGCAATTGTGCGGCTCTTTGCAGGCATTGCTGTGCGTTTTGTGTATCACCCATGCGGTTAAAGGCATCACCCATAATTTGCCAGGCTTGTGGCAGGTTAGGGTTCAGGTTCAATGCATTGTTTTCAGCATCCACGGCCTTTTTGTAATCGCCCACCAGCAGGTAGGCCTGTCCCATAGGTACGTAAACCTCGGCTAAATTTCCGTTTTCTTCTACACACAACTCAAAATGTTTTACGGCATCCTGGTATTGTCCCAAATTCATGTAAGAAATGGCTGCATGATAGTAAGCTGAAGGGAAGTTAACTTTAAATCCGTAAGCTTTTTTGAATAACTCTATGGCTTCTTTGTAGCGCTGGTTGTTAAAATCAATCAACCCCATAAGGTCATATGCTTCATAGTTTTCAGGTAATAAAGTAATGGCTTTATTTAATGTCTCCTTGGCTTTTACATCTTGCCGCGTGTTGACTAAAGCGCTGCCTAATAACCGGTAGGCTTCTTCGTTTTTGGGATTGTGGGCAATGGCCTGCCCCAGCAAGGGTATAGCTGAATCTGGCAAGCTACGCTGTAAATAACCAAATGCACGGGGAATATAATCATTCTGTTTTTTGAGTATGGCAGCTAAAGGAACGCCATCAACTTCAATTACATGTATGCTCTCTTTTGGCGGAAACTGCCCGCTGCGAATTTGTTCAGGGGTTAAAGTGCGGCTGGTGTAAATGGCATAATCCCAATTTGATCTGTACCACTCCTGTTCTCGGGTCCAGGCAAAAGCTAAACTGTCGCTGAATTTTTGTCCGTAGTAACTGGCATTGAGCGGCTCATTGTTAATGGCCACAATCACTTGTTTGTTATTGAGCACAGGCTCATTTTTGATGAGCCATTCCGTAGCTGCTTTAATACAGTTACCGTAGTAGTCGGTTTCGTAATTTCCATAGGCACCTTTAATGCCACCTACCAATTGATTGAAATAAACATACTCATGCGGATGATTGCGTACCATAAACGCTAATGGTTCAGCAAGGCCGGCTAACACTACAATGGTTACAACTACTTTTACCGCAGTTACTTTAAACAGGTTGGCCAAGGCATCCCATCCTGTAGCAGCAATAGCTACCAGCGGAGGGTACACAAACAGAAAGTGTCTCCAACCGTTGTATAGCATGGAGCTTTTATAAGCTGCATAACCCACAGGAAACGCTACCACAAATAACAGCATGAGTACAAACCACAGGTTGTATTTCTTGCGCACAAAAACAATAAGCAACACACCTAATGCCATACCTGCAAGTGCAACAACCGGTACTGTAATACCAATGTATTTAATGGTATAGTACCACGGCACCTGAGCCATGTAAGTGCGCACACCTTCAAAAATTTCGTATGAGGTAAGTAAGGTGAAATTCGTAAACTCTTTCAGTGCAAGCAGAGGGTTGGTAAAAGGTTTACTGATACCGAAAGGCCAGAATAATATACCCAGAAAATAACTGCAGCCTGCAATTACAAAAAAGTATTTGGCATATTTACCTACGTAACTGAAGGCTTGTTTTGTTCCGTCTTTTTTCATTTGCCATAGCCACACTAATCCCATAAACATTCCCAGATAAACCAGCAGAATTAAACCACCAATACGCATGCTGTTGGTAAGCGCAATGCCACATATCAAAAACAAGATGGTTCCTTTGCGTGGGTCAGGCAATTGTTTCAGAAAACGAATCATGTGGTACATGGTAAAAATGTAACCTGCTGCAAACGGAATATCTTTCGGGTTGTTCATGGATTGGCCGAAGAACTGAGGTGTGATGAGGATAAGCAACAAGGCAAAGGTGGCTGTTCGCCAGTTGCCTATTTCACGTGCACACAAGGCAGCATACACCATAGCCATTAATCCGAATAAAGAATTAAAAAGGTGTCGGGTCTCAAACTTGTCCCAGGGTGAAATATATTCTTCTACAAAAGCGGTGAAAAAATCAAAGAAGCTACCATAATATTTAAGGTGAGTATAAAGCGGTTTGGTTTCATCAAAAACACTTTTGTCTTCACCAAAAGAGGTGAAATATTTGAGCATGTCGTAGCCATAACCCATCTGGGCTTTTTCGTCCCAGGTTACTCCGAAGTCGAAACTCAATACAGGCATACCTATCAAAGCCAAAGCAAAAAGGATAAAAAAGGAGAACCGGTAAATGCTGTGTTCGCTATCCCAAATGCTCAGGGTAGATGATTTCAAATCAACTATTGGTTGTTTCACATACCAATCCCAGCGGGTAGAAAAAATCTGTCGGAATGCTTGACCCGCCATTTTTCCCCACGCATAGTTTTTGAATGGGTTAGTTTTAAGGGCCATTACAGCCGTCTCTATTTTAAGTCCGTTGAATTTTGATTTGGTAAGTAATTCAGTAAAGATGTTTTCATCTTTATGGGTAAGCTGTGGAATAATTACATCAGCCGCAGATTTTTTCAGCAGGATACCACCGCAGGTATAGTCGTGCATGGCGGCTCCGCTGCTTAAACCATTGAAAAGATTAAACACCCCGCGCAATAGTTTTTGTCCGGCTGAAAGTTCACTCTTTGTTTCAGCAGGAACGGTCCAGTAAACATCGGCAGTGGTTTCTTTTTGTTGTGCAAACCAATTCACCGCATGAGAAGCTGCTGCGGCTACCTTGTTGTGGTAAATATACACCCATTCGGTGTGGAGTTGAGGTAAAGCAGTTCGCAATGCCTGAGCTGCATGTTCAGTAGCACACGCTATTTCCTTGAGCTTGTTTTTGCCTGCCAGTTCTGCGGGTTGTTTGTTCTTAGCCGCATTTTCCCAGGCTTTTTGCAAAGCGGGGGTAATGCACACTACAAGTTCTGTGTTTACTTTGGCTCTTAGGGTTATGCCGGCAAGTAAATCTATGGCCGGGGCCAATTCCTTTTCGTCTGCTACAGGTAACAGCACTATGCTGTATGTGGCGGGGTTTGTGGTACTCATAAATTACAGCCCCAAAAATACACTTTTTAACCAAAGGGGGTAATTCCGACCAAGTATTTGTTATTTCAGGTTGAAAAAGGGTAATTTGTAGAAACAATCCTTGCTTATGACGCACTGCCTTCGGGTATTTCTTGGTATCCTCTTATTCAGTTTTACTACAGCTCAGGCGCAAAATCTTACACTGCCTACCTATCGAATAGAAATAAGTCCGGCTTTTTTGGATTCTTTATATACCTATCCCAAAGCTGATATTTATTATCCGGCTACGTTTCATTATGAAAACATTACATACCCCTGTCAGGTAAAGTTCAAGGGGGCCACATCTCTGAATTATCCTAAGAAGAGCTGGGCAGTTCGGTTCAATGATAACCTGAATATTTTTAAAGCAGAGCGAATTAACCTGAACGCTGATTTCAAGGATTATTCCTTCATGCGCAATTTTTTGGTGCTGTCCTATTTTCGTTCACAAGGGATTATTTGTCCGCAGATTAATAACATCAGCCTTAAAATAAACGACAGGTATGCCGGAGTTTTTACGCACGTGGAGCATGTAGATGAAGACTTTTTGGCTAACAATGGACGAGAGGACATTGACATGTACAAAGCCGAAAATCACGGTGCGGGTATGTTTGCTTTGGTGAAAGATGAACAATATCCCGCAGTGTGGGAAGAGCGTGCCGGTGCCGACAGGCACAAAGACATGAAGCAGTATTTTAATAAGCTGGCTTACTTTACCCGTGCTGACTTTGACTCGAACATCAATAACATTGCGCACATCAACAATCACCTTACTTATTTTGCCGTTCACTTCGTGTTGTGCAGTTTTGATAACTTTACCAAGAACCAATTTTTAAACAAAAACAGTATTACCGGCAAGTATGAATTGATTCCCTGGGATAATGAGGGCAGTTTCGGTAATCTGGCCTGGGGTGAATTTGACAGTTCTTTCATTCAGTACAACATGAAAGATGCTTATACGGCTGAGTACAATGTGGTCTTCCAACGTCTGCTCGAGAACCCCACTCATCGGGCCACGTTTATCGAGAAAATGAACTCATTTCTTAATGACGGTTTTGCCTATTTTGATACGTTGATTGACAATCAGTACAACCGCATCAAAAATGATGTTTATCAAGATACCACAAAAGATTGCAGCAATGCAGAATTTGATGCACAAATGGGTAAGCTCAAATTTTATATGAGTGCCCGCAAACAGTTTTTGCAAAGTAACCCTATTCCGCAGCGCAACCCCATTACAGACTTTTATTTTTCCAATCCTTTTCCAACACCTACTGATCCTTTGGTTACAGTGAGGGTACGCTCTACAGTGGTGCAGGATGTGAACCTGTTTTATGCAGATTCTGTTTCGTTTGACATCTTCGGAAGACCTTTTATTTTCAGACGCGTGCAGTTGTTTGATGATGGCCAGCACAACGATATAGCAGCAGGTGATTTGATTTACGGAAACACTATCAATACTTCGGTTTTTAAAAGTAAATTAGTGCCGTTTGCCTTAACCGGGGCTGAGCAAAACTATCCGCCCAACGGCATTTATTACGTGGATTATTACCGCTCAAAAACCTATGCGTTTAATGTGGGTAATACAGATAATGATTTAGGTTCTAGGGTTCGTTTTGGTAAAGTATACAAGCAAGGTTCTGCCACATTTATTGAGGTTATTAATACCTCCGCTACTTTACCGGCTGATATTTCCTACTGCCACATCAGAGGGGCAAAATATTATGAAGATATCATGTTCCGCCATAATGTTGTTTTAGCTCCGTTGGATACCATTTTGGTGACAAACGATTTGCCCTTGGCTCGAAAAATATTTCCCGACAAAAGAATAAGCAAAGAAGAAATGTACTTTAATTTGGCATTAATGGATCCGCTTATTTTACTCTCGCCTGTGCTTACACCCATTACCAATAAAACTATCACGTTTGTTGATACCATTTCACAACCACCCATACTGCCGGTTGTTATCAATGAAATTAATTACAACTCTCATATAGCATTCAACACAGGTGACTGGGTGGAGTTGTATAATCCCAATGCACAAGCCATCACCCTAACCAACTGGATGCTGCGTGATGCCGATCCCGATCATTTGTATTCCATTCCGGCAGGGACTGTAATACAGCCCAATGCTTATGTGGTGCTGTGTGAAGATACCAATGCATTTAAAGCACAACATCCGGAGGTAACCAACATTATTGGTAACATCGGGTACTCTCTCGCAAACAGCGGAGAAATGTTGCGCCTGTACAATACTTACGGCTATACAGTTGACTCCGTAAAGTATGACGATAAATTACCCTGGCCCGAAAAAGCAGATGGTCGCGGCCCCACGCTGGAACTTATCAATTACACCTGGGACAATGCACTTCCGCAAAACTGGTATGCCTTCTCCGGAGCTTTCGGTACACCGGGTGCACGTAACCACATCGTGAACGTAAGTGCATCCAATGTAATGGCTTCTAATAACCGGTTGTTGTTGTACCCCAATCCGGGCAATGGTTTGGTGAAGGTACGATTGGAGCACACACAAGAAGCCGAAGTGGAGGTTTTTAATCAGTTGGGTCAATTGGTTGTGAGGCAGCAGGTGGTGGCTGAAGAGTTGCTGGATTTGCGGGGTCAAACGCCCGGCATTTATTACGTGAAAGCTACTACTGTCAACTGCTCAGCTACGCAGAAACTTATTATCAGGTAAAGGCCTATCTTTTTCTTTTTTTCAGTACTTTTGACGTTCAAAACATAATTCAAAACTCATGAGCACAACAGCACTGAAAACAACAGCATTAACTGATTTACATTCTTCACTGGGAGCCAAAATGGTTCCGTTTGCAGGTTTTAATATGCCTGTGTTGTATACCAATCTTATTCAGGAGCACCATGCAGTAAGAAACTCAGTAGGTGTGTTTGATGTGAGCCACATGGGTGAATTTATGTTGAAGGGTGAAAAAGCATTGGACCTTATTCAGGCAGTAACCAGCAACGATGCCTCAAAACTTACTGACGGTAAAGTACAGTACAGTTGCCTGCCTAACAATGAAGGTGGTATAGTTGACGATTTGTTAGTTTACCGATGGAAAGAAAATGAGTATTACCTGGTGGTAAATGCCGGCAATATCCAAAAAGACTGGGACTGGATTTCGAAACACAATACCTATGGTGTTGAAATGGTAGACATGAGTGACGGTATGTCGCTTTTGGCTGTTCAGGGACCTAATGCCATTAAAGCTTTACAGAAACTTACCAACGTTGACCTGAGTGTTATGGAATACTACACATTCACCATGGGCACTATGGCCGGTATTGAAGGTGTAATTATTTCCAATACAGGATACACCGGAGCAGGAGGGTTTGAATTATACGTAGCTAACGCTGATGCGCGCAAATTGTGGGATGCCGTAATGGAAGCCGGAGAAGAGTTTAACATTCTGCCTTGCGGATTGGGTGCACGCGACACCCTGCGTTTAGAAATGGGTTTCTGCCTGTATGGTCATGATATTGACGATACCACTTCACCCATTGAAGCAGGTTTAGGTTGGATAACCAAATTCACCAAGGATTTTACCAAGAGCGATTACCACAAGCAGTTAAAAGAGCAAGGCGTACAAAAGAAACTGGTAGGCTTTGAAATGATTGACCGCGGTATTCCTCGCCAGCACTACAAAATTGTAGATGCCACAGGAAATGAAATAGGAGAAGTAACCTCAGGTACACAATCACCTACTTTGGGTAAAGCCATAGGCATGGGCTACGTAAAAACTGAGTTTGCCAAAGCAGACACTGAAATTTTTATCAGCATTCGCGAGCAATCCATTAAAGCGAAAGTGGTTAAACTTCCTTTTATTCAGAAGTAATTTTTAACTGAAACTTAACCACCTGCACATGTATAACCTTGACGTAGTGTTAACACCCGCCATGTTACCACTCTACCAGATAGAGGGTAAAATTGTGGTGGTGATAGATATACTGCGCGCAACATCATCCATGTGTGTGGCTTTTGAAACAGGTGTGGAGGCCATTCTTCCGGTAAGCACACCCGAAGAATGTGCCACTTACCAGTTCAAAGGTTTTGTATGTGCCGCTGAGCGTGACGGCATGGTGGTGGAAGGATTTGACATAGGCAATTCTCCCTTCAGTTACCTGGATGAAAAACTCAAAGGAAAAAAACTGGCCATTACTACCACCAACGGTACTTATGCTATACAACATGCCCGGCATGCTCACCAGCTAGTAATTGGTTCATTTTTGAATTTGAAATCTTTGTGCGAATGGCTCATCACGCAAAACCGCGATGTAGTGTTGTTGTGTGCCGGCTGGAAGAACAAATTTAATTTAGAAGATACCCTTTTTGCCGGTGCCGTGGCCTGGCATACGCACGAACATTTTGCTACCATGAGTGATGCAGCCATTGCAGCTCAGGATTTATATGAGTTAGCAAAAGTTGATTTGTACAAATACATACTCAAATCATCGCACGCACATCGTTTTAAAGCACTACACATTGAACGTGATATAGAGTTTTGCATGCAGCAAAGTATATACAGTTCCATACCCGTTTTAGAAGGTGATTACCTCATAAAAATGGAACTGCCGGGAAGGGCTTAGGTGCCTTGTATTAACTTCAAAAGTAGCTGTTGGCTTAATGTGAAATAAGGCCCTTAGTGATTTTTCTTACATATAAAGCCCTGAATGGACGGTCTAAAAAATGCGAGGGGTATAGCCCCTCGGTGCGGAAGTTAAGCCCCAAGAGTGTTTAGTGACGATACGACCCACAGCGAAGCGGAAGTCTCACCCGTGTGGTGCCCTTAATTACAGACTTAGTTTAGAGAGAGGGCGTAAGTATAAAAATATGTGGATTTTTGCCTTGATAATCAGTATATTTGTCTTAATAAGGTACAGTATATGAAAATACTATTAGTTGGAGGGGTCTTCTATCGTGAGAGGGTAGTTAAGTTGATTGTTGGGTCAGGTCTTACATGCAGAGAAAATATTGTTCAGGTCGCAACAGTAAATGAGGCAATTAACTTTATAGAAAATCAGGTTCAGAATAAAAGTAAAAAACAGCATTTAGATTTAATAATAGTTGATGATACAATAGATTTGAATAGGCATCAAAATAATCTGTGTGATTGGATTAGATCCTGTAATGGTTCATTTTCAGATTTCAACTTTCGGTTGTCCTCTATCCCTGTTATTTTGTTTAAAGAAGGAATTGAAAGACATTATAATTCTAGTTCGCTTTATAGTGCGACCTTACCCCTCACAGATAATGCAAATGATGATAGACTCTTTAAATATAGCAATCAGTTGGTAAAAGACTGGAGGGGTGCAATCCTAAATGACATATCCCATAGTTTGGGTATTGATATTAACAAACTCAGACTTCATGACAGGAGTTTTGTTTCAATAGTCTCTGATTATAAAAGTACTTCTGCCAACTCATCATATTACCTTACAAAAACAAAGGTTGTTTCAAAAGAGTTCATTCAATCACCTAAGTTTCCTAAGTATGATTGGTTCCAAAGCAGTCGAATCGGACAGGCAGAACAGGCTTTAGAAAAATACAGCAAAATTATTTCTGGCCGCGTCAGATATTTTGGGAGGGCTTACGAGAGACAGGTACAACATGCTTTTTACAATCAATTTCCATTTGTCTTAACTAGAGATACATACTCAAGGAAAACATATGAGCGAAGAGTATATGTAAACCGCGATCACTTCACATATCATATTCCTGATTACGTACTTTCTGCTTCGTTCCCCGGATACACGAATACTTCAATTACTGAGATAAAAAGGCACAACATTACGTTTGAAGGAAATCCGAGGCGTCATGAAAATTTTAGCTTTTACACAGGGAAAGCTTTGCATCAAGTATCCAATTATGAAGACAGCTTCCAAAATATCTATGGTGAAAAGCTTCAAGTTGATCTAATAATAGGTCTTGAAAATAATCTTACAGATTATTTTCTTAGGCAGATAGAAAAGCACTATAAAACTATTAACCTCGTTACTCATGACCAAATGATAGCTTCGGTAGAGGAGTATTATAATCGCTTATTAAGGTTGTCTGTGTAACAGATGCAAACCTTACTTCAACTTCTCATTTTCCTGATGCCTTGTAGCATCACGTTTAGTTTTTTTGTCTAAGTTTTTTTGAAGGGCATCTGTAAGGTCAACACCCGTTTGGTTGGCTAAGCACAGCAGCACCCACAATACATCCGCCATTTCATCGGCCAGGTTTACATCTTTATCGCTGGCCTTAAAAGATTGCTCCCCGTATTGGCGGGCCATTATACGCGCTACTTCACCCACTTCTTCCATTAAAATAGCCGTGTTGGTGAGTTCATTAAAATAACGCACTCCGGTAGTTTTTATCCATTGGTCAACCGTTTGCTGGGCTTCCTGTATAGTCATATTCTTTGCAATTAAATTCACTTAAACACCTAAACACATTTATTCTTTATTTTTCGTATCCATCAAAATAGTTACCGGTCCGTCATTAATCAGTTCTACCTGCATATCGGCACCAAACTTTCCTGTGGCAATAGTTTTGTTCAGTTCTTTTTGTAGCAGGGAAATAAGTTGTTCGTATAAGGGAATAGCTTTTTCCGGTCGGGCTGCTTTGATGTAAGAAGGGCGGTTGCCTTTTTTAGTAGAAGCATGTAAGGTAAACTGGCTCACCAAAAGAATTTCTCCGTTGCTGTCTTTGATGCTTTTGTTCATCACACCTTGCTCATCAGCAAAAATGCGCAGGTTACTTATTTTACTGCACAACCATTCGGCATCTTCGAGCGTATCTGCTTCTTCAATACCCACCAGTATCATCAACCCGTTTTTGATAGAGGAGTATACTTTTTCTTCTATACTCACTGCTGCTTTTTTTACCCGTTGAATAACTACCCGCATGTGTTCAAATTAATGGTGGATGTCTTCGTTGCGAAGCATGCTCAGGTAATTGATGTAACGCTCCTCATCAATGTGTCCTTCTTCCAGTGCGCGCAAAACGGCACATCCGGGCTCGTTCAGGTGTTTGCAATTGTTGAAGCGGCACTCGTTAATCAGTTCGCGCATTTCAGGGAAATAGTGGGAGAGTTCCTGCTCTTTAATATCTACCAACCCCAAATCTTTTATACCGGGTGTGTCAATAATAAATGTCCCGGGCAATAGTTCAAACATCTCAGCAAACGTGGTAGTGTGCATCCCTTTTTCCGAGTAGTTGGAAACAGCTCCCACACGTTGTGCAATTTCTGGATTGATGCAATTTATCAGCGATGATTTACCTACACCGGAATGGCCAGCCAGCAAAGTAGTTTTATCTTTTAATACCTGTTGGAACTCATCAATACCAAAGCGTTTTGCAGCAGATGTGCGCAACGTTTTATAGCCTAAAGATTGGTACAATTTTTCATACTGTGCTAAAATGGTGAGTGCCTCTTCTTCGTGCAAATCAATTTTATTGAATACAATGGTAACTGGAATATGATAAGCCTCGGCAGTTACCAGAAAACGGTCCATAAATCCTGAACTGGTGCGCGGGAAAAATAGCGTTACAATAAGCATTGCCTGATCCATGTTTGCGGCCAGTACCTGCGTTTGTTTGGAGAGGTTATTCGATTTACGGATGATGTAATTGTGCCGGTTGGTAAGTTTTACAATCAGTCCGGTATCCTTATCGGGTTCCTGTTCTACGGTTACTTTGTCGCCTACTGCAATGGGGTTGGTGTGTTTAATGCCATCTAACCGAAACTTACCTTTTAAGCGGCACTCCATGTGTCGGCCGTCTTTAAATAAAACGGTGTACCAGCTTCCGGTTGATTTCGTTACAACTCCCTGCATCATGAGCCTGAGAGCTTATACCCGATAAATAGCACAGCAATGCCGGCCACATTACTCAACGCAACATAACTAATAGCGGTTAAGTATTGTTTTGCCTGAAAGAGTTGGAAAGTCTCCAGCCCGAAGGCAGAGAAAGTAGTAAAGCCGCCAAGAATGCCTGTGATCAGAAAAAAACGAAGTGAGGGGTCAAGAATTTGTTTTTGCATAAGTGCCCATACCAAACCAATAAGCAGACATCCGGCTACATTAATGCTGAACGTATGCCAGGGAAACTGCGGTGCTTCACGCACACCCATCCACTGCGATACGCCATATCGGGCAACAGATCCCAAGGCACCTCCTAGCGCCACCCATAGCAACTGATTCATGCTGCTAAGATAAGTTTTTCAGACGATTTCAGGGGTTAGTAATGAATCATTCCTTCCTGTTCATCGCCAACTGCAATATGCTCTGCATTCAGGTAGCGCAACCCGCTGATGTAACACAGCAGTGAGTCGAAATGATGCCAGGTGCTTAATTCTTTTATGTTCAGATTCAGTGCATACTTTTCACTCAACTCTTGAGCAAGTTCAGCTAATTGTGTATTTCCTTCTTTGTAACCACGTTCTTTCAATTTCAGATGCTTGGCCAAAGCAGCAGGGTAGGCCTCAATAACCTCTTTGCCCGACTGATTTAACCGGTGTTTAAGTTGCATGGCTCGTGCAGTTAACCCACCAAGAAAAAGTGGTGACATGGCCCTAAGCGTTTTGTCAGCTTTGCGGTAAAAATAATCTTCAGACGCATAAGGGTCTTTGTAAGCTGCGGGTAAAGAAAGCGGGGCATCAAGGCAAATAAGTGAGATGCGGGAGGAGGCGAAGAAATCACACAACATCTCATCAGCATCTTGTTTTTTGGCAGATGCAAGGAAATTGATTTTTCCGCTTTCGGCTGCATAACAAATAACCGTAGTGCCGCCTAGCTTACTGCCAAAGTCAACGCCCGCATGTATCAGCTTTTCTTTTTCCATGTGTGGCTGCAATATTTTACTTTGTTCCATACCTTTTCCCATTTCTTGTGCCAGGTAAAGGGGCGGTTGCAATAAGCACAAACTTTCTGTGGCAGATGTTCTTTTTTTATGCCTCTCATAAAAGAATTATGCTTTTAACACGCAATGAACGAAATTTGTTTAGCATGAATGCAAACATATCAGCAGTATTGGATTTAGGAACAAACACATTTCACCTGTTGGTGGTAGAGTGCAGTAATGAAGGGGTAAAGCCGTTATCACGTTTGCAAATACCTGTTAAACTGGGCGAGGGTGGCATCAACAAAGGATTCATTGAGAAAGCAGCTTACCAAAGGGGGCAAAGTGCATTGCTCATTTTTGCTCATGAACTAAAAAAATATGCGGTAAAAAATGTGAAGGCATTTGCAACATCAGCCATTCGTGATGCATCGAACGGGCCGGAGTTTATAGAGGAAGTAAAGGCTAAAACAGGGATTGAGATAGGCACAATAACCGGAGAGGAAGAAGCCGTTTTTATTTGTGAAGGAGTAAGGCACTCTATGCCTTTTACAGAAGAACCTTGCCTTATTATGGACATTGGAGGCGGAAGCGTAGAGTTTATCATTGCGAATAAACACACACTTTTTTGGAAACACAGTTACCGTTTAGGGGCAGCCCGACTGATAGAAAAATACCATCGACAAGACCCGATGGGCTCTGAAGAGAAGGCAGCACTTTATACCCATGTGATAGCTGAGGTAAGTGAGTTGTGGGGGAAATTGGAAGAACATAAAATAACAACATTAATAGGTTCTGCAGGTTCGTTTGAATCTGTGGTGGATTTAATTGCAGAGCTCACTAACAAAGAGTGTAATTTTTTTTCAGAACACAGTAAGGAAGTGGAATTGACAGATTATTTTAAGATTCATCAAATACTTTTGACATCAACCACAGCAGAACGTAAACAAATGAAAGGACTGGCTGATTTCAGGGTAGAAATGATGGTGGCTGCCAGTTGCCTTATAGACATTGTTTTAACTCATGCAGCTATTAAGCGGATGATAACTTCTTCTTACTCACTTAAAGAAGGCATTGTATACTCGATGTTGTAGTGTTGATTAGAATCTCTTCAATTCTTCATTTACTCTGCTCACGGGCAATCCCATTACATTGTAAAAACAACCGTTTATTTTTTCTACAGCGGTGTAGCCAAACCAATCCTGTATGCCGTAACTACCTGCTTTATCAAAAGGATGATAATGGTTGATGTAATGCAGAATGTCTTCATCACTTAGTTGTTTGCAGGTTACTTCCGTGCGCTCATAAAATGAATGTGTTTTATTTTTACTGCGCAGGCAAACTCCGGTATACACTTCATGGGTAGTACCGCAAATGGTGCGTAACATACGAAAGGCATCTTCTGCATCTTCAGGCTTGTTGAGCACATGGTCATTTACCCATACAATCGTATCCGCAGTCAGCAATATTTCATCATTAAGTTCACCCGGAAAATGCAGGGCTTTTTTCTTAGCTAAATAAACCGCAATCTCTTGTGCTTTTAAATCTTCAGGAAAACTTTCATCTACCTCGTAAGTATGAATATCATAATCCAGCTCAAGACCCTTGATAAGCTCTTGTCTGCGGGGTGATTTGGAGGCGAGGATAATTCGGCTATTTGTCTTCAAGGTGTTCAATATCATCAAGGTCTTTGTGTCTGTTAGAAGCTTTTTTAGCTTGTAATAAATCATTCAGATGAATTAACTTCACCCGTAAATCTTCTATTTCTACGTATTCAGCCTTAAGATACGCTTCATTGAAAATTAATCCTTTAACAGCGGTCATAAGGTCAATAGATACAGGAGGTCTTCCGTATGTAAATACATCATAATCGGTGCTTAGAAAGGCATCTTCGGTCATACCAAACAAGGGTAAATCAAATTGTCGAAATGCCTTACAGATGCGGTGATAATTTTCTTTGGTCTTATTTACCCATATATCCAAATCTCCTGTTGTTCTGTTGTAACCATGCAATACAACAGAGTAGCCGCCAACCAATATGTATTCAACCTGATTAGTGTTGAGGGAATTGATGAAATCCTGAAAATCCTGATTAAAAATGTTCCCCATCTTTGTGCTTACTCATTGAAAAAACCGATTTATCCAAAAGGTTCTTTTGCGTGGGGTCAAGTCGATAAATGCAACAGGTGAGATACCAGGATGCACCAAGACGCTCAACTGGTTTTTGCGTCATCCAATAGGATTTTGTGTGATCAGCTTCTTTCACTGTCTGAATACTGAATACGTTTTTGTCGAACCGATACATATCACAAAGTTATACTAAATCTTAAACTCAACTCACGTAAATCTTTCACCACATTTTCGTTGAGTGGTATGCCGGAATGTTTACGTTCCTCAGCAATAATAAACTCAGGTTCTCCCGGAATCAGCACGCGTTCGGCACCCGCAATGGTGGATGCTTTTTTAAAGCGCTGAATCCAATTATCCATGTGTTGTTTAAATTCTGAAGCAGGGCGAAAAGCATCAATACGCATGGCACCTACAAAATGTCCGAGGCCTTTGCCCGGCTGGTTGGGTAAGGGGTCAAGAAAAGCAACAAACGGAGGCACCCAGGGGCCATAGTTAGCACCACCGGTTATCGCACAAAGTATATCAACTAATGCACCCAAGCCATAACCCTTGTGCCCTGCGGCATCATGCGAACTGCCCAACGGTAAAAGTGCACCGCCACTTTTTAGTGCATTGGCATCAGTACTGTCATTTCCTTCTTTGTCTTGCACCCATCCCAATGGAATAGATTTTCCTTCACGTTGGGCTATTTCAAGTTTACCGTTGGCTGCTGATGAAGTAGCCATGTCCAATACAAAAGGTAGTTCGTTTAAGGCAGGTATAGCCACACTGATGGGGTTAGTGCCCAGCAACCTTTCTTTACTGAAGGTTGGAGCCACAAGCGGGCTGGCATTGGTCATGGCAAAGCCAATCATATCATGTTCTAGAGCCATCATGCTGTGAAATCCGGCAATGCCAAAGTGGTTGGAGTTCATTACACTCACCCAACCACTGCCGCATTGTTTTGCTTTTTCTATGGCGATTTTCATGGCAAATGGAGCAGAAATTAATCCTAAGGCAGCATCTGCATCAACGGTTGCCGTTGATGGCGTTTCATGAATTACTTTGATATCGGGTTGTGCATTTACCCGTTGTTTTTCCCACAAGCGCACATAACCTGAAAGTCGTGCTACACCGTGCGAGTCTATGCCGCGTAAGTCAGCAGCCAGCAGAACGTCTGTAGCCAGTTGAGCATGTGCTTCGCTGTGGCCCATATGCAGCATGACAGACTTGGTAAAAGCAGTTAATTGTTCTTTTGTGAATACCTCTGAATGATTCATGTTGCAAATGTAAAGTGAACGTCAGAATATATGTGTGGGAAAAGGCATAACAGTTTTACTTATTCATTGTGAAATGTTAAGCCTCTTAAACTAATATGAGGTATTCAGTAGTAAAGATTATTGAATCCCCTTAGCTAGCAATTCAGCCAGATGAAGAACCTGTATATTCAGATTGTTCTTTTTGATGTAGGCATCCAGGTGCATGAGGCAACTGTAATCGGTAGACACAATGTACTCAGCTCCGGTGGCTAAAGCGTGTTCCACTTTTTGCTGTCCCATGGATACAGAGAGCGGCTCGTATTTGAAAGAGAATGTGCCGCCAAATCCACAACAGGTTTCGGTGTCCTTCATTTCCATCAGCTGTAGTCCTTTTATGTTTTTCAGAAGCACGCGTGGGGCATCTTTTATACGCAGTTCGCGTAACGCACTGCAGGAATCATGGTAAGTTACTTTTGCATCGAACCTGCATTCAAGATCTGTTTTCTGAAGTTGATTCACTAAAAAGTCACTCAACTCAAACATGTTTTTTTGCACCTTTCTGCATTGGTTGTGTAAAGAGGTGTTTTGAAAGATGGAGTTATAGTGGTTCTTCACCATCCCTACACAAGAAGCAGAGGGGGAGATGATGGGTTTTTCTATTGGTTTAGCTGTAGGTCTGTCAGGGTCGCCTAGTGGAAATTCCTGTACAAACTTTTCAGCCACTTCGCGTGCATCGGCCATGTATCCTGCTGAATAAGCAGGCTGTCCGCAACAGGTCTGTTCCACATTGTACAGCACTTTGCATCCGGCTTTTTCCAATACTTTTATCATGTCAAACGCTATGGAAGGTTTAACCTGATCTATAAAACACGGTATAAACAACTCAACCTGCATGTATGCCTTTGAAGTTTTTAATGCGAATCATAAATAGTAAACCAATGGCGAAAAATACACCTAAGGCTGCAGCAGAGCTACGCATGGATTCCGTTACTTCCTCAATATAGCCGAAAGCAAAAGTGCCGAATACTATGGCCAGTTTTTCGGTAACATCGTAGAAGCTGAAATAGGAAGCATGGTCGAGTGTATCATCAGGAATAAGCTTGGCATAGGTGGAACGGAACAGACTTTGAATGCCGCCCATAACTGAGCCAACCAAAGCTCCCAACATATAAAACTGTGCTGCAGTATTTATATAGTAAGCAATCAGGCAAACAAATATCCAGATAACAACCAGTAGGCGCAAAGTGAGCATATTGCCTATTTTGCCTGATATCCATGAAAAAAACAAAGACCCCGGAATGCCAATGAGGTTAATCACCAATACAGCTCCAATAAGATGAATGGAGGGAAGATTTAATTCTTTTGCACCGAATAAACTGGCAACGTACATAACTGTTTGTAAGCCCATGCTCACAAAGAAAAAAGACCTCAGGTACTTGCTTATCTCAGGCTTTTGTTTGATTTCGTTAAACACTTTTTTTAGTTCATAGAATCCATGTGTAATGGCTCCGCCTCGTTTTAGTTTACTCTCCTTGGGTAGGTTAGCAAAGGTAATTTGTGCGAAACCGGCCCACCATAAACCTACCATAACAAAAGCCATACGGGTGGCCATTTCCTGAGAGATGAAGGTAATCATGGGCTCTCCGCCATCAGCAGGTTTTTCGGTGAGTATAATTAAAGAAAGATTGACAATAAGTAATAACACGCTACCGAAATATCCCATTGCAAAGCCACGTGCACTTACACGGTCGTATCTGTCTTCAGTAGTAATTTCAGGCAGGAAAGCATTGTAGAAAACAATACTGCCTGCAAAGCCAATCATAGCCAATATAAAGAACAGAATACCTGCACCAATATGATTACTGTCGAAGTAGTACAACATGGCACTGCTGCTGGCACCTATGTAACAAAAGAATTGCATGAAAGTCTTTTTCCTGCCTTTCACATCTGCAATACCTGAGAGTAATGGTTGCACAATGGCAATGAGTAAAAAAGCAAAAGAAAGAGAGTAAGAATACAATGCAGTATTCAAAAAACGGTGTCCAAGAAAGTCAATATAATAATCGGTCTCGGTGGCCATCCCTGCAGCAATGGAGGCTTTGCGGGTTACTCCTTCATAATAAACAGGGAAGATAGCCGTAGTGATGGAAAGCGGAAAAACGGAATTGGCCCAGTCATACATGGACCACGCACGTTCTAATTTGCGGTTGGGTTCAGACTTTTTTGTGTCAGTTACTTCCATCTCTCGCAAAATAACAACTTTTTAGTTGCTGAGAAAGGGATAAGATTTGCACAACGTTGGAAAAGGTAATCAGGCTGCTTTCAGGGTCTTAAATTTGATCTTCTCAAAGCGGTCTTTGGCATATTCGAGGTCAATCGCCAATGTTTTCTGCTTTTCTTTCTGATCAGGCATATCAAACATGTAGTCGAGCATAATGGCTTCCATAATGGAGCGCAATCCGCGGGCACCCAGTTTATATTCCTGAGCCTTGCTTACTACAAAATCAATCACTTCCTCTTCAATCGTCAGTTCCACGTTTTCCATCTCAAACAGTTTTTCGTATTGTTTGATTAAAGCATTTTTTGGAGTGAGCAAAATTTGTTTCAATGCCTCTTTATCCAACGGATTGAGGTGCGTGAGAATAGGTAAGCGGCCTATTATTTCCGGTATCAATCCATACGAGCGGATATCAGCAGGAGCAATGTATTGCAAAAGATTATTTTCGTCAGCACCTGCTTCATCCATGTTCTTGAATCCGATGGCTTGAGTCTGAATTCTTCTGGAAATGATTTTATCAATTCCTTCAAATGCACCTCCGCATATAAACAGAATATTCTCGGTGTTAATCTGCACCATTTTTTGCTCGGGGTGCTTTCTGCCGCCTTGTGGAGGAACGTTCGCGGTAGTGCCTTCCAGTATTTTTAATAAAGCTTGCTGAACGCCTTCTCCGCTTACATCTCGTGTAATGCTGGGGTTGTCGCTTTTGCGTGAAATTTTATCAATCTCATCAATGTATACAATGCCACGCTCGGCTGCTGCTACATCATAATCTGCTGCCTGCAATAAGCGCGATAAAATACTCTCCACGTCTTCGCCCACATAACCGGCTTCAGTAAGTACTGTTGCGTCAGCAATGCAAAACGGAACCTGAAGAATTTTAGCTAAAGTTTTGGCCAAAAGTGTTTTTCCGGTGCCGGTTTCACCCACCAGCATAATGTTCGATTTTTCCAACTCTACACCATCAGAAAGCTGGCGGTGTTTAATCCGTTTAAAGTGATTGTACACGGCTACTGAAATTACCCGTTTAGCTTCATCCTGCCCGATGACATATTCATCCAGATGCGCTTTTATCTCAGCAGGCTTCAGTTGTTTCGGGTTGAATTTACTCTTCTTTTCTTTTTGGTGACCTACTTCTTCGTTCACAATGCGGAATGCCTGGTTTACGCAATTGTCGCATATGTAAGCATTAAGCCCGGCAATCAGAAATTCAGTTTCCTGTTTGTTGCGGCCGCAAAATGAACACTTATCTTCTTTAGCTTTCATGTATAAAATAAAAACGCGAACACCTGATTAGTCAAGTGTTCGCGGGGATGAGTTTCGTTTATTTTTTAGTGTGTTTGGTAAGCACCTCGTCAATCATACCGTATGCTTTAGCTTCTTCAGCAATCATCCAGTAATCACGATCAGAGTCTTTCCACACCTTATCAAATTCCTGTCCACTATGGTTGGCAATAATGGTATAGAGCTCTTTTTTGAGTTTTTCAATTTCCTTGTAAGTGATTTCAATGTCGGATGCTTGTCCCTGTGCACCACCCATAGGCTGGTGAATCATTACGCGGGAGTGAACTAACGCTGTGCGTTTGCCTTTGGCACCGGCACATAACAACACGGCCCCCATTGAAGCCGCCATACCTGTACAAATGGTTGATACATCAGGTGAAACCCATTGCATGGTATCATAAATTCCTAAGCCGGCATATACAGAACCGCCCGGAGAATTGATGTACAACTGAATATCTCGTTTGGCATCCATGGACTCTAAAAAGAGTAATTGAGCCTGAATGATATTGGCAAAATAATCGTCAACCTGTGTGCCTAAGAATATAATGCGATCAGCCATTAAACGCGAGAAAACGTCAATCTCCCTGAAGTTCATCGGACGTTCTTCAATAACCGTGCGGGTCATTCCTCTAAATGAACTCTCAATGTAGGTGTCAACTTTTAAGCTGCTAATGCCATGATGTTTGGTGGCATATTTTCTGAATTCTTTTCCGTCTTGCATACGTGTGTGTTTTGATAAAGTTTTACGAGTATACACAATTTCAATACCAACACAAAGCCCCCTGCATTTTGTCAGCAAGGGGCTTCAGTGCGTTAGTTATCAGTATCTAATGCTGTCAGGTGTTTGACAGCTTCTTTTCTTAGTGGCTATGTGCTTCTTCATGAGCATGGTCGTGGTCATGCTCGTGCTCATGGTTGTGGTGATGTTTGTCGCTGTGTTCACGCATCTTCTTGAAGAAATCGTCAACCTGTAATTCTTCTACGTTAATAGTAACCATGTCTTTTAAAGCAGCAAGCACTTTGGTTTCAATGGCCATGTTTAACATGCGTGAACGGTAGTTGTTGTCTTTTAGTTGTTCCTGTGCATATTGAGTGAGGTAATCACTTACCGGAATGTTCAGGTTGTATCCAAAGAACATGCGCTTGGTATAGTTAACAGATGCAGCTAATAAATCCTCCTCATTTACCTGAATGCCGTTGGCAGAAATAACTGCTTCCTGAAACAGGGTAGAGCGAAGGTAAGCCGCCTCAGGGGCATACTTTTCATCAATGGTTTCGGGTGTGAACTTGTCAGCATAGCGGCTCAATAACCAGCGCTTAAGGAATGCATCCGGCAATTCAATGTGGTGCTTGCTTTTGATGGTATCATAAAGTTCGTGCTCCAAAGCATGATCTGCTTCAGCAGCATAAAACTGTTCCAGTTCTTCGCGAATTTTATTTCTGTATTCTTCAATGCTTTTTACGGCATTTTCTCCGTATGCTTTATCAAACAACTCTTGATTCAGTTCTGCTTTTTCCTGACGTTTGATTTCTTTGATTTCAAACGAGAACTGTTTGTTCAAATCGTTAACAGTTTCTTTACTAACTCCTAAAACGGTAGATATCTCTGTAGCGTTGTTGTCAAATACTTCGAACAAATCAGCAACCACTGTAGCCCCGTTTTTCTGGCCGATGAACTGATTTTTTACCGCTTCGTTTTTAATCGCAGACGTTAGTACGGTGAATTCCTTATTTACTCCGCCTTCCAATACTTTGCCGTTTTCATCCAGTTCAGTACCTATAACGGTGATAATGTCATTGTCACCAACAACTTCAGCAGTAGTTTGATTGGCATAGCGGTCACGTGAACGTTCCACTTCTTTGTCAATCAACTCTTCATCAATTTTTGGGATGTATTTGGTGAAAATGTCTTTCTTGGTAATGTCCAAGTCAAATTTTGGACTAAGACCTATATCAAAAAGAAAAGTGAAGTTTTGTGAAGTATTCCAATCGGTTACTTCAGTCTCTTCATTGAGTACGGGCTGCCCCAGTACTTCCAGTTTGTTTTCGTCAATAAAGGTGTTCAATGCATCTGAGGTGAAACGATTCACTTCATCAATTAGCACTGACGTACCGTACATTTTCTGAATCATACCCATTGGTACTTTCCCGGGTCTGAAGCCGGGCACCTGAGCTTTTCTCTGGTAGTTTTTCATCGCTTTTTCTACCAACGGAGTGTAGTCAGTTTTGTCAACCTGAATGGTGATGGTGGCGTTCAGGGAATCTTTGTGTTGAATGGAAATGTTCACAAATGTGTCTTTTATTGTCAAATTTTAAAAAGTGCGCACGGAGGGACTCGAACCCCCACGCCTCACGGCACCAGATCCTAAGTCTGGCACGGCTACCAATTACGCCACGTGCGCAAAAATGAGCCGCAAAGTTACCCATCTGTGGATGAATTCCCAAATCTTATTTGCTTTTATTCAATAAATTTGTACAAACCATGGGCAGCATGCAAGAGATCGATATTGAAGCAGAAAACAAGGAAATAGTAAAGAGGTACCGGCATTTGCTACGTAGTTGTAAGCGTACGCTGGAAAAAGGAGACAAAAAAACCATTCGGGAAGCATTTGAACTCTCTTTAGAAGCGCATAAGGACATGCGCAGAAAATCAGGAGAGCCCTATATTTTCCATCCGTTAGCTGTGGCACAGATAGCTGCCGAAGAAATCGGGCTGGGAACCACCTCTGTTGTGTGTGCGTTGCTGCACGATACGGTAGAAGATACACACATCTCTTTAGCCGATATTAACCACAGATTTGGAGAAAAAGTAGCCAAAATCATTGACGGACTCACCAAAATATCCAACGTATTTGATACCGAGACCAATTCGCCACAGGCAGAGAACTTTCGTAAAATGCTGCTTACCCTTTCAGATGATGTTCGGGTAATTCTTATCAAACTGGCCGACCGCCTGCACAATATGCGCACACTTGATTCTATGTCGCGCAAGAATCAGTTGAAGATTGCTTCTGAAACCAAATACATTTATGCCCCTTTAGCACATCGTTTAGGTTTGTATGCAATTAAAACGGAACTGGAAGATCTGGCTCTTAAGTTTACTGAAGAAGAACAATACAAATCTATTGCAAGTAAGCTGCTCGAAACAAAAACACAGCGTACCAAATACATCAAGTTGTTTACAGAGCCCATCATAGAAGAGCTCGAGCAGCAGGGCTTCAAATACGAAATTAAAGGAAGACCCAAATCCATCTATTCCATCTACAATAAAATGCGCAAACAAAATATTCCTTTCGAAGAGGTGTATGATTTGTTTGCCATTCGGGTAATTGTTGATTCTCCTTTGGAATCAGAAAAGGCCGATTGCTGGAAAGTATATTCCATAGTTACGGACTTTTATCGCCCCAACCCTGACCGTTTGCGCGATTGGGTTTCAACGCCTAAAGCCAACGGATACGAATCATTACATACAACTGTTATGGGCCCCAAAGGTCGTTGGGTGGAAGTTCAGATTCGCAGCAAACGTATGGATGAAATTGCTGAAAAAGGTTTTGCGGCACATTGGAAATACAAAGAAACCGGAGGCGCGCATTCCGACAATGATTTTGAACGTTGGCTGCAACAAGTCAGGGAAATTCTCGAAAACCCTGATTCCAATGCATTGGATTTTTTGGACGATTTTAAACTCAATCTTTTTGCCGAGGAAGTATTTGTATTTACCCCCAAAGGAGAGTTGCGCAAGTTGCCGGCCAATGCCACAGCACTAGACTTTGCGTTTGATATTCATACAGGTATTGGCTCACATTGCATAGGAGCCAAGGTGAATAATAAACTGGTGCCACTTAACCACAAACTGGCCAATGGAGATCAGGTAGAAATCATCACCTCCAGCAAACAAAGACCAAATGAAGACTGGCTTGCCTATGTGGTTACCGCAAAAGCAAAAGCCAAGATTAAAGACATTCTCAAAGAAGAAAAGAAAAAGATAGCTGAAGACGGAAGAGAAGCCTTACAACGCAAATTTCAGCACCAAAAAATTGCCTTTACTTCAGAAAACATCAACCACTTGTTGAGTTGGTTCAGGTTAAAATCAGCGATTGATTTGTATTACCTTATTGCTACAGATAAAATCAAAAAAACGGAGTTGGATGTAGCAGAAATTATAAGTGAGGTAACAGATAAGAAAAATGCACCCCAGCCTGATGTTACTGAGGTAAGGAAGAAAGCTAAAATTGCCGACCTCAAAGAAGATACTATACTTATAGGGGAAGATTATGATTTTGATTATTCCATGGCCAAATGTTGTAATCCTATTCCGGGAGATGACGTTTTTGGTTTTATAACCGTGGGTGAAGGAATTAAGGTGCACCGTACCAATTGCCCCAATGCTGTGGGGCTTATGTCTAACTACGGATACCGTATTTTAAAGGCCCGTTGGAGAGATACGCCCATTAAAAGGGGGCAGGCATTTTTGGCCGGGGTTAAAATTGAGGGTATTGATAGTGTGGGTATTATTAGTACCATCACAGATATCATCTCGAAAGAACTTCAGGTAAATATGCAATCCATTACAGTTCAGTCAAATGAAGGTAAATTTGAAGGCAAAATCATGCTCTTTATTTATGACACCTCACATCTGGAGGAGCTGATGAATAAAATAAAAGCATCCAATCAACTCATTCAGGTGAGCAGGATTGATATAAATTAACGGGCAATGAGTAAATTGCGCCTTTATGCAGAAATCAGCAGAAGTTGACGCCACCAAAGAGGCCGTAAAGCGTATTTTTACTGAATACCTCGAACGGAAGACCCAACGGAAAACTCCGGAGCGTTTTGCAATACTGGATGAAATTTACTCGAAGAAAGATCATTTTGATGTAGAAACACTCTACGTTCAAATGAAGAACCGTAACTACAGAGTAAGTCGCGCTACAGTATACAATACTCTTGATTTATTACTTGATTGCGGGCTGGTTATTAAACACCAGTTCGGTAAAAACATTGCGCAGTTCGAACGGGCATACGGATACCGTCAGCACGACCATCTTATATGCAACATGTGTAATAAAGTTATGGAATTTTGTGATCCGCGCATACAACAGATTCAGTCCATGATGGGCGACTTACTGCATTTTAATATTACACACCATTCACTCAATTTATATGGCTCACCAAAAATTGATAAAGACGGAAAGTGTATGAACTGCCACAAAGAAGTGAACATAAAAAAACAATAAACGAACATGAAGGTAGATGTGCTCTTAGGCTTACAGTGGGGAGATGAAGGAAAAGGTAAGATTGCCGATTTTATTACACCCAAATATGATATTGTGGCCCGTTTCCAGGGTGGTCCTAATGCAGGGCATTCACTGGAGATAAACGGGATGAAACATGTGTTGAATACTATCCCCTCGGGAATTTTTCATCCCAATTGCATTAACCTTATTGGAAGCGGGGTAGTGGTTGATCCTGTTAAGTTGCAAGACGAAATCACTAAGCTCTACCCGTTAGGTGTTGATGTAAAGAAAAACCTTTACCTGTCAAAAAGGGCACACCTCATACTACCTACTCACCGTTTGCTTGATGCCGCATCTGAACTATCTAAAGGAGACAATAAAATCGGCTCTACATTACGTGGTATCAGCCCGGCCTACCAGGATAAAACAGGACGTTCCGGATTACGAATAGGAGATATCCAGTTGGGAACCTTTCAGGCAAAATACAACGAGGTAAAACAAAAGCACCTGAACTTATTGGGCTATTACGGTTATGACCTCAGTACTTCAGAGCTTAACAAGATGGAGGCTGATTGGTTTGCATCCATTGAATTTTTAAGAGAATATGTTCAGGTAGACAGCGAGTACTACATTAACAATGCATTAGTTAGCGGCAAAAAAATACTTGCTGAAGGAGCTCAGGGCAGCATGTTGGATATTGACTTCGGTACTTATCCGTATGTAACCTCATCCAATACCATTACTGCGGGTGCATGTACCGGCTTAGGTTTGGCTCCAGGACATATTGGTAAAGTATACGGTATTTTTAAAGCGTATTGTACCAGAGTGGGAGGAGGGCCGTTCCCTTCAGAGTTAAATGACTCAACCGGAGAGGAGATTCGTAAAATAGGGCATGAGTTTGGTGCCACCACCGGTCGACCACGCAGAACCGGCTGGATTGACTTAGTAGCGCTCAAGTATGCCATTATGCTTAACGGTGTAACCAACCTTTTCATAACCAAATCGGATGTATTAAGTGGTTTTGACGAAATCAAAGCGTGCACCTCATATAAAGTTAATGACACGGTTACTCCAAATGTTCCTTATGAAATATGTGATGGTTCTATTGAGCCGCTGTACGATACTTTCAAAGGTTGGAAAGAGGACATTACCCGTTTAACTTCTATGGATGATATGCCGCAAGAGTTAACCGGTTATCTCAATTATCTGGAGCAACAATTAATGGCTGAAATCAATATACTTTCCGTAGGCCCCGACAGGGACCAGACAATTATCAGAAAACCATTTTAAAATAGTAGGCAATAAAAAAGCCCGTTTCGAAAGAAACGGGCTTTTTTATTTTATTATAAAGCATACTGTTAGTATTCCCACAAGTCATGTTCAAATATGAACAGTTCCTGACGAATACGATCTGCTTCTAACAAGGCCGCGAGATTATCTTCTTTAAACTCATCAAATCCTTTGATATCAATATCATATTCATTTGATTGCTTGGTAATGTAACTGGCAAACAATCGTTGCTCGAAGAAGTCATCGTAGGTAAGACGCATAGCATCATTCTGGCGATTGTAAATCTGCTCATTCACCATAATTTTACGGAAGTCTTCATACTTGATATGATAGAGAAGAGTGGTTGTACCGGTAATATTTCCAGATTGGTCCCTTTTGTAAACTAATGGAATTATATCTAAGATACGTGTTCTCATAATGGCGTGTTTTTTATCAAAAACCCATTCTTCTACTAAGTCATAACCATAAATCCAATCAGGGTTTAACTGGTTATACTCGACAGTATCATATGATCCGGCATCAGGGTCCTCATTATCATAGAATTTAGTTGTTACTCCCTCATAGCCACCTCTCTTGCCTGCTTCTTCAGCAGTATAAGTTTTATTTAAGGAGTCATCTTTATAAACGGTTAAAATTCCTCCGATTACATTTCGTACCAGTATGGAGTTAATTGGATTTTTAGGCCAGTTTAAGCAGAGGTTTGTCTTTTCTCTGACATCAATTCTACGGGTGATTTTTCTGCGCCACATTACATCAGCCTCACGTAAATGAGGCCAGTCAATTACCTTTCTCTCGTTGTAGCGGTTCTCTTGGTAAAGCTGATTCTCTCCGTAAATCTGACGCTGTTGAGGTGTTTGAGGAGGTGCAACCGGCTCACCAAATTGCTGCTGAGGTTGCGCAGCAGGCTCAGCAGCTGGAGGTTGTTCCCCTCCTTGAGCAGCTACCTTCATTACACCAATTGACGTAAAGAGGAGAACTAATATAATTAAGACTCTTTTCATATTATTATCTAATCGTAATACCAACACTGCCTTTTACTACCTTTATTCCAATGTTAGTGCCTATAGCTTGAGCGCGTATGCCTTCAATGAATACTTTATCACCTGTTCGTGCGCGCGAAATCATAGCAATCAAATCCTGTGGTAAAGCAGCCCCTTGTGTAGTACCTTCCAATGCCTGTCCACGTTTGGGGGCAAATGTCCAGTTAAATGATTTTACGGAATATTTCACGCCTTCAAAAGCAAAGTTCTGTAAGTCACAACGAACTACAGGAGCCGCTTTAATTTGGGAAGCTGTTGCACTTGGGTCAGTGATAGCACCTATCATAGGAGTAGGGGAAGGAACATCTTTTACACGGTATTTTTTAGATTCAATTTTCTTTACAGTTCCATCTTTTGATTTAATAGAGGCAGAAATTTCTACTTCTCTGGGTCCACCCGGAGACAAAGAAATAGTGTATTTACCCCTAGAACCGGAAAGCTTTGCTCCACCTGAAGCGGAAACAATCAGTTGATCAGGTGAAGTTCCCGGAACGGATACAGATACAGGGTTTTCTAAACCTACATAAAGTACGTTCATTTTATCAGCAGAGATAGTGGCCACACCTTTAAAGGCGGTGTAGGTAATCTCTGACTCATAAGGAACCATTTTACCCGATGGATCTTTAACATTGATAATAACCTTTTTCTTTCCTTCTCCTTCACTGGACGGAGAGATTTTGTATTTACCAATTCCACCTTCTACAGGAACCTTTGCCCCATCTACCAAAATCTCAGCATCTTGTTTAGAACTGGACGCTGCAATAAAGATATCGGCTTCGTATTGGTTACCAATCAGGATGAAAGTACCTTTAGTAGGGATAACTGCTGCACGCAATTGGTCAAATGATACCTCGTTTGCGTTAATAGATTTCAGGAGCAAGTCAAGTAATTGTGATTCACCATTTTTACAGTCATTCTGAATTTTGGTAATCATCGTTACTACCGCTGCTAAAGGCGCATGCTCAAACATTTCTGATTCCCAGGTTTGTTTTGCTGCTCCTTGTGAAGGTGGATCTTCAGTATCAAGAGAAATTTTCACTTCTTTCGCTACCTCTTTAGGATCTTTCTCTACGAGTTTAGCTACATCAAGAATGATTTTGTCAAACTTCTTTTTTGTTTCTTCTATTTTGGCCCGTAATTCTTTACCGTTTTTTCCGCCATCTTTTTTCATCATGTAGTTGGCGTGTTTTTCGATATTGTCCGGTCCTGCTAATTCCCATTCTTCAGTTGGAAGATTGCCTTCGTCAGGTTTTTTAAGACCGTCTTCAGGGTCTATTTTACCATCAGGACTATCATCAACCAAATCCATCAAAGTACCTTTTACAGTAGCTAAATAAGTGTTTAACTCACCACTGATTTTTTGTACTTCGTTGGCCTTGTCGTAGAAAGGTTTTGTTTTTTCAGGAAAATCGGTCATTTGTTTCTTGAAGATTTCCATTGTACGAGCATTTTTCGCCTCAATGTTTCTTCCCGATTTTTTCATGCTCACATCCACCATGTGGAATGCTTTCAATATATCTTTCGACACGTTCAGGGCAAGTAGAGCTGTCAACACGAGGTACATCATGTTGATCATCTTCTGCCGTGGTGGTAATTTGCCTCCTGCCATTTTATTTTTCTCTCCGTTTAATAATAGTTAAACAATTACTTAATTAACCTTTGTTAACATTCATAGCGCTAAGCATTCCGCCATACACATTGTTAAGGGCTGTAAGGTTTTTAGACAATTTATCCATTTCAGATTTGAAAACAACAGCTTGTTGTTCGGTATCTGATAAACTGCTCACCACGTTGGAAAGATTACTTACAAAAGAATTGATTGTCTTAAGGTGATTGTTGGATTCAGCAATTTCGAGTTCATAAATTGAATTTAATGAAGAAAGGTTTTTCGACATTTTATCCATTTGTTCTTGGTACTGCTTAGTATTTGAACCTGCAGCAGCTATACCATTCAATGCATCAACTGCACCTACATAAGAGGTGTTGATTCCGTCAATTGATTTAGATGCCTTCTGAACGTTTGAAACGTACTCGTTTGTTGCAACAGAAGCGCTGGATAAATCAGTAAGGTTAGAAACATTGTCACTCAACGTTTTCAAACCACTTCCCAGACTGCTGATTAATTCAGGACCAACCTTTGCTTCTTCAAGCATTTTATCTAATTGCTGTGTAACTGTTCCTTTAGGAACTTCTTTTTTCTTTTTATTTTCATCTTCAACACCGGCTAATTCTGGATAAACAAGTGTCCAGTCCGTGTCTTCGTGTACCGGTTCAAAAGCTGATACGATAAAAATCACCGCTTCAGTTAACAATCCCACAGTAAGCATCACGTCAGCAATAGATAAGTGGAGAATCTTAGCCCACGCACCGATGATTACTACCGCAGCACCAAGTCCATAAAATTTTGACATTAATTTTTTGAACGCAAGTGATTCTAAAAAGCTTTTTTTCTTACTCATAGCACAATTGATTTTTTAGGTGTATTATTTAATGATTTATTTTTTTAACGAACAATAATAACGATAAAGTGTGTATCGTAGGATATTAGTTTTTATCTTTTATCGAACGACCCATGAATGTCATCACACAACGGAAACCAATGAATGATTTTGCTGTATCCTGATAATCATATGTACGGGTTGCCACGTTGATGTAGTGTCCTATATCTTTCCATGATCCACCGCGGATTACTTTACGTTTTAAAGTTTCTGAATCAGAGAATTTAGCGTCATACTGGTGATCAGGGTTCATATCATCAGTAAAGAAGTTAGCTGATTCTTCAAAGGCTGAAACTGTCCACTCAGCTACGTTGCCTGACATGTCGTATAAACCGAAATCATTAGGGAAGTAGGAGTTAACTTTAATGGGGTAAAAACCTCCGTCAGCAGGATAGTCGCCACGACCAGGTTTGAAGTTGGCCAGGAAACAACCTTTCATGTTACGAATGTATGGGCCGCCCCAAGGGTACATATTTCCGTCACGGCCACCACGGGCTGCATATTCCCACTCAAATTCGGTAGGT
Organism: Bacteroidia bacterium; assembly: GCA_041675505.1. GTDB lineage: Bacteria > Bacteroidota > Bacteroidia > UKL13-3 > UKL13-3 > JAGPCK01. The sequence continues at coordinate 9,544 of JBAYTR010000001.1, read as the reverse complement.
AAACGGAAGGGATTTACGATAGGCTCATCTATTTTGCTGTAGTAAGTGTTAAGGTGCATAGTGCGCCAGTTACAAAATGCTTTGGCTTGTCTCCAGTTTACACCAACAACAGGGTAGTTGTCATATTTCGGATGCCAAAAGTACATTTGGGTTAACGGCTCATTGAATGAATAGGTGAAGTCACGTATCCAAACCAAAGTATCAGGGTAAATTTCTACGCCTGAATCATCGTTTTCTTTTTCTCCGGCTTTGCGAATGTAATCAGCGCGGTTATTGTCGTATCCTTTTCTGCTGGCTTTTGATGCAGCAACCAAATCAATCCACTCATATCGGTATTTAAGTTTGCGCACATCCAGTTGTTTAACCTTGTAGTGACGCTCACTTTCGGTATAGTACATGTCGTTGAGGGTTTCAACCACATTAGGGTCTTCCATATCCAAACGTTCATCATAGTTCAGGTAATGGTCTCCATTTTCCATTTCAATGAAAAATGCATCACCCATAGTCTCACGACCAATGGAGTCAACTACGTGGTAAACGAATTGACGGTACTCGTTGTTGGTGATTTCAGTTTCATCCATGTAGAAACCTACAACAGAAACCTGTTTGTTGGGTGCCAACTGTGACGAAAGAATATCTTGCTCGTCTTGTCCGATGTGAAACGATCCTGTAGGAACGTAAACTGTACCGAAAGGCTGAGGGTGAAACCAAGCCGGTCGGTTAGGGACACCAGTAAGCTCACCACGATCATTGCTTAAACCGCAACTGAACAGTACAGCTGATGCCACGATGAGGAGAAAAGAGTTTACTATTTTCATTTTGTTATACTATGGGTATAATAACGTTAGTCTCGCAAATTTAGCGGTGTTTTCGATAAATCCAAACTTTCACTTGTGGAAAATATCGCCCGCCTTGTGGATAAAAACGATTTTTGGTTCCAATTTATTGTGGATAAAGTTATAAATATCTGGGAGTAAGACGGATAATTGTAGGCTTTTCTCTTACTTTAGTTTTCAGTTTAAAGCAATAAGTAACATAAAGCTCATGAGAACCACCACTATATTTTTTGATTCCGGTAGTAGTAAAGTCATAAGCATAGCCAAAATGTAAGTTGTCATTTACTTTATAACCTACCATTGCGGTCAATGCATCTCCAGTTCTGTAAAGAACACCACCTCTGATTTTGTTATTGTATAGTGCAAAAGCATTTATATCTACCTGAATTTTAGATGGGTCTTTTTTAACGAGGATATTAGGCTCCAGCGTAATAGAACCTGTTAAAGGGTATTCAATACCAGCGTTAAGGTAATAGTGAGTGGCCAATTTTGAATCAACACTACCACCCAGTGCATCATAAGTAATAGTGCTTTGCATTAAGTGTGTTGCTGACAAGCCAACTTTCAGGTTGTAGATGGAGGGGTTGGTGTACCACAATCCTGCATTAACATCAGGAGCGCTGGCTGAAACTTTAGATTTTGGGATTTTAGGATCGAGCTGGTCTACCGCCACCATTTTTGTTCCGTCAAGTGATTTTTGCATAAAGCCTCCTGCAGCACCTACAGCCAAAGTACCTGTAGAACCCACCTGAAATTTATAGGATAAGTTGAACAGAGCATTGAGCGAGTTTTGGAAACCTATTTTGTCATTGATAACACCTAACCCAACCCCCAGCTTTTTGCCTACAGGTGAGTTAACCGTAATGGTTTGAAATTCGGGAGACCCCACAAATCCTGACCACTGCTTCTTGTACGTTGCTGTTGCACAAATGGCATCTTTACTACCGGCATACGCAGGGTTGTAAACCATTTGGTTGAACATGAAAAAGGTGTAGTAAGGGTCTTGCTGTGCGCTTACTTTGAGCGCTGTAATTGCAAAAAGTGCAACAATGGCCAGTTGTCTTTTCATCATGTGGTAGAATTGTCTTTCTATTTGTTAGTATAACGTTAAGGGCAAATATTAATTATTCTTAACAGAATAGCAAGTTAGAATAAAAAACAGGAAAAAACAAGAAGAGGGGAAAATTATCCCTTGTTGGCCTTGATGATGTACTGCTCCAGAGCCATTACCATCGAGGGGGCTTCTTTAGTGGGGGCAATGATGTTGGTTAATAACTTTGCATCTTCAATGGCCTTACCTGTTGCTGCGCCAAAGGCTGCAATACGGGTATTGTCTTGTTCAAAATGAGGGAAGTTATCAAAAAGCGATTTAATATCTACCGGGCTGAAGAATACGAGAATATCATATTTTACATCGGACAAATCGGATAAGTCGGCAGAGTTGGTATTGTAAATAATGGCTTCTTTAAAGGCAAATTTTTTCTTAGCCATGAAGGCGGGGATAACATCCTTGCGTACGTTGGAGCATGGGAAGAGGTATTTTTCACCCGGGTGATTTTTTATCACATCCAATAAATCGGTTTCTGTTCCTTTGCCGTGAAATACCTTACGTTTTCTAACCTGAATGTATTTTTGTAAATAGTTGGCAGTTCCTTCGTTGATGCAGAAATATTTTGTTTCAGGCGGCATCTCAATTTTTACCTCACCGCAAAGTCTGAAAAAATTATCAACGGCATTTCTTGAATTCAGAATGATAGCGGTAAAATCAAGCAGGTTGGTTTTTTGACTTTTGAATTCTTTTGCAGGAATAGGATCTATGGTTATAAAAGGCCTGAAATCAACTTTGAGGTTGAGCTTTTTTGCTAATTCGAGGTAGGGTGATTTTTCGCCTTCAGCCGGTTTTGGCTGCGAAATCAGAATGCTTTTTACCTTCACTTGCCTTTCTTTTTATTCAGTAACGATGTTTAAAATAATTAACCAAGGTGAAATTTCGAGGATGCAAAGATACAGAATTAAATAAACTAAAGGATACTTGAAATAACTTCCCTGTAAAATAAGTGCTCTTATAACACGGTATAAGATGCTTAGGATAAAGGTAGCAGCGATGGTTTTGATGAAAATATTTTCCAGAAGAGGGTTGTTGATGTATATCAGAATTATCAGTACAGGGAAAATAACCAGCGCAATAAAGTTGCTGGTGGTTACTGTATTTGAAATCATGGTAATGGCCAATTTGTTCAGCTGAAACAACCAACCCCAAATGATGTGTAAAAGGAATTTACCAATGTAAATAGCCAGTATTATACCGGTTAGTCCCAGGTACATCCAAATGTCTCCATCCCAAAAAGGCTGACCTGCCTTGATGAGCATTTGTTGCACAAACAGTGCAGCAATCAGAACGAATATAGTAAAAAGTTGCAGGGTGATGTAGTTGAAAATTACCCCCTTTTCTTCCAGCAACCGGAAGGAAAATTTCATGCTGAATACAGAGTTCAATGAAGCCTTGAAATTTTTACGGTTAAATGTACGCACTCCGGCCACATAACTCAGTATGCATACAATCACCCAAAAAATCCAGGAGGGGTCGCCTTTTATTCTGTTGCGTATTTCCTTAACAGAAGGAACATCTCTTTGAGTGTAACTCTCATTCAATACAATTTGGTTATTGATGGCAGCGTATTTTCTAAAGTTGGCATTGATAAAAGAATCGTTGCGCAGGCTATCGAGGATAGTGTATCTTCTTTCGATTGTTTGATGCCGGATAAATGAAGAATCTTGATTTCGCGTTGTGTCGGTTGTTCGGTAGGCAGAATCTGTAACACGATTATTGGCAGGTATAGTCACCTGCGCTACAGCCGTTGATGTATACAGAAAAAATATCAGCAATATTGATTTGAGGAAATTGCGCGTCACTTGTTTAGGGTTCATCGAGGCCTCAAAAATAGTTAACAATTCCGAAATGTATTTTAGCCTGCCTTAATTCCAGACGATTATTTTGTTGCTTGCCTACAGCATAGTAGAAAGAAAATACTCCTGCACCGGTTTGAAAATTAATGCCGGTGCCTACTCCCCAAGGCATGTCGCTGCTGTATGTGCCTCGTGCATTTCGTTCATGCCAGGCTCCGTTAAACAATAAAATAAAGTTAGAATTGTTGTTAAGCAGGTAGCGGTATTCCATGTTCAGAATAGCGTATGAGGTGCAAAAAACAGATTGTTCATCAAACCCCTTGAGTGTTCTTATGCCTCCTATGCGAAAAAGTTCATTGGTGAAAATTTGTTCAGCTTGCAAGGAAGCTGACGTAACTTGTGTGAGTAATGTTTTTTTGCCCGACAGGGGCCAGAATTTCTGAATATTGACCTGAAAACGGTATTGGATACTTCGAAGTTTGATGGAGTCATAGAGGTTGTAAGTGCCAGATGAAGCATCACTTATTTCAAGACTATTGATGGTGGAATTGCGTACTATTTTTTTTACTCCGGCTCCTGCATTTGCTTCTATGTACATTCCCTTTCTGGGATTAGCAAAATAATCGAGTGTGTTAAGGCGGATGCCTATACCATACAGGTTATTGCGCATATCTGAAAACTCAGGCAGACGTTTGTTGTTTTTGATAGCGATGGTATCAATACTTAGGAGGGAATAGTTTTGAATTTCGTAGAAAAACTTTATGTAATCATTGCCTGAAAGCAGGTACTGTATGCCAATGTCGTGATCTACCTGTAGGTACAATGAGTCGAATTTTAGCAATGCAAAGGTGTAATCTAAACCTACTGAAGAATTGAGAATATAAGGGTAGGTTATGCGCGCTTTCAAATCTTGTGAACGGGCCAGAAAACTCCGGTAGTGAAGCTCAAAAGTTTTTCCTGAACCGAAAAGATTTTGCAGGTTAAGATTTAACTCCCCGGTGAGCATTAATTTATTGTTTATGGCACTTTGAGGGGCTAAGCCAAGAACCCCGTCAACCTGACTGGCTTTTTTCTGATCAATGAAAGTGATTATACGCGCTTTGTTTCCCGTGAAATAAACTTTAAGCGGACGGGTTGTTCGGGCAAAGGAAAGTTGATTTACTTTTCTGTCCAGCACACGTATCAATCCTTCGTTGTAAAGGCTTCCGGGTTTAATGCTACTGAAGTTATAGAGGTAGTTACGTTTAATAGTGGTATTTCCCGCAATTTCTATGCTGTCAACATAAATTTGTTGATTTTTGCTTACCCGCAGATTGGCCTCTATGATGTTTTTACTTAGTTGTATACTGTCAAGACTTACTTCAGCAAAAGGATATCCGTTATTTTCACAGTAGCGCAATATTCTTTCAAACAGTCTGCTCAGCTCCTCAGGCTTAAATGAAGTGCCGGTGAAAAATTTCTCCCGGTACCCTGAGTTGCTCAGTATATCTTCATCAATATTGCCTTGGTGCAGTTTCACCCATTTGTAGAGCTCGCCTTTATCAAGCAGATAAAACATGGTGTCGGAACGGTGTTGTTTTAGTTGCAGGTTAGCGGTAACATACCCTTTTGCAATCACTTCGCGCCACAATTTTTCAGCAGTTCGAATGGCCTCGGTGCTGTCACCCGGCTTTGTTTTAAGCAGGTTGGTGTTGGTGGCCGCATCATTTACAATAAGTACAACTGGAGTTTGCGCCAATGTATGTTGACTAATGAACCAAAAGAATAGAATTATTTTAAAGTACTTTTGCACGCTGTTGAAATACCTCAGCAAATAAAACAAAACTTCTCCATTGGCCGGCATATATATTCATATCCCTTTTTGCAAACAGGCTTGTTATTACTGTGATTTTTATTTTTCTACTTCACAACGTCTGAAAGGAGATTTTATTGAGTCGCTGCTAAAAGAGTGGAAAAAAGAGCAGGGTTATCTGGGCACTGAAACCATACAGTCCATTTATTTTGGAGGTGGAACGCCATCTTTGCTTAAGTCGGATGAAATTAGCAGGATTTTGGAAGCAATTTACCAAAGCGCAAATGTGGCTGAAGGTGCCGAGATAACTTTGGAGGCTAATCCGGATGATTTAACTCCGCAAAAAGTAAAAGAAATCTCTGCTACTGCAATTAATCGGTTAAGTATCGGAGTGCAATCATTTTTTGATGAAGACCTGAAATGGATGAATCGCGCACATTCTTCTGCGGAGGCTATTCAATCAATCCAAACTGCACAGGATGCAGGTTTGAATAATATTACCATTGACCTGATATATGGTGTGCCGGGAATGAGTTTATCGCGCTGGCAGGAAAACCTCGGACATTTTTATGACTTATCACTGCCTCATTTATCTGCATACTCGTTAACGGTGGAACAGAATACACCTTTGTATAAGTTGATTAAGCAGGGGAGTTACACCACTACAGATGATGCACTTTCAGCTTCACACTTTGACGAATTGATGCAGCAAATGAAACAGGCGGGTTTTCTGCATTATGAGATTTCAAACTTTGCTACAGATGAACAGCACATCGCCCGTCATAATTCTTCGTATTGGAAAGGTGTAAAATACCTAGGACTTGGCCCGTCTGCACATTCATTTGACTTAAACAGCCGAAGGTGGAATGTGGCATCCTTGCAAAAATATATTGACGGAACAGGGCACGGTGAAGTAGTGTACGCTACCGAACAACTTTCGGAAAGGGACCGGTTTAATGAATATATTCTTACCGGTTTACGTACCATGTGGGGTGTTGATGTTACTAAGCTCACAGAAAAATTCAGTCAAGATTTAGTTGAGTATTTTCTGAAAGATATTCAAAAATATATTGACGAAGGAAAAGTGTTTGAGGAAGGTAATTGTTATGTTCTTTCAGAAACAGGAAAGCTTTATGCAGATGCCATCGCCTCTGATTTGTTTTTTCTGGATTAACTACTGAGGCAGGTCTTCTTCCCAGTTCACTTCTTCTTCTTGTTTCTTTTCCTCCTCTTTGAGCTGTCGGTCTTCTTCAGTTTGAAACTCTTTCCTGAAAACGTCTTTGATATTTTTTTGTTCAGTTTTTACACTCTCTTTGATTTTCTTTTTAACACTTAATTTATCGTATGATATTTTAAGGTTGCCCAACGGCCCCACTACATGCAGGTAGATGTAAAGCCCTCCCGATTCAGTATCCTCTTCCTCAAACTCTGTATTGATGGGCTTGTTGCGTTTTTTGCGCATTACATCAGACAGTTTCACACGCACGCGGTAGTCTACATAATTTTCGAACGTGTGGCTTCCCGACATAGATAAATTAAGCGCATTGTTCTTAATGTCCATCTGCGGTATAAGAATGGTTTTGTCTTTTATCTGAATAGTATTTTGCATTTTGTCAAACTTCAAATTGCGCAAATCATTTACATCGGCATATTTGGAGAGCGCCTGCAAAGGTTCATAGTTGAGCAATTCTCCGTTGGTAATTGATACATCAGCAGATGCGGCAATTTTGTTCATGTCACACACAAAGTCGGTGTTCCAAACTGAGGCAAACTGAATTTTGGTGTTGAGTTTACCTTTCATATGTTTATCGGTAAGTTCGTTTTGCCCGAAATTGTTGCATTGATAAAACAATTCTGTAATGTTAATCTGGCGTAAATCTGCTTCGCAAACCATCAGTATTTTGTCTTTTACGCTGTTGTTCATCTCGCCATTAAGCACAATATCGCCCTCCATGGTTTTAAGGTTTACATTTTCAGCTTTAAGTACTCTGTTGTTCAGGTTGAAAGTCCCTGACACTGCTGTGGCCTTGAATTTATAAAGTTTCAGTTGGTCAACATTCAGCTGCAAATTCATGCTTACTGACGGAGCGAAAATATATCCGCTGGAATCAATGCGTTCTTCATTTCGGTCAGTAAAAAATACTTTTTCTAAATCCAAGTTAGGCGATTGAAGACTGGCAATGATGTGCAGGTGTTGGTCACTCAGCAACAGGTAAGGCAAAAAATTTTGCAGTGTACCATTTAACTCAATTTTAGTATCTCCGGCAGTTCCTGAAAAATTTTCGGCTATAAAGTTATTGCCCTGTAATTTGAATAGCCCCCGATTAATTTCATACACATCAGGTGCGTTTTTAAGTTTGAGTTCAATATTGGAGAGTTTCACACTGCCTTCTGATTCTGCCTGGAGTATGGATTCTTTATTTTGCAATGTCTTTACCTTACCTCTGAAGGAAGCATCAGCAAAAGCAAATCCTTTTATTGACTCGATGGATTCCATATCCAACAAATCGCCAAGTTTCGACAAATCAATGTTGCCGTGTAAGCTTAGTTTTATGAACGGGTCGTTCAGGTCACTTAACTCAAAAGTCGCCTCTGTGGTGTGGCCGCCAAGACTTGCTTTAAATGGTTTTATAGTGAGTACTGAGCTGGCTGCATTCTGTTTATTTCCGTTGGTGAAATGTCCTTTGCAATTTAACTGCTCAAAGCCCTCGTTTAAGCCTGATTTGTAAACGGAACCATTTTCTACCCCAAAGTTAACTTCAATATGAGGGTTGTGTTTTTCAGAAATTTCTCCCTTAATAGTAGAAGAAAAATAGAAGTTGCCCGTGCTTTTGAAATCTTTGGTGAATTCATGGGTTGATTCAGGTAGCAATGACAGAAAGGAACGGATGTCCATTTGAGAACCGTTAATGCTCAGGTTAATTTTAGTGTCGTCTTTGTTGTTATCAACACCACCTTTTATGTCGAAGTCAATCCCTGATATATTAAGGAGCGCTCTGCTGAAAGTGTATTTTTCGTTTTCGGCATCTACGTTCAAGGCAGCATCCATTGTAATATTGCGTTGTTTGATATAGTTTACCTTGCTGTAAGTGAGTTGCTCAATAAATGCTTTTCCTTTCCATTCCAAATCATAAACAGCGTCTTTAAAATTGCCTGAAAGCACAGTGCTCTCAATGTCTCCATTCATGAAAAAGTTAAGTTCATGATCATCATAGCTGATGTTCATTTGGTTGAGCTGAATGGATTGCAGGTTAATCTGCAGCGTATCTGAATCGGTGTTTTCGTTATCTTCTTTTACAATGGTATAATTATCCCGCCCTTTACTGTCCACATAGAGATTGGCGGTTCCTTTGTTCAATACTATTTCATTGATAATGTATTTTTTCTTCAGTATGTCGCGGATGTTAAAAACCAGAAATATCTCGTCACAGTGCAACAGTTCTTTTTTTCTGCCCGGGAAATTTTCATAAATGATTACATCGGTAAAGAGCAAGCTGGCTTTGGGAAACTGACGGATTATGCTGAAATCAATTTCACCTACTTTTATTTCTACGGCCAGGCTTTTGTTCAGTTCAGCCACAACATATTTTTCGATGTTTTTGCCAAAGAAATATACCGTTCCGTACAATACAGGAATTACAGAGAGCAGAACGATAAAAAGGACGAGTAAGATGCGTTTTAGCCGTTTCATAACCATACAACGAGCCAAAAGTAAGTTAAATTTTATGATGTTGTGAAAATGTAATCGCCTGAAAAATCAACATTTGTAAGTATTAGTGAAAGATTTTTCAGACAATGTTTGTGTTTTACCCCGCGGATTTTATCTTTGCACTCCTTTAAAAAGGAAGTTTAGCTCAGTTGGTTCAGAGCATCTGCCTTACAAGCAGAGGGTCGGGGGTTCGAATCCCTCAACTTCCACCAATTATCCTTACGTTATAAGACGTGAGGATTTTTTGTTTTATGCCATTTGTTGTTTACATTCTTTATTCTGCGCAGTTAGATGGTTATT